>JANPBU010000016.1:0-246459 GCA_031430595.1 Acidimicrobiia bacterium
GGATGAGAACTCGCCGCAACCAGGACACGGGGCCTTGGTCCGAGTCGCTATGACTTCAACGGCTAGTTCGTTGTCCGATTCGGTGGCGTGCAGCACGGTGTACTCGGATAAGCCCGTCAACACGCGCACAAGCGTCTCGCAAGCAATAGCATCAGAACTCATCTGGGGTCTTCCGGTTGGAGGTGTGAGAATCACCAGCCTGGAAGACCCAGACCCTCAAACGCGGATCACTGCCGCGCCAACCGCGAAGAGCCGTCATAACCATACGTAAACACACCAGCACCAGTGTTACCCGGCTGTGTCACCGTCGTCGAAGCCACCGTCGAATCCGTATTGTACGCGTACTGACGGCGAGACAACGTCACAGCCCCACCAGTCTTCACATGATCATCCGTCGGACGACCAAGATCATCATACGTATACTTGCGATTCACACCCTGCGGATAACTCACCGTATCCAACTCACCAGACGCCAACCACCCGTAAGACGTCGTTGCCGGTCCCTTCCAACGAACCAGCAGAAACGTCACCTCGACAGGCTCTTGACCGCATCATAGAAGTCGAGGTAATCGCGAGGTCCGAAACCCTGCAGATCCGTTGACCGAATCAAAAGGGTTTGATTCGACTTCACAGCTTTCAAACCCTTCCAACGAGGATCAGAAACTACCAAACTGGGAACCCCCGCATCGGAAAAAGTATTTGAGAAAAAAATGACATCTGGATCGACCACAACAAGTTCATCCAGACTCAAGGCTAAAACTGCCTTGTCGGTCAACCCATCAATGCCAACGACAAAAAGCTTTTCCAGTACCTGATATCCTTCACCTGGAGCTATTGCTTGATTTATAAAATAAAATTGTTCGCCCTCATCTGAGCCATTAATCCAAACAGCAGTCATTTTCCCGTCACCAGGCGGAACGGCAGACCGTTCGGCCTCCTTGAGTTGTCCTATCAACCGCTTTGCCTCGACTTCTCGGTCAACTGCGTTCCCAATCTTCTGAATATCAAGGTAAAGATCGGGCAGCCCCTGATCACCCAACAGCAAAACTTTCAACCCCTTCGGAAGATCCAAAGAACTAGGTCCATAACCCGGTCTAGGCCCAATATCCACGACCAAGTCAGCATCACCCGTTGCTAGATACTCACTCAGACCCTTATGTGGATCCGGATCCTTATAGGTCGACCCATAAATAGGAAAAAACTTGGCATCCACACCAAGACCATCAAAAATCTGCGCACACCGAGTAGTCAAACAAACAGGCCTCACCGACGGACCCCCCGAAGAACCACCAGAATCCGCAGAACCGCATGAACCCAACAAAACCGCAACCAACAACCAACCAAAAATAGACCGAAAAGAAAAAACTTTCACTTGCCGACCCTCTCTGTCAACACAATCCCCTGAGAAACGCCCCCGCCAATACCTTTCCCCCCAGCAGAAAGTGCCGCCGACCAAACCCAATCCTTAGGATCAGGAGGCACCGTCGTGACCCCCGTCGCCGGATCAAACCCGATAGATAGGCAGATCTGAAGCGATCCAAGCGCTGAACCAGTCAAGCAAGCATTCCAACCCAACGACTGCTCAATAGTCGTCGCGTTGCTGACCACCCTCGACGGGCCAACACCCGCACTCACCTGAAGCCCAACCGAATAACCAATCGACTTCGTTTTAAATTTCTGTCCACCGACGTCAAGATCACAAGTCTGGGCCTCGGCCCCGACAATAAGAGAAACACCCACACCAACACACGTCCCCTGCGTCGGCGCAGCCCGCTTCCCAGCCAACATCGCTCGAGCATCTCCTGCCATTTTATCTCGAATTTCGAGGATTAGTTTTGCCCATTGTTCCCTCGTGAGTGATGGCGAGATCGATTTGGGCATCGTTTTCTTCTTGACCTCTTCGGCTTGTCTATTCCGCTCAGCCGAGGTCATATCCAAACACTGATAAATGTTCTGATCGCCCTTCGGATACGGCTTCCCGTTCTCGTCGAGATAACAATTCCCATTCGCATCCATGAACCGTCTCGTATCAACCGGCCGCGGAACCGAAAAAGAGTTCGACACGGGACCGGGACCCGCTGTCGAAGCAGATGGCCCAGAACCGGAAGTCGTCGTTGTCCCCGCAGCAAGATCGTCAAACGAAACGCGACTCGTGCCAGCCGCCGTCGAAATGGCGACTCCCACGTCGTTCGATACCCAGATCACAGCATTCCCCTCTTCGTCGTCATAAATGTCAACAACAGGGTCACGATCGCCTCGTTGGTATTTGTCGTTGAACGAATCGGCCGGGTCGTCATACAACTCACCCGTCTGTCGCAAATACGCTGACTGGCACGCGTTATCGCAACCCGCAGGCGCAGCAACCCTGCCAGTCGGATCGTTGTACTTCAACGGGTTGTTAAGACCGTATGTGTACCTGTTAAGGGTCGCGTAGGCGCCGACCTCACCCGGGTACGTGTCACGTGCGGTGAACGTCCCAGTGTTCGGCTGGTACCAGCGGGCGGCCATCCATACCAAACCGGTTGTTGGGTCAGTCCAGTCACCCTGAAACCCGACCGCCGGAGTAGAACCCGTGGTCCCGAGTGCTTTGCCCCACGGATCCCGTACCGTGCTGTCAGCTATCACACCGGTTGTTGGGTTCAACGTAAACGAAACGTCACCATGACGATCGACACCAGCCAACACCAGAGTTCCACTACGAACCACACCGTAAAGGTTCCCACCCGGAGACCGCCTATACGTTGCTACCCCGTCAGACACCGGATCAGTCTCCACACCCGCATAACTAAACGATGTGGTCGCACCCTGAGTCCTTGTTGTGACCCTATCCAAACTGTCATACGCATACGTCACAGCACCAGCCTGCGTCAAACGATCCAAACCATCATGCGCATACGACGCAGCGCCGGTACCCGTCGTCGAAGCAAGCGTTCCACGCGCCGACCAGTTATAACTCGTACCCGCACCCGAAACCAGCCGGTTCCGTGCGTCGAACGTCGAGACCTGACCATCAGCCAACGTTCGGTTCCCAGCAGCGTCAAACCCGTATGTTTTCGTGACACCACCAACCGTCGAAGACGTGAGCCTCGCTCCCTCGTCGTTTCCGTACGTGTACGAACCCGACGCAGGATTCCCAGCCTGAGAAACGATCGAGGTTGCTAACGTCGAATCGGTGTTGTAACCGTACTGGCGTTGCGACAACACCGTGCTTGCCGAATTCTTCACAACATCATTCGTCGCCCGACCCAAATCATCATAGGTGTACTTGCGGTTCACACCCGCAGGATACGAAACCGAATCCAACTCACCCGAACCCAACCACCCATACGACGTGGTCGTTCCGCCCGACGTCACACTGGTCAAATCAGACCTGTTGTTATAAGAGAAGCTCGACGTACCTGATGCATCGGTACGTGTTGTCATACGACCCACAATGTCGAACCCGAACGTCGAAGCACCTTGGGGCCCGGTAGACCCCGACAACAAACCACGACTGTCATACGTGAACTCCTGCGAACCGGCAGATGTCATCCTGGACCCGACATCAAACAAGAACGACCTCGACGCCGTGGTTACCCCAGCACCGGACCCTGACTCGGAAGTGAGACGACCCTGCCCATCAAACACCCGAGAAACCGTCACACCACCAGGCCGGGTCTCACCCGTTGCCAAACCACCCGCATCATACGTTGTCGTCCACGTCCGATCCGTGGCCGCTGGGAATGTTGGGGTAGACGGCTCCACCAGCGACGACATCAACCCCCAGTTGTTATACGTCAATGTTTGTCACATTGTTGCGAGCATCTTTCACGTTCACGAGGTTCCCAACATCAAACCCAGCCTCAGAAACCGCCGTCGCAGGCACACCGGTAGTACCAATATCCGTCGTTGATTTCACCAGGCGGTTGAGCTTGTCGTAATCAAACGTGTCCGTTGCACCATTCGCCCGTTTATGGGTTCTGCGGTTACCTACCCAAGCATACGTGAACTCGTCAGTCGCAATGTTTGCGGTACCCGCACTATTCTGTTCGTGCTGCCGAATAGTTCGCCCGGCATCGTCATACTCAAACCGTGAACGGCGAACACCAGCCACCACAACCGTGTCAGCCCACCCAGTATTCGGAAGATACGTGAACTGGGTAACCGCGCCCGTTGCGTCAGTAACCGACACCGGTTGACCCGTCGCATTAGACGCCGTGACCGTATCCTTCCCCGCCGCATCACGCACCAACACCCGGCTCCCCAAATCATCATAATCAAACGTCGTTGTTGCAACCTGCCTACGAATAGTTCGACCGAAACGCCGCTTCATCCTCGGAAGAGAGCGTTCCCTTCGACATCCCAAGCGTCTGCTTAAGCTCCTGTAGGACTGGATGAAACGGAACCTCGGGACAATTAAGTGGCACAGGGCACGCAGTTCCGACCACTGCGAGCTCCCAGTCCCGATCTGCCCAACAACCCCACGAGCCCGACGACCCGGCAAAAACCCGGCTCGAAGCCACAGATGTGTAGCTTCGAAGGACTTCACCATCGGGCTCATAGTTGAGCCGCGACCAAAGTAACGCAGGCTCGATGGGCAAATCGAAACGAAACCCGGGGACGAGGTCGTCGTCGTTCGCGCGTCGAAGAAGCACACAGCACCACTTGTCACTGAAAAAGCCACCGAGACGATTGAGTACATGAGCGAAGACTCCCCCAACAGCACGAATTGAGTCCGTTGCGACAAACGAATCAATTGGTTTGTGAAAAACCTGAGCCGGCAATTCCCGATTAAGCACGAAAACCTTCTGGGCGACTGTGACAGCCTCAAACAGCTCGGACCCGAGCAGAAAACGCCCTGTAACTCTCCACTCGTCACTCATCCGCTAATCCAAATCATTAAGTTGGGCTAGCCAAATCAGTCATCAACAAGAAACTCCTCAACAAGTTCACGCTCCGTCAATGCAGCATGAACCCGAAGAACACCCAAGAGCTCCTCACGATTCAATCCAGTAGTTGCCCGATACGCCCACGTGGGCACACCATTTTCCAAACACTTCACTAAACACAAAACGTCCGTTGGTGTCCAACCGGGCTCCAAGGGATAAATCTCCAGCCCACGCAACACTTCACCAATATCAACACGATTTTCCATTGACTATTACTTCTTTCTTTTGTTTGGATTTCCTCGACGGCGAGCATCAGCCTTTTCGCCGCCTTTGTCAGTCGAGCGTCTTCTGTTTCCTGCTTCGTGCTTAGCCTCAGTCGAAGGTCGAGCATTCTTTGTGTGTTCTGCCTCACCCTTCGGGTCCTTTTTGCACGCATTGTGGACCAGCACAGCGTCAGTCCCAAAGAGCACATGATATGTGTGCAGGCCTTCAACCGTAAGGTTGTAGGCAGACCCCCGACCTACCGAACCGTCAAGCACCCCAACCACCACTCGACGACCGCCAGCGGTCAGCGCATAGTCCCCAGCATCAAGCTGATCAGCGCGTTGCCATTCCTGGTCGGTGTCGTTCCAGAACGGATGATCTTCCGTCGTACGAACGACGTCCCCGTCGATCTCCAACCGGACAAGGTCATCATCGTGAACCCAAGCATGAGTGACAGCCCGAGCAGACACCTCCCTAGTATCCGGGTCTTGAGCAACGACAATGTCACCAACCACAACCAGGCTGATGGACTTCACCGAACCATTGGCCATCAGCACGGCTGTCTCACCACCAAATGAACAAGCCGCATCCACAGCGTCGTCAGCCGCGCTTCCTGGTTTGGCTGCACCTTCGCCTTCGGGTACTTTCGCAACGAATTTATCGGCGAGTTTTTTTGCTGCGACAGCCTGAAGAACACTTGACGTCACAACGCCGGTAGCCCTGGCGCACTCCTCAGATTTCTTCGAACACTGCTCAGCCATCCCAAGCATCGCAGCAGGCATCAATGCCACCGAATTTAGAGTCTCGGTCATCATGCAATCAAGAAACTCCGACCCGAAACACTTCTTAATCGACCCCAACGTACCCGTGACCGTGCCCCACAAAGCCTCACCAAAACCCTTCATGAACGCACTCGCATGCCTCCCACAATTCTTTGACCCCCAGAAGTAGCAGGCAGAAACTTTCACCTGCCCAGCGGCGATCGACCCTAACGCACCCCAATCAATCTTCACCTTGCCTGAACCAATCACCGTCTCATCGAAACCAAACACACCGTTTCGGTTCCCGACCACAGTATTCCCGTTACCGATAACAAAGTTCCAGTCACCACGAACCTGGTTCCCTTGCCCAATCACCACCCCACCCTGACCAACAACAGTATTCTCGTGCCCTAAAACCAACACGTTGCTACCAGTCACGGCATTAAAAGAACCAACAACCACGTTCGCGTTACCAGCAACCGAGTTATTTTCACCACTCAACAAATTGTTGTTGCCCCACGCAGCGTTACCGCTCGACCCTGGAGTAAATACGTTGTCGTCACCATACGAAAAATTGAAGGCACTATCCACAGTCCCATTCAGGTACTGCATGATATTGCCAGCGCTAAACCGACCCGTCGGATCATGAAACATAAGCGGGTTGTTTAGCCCGTATGTGTACCGGTTCAACGTCGCATACGCACCGACCTCACCCGGGTACGTGTCACGTGCGGTGAACGTCCCAGTGTTCGGCTGGTACCAGCGTGCCGCCATCCACACCAACCCAGACGTCGGGTCAGTCCAATCACCCTGAAACCCGACCGCAGGAGTAGTGCCGGTAGTGCCCAACGCTTTGCCCCACGGATCACGAACCACCGAATCCGCTATCACACCGGTTGTTGGGTTCAACGTAAACGAAACGTCACCATGACGATCAACACCAGCCAACACCAACGAACCACCACGAACTACACCGTAAAGGTTCCCACCCGGAGACCGCTTGTATGTTGCTACCCCATCAGACACCGGATCAGTCTCCACACCCGCATAACCGAACGATGTGGCAGCACCCTGGGTTCTTGTTGTGACCCTATCCAAACTGTCATACGCATACGTCACAGCACCAGCCTGCGTTAAACGATCCAAACCATCATGGGCATAAGCTGCCGCGCCGGTACCCGTCGAAGACGACAGGGTCCCACGCGCCGACCAGTTGTAACCGGTACCCGCACCCGAAACCAGGCGGTTCCTGGCATCGTAAACAAACGACTGACCATCAGCCAACGTCCGGTTGCCTGCAGCGTCATACCCAAACGATTTTGTGACACCACCAACCGTCGAAGTGGTGAGTCTTGCACCTTTGTCGTATCCGTACGTGTACGAACCCGACGCAGGATTCCCCGCCTGAGAAACGATCGAGGTTGCTAACGTCGAATCGGTGTTGTAACCGTACTGGCGTTGAGACAACACCGTACTTGCCGAATTCTTCACCACATCATTCGTCGCCCGACCCAAATCATCATACGTGTACTTGCGGTTCACACCCGCAGGATACAAAACCGAATCCAACTCACCCGACCCCAACCACGAATACCCGGTCGTTGACCCGCCAGTCGTAACACTGGTCAGATCGGACCGGTTGTTATACCCGAACGATGTTGTGCCAGACGCATCGGTACGAGTCGACATACGACCCACAATATCGAACCCGAACGACGAAACACCTTGGGGCCCGGTAGACCCCGCCAACAAACCACGACTGTCATACGTGAACTGCTGTGAACCGGCAGAAACCATCCTCGACCCGACATCAAACCCGAACGACCTCGACGCCGACGTTGCACTTCCACCTGACCCTGTCTCGGACGTGAGACGGCCCTGACCGTCAAATGCCCGTGACACGGTCACACCACCGGGGCGTGTTTCACCGGTAGCTAGACCACCAGCATCGTATGTAGTCGTCCATTGCCGGTCCGCGATGTTCGGGAATGTTGGTGTTGACGGTTCAGTAAGTGTGCCCATCAACCCCCAATTGTTATACGACATTGTCGTCACATTGCTGCGCGCATCTTTCACATTCACGAGGTTCCCACCAACATCAAACCCGGCCTCAGACACCGCCGTGGCAGCAACACCGGTAGTACCAATATCCGTTGTTGATTTCACCAAACGATTCACGACATCGAAATCGAAACTGTCAACAGCACCATTCGGCCGTTTATGGGTTTTGCGGTTACCAACCCAGTCATACGTGAACTCATCCGACGCAATGTTCGTAGTACCCGCACTATTCTGCGCGTGCTGCCTGATAGTTCGACCGGCATCGTCATACTCAAACCTGGTACGACGCACACCAGCAACAACGACCGTGTCAGCCCACCCCGTATTAGGCAAATACGTGAATTGTGTGACCGCGTTTGTAGCGTCAGTAACGTTTACCGGTTGACCTGCAGCGTTCGACGCCGTGACCGTATCCTTCCCCGCCGGATCACGAACCAAAACTTGGTTACCCAAATCATCGTAATCAAACGTAGTGGTAGCTGTTTGTGTTGAAGAGCTCGAACCACCACTACCCACCAGAGGGCAGGTGTTCGTAGTCGCAACCTCAGTAGAGGTCAACGCCCTGTTGAACAAACAGGCGTCGTCAATCGTTCCGTTAAACAATTCCTGAGCAGTGTTCGGAACCGAATCATTCGCACCCCCACCCAATACAACAGCAGTAGTTGCGACCACCAGGTTCCCTGACTTTGCCGCGATCGCAACTTGCGTACCATTCAAGAAAATGCGCACATTTACACCGTCATAGGTTGCCGTGACATGCGACCACACACCAACCGGCAAAGTCCCACCAGCGACACCACCCAAACCGCCAACAGTTGTATTCACATAAAAACTCAATTGGGTGCCGTTAGTCGCAAAGAACCACTGGTCATCACCACCAGAACCGAACTGGCGTGAACCAATAGCATTCCAGCTACTAGTCAACGCTGCTGGTTTCACCCACGCACTAAACGACATCGCTGCTGTTGTCGAATTGATCGAGGCCGATTGGGGTGCTCTCCCGTGCCCGTTCCCTGCACCGGTTAACACCAACCCCGACCCAGTCTTCCCGGTCCCAATCGTCGCCGCACCAACAAGCGACCCGGTATTTGCGTTCGGTGACGAGTCGTTCACGTTCCCTTCAAAATGATACTCCGCCACCAACGCCGGGTCAGGGCCACCGCCACCCGTTCCGGCCACCGATACCGCCAACGAACTCGTTCGCGTTCGTCCCAGTTTGTCGTAGGTGTACGTAGTGGGTACACCGTAGGCGTCAGTTGACGAGGTCATTTGGCTGGCGTCGTTGTAGGCCATGGCCTGCACCGCAGCCGGTTGACCAGCTACAGGAACAGGCGACGTCACCGTACGCGTACGACCAAACGCATCAAACGTATTCGTCGTCGTCCTCGCCCGCCGATCCGTAGCCGTCAACGCATTATCGGCCAAATCGTACGTAAACGACTCAGTCGGTGTCACCCCACCATTCGTTGGGTACGTCACCCCACTCATCCGACCATACTGATCATAAGAACTCGAAGTCACAAGACTTCTCGGGTCCTTCCCATGCGTGACAGCACCGAACGTGTCATACCCCGACCTAGCAACCGCTGACACCGCCGTCGGGTTTCCACCATTCGCATCGAACACCGAAGCCAACACCGGTGTCGTCACCGAGACCGGACGGTCAGCAAGGTCGTAACCAGTAGTTGTCACATTCGCATTCGGGTTCGTTACACCCGTCAAACGACCCCACACATCGTACGTATACGTTGTACCATTGTTCGAATTACCTGACGTCTTTGATGTTTCCAACTGACCAGTCGTCGCCTTGTAATTCATCGTTTCAACAAAATTACCGGTCGTTTTCGTTTTCACCCGGCCCTCAAAATCGTGCGTGAACGAGGTTGTGCGGCCAAGCTCTACCAGTGTTTCTGATTCCACGAACCCGGTTGGTTTAATCACCCTCGTCACCGTCGCGACACCACTGCCTGCGGTGCCGCGCTTCTCGGACGTGACCCGCCCAGCGTTGTCGTACACAAACTCGCCGAGCACCACGTTACGGTTCGCACCGGTCAGCGGCGAGTACGCCAACATTTCACGTTTCGCCAACAGGTCGTCGGTACGCCACGTGTGTTTCACTTGACGGCCAAGGACGTCGGTTTCAGTATCAACGAGTGGCAGTAGCGGGTCATATGTCGTGGTTTTCGACACGATCGGGCGGGTGGGGCCACCAACAACATCAAAATAGTTTTCGATAGTGACCGACACCGGCAAATTACGATCGTTATACGCTGTACGTGTACGAACCAAACGTGGGTCAGTAACCAACACAACGTTACCTAACACGTCATACGCGGTCGCCGAAACCTTCGCGCCGGTCGTCAACTGCGTAGGGCGATCCAAAAGGTCGTACACCGACGCCACATTCCGGGTCGCGTCGGCACCCGTCAGATCAGACACCGCAACATTCGTCGCATTACCATTCGCATCAAACGTCGACACGGTCCGTTTCGTGTGCGTCACGTTTGAGACCGTATTCACAATGCCCGGCTCAGTTACCGCCGTTACCCGTGACCTCACGTCATAGTCGATGGTTGTTATGCCAGTCACGACCCCTGCGAGTTCGCGTCCAACACTTTTCACCCGACCTATCTCATCGAACGTTGACACCGTGACACCCTTAGCCGGGTCTTCAACACGTAACTGGTTACCGAGTTCGTCGTACTTGTAGTTAACGGTCACCCCCGTGCGGTCAGTGACCGACTTCAACGCCCCAAGCGGTGTTGCCCCGACTCCACCAACCGCCGGGTCGGTTACACCCGCATAGGCGTATACCCGAGAACTGTTTGCCTGGTCAGTCTCAGACGTCAAATTACCAGCGGCGTCATAGGTGTACTTCACTCGGAACGTTGGGTCGGTCGAACTAGCCGAACGTTCGTCACGGTACTCATCAACCAAATCAGTGCCCGCAATATACGTCCAGTACTGCGAACGGCCAAGCCACGCCCGCGTGCGCACCGTCGGATTACCCCGCACGTCGTTCGTGATCGTTGTGATGCGACCGGCAGGGTCAGTGATCTTATTCACGAAACCTTTCGCGTCGTACTCAAACTGCGTAAGCCTGGCTGGGGTCCCTGCGTCATAACGTTTCACTAACTGGTTACGGTCGTTATACACATCCTTGGATGTTGGGTTCGAAGACGGATCATCAGCTACTACCTCAAAATCCCACCCGTTCAACACGTAAGCAAACGTAGTAAGCTGGTTCAGCCCATCCTTACGGGTTGAGACACGACCAATTTTGCCGTCGCCCTTTTCTAGCATCACACCATCAAACTGCACTGACCCATTCGCCCCGACTGTCGTGTTCGCCTTAAACGCTATCTGCACAAACCGTGCCGTTTCCGGAGTACGGAACTGGCCCCGCAACGCCGACCAACCGGGCAACGCCCGCCACACCGCATCGTTACCGTACCCAGCCGCAACCGACGCATCTGGCAGTAGTACCCCGTTCACATCATAGAAGTACACATACGGAACTACCGTCTCGACGCCCGAGCCCGAGATACGGGCCGATACCGTGTACGGCTTGTTTGATTCCACTGCAATCGACGCCGATCGAAGCTCTGCACCCGTTGCAGCCGCACCAACAAAGTTCGTCAAATACACCTTCGAGCCAAACGGTGCAGCCGTCCCCGGAGTCACTATTCCCGACCCGGCCGTTGTGCCCGTCGTCGACCAAGACCCCGCCGTTTCGAACGATGAGTTCGGGGCCAAATTCCAACCACCCAACACAAACTGTGACGAGTCGTAGGTGACCTCAACATCAACGTTACCTTTCGGTTTCGTGACCTTCGATAGACGTTCCCCGTCATACGTGTACGAGAAACAACCCGTCACGGCCGGGCTCGCCGAAGTAGGAGGACACACCTGCGTCAACAAATTCCCCGTATACGTGTACTCCCACACCAACTGGCCACCATGAGCAGCAACCGACGGTGTTTTAACTTTCCACACATAATTCGCGGCGTTGTACTCAACCGTAATTGCCCGACCAGACTTCGCGTCAGTAATCTGGCTCACCTTCGACGACCCCACCGGGTTATACGTGTAATTCAGGGTGTTGCCGTTACGATCCAGAATTTTCGTTATGTACCCATTCGAATTAAACCATGCTGTTGTTCTGTCCTTCGTCGCATACCGGTAACCCGTCCACCCCACCGGGTTCAACACCAACTCGCCAAAGAACCCGTCACTAGATGGAACATACGCACCGGCAGCATTGCGGGTAAATACTTCGCCGCGACCGTCAGGCATCGTGATCGACACGACATTCCCAGCCGCCGGTGTTATCGGTGGTTTTGTGGACCGGGCATCCAGCATCGAAGACCAACCACGACCAAACGGACCAACCCTGCGGTTACGTGAATTGTACGTTCGTTGCACCGTCAAACCGGGAGCGACCGAACCAACAGAAGCATCCGTCGCCGACGTCACGAACGCACCAATCGCCTCGTTCATCCCCGAATACACACTGTCACCAATATTTAAGTCCGCATATGGATCCCACCCCAAATCCAAGACGCCCGGGTCATCAGAAACCGTTCGGTTCACTACCAACGATTGCGCCGTTGAGATCACTCCCAAACCCGGTTCGCCAGTATTACGAGCCCAAGCCCGCCAATAATACGTTCCCCCAAAATCAAGAAACGAAGGAACCTGCCAACCACCCGAAACCTCAGGCGAGTAAAAACACGTCACCCCCGACGGAAACGTGATCGTGGTACCCGTTTGCGGTGGAAGAGGCAACGGACAAATCTGATACTTGAACGACACCGGATCACCATTCGGATCAGACGCCGTCACCTGCAAAAACGGTTTCGTAGACGTCTGCTCACCAGACAGCGGGCCGACCACCACCGGTGTCGTTACATTCGAACCATTCGGCCCAGTCAAAAACGACCACACCGCAGAAGTCGCCGGCTGCTGCAACGGACCAACCCCAACCGGAGGCGCGTCCTTCACAATCACCGACCACGTGTACACCGTATTGAAATTCAACGCGGCTAGCGCCGTCGTGCCCGACGTTACCGAAGCACCAGTCCACGTCGACGTCGTACACGACGCACCCATCGGAGGGCACACCTGATATTGATACAACACCGCATCACCCTCAGCATCAGACGCCGAAGCGCTCAACGTCACCGGACCCGACACCAACGCCGGAGCCACCGAATTCGCGGGCGCCAGCAGTGTCGCTACGCTAGGCGCAGTATTCGGACGAGGCACCGTCGTAAACGACGACCACCCACTCACCAACGTAAGACCACCCGGATCACGCACTGTTACGCGCACGTAATAAGACACCCCAGGTAACAAACCAACCGACACCGACTGCACCCCAGCCGCTGTAAACGGCACCGCCACAATCGTTGCGGTCCCGAACTGCTGGTACTCAAACTGATACTGCAACGACGACACCGCATTATCCGGGTCATTACCAACCCCAGTGAACGTCACATTGACCAACGAACCTGCAATCGTGCCAACACCCGTCGAACCGGCAGCCGGGGCCACCACCGTCGCTGTTGTCGGTGCCCCATTCGGCGGCGGCACCGTCAAAAAACTTCTTCGGCCGACACCCACTTGAAGGTTCACACCATCGGACACAAAAAACTCCCACTCACCGGGCTGGTTGTAGCCCATTGCCGGTGGCGTCCACGTGTTCGAAGTCGTCCAGCCGCTATATATCCAAGACTGACAATTCGCAAACGACGGCACACATGTTTGAAAGAAATAGTTCGCCGACGGACCATCTGAATCGGTTATCGAGCCACTAAAAGTAGGCTGCGTACTTACCAGCGCAGCATTCGCCGGTGACAACATGGTGCCGCCGGTCGGTGGGTTATTCGGGGTCCCATCAAACACCATGTACGAATCGATAATCGAGCAGTTGTTACCCGTACCGACTGTAGAAATTCGGAATGCTGGGTTAGTAACGCCCTGCGCCAACCAGGTCAACGCCAAGTTCGTCACGTTGAACGAAGCGACCGTTGTGTTCGTCGGGCTCGAATTGAATGATCCAATCTGATTGAGTGCCGGTTGATTTGCCCACGACATTGAGCCCGGAGCCCAATTTCCGGCAGTCGCCGATAACGAAATCGGAATAGCGCCGAACACCGGTGCATTCCACGGGTCGTTGTAATAGCAACTCTGATTTGTGACATACAACGTTGCCGTCATCCCAGTCTGGAACCCAGTCAGGTTGGGTGGGAGGTACACCACCTTGTTGTCGTTCGTCCAGAACGTGTAGTACTCCGGTCCCGAAGTTCCGTTGCTGTAATATTGGTACTTATCAAGGCCAGGTCCGCCGTATCCAACGCCCTGCGTAATCGTCGGATCAACCCGAACCGGGAAAGCACGGCCAGGAGCGTTCAACCAATCAGGATCGATCGCATACGACATCACCCAACGACGATTCTTCGCCTCACGCAACACAATCTCCACCTGCGTCGACGCACCATTCGCGTCAATAGCTAATCCGGCAGGCAACGACCCCGCCAGTACACCAGTGTCATCAAAAATGCCGACCGAGGTACCCGGAAGTTGCGCTGGATCAGAAAAGCCTGACATGTCACCAAATTGCGGTCGGAGTCCCTTCGACAAGACCAACTCAAAATCCCAAACTGGATCACCGGCCAACGGGCCGGCCACAACAATCACGCCCTTCACGCCAGTGCTCGTGACCTCCTCCACCAACGCAGACCCATCCGGAAACGCACCATCCCACGTGACCGTCGTGCCCGAAACCGTCGGCTTCGAATTCTTCGCTGGACGTAACGGGCGCAACCCAATACCAACCGTGCCGCTCTCAATACGAACCGCACCCTTCGCGTTATCCGTCGCACCGAACACCACGCGGCCCTTACCGTCATCAGAAACAAGTTCACCAGACGTCTTATCCTCGACCAACGCCGCCACCTTACGAGGCTGGCCAAACGGAACCTTCGTCCCACCTTTCGGCTCCACAGAACTCGTCAACGCAGGAACCCCCACGTGCCCAGGACCACCCAGCGAGACCCTCACATTCGGGCTCACAACCTTCCCAGCAGCCTTCGCAGCTGGAACCGACGAAATCGTTGACGACGTAGTGCTGGAAGATGCTTTCGGGACAGTTGACGTTGTCGATGTTGTTTGCGGAATTGTTGCTGTTGACGTGCCACCACCACCGTCGCCGACAGGGGTCACCGTCGTCGGCGCGACACTCGACGAAGCACCAATCGTCGAACCCGGCACCGTTGAAGGCGCGACCGACGTCGTAGGTACAGATACGATTATTGTCGTGGTCGTTGTCGCAACAACCTGAGCAACATTTGCACCACTCACCTGAGCAGCGGCAAAACGTGACGCTGGAAACGACTCCCAGACTGCCGGTCGGGCGACGGAACTACGTCCTGACTCCACACCAGCGGCACGAGCTACTGCTTGGGCATCGCTCACACCGAACCCGGCATCTGCCGACACCCCGGACGCAGGCACGACGGGCTTTACAACCTCTGGGCCAACAGTGGCTTTGCCACCCTTACGAAGCACCCTTGGTTCACGACCGCCCGGCAACACCTCCGGGTCACCCTTCGGACCGGATCCACCTCCGCCACCGCCCTTGACGTCGTCTGGTCCGGCGACAGGGCGAACCCAATCAGGAACACCCTCCTGCGGCTCACGAGGCGAAGCCTTGCGTTGAGCAGCCTCGGACGCTTCGGCATCAGCGACCGATTTCGGATCAGATTTCCCGAACCAATCAGGTACCTTCCCATCAGTCGGTTTCGGAACCCGCGCTGCACTAACCGGCCCACCCAATGACTCAGGAACCGCTACGACCGGCGATGGTTTAGAAGCAGCGCCCCGCTCACCATCACCAACCTGATTTCCCGGGACCTGATCGGCAGCGACTAGCCCCAACCAATCCAACACCGAAAATGATGTTGCGGGCGGGCCCACCAACCCCGCCGCCAACAAAACAACCACCAGACCACGAGCAACCAGCCGACGACCACGATGCATCTTGCGCTCCAAAAAACATTGTCAGGTACAAACACCCGAACAGCGCAAACATACCCGCACAAACATGATCTATGTCAACGGTCACACCACCTGCACAAGCATCTGAGTTCGCATCAAAAAACACTCACAACACACCACAAGCAACGACAGACCACCCCCTGACGCCCCGAACATCCAAAAAGCATGTGTGTGTGTGTGTGTGTGTGTGACATTCTGCTGAATCCATAGGGATTACTCCCCACCACCCAAACCAACCATGCAAACTAGGTGCCTGCGCTAGCCTGAGAAGCAACAGCTGTGAAGGGGTCATCACCCCCGAGCTTCCGGAAGAACGGGTTTGGCCAGCAACACCGGCACAACCTCATTAGAACCGGGCGGAACGGTCCGTTATCGCCGAGTAAAAACAAGCGGTCGCTCATGCAGTATCGGGTGGCAAGCAGGGTGGTACCGCGGGTACCTGCTCGGGGCATAGGCCTTTGAGTTGGGTCTTCGTCCCTGGTGAGAACGACTGAATAAGTCACTACGACCACAGGAGACGAACCGCATCATGAACACATCAGGCACCCAATCACAACATCGCTACCCGAACATCGAATCGTCGCCGCGATTTCCGGCGATCGAAGAACAGGTGTTAGCAACCTGGAAAGCGAACAACACATTCAAACGAAGTGTTGAGCAGCGTGCAGCCGGTGTAAACGGTTCGAACGAATATGTCTTTTACGACGGCCCCCCGTTCGCGAACGGTTTGCCACACTATGGGCACCTACTGACGTCGTACGTGAAAGACGTGGTTCCTCGTTTCCGCACGATGCAGGGTCGCCGGGTAGAACGCCGTTTCGGTTGGGACACCCACGGTATGCCAGCTGAAGTTCAGGCCGAAAAGGAACTCGGCGTTTCTGGCCACACCGAAATCAAAGCGTTCGGCATCGATAAGTTCAACGATGCTTGTCGAACGTCGGTACTTCGCTATACCCACGACTGGGAGGAGTACATCAACCGGGCGGCGCGATGGGTTGACTTTGAAAACGACTACAAAACTCTTGACCTTCCGTATATGGAAAGTGTTATGTGGGCTTTCAAAACTCTGTACGACAAGGGTCTCATCTACAAGGGTTACAAGGTGATGCCGTACTGCTGGCGTTGTGAGACCCCCCTTTCAAACACCGAACTGAGGATGGACGACGCGTACCAAAACCGTCAAGACCCAGCTGTCACGGTCTTGTTCCGTCTATCCGAACCGCTCGACGGCCACAGCACCGCAATCATGGCTTGGACAACTACGCCGTGGACGCTTCCTTCGAACCTCGCCCTCGCTGTTGGCCCCGACATCGACTATGCCGTGATGCAAAAAGCCGACGGTGATCGTTTGATCTTGGCCGAATCTCGTCTGGGTGCGTACGAAAAGGAACTTGTCGGTGCAACCCAGGTTGCTTCGATCAAAGGTTCGACCTTGCAGGGTCTTCGCTACCAAGCGCTCTTTCCGTATTTCGCAAATGACCCCGAAAACCCCAATGCCCACCAAGTCTTGGTTGCCGATTATGTCACCACCGAAGACGGTACCGGCATCGTGCACATGGCACCGGCATACGGTGAAGAAGACAAGGTGGTGTGCGATGCGGCCGGCATCAACCCGGTGGCGCCGGTTGACGAAACCGGAAAGTTCAACGCACTGGTTCCCGATTACGTAGGTCAACAGGTCTTCGATGCCAACAAGAACATTGTCAAAGATCTGCGCGCTGATGGTCGATTGGTGAGGCTTGATTCATACGATCACAGCTACCCCCATTGTTGGCGTTGCAATAACCCCCTGATCTACCGGGCGCTGAGTTCGTGGTTTGTTGAGGTCACCAAAATCCGTGACCGTATGGTTGAGCTCAACCAACAAATCACTTGGGTCCCGGAACACGTTAAAGACGGCAGCTTCGGAAAGTGGTTGGCGAACGCCCGCGACTGGGGCATCTCGCGAAACAGGTTCTGGGGCTCACCGATCCCAGTATGGATGTCTGATGACCCCGAGTACCCCCGAACCGATGTGTACGGGTCACTCGACGACTTAGAGCGCGATTTTGGCGTTCGGCCAGATGATCTTCACCGTCCGGGCATCGACAATCTGGTGCGGCCAAACCCCGATGACCCAACCGGTAAGTCAATGATGCGTCGCGTGCCTGAAGTCTTGGATTGCTGGTTCGAGTCAGGTTCGATGCCGTTCGCCCAGGTTCATTACCCGTTCGAGAACAAAGACTGGTTCGAACACCATTACCCGGGTGACTTCATCGTCGAGTACATCGGGCAAACCAGAGGGTGGTTCTATACGCTGCATGTTCTCGCTACCGCACTGTTTGATCGGCCAGCATTTCGTTCATGTTTGGCACACGGCATCGTGCTCGGTGAAGACGGCGAAAAGATGTCGAAGTCAAAATCGAACTATCCCGATGTTCGCTTAGCTTTCGATAATCACGGCTCTGATGCCATGCGTTGGCATTTGATGTCGTCGTCGGTACTTCGCGGTGGCGATGCCCCAGTTACCGAAGTAGGTATCAGGGAAAGTGTTCGACAGGTCGTGCTTCCGTTATGGAATGCGTGGTACTTCCTTTCGCTGTATGCCAATGCAGACGGTCGAGTAGGCACCGTTCGAACCGACTCACCGAACGATCTTGACCGCTACATCTTGGCCAAATGCCGCGACTTGGTTGAGTCTGCAACCGAGCGGCTCGATGTCATCGACCTCTTCGGTGCCTGCAGCTCAATCCGCGAGTTTCTTGATGTACTGACCAATTGGTATGTGCGCAGATCACGCGATCGTTTCTGGGCTGGTGACCAAGACGCTATCGATACGCTGCATACGGTGCTCGAAGTGTTGTGCCGCGTGGCCGCACCGCTATTGCCGCTCACCACAGAAGCCGTTTATGGTGGCCTCACCGGTAACGAGTCAGTTCACCTAGTTGACTGGCCACTGGCAGACTCGCTTCCAAGCAACCCCGGCTTGGTCGCGGCTATGGATACCGTTCGCGGCGTGTGTTCGACGGCGTTATCGGTTCGAAAGGCTAAGGGTTTGCGCGTTCGGCTTCCTCTCGCTTCGATGACCGTTGCGCATCCCGATGCCGATGCACTTACCCCGTTTGTCGCAATCTTGGCCGACGAACTCAACGTGAAGTCGGTATTGCTTTCAAACGATGTGGATTCAGTCGGGCAACGTTTGCTTCAGGTCGTGCCAGGCAAACTCGGCCCAAGAATCGGCAAAGACGTACAAAAGGTGATCGGTGCAGTAAAGGCCGGAACCTGGACCCAAGACGCAACAAGTGGCGTAATCACCGCAGCCGGAATCGAATTGAAAGACGGCGAGTACACGTTGCGTTTGGTTGCTGGCGGCGACGCTGGTGCAAGTGCTGCGCTACCCGGAAACGACGGCATCGTGTCGATGGATTGCACCACAACGCCAGAACTTGAGGCTGAAGGAATTGCCCGCGATGCCATCCGGGCTATTCAAGGTGCAAGACGAGACGCCGGCTTACAGGTCAGCGACCGTATCTCGTTGTGGCTTTCATCCGACGAAACCCTCGTTTCCCAGGCACTTCAGACCCACACCGACTTTATTGCCGCTGAAGTTCTCGCAACGGCGCTCCAAGTTGGGGCCTCAACAGCGGCCGGGCCCGACGCGTTCTCGATCGTCAGCACAGTCGGTGAAAACTCAATGCTCACGATCACCCTTAAAAAGGCGTAACCACCGCCGAGTAGATGTAGGGTTTCGAGCATGGCAAACAAACCTGGCAAGGCCCCTGTCGAGGCAAAAAAAGTCGGTAAAACGGCGAAAGAGAAGAAGGCAGCTAAAGCCGTAAAAAACGAAGAGAAAACCTCAGCCCGAAAGGCCTGGGAAAAGTAGCCTTCTACTTTCTCTAGTCACTCCGGTTCGCAAGCGTACATAGCAAGCACTCCGCGGGCTCCGTGGTGGTGTCGCCAAGATGTTTACCTCTCAGCGACGTCACGCGGATGTCGACCCTAGGCCCGTTGAGCTAGAGCGAGTCGGCGAAGCCTTTGATGTCGCGGATAGTTGACGCGAAAACGTCCGGTAGGGCCGCTTCAAAGATGCAGTCACCAGCGTGGCAGGTACCATTCACGGTGCGGGCTACTACGGAGACGCCGGCAGCAGCGAGCTTGCGGTAGTACGCAAGCCCTTCGTCTCGAAGCGGATCCAGCTCGTTCACCGAGATCACGTGTGGCGGCAAGCCAGCCACGTCATCCGCCGACGCGTAGTAGGGCCAGGCCAGAGGATTATTGGCGCTCGCACGGCTCGGGTCGTACAGCATCGCCATCACTCCCATTTGTTCGACGCTGAGGAAGTACCCGTCGTTTTCGAACAGCGACGTGAGCTCTGGGATCGGAGCCTCGTATGCGTTGGAAATGTATGGGCACTGGGCATACACGCCATCGATCGTGCTCAGGTGTCCGTCTCGTTTCGCCTTCAACGTTGTCGCGAGCGTGAGGTTGCCGCCGCCTGATTCACCCGAGACAACGATCTTCGACACACCAAGTCGATGCTTGTGTTCTGCGAACCACTGCAACGCTGAAGAACAGTCGTTGAGGCCAGCGGGAAACGGATGAGGGCCCAGCTTCCCGCTTGCATTTCGGAACTCAACACCGCACACGACAAGACCTGTGGCCGCAAGATGATCGCGCCAACGCTGGTATGACGTGCCCGTCGCTTCCAGAATTGTCATTCCACCGCCGTGGAGGTGCAATACCCCGGGCAACGAACCGTGAGTACCGGCCGGTCGGTGAATGTACAGCGTGATGTCGTTTCCATCGACACCCCGAATAACTTCGATGCTTCGCTCGACTCCACTGATCTCGGACAACTCGGCCGAGAACATTCCAAACATCAGGTCGTAGCCAGCCTCAGACATGGTGTTGAACTCGTGGAGTGCTTCAAGCGGTGTGTCCACGGTGACCGGCTGAGGCGGGGTCCGATCAGCCATGCCAATCGGCAGCATTACGGCGATCATTCGCGGATCAGACCGGGGGTCGGTGGCGAGTGTGCGATCCGGGTTTCCCAGTCGTCCTGGTAGGTGCGGAGTAGTCATCAGAGCCTCGTTTCCTAGCAACGACCGACGTTGGCCGTCGGCCGTTCACCATACCGTTTGATACGTGTTCAGTCACATTCGGCATCAACCTGACTTACTGCTGGCTGAGCTCCGTGCGGTGCGACTCCTGCTCGACCGCCTAGTCCTGCTCAAACGCGTACATCGCAAGTACGCGTCGGGCTTTGCCTTCCTCGTTCAACTCGACCACGTCGACCACCCGGTTTCCGTTATCTCGGTGGTAGAGCACCGAGTACCCGGTTGGCCCTGTGAAGATGTGTTCGAGGTCGAATCGCAACCCGGGCGCCAGTTCGAGGCCACGCTGCACATGCTCGCGCAGAGCATCAATGCCCCGGAGGGTTGCATCGGGTTTTCCCCACCGCTTGATCACCGTCGGGGCAATGAATTCAATATCGTCGGCGTAAAACGACACGATGGCCTCAACCTTGTGGCTGTTCCAAGCGTCGATCCAATTGCGGGCGTGGTTGATGGCGACTATGCGTTCCATATTCTTGTCCGCACCCTAGTCTTCGGCCGACGCGACGGTTGCAGCGCGACTCGCAAGCTCGGTAACCACTGACGCGTCTGCGAGCGTGGTGGTGTCACCTAAGTTGCGTCCTTCGGCCACATCTCTGAGCAGCCGCCGCATGATTTTGCCCGACCGGGTCTTGGGAAGGTCAGGCGTCAGGTAAATAGTTTTCGGTTTCGCAATCGCACCGATTTCTTTTGCGACGTGATTTCGAAGATCCTGTTCATCGACCGACATGCCTGTTCGTAGTGTCACGTAAGCAATGATGGCCTGACCGGTGGTGGCATCGTTAGCGCCAACTACCGCCGCTTCAGCAACAGCCGGGTGTGAAACCAGCGCTGATTCGACTTCAGTAGTCGAGATTCGATGCCCGCTTACATTCATGACGTCGTCGACCCGGCCCATGAGCCAGAGGTAACCCTCGGCGTCAAGCTTCGCGCCGTCACCGGCGAAGTACTGACCTTCATAGGTAGACCAATACGTTTGCTGATACCTCTCAGGGTCACCCCAAATCCCGCGCAGCATTGATGGCCATGGTTTGGTGAGGGTCAGGTAACCGCCTCCGCTATCGACGGGTTGACCGGTGTCATCAACAACCGCTGCGGCGATACCTGGGATGGTGAATGTTGCCGACCCGGGCTTTGTCGTTGTGTAACCCGGGAGGGGTGAAATCATGATGGCCCCTGTTTCGGTTTGCCACCATGTGTCAACAATCGGACATCGGCCTCCTCCAATTGTTTCGTGGTACCACATCCACGCTTCAGGATTAATAGGTTCACCTACAGACCCAAGCAGCTTCAATGACGAAAGGTCATGCTTCGCCGGTTCTTGGTCACCCCACTTCATAAACGTTCGTATTGCAGTTGGGGCTGTATAGAACTTCGTGACCCGGTACTTTTCGATAATGGCCCAAAAACGGTCGTTGGCCGGGTAGTTCGGAACCCCCTCGTACATCACGCTGGTCGCACCGTTCGCTAGTGGACCGTAAACGATGTAGCTGTGACCGGTGATCCAACCAACATCGGCAGTACACCAAAAAATATCATCTGCATGCATATCAAAAACGTTTTTGTGGGTGAAAGCAACTTGTGTCAGGTACCCACCGGTCGTATGCATGATGCCTTTCGGCTTGCCCGTAGTGCCCGACGTGTACAGCAAAAACAGTAGGTGCTCGGCGCTGAAAGCCTGTGCCACACAAACCGGCGACGCATCAGCGCAGACCTCGTGATACCAGTGGTCACGACCATCAACCATTTCGACGGGGTTATGGCCACGTTGCACAACGATGACATGTTCAATCGTCGTTGTTGTGAGTAGTGCTTCGTCGGCCTGAGACTTCAGCGGAAACACCTCGCCGCGTCGGTATCCCCCATCCGCGGTGATGAGCATCTTGGCTTGGGCGTCGTTGATTCGGTCGCTCAACGACTGGGCAGAGAACCCTCCGAACACGACCGAGTGCGCCGCCCCGATCCGGGCACAGGCCAACATCGAAACAACGGCCTCGGGGATCATCGGAAGGTAAATGTTTACGATGTCGCCAGCGACCACGCCGAGCGTTGTCATGGCATTCGCAAGCCGACTCACTCGGTCCAAAAGATTGGCGTAGGTGATGGTTTGGGTATCGCCCGGTTCACCTTCCCAATGGAACGCTATCCGATCGCCGTTTCCGGCTTCAACGTGACGGTCGAGACAGTTGTACGACACGTTTAGTGTGCCGTCTTCAAACCAGGTGGCGTACGGCAGTTTCCAATCAAATGTTTTCGTGAACGGCGTCGCCCAACCCAGCAGCTCTCGAGATTGCTCGGCCCAAAATGCCGGTTGATCGTGGGCCCCCGCCTCAAACATCGCCGCTGAATGAATGTGTGCGCCAGCAGAAAACTCAGCGGAAGGCGGAAACTTACGATTTTCAACCAACAACGCATCAATCCCCGACTCGCGATCGGGCTGGGCTGATGTTTCGGCACTCATACAACCGAATCTATCCAAAAGCCGACAAGAAGATGGCCTAGAGTCCCGTTTATGGAATTGCCGCGGCTTGCGTTGATTACCGGCGTCGGGCGTGCCGCCGGAATCGGTGCTGCGATCGCCAAGACCCTATCCGCTGATGGCTGGAACATTGCCACCACCGGATGGCGACCCTACGACGATCGGATGTCGTGGGGTGCCGACCAAACACCGCACGCGAAGTTTGAAGCAGACCTTGGCGACGCTGCTGCCCCGTCAGACCTTTTTGCCGAAGTGAATGAGACGCTGGGACCCGTACGTGCACTGATCATGTGTCATTGCGAGTCGATCGATTCGTCGATCGCCACGACCACCGTTGAAAGCTTCGATAGGCACTTTGCTGTGAATGCCCGGGCGACCTGGCTACTTATTAAAGCGTTTGCAGAACAATTCGTCGACCCCGCCATCAATGCAACCGGCCGGATCATCGCCATCACCAGCGACCACACGCCATTCAACCTTCCGTACGGTGCAAGTAAGGGGGCCCTTGATCGAATAGTTTTGGCTGCGGCGGTTGAGTTGGCCCCACTTGGCATCACGGCGAACGTCATCAACCCCGGTGCGACCGATACCGGCTGGATGACTGCAGAAATTGAACAGGCTGTTCTCGCCCGAAATCTGCAACCCCGAATTGGGCTCCCTTCGGACTGCTCGTCGTTGGTCCGTTTTCTCTGTTCTGATGCTGGTGCGTGGATGAACAGCCAGTTGCTTTACTCAGATGGTGGTCTCCTTCCGCGATAGCCCCGGTCGTCGGTGAACCTGGTCGTCAGTGAACCTCGTCGTCAGAGCGAGATACCTACCAACTTCGTGTCGAGGTATTCGTCGATCCCGGTGTCTCCCCCTTCGCGTCCGAGACCTGATCCTTTTACGCCCCCGAACGGCGCCGCTGCGGATGTGGGGTTTATGTCGTTGACGCCGACCATTCCGAACCTCAGTTGCTCAACCACTCGTAAAGCACGAGACAAATCGTTCGTGTACACATAACTTGCCAGCCCGTACTCGGTATCGTTCGCGGCGGCAATCACTTCATCTTCAGTGTCAAACACGAAGACCGGAGCAACCGGACCGAACGTTTCTTCTGTGGCGATGAGCATCTCAGAGGTTACGCCGGTCAACACCGTAGGTGCGAAGAAATGGCCGGCTGCCAGTGACCCGTTGACACCGAATTCACCGTCAACCAACCGGTGTCCACCTATGACGACGGTTGCCCCAAGCGACACCGCATCGCGCACCTGGTGTTCAACTTTTTCGAGCGCCGCTGCATCAATCAACGGCGCAATCTGTACGCCATCGGTGAGACCGCTTCCGGCTTGCATCTTCGCCAGTCGGCCAGACAACGCACCAACAAACTGATCATGAATTGATCGGTGCACGTATATTCGATTCGGGCAAATGCACGCCTGCCCCGAATTCAATACTTTTACTAACGCCGCGCCTGTCGCTGCTCGCACTGGGTCAGCATCGTCGAACACAATGAATGGGGCATGCCCACCCAGTTCCATCGATACTCGTTTCATAGTTGAGGCAGCCTGTGCCATCAACAGCTTCCCAACCTCGGTTGACCCGGTAAAGGTAAGCTTACGTACTACCGAAGATTCCATGATGGCTCGGCCCACAGGTACCGGATCTAACGCAGTCACCATATTCAACACTCCGGCCGGAACCCCCGCGTCTTGAAACACCTTGATCACAGCAGTTGCACATAGCGGGGTTTGTTCTGCGGGTTTCAACACCACGGTGCAGCCAGCCGCCAACGCCGGACCAATCTTTCGGGTCAACATCGATACCGGATAATTCCACGGGGTGATCGCTGCGCAGACCCCCACGGCCTGGCGCATCACGATGAACCGCTGATCGGCACGAGCCGACGGAATTGTTTGGCCGTACATACGAATGGCTTCGCCAGCAAACCACGACAAAAAATCGGCGGCGTAACCCACCTCAATACGTGCGGCGCGAAGTGGCTTTCCCTGTTCGCACGTCATCAGCACTGCGAGTTCTTCCTTGCGTTCAAGCATTAACCGGTAGGCGTTCGTCAGCACTTCCGCTCGTTCGTAAGCAGTGGTTCGAGACCAGGTTGAAAACGCAGATTCAGCCGCGTCAATCGCAAGCATCGTGTCGGCTGCCCCACCATCGGCGACCTCGCCAAGCACCTCACCGGTAGCCGGGTTAGTCGAGGAAAACACTTGTCCCGAAACCGCTGGTTGCCACATACCGTTAATAAAAAGCATAAGTAAAAAGTAGAACACTGCGACTAGAGCCACCACATCGGCCAAACTGTAAGCAATGTATGCCGAACTTTTGCCCGCCCTAGCGTGCCCAACCTGTAGAAGCGGAGGCCTTCAGCCCGACCGCGTGCTGCCAGGCGGCGAGCGGATGATGGATCTTACGCTCACCTGCGGTTCGTGCAACTCCTCAAGCAATGTCACCGGTGGAATTTGGTTTGCGATGGGCCCGGTACACATGCAACGCTCCATCGCCCAGTTCACCAACGTGTGGCCAAACGCCCTTTTTTACGAGACGGCCTGGCGACCCGGGGCCTTGAGCCGGTTCACCGGTCGAAAGTTTCCACTGAGTGAAGAACTTGGCGAGTTAGTTGCCGCCCTTCAACCCGCGCCTGGGCGCCTCATGGTTGATGTGGCTGCGTCGGAGGGCCTGTATGCCAGATCACTGGCACAGAGCGGTGCGACGGTGATGGCGGTTGATCATTCAGTGCCGTTCCTGAGGAAGATTCTGAAACGCTCGAAGCGAGCAGATGTGAGGGTGGTGCCGGTACATGCGATCGCTCAACGCCTCCCGGTCGTTGATGGTTCTATGCATGGCGTAGCGATCGGCGGCTCAATGAACGAAATCGGCAACCGAGAGCTGGCGGTAAGTGAAATGGCTCGGGTACTCGCAACGGGGTCTTCTCTGTTTTCGATGCACCTGCTGACCGCCCGAACCGCTGGCGGACGAGCGCTTCAAGCAAGTGTCGGGCCAACAGGTATCAACTTCGATTCAGCTTCCGAATGGGCTCAGCTGTTTGAAGCAAGCGGCATGCGCATCACCAGCAACCATTGCGAAAAGATTGTTCAACGGCTGACCCTGGCGAAGCTGTGACCCTGGTGAAACCGTGAGCAACCGTCACACCGTGAGCAACTAAGGTCAACGCCTCGTGGGTGTACTGAGGTTTTCGTTCGGAACGATGGGGTCGGGGAAGAGCACTCTTGCGCTTCAAATCCATCACAATCTGTCTCGACGCCATCAACGTGGTGTACTGCTTTCGCAATTCGACCGTGACGGGGCCCGGGTTTCGTCTCGCCTTGGGGTGAGTGTCGAAGCTATCGAAGTAACGCCCGACCTTGACCTTCACCACTTCGCCTTACAAACGGCGGGGCGACTCGGTGGCCTCGACTACCTGGTGTGCGACGAGGTTCAGTTCTATGCACCGGTTCAGGCCGATCAACTAGCCCGGGTCGTCGATGACCTTGGTGCCGATGTGTACGCATTCGGCCTCATCACTGATTTTCGCGGACAACTCTTCGATGGCACGAAACGCTTTCTTGAGGTCGCCGACGAACGAGTCCAATTGCACGTTGAAGCACGGTGCTGGTGTGGTGCCCGGGCCACCCACAATGCTCGGCTGGTCGACGGCATCATCGTGTACCAAGGTGCCGTTGTGGTGGTTGGCGATACCGAGGCATCGCCTGATGCGGTTCCGTTATTCGGAGAAGTCGTGACGTACGAACTCATCTGTCGAACACATTACCGATCGGGCCAAACAGGCCCGCACGGTGCAACGAGTTCCCCATCATGAATTCGTCGGTTGCAACAGTTATTGCCGTAATGCTGGCCGGAACGTTTGCATGGGCTGCACTGGCAAAGCTACGCAATCAACGCAGCACGACCAAGGGTTTCGCCACCCTTGGGCTTCCGCAAGCGAAACGACTCGCCGTCGTGGTTCCCCTTACTGAACTACTGATTGGTGCCGCCCTGCTCGCACTTCCCGCTGCTGGGGCTCTAGCGAGCGTGGTGCTGCTCGTTGCGTTCACGATGGTGTTAGTTCGGGCCCAGCGCGCTTCGGTCAATGAGATTCGATGCGGGTGTTTCGGTGCAGCCGACACCGAACCGGTTACCTGGGTGACGTACATTCGCAATGCAGGCTTAGGGTTTGCTGCTGTTGGTGTGTTTGCAATTCAGCCACCGTCATTGCTCAATGTTTCGGTCGGCCCACTACTTGCCGTTACTACTTCGGCCGCAACGATGGCACTTATTGGATCTGTTGGACTCGCACTACTCACCATGCGCCGCCAAGTAGGGGTTTTCTTTTCGCAGGGCCCCGGAAAATCGTCGAGCGAGATACCCGACCAACAACCAAGAGGCATCAACGGCTCATGAGTAATCCTTGGATCATTTCCTACGTCGTTCTTTGGGTCGCCGTTGTTGTTCTAGGCGTTGCGGTCATAGCCCTACTTCGCCAGGTTGGCGTGTTGCACGCACGCATAGCACCCATGGGAACCCACTTCGCTGGTGAGGGCCCTGACATTGGCTCGACAGCACCTGAGGTTGGCCTCGACTGGACACGGGCCCCGCTGTCGCTGGTGGTTTTTACCTCAGCAACCTGCACGATTTGCCAACAGCTCAAACCATCGATCGAAGCAATGCGAAAGAGCGACCCACGAATGGTGATTCACACCATCGACCTCGATCGCGATCGGGCAGTGTTTGATGCGTTCAACGTGCACTCAACCCCGTACGTGATCACAGTAAACCAACAGCGGAATGTGCTTGGACGCGGAGTTGCGAATACGCTGGAACAAATTGAGGAACTGGTACGCGAGGCCAGGCTCGATATCGACGGAGTAAACGCATGACTTCCCTAAACCAACTTACTGAATCAGCGGGCCGTTGGCTTGCCGCTAGAACCACACGCCGATCATTTATTGGAAACGTCGGTCGCATCTCACTTGTTGCCGCTGGCGGCTCGATGATCTCGGCGACGTTCGCTGGCCGGGCCGAAGCAAGGGTCTGCGGGCAGTCTGGCGTTTCGCCCAAATGTCCAACATATGACTGCTTCGCGCCAAGTACGTGGGGTTGGTGTTGGTATGCAGGTAACGCTTCGTGTTGCGCCAACGGCGGCCTCAAGAAGATTTGCGATTGTTGTCGAGCGAATCACCCGAACACACATGGCTATTGCCCCGAAGGTTCGAACGTTTACTGCGTGGTCGAAAGTTGCCTCGAAGACCCCCGGGTCATGAAGGTGCTGGTCGAGCAAAACGCAGGCCGAAGCGCTTCAGAAGTTTCCATTCTTCGCACCTCAGTCTTGACTGCTGGTTCCGTTGCCACGGTGGTCATCGCTGACGGCGACGACCCATTTGCAGGTGCTCTTGCGCTTCCGGTTGCGTCCGCAGTTTCGGGTGTTGTGTTGGTGTCACCACGGGCCGAGCTGCCACCCGCGCTCGCCGCAGAGATCATACGGCTCGGGGCACGACGGGTCATTGTGGTTGGGCCCTCTTTTACTTCCGGATTAGTAAGTGCACTTTCAGCTATTTCAGCGGGAATCGAAGTTGGTCACCTTGGCACCAACCCATCGATTGCGGGCGCTTCCATCGAGATAGCCCGCTGGGTTATTGGTGCCACGGGGGCGACTTCGCTCACCTGCGTTAGCGCAAGCGGGCCATCATCGGTCTCAGCCCTAACCGCTGGCTCATTTGCAGCCCTAGCCCGAACACCTTTGGTGATTTCTCGCGAAGCCGCCGAGGCATTACGCGCCGAACTACCGGCACTTACGATCACTTGGATCGGCGACGAGGTCGCTGCCGGTCGAACAGGAAACGACGTCGTCATTGCCGGATCAGACCCTTTAGTCTTGGCACGCAGCATCGTCTCGGCTCGTCTGGCTGGCGAACCTAACGCTGGCTTCCCAGTTGCGCTGTACCCCGTTGACCTCCCCTCGGTGGCAGTCGGCCTGGTTCAACCGGGTACCCTCGCCATCCCGCATCCCGATGATCAACTTGACCCGACACTTCGCGATTGGTTGATAGCACACCGGGGCCGTTTCATCAGTGCACAGATCACTACCGGATTCCGCCAGTCGCTTCAAGACCGTCGAGTCTGGGAGTTGCAATCAGCACTCAATGGTTTCGAGCAACAGCTGCTTTCGGGTGACGACGGCATGGGCCTGCCGGTAATCACCCAACCAATTGCCGAGCGTGAGATTGGGAAGGCTCGGCTTACGGGGCCTCCTACCACGCTTGCCCCCACCCCGGTCGTTGGGCGTGCCAAACCCAAGAAGCGCACTCCGGAAGCTAAGTAGGCATTCGTGTTCGACCATTTTGTCGACCAAATCCCGTTGCTGGTTGGGGTCGCTCTTGCGACGGTTGCGGCCCTCCGATCACTCTGGTCGCCTTGAGGGCTGTCGGTCGCTGAGACCCTCGCTCCGTCGGTCAGACAGAGCCATGTTCCACGTTTATGGGCGGTGCTCGTGGCGTCAGGTCTCATTGCTGCGCTTCCGATTACAACGGTCGTCAATCGTGTTGCTCAACAATTGTTGAGCATGACTCTTCGGCAGTCGATTCTGATCGCCGGGCTCAGCGCGGCCACCTGTGGCGCACTCGATTTTGCCGTTTACCGTGGTCACGGTCGGCCGTGGTCAGTCGGAACCCAAGTGCCATCAATCTGGGGGCATACATACGGCCCCTGGAAGGCTGGGCTCAGGTACGGGTTGCGGTTAGGGGTTGGCCCGGCGACCATTCTGACGAGTTGGACGTGGTGGGGTGCAATGGCGATTACTGCGACGTCACAAGATTTGCGCACAGCAATCGCGATCGCCGCAGTGTTTGTCATTGTTCGATCAACGCTGACTATGGGTGTTGGTTCCGGAGTCTCGAACGGTGTTGAAATGGCCAAACGAATGCAACTCGTCATCCGGGCCGAGCGATGTGTGACGCTCGCACTCACAAGTTTGATGATCGCTGTTGGCATGGCCGCGATCATCGCTGGCTTCGGGCTACACCAATGATTGTGTCGACCGATCTTCTTGGCTTGCGAACACTTGCAGCCCTGCTCGGATTGAACGTTGATCAAGGTGAGTTGTGTCAAGACGGTCCACTTGAGTCACTCGATCTCAATGCGGCAGCACTCGCTGAGTCTGATCCGATGCTGGAACGTTCACGGCTAATTTCTAGAGGATTCGTTCACGCTCGATTTGGGCGCTGGGAGACGCCGGTGGGTGACGTCATCACCATCACGGTGTACGAGTTTACTGACGCTCAGCAAGCCCGCCTCAGCGTTTGTGACCTGCACGAAGCACTTCGGGCTGCCGGGGCCAACTTGCTCAACGGTGACACCAATCGAGATCCCGACGTTTCGTTGGCCAGTGTTACCAGCATCGACGACGCTGTCTCGTTTCACTCAGTAACCTGCGCAATGGCCATTGACAAATTCCAGATTCTCGTGGTTAGCGGGGCCGGAGTCAGCGCGGAGTTCGTTTGCCCGACCGGGGGTCTGGGAGTCGACGTGGCTTGGGCAACCCCGAAGCAGATACGTAGCGTTGCAAGTGCGCAAGCTCAAAAGCTTGCCACGACCTCAGCTCACTGAGCCTCGTTTCCAGTTGACATCGATCTCAGACCGAATTCATTGTGGGCTTAGTTGGCAGACATCGCGATGTGAACTTTTGCGGTTTCAGATTCGGAAGCGGCGCTGACCTTGATTGTTCCGTCCATCTTGTTGCCGTCGGGATTTGTCACGGTGAAAGCGATATCGGTCTCGTAGTCTTCGTGTTCAGTGAACGATTGAATAAACGTTGCACCTTGAGTCCACAGCGTCGCATCACGAATCCGGTCTACAGCGCTCGTGGCTGCTGCATCATTTGTAGCCTCGAAGCTCAAGCGGAACGTGACTGGAGACGGTGTTTCGATTGAGAATGCGGTGAGGTCACTCGCTACCGGCGAACCAAGCCCAAGATCAGGAATCTGCTTCTGCCAATCCCAAAACTCAGGGGTCGGAGTTACCGAATCAAGCGGGCCTTCCCACTCGAGTTTGAGCACTATCGCTTCAGTCTTGTTGGCATCTAGACTATTAACCGTCTGTACACGTACATTCGCCCTGGCAAAACCGTCTTCATCGCGGGCAATGCGTTCAAGGTAGTTGGTGTCACCAAAAATGCCGAAACTCTCAACCCCTTTTGATTCTTCGAACCCTGCCGGAATGTAGGTATCGGGAACACTGGGAAACCACTGTGCCGCAGCTGCTTCAAGGTCAAGCGACTCGATTCGCCATTCAGTTTTGTAGTGAACGTGTTCAAGGTCGAACGGGTAAATCTCACGTGTCACGATCTGCATGGTCTTGTCGATAAACGTTGGCGGCAATGGCCAGTCGGAAGGAAATCCGGCAACACGCAAGTTGTCTCGGAGTTGATCAAGCGACGATGGGCTCGACCACCGTGCAACCGACCACTCTCCCGACGCAACCGCACCCGTCGTTATCGCGGGGGCACCGGTCGTTGTCGTAGTTGTTCTCGCGGGGGCAGCGGTCACCTCTTTGGGAGCTGAGGCGGTCGACCCGCTGGCACAGCCCGTAAGTAGCAGCCCAACAACAACAGTCGATATTGCGTAGCGCTGCCTACAACGTGGGATTACTGCGAACAAATTCATAGTCACACTGAACCAGAGGCTGGACGCACGACATAGAGGGAAAACCTTGAATCTCGTTAACGCCTGCCATCAACTATCTCCGCTATGTCGATAAGAAGATTGTCATCGCCCGCTCGACCTAACAGATCGATGCCTACCGCAGGCAATCCGCTCAGCGAGGCATCGGGAATTGTCAACGCTGGTAAGCCGCTTCCGGCTGAAAATATGCAGTTACCACTCGGTTGGCGCTGACCGAGGCGAACGGGGGCGTACCGATTGGTTGGCAATATCAAGGCATCAAGATCAGCGCCCTCAAGCACAGTAGTAAGTGCACCTGCTAGTTTCAGTCGTGCGATATTGCCCTTACGTATCGCTTCGAGTCGATATGCCGAACGGTCTGGTCCGTCTTTCGTAAGCCACAGCTGAGCACTGTCGCCGCCAGCTTTTCGCCACTTCACATACGAGTTATACGATGTTCGAAATTCCACTTCAATAAGATTCACACCGTCAACTGATGGGGCATCAAATCCAGTAATGACAGCAAAGCCAGCAGCTTTCAATTCGGAAACAATCATTGCGTTCGCCGATCCGACGCCCTTCAACACCCCAACCCGTCGGCGTGGCGCCACCGGTTCATGAGGAATAGCGACGGTGAGGGGGTCTTGAGGGTCGATGCCCTCGATCACAGATAGCACCTGACGAAGATCATCAGGATGCAAAGCCATGGGTCCAACGGTGTCTTGCGAAGGGCTCAACGGCACCAGACCCGAGCGACTTACCCGACCTTGGGTAGGACGCAACGAATAGATGCCAACGGACGAAGCAGGATATCGAAGGGATCCGCACGTATCACTTCCAAGCGACACGTCGACCATGCCCGATGCGACAGTAGCGGCACTTCCGGCGCTGCTTCCTCCCGCGTTAAAACGGGGGTCACGGGGGTTTGCGGTTTGTCCTCGTACTTCGCTCAGGCCACGAACGCCACGAGCGTTGGTATCAAGGTTTGTGGTTCCAACGATGATCGCGCCTGCCTCGCGTAACCTGCGGACCACACCTGCTTCCATCTGAATGGTGTTCACTTTCGCGAGCGCTGTGGATCCAGCAGTGGTTCTAAAACCATCCGCGTGCATATTATCTTTGATCGCAATAACCACACCATCGAGCGGGCCAACTACGACAGCCCCGTTTTTCCTATCTCGTTCGTTTGCCGTCTGTCGCGCCGACGCTAAGTCGGTATCGATAAAGGCACGAATCATTCTTTCCTGATGCTGAATAACATCGATTCGGCGTTCAAGATGTTGCCGCCTTGTCACTAATCCGGCTGCAATATCTACATGCAACGAACCGACTTCCCCTCGCTGGCCTGGACTCAACGCGACTGCATTGATGGGCGAGTTGTTCGAAGTGAATCCAAAGGCGAACAGCAGCAGCAGAACTTGGAACCGGCGAACCATGATCAACCCGGCCTACAACTCAATCATAACCGTGACCGGTCCATCGTTCACCAAATCAACTTTCATGTCGGTTCGAAACCGCCCTGTTTCAACGTTCGCCCCGAGACGCTGCAATTCGGACACCACCTCATCAACCAAGGGTTCGGCTTGCTCTGGGCGCGCTGCTGCCAACCAAGACGGACGCCGACCGGTTGCGGTGTCACCGTACAACGTGAATTGGCTAACGACCAGCACGTTGCCTCCAGAGTCAGCGATGGAGAGGTTCATCACGCCATCTGAGTCGTCGAACACCCTGAGGTTCCAAATTTTTGCCGCGATCCTTCTGGCCAGCGCCGTGTCGTCGGTATGCGTGACCCCCACCAACACACACAGCCCACCAGCGATCGACCCGACAAGAACCCCATCTGACGTGACTGATGCACGAGAAACTCGTTGAATCAGTGCGCGCATACGTTACTCATCCACCGATGGCTCGAGCCGAGGGAGTCGACGACACAACGAGGCACACGCAACAGCCATTAAGGCAACGACCATACCCACAATGAATGCCGACCGATACGACGAAGCAGTTCGCTCACCACCATTAGTAACGATCGCTACCATCACCTGAGTACCAATAACGCTTCCCATTTGCACCACGAGTTGCTGAACAGCGCCGATCGTACCCAAGACACTTTCCGGCACTGCGTTGGCGACAGTGGCCGAGAGCGACGGAATCGCCATTCCCATGCCAAGCCCACTGAACCCAATCGCCACGATGAGGGCAACGATCGACGACCCGGGGCGACTGACCACCAGAAGAAACATCGAGAACGCAATGCACATCATGCCCGTCGTTGCTACCACTCGCTCGCCAACGCGCACCGCAAGTAACCCAGCAAGCGGGGCCACCAATGCAAACGCAATCGGTCGAGCAATTGTGGTTCGGCTCGCCTCGCTCAGCGAATAGGCAAAGAACTTTTTGCCAACAAGCAAGTCATTAATAAGGAATAGGCCAGCACCGAGATAGGTGAACTGGGCCAGCATCTGAGCACTGATACCCGCAGCAACATTTCTGATTCGTAGCAGTCGAAGTGACAACAACGGATGCTCGGCTTTACGCTGCCATGAAACGAAAGCCGCCAGGGTAACGGGGGCCAAGGCAAAGAAGCCGAGCACTCGTGGGTCACTCCAACCCCACTCTGGACCTCTGTTTGTTCCCATCAGGATCAGCAGCGTGGTTGCGCCAAGCAGCACGGCACCGAGCACATCAAACTTCGCGCCAGCCCGTTTCGGCATATCTGGAATAACTCGGATGGCAACGATCAGCGCAATGAGGAAAAAGGGAACCTGGGCGATGAACATGGACCGCCAACCCCACCGCTCGACCATAGGCCCACCCACCAACACCCCGAGCACCGGAGACCCCGCACCAACCAACGACCAGTAGCCCATTGCCTTCACTCGGTCTTGTTGGCCGAACGCTCGAAAGATAATCGCCAGTGAAGACGGGCCGAGGCCAACCGTTATTGCAGCAGCAATTGTTCGGAATGCAATAAGCGCGTATACATTCGGCGACCAGGCAACAAGAAGCGACCCGAACGCGCCACCTACCAACGCAGCGATGTACAGACGACGATGACCCCGAACGTCTCCGAGGCGGCCAAGCGCAGGTGCCAAAATCGCGCCAACCAGTGTTGGCCCGGTGAACGCCCACAACACCAGACTTGGCGAGGTTCCTAAATCGTCAGCGATCGTTTCGCGAGCGACCGACAGCAACGTGAAAACAACACCGGCCGAGAAGTTGCCAAGCAGAACGGCGAACAAAATCCACCAGGGCGAGCGCCCAACACGACGTACTCGACGACCAACCCAACCACGCATAAGCGCATCCCAAGGGATAGGCGGTACTTCATCGAGGCCGGGTTCAAAATCAGCCCCGTCTCGCTGAGGCAGATGCTGATCGTCAACAGCCTTACCATCCGACTTACCATCCGACTTCGCATCCGGCTTTCTATCCGACTTACCAGCGAGCGAACCCGCTACCCGAAGATCCAATTCGCTTGGCGTCCAGCCGGCTTCAATCGATGTGATCGCGGAAACTGGCAGGGGGCCATACAAATGCGGAAACAGTTCTCCACCGGTTGAGGCTTCCCACACGAGGTGCTCGACGATGCCCGGGTCGTGCTCATCGATACACAGCAGGGTCAGATCGGTTCGGCCCGAGTAGTAGCGACCAAACGTGGGCGCGAGTTGCTGAGCCGACGACAGGTGAATGAACCCCTCGCTACCTAATGAGGCGGCGCGGTACTCACCCGACCACAGCGTTTCATCAAAGATCGCCGGTTCGGCGAGATGGAAAAGCATCAGTTCGGAAGTGAGCTGACAGCGGTAACTGGTATACGAATGCGGTGTCGGGGTCGTGCCGTAACAGCCAACAGCTCACCTTTGAGAAAATGAGCAGCTGCTTCAGTTACCCGCACATCACAAAACGTGCCGGGCGAAAGCGGCTTGTCTTCTGCGGTTCGGAAATGGATGAGCTTCATTTGACGGGTTCTACCGCTGGTTACCAACGCGTCACGTTTGGAAGGTCCTTCGACGAGTACATCTTCCACTAACCCTATGCGTGCTTTGTGCTTTGCTACCGCAGTGCGTTCGGTCACGATCTTCAGGCGTTCGAACCGATCGGCCATTACCTCGACCGGCACGAATTGATCAGCCATTAAGGCAGCCTCGGTACCTGGACGCGGCGAGAACTGATAAGTAAACACATTGTCAAACTCGGCCTGAGCACAGAACTGAAGAGTTTGTTCAAAATCTTCGTCGGTTTCACCCGGGAACCCAACAATGATGTCGGTTGTCACCGACAGGTCACCCACGGCGGCACGAGCAGCGGTGAGCCGGTCGAGGTATCGTTCCGCGGTATAGCCGCGATGCATGGCGCTAAGTACCTGATCGCTTCCTGATTGAAGCGGAAGATGCAGATGCGGCATAACGGCCGGAACCGTAGCCATTGCCTCAATGATTTCTGGACGAAGGTCTTTCGGGTGCGGTGATGTGAATCGCACACGGCGGATTCCTTCGACCGAACCAACAGTTCGCATAAGGTCGGCAAACAGCGGGCGAGCCCTACGGTCGTCAAGCCAAGAGTCACCACAATGAAAGCGCGCAGATGATATGTCTTGATCGTCGCGGTGACCAAGCGTGAGGTCTCTACCGTACGAGTTCACATTTTGCCCAAGCAGAGTGATCTCAACCGTACCCGCAGCTGCGAGCGTTTCAACCTCACTCCTGAGTTCACCAAAGGGGCGACTGATTTCCACCCCTCGTACCGACGGCACGATGCAAAACGCGCACTTATTGTCGCAGCCAATTTGAATCGTTACCCAGGCTGCGTAGTCAGACGCCCGGGCGGCAGGAAGCGCCGAGGGGAAGGCCTCAGCCTCTTCCAGGATCTCCATCAGCGGCCCTTCGAGAGCTGAGCGACGAATCAGTTCAGCGGCGTGATGCACATTATGGGTTCCGAACACCACATCGACATGGGGCGCCCGCTGTTGAATCTGACCTCTGTCCTTTTGAGCCTGGCAGCCCCCCACCACGATTTGCAGCTCAGGACGCTCTTGCTTAAGCCGACTGAGCATCCCAAGGTTTCCGTAAAGGCGATTATCAGCATTTTCTCGGATTGTGCACGTATTGATCACAATGACATCGGCATCGGCCTCAGAGGTTGCCTTGACGTAACCATCAGCCTCAAGCGAACCAGCGATCCGCTCGGAATCGTGTTCATTCATTTGGCACCCATAGGTATGAACCAGGTACTTCTTTGGCATCGGCTGCTGATCAATAGGCTGCCGAGTAGTCACGCTTTGCATCTTACTGACCGGCATGATGGTTGAGATCGGCATCGCGCCCACATCGACGGTCTTACGCGCCCACATTGGTCGATTTCGATCGAATCCACCACCAGATTTGCCCGAGGTGGGCGCGCTTTCTCGGCGAGGTGGGCGCCCTGGCCCTCCTACAAAACACCCTGACTTGGGATCGGATCACGGCGGCCGCATAGAGTTGGTGGCAATGTCTGCTCTACGCACGCCTCGAAACTTCTTCGCACCCCTCGCAGTAGGGGCCCCGATGCCGCTTCGCGACATACCGTTCACCCCGAGTCGAATGCTTCACTTCTTCGACCCGTCGAACGAAAAGATGATCGCGAAGGTTCCTGATATCGCCAAGCAGGTCGATGTGCTCCTCGGCAACCTAGAAGACGCTGTCGCATCTGATCGTAAAGAAGCAGCTAGGGCTGGTCTCGTGAAGGTTGGCAAGGAGATCGACCTTGGCAGCACACAACTGTGGACACGGGTGAACTCCTTAGACTCGCCGTGGTGTCTCGACGACCTCACGACGCTCGTCACCGAGATCGGGCACAAGCTCGACGTGATCATGGTTCCGAAGGTAGAAGGGCCGGAAGATATTCATTATGTCGATCGGCTGTTGGCGCAGCTTGAAGCGAAGGCTGGGTTGACTCGCCCGATTTTGGTACATGCAATTCTTGAAACCGCCAGGGGTATGGCAAACGTTGAAGAGATCTGTGGTGCGTCACCGCGCATGCAGGGCCTGTCGCTTGGGCCAGCAGACTTGGCCGCCGATCGTCGAATGAAAACAACTCGGGTTGGTGGAGGCCACCCCGGATACCTTGTTCGAGAAGATCCGCGCGCTGATAATGCTGATGGTTCTAATGTGGAAGCTCCGCGTGCGGTGTTTCAGCAAGACCTCTGGCACTACACGGTTGCGCGAATGGTTGACGCATGCCGAGCCCACGGGATTCTCCCGTACTACGGCCCGTTCGGAGACATCAAAGACACGCTCGCATGCGAAGATCAGTTTCGCAACGCGTACCTGTTGGGTTGTGTTGGGGCTTGGAGCCTTCATCCGGTCCAGATCGAAATTGCTCGCCGAGTTTTCTCGCCTCCTCCCGACGAAGTGGCGTGGGCAACGCGGGTTATTGCGGCGATGGGCAACGGCACCGGCGCAGTGATGCTGGACGGCAAAATGCAAGACGATGCCACGTTCAAGCAATGCCAGGTGGTAGTCGAGTTGGCCAAACTGATGGCTTCGCGTGACCCAGAGTTGAAAGCGCTGTACAACCTATGAGCGAAATCATTGCCCCTCGTCGCTCGGTGCTCTACATGCCAGGGGCAAACACGAGGGCGTTAGAAAAGGCCAAAGGGCTTATGGCCGACTCGCTGATTCTCGATCTCGAAGACGCTGTTTCTCCAGATGCAAAAATTGAGGCAAGGGCCAATGTGGTTTCAGCTGTTTCAAGCGGAGCATACGGTCGCAAAGAACTCACGATTCGTTGCAACGCGCTCGACACGCCTTGGGGTGCAGACGATCTACGCGCAGCCGCCGAAGTTGGTCCTGCCGCAGTGGTAATCCCGAAAATCAATTCGGTAGAACAGGTACAACGAATTGAGGAAGCGTTGGTCAAGGCAGGCGCGCCCGATCACACCAAGATTTGGGCGATGCTCGAGTCACCCGTAGCTATTCTGCGCGCATATGATATTTGCGAGTCTTCTGAACGGCTGACGGTGCTCGTCATGGGCACCAACGACCTCGCCAAGGAACTTCGATGCGCGCTTACATCTGGCCGCACCCCCCTCCTCTATGGACTGTCCACGTGTATTAACGCTGCACGGGCTGCGGGAAAAGTAATTCTCGATGGCGTATTCAATTCGATCGACGATGCCGAGGGCTTCACTGCCGAGTGTAAACAGGGTGCCGAACTTGGCTTCGACGGAAAGACGTTGATTCACCCTTCACAGCTTGGGCCATGCAACGAAGCGTTTTCGCCGTCAGATGAAGAGATTTCTTACGCAAGCCGTGTGATTGCTGCCTTTGATGAAGCACTTGCTGCCCGAAAGGGCGTTGGAACCGTTGATGGAAGAATGATCGAAAACCTTCACGTTGATAACGCCCGCCGCACGCTTGCTGCAGCCGCAGCCTTTTCAATCACCCCGCACTAATTGGAGGAATTCCGGCTTATTAAGCCGGAGTTCGTCCACTTACGCTACGTGCCGTTGCGTTAAGGGAAAACTGACCAGAGGGCGAACCCAAACGCTTAAACATCTCTTGGCGCACAAGGAGTTGTTGCGCATCCGCCAAGCCAACGCAGAACATTCCAGCAGGACCTATACCCGCCAGGAATCCTGACCACACCTCATCGAAGCTCTGGTACGAAGAACTCACTGTGATTGTCACTTCGCTAATATTTTCTAGGCCAACCGAATCGAACAGTTCGGCGATCTCCCCAGCCCCGCCGAATCGCAGCGTTCGCGCATCGGTTGGCGCGAATTGATCAACGACAAACGCTGCATCCCAAAAGTGGTGGAGCATCTCCATCTCATTGGCGGAATCCCACATGTTTGCCGCCACAATTCCACCCGGGCGCACGACCCTGCGAAGCTCGGCCGCAACTTGATTCGGGTCAGTCACGAAGTGCAGCACCAATTGCGCCATCGCAACATCAAAACTCTTGTCATCGAAGGGAATAGCTTCGGCCCTACTCTAACGAACATCGACCCCGGGGTGGCGCGAAATACACTCTGCGACGAACGGAGGCGATGGATCAAAAGCTGAAACAGCTCCGCGCCCAAGCCGACGTACCAGTTCACCGGTTAACGCCCCTGGCCCACATCCGACGTCAAGCACCGACTGGCCAGTTGCTAGCCCAACCGAGTCACAAAACGCGACCCCGAGCGGCGCAGAATACCGGCCCATAAACGAGTCGTAGACGGTCCCTGCTGTTTGAAACGATCGTGCACCTTCAGGTATTGCATCCATCGCAGCCTCCGGTCAACCTGCTTCCAACGCTACGCCGGTTGAAGCTACATTCGCAAGGTGATCATTCATTACCTCGAACTGTCAAACGAAGACACCGGAGAACACAAGTTTTACGAGATCACTGAAGATCAACAGACTCCGGCCTACACGGTGAGGTACGGGCGAATAGGTACCCCAGGTCAAAGCAAACATTTTGATTGTGTTTCACCAGCGGCGGTTCGAAAGGCAGTCGACAAAGTCCTTGCCGAGAAAGAGAACAAGGGGTATGAAATTGCTATCCCGGGTGAATCGAAGGTTCAAGAGACTCGCCACCATTTGGCGCTGCGGGTGAGTAAGGTTCTTTACGGTCTTATCGCAAACGGAAACGCCGAAGCAGCCAAAACTTGCTCTACTGCGTTCAAGGAATTCATCGAAGACCCTGACAACAAGGAAGAGTACGAAGAAGAACTGTCGGGGCTGTTCCTTGCAGGTTTTCGTGACGCCGGCGATGCCGAACTGACGTTCAGTGTTGATTGGAAAGATACCGAATCAATGATCGATTCGATCGTGGCGTTGTGCGCCAACCTATCGATCGACATCACCTTCGACTGGGGTACCAAGAAGCCAACCAAAACGCTTCGACCGGGGCAAATCATGTTGCTCGCGCACGCCCAGTTGGCACCACTTGGCTTCGGGCTCTGGCACTGGGACACTGACGGTGATTCGTTCGAGGGCTGGATTGCGCCACTAGTGGTTACCCAGAACATTTCGGAAGCCGCCGCCGAATTAGATTTCGGAGTTCGTTTCCCCGACCCGAATCAGATGTAGCGATCCGCTACCCGTTGAGCAACCAATTGAGCGTCGACCCAAGCTCGGTTACTGACGTACACGTTCGGTACCGACCCCCCCCATGCCGAGCAAGAAGTACACCGCGTTCAACAGCTTCATCATCAGCGGAGGTACCAAGTACATGTAGCTTATCGATACCTTTCAACTGCTGTATCGGGTCGACCCCGGCGGTATGTTTCGCATCGCTCATCAAAATAACCACTCGCTCGTTACTCGCTGCTCTGCCCAGTTGACGTCGGGCTGCCTGTAGAGCCAACCCAAGGTCAGTTTCCCCCTTTCCTCGTAAGGAAAGCACATCATCAAGAACTTTGGTGATGGCTCGAAATTTGCCCTGACCACGCAACACGATCACATCACGATTAAATGCAAGCACGCTTACATCTGATCGTTCACCCGCCGCTATGACAGTACTCACAGCTGCTATCGCTGCGAGCGCCACCTGATGTCCGTCCATAGATCCACTCCTATCGACCAAAAGACATATCGCTCGTTGGCCTGCGACCCATCGACGCACCACAAGTTCATCTTCGTTGGTGGGAAGAAATCCGTTTGTTCGAGCCAGGGTCGCCTCAAGGTCAAGGTCGCCTGACGTCCAGTCGGTTGATGTGCCGAGCCTTCGAACGCCTTGCGCAGGTACTTGCGAACGACGCGAGAGCTCAATAAACAATCGGGCAGCTAACCGACGGGCTGCAGCCCTCAACGAACGGTCGGTTGCATTCGAAATCGAAGCCAACAGGCTCAACGTTGAATCGGGGTCTTCTTCGAAGAGTTGCTCGATAACCGTCGCATCGAGCTGGCCAACTTCAGGGCTGACCTTTTCGAAGTTCGGTTGACGAGACAATTCGTGACGCCCGTTAGTTCGACGAGCAGCTTCTTTCACAGCATCTCTCGCTTCGCTGCCGCTCAGTATCTTGCCCCGTCCCGGTTGTTGCCCAGAGGGCGCCGAGGCGGAGCGTTCAGCTTTTCCCGGCGGCTCCGGCGCTGCCAGGGGGGCGATCGGGCGCTGGCGACGATCCCATTCGGCAATGGCCGTATTCAGAATTTCTTCAACAATCGACTCGGGGGTTCGGTCGCTACCCTCATCAACTCGTATGCGCCCAGTTAGAGCAGCGAGTGCCGCATCGCGTAACACTTCGTACGGCGGTGCACCGATTCTTTTCTCACCAGTAGTCAAGGACACAAGACCCTCGATAAGCAGCGTCATGTCAATCGCACCACGGACACTCGAACCGGCGGCAATATCAGGGTGACTTCGTGTACCCCGAACGCTAAGCACAGATATCACTGTCGAAGCCTCGACTGAAGATGCACCGGTGACACGAGACACAATCTCGGTTTCGGCCGACTCGTCTTGATACGTTACGGTCAGTCGACAGAGGCGATCATAAATGGCTTGGCCAATTCGCGATGTTCCGATTGCGTCGAACGGGTTCATCGCTGCGATTAACCGAAAATTCGGATGGGCGGCAACCCGACCAACTCGAGGTATGTGTAACTCACCTTCGGCCAGTGCGGTAATCAGTACGTTAAGCGACTCTTCAGGGATGCGGTTCAGTTCTTCGAGATACAGAAGCCCACCGTCACGTACTGCTTCGGCCAGCGGACCCGGGACAAATGCATCTGCGGTGTAGCCATCGCGCAACACAATCGACGGATCGTGGTGTCCGACAAGGCGACCTGGCGTAAGTTCAGCGTTGCCCTCAACGAACCACAGTGGTACGGCGGCCTCGGCAGCGAGCGAGCGCAGCAGGGTTGATTTACCAGTGCCTGGTGGCCCCTCAATGACAAGGTGACGACCAGTTGACAGCATGACTGCCACAAGTTTTGCTTCCCGTCGCATTCCAACGAGGTCGGTCTGCGCCCGTGCGAGAAGCCGAGCCGGGTCGTACACGATCACGATATCCACCTTAGCGGCGGTTTAGCCCTTGACAGCTCCGCTGGTCAAACCCGCTATGAACCAGCGCTGCAGAAACACATAGGCCAATACCAACGGCGCACTTGCGATGGCGACACCAGCGAATAGGGCCGCATAATTCGTCGAGAACTCACCTTTGAACTCGGCCAGCGTTCGCGGAAGGGTGTACTTCTCTGGGTCGGTAATGAACAGGTATGGGTACCAGAGATCGTTCCAATGCATCACCAGCAAAAAGATGCCGACCGCGGCCAACGAAGGAACCGAAAGCGGCACCACTACTTTTCGAAATAGCGTCCAGTTTCCGGCGCCGTCGACAACAGCTGCTTCAAACAGTTCTTTCGGAAGGGTTCGCATGAAGCCAGTCAAAATGAACACGCTTACCGGAAGCGTCGCAGCGATATTGACGATAACCAAACCAAGCAAAGAATTGGTGAGATGAAGTTTGGAGAACATCGCGTATTGCGTGATGCCGTTTACCTGCGACGGAACCGCCATTCCTAAGGTGAACAGCCCAAACAATGCCCCGGCTGTTGCACCACCAATGCGTGTCACAGCAAAAGCGGTCATCGCCGAAAAGAGCAACGTCAAAAACACCGAACCCGAAACAACCAACAGGCTGTTCTTGAACGACCTCAGAATGTGGGCTTCGTTAGCATCGCGATACCCCTGAACGTTTGGCGTTTGCACACATTCAGACCCACGTTTGCTTCCCAGTGCGTCGGCTGCGAGACAAGATTCTGGAAGCACGACATTGCGGGTAGGAACCGGCGGTGAAATTGGATTTCGGATGATGTCGCCCTGCGACTTGAATGTACTAAAAAGCACAACCACACAGGGAAGAGCGATGAGCAGGGCCAGCACCGTCAACATGGCCCTGTTGCCAATTTCGGATCCGGTAATGGGGTTTCGACCTGTGATGGCCTGTGAACCGGCGCTCATCAGTTGTGCCCTTTAACGTCTGCACCCATAACTTTGAGTACACGTCGTTGCAGAAAAGTCACCAATGCAATGAGTGCCATAAAAACCACTGACTCGGCTGCCGCTTCACCGAACGCTCGTGACCCGAAAGCAGTTTGAACAATGTGGTAGCTCAACAATCGGGTGGCATTCGAGTCGCCTGGGCCGCCTTGGGTCATCACGTACACCAGATCGAATGCTCGAAAACTTTGCAGCGTTGTGTAAGCCACAACGATTCCGGTGGCCGGGCCGAGCAGCGGCCAAGTCACTTTACGAAAGGTTTGCCATTTGGTGGCCCCATCGATACTGGCTGCCTCGGTGAAGTCTTTCGGAATACCTTGCAGTCCAGCAACAAAAACAACCATCATTTGGCCAGCATGAAACCAGACTTGCGTAAAAATCAGACACCACAACGCAGTATTCGGGCTGGCGAGAAACGCGGGCCGGTAGTCGATACCAAGGGAACGAAGAATGCCACTGACTAGGCCAGCATCAGATGGATCGTAGATGAAGTTCCAAATGAAGGCAACGGCAGTCGAACTCAAGATCGTTGGAAAGAAGTAAAGCGCGCGTAGAAAAATAGTCGGCTTCGTATCTTTGACGAGCTTCAGGCTAAACAGCAACGCGACCAAAGTTTGGAAGATCACCACGAGAAACATGAACTTCAGCGTGACGCCCACACTGGTTTTGAACATCGTGTCGTCGAACAACTTCGTTTTGTAGTTTTCGATGTCGATGAAAACCCGGTCTTCGCCACCCGGGCCTTCCCAACTGAACAACGAGTAAAACAATGCCTGGAAAGTTGGTATCACGAAACAAACGCCGTATACCACCAGCGCTGGCGCTGCAAACAGCAGCAACGGTCGCCGCTTTATGACACCTGTTGACTTCCTAGGCATTATTTTTGTTGTTACTCGCGCTTAGCTTGTTCCGTCAGAACGTCGTTACAGGCCAAGTTTTTGATTGATCGTGGCCTGAGCGTCTTCGGCAGCTTTCTTCGGGTCTTTACCACCCGCGACACCGAGGAATGCATCTTCAACAGCGTTTCGTATATCGAGGTTGAGGAACTGGAACCGTGGAGCCAAGAAGACTCGCTTCTGAGCCCACACGCCGGTATCGAGAAGTTCCTTCTTCTGATACTTAACACCAACGACCGTCGAGTGCTGAGACGTTCCGTTCGCATACTTTTCAGCGTTTTCGGGCTGGCTGAGGAAATCAACAAACTTAATGGCAGCTGCCTGCTTCTTGGCATCTTTTTGGCGGGAGTTAACACCAACGATGAACGTCGCGTTGTAGATGCCTTCCCACTTCGGCGTGCTTCCCACAGCGTTCGTCAGAGGAACGTACAGCTGAAAATTGAGCTTCGGATTCAATTTGAGTGCTGGTCCCATTGAGAAGGTTCCGGTGGCAAGCATAAGGGCCTTTTCTGACGCAAAGTCAGCCAATGCGCCGTCATCTTTGGTTGCCAGTGCGTTGTCTTGGAAGCAGTCTTCCGAAACGTCTTTGAACTGCTGAAGGGTGCGCACCAACCAAAAATCGGTGGCCTTTGCCTTGCCCGTGTCGATCAGCTCAAACGCATTGTCGGTCGGCGCGTTGTTCATGATCATGCCGTTCATCGATAGCTGTCCAGCGTTTCCACGAACACCGCCCGGCCATTCGATCGGCGTGATTCCCTTTGCTTTGACAGCCTGACAAAAGCGCTGCAAATCATTCACGTTTTGCGGAAGCGTAAGCCCGAGGCGATTCAACAGGTCAACGTTTACCAACGGCATGTTGAAGACCAGTTGATACGGAAGACCGAGTTGCTTGTTTTCGTACTTGCCGGGGGCAATGAGATTCGGGTTGTAGTTCTTTACAAATGGCTGATTCGAAAGGTCAGCGAACACACTGCCCCCTGCGGCCTTAGCCATGTTAAAAAACTGAGCGCCGCGGAAGGCAGTAAATACGTCTGCAGGCTTACCATCAAGGATGTCCTGGAGGGCCTGAGCTTGATAGTCGGTCGAGTTCTTAATCGACTGTTCAACCTCAATGCCGGTCTTTGCTTTAAAGTCAGCGATCATTGTTTCGAGTACTGCTTTGTCTTCGGCACGCCAATGGAAGAACGTGATCTTGGTACCCTTAAGGTCGTCTGCAGCAGCGCCTTCATTCGATGCGCCATCAGCAGCGACGGCAGCAATCGTTGAAGCAGTTACAACAACTTTTCGGAAAACGAACTTCGAGCCTTCCTTTTTGCAGACCAGGTTGCCAACCGTCTTATTGACCTGCTTCTTCGTGCACGCTCCACCATCTTTCGCAGTAGCAGCAAACGCCGGGGCCACGAGGCCAGTTGCGATGAGCGACGCAACTGCGCCACCAACGATAAGGTTCGTACGAATCATGATTTCCCCCTGGAAAAGCCGGTCGGGAAACCGGCGCTATGACACTAGTAATTATTGTGGCTGCTGGTCGATCAATCGCTAGAAATACCCAGTTCAAAATCGATCGGCGCAGATCAATCAACGCAACCAATCAATGAGCTTCGATCAGGCCAGAATCAACCCACGAGAGGTGTTGCAATTCATGGCCGCCATTCGCCGCCAGTACACCTCCGATTGTGCCGTCACTCCACGGAGCGCCCGGGATAGTCGTGTCTAGTTGATCGTCAGTAAGTGTCTCGATGAACGCCAGTGTGTTGGCGCGAGCCGTCGTAAGGTCGCTCAGAAGTTCCTCAAGTCCACGATGTCTATGCTTCGCGATATGTGCTTCGTTGTCGCGATGCACCCCTGCCAAGATTTCCGGTCGCGTGGTTCCGGTGAACTTGATCGGTGATGCGTCACCCCCAATGGTTCGTTTGGCCATACCGAGGAACGCTTCTTCTATCCGTAACAAGTGGGCGAGGTGATCTTTGGGCGACCATTTATCGCCACCGTCGTGTTCGCTTTCGGTACATGGTTGAACCAACACATCTTCGGACATAGATCGGTAGCGGCGCTCTAGTTCGGCTCGTTGCGTAAACAGGGACTCGATGATTTTTGCTCGATCTCGCATAAGTTTCGCAACCTAGGTCGAATACTGATTCCGAAGCCAACCCAAGATGAGCCAGGTTTGAAAAGCGACCGAACATACATTCGTTTTAGGTCAGAATAGGGTCATCATGAACGAACACTCGTCCACTTCCAACCTCGCCGAAGTCGTTACTACCCACGCCTATCCAAATGTCGAAGCCATCATGCCTGCACCCGACGAAACGGCCAGCGTCGAGCCAGGCACGGCTGAACCGGCAGCGACTGAACCAACTGTGTCCGAACCAACTGTCGGCTCGGCTAAGAAACCCCGCGCTGCACGGGCCCCAAAACTACCAATCACGGCTGAAGCAAGTTCGGTAACGGCAATTGTTGAACGGGTAGTTCGACTCTCTACTCTCGACGAAGCACATACCGCTGCGCTCGGACGCCTCTTCAACATCACACTTCCCGATGAGCGCGTCGCTCGACTCACCCGGCTCACCGCCATCTCGTTGAGCCCAATCGGCAACAGCTCAGCCGAGGCCCTGGCCATCGTTCTCAGCCTTGAGTCAGCAAACCTCATTCATGTTGGCGTTCAACTCGGACGTCTTGCGCCCACGGCACTACCCGACGTGTTCCGCTGTGCCCATGCGTTGACTGGCTCGACCGCCCCCAACCTGGCAAAGGGTGACCTGGCAGTGTTCGCCGTGGCCGACGTACTGGCAACCCTCACCACCGATGAATTTACGCTGGCTCGGGCGCTTCGAGAATCGTTGGCCTCCCAGTAAGCCGAGCGAGCCAATCACCCCCAATAAGCGGTCATACTACTTTCGATGCTGGCCAACGAGCCAGCATGCCCGGTGCCAATGACGGCGTAGGTCGGTGGCAGCTTTTGGAACCACCACGATGTGGGCGACGCCTTTCCAAATCTCTTGGTCGCATCCGGGGCACCGATACACCTTGAGCGCTCGCGATGGCGGAACCGACCTGACATCGTGCTCGTCATCGCCCTGAATCACAACCGGTGCGGCACGCGGAGGTTCGATCGCTGTTTGAGACTGCTTTTTCTTGGCATACGCGGACGGCATTGCAACTACCCCTGCGGCAAAAGCTCTGACAAATCAACCGGTCGCCGCTCGTCGATGCTTCGATGCGCGGCAAGGCCAACAGCGACTGACCAGAGGCCATCTTCAGGTTGCACATCAGCGACCCCACCCACACGAATCGCTTCGGCAAACGATAGGTGCTCAAGGTAACTCGAGCCGTGATGAAACCCATCATGGCGAACCCTCGCATCATGAGATGCATCGACCTCAGTAATCACACCGGGCTGCGGATATCCATTTTTGAGAGGGCTTCGCTTGCCGGTGCGAACCATACCGGTCGGTATGAACGCCTCAACTTTTCCTTCGCTGCCGGTTGCGGCCAATTCCTGCTCGTTCACACTCGCTTCAGCGAACATACAGAGGTCGAGCATCGCTCGCACACCATTCGAATACTCAACAATCACATACGCGTTGTCGAGAATATCGGGAACCTCACCGGCGGGGTTGCCCGGGTACCGCTCGTCTTGATGATTGACGTCAGACCCACCGCTTGCGATCACCCGAACAGGCCGAGCACCACTGTCGTGCCTGCGCACCACCAAATTCATGAGGTCAAAAAAGTGACAGCACTTTTCCACCAGGGTTCCGCCGGTATTGATCGAGAACCGATTCCAATCACCCACCTTTGGAAGAAACGGAAAACGATGTTCACGAATCGAAATCATTTTAAGCTCACCTACGGTCTTCGGAATTTCTTCCAAGAAACGTGCTACCGGCGGCATGAACCGATACTCAAGACCAACCCATACGACACCCCGATGCTGCGCAGCTAGTGAGACGATGCGCTTCGTATCTTCAATGGTTGTGCAGAGCGGCTTCTCGACAAGAACATGCAGCTCGGGATAGTTCACGAACAGATGATCGAGGATGCCAGCATGCGTCACATTCGGAGTCGCAATAACCACCGCGTCGCATCGCCCGCTCGCCATCAACTCCTCAGCTGTCGAAAAGACAACGGGCGGCTCACCACTTTGAGCCTCGCCCGGGACTACGTTATCCACCGGCTTTGACCCGCCCGAACTGACCTGTTCTCCGGCTAGTTCAGCCAATGACAATTGAATCGAGGGCCCATGCGGGTCAGCCAAAGCTGACACTCGAACACCTTCGAGCGCCATGATGTTGCGAATATGTTCGCGGCCCATCATTCCGGCCCCGATGATCCCGTAACGCAAGTTTTTCCCAGACTGCGTGTCGGGCGACGGAACTTCGTTCTGATTCATAGCACTGACGGTACATCGAGTGGTTGAGGTCAACGTGGCTCGCTAACGTATAGATGTGATCACTAGGGAACTTGGCTCAAGCGGAATCGACATCGGAGCTATCGCGTTTGGTTGCTGGCGCTTCGGCGGCACCGATGTTGCAACCGCGAGGGCCCGCATCGAAACGGCCCTGGAATGCGGCATGACCCTCATCGATACTGCCGATGTGTACGGCCTCGACAACAACTGCCCGTGGGGAGCGGCCGAAGACTTACTCGGTCAGGTCCTCGCTGATGCCCCATCTCTCCGTTCACAAATGGTGTTGGCGACCAAAGGCGGAATTCACCTTGGCCCAACCCACCAAGGCCAAACTGGCCTTGGTGTGCCCTACGAGTCAAGCGCAGAGTGGCTCACGCACGCTGTCGACGAGTCACTGCGACGGCTACGTACCGACGTGATCGACCTGTACCAAATTCATCGACCCGACCTTCTCGCGCACCCGGCTGAAGTTGCCGAGACGCTCAGCGGGCTGGTTCATTCCGGAAAAGTCCGTTTCCTCGGGGTATCGAACTATTCGGCGTCGCAACTTCAAGCGCTCATCGCACACCTCGAGATTCCGCTGGTTACTGTTCAACCCGAATTCTCCATCGCCCAGTGCAGCCCGATTGATGACGGGGTTTTCGATGTCGCAATGACGCATTCACTCACACCGCTTGCGTGGAGTCCGCTTGCTGGAGGGCGCCTCGTCAACGACGAGCAGGGCATGGCCGGGGTGCACGCCGTGATGGATGAACTCGCCGAAACCCATTCCACAACTCGAACTGGGATTGCTTTGGCGTTTGTGCTCGCCCACCCCGCTGGGGTCATTCCGATTATTGGAACCGGCAACCTTAACCGAATTAAAGCATCGGCCGCTGCCGTTGACGTGAAACTCAATAAGGCTGAGTGTTACCGGCTCATTGCAGCTTCAGGTCGGGTACTTCCATGACCTCTGAAGTTGCCTGGTTCTCGGCGCTCTGTGACGATGACTACGAGTTTCTCGGGGTGCCTGACGCCACGCTTCGAAGCTCGTTCGCTCATTGCGGAGATATTGTTCGCCGAGCAGAAGCGAACGGTTTCGACAACGTTTTACTTCCGTCTGGCTACGACCTTGGCATTGACGCAAATGCCTTTGCCGCCGGAATATCGGCGAGCACGTCGAACATCAACCTGTTACTTGCGATTCGCTGCGCCGAGATGTGGCCACCTCAACTCGCCCGACAGTTGGCAACCATCGACCAGATGTTGGGCGGAAGGCTCACGATCAACATCATTTCTTCCGATCTGCCCGGTGCGCCTGTTGCGAGCAGACCTCGCTATGCGCGTAGTACCGAGGTGATGTTCATTCTTCGACGGCTACTCAACGGCGAACACGTTGATCTGGACGGTGAGTTTTATCAACTTCACCTCGATCCGCCGAAGGCTTCGACCGTAAGCGGCAAGTGTCCACCTTTCTATTTTGGTGGCCTGTCAGAAGACGCCCGTGAGTGCGCAGCAACCGATGCCGACGTATACCTGATGTGGCCAGACACCATGCCCGAAGTCGCCTCGATCATGAAGGATATGTCGAATCGTGCTGCTGCGAAAGACCGGTCGATGAAGTTCGGATACCGAGCCCATGTGGTGGTTCGAGAGACCGAAGCACTAGCTCGCGACGCAGCCAACCGATTGCTTTCACATCTCGATGACGAAGCGGGTGCGGCCATCCGAGCTAGAAGCCTTGATTCGCAGTCGGCCGGGGTGCGTCGCCAGTCAGAGCTTCGAGAATCTGCTGCCGGCACCGGATCAGACGGGTATGTCGAAGAAAACCTATGGACCGGAATTGGACGAGCCCGGTCGGGTTGCGGTGCAGCGATCGTTGGCGACCCCGATCAGGTACTCGCCAAGCTGCGCGCATACGAAGCGATGGGAATTTCTGCGTTCATTCTTTCGGGGTACCCCCACGAACAAGAGTGTGATCTTTTCGCTCGATATGTGCTTCCCCATTTCGACCACGCCAAGATACATAACCCTCAGACTTCCGGTCGGGCAATGGAACTATGTTCGGACTCAGCCCAATCTGCACCCGCCAAGGTTGAACCATGACAACGAGCACACTTCACTGGTCAGATACCAACGTCGAAATTCACAAAGTAGTTGTTGGTCCGTACGACAACAACGTGTTCGTGGTTCGTTGCCGAGCAACGGGCGAAGCCATGTTGATCGATGCAGCTGACGAACACGAACAGTTGTTGATGCTGTGCCAAACCCTCGGCGTTCGCAGAGTTGTTGAAACACACGGGCATTGGGATCACATCCAGGCCGTGAGCCAGATACGAGATGCCGGTTATGAAGTATCGGTAACCCACGCCGACGCTCACATGCTGCCAAGCTACGACCTCATTTTGGAAGACGAACAAACGATTGAAGTTGGAAAGTTACGCATAGAGACGATCACAACACCGGGCCACACCAAAGGCTCGATCTGTTTCCGCGTGTGCGACACCCCGTTGCTGTTTTCGGGCGACACTCTGTTTCCAGGGGGCCCTGGGGCTACCAAATTCGAAGGAAGCAGTTTCACTGAGATCATTGAGTCGATTGATCGCCGGTTGTTTACCCTCGATGCTTCAACGATTGTTTTGCCGGGGCACGGCACCGACACCACCATTGGCCAAGAGCGACCAAGCCTGCAGTCGTGGGTTGACCGCGGCTGGTAGCCACCCCCGCTGCGCTCCACGAACTCGCCTATGAGGCGACTGAGAGTACCTCTATGTCGTCGACCTCGTCTTGAGTACTCACTGCAGTTGCAGCACGTCCTCGGTTGCGACCGGCAGCACGACGGTTAGCCGCCCGCCACTGTCGACGCAAAACCCGGCGCTCGTCTTCGGTGGTGCCGCCCCACACGCCATATTCCTGATTGGTCGTGACTGCAAATTCAAGACAGAAGTCTTTCGATGGGCAAGTCACGCAATGCGATTTCGCAATTTCGATTTGATCGACAGCTTGCCCGGTGACACCAATCGGAAAGAAAAGTTCAGGGTTGAGGTCTCGGCAAGTGGCGTCTTTGCGCCAATCGAATTCGTTCCAACGGTCTTGCAACATGGTGAGCATTGGAAAATCTCCCGGAGGGTAGGTGTTGAAAAATGGCTATGGCTCGTGCGGGTGATGATGCCAGGCCGGTCAGTGCCCCAAGTAGCGAGCACCTGCCGTATGGTTTGTGTCAATCAACAAGGGTGAACATTTTCGCCACTCTACGTGGTCGAATTTTGACCCCTCGAAACCTGTCTTTCAGGCCCATGTCGTACTTTACCGACCGGTCAAGAGACTGCAAGGGGCAATCATGACAATCGACCCAACCGATAGTATCCATCTTTCACACAGTCCGGGTTCGAGACAACGGTCACCGCGGCCTCTTGCACCCGATGCGATCGTTTTGAAAGCCGATGAGCGGCCTATTTGGCCCCAACCGTTCCATACCGGTGACCTGCCCGACACCCCTGAACGCCACCGGCGCCTTCCGGCGAGTGGATGGGTCGAGTCACCGCTGGCGTTACGCAATCTGGGGGTCGACCTGGGTTACGACGTCGTCCATTACGTTCGCCGTATCGGAAATTGGTTCCTTTGGAGATCCGGTCCCGCCACTGACGGTGATGCCCGGTACGGTGCAATCGATGCTCGAACTGCGGGGCCAGCGAGCACGGTCGTCACGTTTCGCCTTTTTGCCGACGGAGTGGGTCAAGGCCATGGGCCTGACGATTCAGAACACACCCGATTTCGGACCTGGAAAGAATCGTTACGTGATGCGCCCTGATTTGCTCCCCAGCTCAGGTTCAGCGACTCATCCGCACCACGGTGATCGACCATGGTGCAAGTTGCACGGCGATCACCGTTTTTTTCGAGGCCTTTCCGAGCGCCTTCGGAGTAGAGGCCGCAAACCCCTGAGTCGAAGACCCATCGTATGTGTACGTGCGATAAGACTTCATGGCGCCGCACCCCTCAAGGGTCAGGTTTGCCGAGAGCCGAGATGTCGCTGACTTGTTGATGAGCACAGCCGTTACTTCACCGCTCGAATTCGACCGCGAGTCGCTTGCACCGGCGAACACCGAAAGCGGCGCAGTTGGTCCGCCCTTCGTCTTTGCCGGTACCCCAAATGAACCAAACCGGCTTCCCTGTCCGTCGTAGTTCGTGAAGGCTCGAAACGCCCAGTACGACGGGCTCCGCTCGACCGGAACCGTCCAGTAATAGGCGGAATCAAGACGTTCGCGACCGAAGACGCCCAGGGCCTCAGCGGTCGCGATCGCGCCGCTCATGTGGTCTTCTTGCCCAAAATTCCATTCGCCGATCGACACGCCCAACGCAGTAGGCGACCCGTACACATCGTTGATCCAGCCACGAATTCGGGGAATCAACTTGGGTTGCGCATACTTTGCACCGAGTGCATTTTTTCCAATGTAATTATCATCGGAATACGAGGGATCCCATAAGGCACGTACGCTGTTAATACGTGCACTGAAGGTTTTGTCATCGAGATTGCCTTTAGGGTAAAGCGCGCCAACCCCATCTTGCTGGGCCGGATAATGATGAACGTCAACGACATCAATTGTTTTCGTCGGTGAGTTCTTCATCTGCTGTAGGTACCACTTCAAGAATTCAACGCTTCCGTTCGCCTGAAAATCACCATTGCTGCCAGTCATCACATCTTTGGGCGAGAACAGCAAAAAGTTGTAACCCGAAATTGCCGGACCAGCAATCTTTGCGTTGGCGTCTACCGAGCGAATCGCTGAAATATATGTCTTCGTGGTATCGGCAAGTTCTTGGTACGTGGTGTAGTTCGGGTCGTTTCCGTTACGACGAACATCTCGATGCGTATCGCTCCAAAGGTCGGGTTCGTTATCGATGATGTAACTGTCGATTCGGCCACCTCCGCCTGCCGCCCCCTGAGCCCGCCGAACCATATCTGCCGCCGCTGCCGGGCTGTTTTTGATCGATGTACGAGCAGGCGAGGTCTCGACGTATTGCGCAGGATCCGACCCAGCAACCAAACCGTTGGTTCGATCGGGGTTGAACGGGTCAGCACCCGCTGGGCCCTGCCCAGACGAAAATGCCGATACCGGATAACTGTATGAGGACGTATCTTTAGCAATCCAGTTAAGGGCAGGAATCGTCACAGCATTGCCTTGACCGGCTGCCGTTGAGTTCGCGATGAATTTCTCAACCGATATTGGTTCTGGCGTGTTTTGAAAGAAGTAGTCATTGCCGGTATTCGCCCCGGGAAGGGCTGCGTTGTATCGCGAGGTTCGGTTACCTCCCCACCGTCGACTTTGCGACCCAATTGTGGCCGACTCTGGAGCCGATGGTTTGAACACGCTGCTGTACATTGCGACCCCATAAATACGCGAAGAGATTGGGTTTCGCGATGCACGGCAATCGATCGACGCTGACGCCGAACTAATTGTGGGTGCCCGTGATGCGCCAACCCTTGCGAACGGCAACACCTCTACGGTTGGCCCATCAAACTCGATATCGTCAAGTTGACCAATGGTTCCTGCGGCCAGACCAGGCCCGGAAAGTGTGCCAGCCTGAAAAATGATCGAATCAACGAGACCACCAGCCAAGTTGCCGCTTCGCACATCAACTTCGAATTGGTAAGCACCCGAAGCATTAAGCTTGGCCTGCGAGAAGTCGAGGGTGAAACGACCACGTTTAGGGTTTGCGGCATCGCGATCGGCATCGAGTTGCACATACCAGTTCTGTTGCTTCGGATCGAAGCCGTTGAGAACTTTGAGAGTGAACTTTAGAAACTGTTGAGATTTGACCGGCTCGTGGGTCATCTTTGCGTAGTTGTACCCGCCAAAATCAAGCCTGATAGGCGCCCCATTAGCGAAGCTGTATGTTCCCGCCCCGGGCCCCGGATTATTCCATCCGTTTTGAAAACCCTTCGAATACACCACGGTTGTCGGGGCCGCCTGAACCCTAGGGGCAAGAGCAATCAAACCAAACAACAACGCCCATCCGACGAAAACACCCAGAGCCGATCGCGCACGCAATCGTTTGTAAGCTTTTTTTTGCTGCATTTCCCGTTACTCCTCGCCGAAAAGTTGGCAAACATCAGTATGACCGACAGGCCCCACCCTCAGATCTTTCATTACCGACGGCGGTCCACTACGCAGCCATACGGTGACGATGGGTAGTTTAAGGCCGTGACCTTTACGTTGCTTCCCGCCATCGATGTGGCAGACGGCCGAGCGAGTCGGCTGGTTCAAGGCAGGGTTGCCAGCACTGAAGCCGATAACAAAAGCACCTACGGCCACCCAAGAGACGTCGCCCTCACTTGGCAGGCCGAGGGGGCCGAATGGATTCACCTCGTCGATCTCGACGCGGCGTTTCGCCGTGGCTCGAACAGCGAACTTCTCACGAACGTGATTGGGCACCTCGATATCAAGACTGAGCTCTCCGGCGGAATCTGCAATAACGCTTCGCTTGAGCGAGCACTATCGAGCGGCTGCGACCGGATCATTCTTGCCACCGCCGCTCTCGATGACCTTGCGTGGTGTGCGCGGGCTATCGCTACGCACGGCGATCGAATCGCAATCAGCCTTGATGTGAGCATCGTCGACAATCAGAACCTAGATCCAATGCCCTATATGCAGCCCGAGAGCCCGATCGACGGCTCGTCGCTCTACCGCCTCATCGCTCGTGGCTCGACCCTTGACCGCGGCGACCTTTGGGAGAACCTTGCCAAACTCGACGAATATGGCTGCGCCCGTTACGTCGTCACCGACGTAAGTAAAGACGGCATGATGGACGGGCCGAACGTAGAGTTGTATCGGGCCATGGCAAGCGTCACAAAGGCGAAGGTGATCGCCTCGGGCGGGATTTCCTCAATTGCCGACCTGGTCATCCTGGCCGAATTCGCCGCCAGCCGTGCAAACCTCGAAGGAACAATCGTCGGCAAAGCTCTTTACGCTGGCCGATTCACCCTTGATGAGGCGCTGGCTACCATGCGACGGATGAAGGTCAGTCGAAAACAAACGAAAAAATACTTGAACGTGCAGGCCTGATCGTGAAAGAGCGAAACGGTCGCGAGCAACTTGTGCTGGGCAACATCAAGACCGAGCGTCACAACGAGCCTTCTCAACAAGTACGAAGAATTGTGGCTTGGCCGCATCGAACGAATCACCGACATCCTGAATCATGATCCAGCGAAGGAATCCGAATGACTGTCACCGATATTCGAAAAGACGTCGATGCATTGACACTGACCGTCACCTCACGGTTTGATACCACGCCATCTCGGCTGTGGCAGATCTGGGCCGATCCGCGCCAACTTGAACGCTGGTGGGGTCCACCCACATTCCCAGCAACGGTGGTTGACCACGACTTCCGCGTCGGAGGGAAAGTCACCTATTTTATGACGGGACCCGACGATGAAAAGTTTCCCGGCTGGTGGAACATCACCTTCATCGAGTCAGAAAAGTGGCTCGAATTTGAAGATGGCTTTAGCGATGACACCGGTGCCCCCAACCCGGACCTTCCAACAACGATCACCACGATGACGCTGACTGCAGTTGAAAACAACGCCACCGAGATGGTCAGCACTTCGAAATTTGGCTCAATCGAGGCGTTGAATGAACTTATCGAAATGGGAATGATCGAAGGATTCGTATCGGCACTTGGCCAGGTAACGCAACTACTCGTCGCCTAAGAAGCAGAGCTAGCGAAGCGGACGGGAGGTGGGCGATCGGGCTACGCCAGGTACGCCTTCGCTGCGGTCTCTGCTTCAGCCACCGCTCGTTCGACTAGGTCGAGGCCAGCATCCCAAAATGCGGGGTCAGTAAGGTCGCAGTCGACCCGCCGAGCCAACTCTTCCGGCGAAACCGAACCACCCAACGACAACATCTCTTCGTACTTCGGAACAAACGACGGGCCAGCATCGAGGTAACGCTGATACACCGACAGCGCCAGCAACTGCCCGAACGCATACGCATAAACGTAACCAGGCGTATGAATGAAATGAGGTACGTAACTCCACCATGTTCGATACCCCTCAGTCACCTCAACGGTGTCACCAAACAACTCACTTTGCACATCGGCCCAAAGGGAGTTCAACGACTCGACCGATAACTCGCCAGTCGTTCGCCGAGCAGTATGGGCCCGGGTTTCAAACTGGAACATTGCTATCTGGCGGAACACCGTCGCAATATGCCCCTCAACATGGTCAGCCAAAAGAGACAAACGAGCGGCAGGGTCAGTGACACCATCGAGCATCCGACCAAATGTCACTTCTTCACCGAACACCGAAGCAGTTTCTGCAACCGTAAGTGGAGTTACGTGATGAAACACCCCCTGACTGCGGGCCATCTCAAAGTGAACACCGTGACCAAGTTCGTGAGCCAACGTCAACACGTCGTTGCGTGTACCGGTGTAGTTCACAAACACGTGTGCTGGGGTCGAGGGAACATTCGGCGAACAGTAAGCGCCTCCACGTTTTCCCGGAACCATCGGAGCGTGAATTCGCCCAGCAAAGAAACCGTTCGCATGCTCAGCGAGCAATGGCGAGAACGAATCGAACGCATCGAGCACATCCGCCTTCGCTGTTGCCCACGGAATTTGTTCGTCAACAACAAGGCCAACCGGCGCCATCCGGTCGTAATCGTACAGACGATCTTGCCCGAGCAGCTGAGCTTTGGCACGATACCAGCGGCGAGCAATTTCGAAACGATTCGATACCGCTGCGACCAACGCCTCGACGGAAGCATCTGAAGCCTGGTTCGACAGGTTTCGCGAACTTACCCAGGTTGGATACGAACGTAAACGATCATCGGTTGCCTTGTCAGCCATCAACGTGTTGTAAATGTAGGCCCGGGTTCGAAGGCCTGGGGCTAGTGCCTCGGTGAAGGTTGCCGCTGCTGCCATGCGTACCGCTCCATCAGGCGAAATAAGTTGTGGGAAGACGTACTCATAGCTGACGGGTCCGTCTCCAAAATCAACCGTTACAGCGGAAAGAACTTCGTCATACAGGCGAGTCCACGCGGCAGAACCAGTCACCTGTTTATCGGCCAGCACCCGCTCCTCAGCCTCAGAAAGTAAGTAGAGCTTTGCGGCCCGAGTCACTTCCAACGATCGAGCACAAAATGCCAGCGCCGGGTCGGCCAGCATTGCCGCAGCGTGTTCATCGGTTGCGATCGACCATTCCAAATCGACGAACCTGAGGAGATTACCAATCGACGTTGACCGCTCGCTAACTAAGGCAACCATCGCTCCTTTCGCCTCGTCGATCGTGTCTGTGCTGTGTTCCAAAAACACGAACGAACCGGCCCGGCCAAGCAAGTCGACAACGCAACCAACCTCGTGCATCAGCGACGTGAGATCGGCCGCTGGCAACGAAGCAACTCGGCCCCGCCAAGTATCAAGGGCGCTAGCTCGCCGTTCAGCTTCATCGAGCAACGCAACAACACTCGCCCCGACGCTGGCGCCTTCGTCGCCGGAACCGGAACCGGAACCGGAACCGAGATGCACCAAATCAGTATCGGCCAATAGCGGGCTCAGGTTCCAAACAGCATCTTCGATTAAATCGACGGGCGAGGTCATCACTTCAGTTTGGTCGAACGGCAGGGCTTGCGTTACCGGGGGCGAATAGCGAGGTCGACGGCGATTGCGCGGTGGTCGGTGCCGGGAAGTAACGGGTCTTGAACCTTCAGAGCAGCCAGCCCGTTTCCATAAAGAACATGGTCGATACGCATGAACCGACTAATCCGCATACCTTCCGGCCACGACGCCGACAGCCCATACCCGAGGGCCTCGTGCGAGCTCGTAAGACCCGCCCCAAAAAGTTCACCGACAGCCGGAACCCAACGCGACCCGTTGAAGTCGCCCGCCACAACAATCGGATAGGGGGTCTGGCGGACTTCCTCGCGAAGTAGTTGCATCGTCTCAACGAAAGCTCGATAGTCAATACCCAGCCCCGAGGCGGGATGCACGCCAACTACGCGCACCGTTTGTCCACCGACCAAGACGTCAACGACAACTAATTCGGTACCCGGATATGTCAACGGCACCAAACGAGGGGGCCGGTCAAACGCAAACTTCGAAAATACCGCAACGTTCGTATATTCCAGGCTGTCACGGGCCTCAAACTGATACTGATCAAGCGCCCCGGCGTTGCGTAACCCTCGTTCAACTAGCGTCGAAAACTCTGCGAAAACTAGAACGTCCGCATTGAGTTTCGCGATTCCGGTGCCGTACCCCGGATCACCGTTTGCATTGAGCGCATTCGAACTCACCACCCGAAGCGTCTTCGCTGACGCTGCCCATTGCGGAACTTCGTCTCGCCCGAGGGCAGGTCGAATCGAGAAAATGTGGAAGACACAGAGCAGCAACGCCATACCGCCGCGCACCGGATGCGACCGGAACACCGTGACCGCTAACGCAAACCAAACCGGCAACAATGCGACGGGAAGCGCCGACTGACCCAACATTACAATTGATGCATCGCTCCACCCCAAAAACCGCGAACCAACGATCACGGCGCCAAACAGCAGGCTAAGTAATACAAACAAATCGCATCCGACTAGAAAGAGACCGCTGATGAACCCCTGGGGCTCATCAGGTCGGCTTCTGTTGCCATTTCCACGCACCTCTCCATTGTCTCGCACCGACCGTTGCGGTTAGCGGAACTATCTCCGGGTCGGCCTAGGCCATGGAACCTTCGGTCAGACGATACAGTCGATGTTTGTGGCAGGAACAATGCAAGTAACAGGTGCGGGGCAAGGCGTCGTTGTCAGCAAAGTGACACGTCGCCAACTCAACAACACGCCCAGCCGATTGGCGGCTGTAGCTGCGCTCTCGGCTGCAACCGCTCTACTTTTCAGTGCCGGGTCGTTTTGGGCCATCGGTCAGCGAGCGACCGGAGTACAAAAAACCAGGGCCGATGCCCATCTGATTCTGGTCGCCCAAGAGGTACAGGCCCTCCTCACATCGGCTGACGCTACGGCAACGTCGGGGTATCTGGCTGGCGGGTTACAAGACCAGCAATCTCAAACCCAGTTTGCCAACGACCTCAAGGCCGCTAGTGAACTCATTACCGAACTTCCCCGAACAACGTCGCCGTCGCTCGGGCTAGCGGGCAAAACTCGCCTTACCGAAGTAGCTTCTGGCGTTGGCGAATATTCGCGATTGGCTGCGTTGGCCCAGGCCAATAACCGACAGGGTCTTCCCGTTGGAAGCACCTACCAAAAGCAAGCATCAGCGCTCCTGCGAGACACGATTGTTCCTGACCTTCAAACAATCGATGCTCAAGCCCGATCCGCGCTCAGAGCATCGCTAAATCAAGGTTCAGATCTCACCCGTTATCTGATCGTGTTTGCAATTCCTTTTCTTCTCGTTTCAGCGGCTGGGCTTCTTTGGTTGAAGCGACTTACCAATCGAACGATCAACGTCGGTCTTGCATCTGCACTTACTGTTCTGCTGTTAGCACTATCGGTCGCATTGTCCACCAACGGTTCCATTCGTCGCGAATCACTGACGTTCGCTCGAAACGAGTTCAACCGTGCCGATCTGCTTCGCCAGGCCACCTCGTCGGCGTTTGACGCCAGATCATCAGAGAATCAAGCCCTCATCTTTCGGGGAAACAGAACGAACTACGACGCAGCGTGGGAAGCGTCAATGCTTCGTGCGACCACGGTGCTTCAACAGTTTCAATTTGAAGGAAAGGGTGCGGCCACGATTGAGGCGTACCAAACGGCGCACGACGACGCTAAGGCACTTGATGTGGGTGGAAACTGGGATGCGGCACGCGACTCGGTGTTGACGGGGCCATCAAGGCAGGCATTTACCGTCGTTGCGTCTCAACTTCGTATCGAAAAGGCGGGGGTAAACGGCGATGCATTTCCTTCGTTCGAGTCGTGGCGACTGAGGCTCATCACTGGTGTCGGTGGGTTACTCGCTGCCGGTCTAGCAATATCTGGATACCAGCGTCGCCTGAGGGAGTACCGATGAAACCGAAAACTAAACTCGTATGCGCGCTTATTTCTACGACTATGCTGATGGGGTGTTCAACTGCGGTACGAAACGACGAATTCGCACGGGTCACTATCGCCAGCACCATTGCGCCCGCCGCACCTACCCCGACGAAACAGCCAACGTGCACAGATGCCGATCGAGCAGCCAATCCCGATGTTGCCTCGTACCCCCCGATTACCGACGTTGTCGTCACACCGAAAAGTACTCTTTTCAGGCTTGGAGGCGTCGACCCCGAACGAATCATTGCTGGTGTTTCGGCTGACACCTTGCTGTTCGGTTTCCGTAACCCACTTACCGGACGTTTAGAGGGCCTCGATGTCGACATCATCCGCGAAGTAGCGAAGGCGCTGTTTAACGTGACCGATGCCGAGGTGGATTCAAAAATCGAATTCCGCGTGATCCAATACAAAGACCGCCTTCCACTGCTCGAATCAAACAGCATTGACGTAGTCGCGCACACCATGACGATTAACTGCGACCGCTGGAAACGTATTGCTTTTTCCAGCCAGTACTACTCGGCCGGCCAAAAGCTGCTGGTTCGCAGTGACTCGACAGCCAAAGACATGGGGTCACTCACCACCGGTACAAGAATGTGTCTTCCGGCCGGTGGAACCAGCACCGAGACCATCGCCCGTTTTAAGAACATCTCACCAAAAGATGTAGTTGAGGTAGGCGATATCACCGAGTGTTTAGTGAAGCTTCAACAGGGCCAGGTCGATGCAACACTGTCTGACGATACGGTGCTCGCTGGCTTCATCAGGCAAGATCCGTATCTGAAAATGGTTGGCGAGCCAATCACTGAAGAACCCTACGGTCTTGGGGTCAATGCTGAAAACATAACCCTGGCCCAGTTCATCAATCAGGTACTTGAGACGCTCCGAACCAACGGGGGTTTGCAAAAACTGTACGACAAGCATTCGCTGACCGATGCCAAGGTTCCACCCGCTGACCATTCTCGCGTTCCTAACACCCCGTGATCTCGGTTTATATGCGCGCCGACGTTCCACAGATTCCCCAACCAAACCCAACGCTCACGCAGGCCCAGATATCACTCACGCTTCAGCAGGCCACTCAATGGGCTCAGGGCAGAGGCGATGAACTCGTAGACCTCGACACCGAACTATCGCAGCAACCCGAACTGAAATCGACCGATCTCACGCTAGCGTTCGCAGTGTGGACCCTCGCAGCCGGGGCGATTTCTGAAGCATCGTCTGCTCCCCTTCCCAACCTCTCGGCACCACCCGCCACCATTCTTCGCTCGTATCATCAAGCACTGGCGAAGCTCTGGAACCCACTTATTGCGCACGACGGTCTTGAACTAGCCGGAAACACCAACGAGGCAATTCGTTTGGTTGATTCATTGATCGAGGCAACCAAAACCGGCATTCATTCGGCCGCCTCCGCCGTAACGGGGCGAACAATGATCGCAGAACACCTAGTTACGGCAGCAACGCTGAGTAAACAACTCGATATTGGGGCATCTGAGTTGGCCCGCCTCCACCAACAATCCGCTGCAATGACTGCGTCAAGCACCCCAACCGAAATCGCCGACCTTGCGGCACGCGCTGCTGGGCTTCGATCTGATCTCGAAACAGCGGCGGCTGAACGGTCTCGGTTACTCAACTCAATCGGCGACGAAACAAGACTGTTAGATGAACTCCGGGTTCTTGAGATAAAAGCTCGAACCGTAAGCACACAGACTGCCAGCACATTTTCACAACCACCGAGGTTGGGTATTTTGTCGGTTGACGCACTGGGGCCAACGCCCCCAATCCCAGACCTTGAAGGCCAACCGTGGCCGGCGGTGCGAACGCTTTTGGCGGCACGAGCCGAAAAACTTGGTCGGGCAAAACAAGCACTGGTCATGATCATTGACCGCCACGAAGCAATGCTCGAAGAGCGAATCTCGTTGCGAGGGATGGTTGACGGGTACCACGCCAAGACAACTTCAACTCGAACCGCAGACCTTCCTGATGTGGCAGCTGCGTACACCAGTGCGAAGCAGCTTCTCTGGACCGCACCATGCGATCTCGAGGCCGCTCGCAAAGCCACAAATACGTATGTCCAATTAGTTTCAGCGTCGAACAAGGGATAACAGACATGGCTACAACAACTCGTTGTTTGCAACCAGGCTGCGCGGGCGCCATCGAAGATGGTTATTGCGATACCTGCGGTCTCTCGCCCGCGATTTCCCAATCGTCGGCCGTCTCAACAGGCACTTCACCAAACCCAGCATCGGGTGTCACTGCTTCGTTACCCGCCCCGCCAATGGCTGCCCAGCAAGGCAGTTCACCGGTTTCATCGATGACCCGCGGAACCGGTTCGACGGCGTTGGGTTCAGCGACAATCGGAAGCCGTCGTGCCGCACCAACTACAGCGACGAGACGATTATCGAAACGCCTTGATCAATCGCGACTTGGTCAGGGCTTGGTCAATATTCCGGCGGCGCTCCCAGTCGATCCTTCGAAAAGCCTGCTGGTAAATGCGCAGGTCAGCGAAGAGAAGCGTTACTGCTCAACCTGCAACCAGGCGGTCGGTCGTTCACGCGAAGGTGTGCCGGGTCGAACGAAAGGCTTTTGTCCGAGCTGTGGGAGTCGCTTTGATTTCGAACCTCGGCTTACACCCGGCACATTGCTCAATGACCAGTACGAAGTGGTTGGCCCGCTTGCTCACGGTGGTATGGGATGGATCTATCTTGCGAAAGACCAAAACCTTTCTGGGCGTTGGGTCGTCATCAAAGGGTTAGTCAACTCGGCCGACAAAGACCTACAGGAAGCGGTCATCACAGAAAAACAGTTCTTGGCAGAAGTAGCGCATCCACTGATTGTCGAGATATACAACTTCGTCAACCACGAAGAGGTTCAGTACATCGTCATGGAGTACGTAGGCGGAACCTCGCTCAACGACGTCTTGAAACAACGCCTTAAGGCCAACAACGGTGCGTACTCGCCGCTGCCCCCAGAGCAGGCCATCGCGTACATGGTCGAAATTCTTCCGGCGTTTTCTTATCTTCACCAAACCGGATTGCTCTACTGCGATTTCAAACCGGCGAACCTCATGCAGGTTGGCGACGGTGTCAAACTCATCGACCTCGGAGGGGTTCGTCGAATAGGCGACGATACCAGCGCTCTATTCGGCACGATTGGTTTTCAGGCGCCAGAGGTACCCCAAGAGGGCACATCCATTCCCTCTGATCTCTACACAATCGTACGTACGCTTGCTGTATTGACCTTCGAATTTCGGGGTTATCAAAGCACGTTTCAGGCCGCAATCCCAGGGCCTACCGACGTACCGCTTTTTGCGCAGTACGACTCGTTCTATCGCTTGTTACTTAAGGGCACAGCAACTGAGTCCGAAGATCGATTCCAGTCGGCCGAAGAACTGCGCGAGCAACTTATAGGTGTGCTTAGAGAAATCATGGCTTCCAAGAATGCTGATGCTGCATCTCGCGCATTGCCGTCGCCCTTGTTCGACACGCCTGATCCGGAACCCGAACCGGCCTGGCAGAATCTGCCTACATTGCGTTCTGACCCTACCGACGAAGCTGCCGATTGGCTCGCCGGTCTTACCGTCACAGAACCCGTTGAACGGCTTGCACTTTTGGCCGGAAGCAGGGCCACTAACGCCATTCTTCTCGACTCTGCTGCGGTGAATTTGGCTGGAGGCAACACCGGTGAGGCTGCTCGAATCGCCGAGTCGTTGCTCGACAAAGATCCTTGGGAATGGCGTTCGTTGTGGGTAAAGGGTTTGGTGGCACTTTCGACAAACCAGTATCCGGCTGCTGTCGAATCATTCAACGCCGTGTACGGCCAACTTCCTGGAGAGCTTGCCCCAAAACTTGCCCTTGCGCGCTCTTGCGAACTCAGCGGCGACCTCGAAATTGCCGAACGGCTGTACGAGGTATGTGCACGTACCGATGCCGCCTACAGTGCCCTAGGCCTGTTTGGGTTAGCTCGCCTAGCCGAAGTACGAGGTGATCGGTCTGCCGCGCTTGCGGCACTCAACCGGGTTCCAAAAACCTCACGCGCGTTCAACGAGAGTCGACGCCAGCGCGCCGAGGTGATGGTCAACTTTAACCGCCCCGCCGGAACCACAGACGTTGCGCTAACAGCCAACGATGTGCAGGCCGCCATTGCCGAGCATGCTGCGTCGGGTGGTGACCCTGGCGACCATGCCGCGTTCCGTATCGACGTGTACCGAAGGCTACTCGCGACAAAGGGGCCACAGCAGGTGCCAGAGCGGCCGTTGAGGTTGTCGCTTGAAAGTGCCCTGCGCGAACGCGCCAGGCTCAGCACCTCCCTCGAAGAGAAGGTGACGCTCATTGATGAAGCGAACCGCGTTCGACCCAGGACGCTCACGTGAGCGGGACTGTTTGCCCAACATGCGCTACGCCGACCGACGAGTCGCATGCTTTTTGTGAAAACTGTGGCGCGGCACTTGGAACAGCTTCTGGTGTTGCCGGAAGCGTACCTACCGTTGGTGCTCCTTTAGAACGATCAACTGAGCTGCTGCCAGGTGAGACCCAAAGCGGCCTGGTTCGCGGGCCGCTTCAAACGTCGACCCCGGTGAGTGCCGTCGTTGCACCCACTACGCCGTGCGTTTCATGCGGAAAGGGTCCTATTACCGAGAGCTACTGCGATGTGTGCGGCACACGTCAACCCGACCCGCGTGATCACTTCGAAGAAACACCGGCGCCTTGGGTTGCAGGGGTATGCGATAAGGGTATCGTTCATGCTCGAAACGAAGATGCGATGAGCATTGCGGCTCAACCCGAACCAGGTTCGCTTGCAATACTCGTCGTGTGTGATGGGGTCACCACTGCCCCGTTAAGCGAACGAGCCTCGCTGGCTGGCGCCAGAGCCGCCCGAGATGTCCTCGTTGCCTCTGCTGCTGCCATGAAACCCAACGCTGAGCAATGGTGTGAAGCGATCCGACAATCCTGCACAGCGGCGCAGGCAGAAACACTCGCAGTGGCTGAGTCGCTCGGGCAACCCCTCAACCCTCCATCGTGCACGTTCGTTGTCAATGTTGTTCAGGATGGCGTCATTCACAGCGGCTGGTGCGGCGACTCGCGTTCGTATTGGTTACCCGATGTAGGAACCGCCCTCATCACCTCAATCGACGATTCAATCGCGTCGCAGATGATCGCAGGCGGAACACCCCGAGAGACTGCCGAAGCTGACCATCGAGCTCACACGATTACCCGTTGGCTCGGTGCCGACTCCCCTGATCCAACGGCACGAACTTCAATCACCCCCATTGATGGCCCAGGATGGGTGGCTGTCGTCTCAGATGGTATGTGGAACTATGTTTCGTCGCCCGACCCACTTCGGGCGAAGGTGCACGAGTTTGCCCTCATTGACGCAGCCCCCCTTGCCGTTGCCAAGGCCATGGTTGCCTTTGCCAATTCGCAGGGGGGCCACGACAACATTACGGTTGCACTTGCCCGAATAGAAGTTATGACTTCGTCGACTTTGACTGACCCTTTACCCACCACGTAGACCGAAAGCATCCATCCCATGGCAACGTTCACTGCACAAACATTCCAAAACGAATATGTGGCCGACGGGTCTGACGAGGTTCACGCCATCGTGACCGTGACCTCTTCTGGCGCAGGCCAGGCCGGAACTAGCGGTGATGCGGCCGAGGTGCTCATCATCGATTCGTCCGGATCCATGGAATCGCCGCCCACGAAAATTCGAGCAGCCAGGCAAGCAGGGGTGGCCGCTATTGAGGCTATTCCGAATGGGGTATTTTTCGGGGTCATCGCCGGCCGAACACAGCCACAAATGATTTATCCGTTCGCCACCCAAATGGTTCGCATGAACGATAAAGAACGCAGCAATGCTCGTGATGCCATCATGAACCTTCGTCCTGACGGCGCAACCCCGCTAGGCACCTGGTTGATGGCAGCACGCGGACTGTTTTCGACCGTTCCGGCGACACAACGCCACGCAATCCTGCTCACCGACGGACGCATCGAGGGCGAAGAACCGCAGGTACTTCGCATGGCACTTGATCAATGTGCGGGGTTGTTTCAATGCGATTGTCGCGGAATTGGGGCTGACTGGGAAGTCGACCAGTTACGACAGATCTCTTCCGCACTGCTTGGAACCGTCGATATCGTGGCCAACCCCGATGATCTCGCTGAAGATTTCCGTTCGATGATGACCACCGCAATGTCGCGCGGTGTACCGGATGCGCGCTTACGAGTGTGGGCACCACAGGGTTCGCAGCTCATGTTTCTTCGTCAAGTTGCCCCCCAGGTTGAAGACCTCACCCTACGGGCAACAACCCTCAGTGCACTTATCAAAGAGTTTCCAACCGGGGCGTGGTCAGACGAAAGTCGCGACTACCACATTGCTGTGAAGGTTCCACCAGCCCCCGTCGGCTCAGAACGGCTCTCGGCACGGGTCGAGTTGGTTGTAGACGACCAGGTTCTCGCCAAATCACTTGTTCGAGCTGTTTGGTCGGGTGACGTTGCCTTGACGACTCGAATCGATATGGCAGTCGCCCATTACACCGGGCAAGCCGAACTCGCTGATGCGATCCAACAGGGTTTGGCCGCGAAGTCGGCCGGTGACGCTCAAACGGCCACCATTCTTCTTGGCCGGGCAACCAAAATCGCGGCCGAAACCAACAACGAAGCGACGATGCGATTGCTGCGGAAGGTGGTCGAGGTGGAAGATGCCGAGGCCGGAACCGTCCGCCTAAAACGAGACATCGACAAAGCAGACGAGATGGCACTCGATACCAGGTCAACGAAAACCGTCCGAATCGGAAGAACGCCCACCGCCTCAACGCCTGATCCAAATGGCGGCGTCTGATGGTTGCGTGTCCTAACGGTCACTCTTCGGCCGACCCCGACTATTGCGATACGTGCGGAACGCCGCTCGGCGCAACCCGACTGCCATCGAGTCCGCCGGCTTCGACCGGTTCAACTAACGCGACTGCTTCGACATCAACTCCGACCGCTTCCAGCGGCGCTACTTCGACTGTTGCGGCGACTACGCCGTGTCCGTCGTGTGGCGAACTTAACGCTGCCTCGAACCTCTTTTGCGAGTCGTGTGGGCTCGACTTTGTGACCGGCCAAGCGCCCCCTCCGATCGTCGTGGCCAAACCAATTTTGGCTCCGGCGTCGCCCCCGGTTGTTCTCGACCCGGGTACCGATCTGGGATGGACCGTGACGCTCAGCGTCGATTCCGAATGGTTCGCGGTGAAGGGTGAAGGAATCGGTGTTCCTCCCGATCGCCCCGCCACCCAAATCCAACTTCGACACCCGTCCGCGGTGATTGGTCGATCTCGTTCAGCCGGAGCTCAACCCGGTGTCGTGATTGACGATGACCACGGAATATCGCGTCGCCATTCCGAACTCAGCTTCGACGAAACCCTCGATCAATGGAGCATCACCGACCTTTCGTCCACGAACGGAACCTACGTGCTCGCCCCAGACACGCCCCTGGCGCTGGAACTTGAGCCAATTGTTCCCGGTGTCGCCCACGTGATCGGCGCACGAGACCGAGTGTACGTGGGTGCCTGGACGCAACTCACGCTCACCAAAACCTCCTCAGACTGACCCCGCGCTTTGTCGTTTTTGGGGCTTGCGAGTGTTCGAGGGCTTCTGTGACAGAAGTTTGCACTATGGCCGTAGTGCAAACTCGTGAGACCCGGTAGGCTAAATATCGTGACTACGCCATTATTCCAAGTAGACAACCTCCACGTCAGTGTCGACGGTCATGCGATTCTTAACGGGTTGACGTTGTCGGTTGGCCCGGGCGAAATTCACGCCATCATGGGCCCGAATGGCTCGGGAAAATCGACACTCGCTCACGCCCTTCTCGGCAACGAGGAGTACTCGATTGATAGCGGCACGGTCACCTTCAAAAACAACGACATCACCCATTGGGAAACGAACGAACGCTCGAAGGCTGGCCTGTTCTTAGCGTTTCAATATCCAGAAGAAATTCCTGGCGTCACGGTGATCAACTTCCTCCGCCAGGCTCTGTCTGCCCGAAAAGGTATCGATCTTTCCACCTTGGAACTTCGACTCTCGATTCGTGAATGGATGGCTCGCCTCGATATGGATCCAGCCTTCGCCGACCGCTACCTCAACGAGGGTTTCTCGGGTGGCGAAAAGAAGCGCAACGAAATTCTTCAGATGGCGATACTCGAGCCCGAATTTGCAATCCTTGATGAAACCGATTCCGGCCTCGATATTGATGCCCTCCGCATCGTTGCCAAAGGGGTGCAAGAGGTGCGTCACGATCGACCCAACCTCGGGGTGCTGCTCATCACTCACTACCAGCGCCTTCTCGATTACCTCACGCCCGACGTTGTACACGTTCTCGTCGACGGTCGAATAGTGGCTTCTGGTGGGCCCGAACTGGCACAGCAACTCGAGAATGACGGCTACGACGCCTTCCGACCGGTGTCAGCAAGTTCGGTGTCAGCATGACGGCGCGACATTGCAGTTTCTCGGCCGCGAAAGTACGGGAAGATTTTCCGATCTTCAGTCGGTTAATAAATGACAAGCGGATCGTTTACCTCGATTCGGCAAACTCGACCCAGAAGCCGCAACAGGTCATCGATTCAATGACACATTTCCTTGAACATGACTACGCACCTATTAACCGGAGTGCGTATCGAATGGCCGCCGAAGCTACCGACCTGTACGAGGGTGCGCGTACCAAAGTTCGTCACTTCATCGGAGCGAATTCTGATGCCGAAGTGATCTTCACGAAGAACGCCACCGAATCAATGAACCTGATCGTTTGGTCGTGGGGTAAAGCCAACCTTGGTGCTGGTGACTCCATCGTATTGACACATATGGAACATCATGCGAACGTTGTACCGTGGCAAATGCTCGCTGCGGAAAAGGGTTTCGAGATCAGGTGGATTCCGCTGACAAGCGATGGCCGCCTCGACCTGAGCACCCTCGACACACTGCTCGACGGCGCTAAGGCCCTCTCGTTCACTGCCATGTCGAACGTACTTGGCACCATTAACCCCGTCGCGCAAATGAGCGATGCCGCTCATCGTGCCGGTGCCATTTCCATCGTTGATGCCTGCCAGTCGGTTCCTCATCAGGCCACCGACGTCGTCGCCCTCGGTGCCGACCTCATGGCATTCTCGTCACACAAAATGTGTGGCCCGACCGGTATCGGAATTCTCTGGGGTCGAGAAGCACTTCTCGATGAAATGCCGCCGTTCATGGGTGGTGGGTCAATGATTAGCGACGTGAAACTCACTGGCTTTACCACTGCTCCCCTTCCGCAGAAATTTGAGGCTGGCACCCCATCAATTACCGAAGCAATCGGGCTCGGTGCTGCAGTTGACTACATCAGCGCACTTGGTATGGACAACATTCGCCAACACGAGATCGAGCTCACTCGCTATGCACTCTGTAGCTTGAAAGACCGTTTCGGTGATGACATTGTCATCCATGGTCCTACCGATGTTGAAGTTCGCGGTGCAACACTCAGTTTCGCATTCAAAGATGTTCACCCCCACGACCTCAGCCAGGTTCTCGACGAGTCAAACGTATACGTACGAGCAGGGCATCACTGTGCCAAGCCCTTGATGCGTGAACTCGGTGCTGGTGCCACGGCTCGGGCTAGTTTCTACATTTACAATGACGAGGCCGATGTCGATGCTCTCGGCGATGCCCTCAGCCATGTCAGCGATGTTTTCGCGTACTAGTCCAATACGACCAACTGGAGACCACTGCCATGCCAGGCCTCGAAGACCTTTACCGTGAAATCATTCTCGACCACTACCGCAACCCGCGGAATAAGGGTGAACTTGTCACCCCGCCCGCCCACCGCACCGAGGGCATGAATCCACTCTGCGGTGACGAAATATCTGTGTACCTAGTAGTTGACGGTAGTGGACCAGACGCGATTGTCACCAATATCTCTATCGGGGGTCAGGGCTGCTCGATCAGCCAATCGTCTGCGTCCATGATGACTACCGCGGTGAAAGGCCGCTCGGTTTCTGAGGCTCGAAAAACCATCAAGGCGTTCAAGTCGATGATGAGCATTCATGATGACGGCAGCGAACCGCACGACCACGAAGTCGAAGCGCAACCCATCAAACTTGGCGACCTAGAAGCGCTTCGTGGGGTAGTCAAGTTTCCGGTACGAATCAAGTGTGCAACCTTGGCCTGGAACACAATGGCGCAGGGGCTCGACGAGGTCGATACCGAAACTCTGTGAGCCAGACTGCACATCCGGTTGAAGCTCGGCATTTCACCAACAGCCCTACGCTTCGGCCGTTTAAGTCACGAAATTTTACGCTGATTTGGACGGGTGCGCTCGTCTCCAACATCGGCACATGGATGGAAGCCGTTGCGCTGAGTTCATTAGTTGCCCGAGAAACACGGTCCGCAACCCAGGTTGCAATTGCATCGATGGCCGGTTTTCTACCAAGCGCTTTCGCCTCACCGATTGGCGGTGCACTGTCCGACCGTTTCGATCGGAAAAAGTTCCTCCAGATCGGCCTTGGGTTAGAAACCCTCTGTGCCATTTTGTTGACGATTCTTGTTGCAACCGGCGAGCGTCGAACGGCAGTACTCGCATCAGTCGTATTCCTCTCCAGCACCATCAGTTCAGCGTCGTTGCCGAACCGCCAATCGGTGATGCCGTCACTTGTGCCACGCGAAGATCTTCCGGCGGCAATTTCGCTGGGGTCAGCCTCGTGGAATGGTGGGCGAGTGTTCGGCCCGGTGTTTGCAACCCTCGTTGCGCTCATCGGTCCGTCATGGGCGTTTGCTGCGAACGCCGTCAGTTTTTCGGTACTGCTGATTGCCTGGAAGTTCGTTGAGTTACCACCTCTCCAGCGAAGCAGTAACGGCGAATCGTTACCGACACTGCTCAACGAGGGCGTCCAGGCCATCCGCAAAAACCCGAGCCTTCGTTTTGCCGTTACTTTCATTGCGGTTCTCGCCGGGACTGCTGGACCATTTATTGGGTTGTTGGCCATTATGGCCAAGCTTGAGTTCAACGGGGGCACCGGCACCACCGGCCTGTTCGTTAGCGCCCAGGGTTTCGGAGCGGTTGTCGGGGCGTTGCTCACCACCAGGCTCACCCGAAAGTTGGGGCGGGGTCGCTCGATGGTCGGTGCACTTATTGTGCTTCCGCTTGCGTTGGGCGTGTACGGCCTTGCCCCAAATCGTTATGTTGCCGCCGTTGCGTTGGTGTTCGTTGGCGGCGCCTACCTAGGCGCATTCACCAGCTGCCAGTCGATCTTGCAACTCCACTCGCCTCCGCAACTTCGGGCCCGGGTATTGGCTGTGTTCAGTGTGGCCCTCAGTGGTACCTATTGCTTGGGGTTGTTGGTGCACGGACCGTTGGCTGACCGAACCAGTGTTCGGGTCGTCACACTGGTTCAGGCTGCGCTCACGATCGCTGGGCTGGCGTTACTCGCGATCCTGTTTCCGAAATGGTGGAATCACCTCGCAGAAGCCCCAACCGAGCAACCCACCTAAATCGGGTTCATGAGAAAAGGTCTTCCTTTTTCGGAACTAACCGGCAAGATAGCAACGTCGTACTGACAGCCTCACCCTTTGGCTCGGAGGATTTCGCAATGATTCGTGCTCTTCAACACTCACAGACTGGCGGTCAGGCAACGGAACCGCGTTCTGACTTCGCAGACCAGCCGAAAAGGCACAGCCGTAAGTTGATGTCGGCTGCAGTTGCCTTGACGGTCGGTCTCACGTTGGCCAGTGCCTCGGTTGGTGAGGCGACGCCAAAGAAGAGCACCCCTTCAACGGCGTATCGAAGGTTTACGTCGTGCGACGCGTTCCTAAAGTACGTGCGGCCGATCGCGTTAGATCGCGTTGGTCCATACGGGTTCGATCAGTTTCAAGTGTTCTACCCGACGGTCAAGCGTTCACCTGACGGAACCGTGCCTGCGGCAGCACCAGTGGCGGCCGCCCCAGTTGCTGAGGTGGAGGTCCTCGACAGCAAAGATAGTGGCACGTCGACTACGAACACCCAAGAGGCTGGGGTTGACGAAGGCGACATCGTCGAAACTGACGGTACCTTCGTGTACGCCTCGATCGGTCGATTCGTATTTGTCACCAATGCGTTGGCTGGCAAGTTGGTGGCCAAAATCGAGCTTCCGGTGAACAGCAACAATGCCGAACTCATCCTGGACGGAAAGCGACTTGCCATAGTCACCTCGGTTTACTCCAACGTCGGCCCGGAGTCAGTCGTGAGTGTGTACGACGTTACGAACCCAGAGGCTCCGATCAAGCTGAGTACCACTCATCTGGAAGGCCAAGCGCTGGCGGTTCGGTCTGTTGATCATCGCGCTCGTTTGGTGCTTTCCACTCAATTCGGTCAGCGCATCGCTCAGAAATTTCCCCAGTACATTCGGGCGCCACAAACACCGGCCGAGATCAAGAAAGCAACGGAGATCAACAAAAAGATTGTTCGGACGTCACCGGCGAGCGATTGGCTGCCTCGTACTTATTCCGAACAGGCGAACGGCGCGCAGGGCCCGGTAACTCAGGCGTTGACGTGCGGCGAAGTTGGTCGACCAAAAGACTCGTCGGGGCTGGGCCTCACGTGGATAGCAACCATCGACCTTGACACACCATCACCATTGTCTGGCGCACGCGGATCGGCTGGTGTAGTCGCACAGGGCGGTACCGTTTATGCCTCGGCTGACACGATTTACGTTTCGACTCAAAAGTGGTTTTCGCCAAACGGCACCCCAAATGGCCGAACCGCACAGCGCGCTGGTCGCACTGAGATTCACGCATTTGATATGCGCCCAGCCGATGGTGCTGCTTGGCTTGCTAGCGGTAGCTTCACCGGGTCGCTACTCAACCAGTTTTCGATGAGCGAATACAACGGCGCGCTTCGTGTTGCCACCACCCGTTTCGATGCCGGTTTTGGTGGTGATGCAACATCGGGTGTCCAAACCCTCATGCTCGATAGCAAAGACCGTCGCAAACTCATCACTGTTGGGGAACTTTGGGGTCTTGGTACCAACGAAAATATTTACTCGGTTCGTTTCGTGGGCGCGCAGGGTTACGTTGTGACGTTCCGCCAAACCGATCCGCTCTATGTGCTCGATCTCACCGAACCGCGCTCACCGAGACTTGTAGGTGAACTTAAGATTCCAGGTTACTCAAGTTACCTTCACCCAATCGGCGATGGGCTACTCGTAGGTATCGGCCAAAACGCGACCGATCAAGGCAGAGTAACCGGGTCTCAGGCTTCGCTGTTCGATGTTTCGAACCCTGCGAACCCGGTTCGCCTCGCCACACTCGACCTCGGATCGCAAAGCGGTGCCGAATATGACCACCGAGCATTCTTGTGGTGGGCAAGTACCCGTGACCTCATTCTTCCCACCGTTACGTACCCATACAGTCGTGATGGGAAGCAGCAAAAGTACGGGTCCGGGGCAATTGTGGCCAGGGTCGGCGTCAAGGGTGCAGCAACGTTGACCAGTCGCGGCATCGTCAGCCACGACTCGAAGGTCGCAATTCCACCCAACCCCACTCAAAGTGCGCCCCCGAATACCACCCCGCCACCAAGCACGAACCCATCTGGTGTCACGCCAGCACCGGCTCCGGCCATTGCTCCGCCCCCGTTCTTTCAACTGGCACCGGTCGTACGTTCACTTATTGTATCGGGCAGGCTCGTCACCGTTTCTGTGAGCGGCCTGATGAATTCAGACCTTTCAACGCTCGCCGAATCAAGCTGGGTCTCGTTCTTCTAGCGGTGATGTTCCGCTCGAATATCATGTGACAAATGGACGGTTCCAAGTTTTCGTCCGTTGCCGCCCACGCCCGACGTAAAGAGCGACAGCAAGCGGGTACCACCGGCTCGCCTACCAACTGATCAAGGGCCAACAATAAATGACGGTCGGTCACTGCCCCCCAGCAATGACCGACCGTCGATCCTTCTTTTTGGCGTGAACCAACAGTTGGATTTATATTTACTTTACGCCTCTTTACATGCCATTCCTAACAAAACCTTTCTACGGCCCCCGAAAGTGCACTCCCAGTGCATTTCACTAAACTGAACACCGATAGTTCACATGTGCACCAGTTGGTGATCAACGTCGGCGATAATGGGCAATGGTGTCCACCCCGAGGCATCTCGTTCCTTCTTGAGGGTTGTTTCGATGACATCGCGTCTTATTTCTCAGCCTTACAAGTCGGCACGGCAACGACTCGTTACCTCGCTGGCGGTTCTTCTGGGTGTTTCATTGCTGACCGTTGGCGGTGCCTCCTCGGTCTCGGCGGTTGGCCCTACCGTCCCTCCCCGACCCGCAGCGCCATCAGGACCTCCTGCGCCGAAAGCAGCCCCGACAGCAAAAAAGCCAGCTGCTAAAAAGCCTTCTTCGAAAAAATCGTCTTCCAAAAAGGCTGCCGTCACTGGTATCGGGCAGGGTGCAAAAGGTGCTCAGGTTGAGGCGATCCAGACACGCCTCCAAGAACTGAAATTCGATGTTCCCGAAATCACCGGCACGTTTGGCGATCAAACGTTTCACGCTGTCATGGCTTTCCAGAAACTGAATGGTCTCTCACGCACCGGACGAGTTGGACCACAAACCCTCGCAGCACTCGAATCAGCGACAGAACCAGAACCCCTATTGGCCGATGGTGGCGGCGACCGAGTCGAAGTTGACATCGAACGTCAAATTCTGATGGTGTGGAAAGACAACCAACTGGCACACGTGTTGTCGGTATCAACGGGCAATAACAAAGATTTCTGTGTACTCGACCCCGACACCGGTAAAACCGATTGTGACGTCGCCAAAACCCCTGGCGGATCGTTTCGAGTTACTCGGCGTTGGGTTGGCTGGCGCGAGTCACGTCTTGGCGAGATGTACAACCCGCTGTACTTCAATGGAGGAATCGCGATCCATGGTTCACCAAGTGTTCCCGCTTACCCCGCTTCGCATGGGTGCGTTCGAATTCCGATGGTGTCGGCCGAATGGTTTCCAACGGTGATCGATGACGGCACCCCGGTATACGTTTTCGGACCTGACAAAACACCGACGCCACTCAAATCCAAGGCTCCTGCCAACTCGAAGCCGTCAACTGTTCCACCGTCAACACTTCCGGGGGGCGCACCTGCTCCAACCACGGTTCCGAACGCTTCAAACCCGGCGACAACCCCGGCGACAACCTCGACAACAACCACACTCGTTCGGCTTTTGAACCCCAGCGCAACTACAACGGCTGCGCCTTCAACCGCGGTGCCCACACCAACTCCCGCACCAACCACCGGGGTTCCCTCGACAACAATTCCAGCTCCGACTACTACGACGACCACCGTCGCAACCACGACAACTACACGCCCCGCTTAGCGGTTCGAGGCTGTGCGGGCTACGCCTTCGCAGCCATTTCCGCAGCGTGCTTTTCAACCATGTCGGTAACCGCCTGCATGTTTCGTTCGGCAAGGTGAGGACGATTGGCGCGAGCCAACGCCTTGGCATCACGGGTACTGTGCGCCTGACCCTGAAACTCTGGCATTACGTTTCGAGCAATTAGTTCGTAACTACGCTTAGTAGCTTCAGGGTTAGCCCACTCGTGTGCCAACTGCATGTAGCAGCCAAAGCCACCCGACTGCTTTGTCAGCCGGTCGATTTGCTCAGCAGCCATGTCAGCGGTTCCAATCGACCCGAGCCCTGATTCGTTCACAAAATCGATAGCTTCCCGAACCGACCTGCTATCGCCAACAGCCATTTGTGGGAAGGCTGCGGTTGACTGGAAATAATCGAACCACTGAGTGATTCCGTATTCCACGTCTTTGTAAGCCTGCTCTTTAGTCTCGGCGATATGCATCATGCCAACGAGGCGCCACTTACTGCGATCAGCTTTGGTTCCAAAGGTTTCAGCCCGCTCTTCCATCACGTCCCAGTGCAGGCCCAGCACATCAAAGCCCTCCGACTGGGTGGCCCCGATTGAGAGCAATCCAACGCCGTGCTTTCCAGCCAAACGCGGCCCGGTCGGCGAAGCTACAGCTGGAACCGCTATATCGAAGTCAGAATATGGGCGAAGGTGAAGTCGAGCATCGACAAGATTCCACATTTTAGTTCTGCTCGACACCGGCTCTTCGCTACGAAGCAACCTGATGATTACATCAAGGCCTTCCTCAAGAAGCGGCCGAGTTTCTGTGGGGTCGAGACCCAACATGATCGCATCGGTGGGAAGTGACCCAGGGCCGACACCGAGCATGAACCGCCCCCTCGTCATATGGTCGAGAAGAACCGCTCGTTCTGCCACGAGAAATGGGTTGTGGTACGCCACGCTCACTACCCCGGTGCCGAGTCTGATGTGTTTTGTGCGCTGAGCCGCAGCAGCGATAAAGATTTCGGGACTTGCAATGATTTCGCTTCCCGCTGAGTGATGCTCACCAATCCACGCCTCGTCATATCCAAGCCGATCGAGATGGTCCACAAGTTCGAGATCTCGCTCAATCGCCAGCGTAGGGTTCTCGCCGGCGACGTGAAAAGGCGCCATGAAAATTCCGAAACGAAGACGATCAGCCATGACGAGACCCCTTATGTTGCGTTGCGATGTAGTTAGATCATCGCTAGGAATTTGCCGAGATGCAACCTTTTTCTTACGGAACGGGCGGTGTCACCATTTACCACCAAGTCCGGGTTGACCACCGAGTCCGGGCCAACCGATGCGTGCCAACCGAACGGCTAGGCGAACGGCTAGGCGAAAGGGTCAGCGTACGGGTCGTTAGCAAGTGCCGCGAACGGATCAACAGTGGCACCACTGGTTTCGTCACCGACGACCATCTTGCTGTATTCCTCGTATCCAGACTTTTCGAGTTCAAGTGCCAGTTCGGGGCCGCCCGATGCGACAATACGACCCTTCACAAACACGTGCACCACGTCGGGAACGAGCTCGTTGAGCAGCCGGTTGTAGTGAGTAATCGCAAGAACCCCAAGCCCCCCAGTCTTCGCAGCCTCCATCACACGCATACTTACGGCTTTTAGCGCATCAACATCGAGACCAGAATCGATTTCGTCAAGAATGGCAATCAGTGGTTGAAGCACAGCCAGCTGAACCGTTTCGTTGCGCTTCTTCTCGCCCCCTGAGAGGTCGACGTTGAGCGGGCGACTCAGAAATCTCTCGTCGAAGCCAATTCGCTTCGCCTCTTCAACCATACGTGCACCTACGGTCGCAAACCTCTCGGGGCTTCCGGAAGCTAGTGCGGCCGTTTCAAGTAAATCGACAAGCGGAACGCCTGGCACCTCGGTCGGGTATTGCATGCCAAGAAACAACCCGGCTTGAGCCCGTTTCCATGTTGGTAGAGACAACAGGTCTACGCCGTCGAGCGTCACGGTACCGCCCGTGACGTTGTACCCGGGCCTACCCATAAGCAGGTGAGACAACGTCGATTTACCCGACCCATTGGGGCCCATCAGCGCGTGAACTTCACCACTACGAACAGTGATATCAAGACCCTGGAGAATCTCTCGATTTCCCGGTCCGCCGCGTAGACCAGTAATAATAAGTTCACTCATGACCAAACCACCATCACATCGTCACCCTCGAAGGTAACCTCATATACCTTTACTGGCTTTGTCGCCGGGAAAGACTGTGGTTCGCCCGTTTTCAACGAAAACGTTGCGCCGTGCTTCCAGCATTCAAGCTCGCACTCATCGGCCCAAACGGTACCTTCGCTGAGCGAAACTTCGGCGTGCGAACACGTGTCATCAATGACGTACACATCGTCGCCGATACGAACAACAGCCAAGGGCGTTTCGTCGATCATCACCCGTATCGCTGACGACGGCTTGAGTTCGCTCAGCACAGCAACTTTACGACGCTCGATCGTGCTCATGAGTTTCTCCGCTCAAACTTCGCTGCCACAGCGCCAGACAACTGAGGGGTTAAACCAGCAATCGGCGATCGATCAAGCACGTCAGCAAAGAAGCCAAGCACGATGAGTCGTTCAGCTTCTTCGGTCGGAACGCCTCGCAGTTCGAGGTAATACCGGTGGTCATCGTCGACGGGTCCGACGGCCGACGCATGACTGCACTTCACGTCATTGTTTTCAATTTCAAGGTTCGGAACCGACTCAGCGGTTGCTCCGGGTGACAAAACCAGGTTTCGATTCGCCTGATTTGCAACGGTTCGCCGAGCATCTTTCCCGATTCGAATAAGCCCCGAATACACCGACTGCGACTCGTCTTCTACGGCACCTTTGAAGAGCAGTTCGCTCGTGGTGTGCGGCGCAATGTGGTGCTGCATGGTTCGAAAGTCGTGCATTTGGTTCGCCTCACCGAAGTACACAGCAAGCAACTCGTTGAACCCGCCGGTACCGGTCATCACCGCGTCAGTTCGTACGCGAGCATAGCTTCCGCCGAGCGCAACCGACATTGAGCGCAACGATGCGTCACGGCCAGTCGACATTTGCTGGTGGGCAATCTGGGTTGATTGAGGGCCGAGTTCTTGAACCGAGAGAAACCTCACCGAAGCGTTGTCGGCCACAGTTACTTCAGTAAGCGGAATCAGTACGGCCCGCACGTCGTCTCCAACCAAACGTTCAACGACACTTACCGATGAACCCGTCGCAGCCCGCACTAACAACCGGGTGCCAATGAGCGAGTCAGCTTCGGTGACTACGTTACAAATCTGAACAACACCGTCGATGGTTGCGTTCTTCGGAGCATCGATACAGACCGCGTCGAACGTCACTAGAGTGCCCAGGTCGACGAGCGCGTCGAGACCATCGACAGCGACAGCGTCGACAGTTGGCAACACAGCGCCGTGGGTAATTGTTAAACCAGAAGCAGTTGCAGCGGCAGAAATCTCAACCGAGAAAACTTTTCCATCGATTACGACGACGGTTGCCGCAACTTCGCCAAGAGGCACCGGCAGGGTTCGGTTACCAAGACCTGACGCAGACCCGTTGGCCACATGAAGCCCAGCGAGTTTGAGCGAGTCAACCCGGGAATAGCGCCACACTTCATCGGAGGTCGAAGGAAGAACAATGGCCGGAACAGGATCGCCCGGTTGAACACCTGCCGCTTGTAGCGCTGCATCGGGAAGTACCCGTGCCGCCGCAGCTTGCCACGAGTTAGCCAAAGCTGGCGCGCGGGTCGTGTTGTCAAAGAGTTGAGGCAGCACAGTCACAGATCTCATTACCGGTTGTAGGACTGTCCTAATCTACTGGCGTTCTCTCATGGTTGGTTACGACTCCGACATGCCACATGCCACCCGTCGCCAGTTGCCTGTCCGCTACGACTTGATCCGCAAGACAAATTTGGCTGCCCGCATAAGTTGAGAACCGGCCGCAGGATGGGGCCGTTGCCCTCCACGCTCAAGCTCTACTAGATAGTCGATTGGAAGGCGCGGTGCGCGGCCAACCATCTCGGTAGTCCCGTTTTTTGATTCCCAAATCACCACGTTGACGACGGCCCCGTACACAATGATGTATCCGAAAAGCGACAGCACGGTGATTAGCGCGAAGATACCTGCCAACGTGCCGTAAACGCTGTCTGCTTTCGCCAAGAGCCGAGTCACGATCGTTGCCCCAATAAGTTGAAAGACGGCCAACGCAATTCCGGCAATCGTTGCGCCGGGCAGGTGGTGTCGGGTTCGAATCTGTACGTTTGTGAGCATGCGATGGGTGACAAGCACGAGCAGGGTGCCGGCAAGGCTTGACCCAAGTAACGCAGCCATCGGAGCAAGTATCGCAATATTAAGTACTTGCACGAGTTGAGTAGCGGCCGCCGATGTCGCGAACAACACGACGCCGGCGATCAACCAAGGAACACCGAGCAGCTTGTCGATCAGACCCCGAGCCGGAACCTGCCACACCGCATCACACGCCGATGCAACCGCCTGAACAACCCCAAGCCCAGTAAAAAGCGAACCGAGAATCGAAATGACTAGGGCCCTCCCAGCGGTGTTCGAAGCGGTGTCGAGGGCTCGCTGAAACGCACCGCGCACAGTTGGGTCGGTCAACTTGAATTGGTCCAAAATTCGGGTTCCAACGTTTGCGTTTCCGGAAGCGATCAAACCGGTGATGCTGACAACGGCAAGCAGTAACGGCAACAGCGACGTTAAGAACCGTAGGGTAATTGCCGCAACGAGTTGCGGGGCACGAACCTGCCCCGCCCGAAACCAAACAGCCTTGACGAACGACCAAACTTCCCGCAATTTCACGGGCATGAAATTAGCCGAACCCAACCCGCCAAATGGGTTTAGCCGATCGAGCCTTCCATTTGCAGCTCAACTAAACGACTCCATTCAACTGCGAACTCCATCGGAAGGGTTCGAGTTACCGGTTCCATAAAGCCGTTCACAATCATTGCCGTTGCTTGTTCTTTCGACAGGCCACGAGACTGTAGGTAGAAGAGTTGGTCGTCGCCAACCTTTGAAACTGTTGCCTCATGACCGATTTCGGCACTCATCACGCCACTGTTTCGCTCAATGTATGGGTACGTATCTGATCGCGAATTTTCGTCGAGGATCAACGCATCGCACTGAACATGGCTCTTGCAGTGTTCAGCACCCTCTTCGACACGAACGAGGCCGCGGTACGAGGTACGACCACCATCTTTGGAGATCGACTTCGAAATCACCGATGAGGTTGTCTCTGGAGCAGCGTGAACCATTTTCGCACCGGTGTCTTGATGCTGACCCTCGCCTGCATACGCAACCGAAAGCACTTCACCGTGAGCCTTGGGGCCCATCAAATAAATGGCTGGGTACTTCATCGTGAGACGCGACCCAATGTTTCCGTCAATCCAAGAGACTCGGGCTTCGGCTTCGGCCCGGGCTCGCTTGGTAACCAGGTTGAAGACGTTGTTTGACCAGTTCTGAATAGTCGAATAGGTGATGTGGCTACCGGGCAGCGCAACCAGTTCAACGACCGCTGAATGAAGCGAATCAGACGTGTACACAGGTGCTGAACAACCTTCGATGTAGTGAACCTTTGAGCCTTCATCGGCAATGATAAGCGTACGTTCGAACTGACCCATGTTTTCTTTGTTGATTCGGAAGTACGCCTGAAGGGGCATATCAACTTCAACGCCTGGTGGAACGTAAATGAACGAGCCACCCGACCACACAGCACTATTCAATGCCGAGAACTTGTTGTCGGCAATCGGGATGATGGTGCCGAACCACTTGCGAACAATGTCGGGATACTCACGAACTGCCGTGTCCATATCGCAGAAAATGACGCCCTGGGCTTCAAGATCTTCACGGTTACGATGGAACACGACTTCAGATTCGTATTGCGCGGTAACGCCGGCGAGGTACTTCTGTTCAGCCTCGGGGATGCCGAGCTTCTCGTATGTACGTCGAACCGCCTCGGGAAGCTCATCCCACGCGTTGACCTGCTTGTCGGTCGGCTTTACGTAGTAATAGATGTCGTCGAAGAAAATTTGTCCGAGGTCGCCACCCCAAGCCGGCATCGGCTTTCGGTTGAACACATCGAAGGCCCGCAGACGGAACTTTCGCATCCAGTCGGGCTCGCCCTTCATCCACGACATTTCTTCGATGAGTTCAGTGTCGAGCCCACGTTTAGGCGTGAAGACATAATCGACTTCATCGCTCCATCCGAGCTTGTATTTACCAAGGTCGAGTTCGTCAATACTCATGGTCTGACCTGCCTCTTCATTACTGAAACGTGAATGTTGGAGTCACCGGGTGGGTTTCTCCTACGTAGATAGTAACAATTCACGAGCACTACGCCGCACTAGTCGTCGGTCACTTCCTTGCGGTCAGTTGTCACTTTCGGGTTCATTTGTCAGTTTGGGACCTGTCTCAACGTGACATGTGAGCCTCAACCTGACAATTGAAACCGGGCGAGGTGTCTTGCAACGACAAGAATAGGTTCAAATGGACAAGGCTCCCGGCGAAGACAACGACAAACTGTTCGAACGGTGGGGTCCGAGCGCCGACGATATTCCCGGCTCGGATATCCAGGTTGCACAGGTTGTCGAGGTTGACCCTAACGGCCATACTGCGATCGAGGCCAACATCGGCGCTGAACCCGAAACACCTGAAACAGACGGATCCCAACCGAAACGAACATCTCGGCGTCTTGCGTACCTGCTCGGTGCGTTGGCAGCTGTTATCGGTCTTGTTGTTGGCGTCATTGCACTCACGCCCGGCGAGACGTCGTTTGTGCCCGGTTCAACGCTCCCAACTCAGGGTGTGCCGGTGCGTGATGAGCCACAGCCCGACCCAACCCGAATTGGCCAGCCAGTTCGGGCCACACAGATTTCCCAGGGTCGAAACGATGTCAGTGCTCAGGCCAGCACCGTCACTCAGCCGACTGGCCTGGCCACAACGCCTGACGGGCGAACCTTTCTTGTCGACGCTTCTGAGGGTTGGGTTCGCGAAGTCACCACCGATGGCCTGCAACCAGCCATCATCGATGAGTCCACCGCCGCAACGGCGAACCTCGGGCCAATCAGTGCACCTGGTCTGATTACCTCCGACAGTTTTGGTGGCCTCATCGTTGCGGCACACGGCGGTTCCGTACTCAGTCGATACGACCCACAAGGCACTCTGAGCGAGTTCGCAAAGATTCCGCCGCAATCTGAAGTGACCGCCATCGGAGCCGATCGATCTGGGAACGTAGCTGTTGCGTGGAAAGGAACGACCGGAAACTCGACCGGGGCGTTTCTTGTCAATGCCGTCGGAACGGTTACCGAATTCGCGGCAACGAACACTGCCATCACGGCGTTTCTTGCCGTCGCGGATGAAGGTTGGTTTGGGGCTTCAGGTGATCAGTTGGTTTCGCTGAGCGTCAACGGGGTAACGCCAACCAGTCAACCTCCTCAATTGCCAGGAACTGGTTCGCTGCGTGCAGTTTCGATTCTTCCGGGTGGTCGCCTGGCAGTTGCCCGAAGCAATGACCGGGGCGAGGGTTCTGGTGGAATATCGATCTGGGACCCTACAAATCAGGCAGGCTTATCACCCGTTTCCGGGGTATCAATAAGTGCACTGACTATCTCATCAGACGGTCGGCTTCTAGCGACCGATCCTGACGGCCGACGGGTACTTGCGATTGCCATCGATTCGCCCGACAGGGTTGAAACGATTCTCAGCGATTTTCGAAGCTCGGGCGAGCAATTGACCAACGAGTCAGGTGAAGTTCTCGCTATCGACCTTCAACTCAAACCTGCCGCTGTCGCGATCAGCGCTAGCGGAACAACGATTATTGCCGAGCGAGACCGTGACCGGCTGGTGGCAGTCACCGATACAGGCACCCTCCGAGCGTTCACAGAAGCGGTTACACCCAGACCTACATTTCTGGCGGCAACAGATACGCAGGTTGCTGTTGTTGGTGAAGTGAACGCTACGACGTCTCAGCTCACCCTTTTTGATACGTCGGGAAAGGTGCTCGATCAACAAGCTCTTCCTTGGGCTGCGAGCCCGATCGCGTATTCGCCGGAAGGACGACTGCTCGCCGGACGATCTGATGGGGGGCTCGAATGGGTCGATACACGCGCCCCGGTGATTCGACCCAGTGGCGAGCCAATAAGTGCACTTACAATTGATTCACTTGGCAAAATTTTTGTTGTCAACCAAACATCGAACGCCATCGAGGAAATCGTAGGAAACGTGCGCCAACCGGTGGTGTCAGGGATTGGTGACCCCTTCATTGACCCTGAAGGCAACCCAGGCGGACTACTTGGGCTTAACGACGACAAACTAGCAACGATCAGTGGTTTGACTGCGATCGGACCCGACCGGTTAGTGGTGAGCGATGTGGCAAGCGATCGCCTTCGCCTCGTCGAAAAGACTGCCACCGGTCAATGGTCAATCGCACCCTTTCGTGGGGTTCAACCGAGTGAAGTGCTGTCATCACCGCTCTCGCAGCGGGTCGCCGAACCATCATCTCTTGCAACTGGCATTGATGGCACAGTTGTCGTTGCGCTACGCCCTACCGGTGTTGTTCGACGTATCGACCCCGACGGAACAGTTCGAACCATCGCAGGAGGCGGCTTACCACCAGCTGCTGCGTTCGGCTCGATTACCGGTTTGGCGTTGATTGATGGGCTGCTCATTGCATCAGATGCAGAACGCCACCGAATCATTGCAATCGATGACGGCAACCTACGAACGGTGTTTGGAAGTGGTTCGCAAGGCTCAGAATCAACCGACCTTGACACGCCGGTCGGTGTTGCTGGCTTTGATGGGGTCACATACATTGTCGATAGCCTCAACCATCGGGTGCTCGCTGCTGATTCAACCGGTGTAGCCCAAGCGGTACTCGGAACGGGTGTCGGCGGGCAGGGCGACGCGAGCGGTGCGGGCCCAAGTGTTGCGCTCAACGAACCCTCGGGCATTGCCATAGATTCAAATGGTGCGTTAATTGTTACCGATACCGGTAACAACCGTGTGCTGCGAGTTGGTCGTAACGGAATGGTGTCGTTGGTAGGTAACGTAAACCGACCAACAGGAATTGCGGTTCGTAAGTTCGCTGGCAAAGATCTCATCTTGGTGAGTGCGCCAAAGAATCATCAGGTGTTTGCCTTTGATGAGTTAGGAAACCGGTCAGTGTTCGCTGGCATCGGCACACCTGGCTCGGACGGAGACGGTCGCCTAGCTACAGCGGCGAGATTTGATTCGCCCTCAGGGTTAGCTGTTTCGCCCGATGGAAGCGTATTCGTGGTCGACGCTGGTGCGCGAAATGTGCGCCGAATTGATCCGGAAGGTTTTGCTTCGACCACGACCGGTGTAGAAAAAGAATTCACGAACCCGAGAGCCATTGTGGTTGACGATAATGCGGGTCTCATCGTGGGCGATGCCATCGGTCGCTTGTTTCGCCTGGCCCCACCGGAACTGTCGGTGGCGGCGCCGGGTTGGAACCAACTGTCGCCTAGCTGACGATGACGAGGCCCACCATGACGAGGCTCACCATGACGAGGCTTACCCGATGAGACGCATCTCTTGGCGGTACCGTTTGCCATTTGCCACGTACGAAGCTACGGCGAGGGCATTGAAACCCGCAGTAACCGTATTCTCGCGTAGCTTCGCTGGCACACCTAACGCCATTGCACCGGTTGGAACCACCATGTTGTTAGGTATGACCGCATTTGCACCAACAAGTGAGTTCGACTGAACCACAGCAAAGTGCAACACGACTGATCCGTTTCCGACGAGCGAGTCGCTTTCAACTGTGCAACCCTCTAGGTGCACGATATGGCCAACAACGCACCGATCACCGACCGTCGTTGGTTGCATCGGAATGCAGTGAATGACCGAGCCATCTTGAATTGACGTTTCGGTTCCGATAGAGATCAGCCCTGAATCGCCTCGTAACACAGCACCCGGCCAGATACTTGACCATGCGCCGATTTCGACGTTTCCGATGATGATGGCATCGGGATGAACAAAGGCTTCCGGGTGGATTCGAGGCTCGAGATCGCCAAGGGCATAAATGGGCACCAACACAACCTACCCTGGTGTCATCATGCAGTTCCTTTCCGCAGCCAATCCGAAGCCCACCAACCCGCCACAAGCGCAGCAGCGAGCAGTCACAACCGTCGAACACGGCGATGACCGTGTCGACGAGTACGCCTGGTTGCGCGACCGCGAAGACCCTGGCGTGATTGAACATCTACAAGCGGAAAACGACTATTGCAAGGCGGTCATGGCCCCAACCGAGGCGTTACAAGAAACGTTGTTCGGCGAAATCAAGGCTCGCATTCAAGAGACTGATATGTCGCTACCGACCCTGAAGGGGCCGTGGGCGTACCTCACGCGAACCGAAGAAGGCAAGCAATACGGAATGCATGTGCGCCGACCTCGTGAGCAAAGTAATGACGAGTCGGCCGATCAACTTCTACTCGATGAGAATGCGGCTGCAGAGGGGCACGAGTTTTTTGCTCTGGGTACGTTCGAGCCAAGCCCCGACCATTCGCTCATTGCCTGGGCGAAAGATGTCGATGGTTCCGAGCAATACGACCTGGCGTTTCTTGTCGCCGATCAGACTTCAGCGAAGGCAACCGACCCCGCAGCGCCGGAAGTGTTGGTCGGAACGTCTCCCGGGGTTGCTTGGTCAGCATCATCACAGGCGATCTTTTACACGACGCTCGACGAACAAATGCGCCCAGACCGGGTGTGGCGTCATCAACTCGGAACCGATCAAGAAAGCGACATCGAGGTGTTCGTCGAACCCGACGATCGATTCTTCGTTTCTGTGAGTACTACGTCTACTGACGAATACATCATGGTAACCCTTTCCAGCCAGATCACCACCGAAGCACATGTGTTGAGAGCTACTGACGCCGATGATCCGCTCGCTCGGTTTGAGCTGTTCGCCCCCCGAAGTGAAGGTATTGAATACGGTATCGACCACCACCGAGCGGCTGACGGAACGGAGCGGTTCTTTGTGGTCAGCAACCATGAGTCGGCGGGGTTCCGGTTGTATGTAACACCAAACCCGAGTTCGCCTACGAGTTGGGTCGATGTGGGCTTACACCCATCAAGTAGCGAGGCGTATCCTCCGAAGCTTGACGGGTTCGACGTATTCTCCCGACACCTGGTGCTTTCAGAACGTGTCGATGCACTCGAACGTATGCGTATTGTGGGTCTGGACGAACACGGGTCCGTTGGGTCAGTTCGATCCATGGAATTTCCAGAGCCGGTGTACAGCATTTGGTCAAACGGGAATGCTGAATTTGATACGCATACCTACAGGTTCGGGTACACCTCACCGGTTACCCCGCCAACAGTGTTTTCTGAAGACCTTGCCACCGGCGAACGAAAACTGCTAAAGCAACAGCCGGTTCTCAATGGTTTCGTTTCAGATGATTACCGATGTAGCCGTTTTTGGGCCACGGCTCGCGACGGCGAAACCATTCCGGTTTCACTTGTTTACCATCGCACGACTCAACTTGACGGCACCGCTCCACTTGTTCTGTACGGATACGGTTCATATGAGATTTCGATTGACCCAACCTTTTCAACTATGCGACTGTCGATTCTTGATCGTGGCGTCATCTTTGCTATTGCCCATATTCGCGGCGGAGGCGAGCGTGGCCGCCGTTGGTACCTCGACGGCAAGTTCCTCAAGAAGCGCACCACATTTCACGACTTTGTTGATGTTGCTGATTCACTGGCCACTCAAGGAATTTGCGACGGAGCCCGAATTGTTGCTCGTGGCGGAAGCGCTGGCGGCCTATTGATGGGTGCTGCCATGAACGACCGACCCGACCTTTGGGCAGGTGTCGTTGCAGAAGTTCCGTTTGTCGATGTAGTAACCACCATGCTCGATGACACCTTGCCCCTGACGGCTATCGAGCACGATGAATGGGGAGACCCCGGTGACCCCGAATACTATGCGTACATGAAGTCGTACTCACCGTTCGACAATGTGACAGCCCAGGCGTATCCGAATGTGTTGGCCACGGGCGGTTTGAACGACCCACGGGTTGGTTACTGGGAACCCGCAAAGTGGGTGGCACGCCTACGAGATCGATCGACCGGGGACGGCGTCGTGCTGCTGAAAACCGAACTCGGTGCCGGCCACGGAGGACCAACCGGACGTTATGCCGGATGGCGCGACGAAGCCTTCGTCTTAGCCTTCGTGCTCAAAGCTCTCGGCATCACCAAGTAGCGGCCGGAGAGGCTCCAACCTCCTATCGCGCCGGTAATGCGCAAGCTATTCATTCTTGCGAGCTGGTGACTCCGGGAGCGATTCGGACACCAAACATTCGCTGGTTCTCAACGACCCAGGTCGGCTCGTAGCTGTTCGAGCGAACACAGCGAGGATGTTGAAGGGTACGAGGGCCCGATAGTGACTGGTTCGTCCACCGCACAGACTTCACGAGATTCGTCCCCAGACAATTAACCATCAGTGCGCATTACTTCGGACCGAGCGTGTGAACGATTTGTTTCACCAGATGTGCGGTGACTGCGTCTGGCTCGCTTCAGCGTGGCAGGATTGCGAGATGCTCAGTGATCTGATGTCGAGACGGTGTTCGACGCCGGCATGGAAAGTCGGTCTTTGTTCGATCTTCCTCGCAACGTGTTCCGGTGCCGACAAACACACGAGCAAGACGCATGACGAGCAATCAATCGACGGCGTTACGACCGTTGCCCCTCGAGGGGTTGTTCTCCCACAATCGAATGACCTGCAATTGGCTTCGAGTCTTGTCGTGAAAGGAGTCGTCCGTAGCGGCGAGCCCTTCGAAATCACGTTCACCGGGCGGCTCGTCAGTAGCCGAGGCGGTTACTTCTGGGTCCAACGATCCGGCGTGCGAATTGCACTACTTCGAAGCGATGGCAACGATGAGATACCAATGGGGTACGAAACGAACCAAGAGGATTGGGTGACGGTCGACGACGCCGTGTCTGGTGAGAAGTCAAACCTAATACTTCCGGATCTTGCTGGGGGCGACTATGAACTTTGCACGGCGAACTCCGTAGTGTCCGCTTGCACGCCCATCAGTGTGGTCAACGGCTGAACAGAGCTAGTGGCATCCGCTAGCGACAAACGTGGTTTGCGCCCAAGCCGGTGGACCCGCTCGACCGGACCGCAGGATCAAGCAGTGCGACTTAGATAAGTTCGACAGCTACGTTTCTCGACACCGCTGTAAGAGCGGTGATGCCTTCTTCGTCGCCAGTCAAAACAGTGCCGTTTGGTTCCGATGCGGGCAGGGCTCGGCTCTTGAGCTCTGCGTAAAGACTCTCGGGAAACACACCTGAACTCGGGGCATACGTATAAAAATACGAGGCGATGACGAAGTTCGTTCGTTGCGGCTGTTCTCGATTTCGTCACTGGTTCCCTTATTGAATATTCTGTTTGCCGTCAGACAAGCACAAAACGTGACGTGACGTGGTGTTCCCGCCCGGTCAGATAACGATTCGATGGGCATCGAGGAATTGATCCACGATTTTTGTGATGGTTCGTTTCGGGACTGCTTCGTTGCGGACGAGGGTTCGGTAGAAGAGTGGTCCTTCTAGTTGACTTGCTGCTTCTTCGATATCGATTCGAGGTAAGCGTTTTACTTTGACCGCGTCGCGAAGAATGATCCGGATAGGTTCGCATCCCTCGTTTGTGAGCCGGTCTCGTAGTTCCGCGATTTCAGGATCGTTTGCTGCTCTTTCGTTGAGCGCATGGATGAGGTAGGCGAGAGGGCCGTCAACGAGCGCTTGCCGCAGTGCTTCTAGATGCGCAAGTAGATCGGACCGAAGTTCACCGGTGCGATCGGCCCGAGGGAAATTGGCCGACGAAAACGTTTCGTAAATGAGGTCGCTGGCGGTTGGCCAGTGCCGGTACACCGTCTTTCGGCCGAGTCCGCTGTGCTCTGCCACGTTGAGATGCGTGATTGAACTGATTCCTCCTTCGAGGAGAAGTGAGCGTGCTGAGTTAAGTGCGAGTTCGCGCGTTCGAACGACACGCGGATCGATCGAATTTGACCCCATAGGTGCAGTTTACGGACTTCCAACACAGAACGTGTCAAACTCGTCTATGACACACAATGTGTCATAGATTAGAATAGAGTAGCGCGTGAAGACTTTGGTTGCGGGTTCCACGGGCCGGATCGGCTCACGGGTCGCCGATCAACTGTCGGGAATTCACGAGGTGGTGCGTGCCTGTCGAAGTCCTCACCGGGCCAACGCTGTGAGACACTCGGGAGCCGGGCGAATCGTGAGGTTACGGATGCGGCCAATGAGTTTGGCCGAACGTGGCCTCCCCGATATCCCCACGATCAGTCTCAAGCAATAGGTAGCCGGGAGCGCCCCGGATAAAGGCGGAGAAGCGTCGATGACGCTCGAAGACTACGTTCAGGAGATTCTCGCCTCGGGTCTACCAAGGATTCGGAATCTCGGTGAGCGAGCAAGGAATCTCCAGCTTGAGGGTTACATTGACCGCATTGTTGACACAGAGTTCGCGGAGCAAGGTCACCGGATTCGTCGCCCCGCGAGCCTCCGGGGCTGGATGGCCGCATACGCAGCGGCCACAGCAACCACTGCCGCCTACGGGACGATTCTCGACGCTGCGACCCCAGGTCAAGCCGACAAGCCTGCCAAGACAACTACGATGATTTACCGAGATGTCCTTGAGCGACTTTGGGTGTTGGACCCGCTGCCGGGATGGACACCAACGTTGAACCCGTTGAGCAAACTGGGGCTGGCACCGAAGCATCATCTGGCTGACCCTGCCCTCGCTGCCAGTCTGCTCGGCGCAACGAAGGACAGCTTGTTACGCGGCACCGTGGGCGGTCCGGTAATTCGCAACGGATTGCTTCTCGGAGGGCTTTTTGAATCGCTCGTAACACTGTCCGTTCGGTCATATGCACAGCAATTTTCCGGACGGACAAGCCACCTCCGGCGCGTTAACGGTGACCACGAAGTCGATCTCATTGTTGAAGCTCCCGACCATCGCATCGTGGCACTCGAAGTCAAACTTTCTGACTCCGTAACCGACGATGACGTGAAACACCTCAATTGGCTACGCTCAAAAGTACCGGACTTGATAGCCGACGCAGCCATAATCACTACCGGCCCATACGCCTACCGCCGTACCGACGGCATCGCCGTCATCCCAGCATCCCTACTAGGCCCGTAACCTCAAGCTCGACTGGGTCCGGCACGGCTCCGGCCCAACACGTGCGCTTACTATCACCGCTGCGTCGCCGCCGAATATGGGCTGCTGAGTCTTGTCTGAACTCACCATAACGGGTAGGTGAACCGGATTTTCCGGCATGGATCTTGATGCTGTCCTACCTTCTGTACTACTTTGAGGGCATGGCTATCCGGGAAAAACGATCGATATCCCTTGCGCCTGATCTGGCTGCCGCAATTGATGCTGCGGCTAAAGCTGAAGGTACGTCAGTAAGTGGCTGGATTGCGGCAACGGCTGCGCATCGCCTCCGACTTGACGTTGGTCGGCGAGGAATCGCCGAATGGGAACGAGAACATGGTGCGCTCACTTCTGACGAACTTGCCGACGGGTTAGTTCGCGCTCGTGCGCTCCTCGGACGTCGTAAACCCGTTCGACGGCGCGCGTCGTGAACGGAGTTACTTACGACACCGGAGCGCTGATCGCTCGTGACCGCAATGATCGGGCACTATGGGCACTGCACGCCGGTCTCCTCGCTGAAGAAGTTGTCGTGACTGTTCCGTCGGCGGTAGTGGCGAGGCGGCAGTCGACAAGCAAACCTCTCTCGTTTGTTGGCGGCGTGTGACGTAGAGGAACTCTCGTATCTTCAATCCCGCGCTGTTGGGGTTCTTGCTGGCAAGGCCGGTCACGACGATATTGTCGATGCCGCCGTTGTTGAGGGCGCACTCCGTCGCGGAGACGGTGTGGTGACGTCAAACCCCACACATATCGTCGCGATCGCGGGTGCGGTCAACGCTCGTCTAAGGATCGAAACGGACTAGCCTGTCGGCGATATTGGGTGCTATGTATGCTTATTTTAAGCGTATATCGGAGCGGATTGACGCTGACCGCGCGACAACGGGGCAAGTGGCGAAGGGTTCCAAGCTACTGAGCTCGTGCTGCCCAACACCCTCTTGAAGCATTGTGAATATCTACGAAAGACGTGTTGCCTTCCATGAACATCTTGCTCAGAAGTGCTTTGAGCTCAGAACCCTGAATCACTTTTGCGTCGATCATCATCTCATCGCAATCGAACGCCCTCACTGATAGTTGGCGCCGCTCAAGCTGTTCAGGAACTTCGCTTGAGTCAACGACGTCGCAGCACGAAACACGGTGAATGAAAGACGTTCGCGGAGAAGATATGCACGCAGACGGTCAAGCGGCGGCCGGTGCCTTCAAACAGCTGAGAAACGTCGGTCTTCATACCCTCGGCAGTTCGCTGAAGACCCGCAGCTGCAGTTTTACCCGCCAAGTGGTGACACACGCTGCTTTGACCAACTCCGGCGTGGGACTGAATATCCCGGCGGCTGTTGACGCTATGACAAGTAGTGGGGTTTGCAACTCCCGGTAATTCTTGAAGCCACCCTGCTTCGGCTTTGATATCTTCTGGAATGCCTGCATCCCTTATCGAGAATCGTCATATCTACACCGCGGCGGAAGAACGCTCGATTATGAACAGCGTTCACGACGCACTCGTCGAAGCCTTTCGCATCCCACCCAAAGACCTCAACATTCGCTTGGTCATCCATGAGCCGGGTCGGTTTTTATGCTCCCCGGAGTTAGAGCAGCCCGACTATCGCACCATCGTGACGATTGATTGCTTCGCCGGGAGATCCATCGACGCGAAGCGGCACCTCTACAAGGAAGTCGTCGATCGACTGGCTAAATTGGGCATTCCTCGTGATCATGTATCGGTCATCCTGCATGAGGTCGAGCTGCAAAACTGGGCGTTGGGCGGATTTCCGGCGGGCGAGATCGACCTCGGGTTCACGGTAGAGATCTAGAAGTTCGAGCAAAGCCGAGCTGGAAGACCGAAGCCGCTTCAACTGTTACGGGCATCCACATCGAAGGTGTACGTACAGCCGAGGCGATGTACGGTGAGTTGAACAGCGAAGCCAGAACGTTCCGCACCTCGATATCGAGAACCATCCACGGATCACTCAACCACGGCGACGTGATCCGCAAAGCACTTCGCCGCTATCTAGAGACCGCGTGAACGAAAGTATCCACCATGACTTCAGGCCTTCAGTAGTTGAAACCGGGGTTGCTATCGCGCAATCGAGGTAGTTCGGCGTCTTTCGATGAGATCACCGGGTTGTCAACCTGCCAATCGATGCCCAGGTCGGGGTCGTTCCATGCAATACCTCCATCGGCTGGGCCGTGGAACTCGGTAGTGCATTTGTAAACCAGGTCGGCCGATTCGGACAGCACCGAAAAGCCGTGGGCAAACCCGGCCGGAATCCAGAGCATTCGGCCGTTCGATTCAGTCAGTTCCTCAGCAACCCACTTTCCGTACGTTGGTGACCCTGAACGAAGGTCGACCGCAACATCGAGTACCGAACCTTGGGTAACGCTCACAAGCTTGCCCTGGGAATGAGGGTCGCTTTGAAAGTGAAGACCCCGCACAACACCCCGTTTTGAACGAGAAGTGTTGTCTTGAAGAAAGCTGGTTGGGATGCCTGCCTCAACGAACTCTGACGCTTTAAATCCTTCTCGGAAGTAGCCGCGATCGTCGTGGAACATACGACTTTCAACTACTACGACCCCAACAATTTCGGTGTTAACAAACGTGAAAGGCATACTGTCAGCGCGCGTAGTTTCCGTAACCGCCACGAAAGTAGGCGAGTGGTTCACCGTCTCGGGCACCAAGCGCCAGCACCCGTCCGACCACAATGACGTGGTCACCACCACCATGTTCTGCTTCAATCGAACAATCGATCCAGGCTAATGCTTCGTCAAGAATGGGGGCGCCCGAGTGTTCAGCGTGCCACGGCACCCCATCGAATTTGTCGGGTACCTTCGACGACATTTGACGACTTACTTGCTCTTGTGTCGCCGACAGAATGTTCACTGCGAAGTGTCTTGTCGCTTGAATTCGTGGCCACGTACTTGAGTACTTCCCGGCACAGAACAACACCAGGGCTGGATCCATGGACAGCGAGGTGAACGAACTAGCTGCCATCCCGACCGGCTGTCCATCATCGAGACCGGTAATAACCGTTACCCCCGTAAGAAACGAACCCATCACGAGGCGATACAGCGCTCCTTCGATGACGGGCATTGTGTTGTTATCCGTTGAATCTTTCGTGCTCACGCCGAAGATCGTACGTGGATTACGGCCTCAGGCGAGCGAACATCGGGCCCATGGAGCGAGATGGACAAAGCGAATCGCGCAATGGTCGAGAAAGATCGAGGCTCAAACCCTCCTTTGCCGCGAAGACTTCAACACCGAACGCTGCACCCTCGATCGCTAACTGACGCGTCGCTGCGTCAAGGTGTTCATCGGTTCGGCACGGGTCGTGGTGAAAAAGTGCCAGTGCTTTTGCCCCACACGACTTGGCAACATGAAGGGCGTACTCGGCGGTTGAATGCCCCCAGTGCGCCTTGGTGGGCCAATCGTTAGAATCGTACTGCGCGTCGTGAATGAGGAGGTCGACACCCACTACTAACTCGCGGACACCGGCATCGATGAAGGTCATATCGTTCGGCGCTTGGTGGTCGGGAATATAGGCAACCGAGGTACCGTCAGCATCGATCCGGTACCCGAGGGTCACGCCGACATGCGGAACGGGCCGAGACGTCACTTTCGCATCATCAACGCTAAACACTGCGTCGCTGACATCGTGACAGTTGTAGCTACCGCGCAGCTGATCAATAGTCACCGGGAAGAACGGGGGTCGAACGAACTGGGTGAACATTTCTCGAACGCTCAACCCCCCTTCCGTCGGACCGTAAATATCGAGCCGGGCACCAGGGCGATCAGCCGCGCTCAGAAACGGCAAACCCTGCACGTGATCGAAGTGGAAATGCGTCACCAAAGCTGTTGCGGCGAAGCTTCCATCATGGGGTTCATTTTCACCCCAGTTTCGAAGGCCCGTACCAAGATCGCAAATAATCGGGTTGCCGGTACTTGGACGCACCACCACGCATGACGTGTGGCCGCCGTATCGAGCGGTTTTCTCTGATGAACATGGGGTGGAGCCCCGAACACCAAAAAATGTGAGTTTCAACGTCGCCCCCAAAGCGCACGACTCAGGAAAAGTCGTGGCGACCGAACAGTCACTTCTTTGAACATAATCAAACGTTTAGCGCTATTTCACCATCAAGACACACGAACGTCACGGCTACGGTAGGAACGTGACCGAAACCACAGGTTCTTCATCGCTCCTTCCGCTTGAGGGTGTCGTCGCTATCGTCAAACGTGATTGCCCCACCTGCGTGCTGGTCGCCCCAGTGCTGTGTGACCTCGCGCAACGCGGCCTCATCACCACCATCGCTTCGCAGGACGATCCAACATTCCCTGGCGAAGCCGCCAGTTGCGGCATCACCATTTTTGATGACCGAGACCTTGAGCTCTCGTATCGTGCCGGACTCGAAGGGGTGCCGACCCTGATTCGATTTAGCGGAGGGGTCGAAGTTGACCGAACTGTTGGTTGGTCAACCAGCCTATGGTCGACATTCTTTGATGATGTAAGCATGCTTACGTCATATAACACGATGCCGAAGCAGCGGGTAGCTTGCGGTTCACGAACCTTAGACTTCGGAATGCCTGAACGCCTCGCCGTTCGGTATGGCGGAGAAGTACTGCGAAGCCGTCAGATCGAACTAGCGACCGATGAAGACGAATGGGAGCAGATGTTTAGCCGAGGTTGGTCTGACGGCCTGCCGGTTGTTCCACCGACCCCGGAACGGGTGATGCGAATGCTGGCTGGCACCACTCGCGAACCTTCCGATGTGATTGCGATTGTTCCGCCCGACCTCATCGAATGTACGGTCGAGAAAATCGCAATCAGCGCAGTCATGGCAGGATGCCTGCCGGAGTATCTACCTGTCGTGATCGCTGCCGTTGAAGCAGCATGTACATCAGAATTTAATGCGCATGGGCTACTCGCCACTACCTACTTTTCTGGCCCGGTCGTCATCGTGAACGGACCAAAAGCCGGCCTCATAGGAATGAACTCTGGGGTCAATGTTTTGGGTCAGGGCAACCGGGCGAACGCAACCATCGGGCGCGCCCTACAACTCGTGATACGCAACGTTGGCGGCGGTATCCCTGGTGGGGTTGATCGAGCCACCTTCGGAAACCCTGGCAAGCTCGGTTTTGCGTTCGCCGAGAACGAAAAAGAATCACCATGGTCGTCGCTGGCTACCGAGCGGGGCGTCGACCCCGGCCGGTCTGCCGTCACTCTTTTCGCCGGAGAAGGTCCGCGTGCCATCGTTGATCAAAAGAGCCGAACCGCCGACTCGCTGGCGCGATCATTCGCTGCATGCTTACGAACTGTCGCACATCCAAAACTCGCCGTTGCCTTCGACGCCCTAGTCGTAGTGTCACCCGAACACGGTCGGACGTTTGCGAATGAAGGGTGGGACAAGGCGCGTCTAAAAACCGAAGTACTTTCTCACCTGCAACTTCTCGGATCAGACATTGTTCGAGATGCAGGCGGCATCGCAGAAGGGGTACCGCTTAACTTGGCCGATTCGATTTTACCCAAGTTTCGGCCAGATGGATTGTGGTTTTTGTATGCGGGTGGCGATGCCGGCATGTTTTCGGCCATCATTGGGGGCTGGGTCGCCGGACAAGAAGGCTCAACGATGGTCACGAAAGAGATTGCATCATGAAACTGCTCGATCCAACATCAGAGCGATCACCGATAGTCCGTGAGTTGAACCCTCGTTTGGCGTCACTTGATGGGGTAACGGTCGGGCTACTCGACATTTCAAAACCCCGAGGAGACGTGTTCCTCGATCAGCTTGAGTATCGGCTGAACGAACGGGGCGTAGCGACGAAGCGTTACAAAAAGCCGACGTACACCAAACCGGCTCCGATCGATCTGCGGTACCTCATATCGCAAGAGTGTCAGGCGGTTATCGAAGCCCTCGCCGATTGAGGCAGTTGCACGTCGTGCAGTGTGCACGACATCGTTGATTTGGAAAACCGTGGGCTTGTCGGTGTGTTCATTGCCTCGTCAGTGTTTGTTGAAGCAGCGAAGGCACAGAGTGAATCCCTCGGCCTCAACCCCGCCTCGTTATTCGTCGCTCATCCGATTCAAGATCGCACCGATGACGAGATGCGTGCGTTGGCCGACGACGCAATCGAGCTTCTCATCGAGCGCCTCACCCAGTCGTAACGTCTGAAGAAACGATCGAGGCAACTAGCTTTAAGGTCGTGAGGAAAGCATTCGGTGTGTTGATGGCCGCTTTCGCAGCTGGGCTGGTGCTGTTCATGGTCGCCGACACGATCGGGTTGGTCTCAAAGGATTCAGCTGTCTCCTCACCCGTCTCCTCGCCCGTTTCAACGACAACGGTTTCAACGACGGCGGTTTCAACGACGACGGTAGTGTTCCCCGTGGCAACGATTGTGGTTGAACCCGAACAGCCCGATGATTTCATCGTCGAACCTGCGATAAAGAAATGCCCACAGTTACGGGTGATGCCATTCGGCGACTCGCTGACCAGCCTTCCCGAAAGTTACCGCGGCCCCCTGTTTCGGGCGTTGTTTACTCAGAACGTCAACGTCGATTTTGTTGGATCGGTAAAAACAAAACCCGCCGGAGGGGGTGACCCAAACCATGAGGGTCACAGCGGTTTCACCATTGGCCCCGGCGTGAGCGCGAACTTGCTCGACAACGTTGGGCGGTGGATTGTAGAAGCCAAGCCCGATGTGATCATTTTGACCATTGGAACCAACGACCTGGCCGGCAATAGCGACCTGCAATCAGCGGCGCCGGGTAAGTACCGAGCTCTCGTAGAAAAGATTCAGAACATTGCCCCGAATGTCGTAATCGTACTTAACGATCTTCCTCCGACCACCACGTACAAACGTGGGTTCGCGCCGCAGGTTGCACTCGATGCCGCGGCCAAGGCGCTTGGCACCGCAAGAACCGACGACCTGCTGCTCTACGCTGCCACCCGTGATGAATTTGATCGCCTTGGTTACGACCCTAAGGTAGACATACAAAACGACCGGATCCACCTTACGGTTGAAGGCGGAAAGAAGTTCGCGCTAGCTCTCCTTCCAACCGTGAGAGACGCAATTGTGTTATCCAAAACGAAACGATCTTGCTAGATGACATTCACCAAACAAGTAAAGCAAATTGTACGTGTCTCTATTGTTTTGCTTTTAATTTCGGGGCTCGCCGTTTCGGCTGATGCAGAAACGGCACGCTCGGCGGGAAAGCCGCTTCGGGGCTGGGCAGTCGTAGGCCGCAACGAATGGCCAGCAATAGGCCAAGCGCTCACCCTTTACCCAAACGTAACATCGGTAGTTGTTCGATCACGGCCAGCCACAACGGCCCCCGGGGTCACACTCACGAAGGGGCAGGCTACGGTTGGTCCGATTGTGTTGCTCGCAGTTGGCCGTGCAGTTGGCGAAGTAGATGGTTTCGAATGGTGGAAAGTCTTGGTGCCGGCGCGTCCGAACGGAACCGTTGGTTGGGTACGATCTGGTGACGTGACGTCTCGGGTAATCACCGAACGGATCGTTATTGAACTTTCAACGAATCGTTTGATCTTCACCGTCGGCGGCGAAGTGGTGATCGACGAAAAGGTTGCGACCGGAACCGGTCAAACTCCGACACCAACCGGATTGTTCGCGATAAAGGAATTCGTTCCGCAAAAAGATCCGACTGGTTTCCTTGGCCCAATAGCCCTCGGTCTTACTGGCTTTTCAGAAGTGCTGTACGACTACGCCGGAGGTCAAGGAACAATCGCCCTACACGGAACCAGTTCTCCCGGAAAAATTGGTCTCAAAGTAAGTCATGGGTGCATACGATTGACCAACAAGTCAATCCTGCGCTTAGCCAAGCGCACTGGCCTCGGCGCTCCCGTCGAGATTGTCCAGAAACTGAGCGACCTTCCCAGCATTCGGTGGTCAGCACCGGTAGTTCCGGAATAGTTCGCATCTAGTCGGGCAGACTCAACATGCCCCCGGCTTGGATCAAGAGCCCCTCAGCAACCAACCCGCTCACAAGTATGTCGACGCGGTGCGCATCGTCGATGATTCGGGTCACGATTCGGGCCGACTCAACCGAAAACTGCCTCTGCTGAGCAGCTTTCAGTAGGCGACCGCGGGCTTGACGGTCACTTCCCGCAAAGGCCGCTTGTCGACTAGATACCCCCGCCGTTGCAGTTGACGGGTCTTCGCCTTCGCCGCGCCAACTACACCACTGTCGAACCGGGCACTCACCGCAGTTCGCAACTCGCCGGATACAAACAAGCGCCCCAAGGTCAAGTATCGCTTGATTCCAATCCCAACCAAGTCCCGTCGGAACATGCTCGTCTGCGCGTGCTTGAACCTGTGCAGAAGTGAAACTCTGACCGGCCCATCGGGAAAGTATGCGCGCAGTGTTAGTATCGACAACAGCAACATCTTCTTCGAAAGCAAAGGCCAACACAGCCCGGGCCGTGTACGGGCCAACCCCCGGAAGCGACAGCAGGGCTTCGAGACTATTTGGAACCACCCCACCATGATGTTCGGTAATCGCAATTGCAGCAGCTTGGAGGTTTTTCGCTCGACGCGGATACCCAAGCCCCTGCCAAACTCGGAGGAGGTCACCAAGCGAGGCACCGGCGCACGCACCGGGGCTCGGCCACTTTTCGATGAATTCACACCACTTCGGAACAACCCGATCTATCTGGGTTTGGTGCGACATCACTTCTGAGACAAGAATTTTCCAAGGATCTCGAATTAGTCGCCACGGGAGATCTCGACCGGCAGAGCTATGCCAGTCGAGCAGCGACTCAGTCAGCCCAGATGGCGTCAGAGTCATATGGGCGCGTACGTTCGCCAGCATTGGCTTTGGTCCACACCATCAGCTTCCGCGTGAAGTAGCACACCTCTTCAGACCGTTGATTGATTCCTTTCGTCTCTACCTTAATGATGCCGCGGTCGCCTTTAGAGGTGAGCTGCTTTTCGAGAACGCGAGTCTCGGCGTAAATAGTGTCGCCGTGGAAGGTGGGTTTCGAGTGCTTCAGTGTTTCTATTTCGAGGTTGGCGATCGCAGCACCGCTGACATCGGGAACGCTCATACCCAACACCATCGAGTAGACGAGGTTTCCGACAACAACGTTTTTACCTTGAGGCGTTTGGGCTGCGTACCAATCGTTGGTGTGCAGCGGATGATGGTTCATCGTGATCATGCAAAACAGGTGGTCGTCGTATTCAGTAATCGTTTTGCCCGGCCAGTGTCGATATATATCACCAACCTCGAAGTCTTCATAGTGTCGGCCAAACGGTCGTTCGTGCGAGGTCATGCCTGAGAGGCTAGGGGGACCAGGTGTGTCTGTGCCAGCCGTAACCGTAAACGCTTTCGACATGAAAGACTTAAACGATGAAAAATAGGCAACGGTCGGCACACGTACTTCTGTCAGCACTGCTCGGCGCAACTGTTCTTATCGGTTGTGGAGGTTCTGGCGGTTCGGGAGGTTCTGGCGGTTCGGGAGGTTCGAACTCGGACGCGTCTCAAGCCGCCAGAGAAACGGTCGTAACCACAGGCGTCCCAACGGCTTCCAAGGTTGCATCAACCGGCACCGGATCAGACGACGATGTAACCGTCGCCTCGTTACCAGCAGACAGCCCAACCTGTGAGGCGATCATTCAGGTGCGTGACCTTAACGAAAAGAGTGGTGCCTCGGTAAACGAGTTCACCTCTGCCATTTTACCGGTCGATGGCGAAAGTCGATCTGAAGCCGAAATTGAAGCGGCATTCGAAAAATTCCTGAGGAAGTTTGAAACTGACACGGCTGCGTTGCTGCCCGAACTTAGCGATGCGTACGGAGCCTTAGGAAAAAGCCAACCCCAGTTCAAAGACGATCTGGTCGGTATCGAGAAGGTCACTGTTGGATTACTCAAGACGCTTACAAGCATGAAGGGTGGCGACCTTGACCGGTTCGACGAGATCGTTGCCGGGGCCCTGCCGCAAGCCGAACTCATCGCAGCAGGCGAGGCTTCGCTCAAAATTGACAAGTTCGCACGGGCCGCTTGTGGCGTACCGTTCGCCAATACCTGATCACTCGAAACGTTGGGGCCCTTCCACAGAGGCGATTCGGGTGAGGTCCGGCTGTCTTTTCGGCCGGGTGAGTCATTAACCTAGGACAAATGGAAAACGTTTTGCTTACGCCTGATCTGTTCTCGGCTGCCGAAGTCGTCAGCCTTTGCCGGTCAGTCGTAGACGCAACAATTGCCCATTTGGCCAGTAGTGGTGGCCGGGCCGACGACATTATTGAGGCGAATCAGCAGGTTGCATACGACCTGGCCCACGCTGCTAGCGCAGTTGAAAATGCCAGGGCAGTCATCGATTATGGCAACAAAGGCGATCTGGAAGGTCGCCTCGCGTGTGCCTTCGTGGCTGATGCCGCCCACGATGTGATGATGCGGGTACTGGGTCGTGAGGCCGAATGGGGAATCGGCGAAGATGCGTTGAAAGGAGCCATGCCATTCATTCGAGCATTCCGGGCACCGGCGTTCCTCGCAAACCTTGCCGATGAGGCTGCCGCAGCAAAAGGCGGGCCCAAGCACCTAGATCCTGATTTCGAAATGGTTCAAGATACATTTCGTAGGTTCGCTGAGGAACAGGTTCGCGAGCGAGCCGAACACGTGCATCGTGATAACACTGACGTGCCAGAGGAACTCATTCAGGGTCTTGCCGATATGGGTGGCTTTGGACTATCTGTTCCCGAGCAGTACGGCGGCTACTCAACTGGTGGTGAGGGTGAATACGTTGGAATGGTTGTTGCTACCGAAGAGTTGTCTCGCGGCTCGCTTGGTATCGGCGGGTCACTCATCACCAGGCCCGAGATTTTGACTCGTGCGTTGGTGAAAGGTGGAACTGAAGCTCAGCGCGCATATTGGCTTCCACTAATTGCAACTGCCGAGGTACTTGGTGCGGTTGCTGTAACCGAGCCAGATTACGGTTCTGATGTCGCCGGTATAAAGGTAACGGCCACATCAGTAGAAGATGGTGCTTCTTACGCAATCAACGGCGTAAAGACGTGGTGTACATTCGGTGCTCGGGCGAACGTGTTGTTGTTGTTGGCCCGCACCGACCCCGACCGCACGAAGACCCACCGCGGGCTGAGTCTCTTCATCGTACCGAAACCGATTGCCAGCGGACACGGCTTTACGTTCACCCAAGATCATTCCGACGGGTCTACGGGCAAAATGGAAGGCCGCCCCATCGACACACTTGGCTATCGAGGTATGCACTCATACGAAATTGCTCTGGAGAATTGGCGTGTTCCGGCCGACCATCTCATCGGCGAAGAGTCTGGGCTTGGCAAAGGTTTTTACTTCCAAATGGAAGGTTTTGAAAATGGTCGCTTACAAACGGCGGCGCGGGCGGTGGGGTTGATGCAAGCGGCGTACGAAGCAGCCCAGGCGTACGCCGAAAACCGCAAAGTATTCGGGCATAACATCGTCGACTACCAGCTGACCAAAGTGAAACTGGCTCGAATGGCGTTCATCATTCAGGCAAGTCGTCAGTTCTCTTATGAAGTGGCAACCCTGATGGGTAAGGGTGAAGGGGCGATGGAAGCCTCGATGGTTAAGGCCTACGTGTGTCGGGCAGCCGAATGGGTTACCCGAGAGGCCATGCAGATTCATGGCGGAATGGGTTACGCCGAGGAGTACAGCGTGAGCCGGTACTTCGTTGACGCACGCGTGCTGAGTATCTTTGAAGGTGCAGACGAAACGCTTTGCCTCAAAGTGATCGCTCGCCGTTTGCTCGAAACAGCTGGCACCCGCTAGCACTTTGCGTACGCCGACTTGGGATCCAACCGAATATGACAAGCAGTGGGCTGAAATGGCTGCTGCAGGCAAAGACCCTCACGGTGAGGTTGCCTTCCTCCAGCGGCTGATCACGCGACGCCAACTTCGGACCAACCTTTATGTTCTCGATGCGGGCTGTGGAACCGGCAGGGTCGCTGTTGAGCTTGATAAGCGGGGATTCCTGGTGGCAGGAACAGATGTCGATGTCGACATGCTGGGTGAAGCCCGCTCAAAGGCCGAACACCTGTTGTGGACCCAAGCAGACCTTGCAAGGTTGGACCTTGGCACCACGTTCGACCTTATTGTGATGGCTGGCAACGTCATCTTGTTCGTCGACCTGAGTGATCAGCCATTGGTCGCCGCTTCCATACGTGCACATATGAATAGCCACGGCTTGGTAGTGGCCGGGATGCAACTGGCTCGTGATGATGGGCGTCGTGTGAGCGTTGCTCAATGGGACAAATGGATGATGGACGCAGGCTTTGCACTCATCGAGCGATTCGCCAACTGGGACGAAGGCCAATGGCACGATCGCTCAGACTACGTGGTCAGGGTTCACCAAGCCACCGGAAACTAGACCAGGCAGATGGTTGAATGAGCAACCAATTCGGTCGTGATTGGCTGCTGTTCCCAACAAACGATTCGCCCAACTAGACATAGTGAATGACGGATTTTGACCCCGGCGAAACCGGCGAGGCCAACGCCACAACTACGGTACCGGGCCTGGTTCTACTCGCCGCAATTCCCGATATAGCGACGCCAGTCAACCCGCAACAATGGGGCACACTTCGAGAAGCCCAAGTTGATCTCGGCGCCCTCATGACGGTGCTTTCCGATCACCTGTATTCAACCCCCGAAGTTGCGATCAGAGAGCTAGTTCAGAACGCTCACGACTCGATTACTCGACGCCGATTGGAACACGGTCAATCTGACTCGGCAGCTGTTCCGGGTCGAATCGAACTTTGGTGCGAAACCAATCCGGCGATGATCCGCATTATTGACAACGGAGCCGGTCTGACGGCAATCGAGATTGACACGTACCTCGCAACCGTTGGGGCTGGATACACTCGAACTTTACGAGCTGGCTCGAACGATGATTCTCTTATCGGGCAATTTGGCCTCGGATTTCTCAGCGCATTTGTTTTGGCTGACGAGGTAACTGTCACAACGACGTCGTCGCAGTCGCCCAGCGAGGGCAATCGGTACCGATCGAAAGATGCGCTCAATTACCGCATTGAACCGGTTCCGAAGCGATCGATCGGTACTGAAGTTTCGCTGCTACTCAAAGAGAAATTTGCGTATCTTGCTTCGACAGAACAACTGCACAGGGTGCTTGATCGCTACGCCATCTTGTTACGAGAGCAAATCTTTCTGGGTGACGATCAGACAGCAATAAATGAGGTGACACCACCTTGGCGCACTCCCGAGACGACTCCGCTCAGTAGACGCCTGCCGCCAAGCGAACGACGCTCCCGGCTCGAATTTGCTGCTCGCTTTGAGCATCATTTCGAACCACTGTGCACCATTGATGTTGCACCAGAACTCGCCTCGTTCGGACCAACCGCTACCGCACAGAATCGGCTCGCCCACAAAGGACAGCGAGCTCTTATGGGGGCTCAATCAGACACACGGGGTTTGCTTTGGGTACAGGACGGTTCGGCATTCGGAACCGCAGACAACAGGAATCTGTCGGTATTCGTGCGCGGCATGTTGCTCGATGATGATGCTCGAGATCTGTTGCCTCAGTGGGCGGGGTTTATCGGAGGCGTCATAGAGTCAAACGAACTCACCCCCACTGCGAGCCGCGAAGACCTTCAAAAGGATGAGCGGTGGCATGCAGCGCAACACGTGATTGGTGAGCAACTTATTGCCGGCCTCGCCTCAATTGCGCAATCAGATGCTGCGACTTGGCGTCGTGTGCTCGCTCGCCACAACCAAGCACTTCTCGGTGCCGCCCTCGCCGACGATCGCCTCTTCGCATTCCTTTCTGAAGATGTCCAAATCCCAACGTCGATGGGTGATCTCACAGCACCTGAACTGCGACGCGGCGGCCGGGGCCGAATCCATGTCGCCTTCGGTGGTGAACATGGCTTTGAGGAGATGCTTTGTCGGGCACGTCAGGTACCCGTCGCTCGCGGGACCAGGTACGCAGTCCTCCCATTTTTACGAGAGTGGTGCAGTCGGAATCAAACCGAACTCGTCGAGATCGGAACCGATATTGGTAACAAGCGAATGTTTACAACGGCTTCTCTACCCGAAGAGCAATTGAGTCGCCTGTCGGGTTGGTTACTCGACGATGGCGAAGATCTCATTGCAGCGAGGTTTACCCCGACGGACGTTCCCTTAGTGCGCGTACCCGATCGCGAGGCCGAACTCAAGCGTCGAATTGAGGCCGACGACGCTGACGCCCGAATAACTACAATGACGCTTCGGCTGGCCAGACTTCATACGGCCACGCTTCAAGACTCTGCTCTTGCACATGTGTATGTGAACGTAGATTGTCCGGCCATCATCGCCCTCTTGGCCGCATCGGATTCTGCCGTAGCAACCACAGCAGGTCCGACAGCGCCAACGAGGCCAAGTGCCGGAGTCGAAACGGCAGCGCGCTTATTACGGTCGTTCAAGTTACTCACGGGGGTTTCAGGAGAGGCCAGCAAGTCAATCGACCTTTCCGAAGCCTTTGGCGGTCTCTCATCGGCGGTAACCATGCTTTGCCATTCACCACATAGTTCGTAAACCTTTTCCCAGTTTTGGAGTGTAAATGGAAGTATTCGCTTGGGCCGAAAAGTTAAGTGAACAGCTCAACAAGGCTGGCCAACCTGAACTTGCACGGCAAATTTTTGAATTGCCAGTATCAGCGGTTGCTCAACACAGCCCCGGCTGGGAGAGCATCTACCTGAGCGTTCTCGCCGCATCACGCGAACTTGAGAATCCGTGGCTTGAGGCCTACGCCCATCATTGGGCAGCGCAGTCACGGGTGAGCCGAGATGGTGAAGGGCGCACCGCTCTCAATGATGTCATCTCGGCCGTCGAACGTTCACATCAACCCGACTGTATTGAATGCCCGCAAGCAGTGTGCTTAGTCCAAGATCTGGCGACCGTCTATTCGGTAACCGACCGGTCTGGCTACATTGAAGAGCGCCTCGGTGTAGTCGATGAGACCCTCGCTCGGATCGATAAGACCTGGACATGTTTTCATTGTCTCAATCGCGAGCGAGCCGATGCGCTCAACGATGCTGGTCGCTACGAAGAAGCGCTCGTTGTTCTCGACGAAAGCGATGAACTCATGCGAGCTGATGGTGAAGAGATCATTTGGCATTCGACGATTCGGCCCAACGCTCTCATCGAGCTAGGACGGGTTCAAGAAGCGCTCGACTGGATGGTTGAAGCTGACAATCACGATGACGACGAAGAAGATGCAACCTGGTTCGGCCGCCAAATTGTGAAGGCTTACGCCTTGGCCCTACTTGACCGGGTAGATGAAGCCGACGACGTGATCCCACCATCAAGCGATGTTGTTGGCGGCGATTATCGAAGCTGGGTGCGCGCTGCCGAAGAGATCATTCGCCGTGGCAAGTGGGACAACGATTGGCAGTACGGAGCGACGCTCCGCCGGATGACTGCAGAACTCATTATTAAGGGTAACGGGGCAGCAGTCGAACTTGCTGAAATTCATTGTCGTCGAGCCGTTGAACGAAAGGCTGGCTGGACCGCCCGCCAGGCACTCGAGCAATTCGGTCGAGCCCAACAAATCCTTCGAGACCCCCATCGAGTCGACCCACTCGGCGATGAACTTCGGGCGATCGTCGAAGGTCTAGGCGTGACCACCTACCTTCCTGTTGATCCGTTGCAGCTTGTCGAATTCCTTGCCGACAACCGCGACCCCGAGAAAGAAATTGATCTCTTACTTCTGGCACGCCAGGAGGCTTCGGATGATGATGCGATAGCCCAGCAAGTTGTGCGAGCCCTCTTCGCACTTGGCGAAGCAGAAACTGCAAAAACTATGGCCCTGGAAGCGTTGGAAGAACAGCCAGGAAGCGAACAACGAGCGCGCGAGGCGTTGTCACTTTTGAAGCACGGCGATGACGAGGACGGCCAGCGAAAACTCGCTGAACGAATCCAGATCACTCTCCCAGAACTTCATCACTGGATCCTCGTGGACCTCGCATCTGGTAGTTCAGAATGGAGCGAAGTCATAAAGCACTGCGAACAGATCATTTCGATCAATCCTCAACACCTTCCGAGTCGACGCCGTTGGGCGCAAACCGCAACCAAATTGCGAGATTTTGCGACTTCGTTCAGACTGCAAAACGAGGTAATAGAAATTCTTAAAACTCAAGACGAAGATACGACAAGCGACATGTGGGATTTGCTTTCGTATGCCACGCTGGCCGGTGAATGGGAAACAGTTCGAGCTCGTGCCACTGCCTTAGGAATGACCCTTGACGAAGGTACCGGACCAATTGATGAGGAGTGGGCGTTTATCAAGGTGGCCTACGACGAACTTGACAAAGACGGCGATCGGGTCATTTGTACGGCGCTTCGAACCGGGCCTGTGACCGGCCGAGTCATGAGTGTTATGCCGCCGCCCTACCCGGTAAAAACGGGCGACCTCGTCGTCTTCGACGCAGCTCCACTGAATCCGAAACAAGAAGCTGTCAATCAAGATGAAGAAGACGACGACAACGCAAGCGGCGACGACAACTGGATGCCAGTCTTTCAAGTCATCGGAATAATCAATGAAGGCAACATGGCGTCGTGGGTAATCGACGGGCCAACCCCGGAGGGAGACGGCTGGGATACATTCCGAAATGAAATTCGCGAATCAGGGTGGGGCCTCTGGGCACTCAGCTCAGATTCCTACATGGTGACTAACCCTGATGCTGGTCATACCGATGCCGTTCTCTCCGACGTCCAAGAGCTTCCCGGTGTTTTCGCTGCTTTGGCGGTACCAGCCGGGGTAACTCCGCTGGAAGTTCATCACAGGCTCGTTGTCTTAACCCAATCGTGGGAACGTCCTGTGGCCTGGTTGCGCCTCGCTGAAGCTGCCGGGCTTGATCAGCACGAACTTGATCGTCAACAAAAAATCGTCGACGACTACAACCTCTGATTGTGTTCCTTGGCCCTTAGAGGTTGATGCTCACGGATTGGTCACCAGCAACCCCTCGACCAAACGAAACGGTCAGCGAACACGGGCCCTTTTCGTACACCCAACCTCCTGCTTCGCGAACCCCCAGTTCGCGAAGATCGAGACTCAACAATACGGTCGTTGACTCACCTGCTGCCGCAGCGACTCGGGCAAAGCCGACCAATCGTTGAGCGGCGCGCTCGTATGTGGACTGAGGAAGCGACGCATACACCTGCACGACCGTCTCACCTGACCGGTCGCCGGTGTTACGCACTTCGGCCGCGAGTTCTGCTCCGATCGGCGAACCGAACCCGGCGCGATCGACGACTGACACCTTGACGTTGTCGATGTTCCAAGTGGTGTACCCAAGACCAAATCCGAACCCGAACTTCGGGGCTACCCCGTCCGCGTCGAGCTTCCACTGGCCATGCAACAAATCATACGTTTCGCTGGTCGCATCACGGTCGAAGTGAACAAGATCTGTTTCAGTCACCGGTATCGCAAACGGAAGGCGGCCTCCCGGTTCGGCGACACCACTGATCACGTCGGCCAATGCGGTCCCACCTTCCATACCCGGGTACCACAAAAGCAGAACCGAACGAACTTCATCGGCCCATGGCATAACAACAGCGCTGCCGGTCATTACACACACCACAGTGTTCGCGCTGACCGCTGCCGTCGCCAAAATGAGTGCCTCGTCGACATCCGAGAGGCGCAAACTTGAACGATCACCACCAGGAGCCATTCCGCCAACACCTTCAGATGGACGTGTGCCGTCAAGATCTTCCGGCAAAACAGTCGGCGCATTGGTCGGCATAACCGCCGCGGCCGTGGCCCCAACCGTTGGGTCGTCCATTGCCGGAAACAGGCCCTCGGCAAGCTTCATGGTGCCGGCGTTATCGATGTATTCGCCTTCGTCATCTTTTGTGTAGCCGACAACGACAACCACCAAATCGGCACCGGCACCTATCGACGCATCGCTTTCGCTGTAGGCGATCGTCGCCTGAGGATACTGTGCGCGCAGACCATCTAGAGGTGTCACTACATAGGGTGGGTTCACATTGCTCGAACCACCGTCGCCGAGGTTTGCGACCGACGCGAGTCGACCGAGAACAGCAATTCTGTGAACCGATTCGACCTTGGACGGAAGTAGTGCATCGGTGTTGCGAAGCATGACGATCGACTTGTGGGCAGCCTCGCGAGCAAGCGAAACGTGAGGGGCTGAGACAATCACCGATGAGTCAACAGTTTTGTCAAAAACCCATGCGAATTTCAGGAAACTCGCAATGGTGCGACAAACGGAGGCATCTACTTCTTCCACCAGCAGTTCTCCGGCTTCGATTGCTTTCGCAAGAGCCAATGCTCGTTGCTGACGAAAGGGCATCTCGATATCGAGCCCGGCCTTGACTGACTTCACCGGGTCACGTAGTCCGAAAATGAAGTCGGAGGTTACGAAACCGTCCCACCCCCATTCGTCTCGAAGAACCGAAGTGAGAAGCGTTTCATTTTCGCCACACCACTCGCCGTTCACAGAGTTATATGCAGACATAACACTTGCAACGCCGGCATCTGCAACCCGTTTGAAATGCGGCAGGTACACCTCGTGAAGTCCTCGTTCACTTACCGTTATGTCGACGCTGAACCGGGCGTTTTCCATTGAGTTAAGGGCAAAGTGCTTCATACAGGCCATCACATAGGTCTGCAACCCCTCAGTTAATGCCTGAGCCATAACGCCGACATGGTGGGGGTCTTCTCCGTAGGTTTCCTGTGCCCGCCCCCATGCCGGATGGCGAAGCAGGTTCATACACACAGCCCCCGTGTACGTGGCACCACTGGCTCGCAGTTCAGCCCCGATCGCTTCACCGATCCGACGCTCAAGATCCATATCGAAGGTGGCACCACGAGCCATGCTGACCGGGAAACAGGTGGCGTGCCCAACGACACAACCTCGTGGGCCGTCAGAGAACTGCAAGCCGGGAATACCGAGTCGGTCAACCGCCGCAGCGGGCCAGGTGTGGCGGTAATAGCCACCGGCCGTCATATCGAAAAGCCCCGGCCAAAACGGCAGATCACCATCAAGACAACCCAGCTTCTCGTCGAGGGTCATCAATGCCACCATGGTTGCAGCTTCGGCGTGATGATCAACTCCGCTGGCTACTCGGGCTACCGCTTCAGAAAACAAAGTCATGCCTCATCTTGTCCCACCTAAAACACACGCAAAACCCCAAACGACCACACGCCACGTCCAAAATCGCCCCAGAACGGCACCATTCGGGCGTTGGCGTGTGGTCTCGTGCTGCGAGAATGGGGGGCATGGCCGGACCTTCGCTCATCGATCGACTTCCACCGGTCGGGTCTGATCCCTCTGATGTGCTCGATGGCTTCGCGTCGTGGGCTGCAGAATCTGGCCGTCCCCTTTACCCGCACCAGGAAGAGGCAGCACTTGCCTTGGCTGATGAGCAGCACGTGGTGTTGGCTACCCCAACTGGGTCAGGGAAGTCAATGGCTGCGGTGGCCGGAATCGTGTTGGCTATGAATAGGGGGCAACGGGCAGTGTGGACGGCCCCCATCAAGGCCCTGGTTTCTGAGAAGTTCTTTGAACTGGTCGACCTGCTCGGGGCCCAATCGGTTGGCCTGGCGATAGGCGACGCATCGATCAACCGAAACGCGCCCGTGTTGGTGTGCACCGCAGAGGTCTTAGCCAACCAAGCCCTCGGTGGAAGCGACGACGTGGGTTTTGCATGCCTTGATGAGTTTCACTACTACGGCGAACACGACCGGGGTTGGGCCTGGCAGGTACCGCTACTTCTTATGCCGAATTGCCAGTTCCTTTTGGCTTCGGCAACGCTCGGCGACGTTTCACCAATCGTCGCCGACCTAGAAAGCCGAACCAATCGGCCGGTGACACAGGTAATGAGCGTTGACCGGCCCACACCGCTCTACCACCAGTACCGAACCACACCGGTTTCAGACAGTGTGCTTGAAGCGATCGAAAAAGGTCTCTCGCCGATTTACCTGGTGCACTCAAGCCAGGCCGACGCCATCGAACGAGCGCAGGCGATGGTTAGCCTTCCGCTCACCTCTCGCGCTCAACGTGAAGCCATTGCGGAAGCCATCAAGGGAGTCAAGCTCAATACGGGTTTCGGTCAGGCATTGGGTCGATACTTACGTAATGGCGTTGGTGTTCACCATGCAGGAATGCTGCCAAAGTATCGCCGTCTGGTCGAAAAGCTGGCAGGTGACGGCCTGCTTCCGGTGATTTGCGGTACCGACACCCTCGGGGTTGGTATCAACATACCGATTCGAACCGTACTCATGAGTGCTCTCACCAAGTTCGATGGCACAAAGGTACGTACACTTAGGGCTCGCGAATTTCACCAGCTTTCCGGGCGGGCAGGACGACCTGGGTTTGACCCCGACGGGCACGTCTGGGCACAGGCGCCCGAGCATGTCATCGATAACGAACGAGCACTCGCTCGCGCCGGGGACGACCCGAAGGCCCGCCGAAAGGTCAAGCGGTCTGATGCACCAAAAGGTTTTGTTCATTGGGACGAAAAGACGTTCGAGCGACTTATCGGGGCGTCACCAGAGCCACTGGTTTCGCGTTTCAAGGTAACCGCCGACATGGTGGCCTCAGTGTTGAGTCGCCCCGGTGATGGTCCCGATGTATTGAAAGATCTACTGGCTACCAATCACGACACCGATACTCGTAAGCGCACTCACAAACGACGGGCTATGCATGTGTACCGCTCGCTGGAGGCTGCCGGGGTTGCATCGAGGGTTCGCAATGCAGACGGAACCTGCGCCGGGGTTCGCATTGGCTCTGAGGCGAGCGACGGTAGCGACGAACTTGAACGGGTGAGGTTCACTTCGCCGCTTGGTCCGTTTGCCATCGAAGCGATAGCCAGTTTCGAACAAGACCTCGTGACCTACCCGCTCGATGTGGTGAGTGTCATCGAGAGCACCGTTGAAAACCCGATGGCCATTCTTATTGGCCAAGAGAAGCAGGCTCGGGCCGCCGAGATTGCGCGTCTTAAGTCTGAAGGTGTCGAGTTTGATGATCGGATTCTTTTGATCGAAGGGGTGAGCTGGCCCAAGCCACTCGAAGAAGAGCTCAATACGATGTTTGCGATTTACAAACAACACCACCCATGGACAGAAACGTACCCTCAACCAAAGAGTATCGTACGTGAACTTATTGAAACCGGCGAGGGCTTTGGTAGCTTCATCAAGCGTTTTTCACTCGAACGAAGTGAGGGTTTGCTACTTCGCTATCTCACAGATGTTTGGCGGGCCCTTGACCGTTCACTTGCGCTTGAGGCGTACACCGACGAAGTAGAAGACGTTATCGAATGGTTGGCCGCCATGATCAAAGCCGTTGACGCCAGCCTCATCGAGGAATGGGAGCGCCTTGCAGGCCTTGACCCAGTGAACAAGTCGGCCCACGATGCCCCGATTGGTTCGCCACTTGTCGGCCCCGCTGGGCCACCGAAGGGCTGGAAGACTGCGCTACGAACCCAATCGTTTGCGTGGGTTGAATTGTTGGCCATACGCCGCCACGACAAACTCGTCGAGCGCACGGGCTGGGCTCACGAGGCAATCTACGAGGCAATGAAGCCCTACTGGGCTGCCTACGACTCGATATCTACAGATGCAGACGCTCGGTCGTCAACACACTTTTCGCTGGTTGAAGGCCCAGATGAGTGGACGGCCACCCAACAACTTGTCGACCCAGCCGACGATGGTGAATGGCGGTTCGTTTCAACGATGAATATTGCTGAGTCGCTCGAAGCAGGCCACCCCATTCTCAAACTTGTTACGCTCGGAAGCATATGAGTACGTTTGATCAACCTCTGCTTTCCGGTGCCTCTGTTCGCCTCGAACCACTCACAGAAGCCCACGTATCCGCACTCAGCAACGCGATACAAGGGATTGATCGCTCAACCTTTGATTGGGCACCGGTTCCTTCGACCGGCGATGGGGCAGAAGCCATGGTCGCTGATCGCCTGAGCCTTGCAGCAAGTGGCTCATGGATACCGTATGTACAAATACGAATCGGTGACGGTGGACTAGTCGGAATGACGAACTTCTTAAATATCGAACGGTGGAACGGGCCGACTACCTCGCCAACAAGCGTTGAAATCGGCGGAACATGGTTGGCCCCGAGCGCCCAACGAACCCCAATCAATACCGAGGCGAAGCTCCTGCTGCTCACTCACGCATTTGAGGTGTGGGAGGTCGTACGAGTTCAGGTTAAAACCGACGCTCGAAACGAGCGAAGCCGGTCCGCTATTTTGCGGCTTGGGGCAACGTTTGAAGGTGTCTTGCGCAACTACCAACCCGGGCAAGGCGACTCGGGAACTGGGACACCGCGCGATACTGCGATGTACTCGATCATCAAACCTGAGTGGCCAAACGTCAAACAACATTTACTGCGCGGCCTCAGTCCCCTAGTAAAGGACTAAGTACGCGCAGTAATCGTGTTGCGCACTCGACCGATCGTCTCATCGAGTAGTGCCGTCGTCGTACCAAAATTCCACCGGAACCAGTTACTTGCAATCGGGCCAAATGACGACCCCGGAGAAAACGCCACACGAGCTTCGTCCAGTAACCATCCGGCTGGGCCGGAAAGAGCACCACCAACGGCTTCCATCAAACCCGTAGCATCGACCCAGCCGAGATACGTGGCCTCAGGGCTAACCATTGCCAACAATCCGTCAAAGCTGGCAATAGCCGAAGCGAGCTGATCACGTCTTGCTTTAAGGTGCGCCAACGCCTCGACCCGCCATGGTTCACCACTCTCGTAGGCTGCCTTCATTGCGATCAGACCGAGCAGTCCAACACCTGGTCGTTTAATCCCAGCCGCAACACCGATCTGCAAAGCCAGCTGGGCCCCCGAAGCAATGATCGCCGCGCATTTCAACCCGGCCAAATTCCAGGTTTTAGAAGCCGAGGTTACGGTCACCACTACCCCATCGGCGCCGGGCCGGGTGGCAATCGGAACAAACCCGGCCGAGTACACAAACGGGGCATGAATCTCGTCGCTCACAATGAAACACCCGTGCCGGTTGGCCGAGGCAATCAACGCGTCGAGTTCCTCCACCGTGAACACCGTCCCGGTCGGATTATGTGGATGACACAGGGCAAGTACTTTCGCCCGACCGCTGGCAAAGGCTCCGTCAATTGCTTCGAGATCAAGCTGCCAGCGACCACCGTTTCGAAGTAAATCAATCGGAACCTGCACCCGACCTTCCATTCGGCTAAAGATGAGAAACGGTGCATAGATAGGCGTAGTTACGATGACGCCATCACCAGCTTCACTGAGTTGCTGCACCGCCAGATCCATACCGATCACTACGTCGGGGATCATGAATATGTGGGCAGGGTCAGGGTGCCAATCAAACGCTCGACCCAGCCAGCCAGCAACACACTCCGCGAAATCAGTCTTGTCTTGTTTGGAAACGTATCCGAGGTCATGCCGATCGATAGCTGCGTGCAATACCGTTTGCACTTCGCGACACAACGGAAAATCTGCCTCGGCAACAAAAGCCGGAATCACCCCAGCAGGATATTCAGTCCACTTATAACTTTGATGCAGATGAAGTTCCGCTTCAGTGAGCAGGTCAAAATTGTATGTAGGCATACCTGAAGCCGCTAGAAGCCCATAAGTGGTTGATCGGTCGAACGGTGCAACCAGTTCTCGGCCGGATACTGCGCCTGACCGTCGATGACGTGAAGCGAGTAAGCATCGCGGCGTTTCGTGGATCGATTCGCCCCCGACAGATGTGGAAGCAACCCGTGAAGCATCACCAATGTCCCTGCAGGAGCCTCTAGGGGTATGGCACCCTCGGCCGCGATTTCTGGCCCGTACACCTCGAACGAGGTTCCAGCATTGTCATCGCGCGCATCGTTACGAACAAGCTTTTTTCGAAGCTCGGTACGATGGCCCCCGGGAACCGCCCACAGGCAGCCGTTTTCAAGCGTTGCATCTTGTACCGCGAACCAAAAACCTGTCACCGTGATTGGGTCGGTATACAAGAACGTCGCATCTTGATGGCACGTCACCTCGCCACCTATGAGCGGATTTTTAAAGATGTACATACTTTGCAGCAGCTTCGGGTCGGCCAAACCAATATCGGTCGAGATTGCCGCCAAATCAGGGTTGCGACTGAACGCACTAAACGTTGGGTCAAGATCGTGCATTGCGTGGCCGATCTTGTTAACTGCACCAGCTTTATCTCTTGTTAAGCGACCCTCGGAATCGACAGCTTCTTCTTCAAGAAAACACCGCACCGAGTTACCTGAACCAAGAAACCACGCGTCTGAGGTTCGAGTTTGTTCTTTGGTGGTGAACACACTTCGGTGTTCTTCTGGATCAAACGCCTCAACCATTTCACGCGCCCGATCCATCAGGTCGGTGCAGGCTTTGGTATCAACAAAGCCCTCAATTTTCAAAAACCCATCGCGTTCCCACGAATCGACCTGTGACTGGGTAAGTAATGCCATGTTTACGTTCTAGTTGCTAGGACGGGTCTCGCTCAACGGTAGGGTCGGTATTGCCATGGAAATTGTGCTCGCCCGCCACGCCCAACCCGACTGGTATCCCTCAGACCAGTACCAAACCAACCCGCCGCTCACCGCACTTGGCTTCCGTCAAGCTGAGTTACTTGGCGACCATCTCGCTAAAGAACACTTCGACCTCATTTTGGTCTCGCCGCTCCTCCGTGCCCGCCAAACCGTTGCCCCCCTCTTGAAGCGGCTGGGCCGTGAAGAGGTGGTCGCAGACTGGCTACAAGAAATACGGGATCCAGACTGGAACGGGCTCAGCCGTGCCGATGTTACGGCCCACTATGCAAACGAAGAAATGTTGTCCATAGATGAACGATGGAACGGTTTGCCGGGCGGCGAACATATCGGCGACTTTGTACAACGCATCGAAGACGGGCTCATCGATTTTCTGAGCGAGTACGGCATTGTTCACCACGACCACGAGATTCCTTCGTGGACCGTTACCTCCGGGTCAGCGGCTGAACGCGCTACCGGGCCCCGAGTTCTGTTGGTTGCCCACGGTGGCACCAATGGGGTTATCTCGACCCGTTTAGTTGGTGCGGTTCGCGCACCTTGGCCGTGGTTTCAAATCGGGTATCAACACACGACTGTGGGTCGATTTCGGGCCAGGCCAACTAATGGGGTGTTGTCGTTCATGATGACCGGTCTTGAAACCCACCACCTTCCCCCCGAAGATGTAACTGCCTAGCGGCCTAGCCGAGGTCCGATTCACCCACTCCAAATTGTTGAGATTGGAAGAGCATAAATTTGATCATGCAGTTTGAACGGTGTTGTACCGGTGTGAAAAACAACTCCACCGACGAATCGATCGCCAAGTTTGCTACGTAGCTATATTAAATGCTTAGCGTCTGTGAAATTTGGTGTTGCTCCAGCCTTAACATCACGCAGAGTTATCTGGTCAATGTAAGACGCCATCTGACGCTCACGAACTCGATCCGTGCCCCGAAAACAAGTTGTGGCAGCATTCCCCGCAAGCTTCGTTCCAGATATCCGCGAAGATCAGGAGCATCGGAAGGTTTCGCTACTTGCCCGGCGTTTCCGCCAAACAGCACATCGATGAGTGACACTTTCGAAACCTGGCCATTTAGCTCTCGTTCGGTGATTCCCCACATATTTACCTTCAAGATTCGACCAGTCATTGCCCAGCCAGCCGGACCAAGATCGGCCGCAGCCGAGCCGGTCAAAAGGAACCGGCTCGGGGTCGAATCTGCGTCGACAGAGCGTTTGACCGCACCGAGGATTTCGGGCACGAATTGCCACTCGTCGATGAGAAGCGGCTCGTCAGCGTTAAGTGCCAGGTCCACGTCGGCCCTCGCAGCTGCGGCTTGGTCGCTTCGGTCGAGTTGCAAGGTCGTCTTTGCCATTTGCCTTGCCGACGTCGTCTTACCCGAGGCCCTCGGCCCGGCGATGAGAATTGCCGGGACTTCAGCAAAGAACTCGGCAATGACCGAGTCAACGAATCGAGGGAGATATTTCATATGACGTCAGCCTGTTCCCGTTTTCACAGGCATTTCAATCACGTTTTCACAGGCGATACAATCACGTTTTCACATGCCGGGTGAAGCAAACCCGCTTATGGTTTGGTGATTGCTTCGCCCGGCAGAGGTCGGTCTTGGTAGAGGGCAGTCTGAAACCGACGCATTCCGCTGAGCCAACGATCAACATCGGTGGCCTTCCGTTCGACATACGTAGCAACTGATTCGTGAGGCAGCACGTGAAATTGTTCTGTACGCATTGCATCTATGCACGCTTTCGCAACATCTGTTGCTGACATCACGCCGTCTCCGGAGGCCACCCCGCCAGCCATCCCATCGTCGCTTGGTTGAAGGTCTGGGCTGTTCACAATGATGTTCGTCTCGACCGCCTGTGGGCAAAGTACTGATACTCGTACCCCTTGGTAGTGGTGGGTAATCGACAACCATTCAGCCAACCCAACTGCCGCATGTTTCGTAACCGAGTAAGCCATCGACCCGATTTGCGAAAGCAGGCCCGCAGCCGAAGCGGTGTTCAGTAGGTAACCACCTCCGTTCGCAATCATCGACGGAAGCACTGCACGCGCTGCGTACATATGAGCCATCACATGAACTTCCCACATGTGCTGAATTCGTTCGTTTGTATCTTCGATACCAGCAACCGTGACGTAACCGGCATTAGAAACGAAGCAACCAATGGGGCCATGGGCAACGAGGGTCGCTTCGACCAGGCGTTGGATGGCAGCCTCGTCACGCACATCGACGGCCACACCTGTTCCGCCGACCAGCGCTGCAACCCGCGCAGCCTCTTCGCCATTGAGATCGGCCACAACAACATGGCGGGCACCTTCAGCATGGGCGGCAACCGCAATCGCTTCACCAATGCCAGACCCACCACCGGTAACAACTACAACTCGATCTTTAAGTTCCATACCGTCGACTGTACTTTCGAGACACTCCGATCCGCCATCCTTACGACGGAGCAAGCCCGGGTGAGCGAGTCGTTTTGCGGTACAACCCAGCAAAACTAGATGCCGAAAACGAGCCAAGCCTTCTCACCCTCGGCGGCCTCAAGGCGAACTCGCATTTTGTCGCCGATCGGGTTTCCGGTCATATCGATCGCCAGCGCTGTTGCCGGCGCGGCAAGCAGTGCTAGGGCGCCCTGCTCGACGGTCTCAGTCAATTCGGCCACACATTCGGGCGGAATCACCCCATCAGAAATGCGGCGCTGAATCCACGTGGCTACCTTCGAAGGGTTCGAGTCGGCCGGCACGGCGAACTCGACAACCAAACCAACACCCTCGGGAAGAGGTTGCATCGTTCGTCCCTTCGCCGCATCAACCCCAATAGCAAACGTTGTCCAAGCCTTCATGGTGCTCACGCCTTCTTTCCAATAGAGACCGGCCGATTGACCGACTCAAAAAAATCATTGCCCTTATCATCGACCACGATGAAGGCAGGAAAATTCACGACATCAATCTTCCATACCGCCTCCATACCTAGCTCAGGGTATTCGAGCACCTCAACCTTCGTGATGCAGTCTTGAGCCAACCGCGCCGCTGGGCCGCCGATTGAACCAAGATAAAACCCACCGTGCGCAGCACATGCTTTGGTCACTGCAGCTGAACGATTTCCCTTGGCCAACATCACGAAACTTCCGCCCGCAGCCTGGAAAGCCTCAACGTATGAGTCCATACGGCCTGCGGTGGTCGGCCCAAAAGAACCGCTTGCCATACCTACCGGGGTCTTAGCCGGACCAGCATAGTATACACACATATCTTTTAAGTATTCCGGGAGACCTTGTCCGGCATCGAGTCGTTCTTTTAACTTGGCGTGAGCAAGGTCGCGCGCAACCACCATCGAACCACTGAGGGAAAGTCTCGTCTTCACGGGGTACTTTGACAGTTCGGCGCGAATCTCAGACATCGGTCGATTGAGATCAATCTCGACCACTGCTCCACCGAGTTCTTCGCTACTCACCTCAGGCAGGAACCGAGCCGGATCGGTTTCAAGTTCTTCAAGAAACACCCCGTCTTTGGTGATCTTGCCAAGCGCTTGACGATCGGCCGAACAAGACACAGCCAACGCCACCGGACACGACGCACCATGCCTGGGAAGCCGAATGACTCGAACATCGTGACAGAAGTACTTCCCCCCGAATTGAGCACCGATACCCGTATCTTGGGCAATCTTTAACACGACCTGTTCGAGTTCAAGGTCACGGAAACCCTGGCCAAAATCGTTACCTTCGGTTGGAAGATCATCGAGAAATCGGGCGCTCGCAAGTTTTGCGGTCTTCAAGCAATACTCGGCACTCGTGCCACCAATGACGACCCCTAGGTGATATGGCGGACACGCAGCGGTACCAAGCGTACGTATCTTTTCGTACATCCAAGTTGCGAAGCTGGCCGGGTTCAGCAACGCTTTCGTTTCCTGAAAGAGCAGGCTCTTGTTTGCTGATCCGCCACCCTTTGTCATAAAGAGAAATTTGTATGCAGACCCGCCAACAGCCTCAACTTCAATTTCTGCCGGAAGGTTCGTTCCTGTGTTCCTTTCGTCCCACATGGTGAGCGCAGTCATCTGTGAGTACCGAAGGTTGGTGTTAACAAACGTGTCGTACACGCCCTTCGAGATCGCTTCCTTGTCGTCGCTGCCGCTAATAACGTATTGACCCTTCTTGCCTTTGACGATTGCGGTTCCGGTGTCTTGGCACCCCGGCAAAATTCCGGCCGCTGCGATCGATGCGTTCTTCAGCAAATCAAGCGCCACAAACTTGTCGTTGCCACTCGCTTCAGGGTCGTCAAGAATTTTTCGAAGCTGCGCCAGGTGCCCTGGCCGAAGGAGGTGACTGATGTCGTGAATCGCCGCAGCAGTCAAGGCTGTGATCGCCTCGGGCTCGACCGAGAGAAACTCTTTACCGTTTGCCTCGAAGGTTGAGACCCCCTCGGTAGTGATGAGGCGATACGACGTTTTGTCTTCACCAAGGGGCAAAAGTTCTTGGTAGTGAAATTCTGGGGCAGCCATACATGAGAGTCTGCCTGGTAATGGATGCATCGCAAAACCCACAGACTGTCGGTCAGGCAACAGAACTTCGTACCGGGCTGGCCCTTTGGGAATTCGCTGAACCTGGCCCATTGCGAGAACGGCTTTGCGGGTTGGCTCTGGCTGGCGTGAAAACCGGGACCTTTGATATCGCCGACGAGGAATACGCCGCCGAACCAAAACACAACCGCCACGTAATGATCGACTCGACAGGCCGCGAGATTGCCATCGTTGAAGTCATCGCTCGAACCTACGTACGAGCAGGCGACGTCACCTGGGAGCAAGTTCAGACCGAAGGCGAGTCGTTTACCTCGGTGGCCGACTGGCGTCAAGGTCACGAGAACTTTTGGGGCTCGATCGGATACTTCATCACCGATGACAGCCTGCTGGCGTACGAAAGGTTCCGGATCGCCGAAATACTTCCTGGCGCACTCTTGGCCCGTTACCCGATCGTTGAATTGATTGTTGATCGCACCGACGTTGAAGAAGCTTCGTCCGACCTGTACGACCTCGACCATCTGCTCGGAATTGAAGAGGCCGACGTTCGAGTCAGTACCGCAGGGCATGCAGTGAGTGACAGCCAGGTGGTCCTTCGAGTCGGCTTTGCCTCAGATCAAAGTGCCGCGGCAGCAGAGCTAGCAATTGATCGGCGTTGGCACCCTCGATTCGAAGTATTGCTTGGAGATGAGTGGCTCGATACATGGCGCGAAACATTTGAACCGTTTCGGGTTGGCCGTTTCGTTGTCGTTCCGGCCTGGTGGCCAGGCGATGCGGCTAACGCCCACGAAGTGGTTCGTAGCCTGACACCAGATGACCTCTTGATCACCCTTGACCCCGAACGAGCGTGGGGCACAGGCGCCCACGAAAGCACCCAGATCATGTTAGAGATGCTGCAAGACATCGAGGGGCAGAGCCAAGGTGCAGTGCTCGATGTTGGCTGTGGAAGCGGCATTTTGAGTGTGGCCGCTGCGATGCATGGGTGGTCGAGCGTGCATGGAATCGATGTGGAACCTGTAGCAGTTGAGGTAACCCTTCGTAACGCTGAACGAAACTCGGCCTCGGGTATTTCAGCGAGTTGCGAAACACTTCGTACGTTCGCAGATCAATCTTTCAGCATAGTGATGGCCAATATTTTGGCGCCGGTACTCGTGGAATTGGCCCCCGAACTAATGCGAGTTCGCGCTCCCGGATCACCAGTGCTGTTGGCCGGTCTCATCGATACGCAAGTCGATTTGGTCGTCAGCGCGTTTCATCCTCTCTGTCGATACGTCATGGAGTCCAACGGAGTGTGGCGCGGGCTCATCTTGAACGACTGAACTCGAATCATGCTCGGTTGTTGAACTCGGTTTAGAAAGTGTGGGGTTGCCAGTACCCAAACATGATTCGCTTGGGCGCAACTATGCCCCGCCGTTACTGCGGGGCATAGCTGAACGCTTAATTCAGTAGTTACTGCAAACGAACTCAGCCGGTAAAGGTTGGGTTTCCTTCAAGGGCCGGGGCCGCACCGTCAACACTTACTGCGCCATCAACGACCGTCGTTGCCGGAACAGTTGATGCTGGAATGGTCGTTGCCGGTACCGTGGTGGCAGCGACAGTTGTAGAGGCAGCGATCGTTGTGTCGACGGCAGCCGCAACAGCGATGGTTGTATCGGCAACCGCAGCAGCGATCACGGTGGTTTCTGTCACCGCAGCAATCGTTGTGTCGGCAACCGCAGCAGCGACCACGGTGGTTTCGACAACAACCGGCTCGGTCACGACTGCTTCTGCAACGACCAGTGTCGTATCGACCTCGGCGACAACCGCGACCGTATCGGGGGCAGCCGCGACCTTTGTGGTTTCTTTATCGCCACCCCAAAAGCCCATCGCCAACGCAGCAACCGGGGCAGCTAACAAGAACCACGGCAATACGCGCCGACGAACGACATACTCTTCGACGGTGTTAGTCGTAGTGACGGCATTTGTGAGGTGTTGGGTCGTTGTCGAACCGCCGGTGGAACCAGTAACGAGCTTGGCACCACCCGTTCCGATTGAACCCCCACTAGAGCCACCAAGGGCTCCGATGGCCAATGCACCGGCACCAACAACACCCGCTGCACCGAGCCCACCAGCTTCACCGGCGGCCTTTGATCCAAGGTCACCGGTGACACCAGAAACTGAACCGGCCGCCCCCGAAACGGCACCAGATACCGCACCGGCAACACCACCAACGAGACCCCCGGCAGCTCCGGTAACGTCTTTGCCGAGGGCGCTCGCAGCAACTCCTGCTGCACCAGCGGCAGCACCAGCAACCGAACTGTCTTTTCCGGTGAACAGATCTTTTGCGGCTTCAACGATTCCACTTGCACCATCAGCAACGGTGCCAGCAGCATCTTTGAGCTTGTCAGTCAATCCATCAGCCAGACCGGCGTCAATCCCGTCTGCTTGATCTTTGAGTTTCTTGGCCTGTTCAGCCGCTTCTTTTGCCTTATCAAATGGGTTAGCCATCTACGTATCCCTTTCTCGTTTTCTCCGGCTCAGCCTTCGTCGCGACCAGCGACGAGGCGAGCAACAAGAGCGTCAAAGCTGGCCTTGTCGCCCTTGGCGAGTAGGTCAGCCTGTTGGGCCCACGTCGTGAGGCTTGGAGCGAAATTCAAACCAGCGAGTTCAATGGCGGCCCGAAGGTCGGCTTCTGAAGAACCAGCCACCTTGGCAAACGTATTGATGTCGGCTGCCAGTAGTGCTTCGTTGAACTTCGGACCGATACCTTCAATGATGAGCAGGTTGTCGCTTCCGTTCGCGTTGCGAAGCGACTCAGAAACTTCAACGTTGCCCGAGCCATACACGTCACCAGAAGCAAGGGCCTGAACCTTTGCATCGCCGCTCAACGTGTCTCCACCATGGGCAGCAGGATCAACGCCAGCAATCAGGTACTCGGTGTATTGCTTGAAACCAGCTTGGTCACCAGCAACAAGGTACGCAGCCTGCTTCGACCAGGTAGCAACGGAGGGGGCGAACGTGATGCCGCCTCGTTCGATCGCAGCTTGGAGTGTTGCTTGGCTAGCGTCTCGTACGTGAATCCAGCGAGTGAAGCCTTCTGCACGCAAGACCTGATTGATCTTCGGGCCGATGCCTTCGATAACCAACAGGTCGTCGGGGCCAGCGGTAGCTTCAGCGAGACTCGAACGAAGTGTCGTTACGTTGGTGCGTTCGGTCTCAAGGTCACCAAGAAGGCTGTTGTGCTTTGTTTCCCATGAGCGTGCCGTCGCCAGTTCGCCCTCAAGCGCGCTGTACCGGGTGCGCCAATCGGCGACAGTCTTTTCGTTGTCGGCCTTGGTCGAACCAATCAGGCCCTGAACCTCAACATGCTTAGCTTCTGCATCTTTTACGCGGCCTTGCCAATCAACAACAACCTTGGCGTGGTCGGCTTCAAGTGCACCAATTCGGGCCTCAAGTTCACCCACTCGCTTGGTTGAGTTGCCGACGCTGAGTTCAGCTGCTTCGGCTCGCTTACGCCAATCTCCGAGTACACGATCGTTGTCGGTTTGGGCGGTGCCCATGAGGCCCTGAACCTCAACATGCTTCGCTTCGGCTGCGCTCAGCTTGGTTTGCCATTCGCCGAGTGCAAGCTTGTGTGAAGCCTCGAGATCAACCGACTTTTTAGTAGCGGCAGCGACCGAAACTTCGGCGGCTTCAGCTCGCTTGCGCCAGTCACCCATCGCAAGTTCGTACTCACCCTTTTGCTTGGTGAGCTGCAAGTTGAGATCGTCGACCTGCTTCTTTCCCAAATCAACATTGCCAACCAAACCCTGAAGGCGAGTTGCCTCGGTTTTGTGAGTGGAAAGCTCGACGTCGCGATCCTTCAACGAAACCGCAAGTTTGTCGTGATCAGCACGGATGCCAGCAAGTGAAGCTTCGTGTTCGCCGCGCAGCTTCAACAACGCATCGTCTTTGAGCTTCAGCGAAGCCGCATGCTCATCGCCCAGGGTACGAATTCGGGTCGACTCATCGGTTGACGTTTCCACGACACGACGAAGAACCTCTTCATGTTTCGTGCCGAATTTGCGGCCGAAGAAGTGATACAAAAACCATCCGAGTAGGAAAGCAAGAAGCGCTGCCAGTGAAGCGTGCCAATCCCAAGACCAAGCCGCAAGAATCATGAAAATTTCCCCTTCCGACATGTGAGTCGGTGTAAGTGGTGGATGCGAGAACTACAACAACGCTCGCCGTCACGAGCACTACAACGAATCGCCCTCTGGGGAAGTAGACGAGCCGCTGGGCACAATAGCGTTTTTTGATGATGTCTCATCCGAAGAAACAAACCGAACGCGAGAGAAGCCAGGCAAAATGCCCGGCTTCTCTCAAAAAAAAGCGCTGAACGATCAGAAAGCAGCCATTTTGGCCTGAAGACGAACATTCAAGGCTTCAAGAAATTCTTCGGTATGCAAAAACGGGGTGTCTCTGGAGATGAGCAGTGCAAGGTCTTTCGTCATCTCGCCTGCCTCAACAGCTTCAATACACACCTGCTCAAGCGTTTCGGCAAACGCAGTGACCTCAGGGGTTCCGTCCATCTTTCCGCGGTAGGCGAGGCCTTGGGTCCACGCATAAATCGAAGCAATCGGGTTCGTTGAGGTCTTGTTTCCCTTTTGGTGTTCGCGGTAGTGACGGGTCACGGTTCCGTGGGCCGCTTCGGCTTCCACCGTCTTTCCGTCTGGGGTCATCAGCACAGAGGTCATGAGGCCAAGCGAACCAAACCCCTGAGCGACCGTGTCTGACTGCACGTCACCGTCGTAGTTCTTACAGGCCCACAGGTACCCGCCTTCCCACTTCATTGCGCACGCAACCATGTCGTCGATGAGGCGGTGTTCGTAGGTGAGACCAGCCGCATCCATTTCGGTTTTGAATTCAGTTTGGTACACCTCTTCAAAAATGTCTTTGAAGCTTCCGTCGTAGGCCTTCATGATGGTGTTCTTTGTGGAGAGATAGACCGGCAAACCGCGATTCAGCCCGTAGCGGAGTGAGGCTCGGGCGAAGTCACGAATCGAGTCGTTGTAGTTGTACATACCCATCACCACGCCACCATCAGCACCGAAGTCAGAAATCTTCATTTCGACTGGAGCTCCACCGTCGGCTGGCACGTACGTCATGGTGACTGTGCCAGCACCCGGAACCTTGTAGTCGGTTGCCTTGTACTGATCGCCATGAGCATGACGACCAATCACGATCGGTTTGGTCCATCCCGGAACCAACCGCGGGATATTCGAGATCACAATCGGTTCACGGAAAATGACACCGCCAAGAATGTTGCGGATGGTTCCGTTGGGTGACTTCCACATCTTCTTCAGCCCGAATTCTTCGACACGCTGTTCGTCGGGGGTGATCGTTGCGCACTTGACGGCGACACCATATTGCTTGGTGGCGTTCGCCGAGTCGATCGTGACCTGATCATCGGTAGCGTCACGGTTTTCGATGCTGAGGTCGTAGTACTTCAGGTCAATTTCGAGGTACGGCAAGATCAACTTGTCTTTGATGAACTGCCAAATGATTCGGGTCATCTCGTCGCCGTCCATTTCGACGACGGGGTTTAACACTTTGATCTTTGCCATGGGTTACTCCTGAAGGGTCAGTTGGTTACTGGTTGCTGAGATGTTACCGGACGCGACCATACAAGTGCGATACAAGCGGCAGAAGCAACACCATCGGTAGTCGCACTAAGTTTTCAGTGATGAATAGTCGTCGAAGTCCTATTGTTCTTAAAGCCGGTCCTTTTCTCGTCGCTTTGGCGGCCGTGCTTTCGTTGCTTACCTGGCAAGCGTCGCCATCGACCGCCGCGAAAAAGACGACCGGTTTTCCAGTCAAGGTCGGCTCGATTTTGCTGACCTTCCCATCGAAGCCGGAAGCGAGCAGTGTCAAGGCAAACGTTGCCACGGGAACAGTTGACGTGCCCACATGGGCAATTGACGGTGGTTTGGTGTTGGCGTCCGGTTTCCCGGTTCCAGGGATCAACAAAGCGAATGCCTCGAACGTTTTGAAGAGTTCGCTCAACGGCGCTGTGACGAACGTAGGGGGAACACTGCGAACTTCGAAGAACGATACGTATGCAGGCTTCCCATCGGTAACGGCCATCATCGACGTTCCGGCCGGCACTCTCTTTCAACGGATTGTGATCGACACCAAAACTTCGACGCTTGTTCAGTTGGTTGGCGTGGTAACTAAACCGAAGGCCAAAACCCCTCCGGCGAACTACACCAAGCTCGAAGCCAGCGGAAAACCAGCCTGATCCCATGTACTAGGGGGTGTTCCTATGATTTTGTCAAGCGGTTTTGAGTAGGTTTTCGTTGTTTTTTTGTTGTTGGCGTTCGGGTTGTGTGAGGTAGTTCTGTTCGTTGTGGAGCATATGGAATAGGGCTCGTGTTTTGCGGTTCGCGAGGCAGATAACGGCTGCGTTATGGCGTTTTCCTTCAGCGCGTTTCTTGTTGTAGTAGGCGGCGTCTTCGCCGTTGGATCGTATTGAGCAGAACGCGGCGAGGAAGAGAGCGTCTTTGAGTCGGTGGTTGCCTCTACGTGATCTGGTCTCGGTTTTGAGGCTTGTTCCGGATTGTTTTGTGACCGGGGCGAGCCCGGCGTAGGAGGAGAGATGCCCGGCGGTTTCGAAGTCGTTGATGTTCCCGATTTCAACCAGGATTGTGGTGCCGATCTTGATGCCTATCCCGGTCATCGAGGTCAAGATCGAGGCTAAAGGGTGCCGTGTGAACACCTCTTCGATTTCTGTTCCGAGTTGGGCACGTCTTGCGTACAGACCAGTGAGGGTGGCAGCCTGTTCGCTGATGACTCGCCCGTACGTTGTTGTTCCTGCGAGTGTGAGTGTTTGTTGTTCTAATGCCCGGAAGATCATGGTTGTTAACGCTTCAGCGGTTCGTGTCTGGTGGTGTTTTCTGATGAGTTGCGTCACTCGTGTTCGGCCGGCGGAACGTATTGTTTCGGGTGTCGAGTATTTGGCTAAAAGCGCTCTGATCCCAGCTTTGTCTGCAAGTTTCGGGCCGAGAACGGCTTCTAGTGGGGGATGCACAGAACTGAGAGCGTCGCGCATCCGGTTGATGAGACGGTTGATATCGGCTCGGAGGTCTTGGTCGTAACCGCCTAGAACTTGGAGTTCGGTCACGAGTTCGTTGTTGTCGGGGTTCACCCAACGTAATTGTTCGGAGAACGCCCGGGCAACGTCGCAAAGTACTTGGGCGTCTCGTTGATCTGTTTTTGCTTGGCCGGGAAACAGTTCAGCTGCTCGATGTGCGACGAGGCCAGGCACATAAGCGATTCGTGCTCCATGAACAGCAGCTGACGCGACTACTAACTGTGCATACGAACCGATTTGATCGATTGAGAGTACCCAACCGCTCTCACCAGCGAGAGATGCAACCCAGCCGAACAGCACGTCTAACGACGACTGGTTGTTACCAATTTTGGATCGTTGAACCACTGACGAAACAGGACCCAACATGACCGGGATACCGTCGGGATTCCGTATGAACACGCCATGATCGGATTTGCCAATATCTAGCCCTACAGTGAAAGTCATCGTGTTCTCCTGTCAACGAAAATGGCACACAACTGTCAGAATCGCGACATCAACGAGTTCGCAGCCACCTTACGAATGAGCCATCAAGGGCATGTTCCTATGAGCGAGTTCGTGACGTCTCACGGGCTGGTAGCAACACCCCCCAGGCCATCAAACGACAGGGGAAAAAAGCCATCCCAACCCGATCCGACAATCACCAGGCAACCTACCAAAACACCCTGCAAAAACAAGGTAAGGGGCGGTAACGAAGAACTGGGTTTGTCGAAACGGGTATCCGTGTCGTAACAATCGGTCGCTTTTCGTTCAGTCAGTTGGTACTTGACTGAGGTCTTGTAATAATGGGTCATGGTTCCGTTTGATTCCACGATCCCGACTCCTTCTCTCGGGGCCGATCTCGACGAACTCAGGGCGGTCGTTCGCAAGTTCGCGGAATCCGAAATTGCACCGCTGGCGGAGTCTGTTGACAACAACAACCTGTTTCCTCATCACCTCTGGCGGAGACTAGGCGAACTCGGAACGCTCGGCGCAACCGTGCCGGAAGAGTTTGGCGGATCTGGCCTTGGCTACCTCGCCCACCTCGTCACGATGGAGGAGATCAGCCGGGCCAGCGCATCGGTTGGCTTGTCCTATGGGGCTCACTCGAACCTGCTGGTCAACAACCTGTACCTCAATGGAACCCAATCTCAGCGAGCAAAGTACCTTCCGAAACTGTGCAGTGGTGAACATGTAGGTGCACTTGCTATGAGCGAGCCGGGTGCTGGCAGCGACGTAATCGGGTCAATGGGTTGTCGCGCTGTGCGCCATGGTGATGCTTGGATTGCGAATGGCACCAAAATGTGGATCACAAACGGCCCCGATGCTGACACCCTCATTGTGTACATGCGCACTGCCGACAAGGATGCAGGCTCAAAATGCGTGACCGCGTTCATAGTTGAAAACGGAATGCGGGGTTTTTCGACCGGCCCGAAGCTCGACAAATTTGGGATGCGCGGATCGAATACTTGCGAACTGATCTTTGACGATTGCGAAATACCTCACGAGAATGTTTTGGGTGAGGTGAACCTTGGTGCCCATGTTCTTATGAAGGGGCTCGATTCTGAACGGTGCGTATTGAGCGGCGGCCCGATTGGCATCATGGCTGCGGCTTTTGACTCGGTGATTCCGTACGTGTCGACCCGTCAGCAATTCGGGCAACCAATCGGAACATTTGAACTCATGCAAGGCAAGCTGGCAGATATGTATGTTCGCCTACAGTCAGCACGAAGTTTTTCCTACCAGGTTGCCCGAAGCCTTGAATCCGGCCTCCCGGTAAGGATGGACGCTGCAGCCTGTCTGCTGTACTCCAGCGAGTCTGCAGTCCAGGTGGCGCTTGAGGCCATTCAGTCGCTAGGGGGAAATGGATACATCAACGAATACCCAACAGGGCGACTGCTGCGCGACGCAAAGTTATACGACATTGGTGCCGGTACAAACGAAATACGACGCATGCTTATCGGTCGCGAAATGCTTGCCCCGGTTCGCTAGCTCTTTGTTTGGGCATACTCGATAAGTCGAGCAACCACTTCCTGAGAGGCCTTATCTGGGTGACCCATATCAAACGGGGGTTGTGGGTCGTACTCAATCCCTAATTGCATCGCCTGCGCTGCGACCCGATCTACCAGCAACTCACTCAGGCGTAAGGCCATGTCAATTCCCGAAGACACGCCGGCGGCCGTAATGATCCGTTGATCGAGATGTTCAACAACGCGCTGCGATGTTGGCAGTGCACCTAGCTTCTCTAACTCGGCATACGTGGACCAATGAGTGGTAGCTGAGAGCCCAACAAGCAGCCCAGCAGCAGCAAGTACCAACGAGCCAGTACACACCGAAGTTGTGAACGTTGAAGTCGTATGTACACTACGTATCCAGTTCAACAGCGGTTGATCGTCGAGCAGTTCTCGGGTGCCAACACCACCGGGAACTATGACAACGTCCGGCGAAACCATCTCATCAAATGTTGCGTCGACCGTGAGTCCTAAGAAGCCGTTTTCGGTACGAATTTCACCTCGGTGATGCCCGACAAACGTGACCGCTGCGCCGGGCAAACGCTGCAACACTTCATAGGGTCCAACGATGTCAAGAGCGGTAACACGTGGAAATAGGACACAAGCAATTTTCATTGGGAACTTTCGGGTTTATTGTAGAGATACAGATGAAAAGCGATGGCGGTAGTCATCAGGTGATACACCAACGTTGCGAAGAAAGGTTCGTCGCAGGGTTTCGCTGGTTCCGAACCCGCACCGCCGAGCAACCTGGGTTAACGCCAAGTCGGGGTCGGACTCAATGGTGTTTCGGGCCAATTCCATTCGCCGAAGTTCTACAAAACGAGCGGGCGAAACACCCATCTTGAGTTTAAACAGGCGAGTCAAATGACGGGTACTCGTGTTGCATACACCCGCAATACGCGACACCGATAGGTCGTTGGCGAGTTCAGTGCTGATGAATTCAGTGGCGGTACGAATCAATTCGTGATCGCTGCTCGGTTGCCATACAGGTGCGGCAAACTGACTTTGGCCACCTGGTCTGCGAAGAAACATGACGAGATGTCGGGCAATCGTTTGCGCAAGTTCCGTTCCATGATCGGCTTCGACCAGGGCAAGGGCCATATCGATCCCGGCCGTAACCCCTGCGGAAGTCCATATGTGCGCGTCGTTTATGAACAGCGCATCTCGGTCGACGGTTACGAGCGGGTAACCAGTCGCGAGCTGATCGAGACGTGTCCAATGAGTCGTGGCCCTCCGACCGTCAAGCAATCCTGCTTCGGCAAGAAGTAGTGCACCGGTGCACACTGAAGTCACCCGCCCCGCCGAACGGGCAGCAGCACTAATCCAGTGCACTAGTGCCACGTCGTTGAGTGCGGCCTCAACGCCCGTGCCGCCAGCAACCAGAACCACATCGTCACTCGTCAGGCTCGCAGGGTCTGGGAGATTGACGGTGCTGATGCGCATTCCGCTTTCACCTGTTATCAGACCACCGCCCAAGGAGCCGATGGTGACTGCATAGGCTGGCTCAAGGCTTGACAAGCGAAGCGCAAGTGACGCACCGACGAACACTTCGTGGGGCCCAACGATGTCGAGCGGCTGGTAGCCAGTAAACCCAACGATCACAACCCGGCAATTCATGTAGCCAAGCGTGACGGGTTAAATCGCTGTCGTCAATCACCTATATCCAACAATATGAGACATGGTTGGGTTGCCCCACGATTGAGAAGGTCAACCCACGGTTGGACAGTACGTCGTCGGCGAAACCCCGCCAAGATCTTCAATGTCCAGGCACATTGCGGTCGCTTTCGCTTTGGGGCTCACCGTAAATCGTTGCCCATCAAACAGGAAGGCAATGGTGTGCGTGACGACCTTCCCCGGAGCGCTTCCTTCGCAATCGTCGGCTTTTGCCGCCGCATGAGATTCGTCGACCCGAAGCTCAAGGTCAAGTTTCTTGTCACCGTTGGCATCAACGCGTCGCCACGATCTAAACGACATCTCGTCAATCGTAGGGCGACACGCTGACTCATTGCTCTGCACACTTAGAATTGATTTCGGCAGCGTTTTCGTTGGGCCGGTGTAAAGGGCGTACACCGATTCGATGTAGAAGCCCTGTCCACCCCCTCCCCCGGTACACACCAAAACGGTCGTGCCGGTTTGATAGGGAAACGACAAGCAATTGCTGATATCTACCGCAGAGTCGTACCGAAGAACCTTCCACTTTCCCTTGACCATTCGCAACAGCACACCGCCGGTAAAGCCTGCAGGCTTACTGTCGCACCCGGTCAGAGCAACGTAGGCCTCGGTTGCTTTCGGGGTGATGAAGGAACCAAGCCGATACGGGCCGACTGAACTTGGGAATCCACTATCACCAGGAAAGGAATATGACGGACATTCAGCACATTTTTGCCCGTCCACACCCTTGTCGCAGATTGCTGCAAGCAATGCCCGCCGTTGAGCGACGCTGACTGTTGAACCGGAACCCTTGAGTTGGGCACTCGCCGGGATCGCACTCACCGCGAGGGTCATGCTCAACATGACCACTCCCCCAACCATCGCCCGAACCCGACCCGCCACCATCGAAGAAAACATGCTCATCTTCCGACAGTAGCCGTGCGGTCGCTGGTGAGAGATCAGCCGGTTAGTGATTAGCCGGCGAGTGATTCGTTCGAGGTCCGAGAAGTTCGGTCAAGGCCCCCTCAAAGAGTGGAGCCACGAGAGTTCCGATGTCCGGCCCTCGACGAAGTGAGTGTCCGCCATCTACACCGATCAATTGGCCAGTAATCCAAGTGGAAGTAGGACCCAAAAGAAACTCGACAAGCGCCGCGACATCGTCGACGGTGCCAACCCTTCCCAACGGCATCTGATCAATATAGTCAGTACGCGTAGCTTCATTCTCATTCAGCGATGTCGATATGTCGGTTGGAACGAGGCCGGGCCGCACTGCGTTAACTCGAATGTTCCATGCCCCGAGTTCATCGGCCGCGCTTTTGACAAGCATTTCGATGCCCGCCTTTGCAACGGCGTAAGCACTGAGATGCCGGTGAGTGAGGTGACCGGCAATCGACGACACCGCCACGATCGACCCGCCGCCTGCCGCAGACAGCAAAGGCGCAGCATGACGAATCACTGATGCAGTACCCGTAAGGTTTACAGCAATCGTTGCATCCCACGCACCCGGCGAAGTGAGTACCAACGGCCCGACGGCTGCTGATCCGCCTGCATTCGCAACAACCATGTCGAGACGACCGAGGGGCGTAGCGGCAGCGACCAGAGCACTGGCGACCTCATCTTCTTTGGTCACATCGCACACTACGAAATGCGCCAGTGGTCCAAGTCGATCGGTCGCTGCGATCAGCACGTCTTCACGGCGACCACAAATGGTAACGGTTGCGCCTCTGCTCACTAGCCGATGTGCACATCCGAAACCGATACCGGTTCCACCACCGGTGATGAATGCGGCTCTCCCGGCCAGGTCTGAACCCCGCTCGTTCGGGGCTGCACTCATATTCCCACTTCGGCGGTGAGGTTGCCCATCTTGACCCCCAGCTCAACCAGCCTTTTTTGACCCCACAACGGAATTGGGATGTCACCGCCGTTTTCGAGCAATTCGAACATCGGACCGTCCGTCGCCCACACGTGGCACGTATCGCGGTTTCGTTCGAGCTCACGACGTCGAGAGGCCGGGTCAGCCATCATGTCTGGCGAGCCAACAGGTGCAACGCTTCGAAAGAAGGGCCAAAGGGTTTGTATAGCTACCGGGGCCATTGCCAGAACGAGCGCCCCAATATGCGTGCAAGCTCGGGGGCCACCAAACATTTCACGCACTCGGTGAGTGAAACCACGAGCGATCGAAAGCCCGACAAGTTGCTGGTACGAAGCCTCGATGATCGGACACTCCTCTTGGGGATGCACGTGCATCTTCGTAAAGACTTCGGTGATCGAAAGGGTGAACGCATTGACCACGACATGTAGTTCCATGTGGTGAACAGTCATGGGTTCGGTATCTTCAATGACCCACATTCCATTTGGATTGACATCTCGAAGGTGACCAACGAGACGGAAGTGTTCAGCATTCTCGAAGAGAGCTTCAATCTCGTATGTACGCTTGTGAAGTAGTTGGCCAGCTTGCATCGCGAATTACCGAGTGTCTGCTTACAGCAGAACCTGGGCCAGTTCCTTCCACTCATTCTCAGGAATTGCCCGATCGTCGCGCAATACCTGCACACATACGTGATCGGCACCTGCATCGTGGTGTTGTTTGACCCGGTCTGCGATCTGTTGAGGGGTACCCCATGCCACGATCGCATCGACAAGCCGATCACTTCCCCCATCGGTTCGGTCGTCTTCGGTAAACCCCAATCGCAACAAGTTGTTCCAGTAGTTCGGGAGCCCCATATAAATCTTCATACCTTTGCGAGCAATGCGACGGGCCTCGGAGGCATCGCTTGAAACAACGCACATTTGCTCGGGGGCCAACAGAGCATCGGCACCCATGATTTCGCGAGCTTGCCCGGTGTGTTCCACTGTTGTGAAATACGGGTGTGAGCCATTTGCTTGGGCGACCGACAGTTCGAGCATTTTGGGACCCAGGGCGGCGAGCACACGGCCGGGTGCTTCGGTCGGCCCGAGAGCCATGAACAAGGCGCTATCCATTCGATCGAGATACTCAACCATGTACGAATACGGTTTTGAGTAATCATGCTTACGAACCCCCGCAACTAAATGCCCATGCGAGACCCCAAGGCCGAGCAGAAAGCGGTTTGGAAACGCCTCGGCAACCGTCTTTTGACATGATGCCATCGTCATCGGGTCGCGCGCGTAGATGTTTGCAATACCTGTTGCGACACGCAAGTTTTCGGTCGCACCCAGCAAAAGCGACGCAGCTACGAAAGGGTCGCGCCCTACCGCTTCAGCGACCCAAAGGGTCGAGAACCCGAGCGATTCAACTAGGCGAGCAGCGTCTTGGGCAATCGGGGTCGGGTATCCATCTAAAACACCCTGCCATATTCCGACACGACCAATATCAACCAGGGGCTTTGCCATGGCATCGACCGTACTTCACCAACCAACCATGAAGCCAAGCCTTCGCAAACAGATCATCAGAATTCGGGGCCAGCAACCAAAAGAGCCTGAGCCAACAGGCTGCCAATGCCGAGTTGGGTCGCCCAACGGCGAAGATATTCCGTATCGAGTTGTTTCCCAAGGACACGAACGACCGAAACTGCGTCGTCAAACTGTCGCGAATGCACACTCGCGCCCCACTCCAGTTTGGCCAGCACAATATCTTCAGGGGTTGGTACGGGGACCGTTGTCCCGAGTAGCTCAATCTTGGTTTTTCTGGAGAATTCCATTCGACTAAACGGACGGTCTTGCACCCACATCATGTCAGCCTTCCATCCCGTTGCTGACGAAATGACATTGAACTGTCTTCGTTTGCCGGTAAGCGGACCAAGAGCTGACCGCTCGGACACGTAGAGATTCGAGCCTTCGCATAGGGTGACAAATGCTCGGATGGCATCGTCTGGCGGCTCAGCAGCATCTACCACCAAGTCTAGATCGCGAGTAGTTCTCGGGTCGCCGTAGTAGCTACTTACAAACGAACCGGTAAGCATGCACTCGATACTGCAGGTGTTCAAGTGTTGCAATATCAACTGAAGAAACGGCGCTGGGCCAACCATGGCTAAGGAGCTAGACGTGGAGCCGCTGGTTGCGAAGCCGCAAACAATTCATCGCCAAGAATCAGCCGAACGAATGCACCCTGAACTTCTTCAGTTGAATACTCGGGATGACGCGCCGCTATGCCCTGTCGACAAATCGTGTGCGCCTCTTCAGTAAGGTCAACTGCCAACTGAACGCGTTCTGCGCCGGTCAACGATCGAAGAAACGCCGTCCGATATGCCTCGGCATCAGCGGTTGTATCGGTGTTTCGGACCACGAACACAGGTTAGCTCTTAGTCGAGGGACTTCAGCAGCTCAGGCGGAATCGGGCAATCAGCTCGACGCACGGCTTCTTCAACCGACGACAAACCGAGCGGGCCGACTACCGCGGAAACGAGTGACAGCGGAACCTGTTCGACTAACGATTCCCATGGGTCGCCCTCGTCATCGAGGCGACGGGCATAGGCCTCCCAAAGTCGCCCGGGAAGTACCCGTCCGACGCCGGCTGCCGCCCATACCTTTTTGCCGACATGTTGAGCAACGGCCGCAGCTGCCAACGACCCGGATGTAGCTACCATCGAATTTCCGCCCAGGCCGAGGGCTTCAATGAGTACCAGGTCAACTTCGGCGGCAATTGCACCGATACCATGCTCATCGACCAAAATCGGTTCGTGTCCGCTTCGTTCTAAGCGACGAACCAGCCCGGTACCTTCACCACCAACATCAGCGACAAAAACCGTGAGGTCGCCACGACGCATGATGCCTGCAGCAATTTGCTGCGGCCAGCCAAGCAACAAAACCGACGAGTCAGCCGGAATTTCATTTCGCAACATTGCCGAAGTCGTGTCTTCATCGAGTTCATCGGAAGCAATCCAAGCTTCTTCGGCTGGCTCGGTCGAACCAAGCACCCTGGCTGCCAGCCACCAAATCGCAGCCGCATGCGGTTGGCGGTCAAGTAACCGACGACACGCTGTGACAAGAGCAGCAGGGTCAGATGAGAAGGAGGCAAGCGCCCCGGCCGCCTCGCGCACGAGCATTGAGTTGTCGTCATCGGTGGCCCGGGCCACGTATCTGAGGCGCTCAATCGGATGCATCTATTCGAGGGTAGACGCTGCGGCTGAGTATCGGGATTTAGCCCAGCCATCGTTGCGGTTTGGGCTATATCGGTTGGGTCACCATCAGTACGACCATGCCAGCAAGACCTGCCCACGAAATCCACGTCACGCGAGTTAACCAACTCGCGAGCCGAACGAACTCTTTTGCATGGTCTGCTTGCGGATCGTCGCCCAGAAGTTTTGCTGCGGCCGCGACCTTCACCGCCAACGGACGTTGCACAAACCAAACGACAACAACCGCAAAGAGCCACAGCGGAATTGCGAGTTGCACCCAAAGCCGCCCGAAAATTGCTTCATCGGGGTGGGCTACAGCGCTCAGAAGGCCAAGTACCCCGACCAATACAAACGCCGGTTCAGAGATGGTGTGCCTCGCTACCAGAATCGCAGTGACAACGGCTTGGCGCTGCGCGGGCTCTTTGGCTGATCGAATCATAAGCGGATACGCAAAAAGCGGCCCAAACCCAATGACCACCGCGCAAATGTGCAGGGTCAACAACACGGTGAACACAAGGCCAATCTACGAGCCAATCTCGGAGATTGCGAGCACCGCTCGACCGTCAGCTAAGTTTGTATCCCGTGGTTGCCAACCCTCCAGCAGAACTTATGCTCACCCCGCTGACCGGCAAGGGTTACCGCTTGTCGGCCTACCTGGTGCAGTACGAACTTCTCCTTGCGGTCGTTGACCCGTATACCCAGCAAAGCGCCTGGTTGCTCAAGACGGCAGCTCGGGTGCTTGAAACGTTCGATCAAGCCGATTGTCGGGTGGCCTTCGTTGTTGCAGGCGCTAACGCCGATGAATCACGGGAATTCCTTGGCCCGTTCGCGACACGAATCCTCACCTTTCCTGACGTCGACCGCTCAATTGTCAAGGCGTTGGCCCTCGAACAGTTACCGGCGCTGGTCCATATCACCAATGACGGTTCGGTAGTCAACGCAGCGCAAGGGTGGGACGCTTCCGAGTGGCAAACAGTCACCGATGTAGTTGCGTCAATGAATCATTGGACAGGTCCGGTACTGCCAGGCGTTGGTGACCCTGGCAACTTCTCCGGAACCCCAGCGATCTAGTTATTGTGGGGCATGCGCGCCGCCACGATCGTTGAAGTCCCGAGTGCCGAGCAAACCCCCGGTCACACACCGGCTCGGGTCCTGCAAATAGTTGAACACCCCGACCTTGTTCCTAGTGCTGGCGAACTTCTGATTCGGGTGTGCGCAGCTGGCCTGAACAATGCCGACCGGATGCAAATTTTGGGCTTCTACCCGGCCCCACCCGGTTCACCCCCCGATATTCCGGGCCTCGAATTAGCTGGCCAGGTGATTGGGGTCGGTACCGATGTATTCCGGTTCAAGGTTGGCGACAAAGTGATGGCCGTTGTCGGTGGTGGCGCTTTAGCTGAGTTGGCCGTGGTTCACGAACGTACGGCCATGCCTGTCCCTGCCACCATGTCGTGGGAAGCCGCCGGCGGATTTCCTGAGGCCTTCACCACCGCCCACGATGCTCTCGTTACACAATGTGCACTTACTAGCGGTGAACGGGTCTGCGTACACGGGGCCGCCGGTGGAGTTGGCGTTGCGGCCGTGCAAATCGCGGCATCAATGGGTGCAACCGTTGTAGCGACCGTTCGCGACCCGGCGATACGACCAATGGTTGAAGGGCTCGCCCCGGGCCGTATCACCGCGGTTAATCCGGCGAATTTCACCGAGCACGGTCCGTTCGATGTGATTTTGGAACTGGTCGGAGCGTCAAACCTTGCGGCGAACATTGCCTCACTCAATCTAGGTGGCCGAATTTCTATTATCGGCGTTGGGGGTGGGGGTTCGAAAACTGAGATCGACCTACTTGCACTCATGGGAAGGCGGGCGACCATCCACGGTTCAACGCTCAGGTCACGCCCGCTTGAACAGAAAGCCGATGCCGCCCGCCGTGTGGAAACCCAGGTTCTTCCGCATATTCGCTCGGGCCTCGTAAGCGTACCTGTCATCGCAGCATTTTCCCTAGACGAGGTCGTACAGGCGTACGAGCGTTTTAGTGCCGGAGCGAAGTTTGGCAAAATCGTTGTGACAATGTGATCACCCAGTGCGATCGTGAGTGAACCTACGATGGTGTGCTTAGGGCTACTCGGCGTTGGCTTTTTTTTGGTCATTGCTTCGCTACAAACCCGGCGCCCGATCGCAGGGATCGTGCTTCCTGAAGGAATCGACGACTACGCCAAGATTTGGCAGACGGTTCATAACGCTCACGATGTTGAACCCAAGAAAAACCCGCTTCATGTGGCGTACCTGCACCTCACGTATGCAGCAGCTACGCCCCTAGCTCGCCTTGGGGTACTTCCCGATTGGTTGACGCTCGTTGGCCTCTGGCTGGCAGGTTTTGTCACAGTCTTCGGGTGGATGGGAGGTCGGTTTCCGATGCTCGCTGCGCTCTTGATGATCATAAGCTCACTTACGGATGGGGTAGACGGTGCGGTGGCTGGCCTCACCAATCGAACGACAGCACGTGGTCACGTGCTCGATTCAGTTGTTGACCGGTTCAGCGAAGTGCTGTTCGTGGCTTCCATTGTTTTGGCCGGTGGACCAGCATGGGCGGGTGTACTCGCCATGTCTGGCATTGTGCTGCTTGAGTACACCAGGGCCCGTGTCACTACCGCAGGCGGTGGAGCCATCGGAAAAATCACCATTGGAGAACGTCCAACTCGCATCATCGGTTGCGCCTTTTGTCTTGTCGGCATGGGGGTAGCGCCGAGATCAGTCGAATTCATTGGGCTATGGAGTTTGCTAATCGTTGCGGCAGCTTCGTTCGTCGGCTTCGCCCAACTCGTCACTAGCGCTTGGCAGACGCTGGACCAATAAGGTCAGCCACAATTTTTGCTGACATTTGTACCAGCGGCAAGCCTCCACCTGGATGTGACGAACCACCTACGAGGTAAAGCCCCGGTATCGCCGAGCGATTCTTCGGCCGTAGGAATGCTGCGCGCATACCATTAGATGAGGTGCCGTAAATCGAGCCACCAACTGCACGGGTTCGCACTTCAAGATCAGCAGGTGTACGAATCTCTCGAAAGCGCACATACGGCCGAACATCGACACCACGGCTTGCCAATATCTCAAGAAGTCGATCGGCTTCTTGGTCAGCCAACCCCGGTTGGGTCCAATCAACACCATTCGTTCCAGAGGAATCATGCCGAGGAGCATTCACCAAAAGAAACCAGGCTTGACAGCCCTCTGGGACGACCAATGGGTCGTCAGGAATACTCAAGTAAATAGTGGGGTCTTCGACAATCCGCGGTTTGGCCGTAAACAGATCATCAAACTCGCGCTCATAGTTTTGAGGGAAAAGCACCGTGTGGTGCCCAAGCGCCGGAAGTGTTGCAGCCACTTCGGCGTGGGCCGCCTCAACAGCTAAGCAAATAACAAAACCTGAAAGTGATGGCTGGGCTTTTGCCAGGGCTGAGCGACCCTTCTTTGCGTGCACGCCAGGAATCACATCTCGATACAGATGCTCGGCATCGGCGTTAGCCACTACGACTGAACAGGCGTGTGTTTCGCCGCTCGCCAACCGAATACCAGAGACCGCCCCCGATTCAGCAAGAACCACTTCGACGACGTCAGAGTCGCATACTACCGAGACGCCAATTTCAGTGCATCGGTTCAAAAGCACCTCGGCGATTCGACGTAACCCTCCGCGTACATACCAAGCGCCACCAGATCGTTCCACCCAAAGAATAGAAGCCAAAGCTGCTGGGCTACGACGCGGGTCTGACCCCGAGTAGGTCGCGTACCGATCCACAAAGTCGATCAGGCGCTTATCGCTCAGTAGTGAAGTAGAAAGTTGGCGCAACGTCCGACCGGGCGCAATGGTCACCAGGTCACGAATACGGAGTGCCTGTCGAAGCAACGTACGGGCACCATCGAGCGGCGATTCAAGAAACGGACCCCGACTTGCCTCCCAAATCGCAGCCGCCCTCAGAAGGAACCGCTGCATCTCGGCACCGCTTCCAACACTCAGACTTTCCGCTGCCGCTAGGAACATTGCCGGGTCAGTTGGGTGATCCCACCATGTTCCATCACCGAATCGGTAACGAGCGATGGGTTCGATCCGTTGAAGGTCGAGTAGTTCGTTCACTTGATCGGCGCGCAAGCCCGAAGCGATGAGCGTATCGACAAGAACATCGGGGAGAGTGAGCAGCGAAGGACCAGTATCGAATCGAAAACCCTCGCGTTCAAACAACCCAAGCTTGCCGCCTACCATCGAAGCCTGCTCGAACACCGTCACGCTATGACCGAGCGAGCGCAGCCTCAGCGCAGCACTTAACCCGCCAACCCCAGCACCAATAACGACAACCTCAGCCAAGGGAGCGACCCTTCCACGTCAGCGCACCAACGCCATGAAGGCGATGACTGCGCCGACCGAGGCCAAGCAGCGTTGCCACCGCAAGCGGGTGAGAAATCGAATCGCGTACCCGCCCACCAGTAGACTGTGCACTTATGACACGACCGGCGATGCCACCGAGCGTTCCTACTGCGCCGATAGCCGTAGTTCGTCGGTCTCGCCCAATCGAACCGACCAAAAAAGCGACCGGCGGGACGAGATACGCCAACGCCAACAGGATGCCAACAGCTCGAGATGCAGCGCGAGGTTGAACGGCAGCCCAAAGGCTCTTCGAGTAACCATCTCGAAGCTCAGGCCAGTCGTTGTACATGCGACACTCAACAATCCCCGACCCTTCGGCCACGGTAGCTCGACGCCCACTCTTTTTCATCGCTCGAGCAAGCGCAACATCTTCAATAACTTCGTCGGCAACTGAAGAGTGGCCGCCGATCGCTAAATATGCGGCAGCATCAACCACCAACAGTTGGCCATTCGCAGCAGCCATCGAAATCGGTCGGGGTCGCTCGGCCAACCGTAAAGGTAAGAAGGTCAGCCACAACCATTGCAACATCGGCTGCATGAGGCTCTCGGCGCCAGTCACAGCTATCTGCTTCGGATAGGGCGATACAAGCGACAACTCATGGCGACGCAGCAGTTCAACTGACGCGCGAATCGCAGCGGGAGAAAGTGTCACGTCGGCATCGACGAAGGCAAGTACCGAGCCCGAAGCCAGCAGGCCAAGTTGTTGACACGCATACGGTTTTCCTAGCCACCCGGTGGCGGGTAGTGGTTCACCCTTAACGATGCGAACCCGATCGTCGCCGTTAGTTGCCGCTGTCACCGCATCGCTGGTTCCGTCTGTTGAAGCGTCGTCGAGCACAATGATTTCCAGGGCAGCGCCGGTAGTCGCCAAAATCGAAGTGATGGTTGGGCCGATTCGGTGGGCTTCGTTTCGCGCTGGAATGAGCACACTTACAAGTTCGTCGGTAGGAACCGCATCAGGGTTTGCGCGGCGAACCAAACGCGAGTTAATCCATGCGTGCATACTAAGTGAAACGGCAAGACCTCCGCCTACAGACGCAAGCCTGCGGAGTACGCCAAAGGTTGCGTGAACGAACCGCTCAGTCGCCAAGGGAGGGCCCAGGCCCTTATCAGCGTCGAGGTCCGGAAGCGTTTGCTTGGCCTACCGACCCAGACGAACGGTTCATGACCTGCAAAAACGCCAAAGCCACTGGGGCGAGCGCAGCGGTGAAGAAGACCCCACCGACGATTGCCACACCAGGACGACCAAAGAACACGAGGTGTCCGACAATTGACGAAAACCAGGTCCATGCCAAAACGAGAAGCGGTAACCCTTCAAAATCAATGTGGTGTCCGACGAGTCGATCAAGAATAAACATCATCAGCGCGCCGACTACTAGCCAGCCGATGAGGTTGGAAATCGGGACGCCATTGATTCGGGGCCACCACGACTCGGCCCACGACCAATGGCCTTCACCAACCATTTGGGGGTCAAGGAACAGGTCCCAAGCAGCAAGAATTGGTGCGCCAAGCAGCGGCTTACCCAGAAATTTCCCAGCTACGAAGGCCGGCCAACCAAGCATCGCCCAGGCCAACGGTACGACGATGGGCACACCGGCGATCTGCATCCAGTTTCCCGGTGCGTAGTCATACGAACCAAACGGAAAGCCAGTTCGATCACCAATGAACTCCGCAAAAAAACCAAAAAGTACACATCCGATCAACACTGCGATGAGCGCCCGACCCGACTCAGAGGCAGCGTGCAGAACAGCCGCCGCAAAGAACGCAAGCACCGAAAGAACGGTAACAACCACTCGGGCTCGGCCGTCAGTAAGTGCATACACGATATTTCCCAACACACCTACGGCCACTGCGAGTAGCGAAAGGGCGCGCAGCACCCCTGCATCGCCAAGGGGAGATTCCATATCTTCCACGCGTGACAGGGCCACCGGCACTCCTTAGATCGTCTGACCCTTAACCGTACCCTGTGAGCGGGCAAGTGCGAAGCGTACAAACATTTCTTCGCTGTACCAATTTGTCGAATGGGTTTGTCGAATCACCTGGCGGTGCGGTGAATGACGATAAGCAAACTGATCGATGGCGGCTTCGGAATCCCACAATGAAAAAGTTGCCTGTAACCCAACCGGGGCCTCACCGATTCCCACGGAAAAAGCCAAACCCGGTGTTGCGATGGCATCGGCAGCAACCGGCGGAACCGCTTTCCAGAAGGCTCGCCATTGAGATGGCTTGATGCGTGCTCTGGTCAGTGCGGCAACCCGCCCGTCCCATTCGCCCTTCGACCGTGAGTGAAACTCCCCAAATGGTGACTGACCCGACCAAGATCCTTTCCACCTGATTGGATGCAACTCAGCTGACCAGGCCTCTGTCGCTAACCGCGACCATCCGCTCACGACGGGGTGCTCCGTAAAGCGACGAAGCGAGTCAACGTCTCGCCAGACCGTGAAAATCCCCCACAGTCGCGGGTCGGCATCTTGGGGTCTAAAGGTTTGTCCGTTACCGGTTCCCAGCAATTTCCAAAACACCAAACCGTCGGTTCGAGCAAGACCCCGCCGATCAAGAGCCATATGTGTAAAGGCTTTCATCATGCCAAGGCCCTCGACCCCGAAAAGATGCAACGACGCCACCGTACCTGGCCCATCGGTCAGAACGGAGTTCGTTTGCCTGACAGGCAGTCTGAGGGTCATTGGGCCGACCAGCCCCCATCGACGATTAGTGATTGACCAGTGACATAAGTCGACGCTGACGACGCAAGGAACAGCAGAGCTCCATCAAGTTCTCCTTCGCGCCCCACTCGCCCCATAGGTGTGCGTTGCATGAGATATTTTTGACCGGCATCACCTTCGATCAATTCGTGGGTGAGTTCCGAATCGAAGAACCCAGGACACAGCGCGTTTACACGAATACCTTTTCGAGCCCAGAGACACCCGAGTTCGCGGGTGAGGTTCACCACGGCACCCTTGGAAGCCGCATAACTTGCTTGCTGTAAACGGCCCGAGCTGATGTGTCCGAGCATCGATGCAACATTCACCACAACTCCACCATGTTCCATCATTGACTTGTTGGCGCAGTGCTGGGTGAGTTGAAAGAGGCCATCAACATTCACTGCCATCACTTGGCGCCACGATTCGATTGTCTCGGCCGCTGGTGCAGCCTCCAAACTCAGGCCTGCGTTATTAACCAGCACGTCGACGCGACCGTGGCTGGCAATCGTTGCGTCGACGAGCGCCTCACAGTCTTCGGGAATCGACACATCGGTTCGAACAACAAGCGAACCGGGAAGTTGCTGAGCTAACTCGTTCAGGCGATCAACTCGGCGCGCAGCGAGCACCAAGGTCGCCCCAGCACCGTAAAGCACGTGGGCAAACCGTAAGCCGAGACCACTCGAAGCACCAGTAAGAATCACCACTCGATCGTCGAGGCGAAATGGGGCAAAAGGATCAACAGCCATGAGACAACCGTAGCTGCCAAGTCTGACCAATCACCTATTACCGAAACCCTGTACGTTTGACAAGATGAAGGTACGCATTGGATATGGACTTGGCACCACGGGAATGGCCGGCGGAAGCATCGAATACGGCCAACTCATCGACGAGCTTGAACGCCTCGCGTTCGACTCGGTGTGGTTTTCGGAACGTATCTCTGGGGCTGCGCCAGACCCGGTTGTAGCTATGGCCTTTGCGGCAGGCAGAACCCAGAAGCTCAAATTCGGTATGAGCGTGATGGTGCTTCCCGGACGAAACCCCGTCTTGGTTGCCAAGGAACTCGCTTCGCTGGATTTGTTGTCTGGCGGCCGCTTGCTTCCGGCATTCGGGTTAGGCGTCGCAGACCCCCGCGAACAATCGGGCTTTGGGGTTGCTAGGGAAGACCGAGCGCCCATGTTTAACGAGGCTCTCGCACTGATTCGTCGCCTCTGGACGGAAGATGTTGTATCGCATCAGGGTCGTTTTTTCAATGTTGAGAATGTTCGTGTACTTCCAAAGCCAACGCAGACACCTCCAGAGGTGTGGCTCGGGGGCTTTGCGCCGTCAGAGTTACGACGTGTGGGTCGCCTTGCCGACGGTTGGTTACCTAGTTTCATCACCCCGGCGGAATCATCCGCGTTGGCTGACCAGGTTCGACTCGCAGCTGCGGAAGCTGGCCGCGAAATCGACCCCGAACATTTCGGCGTCTTGATTCCCTATTCGCTTTCCCAGCTACCTGAGGGCGGTCTCATCGAACGCATTCAGGCCCGCCGACCAGAAATCGCCATTACCGATCTGATCCCGGTCGGAATTGCAGCAATACGTACACAGATCAACCAGTTCATCGAACACGGCTACACAAAATTTGTACTCATTCCAGTTATCGAGCCGGCAAGCTTTTCTGACGAACTCGAAGTGCTGGCAACAGAAGTGTTGACGCTCGAAAATTAGGCCCCAAGCAACTCACGGATACGATCTTTCGGTCGGCCGATGATTGCAACCTCGCCACTGACGACCACTGGTCGTTGCATCAACTTTGGGTATTTCATAAGCACATCAACAATTTGATCTGACGTCGCAACATCGTCATCGGTGAGCCCGAGTTTCGTAAAGACGGCGTCACGACGCACCAACATCGTGATCGGATCTTCCAGGTGGTCAACAATCCACGAAAAAGCCACCTCATTTGGTGGGGTCTTCTGGTACAAAACGATATCGGCAACAACACCAAGCTCTTCAGCAATGCTCACGGCATTGGTTGAGGAGTTTCAATTCGGGTTATGAAAAATGGTGGTCTGGGTGAACGGCGAAGTACTCATAATGCTGGCAGATTACCAAGAACCGCCACCCCCACCGCCGCTTGACCCTCCGCCGCTGAAACCGCCACCACCACCTCCACCGCTACTCGAAGAACGCTGAGCAGCAGCTTGTGCTGCTGCAGCCGCCGCTCCTGCGGCAATCGACGAATTCAGCGACCGATCAAAACCTTGCATCGCCTGCGAGAACGACCGATCGTTGAACACCCCGCCGCCCATTGGCATTCCGTATCCGCCGTTGAAGCCAGGTCCGCTAATCCACGGGGTAGCGACCGAAGCGATTCCCATCGCCCCAAACGTTTTGACCCACCGGTCGACGTTGCCGAAGGCCAAGGCGTAGGGAAGGTAATTCGAGAAAAGATCTTTATCTGCGCGCAGACGTTCCGCAAGCTTTAGGCGATCACCTTCACCGGCATCGAACAACAACTCGAAGCCTTTGAGCCGAGCTGAGATTCGGCTTCCGGTAGCGGTCTTCACTGGCATCGTGCTGGCAAACGCAAGAATTCCGAGAGCGAAGAGAATGCCAGCAAGACCAACTAAAGCAAAGCGCGTTTTCAGTGCCAGGAATATGGTGAGTCCAGTTGCGCCAATCAATGCAGCGGTACCTTTTCCAACCCACGCAGCGCGAACCCGCGCCGGGTTGGCCTCCCACCAATCACGACTCACCGTTTCATTGACCAAATCGTGACGCAAGCTTTGCATTTCGCTAGCGAGACGCTCATCGTTCTGCAGATCGTCGGAGGTCACGGAATCACCGTTTCCGAACAGCACTCGCAAGAGTTGCGTCTCGTTTTGGGTGAGAACCAGATCGCGGCCGTCTCTGGCACGCTCACGGCGGGTCATCCGAAACGATGTCCCCTGTTCGTCAAATGTTTCAATACTTAAAGCACCCCGAACGGCGAGGTCTGCAACCATGGCTGTAACCGACCGCTGCGATGCCTCGCCAGTACGCGCCGCTTCGACTAGGCCAGGACGGATTCCTTCTGGTGGCTCGAATTCTACGGGGGACGCAATTCGCTCGCCGAGGCGACGCTGGCGTTCGGGCGCACCTTTTTCGCCGAGCGCAGCACCGCTAGCAAACACGCGGTCACGCCCTTTTTTCCCGGTCAGGATGGCACCAGCAACGCCAACGAGTGAAGCAAGCCCAGCCAACGGCCCGGCCCCACGACCCGGATCGAATGCGCGGCGCAATGTCTGCACCGGTTCAAGTTCGACGGGTGCATAGTTTCCGGGGCGAAGCGGAACGAACAGTTCGTTGCCGAGACCGGTCGTCGAGGCCGTGATGACATCACCGACCACACGCACACGACAGTTCTCGTCGTTTTCACCACGAAGTTCGCAGCGGATTCCTGAGCTTGTGTCGTTGACGGGGGCCGTCAACGAAAAATTGACTCGTTCAATCGGAACTGTCCAACCAAAACCGGTGAGGCCAATAAACAGTACGTCTTGGCTGACCGCTTTCTTGATGGTGTATTTCAAGGTGTAGAGGTGTTTTCCCGTGACGAAGATGTTGGCATCACCAACCTTCGCGACCGACAGAACGTTTCCGCCACTTTTCTCAGAAGAGATATCAACGGCATCGGGGGCGGTTGCCGATCGAACTGACTTCCAGTCGATATGGGTCACCCGCCGAAGCTCTTCCCAGTCAGGAGACCCTTTTGGGCGGGTGCCCGTCCAAAGTGACTTTTCCGGAATGTACCGAAAGATGCCGTGTTTTTGGTAGCCGCCGAAATTCCACAAGATGTTCTCGGTGACATCAACATCGCCATTTTCTTTAACTACGGCCACAACATCGAGCGATTCGACCCGCTCGTCAAGCGATGACTGGGCCGGGGTGCCGACTGCCGAAGGCAAACCGACTCCGAGGCCAAGCAGCACAGCGGTGATCAACCCAACACCAAGTACTCGCGGGGTACGCCAACGGGTTACACCAATCATGTAGGTAGCCTACGACACCATCGACGTTCGCAGACTTGGATCAGGGCAACCGACTTAAGGCAGAATCTGAACATGAGTTCTGTTATCCCATGTGACTACAACAAGGCCGCCGTCCACGAGGCGATAGCGGCAGCCATTCCCAACAAGCCTTGCATCATTTGGCGGGGTCAAACCTGGACATGGGAAGCAGTAACGAACCGAAGTCGACGTTTGGCGAACTATCTGATGTCACGCGGAGTTGCAATACCCGTGGGGCGTGAGTTTCTCGACAATCATGAATCAGGTCAAGACCACCTCGGTATCTACCTGTATAACGGCAACGAATACCTCGAAACCATGCTGGGTGCGTACAAGGCCCGGGTCGCACCCTTCAACGTGAACTACCGCTATGTCGCCGAAGAGCTTCGCTACGTGCTTGCTGATTCGAATTGTCGGGTGCTCGTCTATCACTCCGTATTTGCACCAATCCTCGCCGAAATTCGAGATCAACTGCCAAACCTTGACATATTAATCCAGGTGGCGGACTCGTCGGGTAATGCCTTGTTGGCCGGTGCCGTTGATTATGAAACGGTACTCGCCGAATCGTCGCCAGAACGCCCAGAGGTGCAGGTACTCGGTGGCGATTGGTCACCCGACGATCTCTACATTTTGTATACCGGCGGAACCACCGGAATGCCTAAAGGTGTGCTGTGGCGCCAAGCCGATATCGCGAATGCCGCTATGGGCCTGCATCCACCGAAGGGTCAACACAACTCGTGGGAAACACTGGCCGAGGTGGTTGAGCATGCAGCATCAGGCGCTGCTGCACTCACGATTCTTCCGAGTGCCCCGTTCATGCATGGTGCCGGCCAATGGATTGCCTTCCGGGCGTGGCATAGCGGCGGTGCAGTAGTCATTCAAGACTCGGTCGAACGACTTGATCCGGCTGATCTTCTGCGCGCATGTGAACGCAACGGGGTGCAGTTTTTGCAGATTGTTGGCGACGCATTCGGGCGCCCGATCGTTGATGAGATCGAGCGAGCGGCCGGTTCGGGTTCACCATATGACCTATCGAAACTGGCAATCGTGCTGTCGGGCGGTGCCGCTCTGAGTGCACCTCTGAAGAATCGCTTGCTTGCTGCGGTGCCCCATCTCATCGTCATTGATGGCATCGGATCATCAGAGGCAGGGGGGCAGATGAGTCAAATCAGTGCTGGTCCGGGTGGGAATGCTTCGACCGGAACGTTCATATGTACACCTGAGAACCATGTGCTAGCGGAAGACCTTTCTTCGGTACTCGAACCAGACCATGAGGGAATGGGTTGGCTGGCCAAAAGCGGTCGCCTTCCGTTGGGCTATCTCGGAGACGAAACCAAAACCAAACGCACGTTTCCGACAGTACAGGGCACCCGCTACTCGGTACCCGGAGATCGTGCCCGGCTGGTGCAAGGCTCTGAAGCAACGGGGGGCTTGCCGATTGTTGAACTTCACGGACGAGATGCAGTCACCATCAATTCCGGAGGTGAAAAGATTTTCGCTGAAGAAGTTGAGGCAGCGCTGATGGCACACCCCGACGTATACGACGTCACCGTCGCCGGTCGCCCAAGCGAACGTTGGGGAAATGAAGTCGTCGCGATTATCGAACTTGTTCCCGGCACAACACCATCCGAGGAGAGCCTCAACGAGGCTGCCAGTAAAATGGTGGCCAGATACAAACTGCCAAAAGCATATGTGTACGTAGATAAAATCGTTCGCTCGCCTTCAGGGAAGGCTGACTATCGCTGGGCCAAATCGCTCGCTACCGAACACGCTGCCGAACAAGCAGCTGAATAATGGGGACAACGCCGTCGACCCACCAACTACCCGAACTGGCTTGCTACGGGCTTCCCGGCCATAGCGATGATCCGACAGAATTGTTGACTCAACTGGGCGATGCTGAACGTATCGGTCTGGGGTCGGTGTTCATTAGTGAACGCTTCAATGTAAAAGAGGCGGCAACGCTCACCGGCGCTTCAGTAGTTGCTTCACAAACACTCGGAATAGCAACCGGCGTTACGAACGCAAACTCGCGGCATCCGCTCGTTACAGCGTCTTGGGCGATGACCGCCCACAAGTTATCAAGGGGACGATTCGCGCTAGGTATCGGTAGAGGTATTCCGGCTGCTTCGCGCGCATACGGCTTAACACCAAGCACTATGGCTGAGATGGAAGATGCGTTCGGATTATGGCGTCGGCTTTGGAAGGGCGAACTCGTTCTTGGTCATGACGGGCCGGCAGGCAAATACCCGGCCCTGCGAATGGGCACCCAGTTCGATGAACACATCCCCATCATGGTTGCGGCGCTTGGCCTCAAGACAATGGAGTGGGCCGGGCGAGTCGCCGACGGCGTTATTCTTCACACGTTCTTTTCTGATGAGGCATTACAGCGATGCGTGTCAGCAGTACGACGCGGGGCCAATTCGGTTGGGCGAGATCCGTCTGCTGTCAAAGTTTGGTCGGTGCTTGCCACGCTCGCCACCGAGCCAGGCCACGAACTCACCGAACAACGACGGCTCAAGGCGCTAGTGGGTCGTATGGCTACGTACCTTCAAGTGTACGGCGATGCGTTGGTAGCCATCAACGAGTGGGACCCCGCCGTACTCACAAACTTTCGCAGCGACTCGGTGGTGATGGGGATGCGAGGGGCGATCGATGCCGTCGCCACAACCGACGAGCTACGCCACATCGAAACGCTGATACCGCTTCACTGGTACCCCGCCGCAGTTGGCGACCCAACCACTTGCGCTACCCGTGTGGTCGATCAATTTGGGGTCGGTGCCGACGGGGTCATTTTGCACGGTGCCGACGCAGCCACCCTTGAACCCGTCATCGAGGCGTACCGGCCCATTCGACCCAACCCCCGTTTCGAGCGACGATCCGTCAACCCAGGCCTCTGACAACGATCGGCCAACCAAACGTTACGCTTTTTTTACCGCATGACCACCGAAGGCATTACGCATCGCTGACAGCATGCGTAACCCGTAGGCGTCTTCCTCGCGTGAGGCAAACCGAGCGAACAGCGAAGCGGCAATCACGTAAGCAGGAGCCCCGAACTCGACGGCTGCATCAACCGTCCATCGCCCTTCGCCCGAGTCTTCAACGTAGCCCTTGAGTTCGGAAAGCTGAGGGTCTTTGGCCAACGATGCGGCAAGTAACTCAAGTAGCCAAGAACGAACGACGGAACCGTGCATCCATGACTCGGCTAACGCAGCCTGGTCGACGTTGAACGGACTCTTTTCGATGATCTCGAAACCTTCGGCGTAGCTTTGCATCATGGCGTATTCGATACCATTGTGAACCATCTTGACAAAGTGCCCAGAACCGTGCTGCTCGTCAACGTGGATCAAACCACCGGTAGGCGGGGCCAGAGTCGTAAAGATTGGTTTGCATTGCTCGTACGCAGCCGACGGCCCACCAATCATGAGGCAATAACCATTGGCCAAACCCCACACCCCACCTGATGTTCCAGAATCGAGCATGGTGATACCTAGTGCACCAAGTTGAGCGGCTCTGGCCTGGGTTTCGGTGTACTTCGAGTTGCCACCATCAATAACGATGTCGCCAGGTGCCAGGGAGGCGGCTAGGCCATCAACGGTCGACTGCGTTGGGGCACCGGCTGGCACCATGATCCACACCACTCGGGTGCCCGCAGGCCCAGCGGCCGAAACCAGGTCGTCGAGCGACGAGACGCCAACTGCGCCTTTTCCCGCTGACATTGCTACCGCTTCGGGGGATCGGTCGTACGCTACGACTTCGTGCCCACCGAGCAGCAGGCGCTCAGTCATATTCGCACCCATTTTTCCAAGACCAATCATCGCCAATCGCATGTGTGGATCGTACGATGCATTCGCGGGCTTACGAATCCACCCGTGAAAAGAGTGTTTGACATGCCCCCTGAATCACACCCCCTTCTGACCAAAACCGATCAAAGGTTGACTCGCTTGGCAAACAGTCAAGCTGCGCGATCATCTTGCCGATGGTCTCTTCGTGCCGGCAATGACTGAAACCATGATGAGTGCAACGCCCAATTTTGATCCGAGCGTTTTGTCTCCAGAGTCTTCCCCCCAGGTTTCGCACCTGTTTGAGTTGATTCGTGCTGCGACGGAACTCGTTTTCCTGGTTGATCCCGACAAGAAAGTCGTTTACGTCGGCCAGTCGATTTCTGCGCTTCTCGGATACGACCCGCTCGATATCATCGGCCAGCCCATTCGCGAGTTGGTACACCCGAACCACGCCACACCTTTCGAAGGTGCCATTGACCAGGTGTTTCGTGGAGCGAAACTCGGTGAGGCCGAACTTCGATTCCCTCACAAATCGGGGCTCGGTTCGCTGCCGTTGATGGTTGGCTTTTCGCCCCTCAAGCAGGAAAATGTCACCGAGGGAACAATGGTCACGGCCCGCCACGCCGGCACGAAGAAGGCTATGTTTGCCGCGCTGAATTTCGATGACGAGACTGCTATCGACCTCGGAAATTCTGCACCGGTCGTGATGTTTTTGCTCGACGAACGAGGTCGCTGCACGTGGATGAACCCCACCTGGACCGCACTTTCGGGCCAACCTGTCAACGAAGCGTCCGGCCTCGGTTGGTTGGCAATGTTGGAACAAAGCGACCGAGACGGTTTCCGTTCGGTCGCCGCCCAAGCCCACCAACGCCAATCTGGCTGGCGACACCAGTTCCGGATCCGATCTACTCACGACGAGTTGTACTGGATCGACGGGGCCGCTGCCCCGCGATTCTCGGCCGATAACTCAGTTTCGGGATACATCGTTGTTTTGGCCGACATCACTGCTGAGGTACGAGCAAGGGCTGAGCTAAATAAGCGAACCACGATCGTTGAATCGAACGCTGACTACGTGGTCATGGATGAGCGCTCACAGCGGTTAATTTACGGAAGCGACGGGGCCGGGTCGCCGTTGGCATCTACCCCTCCACTGCCATCGATGGATTCTGCCGAAGATGCTCGACCATCACTTGGGGCAATACCTACCGATCAACAAGCTCAATACCTCAATGAGATTCGACCAACCGTGCTGTCGAGCGGAGTCTGGCAATCAGGCATGGAGGCACCTCGCGCCAACTCGTCGTTTGGTGACATTGGCGAACCGGCCACTGCTACCCAGAAACAGACTGCTGCAGATGGTGTTGCTGATGAAGTTGACCCAGATAGCGAACCCAAAGCGCCGCTCGCACACCAGCCCGAACTTGCGTTACAGCACGCGCTACTTGAAACTCTTCGTCGTCCGTCAAACGATGCCGTTGCGCTCGTCGAAGCTGAAGTTGCACCGTCGCCAGCCACCGAAGCTGAAGCTGAATTCGTGCCATCGTTCGAATTCCAGTTTGAGCCGACCGTCGCTTCTCAAGAGGTTCTTGCCACAACGCCTATTTCCACAACGCCTATTTCTACAACGCCTGTTGCCGCTCCACGCCTGCAAGACATGACTAGCGGACAACAACCGGTCGCATGGAATTTTGAAGCACCGGTTGCTGATCCAGGTCCGATTGACGGCTGGAAAGGGCCATCGTGGTCACAGTCAGCGGCTGCGAGTGAAGTTGCCGCACCGCTCGGGCTTCAGGCGCCAGCAGAGCAGGTGTACGTCGGGCTCGTCGGGCCGTCCGGGTCAGTAGAAAGCATTGCGTCGGTTTCTGACGCTGTTCTAGAACCGACTGAGTTTGAAATCGCTGACATGCTGCCAGCCGTCGACCCGGTGACCGGGCTTGCCAACCGTGCGCTGTTTCTTGAACGAATTCGCCTGGCCCTGCACCGAATGAATCGAGACGGAGTGTCTGTTGCAGTGATGCTGGCAAACATTCACGGTTACGACGAACTTCGCCAACAGGTCGGAGCGAAAACCGGCGACGATCAACTCTTCGTTATCGCAAAACGTTTAGAGGCAACCATTCGCCAAGTTGATACCGCAGCGCGCATTGGCGATTCTGACTTCGCGGTACTTGGTGTTGGCTGGTTCTTCCCCGGCGATGTCGAGAATGCCGCCCGCCGCTTCATGCTCAAGATTCAAGAGCCACTTCCATCAATCGGTCGCCAAGCAGTGTTGCCCGCCAGTATGGGAATTGCGATTGCGCAGCCAGACGAATCGATCAGCACGTTGCTTCGTAGGGCGCAACGAGCAAGAAAAATTGCCTTCGGCCTGGGTTCAGGCAGCGTCTACGTTGACAACGGGCCAGGTCGGGAACCAAGCCAGTCGTAAAAGAAATGACTAGACATATTGTCTAGATCAGATATTCTGTCTGAGTGGCTTCCCGACGTACACCGACACTGCCGTTTGATATTGCGCCGTTCGCGCCGCTCATTGAAGGAATTGTCGCCCTTCTGCACCCCCACGCAGAAGTGGCGGTTCATGATGTGAAACAAGACCGCATCGTTGCGATTTGGAACCCGATCTCAAATCGATCGGTTGGTGACGAATCGTTACTCGGCGAGTTACCCGCCCACGAATCGGGCTTCGGTGTACTCGGACCATACGAGAAGATCGGAATTGATGGGCACCGCATAACCTCGGTGACGGTAGAGATTGCCAACGGGGCCGGTTTGGTGTGCGTGAACCTCGATCGGTTTGCACTCGACAGCGCGATCGAGGCGCTTCAACGATTCGCTCAGGCCGTTACACCGCAACCGTCTGCATTGTTCGAACGCGATTGGAGAGAAGAGATCTCACGGCTCGTTGATGAATGGTGTCGTCAACAACACATCGACCGCAATCGCCTCAAACGCGACCAACGCATCGAAATCGTGAGGCTGCTCGATGAAAAGGGTCTCTTTGCCACTCGTAACGCAGGCACCCTCATCGCTGCGACTCTCGGAGTTTCTCGCGCCACCATTTACTCACTTCTACAAAAGGCCCGATCATGAAAACGAGATCGAGTGGTATCCCACGAGGCATTCCAGATTTCGCCCTTGAAGTGTATTTTTCAAAACACGAGTTCACCGCTAAGTATCACCTCACTGCATCAGATGCTCAAACGATGACCATCAACGAATTGCTTGCACTTGGCACCGATACTGACCGAACAGCATTTGGCGAACTCGGCCTCGGTTACACGACCACTTGGGGGTCACACAAGTTACGTGATGCAATAGCGTCAACGTATACACACATATCTTCTGAGCACGTACTGGTATTCGCTGGTGCACAAGAAGCGATGTTCTGGGCAATGCAAATTTTCGCCGGGCCGGGTGATCACGCCCTGGTAAGTGTGCCGAACTATCAGTCAATGGAGTCAGTCGCTCTCTCGACCGGTGCCGAGGTCACCGGCTTTCCCCTCTGGGAAGGAGAGGGTTCCATACTCAAATGGACACTCGACGTAGAACGCCTAAAAACAATGATTCAGCCAAACACCCGAGTAATTGCAGTGAATTTTCCGAACAACCCAACCGGATTCGTGCCAGATCATGCAACATGGAAGGCCTTGGTCGAACTGTGCGAAGAGCGCAACATCTATCTGTACTCAGACGAAGTGTATCGAGGTCTTGAGCTTGACGAATCGAAGCGGATTGTTCAAGCTGCCGATGCCGGATCAAAAGGTGTTTCGCTTAATGTCATGTCGAAGGCATACGGAATGCCCGGTTTGCGAATTGGTTGGATTGCGACCCAAGACCGACAACTTCTGCAACGCTTTGAACGAGCCAAGCACTACACGACCATTTGCAGTTCCGGACCAAGTGAATTCCTAGCGACGCTTGCGTTACACAACGCAGAGGCCATCGCTCGACGTAACCGCAATGTTATGCGCGCGAACCTTCCATCGCTTGAAGCCACCATGACGCGCTGCGCAGACATTGTGGAATGGACGGCACCCGATGGCGGTTGCGTAATGTTCCCAAGGTATCTTGGCGCTGACGGTATCGAAGCATTCGCCGAATCATTGGTTCACGAGCGATCTGCTCTGATTTTGCCGTCGTCGATTTACAAATCACAATTACTTGACATTCCAAATGACCGTTTCCGTCTCGGTATGGGCCGCACAAACCCAGAGGCCGGTTGGGCTGAACTCGAAGCACACTTACTTAGCAGACTGGGCAGGTAGGTCGCTATGAGAATCATCTCTCTCGACGAGGTCAAAGCTCAAGTCACGATGCCCGCTGCCATTGGTGCGATGCGGAAGGGTTTTGCTGACCTAGCTCATTCACAGGTAGTCACCCCGGAAGAGTTTGTTATGTGTCATCCCGGTCGCGGCGATATCCACATTAAAGGTGCACATATCTTTGGATCACCTTGGATGGTCACCAAAATCGCCGCCGCAGGTTTCGCTGTCGCCGGGAATCACGGCTGCATGATCGGCATTTCCTCAGAGACGGGAAACATCGAAGTTCTTGTCGACGATGGAGGTTGGCTCACCGAAGTTCGCACGGCCGCTGCCGTCGCGCTTTCTGTCGACCTGCTCGCCCGTACCGACGCCACGAGGTTGGCGATTATCGGCACCGGCGTCCAGGCTGCATTCCAACTTGAAGCGGTTCGACACGTGCGGAACATTTCCGACATCAATGTCTATGCCCGCACTGCGGTGAAGGTCGCACGCTTTGCCGAGACGCACAACGCCCGAGCCTGCGCCTCGGTTGATGAAGCCTTAGCTGGCGTCGATATTGTGCTTCTTGCTACGAATAGCCACGAGGCAATCATTTTTGATGCTTCGCACCTTGCGGGTGGGGTTCATGTCACTGCTTCGGGGGCCGACATGGTTGGCAAACGCGAACTCAGCCCCGAGGTCGTCGAGTCTGCCGACATAGTCGCTGTTGATGACGTTGGTCTCGCCACTCGGGTCGGAATTCTGCAAGGAACGTCAACATCGGCGATGACGTTAGGGCAACTTGTCGTTGGGGTGGTCGGGCGAACATCAGCCACGCAACGAACCCTCGTTGGGTTGAGCGGCCTCGGTATGCAAGATGCCGCCATCTTTGACCTCCTCAGGTAACCGCCAGCGCTCCGCGTATCGTGTGCCGTGTGCCGTGTGTCGGCTAGCTTTCGCTGATGGGCATAATCGGATGGATCCTCACGGGGCTTATCGCTGGTTCGTTAGCGCAGCGTTTCATGGGTATCGAAAAGAAGGGTTGTCTGCGAACCATGCTGCTTGGCGTGGCCGGCGGGCTACTCGGCGGTTTTCTCGCCACTCTCATTTCCAGCCGCAAGCGCGAAATCGATCACTTCGGATTCCGAGGGATCTTCCTCGCTTTGATCGGCTCAATGATCTTGTGTTTCGTCCTCGGCCCTCGACTCGGGAAGCGCAACGATCGCCGCTAACCGGCAGTGAGGGTGGCTCGGTTTTTTTCGGGACGGCCGAACGTGCCACCATCTGTGAGTGAGCACAGACCTCGACCTTGCCCTTCTTGATGTTGATCGTGGTGTAGCCACCATCACGTTTAATCGCCCCGAGTCAAACAACGGTTGGACCGGTGGCCTTGAGCAGGCCTACTACGACCGGCTTTCGCAATGCCAAGACGACCCACTCGTGAAAGTCATCGTTGTTACCGGCGCGGGTCGCTCGTTTTGTCCGGGCGCCGATATGAAAATGTTGAGCGGCGCGGCGAGTGGAACGAGCAACGCGGGTGGTGGGTCAGCCGAACAACCTGTCGGGCAACCGAAACAGGTGCTGAACTACCCGGCCACAATCACCAAACCAATCATCGGCGCAATTAACGGCGCATGCGCTGGGGTGGGCCTCGTACAAGCGTTGATGTTTGACATGAGGTTCGCTGCCGCTGGGGCCAAGTTCACCGTTGCGTTTGCCCGCCGTGGCCTCATTGCTGAATATGGTTCGGCCTGGTTGCTGCCCCGGCTCGTCGGGCAATCCAATGCGCTTGATTTGTTGCTCTCGTCTCGGGTGGTGCTAGCCGACGAGGCCCAGTCGATGGGTCTCGTCAATCGTGTCGTTGCCGCCGACGAGCTGTTGGGTGTGACACAGGCGTATGCCCGCGACCTTGCTGCGAACTGCTCACCTACGTCGATGGCTGTCATGAAACAGCAGGTTGCTCGAGCCTGGCAACACGACCTGCCTGAGGCGATGACTGAAGCGTACCGACTCATGAACCAAACCCTTAAGCGTCCTGATTTTGTTGAAGGTGTTTCAAGTTTTCTCGAGAAGCGGGTTCCGACGTTTGGTGAAATCCAACAGGACTTGCTTGATTAACGCCGTCTGAACTCAGGGGCTGTTACCGAAGCCCGGCGACCACGTTCGCAACAAGCCGGGCACCAGCCGATGCGCCCAGGGTCATGATCGACTCTGGGTGAAACTGAACAGCCGCAATCGGAAGCGAAGCATGCTCGATCGCCATAATGATGCCATCGCTACTACGTGCACTTACTACTAGCGAACTTGGCATCGAATCGTCTACCGCATACAACGAGTGGTACCGACCAGCCTCAAATACCGGTGGCACATTGTCGAAAAGGTCAAAGCGACTCGACGCCGTAACGTTGATAGGCGATGGCTTGCCGTGCATCGGAAACTCAAGTTGGGCAAGCACCCCTCCGAAGTATTCAATGATTCCCTGCAAACCGAGGCACACACCAAACACCGGGATTTCGTGTTGTAGAGCAAGGTCAATGGTGGCTGACAGCCCAAAGTCTTCGGGGCTTCCCGGCCCGGGCGAAAGCACAATCAGATCGGGTCGAGATTGCGTGATCGCACCCGCGACAGCACCCGTTCGCACGGTTTTGACAGAAGCACCAGCCGCCCGAAAATAACCAGCCAGGGTGTGAACGAACGAGTCTTCGTGGTCAACAAACAGCACATTACGACCAACCGACGCCACTGGGACCTCAACACCAACGTTTCGAACAACCGGATCAATCGAGCGAATCGCGTCCAAAAAGGCTGCGGCTTTGAGTTCCGTCTCAGCCTCCTCGGCTGCGGGGTCTGAGTCGAACAACAGTGTTGCGCCAACCCTTACCTGCGCCGCACCATCTTTGAGACGGATGGTGCGCAGCGTCAAGCCGGTATTCATTCGGCCGTCAAACCCAATTTGGCCGATTGCACCTCCATACCAAGCCCGCTCGGATCGTTCATGTTGTTCGATCCACCTCATCGCCCACAGCTTCGGTGCGCCAGTCACCGTCACTGCCCACGTGTGCGTCAAAAAGGCATCGAGGGCGTCGAACTCCGGGCGCAGTTGGCCTTCAACATGGTCGACGGTGTGAATGAGCCTCGAATACAACTCGATTTGTCGCCGACCGAGCACCCGAACGCTACCCGGTTCGCAAATTCGCGACTTGTCGTTTCGGTCAACGTCTGTACACATAGTAAGTTCAGATTCATCTTTTTCGGAATTGAGCAGCGCCAAGATTTGAGCCGCGTCAGATATTGGGTCGGTTCCTCTGGCAATGGTCCCCGAAATCGGGCAAGTTTCCACCCGGCTACCTTCCACACGTACATACATTTCTGGTGATGCACCAACCAACCATTCGGCGTTGCCAAGGTTTATCAAAAAGCCATACGGTGCAGGGTTTCGAAGGCGCAGTCGTCGAAAGAGTTCAGATGGTTGATGCGGGCAGGGTTCGGTAAATCGCTGACCCGGAACCACTTCGAAGAGGTCACCGCGACGGAAGCTCTCTTTGGCCACGTCGACCGAAGCTGCATACTCACCGGGGCCATGGTCGCTCTGAGCGATGACTTCTACATTTGGAATGTACGATTCGCTCGAACCAGACCGAGGGTATGCACCCGTACGTTCACCATCGACTTCGAAGTCATAAAACCGAACCTCTGCGTGTTCAGTACGATGATCAACGACCAGCAACTCATCGGGAAGATACAACACAAAATCACGCTGATCATCGGGGCGCGGAGCCCTCAGCTCAACGGCTTCAAATTGATACGCGAGGTCGTAACCGAAGGCGCCGTAGAGTCCAAGATGCTCGTCTTCATCGCTTCCAAAAAGCTCAGTAAGTGCACGAACAATCGAAAAAACGGATGGCTGACGGCTGCGTTCCTCTTCAGCAAAGTTGCCCTCAGTGGGAATTACTTCAACCGCAATCGAACTGGTTGTTCGAATCAGCGACGCAATATGCGGATGGGAAGCAAGTTTTGCTTCAACCGGGCCAAGCAGCACCAACCCTCGACGAGACGGTGCATCAATGGTCACGGTTCGCGACTTTGCCGTCACCACTAATACCGGGTCAACAAACCCAAGGTCCCATCGTGTGTAACGCCCAGGGTATTCGTAGCTTGATGACAGCAAAACGCCGCGTGACGTGTCAAGACGATCAATCAGGCCTTCGATGGCGTCGGCTGCGTCGCTGGTTGTGCTGCGGCGCGCGACCGTGATTCCACCCCGGGTGGTGTAACGGCTGGTCGTTGTCGGTGACATGTCAGGCCTTTCAAAATGATGAAGGCGAACTGCTCGTTTTCACGAGATACCAACGGGTAAGCGAAGGAGGCCCGAGAAAACGGGCGGCTGCGCTACAGACGAAATGTGATCGTCAACAGTTGGCGCACGCCGCTAGCAAGCGGCCACCACCATTGCCCTGCCGATGTCATCGGCTGGCTGTACTCGTTGATCACAGGCTGAAGAGTATCAATTCATTGCCGTGCTTTGAGCGCGATCAATCAAAAGAGGAGGTCAGCGACTCGCACCATCGAACACCCAAACGGCACCAAACAACACTCACCACCAACCCCAAACCCCACCAGACTCGCAAAGGAACTACGAATCGAGCTTTCGAATCCCATGTTGAAGTCAAGGCCTCGTCGATCAACGGGTTGGATTCGACTAGTTACGCGCAGTGCAAATTGCTTCGATCGGTCCGCAAATTGCGTCTTGTCAACGCTATTGGAGTTGCCGAATCCGACGACGCGACATCAATTGTTCAGATGCTTCGGTATTTTCTTGGCTGGCAATCCCGCACAAACCCGCGCCAAATCAAGTGGCATTGGCCAACACGTTGAACACGGCGTCGGCCAGATCGGCTCGACACACGATGTACCCATCGACCCAGGGATGTGCGTGATTGAACGTGAGTTCTTGCCCTTGAGCCCCGCGCACCACAAACCCGGCTGCTTCAGCCACGGCAGCCGGCGCGGCAGCGTCCCATTCCCACATTCCGCCAGGGTTGAGGTACACGTCGGCCTGTCCAGCTACAACCGCCATTGCCTTCGCCCCGGCCGACCCCATCGAGTCAACCACTCCGCCGATCTCGGCAGCTACCAAGTCAGCAACCCATGGTCGGCGACTACGACTAACCAAAACAACTGGTGAAGGCGGGCGGGTTCGACCCGGACCACTGTGAAGTGTGGTTCGAACTTCACCGAGCGATGGAAGCGAAACCGCACCGGCTGTTAGGCCTCGACCACGAGTCCACAGTGCCACGTGTACAGCCCAGTCGTGGCGCATGGTTCGGTACTCGCGAGTGCCGTCGAGCGGGTCGAGAATCCATACCCGATCACCATTCACCCGGCTCGGCTGATCAGGAGACTCTTCAGAGAGCACCCGATCGTCGGGTCGGTGTTTGGCAAGTTCGCGAAGGAGGTATTGGTTGGCATAAAAATCGCCTTCGTCGCCCAAATCCCATTCGTCAAGTTCGCGATGGCGCCGTTCTCGCAATTCGAGCAGAAGCGCGCCTGCTTCGTCGGCCAGCCGGTGGGCCAAGCGAACATCGTCGCCGTCGAGTGCTTCGGTTGAATCGGTGGCCACAAACCAAAGTTACTTTGCCGATGCGGGGTCCCTCGACCACCACATTCCACGATCAGCGTCGTTGACCCGCTTGTTGAACCGGCTACTAACGTCGCATGGGTGAGTGGTTCCAATTCGGTCGAATCAGGTGAAGAACCGGGTGAGATTCATGCTTTTCTTCAGGCGGTGATGTTTTTCACCCGAATACCGGTGCCTCGTTCAACGAAGTGGTCCCCCACTATCCTCGAACGCTCTTCGACGTGGTTCAGTTCTGTGGGAATTCTCGTTGGGCTCATCGGCGCAACGTCAGCGTACGTGTCGTTGCGAATCTTCGACCCGCTCGTGGCAGCAATACTTTCGACACTCGTGACCGTTCTCGCTACAGGCGCATTTCATGAAGATGGCCTCGCCGATACTTGCGATGCCATGTTCGGGGCTAGCGACAGGGTGAGAGTTCTCGAGATTATGAAGGATTCGCGGGTGGGGTCGTTCGGTGCCGCTGGCCTTATTCTGGTTCTGCTCGCTAAAGTAAGCACGCTGAGTAATATTCTTAGCATCGAGCCGGTGACCTGGGATCGATTTCAAACATCGGCTATCGGCGCCGCAAGTATTGCGATACCCGTGGCACATTCGTTTTCACGCCTCGCTTCGACGGGCCTTCTTCGTATGCTTACATACATCAGAGAAAACGATGATGTGGGTGCAAAGTCGAAACCGATGGCAAAACAAATCAGCTTGCAGCGCCTCGGATTAGCCACGGGGATTACGGTCGGCTTCACCGCAATTTTTGTGGCGCCCACCTATCTCTTGAGCATTTGCGCAGCGACCATCATGACGACCCTGGCAATGGGATTGTGGTTTCGCCAACGGATTGGCGGCTATACGGGCGACTGCCTTGGAGCAACCCAACAGGTGGTCGAGGTCGCCGTACTACTCGTGTTGGCAGCGAACTGGAACTAGCACTAGAACAGACGCTTCATGGAAATTATCCTGTTACGGCACACGCAAGTCAGCGTGCCTCGAAGCATCATCTACGGGCGAACCGATGTGGGCCTCGCCGATACTTTTGAATCTGAGCGTGCGGCGGTCGCTGAACGACTGAAGAAGTTTTGGCCAGAGGGGCCCACTCGAATCATTTCTTCGCCCGCCACCCGTTGCCGTCAATTGGGCGAATTTCTCGGCGCGGTAGAGCGGTTCGACGAGCGGCTTTGGGAGGTTGGCTTCGGTGCTTGGGAAATGCGAGGCTGGGGCGAAGTCGACCGAACTGCGCTCGATGCGTGGATGGCTGATTTTGTAAACGTTCGCCCTCCGGCTGGTGAACCACCAAATGGGCTTCCCGGTGAAAGCCTGTCCGATCTGGCCACCCGGGTCGGTGCCGCAATGACCGCAATGATTGCCTCGATGGCCACCGACGACCGTATGCTCGTGGTTGCACACGGTGCCGTGATTCGAACAGCCCTCGCCATACTTATCGATTTGCCACTCAACCGATGTTTCGACATCGAGATCGATAAAGGCTCTCTCACTCGTGTTGGCTTCCGCGGTGCAAAAGGTAGTCATCCATCAAAACGCCGCCCCCATATCCTCGGAGTAAATCTCACATGACTCGCGTCCCATCAATTGTTCTTGTTAACACCGGACATGGCAAAGGGAAGTCGTCAGCAGCATTCGGTGTCATGGGTCGCGCCTGGGCGCGCGGCTGGAAAGTTGGTGTCGTTCAGTTCATCAAGAGTGGCGACTGGAATACCGGAGAACATAAGCTCGCGATGCATCTTGGAATCGAGTGGCACAGTCTTGGAGACGGTTTCACTTGGGATTCGACCGACCTCGACGAGACGGCTGCGAAAGCCCAGCATGCGTGGTCGGTCGCCAAGCAAATGCTTTCTTCCGGTGACTACAACCTTCTGATCTTCGATGAGCTGACTTACTCGATTACCTTTAAATGGATCAAAGAAGATGACATTATAAGCGCGATTACTAATAGGTCACCGAAGACAAACGTAATCATCACCGGACGCGACGCCACTGAAGCTCTCCTCGACATCGCAGACACTGCCACCGAAATGAAGGTCATTAAGCACGCATACGATAACGGTGTTAGCGCCATGAAGGGTATTGAGTACTGAATTGCTTTCAGTACGAAAACCGTTGGTCTCTACACTGATGATCGTTACACCTGTGAACTTCGCCACTTAGGGTTCACAAAGTGTTCATAAGCGGTTAAGGTTCACAGCGCAAACCTGGGCCCCATTGCGCCCTGCATCGTTCCGCCGTGGTCTGCGGTATCGGGTTCTTTCCGATCAACGCTCCCCAACCCCCCACCCTGGGGCCCGGCCTTCTTCGAAGGAAGACCTATGAAACGCGTTATCACCTCACTACTTCTCTGCGCCGTCACTGTGCTGAGCACGAATGCCCTGTCCCCGCAAGCCGAAGCCGGTATGCGGCGGGTTCGCCACCCGTACCCCGGCAACGGAACCGCACCAGCCATGGAACAAGCCATTCGAGCCAACTTTCCGGTTGGCTTGCAACGCCAGGCTCTCAACGTCGCCTGGTGCGAATCACGAGGAATAGCTCACGCTCGCAACGGCCAATATCGTGGGCACTTCCAAATCGGAAGAAAAGAATGGTCGAAGTTCGGCAGAGGCGGGAACCCATTCAATGCTCATCAAAATGCCGCAGCCGCCTACCGCTACTACAGAGTCGCCGGTTGGAGCCCATGGGAGTGTCGGCCATAACGGGCGATACGATCCCGACTATGAAACTGCACCATGTCGGCGTCGTGGTCAACGACGTTCACAAATCAATCGAAGAATTCATCCGACGCTACGGCGCTGAGGTCGCATCTGAGATTTTAGACGACCAGTTGCAGCAGGCAACCGTGGTGCTGCTTTCGGTTGGGTCGACTTCGTACATCGAGTTGGTGGCGCCTTATGGGGCAAGCAGCCCGTTGCATCGGGCAGTAAAGCGCAAAACGCCGATTCACCACATATGTTTCGAAGTTCCGAATGTGGTCGAGGCAATGTCTGCGCTGCGAGCCGACAAAATGGTGACGGTGTCTGACCCGAAGCCTGCTGTTCTTTTCGACGGGCGCGTCGTCGCCTGGATGTGGGACTCGAGCAATTTGCTCGTTGAGCTGCTGGAAGAGTGACACATGTCACTCTCATTTGAGACACCACTGTCTCACGTGAGGGTAGGGTCTGGATGTGCGAGGAACAACCCATGACTCGCTTGTCGGCATTGCCGCCATGGTGCTGTCGGCTAACCCGGCTGCCTCAATGCAAGATGTTGCCGAGGAAGCCGGTATCTCGCGAGCCACCCTGCACCGTCGCTTCGCCAACCGAGAAGACCTCGTTTTTTCGATTGCACGCTTAGCTATCTCTGAAATTGAGGAAATAAGTGCTCATATTGATGAGCGCCAGCTGACGGGTTTAGCCGCCATCGAAGCATTGATCGAGGTGCTCGTTCCGCTTGCGCCCCGGTTTGGCTTTTTGATGAGTCAGTATTGCCTCGAATCAAACGCCGAAGCGGTCGAACTTAGCCAGCAGGTATTCAACAAGTGGACGGGCTGGGTTGAAGAAGGTCAACGCCGCAATGAGATTCGAGTTGACCTCCCAGCCCGTTGGGTAGTTTCCTCGCTACACGGCCTCGTTGCATCGGTGTACGACGGAGTACGCGAAGGCCTCTTCGGTCAGCGTGATGCACCACGCCTTGTTCGACTCACACTCCTGGGCGGCATCGCAACTACCCCCTTTACACATCAAAGTTTTCAACCAGTTTCCAATACTAGGAGCTCACCATGATTGTTAGCCTCGCCCGTTTCTGTTTTCGAAAGCGACGAATTGTCGTTGCACTTTGGATTGTTCTACTCGTCGGCGTCGGCGTCGCATCGTCGACAGCTGGCCCCAACTATCGAACCGAATTCGGTTTGAAAAACACCGAAAGCACCAAAGGCTTTGCTGTGTTGCGCGAAGACTTTGGTGTCGACTCGACCGGCTTCGGGGGCCAGTTAGTTTTCAAAACGACTACCAACTTCGACAACGCGGCCGTTCGGCTTCCACTTGAGAAGTTTCTTAGCCGGGTTGCGAAGATCAAAGATGTCACTGTCGCATCACCCTTCACCGCTGAAGGTGTCGGGCAGATCGCCAGCCAAGGCCCCGATGCCGGCAAGGTAGCCTACGCCGACATCAGCCTTGGTCGGGCCGCCGGACAAGAGCGCACCACCGCAATAGCTCAAGAGATTCGGGATAACGCGCCCGCTATTGACGGAACAGAAATTTTGCTGGGCGGTCAAGCATTTGCGGCATTCGAACCACCGGCGTCTGAGCTCATTGGCTTGGCGTTCGCAGTCGTCATCTTGATTCTTGCGTTCGGATCAGTACTTGCCATGGGCCTTCCGATTGGCACCGCACTTTTCGGAATCATCACCGGCTCAGGGATCGTGATTCTTCTTTCCCGTCTTATCCAAATTCCAGACTTCACGCCGTTTGTTGCAGTGATGATCGGGCTCGGGGTGGGTATTGACTATGCGCTTTTCATACTCACTCGATACCGCGAAAACTTGAAAGATGGCCTCTCGTATGAAGATGCCACCGTCGAGGCGATGGATACTGCCGGACGCGCCGTTCTCTTCGCCGGGGTCACAGTAATTATAAGTGTGTCTGGTATGTGGTTGATGGGGCTCAAGTTTATTCAGGGTCTTGCCACCGGTGCAGCAATCACTGTTCTGGCCGTATTGGCCGCAACCATGACGCTATTGCCCGCCCTCCTAGGCTTCGCCGGTCCACGTATTGGAATCACCCGATGGCGGGGCATCATTGCTTCAGGGTTCCTTGCGCTGGCATTCCTTGGGCTTGGCATCCATGCTTCGATACTTGGCATTATTGGTGGCGTTGGGATCGTCGCGACCCTTGCCCTTGGCTCCTTTGTTCCGTTCCTACAAAAAGAACTTCCTCATCGACCTGAGAAACCGCTTCGCGAAACAATCTGGTACCGGTGGAGTCGAGTCGTTCAGCATCGACCCTGGCCGATGGCTATTCTCGGCTTCGTGATACTAGGTGTACTTACTGCACCGGTATTTTCGTTGCGTCTCGGCTTTTCTGACGAGGGTAACTTCCCGGAAAAAACTGAAACGCGGGTCGCTTTCGACACGATTTCATCGGCGTTCGGCCCTGGCTTTTCATCGCCAATGCTGATCACGGCAAAACTATCTGATCCGACGGACCTTGAGGTGCTTGCCAGGGTGAGCGCTGCTGTTGCCGCTGACCCGATCGTTGCGTTTGCCTCGCCGCCCATTCCCAACGGGCCTCAACCAACTGCGGCGCTCATCCGAATCATCGCAAAGACATCGTCGCAAGACGAGGCAACCAGCGATTTGGTCAAACGACTTCGCAAAGACGTCATTCCGGCGGCGATTGGCGAGAGCAAGATCACCCCTTTCGTGACCGGCTCGACACCATCAAATATTGACTTCTCTCGTTACCTTGCCGGGCGAACCCCGATCTTCTTTGGTGCTGTTCTCGGCCTGTCGTTTTTGCTCTTGATGGCGGTCTTTCGGTCACTGCTGGTTCCGCTCAAAGCAGTCATTATGAACCTGCTCTCGATCGGTGCTGCGTATGGGGTTGTGGTTGCGATGTTCCAGTGGGGTTGGGGCAAAGAACTCGTTGGCGTCGGTAAGGGTGGGCCCATTGAACCATTCCTGCCGATGATGCTGTTCGCCATCGTGTTTGGTCTCTCGATGGATTACGAGGTTTTCTTGCTTTCTCGGATGAAGGAAGAGTTCGATCGAACCCACGACAATGCTTCGGCGGTCGCCGACGGTCTAGCGATGACCGCCCGGGTTATCACCGCCGCTGCTGCCATCATGGTTGTCGTCTTCGGTGCCTTCGTATTTGAAGATACAAGAACAGTCAAAATGTTTGGCATCGGGTTGGCCGCTGCGGTGTTTCTTGATGCAACAATCGTTCGGATGTTGCTGGTTCCGGCAACGATGGAACTACTTGGTAACAAGAATTGGTGGCTTCCAAAGTGGCTCGATCGAATTCTTCCCAAGGTAAACGTCGAGGGTACCCATCATGTGTCACCTGTCGTTGAAGCGGAACGTGAACTGAGTTCTTCGAGTCGTTAGGCGACCCTCCCCCGCGACTATTTGGATGATTTCCGGCCTAGTAAGCCGGAATTCCTCCAATTAGTGCGAGGCTATGGACGTGAACACATTGAATGGCAAAGTCATGGTCGTTACCGGGGCAAGCTCTGGCATCGGGGCAGCTGCGGCGAGGGCACTGAGCGCTGCCGGTGCGACGGTCGCTGTGGTCGGTCGTAACGCCGAACGCACAAAAGCCATTGCTTTAGAATGCGCCGGGAACGCCACCCCGTTCGTCGCCGACATGTCATCGCTTGCTTCGGTCGCCGAGTTGGCAAAACAGTTGGCGGCTGCGTACCCGACCATCGATGTTCTCGCGAACAACGCCGGGTTCATTGCCGACAAGCGCGAACTCACCGTGGATGGGATCGAATCAACAATTGCCGTCAATCATGTTGCGCCGTTTCTTCTGACTCAACTTCTTGAGCCAAACCTTCGAGCCAGTAAGGAAGCGAGGGTCATCACCACATCGTCCGCTGCGCATACAACAGGCCGCCTTGACCGACCACTCGACCTCACGTCGAAGTGGAGTAGTTGGGGTGCTTACGGTGATTCGAAACTTGCAAACATTGCGTTCACGACCGAGCTTGAACGCCGGATGGCCGACACGAACATATCGGCGCACTGCTTTCACCCCGGGGTTGTTCATACGGGGTTTGGTCGAGACAAAGGTATGCTCGCATTCTTTCAGGAAACCCTTGGGCGGTTCGTACTCATTACTCCCGAAAAGGGTGCCGACACGTTGGTGTTTTTGGCGAGCGACCCTGAGCCACTCAAGAACCCGGGCAAGTTCTGGGTGAAGCGCAAAGTCAAAACAACTTCGCCAGCCGGTAGCGACACCGCTGCAGCGACCCTATTCTGGACCCAGACAGAAGCCTTAGTCGCCAAGTACCGGTAACGCGCTACCAGTCGGTGGGTGGGTAGTAGTTGTCGATGCCACCAACGGCAACTAGGTCGTCGAGCCAGTTACCTTCGTAAGGACCTGTATCTTCTTGAACGAGGTCTGGCGCCTGTCCGTCAGCCGTGGTGACAAGCGTCCACGCCTGGCGTTTCGCAGCCCAATTGTCGGGGTCGAGACGATGGGCTTCACGCCAGTACTGCACGCTTCGCTCCCTATCACCAAGTCGACGAAAGTGGTCGCCAAGTTCAAACGCTGCAACGGCCAACGCCTGATTCTTGGTTGATTCTACGCCCTTGGTGAGCGGAACGGATCCGGTTTTCACCCATAAACGCAGCGCCGCAAGGTACTCCACATGACGGTCGGTAGCCTTCTTCAATTCGACCAGACGACCTTCCATGCGAGGTGGAAGACCTTCCGGAATCGGGCGATCTCCCCACCCTTTGACTACGGGCGAATGATGAGCGTCCATAACCACGGTGCCGTTTTCGTCAACCCACATCGACATAGGTACGTTCTTAAAACCAAGTGCACCTACGGTTGCGTGGTTGGTGTCGATCAGTGAGTGACCTGCTTCGAGCACACCAACGGCACGGTCCATGTACTGGTGACAGTTTGTTGGTACAACATCCAGACCGATCAACAGCACATCGACACCATCGATGGCAAATTCATCGTTAAGTGCTTGCCACACGGGCAGGTGTTCACGACATCCTCACCATGGCGCCCATGCGTGAATCAACAGGCGACGACGACGTGAAACAGCGGCCTCGACAATCGAAGCCAACCGAACCGCTTCACCTTGACGGTTAAGCAGGCCAACATCTGGAACGCGTCGACCGAGTCGAGCATCGTCCGTTGAGCCGAATGCCGGACCAACGCCCACGGTGCCGGTTGAATCATCGAGCATCGCAGCCCGCCCGCAAGCCTTGGCCAGACGAAGAGTGTCAAAAGTATCGCTGCCGACACCACCGGTTTGTGCGTAACTTACCGGCACACAACGATCTCCTGAACACCAACCGGTGTCGTTGAGATGCCAGCCAGTCTCGGTAGCCCACACGTGTGCAGAAACCATTTGTTGCGTAATCACCCGTCCAGCCTGCACGACGACGAGCCCCCAGGTCAAAACGAAAGTCAGCCGGTGGATATTTCAGTTCAATAAGTCTGAGTAAAGTTCATAGATCTTGTTTAGCCTTCTTAAGCATGAATAATTTTGGAGTTGTGGGCATGCGTTGGTCAACTAAAACCGCTGTCGGTATCGCAGGGGCTGCCCTGCTCACTACGGCGAACCTCGGCCTTGGCGGAGCTACAGCGCAAACAGCTCCCCGACGACTGGTTTCCTTTACTCCGGCTTACCACTACCCGGGCGTCTCCACCGGCCCCGACCGAGCAATTTGGACGGCATGGCAAAGCGGTTCTGGGGTCATGGTTGCGAATCAAAACAGCGGAATGTTCACCGCTATCGATACCAACTACAACGAAGCAATCAACGATGCACTCGCTGCCGGGTCAATCGTCATTGGATACGTATCGACCAACTACGGCCTTCGAGCGGAAGCCGACGTACGGCGCGACATCGATAGTTGGTACAGCATCTACCCGCAGATCAAGGGCATTTTTCTTGATGAAGGCCCGGTCGATTGCGCCCTAGTGCCAAAGTACCAATCGATCGTTGACTACGTTTCCGGAAAACAGACTGCGGCGTTCATCACCCTCAACCCCGGAGTAGCAGCGACTCCACAGTGCTTCGACGGTGTTGCTAATGCGTTAGTTACTTTCGAAGGCCCAGAGTCGGCCTATGCCACTGCGACCTTTGATTCGTGGCAGCAAACCGCACAATCCGCAATCGTTCACATCGTTCATTCATCGACTACCTGCGCCACCGGAAACGTAAGTGCACTGAACGATCGTGCACTTGCTGTCGGTGCTGACTATATCTACGTGACACAAGAACTGAACAACTACACCTTGCTTCCATCGTGTTGGAATAGCGAGGCCAGCCTGGCCGGAAAGGGCCCGATAGTTGGCTTACGTGGCGTTCCCACGACTACCTCGACCACCTCGACGAGCACCAGCACCAGCACCAGCACCACTACGACAACACTCGCTCCAACCACGACGACTTCAACCACAACGACTTCAACCACGGCTGCTCCGATAACAACCACAATCGCTGCTACGCCGACGACCACGACTGCCGCCACATCAAGCAGCACCGCGCCAAGCACGGTTCCGCTGGCTCAACGCCTCACCATCAATGCCTGGAACCCAATGAACTTGGCCGACATGCCAAACGGTGACAACTCGGGTGGCGCTGCCTTCTCGTCGGTAACGAACGACTTAATCTTCGGAAATTGGTTCGGTTCGCAGTGGCGTTCCTTCATTCAATTCGATCCGAGTCAGTTGAGTGGCCGTACTGTCCGATCGGCGAAACTCAGCATCCCCGTAGTGAGTTGCGACAATCAGGCCCGCCCAAATCGCCCGTACAGGAACGAAATAGGCGTCCATCGTTTAACGAGCCCGTACTTTTTTGGGCAAACGTGGTCGGGTCCGTCATGGAATGGCGAGGTATGGGCCGAAGTTCAAGGAGCAAACTCGGTTGCAAAGGTTGACGTCACCAAATTTGTGCGAGCCTGGGCGACCGATCCAACAACAAACTTTGGCTTCATGCTCGACATGGGCGTCGCAAAAGGTTATTGCCGAGCCAAGGCCGTCAACGGAGCAAGTCAACTTTCACTGGATGTAACCTTCCGCTGAAACGTTTGGGTGGTCTGAAGACTCCAGCCTTCGCGCAAACCTGCCGATAGAGCATGCGTGTCTGAAACCGTAACGCTTACCGCTGCCATTGAGGCCCTTGCTGCTGCGTCACAAGCCCAGTCGGCAGCCATGCTGTCGTTGGCCCAATCGACGGCCGAGTCGGTTCGTTTGGCGGCTGGAAGCTACGTGTTTGCGTTACGGGACCGGTTCGACGAAAGCCTTCCGGTTACCCAGCTCGGGGCATCGGAATCAAACTGGGTTGTTGCTGACTTCCCCGACGCTTTTGCCCAAATCGTGTTTCACCCCGGCGATACTGCAACCGTTGCAATTCGGCTTGCTCTCAGCCAAGCATCGGTTGGGCGAGTTATTCGAGCTAACTGGGAAACAGTTCCCGATCACGCTACACACGGATCATTCGAATTCACTGCGGTCACCGGACACCACGATCTTGACGGTTCATACCGACTCAATTCCGACGTATCGCTCTTTGTGGGCACACCGCTCGATATCGCGGTTGGCGACCTTCCACTCGGGCTCTACGAAGGGGCGGCAAGAGTGGTTATTGAAGTTTCGAATACCCGACCAGAAGGTGCCGTTGCCCTCATGGGTGTCGACATAATCGTAAGAGGCTTAGTAGTTGCCGATGATGATGGGGTCGGCCTTGACCTTGCCACCGTTGAATGCAGAGTGAATCCAGAACGCCGAACCTATTGGCTTGACAAAACCGAACAACTACCCCTGCAGCTACCTCGGCTGTAACTGCCTTTTACTGTTTGATAGTTACGTGGTGCCGTACATAACGTCATCAAATATGGAAGACCTATTTGATTTCAGAAACTCGTAATTCGCGAATGCGTTCCTGCAGGTATTCGAATGCGGTTTTTTCGGGTGAAAGCTGAACGTTGTCGGCGGGGTGCAGAAAGATTGGCGATGACATTCGGGACCGAAACCGACCATCACCAACCGGGTTCATCACCCGATGGGTGGTCGACGGGTAGTAGCCCTTCGTAGCAAGTTGCAGCATGTCACCGGCGTTGATGACGATGGTTCCTGGGTCGGCAGCTACGTCATGCCAATTCCCCGCTGTGTCTTTCACCTGCAGGCCCGGTTCTGGCGACCCCGGTAGCACTGTGATGAGGTTGATATCTTCATGGGCAGCAGCTCGCACCGCACCGACTTCTTCATCACCTTGCATGGGCGGGTAATGCAAGATGCGTAGCAAGGTACGTGTCGACCGTTCCATCATTTGCATCAACGGCATCGACAAACTCTGTTTGATTTCTTCGGGCGTATGAGCCTCAACCCAGCCAAGTAGCTGCGTGGCAAACGCTTTACCCTCATTGCGCAACGAGTGAGCAGCATCACTCACGCTCGCTGGATACTGACCGGTTTCGTACACATGAAAAAACTCTTTGAGGTCACGCTTCTGAGAACCTTTCGCAGTCTCGGCGATAGAAGGCGGGTAGTAACCATCTTGCATTTCACCAAACCGATACGCGTGCTTATCTTCGCATTGAAAAAAGTTGTACCACTCGGCATACACCCCCTCGACCAAATCGGTTGATATTGGATGGTTCGTGAACACGGCAAAACCCGTCTCTTTCAGCGATCGAACAAACTGTTCGTCGGCATCAGAGTCACGATGATCGATCACGGAAACATGCATGAACTCAGCCTACCCAACCAGCCGCCCAACCGGAAAGGGATTGGATTGTGGAACGAGGCCGTTTCTGCGCCTACGCTCGGCTCTGATGACAATTCAACCAGCAGACTCGGAGGTGTTGACCAGGGTTAACCACCTCTTGGCGATCAATCGGCCGGTGGTCATAGCGATCGCCGGTGCAGTGGGGGTCGGCAAAACCACCTACGCAAAGGTTCTGGCAGATGCCGTCGACGAGCTCATCGACACCGAAAACGGAACGAACGTCGCGACTGTCGTATCGACCGATGGATTTCTGTTACCAAACGCAGTGTTGGAAGCCAAGGGTCTTATCAACCAGAAGGGGTTTCCTGAAACGTTTGATGACGACGCGCTGAGGTGGTTTCTCGAAACTATTCGCACAGATCATTCGATCATTGGGCTACCTCGTTACTCACATGACTCGTTCGACGTAGAGGTCAGTGAGGAACCCTTCCTCGTAACACCGGTAATCGTCGTCGAAGGAGTGAATGCGTTGCAGCCCGCGATTGCTCAGCACTATGACCTGCGTCTCTATCTCGATGCTGATCCCACCGACATCGTTGACTGGTACGTCGATCGGTTTGTTAACTTCACCACGCTCGCACGCGAATCGGGGTCTGGCTTTTACACCCGCTTCATTGACCTTTCTCCCGCTGCGCTTCAAGACACCGCACGATGGGTCTATGACACCATCAACCTTCCAAATCTTGTGGAACACATCGAACCAACAAAAGCGCAGGCGGACGTCATTGTGTTCAAGGACCGAGACCACTCATCAACAATTACTCTCGTCGATTCGCGATCTGACCCCTCCCGCCGGTAGCGTCGGGCCATGTTACGAATTGCTGTCGTTGGTGGCGGGGTTGCTGGACTAGCAACCTGCTTAACATTGTCCCGTCAAGGGCACGAAATCACCCTGTTCGAGCGCGACGAGTTGCCGATCGCAGCCGACCCTCACGAGGCTTTCGAACTTGATCGCCGTGGTGCCCCACAGGTTCGCCACTCGCACGCATTCCTAGCCCGCCTACGCAACTTGCTTCGTGACGAATACCCCGACCTGTTGCAGGCGCTCTACGACGCCGGGGCTACAGATCTGAAATTTGGTGACGGCCTTCCCGACACGTTGACGAACTACGAACCTGAAGCAGACGACGACGACCTGACCCTTATGGCCTGTCGTCGCACCACATTTGAATGGGTGTTACGTAGGGCCGTTGTCAACGAAGGCCACGTTCGTATCGTTGGTGGTACCGAAGTTACCGGACTAATTTTTTCACCGCGAAACTCGCCTACGGATTTGCCGGTGGTTCGTGGGGTCAAACTCGGGCCGCTCGGTGATCAAGCATTTGACCTCACCGTGGTGGCTACCGGTCGGCGTGGTGCGCTTCCTTCGTGGCTCAACGATATTGGGGCTGGCGAAATGAACGAAATAGTCGATGAAACTGGAATCGTCTACTTCTCTCGTTTCTATCGGCTCAACGAAGGCCAAGAACTGCCCCCTCGAATCGGGCCGATTGGTGGCGACCTCGGCTACTTAAAATATGGTGTCTTCCCGGGTGACAACGGAACATTTTCACTCACACTCGCCGCATCAACCGAAGACGGAGTCGTTAGGAAGGCACTCGATGACGAAGCAGCATTCGATTCCGCAGGACGCGCGCTTACCTTCACGGCTGCATACCTCGACGGAAGGGCGACTCCAATAACCGGTGTCAACAAAATCGCTGGGCTCATTAGTCGGTGGAGAGACTTTGTTGTTGATGGTCGACCAATGGCGCTTGGCGTTCTTCCGGTTGGTGACGCTCACCTTGCAACCAACCCCCTCTACGGACGAGGTTGCACCACCGGGTTTGTATCGGCGCACTTACTGGCACAAGCAATCAGCGCGTATACCGACCCGGAAGCAATTGCCATTGCTCATGAGGCCGCCGTAAAGGCTGAACTCCACCCGTGGGTGATGAACACGATGCGAATTGACGCCGATGCACGGCGAGTGGCAACAGCCATTATTAGCGGTGAAGACCCTGATGGTGACCCGAGTGACCCCGGCACCCTGATGAGAGCGGTATTTCGCGACGGCCTTCGACCCGCTATGCGAACCGATGCTCACGTACTGAGAAAGTTCATCCGAAATTTCAACTTGCTTACCCCGCCCGACACGCTGGCCTCCGATCCAGATTTCGGAGCTCGGGTATTTGCTGCTTTCCAAGATCGTGACAATCGGCCCCCGGAACCGAATATGGGGCCCGACCGAGCCGAGCTGCTCGAGCTGATCGGCGCAAGCAACTGACATGCCGCACCATCTTGGGTTAGAACGTCCATTTGGGTTGGGCTACTGGCCGCTACCCGAAGATGAACCACGCGAAGAGGTTCGACGAGAGTCGATACGAATTGTGACACCAGACCGTGCACTGGTTCGAGGTGTTCTTTGGATGCCACCGGTAGGTGTACCTATGAAAAAGACAGCGGTTATTCTTTCCCATCCCCGCGGCGATTTCTCGGTGCATTACGCATGTCCTCTGCTTGCAGCAGCTGGCTATGCAACGTTCGGGTTTGGTACCCGTTACCAAAACAACGACACTGACTGTTTGCACGAGATATGCGCAATCGATGTCAAGGCCGCAGCCGATGAAATGGTTCGTCGGGGCTTTGAAGCGGTAGTGCTTCTTGGCAATTCGGGGGGTGGCTCGTTGATGGCCATGGCCCACACCCACACAGGCGTTGGCGATGGTTTTATTGGAATGGCTGCGCACCCTGGTGAAGGTGTCTTTATGGGCAAAGTCATCGACCCCTCGGTAGCCAACGAAGATGACCCAACTTCGATGATTGCCGAACTCGACATGTACAACCCCGACAACGGATGGCGGCCCTGGCCAGAACCGTGTACCTACGACCGTGAATGGCTGGCACGATACCGAACCGGTCAGCTTGATCGGATTGCTCGCATTGACGCGATTGCCCAGGCTTCGTTGGCCGAAGCCGAATCGGCTTATGCAACCATGGCGATAACGTCGAAAGAAACCGATCTGTACGCCTATCGAAACGCTCGGGCGAAAGCAGTTCACATGAAATACATGGTCATCTACCGAACACTGGCCGATCCCGCCTACCTCGACCTCAGTATTGATCCAGACGAACGCAAAATGGGTTCGCTTTTTGCGTTCCCCGACCCGTTCGATGCGAACTACGGACGGGGTGGGCTTGCACGAACAATGACTTCACGCGGATGGTTGTCGACATGGTCAGCGCTTTCGAGCAAGGCGAAGTTGGCCGACACGATGCCCGACGTTAAGATACCTACGCTTATCATTCACCCCACAGCAGATACCGAAATTCGAGTACCCGAAGCCCTCGAAATTCGTGACGCATCAGGGGCCGAAGACCTCACCTACATCGAGATGAAAGGAGCGCTTCACTACCTTGAAGGCAGCCGACCAGAGGCACTCGCGTACGTGGTCGACTGGCTTGGGAAGCGTTTCCCCTAGCTACATCCGTGGAGCTAGTTACCCCGTGAGTAAAAATCAGAAATCGCCCTGCGTGTTGACCACCGATCCAAGCGGAGATGATTCAACAATTAGTTGTTCCCACTTGTCGGGTGGGTGACCGGCCGCCAGCATTTTGCGAAATACGTGATACGCATCACTACTGCTTCCGTATGCGCGCTTCGTTGATTCATCATTTACCCAGGCGTACAGAATAATTTGGCTAGCTTCGTGATATCGAAAGAACAGACGGCACTGCTGAAAGAATTTCACCCTAAACCAGTGTTTGTGTTCTGGTCCGAGGGTGTTGCCTTGCCGATATTCAGCTCTCGTCGGGTCTTGTGGGACTACCTCAAATATGAGCTGTGCAATGGCTGCTAACCGCTTCGATGCATTCTTCTTTTGGAAATCAACTGGATGTTTCCGTTGCAGTTCCTCGACCTGCAACGTAAGCTCCGCAAACTGACTCAGGAAAAGTGGATGGGCACAAAGCGTCCAACCGTTTACTACGAATGATTGCGAAGTCGGCCCATCCGCCCCAGGCGTATCGAACAAAGTCGACACGAGGGCTAGTTTTTGGGTCAAGCGCTGACGGGTCGATTGCTAAAGCCGGGCTGGCCAACAACGAGCCGACGAGCACAGTGGCACAGAGCAGGCCACCGGATACGAGGGTAAATCTTCGATGGGAAATGGGGGGTTTCGACGAGTTAGTCACGCGCGCAAGGTAATAAACCCTTCGCTTAACAACATCAGTGGAACCGCTGAGATTTCCCTGAGAGCCGGCACCAAAAACCCTGAGATCTAGGGCTTAGTTGAGATTGAACGCCGCTAGTTCAGGTGCAATTTGGCTGTCCTGATGGTTTGATTCCATTGTCAAAGGCATGTTCATCTACTTTCCTTCAGCTTATGGGAGCGACTTTGTTGATGAAGGCCCCGTGATTGCAAAGAGAGGGCACTTGGTCACTTTCAAGGGCTCTAAGGTCCTTCTCGGGTCGGCTGCCGCTCCCAAAAGTTTGAGCTGATAACTTGCTTTAATGGTCTCTGAATCTGAGCTTCTCTTGCTCGTTGAGTCAGCACCCGACGCCATGATGCTCGTCGATGACCTTGGTTCGATCATGTATGCGAACTCTCAAAGCGAAGTTCTTTTTGCACGTACCCGCGCAGATCTCATCGGCTTGGCGGTTGAGTCACTTCTTCCTGAGAGCTTCCGCCGCATTCACATCGCCCATAGGGCCGACTACTCGCTAACCGGCGAAGTCCGTTTTATGGGGGCCGGGCTTGATCTTTTTGCACTTCGCAGCGACGGATCAGAGTTTCCTGTTGAGGTGAGCCTTAGCCCCCTAGAAAGTGACTCGATGAAGGCCGTCATCGTTTCGGTTCGCGATGTCAGCGATCGTGTGGCCCTTGAACGCCGAATCCATGCAACCGAGGCAGCGTTTCGAGATGCTTTCGATCATGCACCGACTGGGATTGCAACGGGTCGACTCACCGACGACGGCCAATGGATAGTCGAGCGAACAAACCGTGCTTTGTGCGCGCTGCTCGGATATTCCGAAGTGGAACTCATTGGTATTGACCTAACGATATTTAGTCACCCCGACGACGTTTCTGCCGACCGAACCACTTCGAACAAATTGCTGACGCTGAGCGACTCCAAGATCGGAAGAGAGCAACGCTACCTACGTCGTAATGGCACATACGGTTGGGTGCTCGTGCAATCACAAACAACGACGCATGGTGGGATCACCAATTTCTTGTCGCACGTGCTCGACATCACCGATCGAATTGCTTCAGAAAAAGACCGTCAACGGCTCGAGATTTTTGAAGACCGCGAGCGTATTGCCAGAGACCTGCATGACGTCGTGATCCAGCGGATTTTTGCCGCTGGCTTAAGCCTCGAATCGCTGAGAGGCCACATTTCGCCTGCAAGCGCATCAGACAAGATTCAAGCTGCTGTTGATCAACTTGATTATGCGATGCGAGAGCTCAGATCAACAATATTCGGTCTCAGCTCCTTTGAAACCTTTATTCCTGTTGAACAACAGATTAGAGATCTTGTTGCGGCGCATCACGCAACCCTCGGGTTTCAACCTGACGTCGTACTTGACGAACATATCGATTCGGTCCCTCTGGTGGTTATCGAGCAACTCCTTCCCACCTTGAACGAAGCGCTTTCGAATGTTGCACGCCACGCAAAGGCTACGGGGGTCAACATCACGATCGACCTCACCGAGCATGACTTGGAGTTAACCGTCACTGACAACGGCCAAGGAATTGACCCCGAGGTAGTACGAGGTCACGGGCTAAGCAACCTCGAACAGCGAGCGGCGAGACTTGGAGGGGCCGGCCATGTATCCAACCTTGTTGACGGTGGGGTGCAAGTCAGCTGGCAAGTACCCGTCTAAAAACCGACGCTGAGAGGTTCTCAATTCAAAGATACCCGCAGTCCTCCACAGCCCAACTTTCCTCTGGTTCTTGCAACCTACGTCCAGTCATTTCATGTGTGACGGCGATGTAGAGCCAGCGGTCGGTTGGCTCTACCCACGAGTGTGGGTCCCATGCACTCAACCAACGTGGAGCATCGGTTGACGACGTGCTGCGAAGCTCCCCCCGAGCCAGGATGCTCCAACCGGTTTGGGTCATTTCATCGAGTCCGTCGACCTGAAACGAAACGTTTGAGCGTTCGCGATCAAGTGAATTGCCCTCCCGCGTCCGAAGCACGATGACGAGTAGGCCTTGGGAGTCAAACACCAACCGGTAGTTCACCGGAAATGCAACCGGATACTCACCCTCAAGAACACACAGGCGGCCAATCATATGCGCACCTAGAAGTAAGGCGCACTGTGTGTGATTCAACGGCAGCAAATTTGTCATAGGTTCAAACGCTTTCAATCGTCATTCAGGCTAGGGATACTCGGAAGGCTGCTGAACCCAGAACTGACGCAACTTCGAAGAAAGTGTGGCTTGAACGTCACCGTCTTCTTCTGGCACAAACACTCGCAACACGGTGATGACCTTCGGAAGCAGGTCTCTCGCGGTCGAGAGAGAAAGTCCACTTCGCAACGATGCATCAATTTCCAGGCTTTCTGGCCGACGCCAATGCCGCCGGGGCTCGCCAAGGTGTCGTCGTGCAGCAACCAGATCTGTTACATCGCTCGGGAAGTGGGACACAAGATGGCGCTGCTCGCCTGGCGGAATTTGACCAAGAATTGCGCAGAGCACGCCGTTGAGGGCGGTTCGACGCGCATTCGGCTCGGTGAGATTTGCATCCATTGCTGCTGCAACAAGCGCTAGAAACATTTCTGACGGGACTTCAGCAGCGTGCGATGGGCGTGTGTCCCCAGGGAGCAGACCGACGTGAAGGTGAGATTCCACAGTATCCACACAGCTCAGCGAGAGCACAGCGTCTTCGATGGCCTCGGCTTCGCTCAGTTGTGTTACTTCACCGTGAAGGAGGACTCGGTGCCCCTCGGCCATGACGTGAATTCTTGGCAAATCAAGTTGTTTCAAGAGACCCCCAAGAGCGGTTCTGACCTCGTCAGCAATATCGTGCTCGTTCCTTTCGGAGTTGACGTAAACAGCTGTGTCTCCAACATCGCTAGACGTGGTCGCATTGCTATCAACCCCGGTTTCGGAGGTCCACTTCCATTCCAATATCTCTGGTAGATCGTCACCGTGCTTACGAATGTATTCGTGATGGCGTAGCCGTTCATCAACGAGGAACTGACGAACTTCGGGTCGTCGCAAACCGAGCCCGGGTATGCGGTCGATAACATCCATAACTAGATGGAAGCGATCGAGATCGTTGAGCACAACCATGTCAAAAGGAGTGGTTGTACTTCCTTCTTCTTTGTATCCGCGAACGTGAATGTTGTCGTGCCCAGTACGCCGATAGGTGAGTTTGTGAATCAACGATGGATACCCATGGAACGCGAAGATGATTGGTTTATCTGGGGTAAAGATCTGATCAAATTCGCGAGTTGAGAGGCCGTGTGGATGTTCGTGTTCATCCTGAAGGCGCATCAGGTCAACGACATTCACGAATCTGACCTTTATTTCCGGTAAGAGTTTGCGCATCAACGACACGGCGGCAAGACATTCAAGGGTAGGTACATCGCCAGCACAAGCAAGCACCACATCTGGGCCGCTGCTTTCACCTTGAACGTTCTCATTGCCGGCCCAAGACCAAACTCCAATACCTCGCGCGACATGAGCATTCGCTTCTTCATGGTTGAGCCACTGGGGTGCGGGCTGCTTACCAGCAACCACGACGTTCACACAATCTCGACTTCTGAGGCAGCTCTCGGTGACAGCCAACAGCGTGTTGGCGTCGGGCGGTAGGTAGATCCGAATAAAGTCAGACTTTTTATTGGCAACGTGGTCAAGAAAGCCTGGATCTTGGTGGGAGAACCCATTGTGATCTTGGCGCCAAACATGAGATGTCAGTAGGTAATTGAGGCTTGCTATCGGCTGACGCCAAGGAATCTGTTTAGAAACCTTCAACCATTTTGCGTGCTGATTAAACATCGAATCGATAATGTGAATAAATGCCTCGTAACACGAAAAAAATCCGTGTCGGCCAGTGAGCAAGTACCCCTCTAACCATCCTTGACATTGATGTTCCGAAAGCACTTCCATCACCCGACCGGTTGCCGAGACATGATCATCGGTGCTTTCAGTACGTTCGACCAAACATCGATCTGTCACTTCAAACACGTCCTGCCATCGATTTGAAGCTGCCTCGTCGGGTGAAAATAATCGAAAGTTCGCGGCTCCAAGATTCAGCTTCATGACGTCGCGCAAATAGCGACCCTGGACCCGTGTCGACTCGGCACTAATGGCCCCGTGGGCCTCCACAGGAACTGAGTAGTCGCTCGTTTGAGGAAGCACAAGGTCTCTCAGAAGTTGACCTCCATTGGCATGGAGATTGGCGCTCATTCGAAGAACACCATGTGGAGCGTTCGCAGAGATCAGAGCGTTTGGTTTGCCGCTTTCATCGAAGAGCTCATCTGGTCGGTAGCTTTTCAACCAACTGTTCAACAACTCCACGTGCTCGTCAGAAGTAAAATCAGTCAACGGAACTTGATGCGATCGAAACGACCCTTCAACCACCTGACCATCTACCTCATGTGGCCCGGTCCACCCCTTTGGTGAGCGAAGAACAATCATGGGCCAGGTTGGTCTCGCTCCGTGGCCCGACTCGCGAGCATCATGCTGGATCGAGGCAATACTTTGAACAGCTTGATCCAAGGCATCGGCCATCGCCTTGTGCATCTCAGTCGGATCAGAACCCTCAACAAAAATCGGCTCCCATCCGTATCCGACCAGCAGTGACTCCAACTCTTCGTGTGGAATCCTTGCCAAGAGCGACGGATTGGCGATCTTGTAGCCATTGAGGTGTAGGACGGGAAGAACGACCCCGTCCCGAGACGGATTCAGAAACTTGTTTCCGTGCCAACTGGTTGCTAGCGGGCCGGTCTCAGCCTCCCCGTCACCGACTACTGCGAGGGCGACAAGATCAGGATTATCAAAGACCGCACCAAACGCATGTGACACAACGTACCCAAGCTCACCGCCCTCGTGAATGGATCCGGGAGTCTCAGGGGCGACATGAGATGGGATCCCGCCTGGGAAACTGAATTGTCGGAAAAGGCGGGTCATGCCTTCTTCATCTTGAGGTACCGATGGATAGACCTCAGAGTAAGTGCCGTCGAGCCAGGCGTTCGCCACCATGGCCGGACCACCATGGCCGGGTCCTGTAACGAAAAGAACGTTAAGTCCGTCGCGTCGAATAACCCTATTCATATGTGCATATATAAAATTCAAACCTGGCGAAGTGCCCCAGTGCCCTAGCAACCGTGGTTTGATCTGAGTTCTGACGAGCTCACTTCGAAGCAACGGATTAGACATGAGATAAATCTGACCGACTGTCAAATAGTTGGCTGCTCGCCACCATGCATCAACACGTTGAAGCTCTACCGATTCGCTTTCAGACTTCATCAAACACTCAACGTGGAAACTCGTGTGGTTCGGCCCCCTCGACGACACCCGCATGTTCGGGGTGGTCGAGAAGCACATGATCTTTTACCTCGGCCATGAACGCGAACTTCAATTCGCAGTAGGGGCACTGATGAACGACACTTCCAGTTTGCATACTAAGAGTCTGTAATTCACGCGAGCTTTCAGCTAGGGACCGAAGTCCCGAAGTAGCAATTCGCTTTGCAGTCCGGCGAGGTTTTCCCTTTTGCTCGGGCTTTCGAGCGAGACCGATCGTATGAGACGAATCGTCTCTTCTATGAGAACACCCGATACCGTCAAACCATCGCTGTTTTCCGTAGCCATGTTGGATGAAACTGCGGCCAACGAGGCAGCTATCCCAAACAGCCGTTGCACAACAAGATCGAGAAGAGCCCGACCCTCGCGCTCGCGTTCAGATACTTCTTTGAACAGTTCATCGAGGTCCCGACTTGCCCGAAGATCGCGAACGCTCGCCACAACAAGCCCGTTAGAACCAAATGGACGAAGTTGAACGTCAACCGGAATCAACGTTCCATCCTTGCAACGGGCTTCGATCTTCAACCCAATTCCCATGGGTCGAGTTCTCGGATCGTTCACAAATCCACTTCGGATGTTTCGATGACTCCGCCTAGCCTTGCCGTCCAAGAGAACTTCGACCTCGCGTCCTATGAGTTCTGACTGCTCGTAGCCCAACAACGACGCAAGCCCCTGAGTGACGAATACCATTGAGCCCGGGCTGTCGATAACAGCAGCGCCGTCGGCCATAGCTTCGAGTAACTCCCAATCGGAAATGTTTGTAGAAGTATCCACAGCGCTGCGAAGTTCTTTCGAAGAATTTTCTCTTGGGTCAGGGAATGTGCCAGCGATACTCAACATGATTAGTCGGCTGCGTTCTAGGGCACAAAGTCCCTAACCTGACCTACAGATCCTCCAGAACTTCTTCACAACATGGAGGGGACCCAAGACTGACTTTGCAGGGTCAAAAGGGCCTGTTCCTGACTACTTCGCGGTGCCAAGATTTGGTGGCCGAACCCACGAAGAGAAATTCAGGGACGAACATGCACTCAAGAATTATTGTTCCAGTAAATGACACAGACCGATCAGAACGTGCACTTAGTTTTGCTGCGCACTTCGCCCGTGGGATGGGGGCAAGTCTTGCGTTGGTTACGGTCATTGGCGATGGAGACAGGCGTCAAACAGCGGTCGAGACTTACCACGAGTGGCTCATGCGGCCATATCGAGACATTGAGGCGGAATCCATAGTGCTGTCCGGGGACATCGCACCAGCAATCCTTTCAGCGTGTCAGCCCGGAGACATCTTGTTTGTTGGCGCAGACAAAAAGTCACTCGTGCACGAAATGCTTTTTGCGAGTGTGGTGTTTGATCTTGTGAGAACTTTTTCTGGGCCGGTAGTAGCAATCGGTCCGAACGCCACAGTTCCTGAAGAAGCTAGGAACCTGTTGATCTGCCGAGATGGAGACGAAAGAGTTGACCAGGCGTTGGGTTTGCTAAAACACATCGCGGTCGCGGCAGCACTGCAGCCCAAATTTATTTCTTCGGAATCTTCAGGCCAAACAGGACACTCGGTACGCAAGGCAATTCGCTTGCGATCAGAGCAAGATGACGTTGCGGCTATCTGTCTGGCAATTCACACCATCGAACCGGTACAGCATATTTTCTCACCAAGTTTTGCCAACGAACTCATCGGCGAAGCGAAAAGACCCCTTGTGATCATCAACGCTTCTTCGCCGATCTGCGTAGCGCGCCGGCCAATTCGGCGGTGCGTGCCGACAAGCGAGGTACGCCAAAGTCTTGTGGGCGCCTCGTGAGAGAAATCTTGAAGAGTGCGTCAAATACAACATCTGACGAGCCGAGAACAGTTCTTCTCTCTGATGGGTCAAGCGCAAAAGTACGGAACCTTAAGCGAACAGATCGAACCGCTTTGCTCGAATTCTTTGCATCACTCTCTGAAGAAACTCGGAGACAAAGGTTCTTTACCGCTATGGCAGTGCTCGACGGCGAATTGCTGGAACGACTTCTCGACGTCGACGGACCCAGCGCATTCGCTGTCGTGACCGAACGCCTCGGAAAGATAATCGGTGTCGGACGAGCTCACAGGTCGAAATCAACGGAGGCCGAAGTTGCGTTCACGGTGAGCGACCGTCATCAACACCACGGAATCGGAACACTATTGCTTGAGGCCCTCGCCGATCGTGCTGCTGAAAATGGAATCGAACAATTTGTCGCCGTCACGCAAGCCGACAATGTTGAGATGCTCCACGTGTTTCGAAACTGCGGTTTGCAGGTTTCAATCCGACATGACCCCGAAGACGCCTCAACGATGCTCGTCGAATTGCAAGTCGATGTTGGCCACGAGCAATTTTTGGCTGCCCGCAGGAAAAGGGAACAATCGGCAGTAGCGCTTTCGCTCCAACCGCTGTTGGCTCCTCGGTCAATCGCTGTTATCGGAGTTTCTACCACAACAAAATCCCCCGGTCGCAGAATTCTCGACGCGCTTATTGATCATGAATTCGCCGGGCACCTGGTCGCTGTCAATCCACACGCTGAAAATATTGGCGGTGTTCGGACCGTCCCAACTGTCGCTGACATCGGAGACTCGATCGATCTAGCGATAATTGCCGTACCTGCATCTTCGGTCGAGTCCGTGGCTCGTGAGTGCGGGGAACAGGGGGTTCGAGCGTTGCTTGTCATTTCTGCCGGCTTTGCCGAAATCGGAGATGTTGGCCGAAATCGACAGCAAGAACTCTTGAACATCGTTCGATCATTTGGCATGAGACTTATCGGCCCAAACTGCCTCGGCGTAGTCACAACATCGGAAGATGTACGTATGCATGCAGTATTTGCGAATATCCGGATTCTTCCCGGACATGTAGCCCTCATGTCCCAATCGGGGGCTGTTGCTCTTGCAATTGCCGCTTTGGCAGCAGAATCAGGTCTGGGTTTGTCGTCCCTGGTTTCCGTCGGGAACAAAGCCGATGTGAGCGGAAATGACCTACTCGACTACTGGGATTGCGACCCAAGAACGAAAGTTATCGCTCTGTACCTCGAAAGTTTTGGTAACCCACGAACGTTCGCTCGGCGAGCACGTGACGTCGGTTCTCGAAAGCCGATCGTCGCTATCAAATCAGCGCGATCTACTGCCGGATCAGTAGCTGCGACTTCTCATACCGGTGCTCTGACGTCACAAGACTCAACTGTCGACGCGCTTTTTGAACAGACAGGCGTCCTGCGGGTCGACGACCCCGGTGACCTTGTTTCTCTCTGTTCGGCGCTCAGTGCGCTTCCTCTCCCGGCTGGCAGGAGTGTTGCGGTCGTCGGAAACGCTGGTGGCCTCAGTATTCTGACTGTCGATGCGATGTCGAACAACGACCTCGTGCCCGCACAACTCAGCCCCGCAACAACTTCAGATCTACGATCGATAGCGTCACCTAACGCTTCGCTGTCCAACCCAGTCGACTTAACGGCTGATGCGACCCCGGCCCAAATCACCGAGGCTGTGAGGTTGGTCCTCAGTGATGAAGAAGTTGACGCAGTAATCGTTGACTACGTCGGAATGAACCTCGAAACCACTCAACGTCTCATCACATCGCTTGCGGTCTTGGCACACAGCGCAACCAAGCCAATCCTGACCGTTTTGGCAACCCAAGATCGTTCCGTATTACAAACCAGCGTAGGGCAGCACTATCTTCCGACTGCAGCCTCACCAACCCAAGCAGCCTTAGTGATCGCAAAGATGGCTGACCGTTTCGATTGGCTTCAAAATGGCGGTCGCCCAGAAACACACCCCCCGACAGAAAACGCTGAATCGATAGCATCTCTATTACTTACCGAAACTTCAGAAATGCGAGACTCTCGGACCGTCAGTTCGCCAACTGCCGCCCTCGTGTTCAAGCTGGCCGGGATTCGCGTTGCGATGCCTCACTACGCAGCGTCGGCAGAATCAGCAGCACACATAGCATCAGAGATCGGATTTCCTGTTTGTCTCAAAGCCGCCAATCCAAACCTTAAACATCGAAGTGATGAGGGGGCTGTCTGGACCAACCTGAAGGATGAGTTTGGTCTTGATTGTGCTTTCCGGGCATTTGAACAACGCCTAGGAGCATCGATGGAAGGAGTGCTGGTCCAGCCCATGGCAGCGGAGGGCGTGGAAATGATCGTTGGCATCATCAACGACCCAGCGTTTGGTCCCTTGGTCATGGTGGGGGCTGGTGGTCGGGAAGCAGAGATCTGGAAGGACAGCGCTGTTCACCTTGCGCCAGTCAGCCATGCTGCGGCATTGAATATGGTGTCGAGTTTGCGAAGCTTCCCTCTTCTCTCTGGGTTTCGCGGCTCGCCGCCTGCAGACATCGCTGCGTTGGTTGACATCGTCGTACGAGTCGCTCGGCTTGCAGCAGACTTTCCGAGTCTCGAAGCGATCGATGCAAACCCGGTGATTGTTCACCGACAGGGCGCGACTGCCGTCGACGTAAAAATCAAACTCTCCCCGGATCATCTTCCGTCGATGTAAGGACCATCGTCCCTTTTTATTGTTGATCCGCTCGTCAAGGATGCCGGTATGAAAACAGGAACTCTTCTAGTAGGTGTCGATGGTTCGCTTGGAAGTGCGGCGGCACTCAGATGGGCATTAAAGAAAGCGAACTTACGATCAGCATCAGTAAGAGTCGTCCACACCTGGGAACTCTCTAAGTCATTCGGCCCAGACGTATATATGACCCCTGATATCAAACGGTATCGAGCATCAGCTCACGACGTGCTCGACGAATGCATAACGACGGCGTGCGAAGGTATTACGCCGCTTCCTGAAATCGCCAGGGAGGTATTCGATCGCGCGGCCTCACGAGTGTTGATTGTCGAGTCCGGTGAATCAGAACTTGTAGTGGTTGGATCCCGTGGGCATGGTGGGTTTATTGGGTTACTTCTCGGCTCGGTGGCGACACAAGTTGCTCACCACTCGAAGTGCCCTGTTGTTGTCGTTCCGGTCTGGGTTCGGCCTAGGTTCGATTTTAGGTTCGAAGCGGGACGTGGTGCATTAGGTACTGCTATTTCGGACTGAGACTAAGCAGAAAATCTCCGAAGCAACCGCAACCCGAGGCCAACCCAAAAATCTCTGACAGGTTTCCAGTCAGCAGGTACGAAACGGTTGTGCGAAGGTTCCGATGAAGCGAGCGGCTCGACACGTCGTTCAGTTGACAATCCAACAAGGTCTTGTCCCGTAACCGTGGGTTCTGTATCCATCCCTACTGAGGCGGCAACGGTTCGAGCGGTAACAGGATTGTCGCCGGTCACCATAACAACGCGCGCTCCGAAAGCCCTAGCCGCGCAAACGGCAACAACGGCCGATGGCCGAACCGCATCGCCAAATGCAACAAATCCTACTAAGCACATTCCACCGGAATCACCAATATTCACCAGCGCGCTTGCCACATCTTCACCTACGATCTCGCCGACAGGTATGACCCTGTACCCCTGAAGCATCAGTTTTCCCGCTCGGTCATTCAACGTATTCGTGCGCTCGACACCGCAGCGGAGCAGAACCGTTTCGGGCGCTCCCTTTACTGTCGTGACGAAACGGCGTTCACCCAATCGATGGATCGTGGTCATCGTGCGGTCGTGGTCATCGTGCGGTGTACGGGGTCGAACGGTTTGAGGTGAACCAGTTCTCCAAGCGCAATACTGGGAATTCCCAGAGCCACTCTCAATACCGCTGAGTCGATCTCGTCGAATGTTCGAATCGCATCGTTAGACCGCAAGAGCAATGCCCACATCTGATCGCCGTCCTCAGCAACGACCTCAACAACTTCGAGCGTCCCTTCGATTAAGAGCTTGCTTTTCAACGAGAAGCGATTCCCCGGTAAAGAGTGACTCATCAAGCGCCCAAGTTCAGCGGACGCATCATCGGCTCGCCGCTCCAACACCCCACCGATCAATGCAAGCAATACGATTGTTGACCCCTGGAACCGCTCCTTCGATATTGCGACGGTCAGAAGCCCCGCAATAACTAGGGCCAGGTTCAGCGGTTCCGGAAGCCGTGAAAGCAGATCAAATACGAGTGATTTACGCGCAGACCTAGTGATTTCATTTGAGCCGTCAGCAGTGAATCTCTCGGCAGCGAATTCGTTGGTGAGCCCTTCGACTCTGTGTTTGATAGGTCTCAAGCCTGAACGGCAAAACGCCGCCCCGTAATGTGTTCAATAGGGATGCCAGCCAGCTCGGATTTCAAAACTGGGGCAAGTGTTCTGAGGCCAGCGTCGCGTTGGCGAGCAGATAGGGCACTATCCACGCTTACGAAACTCTTGCCGATAAGAAGCACACTCCAACCTCGTTCGCGATCAAAAGAATCAACTTCGAAGGCGACGACTGCGTTGGTGACTGCAGCGTGCTGCTCCGTTGCGGCATCTGAAAAGAACCAAACGGTGTCACAGTCGACTCGGTACAAGATGGGCAAAATGACGGGCAATGCATTCATGGTGACGCTGATGCGCCCAAGCGACGCGCTCATAAGCAGTGATCGACACTGAACGCTCGACAACACGTCGGGCCATCGATGCCCTGCTAATGACTGATTGGTTGTCGGGGGAACGGCTTGGAACACGTCAGACCGAAACAACTAATTTCCGGCAACCGGAGTCAGAACGAAGTTCCATTGCACGATCGGCAGTCTGAGAGTCTTCGATGTCGGGAAAAGATTCATGCAATTCTCCTTGCTCACCATCAGTCGCGCTGATTCACTGAGTTCGATTGTTTCGCTACTCACCCAAACAAACCAGGGAACAAGCGCCCCGACATGCCAGAAGACGTCCTCAGTTTGAAGCCAAAGGTCCTATTCACACCTACTTATTTCCTAGATTGAAAACACTGCTAGTAACCAGCGATTGACCCTGCCGAAGAGGCACAAAGATGTGTACAGCAAGGACTTTGTACTCTTCGGCGCCGGGTTTCAGACCGACACTATGGGCACATGACAAATTCGCTACGCAAAGAAACAGGTCTCGTCGTTGTTGGTGTCGACGGCTCAGAAGAAAGCATTGTTGCCCTGAAGTGGGCAATTGAAGAAGCACGAATCCGAGGGGCCCGAGTTCGGGCAATGAACGTCTGGAACTACCCAGTTGGCTACGGAATTGAAATGGCGGCCATCAGCGCCCTGGATGTGGAAACAGTCGAAAAATCAGCGCGGGGTGTGCTCGATCACAGTGTTGAGGCAGCACTTCTGGATGTTGACGAGGCACCGCAAGTTGAGCGAGTAACTCGTCAGGGTTCACCCTCAAAGGAGTTACTGGCCGAAGCAAAAGACGCCGATATGCTCGTGGTTGGCAAACGAGGCCACGGCGGGTTTCTCGGCCTGGTGTTGGGTTCCGTCGCGAACCAAGTTGTGCATCACGCGACCTGCCCGACGGTAGTCGTTTCGCGGTGACAGGCTGAAGGAACTCATCGTGCCCCGACCACAGCCATGAGGTCTTCGACAGCGCGCACAGCACCGTGTTTCTGAACGAAACCGAGCACCGCCAAAGTAGCGGGAATGACCAGGATGATCCCTCCATCGAGCACTTCACCGAGAGCCACCGATAACACGGTTGGCCCAACGAGAAGCGATTCGATCGGGTTTACAGTTGTCTGAGAAAATTCGCTAATCTCATACGTGCGCAGGCGACCCGATGGGGGCTCTGTTGGGGGACCTTCGACACTTTTAAAGTATGTTCACATACAGGTTAAGTAAATCGTGCTAACGCGCCTTTATGGCGAATACTGCTGCTTCAGTTCGCCGAGCGAACCCGAGTTTTAGCAAAATCGAAGACATGTAATTTTTGACTGTCTTCTCCGCAAGATGCAGTTGAGTGGCAATCTGGCGATTCGTCATGCCTTCTGCAACAAGGTCAAGAATACTTCGTTCAAGTTTAGTAAGCGAACGTAGTTTTGGGTCTTCGGTTTCTATCGGATTGCGGATTCGATCCAACAACTTCTTAGTCATCGCCGGATCGATAAGCGACTCCCCGGCAGCGACGCGTTTGACTGTCTGGGCAAGATCGCTTCCACGGACTTGTTTCAAAACGAAACCGGCCGCACCAGCCAACACCGCTTGAAACATCGCTTCTTCATCTGTAAACGAAGTCAACATCAAACACCCTATTGTTGGGTACTTGGAACGAATGTCACGGCAGACCTCGACGCCAGATCCATCGGGAAGCTGTATGTCAAGTATTGCCACGTCGGGTGAGGTTGCTCCGATCCGAGGCAACGCGTCGGCGCAACGGCTGGCTTCGCCAACCACAACTATTCCGCCGAATCCCTCGAGAAGTTGACGGACCCCCTCTCGAACTACCTCGTGGTCGTCGAGCAGGAAAACACGCACGGGAGGCACCACACCGGATTCAATTTCGGTCGTCATCGTCCCAAGTTGAGCAGATGACGTCAACCGTTGGCAAGGGACCTAGGTCCCATGCCACTGGTCAGGCCGGAACGACCACGACTGGGCAAGTCGAATGGTTAAGTACCTGTGTTGCAACGGAACCAAAAAGTAAACCGACAAACCCACCGTGGCCCCGAGTGCCAACCACAACTAAGTTCGCGTGCCTGCCTTCCTTCAAAAGAACCTCTGCAGGGCCACCTTCTCGAACTAAACGCTCTAACGGCGGGAGGTCAGTCAGGCCCTCAGATGCGCTTCTCATAGCAGCGTCAAGCACGTTCGTAGCGGCAGTCTGTAGATCTTGCTTGTCAGTTGCCGCAAACACTTCGGGGAGCGAGGTCGCCGATACGTCCCACGAGTGGACAGCAAGGATCGATACTTTTCTCAGCATCGCTTCTGTCATTGCCCAACTGAGAGCAGCCACGCTCGAGACAGATCCGTCCACACCCACGACGATCCGGCTTGACTTCGAATTGGGTGTTGTCTCTACACTTTCGAGTATCGCTTTTTCATCGGCAGGGTGAACCACTACGACAGGGCATGGCGCATGGTGGGTACATTGAACGGCGGTCGAACCGAGCATCACTGATTTCCATCCGCTGAGGCCTCGGGACCCAACAACGAGAAGCTCTGCTCCCTTCGCCTGATCGAGCAACATGCGAGTCGCTCCTCCGCAAAGCGAAATGGCATTTGCTTTCGCAGCTCGTTCCACACCGAGGACTTCCACCAGTTCCTTTGCTAACAAAACTTTCTGGTTTTCATTAGCTTGACGGTACAGCCAAGGCATCGGGTAAACACCGCCGAGTGGATCAACCAACATCGGGTATTCGTGTGTCCAAACCACATCAAGCCATGCATCACGAAGGCTGGCTTCACGATCGGCCCAAAGCAACGCTGCTCTCGCCGGAAGCGAACCGTCGATCCCGACCACTATTCGATTTTCCATGTCAAACTCCTGTCAATAATGAGATAGCAGAGATCGGTACATCAGACGTTGATTTCACCCTCGACAGGCCAGGCAACCCGGTAGAGCGAAGACTGATGCCAGTCGCCTTGTCAAAAAAATGGAGGCGGCTCGTCGTGATGGCAGCATCCATAGTTTCACCTTCGACTACGGCCGACCGGGCATCAAAACTTGCAATCAGCTTGTCGGATGTTGACGGCACAAAGTGAGCAACTACCTCGGAACCAAGTTGCTCAACGAGTTGGACCGAAACACTCATTACCTTTTGTTGAGATGCGCAAGCGATTCGGTTGTCCTCAATATGTTCGGGTCGAATACCAACCTGAACCAACTCACCCGATTCGATTGCCGCAATAAGTCGTGGTTCTCCGCCGAGGTCACCGGATTCGAAGGTGATCCGATTTGAACCGAAGCGCAACAGAGGCGAGCCGGTCTCATCGCGCATGAGGACACCGTCAAAGAGATTCCTTGCTGGGCTCCCTAAAAACCCCGCCACGAAGGAGTTCGCCGGATTGTCGTACAACTCTTTCGGTGTGCCAATTTGAATGAGTTTTCCCGATAGCTGTTTTGGCTTCCGATCGAGAATAGGTGTGATGTCGAGCAGCTCGGCGATTTCATTGACGCGTCGAGCAATTTCGTGTTTGTCGACATGATGAAGTACCAAACCGAACCCAAGGTTTTCGCGAACGGTCATGTGCGGGTACAGCGCGTAACTCTGGAAAACCATCCCTATGTCTCGGTGCTGCGAGTCAACGTCAACAACGTTTTCACCGTTGAAAAGTACGTCACCGCTCGTCGGCTTTTCAAGACCAGCAAGCATTTGAAGCACTGTGCTCTTTTCGCATCCCGATGGCCCGACCAAAACGAGCACCTCCCCATCGCGAATCGAGAGGGAGAAGTCATCAACAGCTACAAAGCCGTTGTCAAACTTTTTCGTGAGGTGCAACAGATCGACGAACGTCATACGTCACACACTCGCAAATCATCCGGTACGTCGGTAGGAGCAATAAGTCCCAAAGAAAACGGGAGTTAGACCCGTAGCCTCCGAATTCAGACCCCTCACAATTGTTACGTGACAGTTCCAGGGGCTTAAGGCTCTATCCATCAAACCCAAAACCCGACAAGGTGAACAAATGGCTACTCGAATTCTCGTTCCGCTCAATGAAACCAAACGTTCGGAACGCGCAGTCCCGATAGCAGCGGCGCTCGCACGACGAATGGACGCAACACTCGTTTTTGTGAGCGTTATTGAATGGCCGTTCGGAGAGCACCCAGGGCATCCTGGGTACCACGAACGACTTATGCACGATTACCCCGACCTTGCGGCCGAATCAATCGTTGTCAAGTCTGTGGCCGACCCTGCGACTGTCATTCGTTCAATATGTCGCCCAACCGACATCATTTGTATCGGCGCCGACCACACCAGTGCGCTCGGCGAGATGACGTTTACGAGCGTGTTTTACAATTTACTGAGAACCCATCATGGACCAATTGTCGCCGTAGGACCGAAGGCAACAATGCCCGAAGAGGCAAACCGAATGATCGTATGCGTCGATGGTTTTGAACACTCAGAACAGGGGCTCGCCCTCGTACCTGCTTTGGCAAACAAGGCCCAGCTACAAACCTGGTTGGTTGAAGTGGTCGACGTGGACGGGACGCGCGCCGCTAACCGCCAGGAACACGACGTCGATGAAGCCGCTTATGTTCGAGGCCTTGCACCACGGGTCGAGTCACCGTACGAAGTCGAATGGGAAGTCCTTCACGGGGATCCGGTGACAGCAATAGCGGCCTACTCTTCACACCAAGCGATCGCCGCAATCGCCTTCGCTACCGACGCACTTAACCCCCTTGCCCGGCTCTTCACCCCAAGTCTCGCAAACGAGCTACTCAAGGTCGCCGAACGGCCACTAGTACTCATAGCGTCAACCGTTCATCACAAAATAACGAGTCACAAAATTCCTCGTGTCTTGCAACATGCAGGGACCAAGAAGGCACGATCAGATGGTTTCTAATCGCCCGCTCGCCGTGATTGCGCTCGGAGGAAATGCCCTGCTGCCGTCGTCTGGTCCGATAACGGTGGCGAGGCAGCGAGAGCAAGCGGCAAAGGTCGCAGCAACCCTTGCGCCACTTTCGATATCCCACCGCTTGGTGGTGACTCACGGAAGCGGGCCGCAGGTTGGTTTGCTCGCTGCGCAGGCACTGAGTGGTGATGAATTCAATGACGCAACCCTTGACATTGTCGATGCTGAGGTGGAGGGGATGCTCGGCTACTTGCTGATGCAGAGCTTGAGCAACGCCTTCGCTGCTGACGTAGTCACACTACTGACTCAGGTGGTCGTTGATCCGAACGATGCCGCTTTCCTCAACCCTACAAAACCAATCGGGCGGGCGGTGTCAGCAGATCGAGCGCAGGAATTGAAGGATTCTTTCGGCTGGACCATGGCAAAAAGTGACCAGGGTTTCCGCAGATTGGTTGCTTCGCCGGCACCATTGGAGATAGTTGAGTTTCCAGCAATTCGTACACTTACGAATGCAGGAACCGTTCCCATCTGTGCGGGTGGTGGAGGTATCCCAGTGGTTCGAACCGACTACGAACTTAGCGGCATCGCTGCGGTCGTTGACAAAGACGCAGTTTCTTCGCTACTGGCAACACTTCTTCACGCAGACCTTTTGGTGCTGCTCACTGACGTCGACGGCTTATGGACCGATTGGAAGACCCCGCAAGCAAGACTTGTCCGTCAAGCATCGGCTGCTTGGGCTAAGTCACTTGCACTACCCGCTGGATCAATGGGGCCGAAGGTCGAAGCTTGCATCGCCTTCACCGAAGCCACAGGAAAGCCGTCATATATCGGCAATCTTCAGAATGCCACTGAGTTGGTCGGCGAAACGAAAGGCACACGGGTTGATTGCTCGACCGATGACCCAACGTTCTATCCGTGAAAGGTCCCGAGAAGTTTGGGACCTTTGGCCCATTTTGAGGTGCCGTAACTCCCTGCCGCTGTTGTCAGCTTCACCCACAAACTGGCCACATGGAAAATTCCGATTCAACTACCAATGCGATTCAACGCGAGGCAAATGACAGGGCCTTTGTTTCAATGCTGGCTGGAGGCTTCGCCGTAGCGTTTGCCATCATTGCCCTTGGTCTAAGTGTCCGCAACCTGAATTCAGGCGGGAACGGGGGCCAGAGTGCGGCGACACCCATCGCCACCGGGACCACCGTGAACATCAAACTCACTGACTTCAAGGTAACCCCGGATCAATCCAGTTTTCCTGCAGGACGAGTCAAGCTGCAGATCAAAAATAGCGGATCAACGATGCACAGTCTCAAAATTGATGGCATCGGTGCTTCAGCAAACCTTCAACCAGGAAAGTCGGGTGTCCTCGATCTGGGAACACTCGAACCGGGCACGTACAGTTGGTTCTGTCCCGTCGCCGGACATGCTGACGCCGGAATGACCGGAAAGTTCACGGTCACCGAAGCCTCGACCGGCACACCATCGTCCAGTTCTGAAGGTACGCAAACTGCGACACCGGTTGAAGAGAAAATCGATAAAGACACCGAGCACGCGAAAGTTGTCAAGGCGTTCCTTGCTGGTCCGCCAGCCAAAACGACAGGACGTGGCGGGCTTCCCCTCGCCCCGCAAATCGAAAACGGAATCCCAGTCTTCAACCTCACAGCCAAGGTCGTTCAATGGGAAGTAGCACCGGGTCAGGTGTACGAAGCTTGGACCTACAACGGGGTTGTACCTGGGCCAGAACTACGGGTTAAACAGGGTCAAACCATCAAGGTCCGTCTCAAGAACGACCTTCCAGAGTCGACCTCGATCCATTGGCACGGGCTCGAGATTGCTGACAACAAACAAGATGGCGTCACGTTTGTAACTCAAGACCCAATCAAGCCGGGACAAACGTATGAGTACATACTTACTCCAATCAACTGCGGCTCTCACATGTACCACTCGCATCACGCAGCAGACTCACAAGTTCCGCTCGGCCTTCTCGGAGCTTTCATTGTTGATTGCACCACCACCACTACACCTACGTTTGCGACGCATGACACCGAAAGCACGCAAGTTCTCAGTGACGGGCCACTGGGTTTCAGCATGAACGGCAAAGGCTTCCCAGCGACATTTCCGATTATTGCCAAGCAGGGGGGAAAAACCCTCATTCGTTTTATGAACGAAGGTCTCATCATTCACCCCATGCACCTTCACGGGCATCGAATGCTGGTTATCGCAAAAGACGGCAACTTTTTACCTGCACCGTACGAAGCCGACACTCTCAACATTGCTCCGGGCGAAAGATACGACGTCGTTGTCACGTCTCTGTACCCCGGTGCCTGGGCGTTTCATTGCCACATACTGACCCACGCCGAATCTGACAAGGGGCTACATGGGATGACCACAGTTTGGTTGGTGCAACCAAAATGATCGCACGTCGCCTCGCTCAGACGCTTGCGGTGTTGGTTGCAAGCACCGCCGGAATTGTTACGGTCGCATCACCGGCTTTCGCATCACCGTCTTTCACATCACTTCAATCGACCCAACGTGCTCAATCGGTCTCGCTTCAGTCAATTAAAGGACAAGCCGGAAATCGAACGTACGTCGCAAACGTTTTCGACAATCAAGGCGAATTGATTGGCAACGCCGACCTTGATCTTGGAGCACTTGGCTCTGACCCAGATCTACGTGTACCTACCGTTCCAATGCAATTGTCTGGCAACAAGAGTTACAAGGTCAGTGTGAATATTCCAGCAAACGGCGACTGGATCGTTGTCGTGCGGGTTCACTCGCCCACCCAGCTGGTCGAGTTGTTCACCGACAAGGTAGCCGACGTTTCTTCGGTACAGGGGGGCCATTCCAACGCAGGCTTTTCTCGAGCTGCGGTGCTCAAGGCAGACCCAACTTTCTACGATCGATACAGCCCTTCACACGGAACAAGCACCAACGACATTCACACGGCGAGTTCAGACTTTCTCAACGACTTGCACCCGAGAGAATCTCGAGGGCTCGACCCGACCGGCCTCATTTCAATGCTCATCCATTCGGCTGGCGCGATTGCGTGGTTACTAGCAATACTCGGATTGGTGGTTGCTCATCGAATGGGCCCTGGGAGCGCCCGGAACGAACTTCTTAGTTTTGTTGCAACCCGATATCGGCTGCTTGCCGGAGGAGGCCTGCTCGTTTTGCTCACCACCGGGCTCATCAACATGGATCGAAGTTCATATGGACTTCTGCAACCGAGAGCCCTTTTGGAAACAAACCTTGGAACCATCTATCTCGCTGTATTTGGCTTCAAGATTTCACTCTTTGCAGCCTCACTGCTCACCACCCGAAAAATCGATCGATTACTCAATGGTTCGCTGCTTGACTCGTACACCAGTGACGGCCAAAGTGGGGTCGGCTCGACCGCCCTCATGCAAACGATACTCCTGAAGTTGGCCGAGAGAAACTTGATGCTCGGGGCGGCAATCTTGATCTCGGTGACCGTTTTGAGCCAGCTCCATCAAGCGCTTCACTAGGCAAGTTGGCGGGCGGAACACTACTGGTAGTTCAAGAAAACGGGCGGCGGGTTGACGACGCCCGTCGGAACAAGATCTTTCGGTTCAAGTAGCGGCTTGTCGTTCTTGAAAAACAACTTGAACCCGCCAAGTTCGGTCGGCATGTTCTTTCGAGCAACCAAGTAACCGTTGATCTTTTGCGCTGGCGGGCCAAACCCGTCCATGTTCGCAACCAAACGAACCGTTGCGCCGACCTTGATGGTTTCGGGGTTGGTCACCATGAAGGGGCGAAACCGATGAATAACCAACAGCTTCGGTGGAAGCTTTTGGTCAACCACCAACCTATGAAGCTCATCTACGGCAACATTTATGTCAGCTGCACTCATCGTACCGATTTGGGTACCCGGCCTGACCCCCGGCGGCATGTCCCACTCAGGGTCAAGTGCTAAGTGCACGTCGGGTTGAGCAAGAAACGGAAGGAGTGGTTGAAGCTCGTCTGTGACATTCGACCATCCGACTTGCATATCAAGAATCAGTAAGCACCCCGCTGATCGAGCCCAACCCAAAACCTTTGCTATCACTGCCGGAGCCGTTCGAGATCGGTACAACCCGCTCGAACCTGGGGCACCTTGAGCTATCACCGTAATCAGCTCAAGAGCACATTTCGTGGGTGTTTTCGGGTCAGTGGCCTGCCACCTCGCAGTTTGTTGCGTGAGTGCAGCCAACATATCTTTTGGAGCTGTTGCGCCGAGTACACCCATTCGGTTAGATAGTGGGGTTCCGTAGTACGCGATGACCCGACATCCGGCGCCGGTTGGGACACCACAAACCGGTGCCAAACTTCGGTCGCCGTAGTCAATCGTTTTCGGTTGTGTCGTTGGTGGGCTAGCGGTAACCGGAACCGTCGAACTGGGGACCGGAACCGAAGAAGCGGGCAGAGTCGTGGCCGGAATAGTCGTGGCCGGGATGATCGTGGCCGGAATAGTCGTGGTTGTGACCAAGACTGTCGAAGTTGTTTCGGGTAAAAGCGTCGTCGTCGTTTCGTCTGAGCTTGTTGAATCTGAACGAAGTTCGTTTGCCCGACCGGCAGTCTGTGAATCAATGGGTACCTGTGACGCTGAGACCCAACCATTCCCGATCAAGGCCCAACAACCGATCGCAAAGGTCGACACTGCAACTATTCGACGTTTCATGTGGGCAGACCTTACTGCGCACCCCCGAATTGCTTGGAGACCTCGACTTGGCCTACAACAGATGCCATGGATTCAGTCATAGGAAAGACCGCAGTCGTTACCGGGGCCGGAAGCGGCCTAGGACGCGCGTTCGCGCTGCGGTTTGCGAGGGCCGCAACCAACTTGGTGCTTGCTGATATTGGGGACGGACCGCTCGCCGAAATTGTTGCCGAAGTGAAGACTCTAGGTGTACATGCAATTGGCGTCCACACCGACGTTTCAAAAGCCGATGATATGGATGCACTGGCTGCGGCGGCGTTTTCCGAGTTTGACCAGGTCAATATCGTTTGCAACAACGCTGGCGTCGCCGGAACGTTTCTCGGTGCTGACCGAATCGACATTGCCGATTGGGAATGGGTGATCGGCGTAAACATGTGGGGAGTTATTCACGGGCACCGGGTGTTCCTCCCCCATCTCTTAGAACACGGCGACGGACATATCGTCAATACCGCATCAATGGCCGGACACTTCCCTGCCCACTCCGCGTACGGTGCGTCAAAGTGGGCCGTCGTTGCCATTACTGAAGGTCTACATAACCAACTTTCTGCAACCAACTCTTCGGTCGGGGTGACGTGTCTTTGCCCGGGATGGGTTAATACCAATATCGACCGGTCAGTACAGGAACGACCAGAGTTTCAGAATGCCAGTCGCGCCATGGAACAGACGGCCGAGGAAGCTGCCAGGTACGAAGTCATTCGGCGCCTCATCCGCGATGGCCTGGCACCTGAATCGGTTGCCGACATGGTGTTTGATGCCGTTCGAGATCGACGTTTCTGGGTTTTCCCGCACCCAGAAATGGTGGCTGGCCTACCGTATCGTTACGACCACATACTCAAAGGCACCAACCCGATCGGACTGTCACTCATTTAGAAAACATCCATCAGATTTGTCTCAGAGTGATGGTGGTGTCATCACTAACTTGCCGACAAACTGTTTCCCGATAAAGTCAGCCTGGGCAACAGCAATGTCGTGGAGCGGGTAGGTGGCATGTACAAGCGGGCGAATTTCGCTGCGTTCGATGTAACCAACGAGGCCTGAGAAAACCGCGGGGTCTTGATAGGTGGCCCCAAACAGTGTGAGGTCGTTAAGATACAACGTGCGCATATCAAGACCGACGAGCGGCCCGGCAATCGCTCCCGAACACACATAACGACCACCTGCACGCAGCACATCTAACAGGTCTGGCCACTGAGAGCCTCCGACAACATCAATCACGACGTCAACTGATTTCCCACCGAGCGACGCAACCACAGAAGCACCTCGGTCGACGCAACTATCGGCACCGATCGCATTCAGCGCTGCAGCTTTTTCCGGCGATACCACTGCCGTGACCTGCGCACCCCGACGCTTCGCCAATTGCACAGCAGCTGATCCGACTCCGCCCGACGCACCGGTGATAAGCACACGGTCTGATGATCGCACCCCGACTCGACGCAGCATGTTCTCGGCGGTCGAGTATGCACACGGAATCGAGGCCAGTTCGACGTCGGTCCAATCGCACGTCACCGCATGGGTTTCGCTCGCACGGGTCACGACGAATTGGGCAAAACCTCCGTCCATTTCTGCACCAAGGGTCACGGTCGAAAACGCGACACCAGACGGGTCTTGTTGCATCGTCGCAACGATGCAGCGCTCGCCAAGTCGTTGCGGGCTCACATTGGGTCCGACCTCGACGATGTCACCGCACACGTCAGCGCCCTGTATCCGAGGAAACGTAAACGTTGAACCAGACCAACCGGTTATCGCGTCGCTTGTCGATTTGTCGGTTTTGGAATACCAGCCGATTCGCGTGTTGATATCGGTGTTGTTGATGCCAGCCGCCCCAACCCGAATGAGCACTTCGCCAAAACCAGGGCGGGGCACAACAACGTCCGATCGATAGTCAAGCTTTTCGACGCCACCGTGACCGGTCAAACGCACTGCAACCATCGTCTCAGGGATCAGGACTTGTTGCCGCTCGGTCATTCACGTAGTCCAGCACAACCCAACTCGAAATACCCGTAGCTTTGATGAGGTGAAACGATCTCACCACGTCATTGGCCCGTTCATTGTCACCGAGCACACTTGGGACATCCCGATTGATCATCACGACCCGGCTCAAACGATCTCGATTTTTGCCCGTGAGGTCGCTCGGTCCGATGCTAAGGATGATCGAATTGAGGCCCGTCCGTGGTTGGTGTTTCTACAGGGTGGCCCCGGGTTCGAAGCCACTCGCCCATCAGGAACATTCGGCTGGATTAGCCACGCTACGAAGTACTTCCGGGTATTACTCCTCGACCAGCGCGGTACCGGCAATTCGACCCCTGTTGATGGCGATTTGATCAGTACACTTGGTGATTCTCAGGCACAGGCTAAGTACCTACGCAATTTTCGTGCTGACTCGATTGTCCGAGATTGCGAATTCATTCGAAACGACCTCAACATTGAGCAATGGAGCTTGCTCGGTCAAAGCTTCGGTGGTTTCTGCCTGCTGCACTACCTCTCGTCATTTCCCGAATCACTGACTGAAGGATTCTTCACCGGCGGCGTACCACCCATTGGACGCTCACCCGATGACGTCTACCGAGCGACCTATCGACGCATGATTGCAAGAAACGCAGCCTACTTCGATCGATATCCGCAAGACATCGAACGAGTTCGTTCGGTATTGCAGCAACTTGAAACCAACCCTGTGCACTTACCTTCAGGTGATCTACTTACCGCGCAGCGGTATCGAACGTTAGGACACGCCCTTGGCATGAGCACAGGGGCTGAGGAAGTGCACTATCTCGTAGAGCGAGGTCTCGATTATTGGGCGTTACGAGGAATCGAGAATGCTCAAAAGTGGGACACGAACCCGATCTACCAGGTGTTGCATGAATCAAGCTATGCGGATGGCCACTTCACCGGTTGGTCGGCCCATCGTTTACGAGCTGAGTTCCCTGAATTCGACGATTTGGAGCTGCCGTATTTTACGGGCGAGCACGTGTATCCGTGGCAGGTCACAGACTGGAAGCGTCTCAACCCATTCAAGGAAGTTGCTGAGATTTTGGCTGACGAGTTATGGCCGATGCAGTACGACCCCGCTCGCCTCGCCAAAAACCGCGTTCCGTGCGCAGCTGCTGTGTATACATACGACCCGTACGTTGAACGCGAATATTCGGAAGAAACGGCAAAGGCAGTTCCAGGTCTACAACTTTGGGTTTCTGACGAACACGACCATGACGGTCTGAGAACCGATGGCGAACTGATTCTTAGCCAACTTTTCGAGATGACCGGCCGCCAACTTCCTGGCATGACAACATTCGAGAAGTAGCTCATTGGCGCACACACGATAACGAGGAAGTCGATCTGCTGTTCGAGACCCACGACGGAAAGGTGATTGCGTTCGAAGTGAAGGCCAGATCACAAACAACCACCAAAGACCTGTCAGGGCTTCGCCGATTACGTGAGTTGTTGGGCGATCAATTCCGGGCTGGATTCGTACTCACCACAGGGGAACATTCCGGTCGCATCGAAGATCGCGTGTACACCTGTCCAATTGATCGGCTTTGGTCTGTGAACCGTCACCCGGCTGCCGTTATTCGGTGACCTGTTCCGGTATCCAAGGCTAGAAAACTGATCGGTTCGCTCGACTTTGCATCCACTCAGACTCAAGCTGGCCAAGATGCGTGGTCGGAGGATTTCCGAATCGGTATTCGCGTAAAATCGCCGGCCAGTCAGCAGTCGCTCTGATGCCGGCCAACAAGGCACTGATCCCGTAAGAAACGCGATCTTGAAGCACCGTTGCGGCCGGGGCATTTGCCGCGCGAACAACATCTTGGAAGCCAAACTTTGGGTCAAAAGGAACCCGGACAGATCGCTCATGCATTTCGGTCGTGAACGTGCCGGCAGTACCGAAAAGGTCGCGTACCGGCTCAAGAAAGTCAGCGAAACGCTGTGCGCTTACTTTGTGTCCAGATGGAAAGTAGCCGACCGATTCTGCTGCTGCCAACGACTCTAACGGAGGGCACTCAAAGACCGCATCTGCCATAGTTCGAGCAACTGCCGCTTGCTCTGGGGTGAATCGCTTAACCAATCCGAAATCGATAAATGCAACCCACTTTCCATCAGGCTCAACGATCAGGTTTCCTGGTGTGCATCGGCCCGAAACACCCCGTAGCGTCGTAGACCCGCAGACATGAATCGATAGAAAATTTCTCCGACTCGGTCTTTTGCTTCTTGAGAAGCCGAGGCCCCGAATTCATTCCACCGCATGCCGTCAATCCATTCAGTCGTGAGGACGGTTCGAGATGATCGTTCGGGCACAACGTATGGAATGCGAATGAACGGATGCCCCTCATAACGTTTACAAAATCTGCGCTAATTTTCAGCCTCGATCCGGTAATCAATTTCTTCACTGAGCCGTTCGGTCAGTTCGGCCGTCAAGGCCGCCGCCTCGCCAGGCGCCATTGGTTCAACCGAATCTTGCAAGCTTGCCAATGCATTGGCCGCCTCAGCCCCCATCGGAGCCGCATACGAGAACACTTGGCCGAGTTTCATCATGACCCCTCGCAATTCACCAAACGTCTCGGCCGCACGTTGAGCCTGCTGACGCGATGCCTCAATAACACCAGCGTGTCGCGCTTCGCCTCGCTTCGTGAGACGAGCGACCTTGTGGGTTGCACGAGAGAGCTGCGTACTTACTCAGACATTACGAACCTTGCGAGCTCGAGCTTTTCGAAGCTTATCGACCCCTTTCGTTCGACTCACAACGCTGGCTTCGGGCAACCTCGCCACAACATCGCGCCGTTCAAGACCCCGAATATTGACAAGCGGTCGCCACTGAGGTGCTTTCTGGATCTGCCCAGCGCCCTCAAGAAGAGGAAGTAGTTCACGAAGCGCAATACGTGCCTGCAATCGAGCCAGGTGGATACCGAGGCAATGATGAATTCTTGACCCAAACGCTAGTGTCGGTGGGCTCGGTGTTCCAACACTCTTCAAGCAACGAGCCGGTAGAAATTTTTGCGGCTGGGGGAACATTTTCGGATCACGATGGGCGGCACCAATCATGACAAGTACCGAAGCACCCGAGGGAACCGCCTGACCGCCAATATCGAGGGCAGCGACGGAAGCAGAATTCCTTACCGTTGTTTGCACTGGTGATTCGAGTCGCAACGTCTCCTCGACCACGGCGTCAACCCAATCAATCGCTGACACTTCCGAGCTATGCAACAGCGCTTCTTCACCAGCGTTCATTACTAAGTGTGCAGCTGAAGCTATCAAGTTCGAAGTGGTTTCAAAACCCGCACCAATCGGCTTCGTGAACTGTTCATCCAGGTAAAGGGTGATGGCTTCGCCGATACCAGCCAATTCTTCAAGATCTTCATCACTAGGGCGCAGGCCTGCCGCCCCAAGTTGCGTAGCCGAAAGCCACCGCGACAATTGCACTGCGTCGTTAGCGTCAATTCCGAGCAGCCGACAAGACACGACTATCGGAACGACGCGAGCGAAGTGTTCGACTAGGTCCACCGGGCGCCCAGCTTCCAATTCCGACTGTACGTAATCAGTCTGGACTTGTACGACATTCTCAATCATGGGACCAGGGCCGCTATACGCGTTGGTGTGAAGTGAGCAGCAACGCAAATGGATGGGCGACGTAACATGAGTCAGGTTGTTGTCGATGACGAATTCGACGCCCTGGCTGAGGCTTTCCTTTTCCTCACGCCAATCCTGTATGCGAAGCTCATCGATTGGATGAACGGTTCACCACCAGCTGGCCTCACCCATGAACGCATTTCGAAGGCTTGGGCAAAATAGCAAGTACGCTTACGAGGTGAACATGGTGACCGCTCTGGGTTGACCAAGCCAAACGACTGATTCAGCTGACCAGCTGGTCACGATCCCCAAATGCAGTTGATCGGAAGCGCTTCAATTCGATCGCCCAAATTTATACGCCTCGGCCCAGTGTGGAAAACGATCCCAGCAGTGAACTGCTCGCCGATCTTGTCACGCAGCCATTCGAGATGCCGGGCATCATTGCGAGTCGGCGTCGAACTCGACTTGATTTCGATTCCAAGGATCTGACCTCCCGGTCCCTCTGCAATCAAATCAATCTCGCGTGTTCCCCCGTCGAGCCGGAGATGCGATAGATGAATCCGACGCGTCGATACTTCGACCTCAGGCCGAAGCTGGCTCATCACCAACGAATCAATAATCCGCCCAAGAAGGTCGCCATTTCGAAGCACCGAACGAACATCAACACGCAAAAGCGGGGACAGAAGGGCTGGTTCGATGACGTAGCGTTTCGGACTTCGGGTCAGCCGGTTGAGTTGATTCGAACGCCACGCAGGAATTCGTTCTGATATGAATTGCAACTCAAGAAGTGAATCGTAAGCAATCCCACTTAATCGGCTTACCCCTGCGGCATCATAAATCGTTTTGTGCTCAACCACCCCGGCGGTATTTGAAGCCAACGCTTGAAGGTAGCGACGAAGCCGGACAGGATCGCGTTGCTCGTCGGCAAGGGAAGCATCACGCAAAAGGATTTGATCCAGGTAAGCATCGAGCCAACGCGATCTTGCCAATTCAGAATCCTGTAGGGCAAGCTCGGGAAACCCCCCACGTAACGCAATTTCAACATACGTACGAAGAGTGTGTTCCCCCGGCGCGCACCCGATCGCTTGTAAATCGCCCTTGAAAATGCGATCAAAAAAGGATGGGTTGCTTACGTTTCCTACCAGTTCTCGTTGCGCCAGACCCCATTGCGTCAACCGAATAATACGTCCGGTCGCCGCCCAAGAAGCTTGAAGAAGTTCAGCACGAACTGACCCAGTCAGCAGAAACCGGCCACTACCCGAGCCATCGTCGACCGACCTTTTTACTGCCGGAAGCACCTCGGGGACCAATTGCCAGTCATCAAGGAGAACAGGTTCATCAAGCGAGGAAAGCACCGTATCGGCGTCGTCTCGAAACGGACCCGCTTCAAGTGGCCGATCGAGGCGAACCATGCTTGCTGCGTGTCGACGTGCTGTTGTCGTCTTCCCTGTTGCGCGTGGTCCGACCAGCATGACTGCCGGGAACGTTGCCATCAATTCTTGAAGCGTCGCATCGATAAGCCGGGGTCTGTATCTCTCCATCAAACACGCACCCTAGCAGGCAGTTTATGTTTTGACGGCTGATTTGATGATGTTTTACGCAGCCATTTAGTATCGGTTTGCGCAGATCAAAACTCAAGCCAACAAATGGCTGATGAAGCCGCTAGCGTCTGAACGAGACCTCGACGCACGTTCATCACGAGCATCGAAGTGACACCCGAACGGTCAATCCTCGCGAAGCGCTGTGTACATATGAATGATGTCAGGGGCCAGGTCGTAGTCATCGACAATGAGTGGTCCGAGTTGACGAAGCCGATCCGTTCCGATGGTCATGCCAGTCGACGAGCTACTCGACGAGCTACTCGGCGATTCGGTCGAGGGAGCAGTTGGTGTTGTGGTTCCTGCTGAGGTCATACCGAAGAAGTGGTGAATGGTGGCAGGGTAGTCAACGACACCTAAAGCCTCAGCCCACAGCGGTGCCACGGTAGGAAGGCCCGTTGACCGGGCGGGCACGATGACAGGTGCGTCGACAGTCGTTGTCGGCCCTTTCCGTACCCGAGCGGCAACCTGGGTTTCTGGAATCTCAGCCTGTATATCCACTGGTGAATCAGGCGGTGGTACTTCAGAATCTGAACCGACGAGCGTTGCGAGCAAATCGGGGTCGTCGTCGAGACGTAGCGACGCAACAAGCAACAGTGCAATAGCGTGCTTACACGGATCACCCCAGTCGGGGCAGGTACAACTCCAACGGATTTGTGATCCGACTCCCATCGAAGCACCTGTCACCGGTGTCGTGATTTTGACGCTGTACGCCTCCCTGCGGCTGCCAGACACGGATCCGCGCAGCTCACCCTGGCTGATGGCCACATCGCTCACGACACCACGATCGGCGAGTTCTGCACCGCGTAGGAAACGCATAGGCTCGCTTCGTGCGCCAGCGAGGCTTCGCAGTGCTGACCCCGGGGTTGCATTCGAAAAGTTGTTCGATCGGTCAGCCACAGTGACCCCTACGCATGGCTGCTCGACTCATGGTTGCTCCAAGATGATGAGGCGGCGTAGGTCATCGGTGGATAATTCAGTGATCCAGCCCTCGCCGGTCCCGATAACACTTGCAGCAAGTGCGCGTTTTTCGTCCATCAACTGATCGATGCGCTCTTCGATCGTGCCACGAGTCGCTAATCTATGTACGAATACGGTCGACGTTTGCCCGATGCGCCACGCACGATCACTCGCCTGATCTTCCACCGCCGGGTTCCACCATCGATCGATGTGAATAACCTGACTTGCCGCAGTCAGATTGAGCCCACTACCGCCCGCTTTAAGGCTTACGAGTAACAGGGGAATTGTTCCGGATTGGAATTCGGCGACCATCACATCACGTCGGCGTTTCGTCACTGACCCATTCAAAAAGGGCACCTCGAACCCGAGGCGAGTAGCCAGATGGCGTTGCACCAGTTTCCCCATTTCAACGTACTGAGTAAACGCAATTACCCGATCGTCCGCATCAAAAGCATCATCAAGAAGCTCATCAAACCGGGTCAGTTTTCCGCTGCGTCCCTCTAGACGACTCGAGTCGCCGAGGTAGTGAACGGAATGATTGCAGATCTGCTTGAGTCGAGTGATTGCTGCAACGATGGCTCCGCGCCGATCCATCCCGGTCATGTTTGGCAGACGTTCCAACAACCGATCGGTGACTGCCCGATAGAGCGAAGCTTGTTCGCGCGTGAGGGTCGCCCAGGCAGTCGCTTCGATCTTCGGTGGAAGCTCCGGTACGAGAGACCTGTCGGCCTTCGAGCGCCTTAACATAAGCGGACTTATGACAGCTCGCAGTCGAGCGATCACTGCTTCGTCACGGTGACGCTCGATGGGAACAGCGATGGTCCGCCGGAAGTGTTCGGCCGTTCCGAGAACGCCGGGGTTGACAAGATCGATGACCGCCCAAAGGTCAGACAGGCGATTTTCAACCGGTGTTCCGGTGAGCGCAATACGTTGGCGTGCAGGAATACGGCGCAGTGCGCGCGCGGCATTGGTGCGAGCGTTTTTTACATGCTGCGCTTCGTCGATCACCACGCGCGCCCAGTGAATTGATGCGAGCGCGTCGGCGTCTCTCGTTGCCGTTGCGTACGTGGTGATGACGAGATCGTGTTGCGATACCCACTCCTGCAATCCTTCGGAATCGGTTCGGGCAGCACCGTGATGCGCTGCCACCCGCAACGACGGAACGAACCGGGCAGACTCCGTCTCCCAGTTGTGAACCACGCTGACCGGGCAGATGACAAGCGTCGGACCACACGTTCGTGCCATGTCGGGCGCTGTTGTGTCGCACTCGGTTTCATGTGCGATGAGAGCGAGTAGTTGAGCCGTCTTGCCAAGACCCATGTCGTCAGCAAGCACAGCACCAAGCCCCACCCGCGACAGAAACGCCAGCCATCCAACCCCACGCTGTTGATATGGGCGCAGTGTGCCTACAAACCCCTGTGGGCTTACAATTGGCTCGACGCGATCATTCAACTCCCCAGCAAGAAGCGCATCTGCCCATCCTGATGCGGTCAGCTCGACACTTTCGTCAGGCGCGAAGGTAAGCAGATCTGATGCCGAGGCCGTCGCCATCTGATTGCGAAGGCGAAGCACAGTAGTAAGCGCACGTGCAACAGAATCGCGATCAATGGCCGACCATCGTCCACCGATGCTCACGATGTCGTACTTTGCCAGGGCCAACCGCTCGAGTTCACCTTCACTCAGTACCTGATCGCCGAGAGCGACCCGCCAGTCAATCGATACGATTACTTTCGCGGTCAGCCCAGCCCCGGTGATCGGCGTGTCTGTTGGTGTTGCTCGGCCAACACTTCGAAGTCGTTTCGGTTTCGTCCACCACAACGGGAGTTGAAGTACTACCCCGGTGTCGCCGATCACGTCGAGATCGTTGTTGACGATGTGCATGATTGCCTCGAGCGGCAGCAGGACTGCCGCCGGGTGTTGGCGATCAAGGCGACCACTCAATGTCGGCGATGCAACGAGAAGTTTGGCACGGGCGAAACGCAGTGCGGCCTGAGCTCTTGCGGCATCGACCCCGGGAGCAAGCTCGGAAGGTAGCCCCCAAACTTTTTCAGCACTGACAAATAAGCTTGGGTCACTCGCCGGGGCGACGAACAGTTCTGCACGCCACAGATCGTCGGGCTCATCAACCAATTCCGTCACCTCGGAATCAACCGGGCCCATTTCAACGAGGTCAATTTCTTGAAGGTCGGGCTCGTCGGGTTGCAGGCGCACAAAGACCGTGAAGTCAACCAGTGGCGATCGCGACGTGATGCCAGCCGACCAGCGTTCAATTTCATCAGCGATGGCATCCAGTGCGGCGCGTTCTGGCCCATTGCTTGCAACAACAGCATCGCCAGCAATGAGCGACGCAAGTACCCGCCTGGTGACGACGGCAACCGGTCGACGGTCCCGCGCTTCTGGGCCGCCAGCGGATGCACCCCAGAGGCGCTGCCGAACAATGGCATTGACGAGGCTGTTCACAAACGCCGCCGTAAGTTGCCATGGTTTGGCGCCTGGGTGCAGGCATCCGAAAACCGCCGGCATTGTCTGAGCAAGTGAGCGAAGTGTGTCGGCAGTGGAAGCATCGATCATGGGAACCCACGACGACTGACCGGTATCGGCGTTGATGTTCGGCACAACTTGGCCCTCATCAACGAGCCGGTGCGCAAGCGTCGCAGCCAGCGGTGCCCACGCCAACGATGCGCTCAGTGTTCGCCACGGAACCCACGTCTGTTCACGGAATGCGTCGGCGGCTTGGGCCACTGAAACGACCACCCCATGGGCAACGACCGGGGTGTTGCGCTGGGGAACCGTCAAGGTGAACGTCGCCGGGGTGAGCCCGCTGCCGAACAAACTGGCGGCGAGTGATCGGGCTCGGTCGGTTGGAAGCGCCCGATCGTGCCAGCCAATCACGCCAAGTTGGCCGTGATCCCAGGCAAGATGCAACACGCCTCCTACATTAGAAGCAACCTCGGCGTAGAGCGTCGGTATATTCTTGGCCGATGATTTTCACGCAGGGTGTTTCGTGAAGTCGAGCCCAACGAAATCGCCTGACTCACGCCACGCCTTGATGTAGTTGAAATAGGCCACGGGGCCTTCCGGATACCCGAGACTGTTCAGCAGCCCCTTGCGACCCGAATCTTTACCTTCGAAATTGTAATACCCGGGCGTACAGTCAGGTTGATTCGCAAACCGTCGACCGCCAAGAACCAGCTTTTCAACCCACGCCTCTTCGGCCTCAGCGCACACCTCAACGGTATGTGCATCAACATCAAGCGCGTGACGAACTATGGCGGCAATCGTTGCACCGGCCTCGGTCAGGTTGTGCGGAACGTTCGAAATGAGGTTCGCACCCTGCGCCGGGCTCACCACGAATAGGTTAGGAAAGCCGTGAACATGGATACCATGCAGACTTAGCATTCCGTCGCTCCAATAGTCAGACAACGCCCCGCCATCTTGGCCAAATGTATCGTACCCAGACCGACGGGCGTAATCGGTGCCAACCTCAAAACCCGACGCATAAATCAGGCAATCAAGGTCGTAGTGAACCCCACCAACGAACAGACCCGACTCATCGATTCGCTCAACACCTTTGCCATCCGTATCAATGAGGTGGGTATTTTCATTATTGTACGCGAGCAGGTATTCGTCATGAAAACACGGTCGCTTACACAACTGGCGATACCAGGGCTTTAGTGCCTCCGCCTTCGCCTCATCAGTGACGACCGTATCGATACGCAACCGAATTTCGGCCATCTTTTCGTCGTCGCTCGCATGGTAAGCACGCTCGAGTGACGCAACGCTGAGGTCGGGGTTTGGAAGTGAAAGCAACTTCGCTCGTATCCGTTTCGTGATGTCAGTCCAGCCATCCATCACGAGGTCCTCATCAACAAACCCACCCATTTGTAGGGTCGTGAAATTTGTGAGCCACCTGCTTTGCCAGCCCGGCTCAAGCGTCGCAAACCACTCGGGGTCGATGTCGTGATTGTTGCGAACATCGATCGAAGACGGTGTGCGCTGAAACACAAACAGTTCGGCCCCACTCTGAGCAAGGTGAGGAATGCACTGAACAGCGGTCGCGCCAGTGCCAATAATGCCCACACGCTTACCCTTTAGATTGCTCATCGGCGCACCCGATGCATCACCTCCCGTAAATTCGTAGTCCCAACGGCTCGTATGAAAGCTGTGTCCGGCGAACGTCTCGATGCCCGCGATACCTGGAAGCTTCGGGCGATGGAGTGGCCCCGTTCCCATCGTCACAAACTTGGCCCGCAGCACGTCGCCACGGTTCGTGTGGATAATCCACCGAGCAGCCGTCTCGTCCCAACGAAGCTCGGTTACCTCTGTCGAAAAAACTGCGTGTTCGTAGAGCCCAAAATGCTCGCCGATTCGACGGCAATGCTCAAGTATCTCTGTGCCATGCGTGTACTTCTCTGTGGGCATATGACCGGTTTCTTCAAGCAGCGGCATGTAAACAAACGCGGCCGTGTCACACTGCGCACCGGGGTACCGGTTCCAGTACCAGGTACCACCGAAATCGCCTCCCTTTTCGATGATTCGCACATCGCCAACACCCGCTTGCTTCAGACGCGCCGCCGTTACCAGGCCGGCAAAACCTCCGCCGATGCATGCAACCGTCACGTCGTCAAACAACGGCTCGCGTGGCACCACAACCGTATGAGGATCTTCAAGGTAGTGCGCGAAGTCGCCCGTAAGTTCTACGTACTGATCGTTTCCATCGGCGCGTAGTCGCTTGTCGCGTTCAGCAAGATATTTCGCTCTGAGTGCTTCGGTATCCATCAAGTTCATTTGCATGGGTTTCGATCTTCGCACGCGACCCGAACGAGTTTCGAATTCGCCTATTTGGGTGACGCCCGGGTTAACCAATCGAAGGCGCCGTTTGCCGCTGCGACCCCCGTAGAGAAGCAGGCTTGCAACAGGTAACCGCCGGTCGCAGCATCCCAATCAAGCATCTCACCTGCCACAAACACACCCGGCAAAGTGCGCAACATGAGCTGCTCATCAAGAGACCGGGCTTCGACCCCACCGCTCACTGAAATCGCCCGACGGACCCCCTCGGTACCGGTAACAGCTACCGGCACGGCCTTTACAAACTGCGCCAATATCTGGGGCGAGCGCACGATATCGCGTCCACCGCACTCAATCACCAGACCGCTTGCGACTTCAGACAAACCAATTTTTCGAAGTCGGGACGTCAACGAATCACCAGCCCGCGAGTTAGCCAGCCGCCCCGCCAACTTCTCGACTGAATCGTCTGGCCGAAGATCGACCGGCAAGCAAGTTGGCCCATCGATCTGTGAGCTTATGGTGTAAATCGGGCCACCAATGAGGCCCGAATGAGTGACGACAACGTCACCTGTTGGCCCGCCGCTGACACTCACATGTTTGATCGCAACGCCCTCGTAACGACACCTAAATACTTCCGACCAATCAACGACAACGCCGGCGTTAGCTGCTCGGAAGGCCGCTATGTGAACACCTTCGTCTAACAACATCTGGCGCCATCCGCCATCAGAACCGGTAGTCGGCCAACTCATTCCCCCCATCGCCAGCACGACGGCGTCGGCCGTCATCTGTTCGACCCGGCCCGTCCCTTCGACCCGGCCCGTCCTTGCAACCTGCAGTACAACCGAGTGGCCATCCCCAGTTCGACAGTCGATTCCTACCAGTCGCGAGCCGGTAGACGCACTCACCCCCAATTCGGCGAGCCTCATCAGCCAGGCTCGCAACAGAGGCGTTGCCCGCCACGACTTCGGAAAAACCCGACCGCTCGAACCAACCGTCGCAGCCTCGCCAAGATCAGTTGACCAAGCTCGAAGTGCCGACGGAGGAAACTCGGCAACTGCACGTCGTACCAGCGCCGAACACGAACCTCGTTCGTATCGCTCAAGCAGCTGCCCCAATGGCTCGCTATGAGTCAGATTCAAGCCACTTCGACCGGCAAGCAGAAATTTGCGCCCCGGCGATCGATGAGGTTCAAGAACCGTCACTTGCGCCCCGAGAACGGCCAGCGTTTCAGCAGCAATAAGTCCGCTCGGCCCGGCCCCGACGACAACAACATGGAAGGTACCTCTTGTCGACATTCATTCAATTTTGCATCAAGAAGGATCAGCCAGCATCCGATGAGAGATTATGCCAAACCCTGTCAACGAAACCGAGCTCGTTGCAGCAAGACGCCAATCGCTGATTAGGGCCATGGACCTCACCGGTCTCGCTAGTGCGTTTACCTTGCCAGCCGCCATTGCAACGATCCTTGCTCTGCGAACAGACTTGCGTAGCCCCCTCGCCCTACTCTTCCTTTCTGGTGGAGTAACACTCACCATCGCAGCCACCTTGATCGTTCGCCGATTCAAGCAACACATCGACGATCTTGGGCCGCTCGGAGACGACTCTTCGTCAGACTTTGACGTGTCTAACCTTCCAGAACAGGCACGATGGCTGTCGACTTGGGAAACGATCCATGCCCTCATGCTGGGTTGTACCGGGTGTTTGTGGTCAATGCCGATGTGGTTTCAGCATCCAGATCGACCAACCATCAGCCCACTGTTATTCTCAATCGCGGCCGCGGCCGTCTGCCTCGGTATCTGCGCCCCGGCCAAGCGAAGTTATCTTGCGTTTATGGTCTGTATTGTCAGCCAAACCGTTGTTGCGATGTCGATCGGTGAAAACGCACAGGTTCGGCTCATTCCCGCCGCAATACTTTTCGGGTTCATCATGGTGTTGATGTCCGCGATGATCGCTGACACGTTCACTGAAGCATTTGTTTTGCGCGCTCAACACGAAGGAATTAGCCGGCAGCTCAAGCAGTCGAACAAAAAGTTGGCCCTTGAAGTTGACCACGACCGTTTGACATCACTACCAAACCGAGCCCGTTTGCTCGAACTTGCCGACCGCCACCTAGCCCGAACCAGGGGCGACGAAACACTGGTCGCAGTGCTCTTCATTGACCTTGATCGTTTCAAAGTCGTCAACGATTCGTTCGGACACGACGTCGGCGACTTTGTGCTTGTCGAGGTAGCCCGCCGCCTCGAAGCAGCAGTTCGACCAGGGGACATCGTTGGTCGACTCGGCGGCGATGAATTCATCGGCATACTTCCTATGATTCCAAATGCAAAGGTAGCAATCGAGGCCTGCACGCGAATCAAAGAGGCCCTCGATATTCCGATAGTGGTTGGCGATCAACAACTTCACGTTGGCGCATGTATTGGCCTCACTCTTGGTAAGCACACAGATGAAGCCACCGAACTCATTCGCCAGGCAGACACCGCCATGTACCGAGCGAAACTTGCTGGACGAGGTCGCATCGAACTCTTCGATGAGTCAATCCGCCGAATGGTGGATGTACGCGTTGCGCAGGAACATGCCATCCGAAATGCAATTGCTCGTGATGATCTCGTGGCCTGGTACCAGCCGTGTATAGAGGTAACAACCGGACGCGTTCTCGGTGTCGAAATGCTTATCCGATGGATCGACCCTGAACGCGGAATCATTCCGGCTTCAGAATTCATTGATATAGCTGACGAAGCTGGACTGATGGACAAGATCACCGCGACCCTCGCTGAACGAGCGATGAATGATTGCGCCGATTGGGAGCGTACGGGGGTAATTCGGCCAGCATTTGATGTGGCCATAAACGTAACTGGACGCCAAGTTGCAAGACCGGGTGGACTTGATGGAATTCTTGCGGTGTTGAGGTCCGGCGTTTGCAGCCCTCAACACTTCTCGATTGAAATACGCGAACTTACTGTTAAAGATGACCTTCGAACCGCCGGACGCCAACTCAAAGCAATACGCGACCTTGGGGCAAAAGTGACGCTTGATAACTTCGGCTCGGGAGCTGGCTCACTATCTCTTCTGCGTGAGCTACCGCTCAATGCCGTAAAAATTGACGGTTCACTCTTACGTATGGTCGAGCGTGAGTCTGGCATCGCAGCTTCGGTCAAAAGTGCCATCTACGCAGCTACCCAACTCGGCCTATCGACCCACGCGGCCGGAATCGAAACCGATCAACAGCTTGAACTCATCCGCAACCTTGGGATCACGGTGGCCCAGGGGTACCTCTGGTCTGACGCTCTTCCGGCAAATCAGATCGCCGATTACGTTGACGCCCGAGAGTACGTGGCGGAGACGCTCCGAGGTCTCCTCTAGCTCTTCGGCGCCTCAGCACCTCGACGTTGCAGGTCGTGGATGTGTACGTCCATAGCTTCGAGTTGACGTTCGTTAGTCCAATAGTCACGATCGAAGAGGGCCTGCATCGACACACCATCGGAAAGGGCAAGCAGCCGGTTTGCTTCGAGTTCAGGATCGATCGATGCAGAAAGTTCTTGGTCAGCAATAGCTTGATCGAGCGTGGCCCGAATCATGTTTCTGACCTGCTCGTCGTACTGCTGGTAGACCCGCCGTAATCGCTTTTCGTTGACTGCTTCGGCCCCGTAGAGAAGCCACACCCGATTTTCTCGGGTGCGACGCTTGTCGAGCGGCAACAGCTCCGCCGAGACCTCCTGGGTCGCTTTCAGCCCACGATGAATGAGTGAAAGTTCGGCCATGCGTCGGGTGGCGTTGTCCATCACAGACCCAAGGGCCGCGATCAGCACGTCTTCGCGAGAGTTAAAATAATGACCGATGATGCCGGTTGAGTATCCAGCCTCGCGAGCGATCTCGCGCAGTGTCGCCCCGTCGATACCAAGCCGGTCTACGACCTTCACCGCCGCACGTGCGAGTTCAACACGGCGTTGGTCGTGGTCAACAATCTTTGGCACAGGTAAGTATCCCCTAAAGCAGACCACCATTTCTTCAAAAATCAAACGGAATAAGTGATCGGTTTTCGAAAATATTCGGTCGAAACGATCAGACCTGCAACCTCTTTCCACTTTCCCGCTTCACACAGACGACCAAACCCAGGTAGTGTTATTACATCACCGTCCAAGAAACACGCGGAATAACCGGTTCATTCGAAACGGCTTCGTGGGAACGAAGAAACGGCCATAGGCCGGGGGTGCAATACCATGACGACCGTAACCCTGCAGCGATTAAACGTTCGGGCCAAGGAGATCACCGCCGCAGAGATTGAGCTGTACAGCTCACGAACCGGCAAATCCCAGCGTGCAACTCACGCTGCCCGCCAGGTCATCCCACTCGGGGTGCCCTCCTCTTTTCAGTTTTACGATCCACACCCAGTAGTAGCCGCCCGTTCAGACGGGTCATCGATTTGGGATGTTGACGACAACAAGTACCTTGACCTCAACATGGGTTTTGGGGCGCTTTATGTTGGTCACGCCCATCCGTTGCTCATCGATGCGGTGCAAAAGCAACTCTCAAGCGGCATGTTGTACGTGACGCCGTGCGAAGCCAATGCAGTGGTGGCCCACCAACTTCGCGACCGATTCGGTCACGACATGTGGCGCTTCACCAACTCCGGTACCGAAGCAACCATGGACGCAATTCGTCTAGCCAGAGCCTTCACGGGCCGAAGCCGAATCGTGAAAATCGAAGGTGGCTACCATGGCCATCACGATGCGGTCATGGTGTCAATGAAGCCAACACTCGATGTGGCCGGCCCAGCCGACAGCCCAACGTCGACTGCCTCAACTGCCGGTCTTCCCGACGGCCTAGTAGACCAGGTCACGGTGGTTCAGTTCAACGATGCTGAGGCCCTCGAACGAGTGCTGGCTCACAACGACATCGCTTGTTTCATCATCGAACCGGTGATGGAAAATATTGGTATCTGTAAGCCACTTGAAGGCTATTTGCAGGCAGTACGCCAAATTTGTTCAGACCATGGCACCATGCTGATCTTCGACGAGGTCAAAACCGGTATCACTGCCGGAATGGGCGGTGCAGGCGGACATTTCGGTGTTCAACCTGACATCACCTGCCTCGCTAAGTCGATCGGTGGCGGCCTTCCCCTCGGGGCATTCGGTGCTCGCGCCGAACTCATGGACATGATCACGACCGGTGAAGTAGTTCACCAAGGCACGTTCAATGGCAACCCGCTTTCGATGGCTGCCGCTCAGGTCACCTTGCGTGACATTTGCACTGATGAGGCATTCAAACGAACGAATGATCTCAACAAACAAATGTTGGCTGACGCCCAGGTCATTATCGACAAGTACGAGCTTCCGGCGTGCACCGTTGAAATGGGTGCCAAGGGTTGTGTCAGCTGGACACCTGAACCCATCACGAACTACCGCGACTACAAAAAAACCGACTTTGATATCGCTTTTGCCCACTGGATTTACGGCATCAACCGCGGCATCCTGCTTCCTCCAGGGCTCGATGAACAGTGGCTAGTTTCAACGCTTCATACCGAAGCTGACGCTGCTTACCACGGTGAGGTCTTTGCTGACTTTGCCGCCGAACTCTGCCGCTAGACCTCTGAATCAACCGAGCGGGCACTTTTGTGGGGTTTACCCGCAGCAAGTGCCCGCTCGTTTGCATTCGGTTTCCTCCTACACCTGACGTTCGCCAGCAGTCGCGTTCTCGGTGGCAGTCTGAGCGCGGATTGCGGCGGTCACGCACACCTTGTCGTTCGCCGTCGCTTCCCGCCACACAAACCCGGCGACACAGGTCTCAGGGCCGAACTCAAACAGTTTGCGTGAAGGGGCAGCCGCATTGTCGGTAGCCGTCGCCGTACGAATGGCACCGGTCACACACACCTTGTCGCCAGCCTGAGCTTCACGCCACACAAAGCCTGCCTTGCATGCGTCGGGGCCATCGGGACTCGACACCCGACGAGCGGTTGCCAAGCTGTTGTCTGCGGCGGTACTCGTTCGAATCGCTGGAGTCACGCACACCAAGTCAGTCGGCGAAGCAACCCGCCAAACAAACCCAGCGATACACGATTGCGGACCGGAAGCACCGCCAGCGTCGACGCGAGACGCAGCGGCCGCGTTGTCTGTTGCAGCCTGGGTACGGGTCGCAACATTGACACACACCTGATCACCAGCGAATGCTTCTCGCCAAACGAAGGGAGACACGCAGGTATTCGGGCCGAACTCGAAGAGTTTGCGAGTCGTCGCCGCAGCATTGTCGGAAGCTGCTTGAGTGCGGGTTGCCCCGGTCACACAGACAATGTCACCGACATAGGCCTCTCGCCACACAAACCCGTCCTTGCAGGCGTTCGGCCCGTTCGGGCTACTTACTCGGCGAGACGCTGCCGCTGCGTTATCCACGACCGCCTGGGCCGCCGACACGTTCGTCACACACACGGTGTCGATTGACGTCGCGGCTCGCTTGACGAACCCTGTCTTACAGGTTCCAGCAGCGATAGTCGTTGGCGGCGCTGTCGTTGTGGTCGCCGCAACGGTTGTCGTGGCATTTGTTGTTGGGGCTGGCCGTTGCGTAGTCGGAGGAGGAGGTGACGCCAGGCCACCAGCCGCATTGAATTCGGCAAGGTACCCAATCGCAGCGCCGCACGTCGACACCTTCGCCGTACGACAGTTTCGGATCGAAAGATTGAGCGAGGTATTTGGTTTCACTCCTGCGATCACCAGGGTTGCGGAGCCGTTCCGGCCCTTGACCGTCTTTACAACAGACTTTCCTGTTGTGGATTTCCAGCTGACCCGGAAGTAGCTAAGACGCCCACCCATTTGTATCTTCAGCGATGTTTTTGCCACTGAGGCATCAACTACACATGGGGCAGACGGATCGGCACAAGTCACCGATTGGGCAGAGGCGGCTGGCGCATTCACGGCCGAAACGAGTGCCACAGCGCTGCTCGCACCAAACATGAATACAAGCAACGAGGTTCGAACTTTGCGTCGATGAGATATGTGAGATTCCGTCATCCGATGATTATTACCTAATCGGTAAGCTGAAGCTTGGTTCATATCCAAATGGATGACACGGTTCTCTTTGTCACCTCGGTTACCCCGAGTTGTCTCAGGCCTGGCAGGCTAGGGAGGTGAGTTTGACCGAGACAGCTGACCTAATCGTTATCGGGGGCGGGCCAGCCGGGGCGGCAGCAGCTATTCGGGCCGCGAGGGCAGGCGCCAAAGTTGTCGTCTTCGAAAAAGGAAAACACGGCCGCGACAAAGTGTGCGGCGACGGGCTGACCCCTCGGGCGGTCGGTGCACTCGACGAACTCAAGATTGACCTTGAGGGCGCGCATCGCATTGACGGGGTGCGGATGATCGCAGGCAAGAAAACTCGCGAACTCTCCTGGCCGGCAAACGGCCGATTTCCTGCTCACGGTGCCGTTCTTCCTCGACGTCAACTCGATGCCCAACTCATAGATGCTGCGGCTGAGGCTGGCGCTGAAGTTCGATTCTCAACAGAGGCGCTTCCCCTACTTGATGGTTCACGAGTTATCGGCGTCGAAACCGATGGCTACAAGATTCACGCCCCGATGACGATCCTCGCAGCCGGGGCGACTGGCGCTGCTGCACGGCTACTTGGTGCCGAGCGCGTCGAAGACGAAACGTTTGGTCTTGCTATTCGGGCGTACGCAACCAGCCCCCGACATCTCGACCGTCACTTAGAAGCGTGCTTATCGTTGAAAGACGAGTTCGGTACACCAATTCCCGGATACGGGTGGATGTTTCCGGCCGGCGACGGAACCGTAAACATTGGAGTCGGGGCGCTATCAACGATGAAGGGGTTCAAAAAACTGAACCTGAACAAGCTCATCGATTCCTACGCTCGCATAGTTAAAGACTCTTGGGGTATCGGTGAGTTCATCGAAAAGCCTCGCGCGTGGCGTCTACCGATGAGTGTTCAAAAGCGTCATGGCGACGGATGGGTAGCGATTGGCGATGCAGCCGGTCTTGTGAACCCAATGAACGGCGAAGGCATTGACTACGGCCTTGAATCAGGGATGCTCGCTGCCGACAGGTTTCTACACGACCCAGCTACGGCCGCCGAATCGTATAACCGCTTAGTAGGTGAACGGTTCGACGCGTTTCTCAGAACTGGACGCCGATTTAGTTTCATCATCGGACATCCGTTCTTGTTGAAGAACGGGCTGAAGGTAGCCGTAGGCAGCCAGACCGCTGCTGACATCACACTGGCCGTGATGGGAAACCTCGTCGACGGTGACACGCCGGGCATCGCCGGACGAGTATTTCGATTCGCTGATAAGGCACTAGGGATCGCCGACCCCCTACTTCGCAAGACTCGCGCCAAGTCGTAACCCACGTTCGACACGTCCGGAGGTTGCAAAAGCAACACGAAAAGCTACTTACACGTCGGGGCGGGGAAGGAAGCCCGACTTCGTGTATATCGAATCGATCGCTACCATCGTATGCATCGAGTCTGTTCCACCTGTAGGCGAGGGGGTACCGTGTTGAATCGCCTCGACAATGGCTCGCAGTTGCCATTCATATGTCGTGCCCCGTTCCACAGTTTCTCGGGTGGTAACACCCTCGCTCTCGACCGTGATTGAGTTGCCGAACTGAGGTGCCAGCGGGTTCTGCACGACCATCGAGCCTCGGCTACCCGCAACGGTAAGGGTAGCTGCCAAGTTCGACCCTTCGCCCATGTCGCTGTGCAACCGAGCGGTGATCCCATTCGAAAACAGCAGGGTCGCAGTCATCGACGCGTCGGCTGAAGCGTCGCTTCGATCAACGGGTCCGCACACCATTTGCGCACTTAGTACTGAGGCTTCGCATTGCGCCACGTGGCGTGCCCATTGAACCGGATAACAACCTACGTCCATCAGTACCCCGCCGCCCAACGACGTATTCCAGCGGAAATCGCCTGCCGGTACAAGCGGAATAGAAAACACCGCGTCGATATCAATCACTTCACCGATTGCACCGCTCGAAAGTATCGCCGTGATACGACTCGCCATTGGGTGATATCGCCAGTGGTAGGCCTCAATGAGTACCCGATGGCTTGTTTTGGCGGCTTCCACCATGCGGGCGGCTTGGACGGCATTCATAGCAATGGGTTTCTCGCAAATGACATGCTTCCCGGCAGCCAGAGCGGCAAGCGTCAACGATTCGTGGTTAAACGGAGGCGTCGATATGTACACGACATCGACGTCGTGCGACTCAATCAAGTGGGCGTACGAATCGAAGAGCATTGCCATATTGTGCTGGGATGCGAATTCTTCTGCACGCGTACGGTCACGAGCAGCGATTCCAACAATCTGCACGTCATCGTTGGCAATAGCCGGTTCTACTATCGCGGCCGGAACGATCCGTGAAGCACCAATGAGGCCGAGACGCAACGGCCCAATCATTCGGTGTACCAACCGCCATCAGGATGCAAAATCTCGCCAGTCATGTAGCTCGAATCATCGGAGGCCAGAAATAGTGCGACCTTGGCAATTTCGTCGGGTTGACCAACTCGTTGCATCGGAATTTTCCCGAGGTAATTCTGGGCTTGATCTTCGGGAAGCATCTTAATCAAGGCAGTCATGTTGGTCTCGATGAAACCAGGCCCGATTGCGTTCACGCGAATATTCGCACCAGCCAATTGCCGGGCAGATTTTTTCGTCAACATCCACACCCCTGCCTTCGACACCGTATAGGGCAACGGGCCAGCATCAGGGTCTTTCGCGGCGATCGAAGCAACAGTGATTACCTTACCTCCGCGCCCAGACTCAATCATATGCGCGCAGCACGCCTGCATCGCCAGGAATGTTCCAGTGAGATTGACATCGATCACGCGCTGCCACGATTCAATATCAAACTCGGTAAACACCCGCCAAGGTGTGTCAACTAGTTCAAGATTACTTGCCATGTTTTTGAGATCGTTTTCGAGGTCGCCACTTCGATAGTTAGCGTGGGAAATACCTGCAGCAGTCATGAGGATGTCGATCTGACCAAACGTCGACATGGCCAGCTCGGCCATATCGTGGTTGTCTACTCGGCTGGCTGCGTCGCCCGAACACGCAACAGCGCGCCCTCCACCCTCGATGATGGCTGCTGCCGTGGCGTCCGCAGCATCTTTTTGGAAATCCGCACACAAAACTGATGCGCCCTCGGCCGCAAAGCGGAGCGCTGTAGCCCGGCCGATACCGTTTCCGGCACCGGTAATCACCGCTACCTGTTCGTGTAGCCGTCCGTTCGAGCCTGATGATGTGGTCATAACCGAGACCCTACTTGCGACCACCCAACCAACTACGAATCGAAGGGTGCAAGCGGCAACTCTTCGGTTGTTAGACCGTGTCCTAATACGGGTGAAAGATCGGTCGCCGAGCCCACAAAGTCAAGCCGTCGCCAGCGGTCGTATACTGCGACTGCAACTGAATTGCCGAGATTAAGACTTCGATTCCCAGGGCGCATAGGAAGCATCGCAATCGCGACACATCGAGGATCGTCAAGTGCAGATTGATCAAGCCCAGCACGTTCGCAGCCAAAAACCAACACGTCACTCAACTCGATAGGAATGTGGTCGAACCTCGTGGTCGACCTCGACGAGAACGCTATGTATGTAGATGATCCGATCGCAAGTAGCGCAGCGTCGAGTGACGCGTGTACCGACATTGTCGCCAGATCGTGGTAGTCGAGGCCAGCTCGCCTGAGCAATTTGTCTTCTAGCGAAAACCCGAGTGGCTCAACAAGGTGAAGATGCGCACCTGAGTTTGCACACAGCCGAATCGCATTACCGGTGTTACCGGCAATTTCGGGGGCCACCAGGACTACATGCGCAATGGGGGTAGGTGTGGTCGTCACGCGACGGTTGGAACCGGTCGTCGTGCAACTGGCTTTCCTTCAGAACTTAAGGCCTTCCAGAGCGCCCAATAACTTGGATAGGTGATGGTTGCGACTATATAGCCAGCGTCGACTAATTCACGGTGGAACGCAGGAAGGTTGCGCCAGGGAATACCCATATCGACATGGTGCGCAAGGTGCCAACCGGTGTGAAACGGAACCATCCAAAAGCGGGCGAGCAGGGACTGCCTCACGTCGTGCGTTGTGCGGCGACGATCTTGGGATGCCCCGAGACCACCATGTTCAGCAATCGCCCTTAGCCGATTGAGCACTCGCCAACCGGTCATCCACGGCGCAATCCATAATACAAAGTACGCATACCATGCACCGCTAGCCATCCAAAGTAAACAAAACATCGGCCCTTGCATAGCCAACATTCCACATGCAACCGGACGTGCTGTTGGTGATTTCAAACCCCGGAATACCGGCTTGAGATTCTTCCAACCTGAATTGCCGAACGCATCACGAACCAACCGGCGAACAAGCACCTTGCGAGTCGTTCGGTAACCACCATAAAACGGAATATCTGGTTCCTCAGGCCCGAACTCTTCGCGGTGATGGGCGAAGTGCGACCGCCGATACACACCGATCGGAGTAAACGCCGGGTATGCGATCAGCCACTGCCCAACAAAGTCGTTGGCGTTTTTGTTGTTGAACAGCAGCTTGTGCGCTGCTTCATGCATCAAGATGTTGAACCGAGCCTGCATCGGCGCCATCAAGACAAACGCCGCAGCCCAAGACCACCAGGAACCGAAGATTCGTTGCATACCGGCAAGAGCAAGCACTTCGAACCATACCGAAGTCACCGTGACGGCGTTTCGGGCACCGGCAATTTTTCGCAGCTCGGCTCGAACCGCTGGTATCGCCTTCCCGCTTTGTAAAAGCCGGTCGGTCGGCAACACCTGCGGAAGGACCGATTCGAGGATCATCATGTTTCCCGGCATGAACAGACATTACACGATCGATACGTCTGTCACAATTATGTAATGCCTGCTGCTCGAAACGACAACGAAGACCGGCCCCTTACCGCCCGATCTGTTCTCGCTTCGGCGCTGCTCGGCGAATCACCCCCAGAGCTTCCGGTTGACCAACTCATTCGCCTTGCTGGGCTCTTCAGAATCAACGAAAACCGTGCAAGAGTGGCGCTTTCACGAATGGCCGCGAACGGAGAACTGAGTACCAGCAACGGTCGGTATCGGCTCATCAGCGAATCGCTATTGCAACGCCAAACACGCCAACAACGAAGCCTCAGAGGCGTCACCCCACCGTGGGATGGAAGCTGGCTCATCGCCATCATTGTTTCCCCCACAGCCACCGCCTTCGAGCGAGGCACCCGACGGATTACCCTCACCCGGGCGAGGTTTGGCGAACGACGAGACGGTGTATGGATGCGCCCCAACAACCTCGACCGGCTGGCGTTTGGAATTGAACTTGGCCCCACCGAAATTGAGTTCTTTTCAGCGATTCCCCAAGGCGACCCAAAACGACTTGCCGGAGAACTCTGGGACCTTGACGCATGGCACAACCGAGCTTGGATATTGATTGACCGTATGACCAACGTTGCGGCGCGTACCTCCGACGACCTTGCGCCAGGTTTCGTGCTGTCTGCATCGATCTTGCGTCACGTCCAGGCCGACCCGCTTCTGCCCGAGGCTCTACTTCCCAGCGACTGGCCCGGCGCGGCGCTACGCGAACGCTATGACGAGTGGAACACCCGCTATCGCCAACTACTTAGACCGACCAAGCAGCGAGCCGAGAACACGCCTCTACAATGACTGCTTCGGGGCCGGCGAACGAAAACCGAACACTTTGGCCGCCCCGAACCGGGTCAAAATCAAGACCAGGCGTTGCTAAAACGCCACACTCATCGAGCCACCGCCGACACAATGCCAACGAATCAGGCGCAACGGCCGGCACCAAATGCGACACATCTACGTACACATAGAATGCACCATCAGGCGGAGCAAACGAGCCGAGTCCGGCGGCCACTAATCCATCAATCATCAGCGAACGTTTCCGAACAAACGCAGCTTGGTTCAGCTCAAGTTCTTCCCCGGCATCGAGGGCAGCCAAGCCTGCCACTTGCGAAATATGAGGCGCACAAATCGCCAGATTGCCTTGAAGACGTTCACATGCGTCGATCACGGCCTGTGGCCCTGCGAGCCACCCGAGCCTCCAACCCGTCATGCCAAAGTATTTCGAGAAAGAGTTCACCACGACCGCGTTTGAACTGAATTCAAGTGCCGACGCCGAGCGAATTCCTCCGTACGTGATGCCGTGGTAGATCTCGTCAGAGATAACCCGCACATCGTGATCATCACACCACCGAATAAGCGCCTCGAAGTCAGCAGGAGCAATCACGGTTCCGGTTGGATTCGCAGGACTCGCCAACACGAGGCCATCGAGATGACCGAGTTCAGCCAACATTGCAGGGGTTGGAGCCCACCTGGTTTCGGAACCAACCGCAAGTTCGACCACCTCGATACCCAGTGCTGCCAAATCGTTTCGGTAACACGGGTAACCCGGAGTTGCAACAGCCACACGATCACCAACATCGAAACAAGCCATAAATGCGACGACGAACGCCCCCGACGCGCCGGCCGTGACCAACACTTGCGATGGGTCAATCACGGTTCCGTACCAATCGAGGATGTGACGCGTGATCCGAGTTCGTAGCGCAGGAAGGCCAAGAGCAGTGGTGTATCCCAAGGCACCCGTGGCCATTGCGGCGTCGGCAGCCGCTCTCCGAGCGACCTGTGGCGCCCCACTCGACGGTTGACCCAAATGCAGCGCGAGTAACGAGCCCGTGCGGCGAACATGCTGTTCGCCGAGTTCACCCATGTGCATCGCTAGGAATGGAGCGACCCGGGACCGAGCGGAAACTGTCAGACCTGAGGTAAGGCGCTGAACCTGCGGACTGGCTTCATGGGGTTTCACCCTCATAGCCTGCCACCTGCCTGTGACCGTTACCCTACCCATTGGAACAGTGCCCGGGGCGGGACTCGAACCCGCACGGCTGTTAAGCCTGGGCGGTTTAAGCGCCCTGCGTCTGCCATTTCGCCACCCGGGCATTCGGGGACGTCGATAGCTTACGACAAGCGGCGAGCCTTAGGCGGCGGCAAAAGTATGGAGGGAGTCGTACTTCGAAATGACACGATCAAACAAAAGAGCGCGCGATGCATTTTTCCTGCCGTCGCCTTTCGCATTTGCGAAATTTACGGCAATGACCCCGTCAACAAGGTCTTCTACGAGATCGACAACCGATCGACCTCGACTTACAACGGCCACAACCGGAACGGCACCTCGAGAACGAAGCAGCCTTCGAGAACCGAACGGAGATGCTCGAAAGCCTGGTGTCACCCAACCCAATTTTTGGGTCTCTTCGCCAACCAACCAAGCCAAATGGGCAAAATCGAGGGCGGTGAAAGGCAAACGGTCACGGGTCGAGGGCATCACAGAGGTCATTCGCCAAGTATGGCGAGGGGGTATGTCAAAAATTGGGGTGATCTTTGGGTGTGAGTAACTAGAAAGCCCGAATATCGAAGAACAACGCCGTAGGCTGTCGAATATGGAGAACGAAGACCGACCGGGTCGCAAACGAACACTTTTTCGACGCACCCGGGATAGCGGCGCTTTTGATTCTCCGCCGCTCGGTGCTCTCGATGATGACCTGGCCGACAGCGGGTGGGTTGACATCTCCGCTAACCCGCAAGCTCAAGCGGTACTCGATGCCGAGCAGCGTGCTGCGTCTCCGCGTAAAACCGCTTCGATGTTCGCCCCCAAAGAAAAATGGACGGAAACCTGGGGCGACGACGCCTGGGACGATGAGTGGAGCGATCCAACTGCGCGCCGAAGTTCGGTTCCGCCAGCCGCCTCACCCGGCCCCGACCAGATTGATGCTTGGCTGTCAACCGACTCTGAATCGTGGGGTGACGTCACCCGAGAAACCATTCAAAAAATGGGTGCTGACCCCAAAGTGGTTGATGCACCGGGTGCCACTTGGGATACCGACCAAAAGGCCCAGCGGTCATCAACGACACCGCCGAGCGATATCGAGTTGGCGATTGAACGAGCCTTAGCTTCGGTTTCAGCCGAAGTTGCCCCCCTTACCGAGCCAACTAGTCAGCCCCGAGCCGAAGCACCGATGCTGGTGGTCGACAGTCGCTTGTCTACCCCGGCCACACCGAAAACCAGATTCCGCCGGGGCGCAACTAACCTGGTCGCAACGAACCCGGCGGCGAGCGCTGCGGTCCCTGAGCGACAAACCAACGAATATCGTCACGAAACGGTTGATCTGACAATACAGGCGCCCGCCTCGGAAGCTCTGGAAGGCCGAAACGAAGCGACAGACACCGAACGGGAAATTGACCGCGTCATCGACAGTGTGATCGAAGATGGCGCAAATGACGAATCGGCGTCAATTCAGATTCCCGTCGCTGATGTACTCGAGCCCACCATTTCGATTCCTACCGTCTCGATTCCTACCGTTTCAGTTCTTACCATCGCTGATGTCCCTACCGTCTTAACCTCAATCCCTGCAGTTTCAGTAACCAAAAGTTCCGAACCAGCCTCCGGAGGCTTCGAAATGGTTGACACCACCATCACCAAGATGACAGCAAATCCACCAGTCAAGGTGACTGCTACAGCTGCTGACTGGGTGTCAGACACCGATGCAACGGGCGACCTCTCGGTGACAGCACCCGAGCAAACCGGGCTAGGAAAGCTCATCTATAGCGGACGGGCATACTCGTTTGTCGACCGGGTGAGTTGGATCGGTTGTGGCGTGGCACTCGTTGCAGCAATCAGGCTGATTGTGCTGTTGTGGGCTGGGTCTCGTACTGCTAGCCCGGCCGGCGGTTTGAATGCAATCGAAAGAATCGGACGCGGTTTTTCTGATGCCGGTGTCGTGCAAGCCCTCCTGTTAATTGTCGCCGTTGCACTACTCATCGTTCCGTCGCTCTTCGATGGTGAAGAACGTTCGGGGCGAATCGGCACTGGCCTCGGGCTTGTCATTGGCGCATCGACGCTCGGGGTGATTGGTTCGCTCTTCGCTTTCCTTTCCGATCGACGACTCGCCGATATTGCCGGAAACGCATCGGGGTCGGTCACCCTTCGAGCCCTTGCAGCTCTCGTAGCGACCGCCGGAATGAGCATTGTTGCGTGGGCTGCAGCCGTTCGCTCGCTTCGCTCAGATGTTTAGCTCAGACAGCTAAACCGGGGTCAACGATCCAACCTTCAAGGAACTCGCTGCGACGCTCGCGCCACTCTTCAACCGTGATTGCGTAACGGACGTGGTCTTCCCACACACCGTTAATCTCAAGGTATCGCTGCGCGATGCCTTCGTTGCGTAGGCCGAGCTTTTCAACAACCCGTCGACTTGCTGCGTTTCGAGGAATAATCGAAACCTGAACTCGGTGCAAGCCAAGTTCTTCAAATGCAAAGCGCAGGGCAACCACTAACGCTTCTGGGGTCAACCCCATACCAGCCCAAATTTCATCGATCCAGTACCCGACGTACACATTTTGGAATGCACCGCGTTGCACCGACCCCAGGTTCATTTCCCCAGCAAACGCGCCATCAACGAACACCCCGAATCGATAAGCAGAACCGTTGGTTCGTTCGCGTTCGACGGCTTCACAGCGAGCTTCAAAGGCCCGCTTCGACTCGACAACATCGGGCTGCCCCGCAGGTCGGCGGGCCTCCCAAGGTAGTAAACGCTCGGCATTTCGCCGCCTTACCTCTTGCCACGAAGCAAAATCGGCCGCCCCAAGTGCACGCAACAACACTCGACGACCCCGAAGTTGTGGTCCGAATGCGTTGGCTGTAAGACGATCCGCAAGGGTCCAACGTCTGCGGCTCTCACTCATCACTCCCCAGACTAGCTATGCCCGACACGCCATCTGGAAGTCTGAATGATTCAAGGAGGGTCCCGCACCGGCCGATGTTTCTTTCGTTATGAGTCTGAACAACGTTCCTTCGCCCGACAGGCAGTCTGTCTTTAGTCTGTTCACTCCGGTTAACGGTTTTGCTGAGCAGCCCACTGCGCCGGAACCTGCCCGGGAAGCGAACCCGGTTGAGGCCCCTGCACCACTTCGGTCACAAAAGGCCTCGTTCCTCAAAAAGCCACAAATTGCAGAAATCGCCCACCCACCGATGGAAAAAGTAGCGCTACCAACCCCCATTTCAAATGCAGACTTCAGTGATTTCGAGTCACTTTTTGATGTCCCCACTCGAATCGACACGCCAGCCCCGCTTGCGGTTCCGCTTCACAGCACGGCCGAGGTTGGTTCATGGCTAGACCTGCCCACGCCTCAGGCGGATTTGTCAGGGCCGACTTTGCCCACGTGGGAAGAAGTTCTGACCGAACCAGTCGAAGCAACCTTGAACATACCGGAGTATCCCCTCTACCGGCCGGACGAACTACTCACAGGGTTCACCCCTCCAGCGCCAATTCGAACGAACGAAGTTCCACCACACCAACCTATGGTGAGCGCCACCATTCTGAACGCGACCCGTACCGACGCCGAACTTATCGTTGCACTTCAACACGAGAATCTAAACACCGTTCCATTGCCCGACAGGCAGTCTGAGAATCCTCCGGTCCAAACCCACACAAGCAAAGTTCGCTTAGGGCTCACCGTGTGTGCACTTGGTATATTGATCGCAGGAAGCATCGGCTTTGTTCTCAAATCAAAGCAGACAACACCACGATCAAACGTATCGTCTGTAAGTACACCTGCTGTTACTGGCTCAGATACTGTTACTGACTCAAATGCTGTTACTGGCTCAAATGACGTAACTCCCACCGAAGGCCAAATCTTCGGCGATGTGATCGACGACGAGTTCATCGTGCAACCTGAAGCATCGATTTTCGATTGACCGTCATGTCGACTGACCATCGCTACGGTGCAATACGTGACAATCTGATGTCATGCGAATCGAGCTCAACACTCCAGCGTTACTCTTTCCGGCGATCTCCTTCCTTTTACTCCCGTATACCAATCGATATCTTGCGCTCGCAAACCTGATCCGCAATCTTCTGGCCGAGCATCAAAACTCGCCGCACCAACGGCTCGTACAACAGATCAACGTTCTTCGTCGGCGAATCACACTGATCCGTCTGATGCAATCGTTTGCTGTGTTCGCGATGCTTCTGTCAATGATAAGCATGCTAAGTATTTTTGAGCAATGGTTTGGTGCCGGCCACGCGCTTTTCTTTGCTGCTCTGGTGTCGGTGATTGTTTCCCTCGCATTGTCGCTTTGGGAAATTCAGCTTTCGACCGAGGCGCTCAACCTTCAATTGGAACTACTTGAAGCTTCGCCGTAAACGATAGAACGGCGGCCGCAAATGCTCCGATCACGAGAACCGTCGTGGCGGAACCATATTTGACGACGCCCGGCAAACCATGGTCCATCACCCAGCCACCCCACAGGCCGGCAAACGGCACGGTACCCCCAAAGCACATCATCCAGATGGCCATAACTGGGCCACGAGACCGACTGTCTAGGTTCACCTGCAGCACGGTATTGAGTGCAGTCGTTGCCCCGAAATAGCAAAAGCCCAAGCCAAAACCAACCACATACGCTGGCCCAATCGACGTTAGGTTTCCGAACAGCGCAAGCAGCACGGCGAATCCGCCAAGCAGGAATTTCGGGATTGTTCGTTTGTCAACCAAAGCTAAGACGGTCGACATCGAAAGCGATCCGCAGAGTGCTCCGCTGGCCCAAATGCCGAACAGGGTCAGGTAAGTGGTCGATCCTGATTGAATCCCAAAGTTCATTTCGGCCAACTTCGCGAACTGGGGAACGTACGAAAGTGACAGCAGCGAAAACCAAAACATGATCGACATGACCCGAGCTGCAGTCGGGTTCTTTTTCAACGCACGAAATCCGTCGAACAACGAACTGACACCTTGTGGGTCAGACGCACGTCGGGGCGGTGGTGGCGGCATACGGATACCGAGCACGGCCCAGATCACGGCAAGAAACGACAACGCATTAAACACGAAAACCGCTGTCGGGGTCACCTTCCAAACAGTCGAAGCGAGCGCCAAAATGATCGGACCTATGACCCGAGAACCGTTCACCTGAGTTGATCCAAGCGAAACCGCACCGGCAATATTTTCTCGTCCGACCAATTCCGGAAGAATTGTTTGCATGAGTGGACCGGTCATTGCATTCGACATTCCGCCACCAAGAACACCAATGAGAAGTAGTGACTTCGACGGGCGCTCACCCAAGGCAAGTACCGCCAAAAAAATGGCAAAGCTCAACTGCACAAGCTGCAACGAGACGAGGTAGCGCTTGCGGTGTTGTACCCGGGCGGCGAGGGTTCCGCCCACCATGGCAAAGGCCAACAGAGGCCCCCACTGAGCAAGCATGACCAGCCCAACGAACAAACCCGAACCACCAGAGAGCCTGAGTGCGAACGGGCCGAGCACAACCGTTTGCATCCACGAGCCAATGTTCGAAGCAAAGCCCCCGATGTACATTCTGCGGAATGCGGGCTGTGCCAGCGCAGCAGAAGCGGTTCCCGGTCGCGGACCAATTTCTTGGCCGCTTTCAGGCGAGACTAGGGCAGCGAGTTCAGTCACAACAGCGACCGAGTGATTGCATCGAGCAAGTCGGTTTCTGACACGAACAGACCGCCGATATCGAAGTGTCGAAGTATCGTCACCAAGATGGCAGCCCCAGCCACGATCGTACCCACCCGATCGGGATGTAACCCGGGGTTGAAGGCACGATCGCGAGGTGCTTCCAACGCAACCGTTCGAAACACATCTTCAGCAGCGGCCCTCGAAAGCCACATCTGATGAATCGCGCTTCGATCGTATCGACCAAGTTCAATGGCTGCGACACTCACGATGGTTCCTGCGACCCCAACCAGGCGGGTCGCATCTCTGGCTGCTGGAAGCTCGCGGTCGAGATCATCGAGATACGCATGGGCGACGCTGATGAGCCCTGACAGGTCTTCGGGTGACGGAGGGTCGGTCGACAGGTACATGTCAGTAAAGCGAACACATCCCATATCCAAACTCACAGACTGACTCGCTAACTGCCTGTCTGGCAACTGTGCTTCGCCGGGCCGGCCGACAATGAATTCAGTTGACCCGCCACCAATGTCGACGACAAGGTCGAGTTCCGACTGACCCATGCCGTTGACCCGAGGCTCGAACGACGACATTGCACCGGCGAACGAGAACGCCCCTTCGTCGGTGCCGCTCAGCAATTCGGGTTCGAACCCCATGAGCTCGTTTACCTGAGCAAGAAATAATGAACCATTCGAAGCGTCTCGACTCGCTGAAGTCGCAACAATTCGGCATCGCGAAACACGATGGTCGAAAAGCTCAGTTTTGTATGCCCGCAAACACTCAAGGGTGCGGGCAATCGCCTCGTTCGACAGCGATCCGCTTCCCGTCATGCCTCGACCAAGCCCCGTTACCGTCGCTTTGCGGTCGAGTTCTTGACCGAGGCCGTCCAGAATCAACAACCGCACAGAGTTGGTACCAATATCGATTCCGGCGACAGCGTTCATTACCTCAACCTTCCGACCGGGGGCCGACAGTTAACGGCAACAGATCGCCCAGTTTGTCGACAACCCACTGACCAATGACGTCGTTTTCGCCCGCAAGCCAACACGCGTAATGAGCATGCAGGCATTTGACCCCTCGACGAGTTCCTCCGACCCCACCGCTTGGTCGATGGCCGGCCCAATCGACGGGAAGTTCAGCATCACGAGCGCGTTGATGGCGTTCGTGAAGCAACGCAATCTCGACGGCGTCAAGCTCGGACTCGGCAAGGCGAACCCCGCCCGCTGCTTCACACCGACCAATGACCTCATTTTCGACCCGACCCACTAACCAAAAACGGGTTGGCATGGGGGTTCCGTCACGCTCAAGTGGCGCATTTTGAATAACGACAGGACCTCCGGCGAGATCGCGAACCAAAACCGTAAAGTCAGTTTTCGGCGTTCGATCGATCAGCGCCCGCACCGCCTCGTGGTCGTCTACCGAAGCGGATAACGACGACGCAAACACCGGTGAACCGAAACCCGCCACTACTACTTGGAGCGAATTCGCCGGATCAGCCAAAGAAGCACCAAGACTGCAATACCGGCAGGCAATGCTCGCTTCAACACTGGGCTACCAGCGGCACCAAGAAGGTCAACCGGTTCAGCTGCCTTGTATTCGATTTTTCGCACCGTCGGCTTCACTGGCTCGGTCGGCTTAACAGGCTCGGTTGGCTTTGCCGGCTCGGTCGGCTGAGACGGTGTTTCTGCTGCGCCGGGAACGGCCGGTGATTCAACTGAATCGGCAGCGGCCGTGACAGCGGCCGATACGGACGGGGTTGATACAGCGGCAGACGCCGATGCGACCTCGGCAGCGACTGCCTCGGGTTGAGCCAACACGTTGTGCTCAAGGCAGTTCACAAATTGTCCGAGTAGTTTCGCACTCACATCGGCCAAAACTCCACGACCGAACTGGGCGACCCGGCCGGTAATGGTCAGGTCGGTCGTTACTTTCACGTCGGTACCTGTGGCCGTTGAGCTCAGCTGGGCGGTAATGGTGGCATTCGCGTTTCCTTGGCCCTTCGTGTCACGACCTTCGGCGCGCAGTACGGCTTTGTGATTGACCTCATCCTTTTCAAGGAAGGTGGCCTTGCCCTTGTATTGGGCAGTGATGGGCCCAACTTTGATTTTCACGCCACCGCGGTATTCGTCGCCTTCAATCTCTTCTAGCGCTGCGCCCGGAAGGCATGGGGCAATGAGCTCGACGTCGGTCAATACCAACCAGGCGCGTTCAATCGGAATGTCTACGTGAAATTCGTTGATCAGTTCCATGTGTCGATATCTCCCGGTGTGTCAATGTCAGTGAGCTGTAGAGGCGAACCTTCACAGGGTACCTCTATGACTAGGTCATGCCTCACACGAATCAGGGTTCTCGCCCCTTCGTCGCCGTCGGTGGGAAGAAGTGGCCACACCTCACTCAACAACCTCACGGGTTGCCCGCGTTTGCCTTCGTATACTGCCACCGCGATCGGAAGGTTGCGGGGGGCACGCGCAACTGCCAGCCAGGCTTCGGTTGGAATGTATGGCTGATCGCCAAGACCAACCACTACCCCGTTCGTGATCGCTTGTCGTGACGTCATTCGGGCTGCAACAATGCCAACCGCCAGCGAGGTCGACTGCCCTAATGCCCAGTTGGGGTTATGCACCAGCTGCACCCCATGGGGTAACTGATCGGGCAAGAGTTGAACGGCACCCGTCACCACTACTACCGCAAGGCCAGCATCGAGTGCGCGTTGCACTGCCCACCACACGACGGTTTGACCGTTGCATCGCGCCAGTAATTTGTGACCGTCACCGCCGCCAGCGACCCACCGTGACCCTACTCCGCCGGCAAGTATGACCGCGACCAGGTCGTGACTTGGCAGTGGTTTGCTATCGACGATGGATGGCACCGTCACCATCACGAAGCGAAGACACCGGCCGGCCGGTACGTACAGCGATGATTTCCGCAACGATCGCGATCGCAGTTTCCTCGGGAGTGCGGGCACCGATATCGATACCGATCGGGCCCATGATGCGTGCAAGCTGATCAGGCGACATACCCGCCTCGATGAGGCGAACGTTGCGGGTATCGGTGGTTCGTCGTGAACCCATTGCCCCTATGTAACCAACGTTGGTTTTCACCGCCGAAGTAATGGCCGGAACATCGAACTTTGAATCATGCGTAAGTACACATACGGCATCGCGTGGCCCGAGGTCTGTTCCATGAGCGGCGAGGTAGCGATCGGGCCAGTCGTTGACCACTTCATCAGCTTGAGGAAACCGATGCTTCGTCGCGAAGATAGGCCGGGCATCGCACACGGTTACCCGATATCCCAACACTTTCGCAGCCCGCACCAACGCCGCCGTAAAATCGACAGCTCCGAAGATGACCATCCGCGGTGGTGGCGCGAATGACTCTACGAACACACTGACCCCATCAGTTGTTTGTCGGGCTTCGCCGTGCGGACCATAGTGACGAGTAGAGGTAAGCCCACTTACCAACTCGCCTTCAGTGTCGCGGGCCACTACCCGGTCGAGGTCTGGTTCACCGAGCGTTCCGATTGCTTCGTGCCCGGGGCGAACCAATATTTTTCCGCCAAGCACCATCCCTTCTGGCCCGGTGATAAGGGTGGCAAGAGCAACCGGCTGTTCATTTCGAATTGCATCACGCAACACTTCGTAAATAGAAAGCACGCTCACCAATTCAGCTCTTCAACATAAAGATGGATGGTTCCGCCACAGGTCAACCCGACCGCAAATGCCTCGTCGTCTGAGTAGCCAAACGTGACGATGCCGGCCGCGCGTGAACCATCGAGCACCGACAATGCCTCAGACATCACGGCCCCTTCGACGCAACCTCCGGAAACCGATCCGGAAACTTCACCGTCTTCGCTCACGGCCATTGTTGCCCCAGGGTCGCGCGGCCCGGAACCATCAACTTCGACAACGCGTGCGACGGCAACACGCTTTCCGGCGGCGCGCCATCGTTCGATGTCATTCAAAACTTCACGCATGAATCGGTAATTCCATTCGGTTAACGAGGGCTCGTAATTCAACGGTGAGTAACGATGTGATGTCGCGATGGGCCATCACGTGTAGATCTTTTCGGATATAGCTACGTATAGTTACGGTTGGCCGTCTACGCCAAGGTTTGACCGTCGGAAAGTTTCCCCGTGACGGCCACGCGACATCGGCACCAATGAGCCCAGTTATCGCAACTACACACGGGGCGGCCGCGATAAGACGCCCGATGGTCGACACGAGATCGCCGGTTCCGAGTGGACGTTCTTCAACGTGAACGATTCGTGCCTCGGGCATCAAGATCACCGATTCGCCCCGCTTGAGAGCCTCGACGGCTTGGTCGAACGCAACCTTTGCGCCGCGGCCCTGGTGAACCGGAATGGCACCAAGCGACCTCAGCAGCTGACCAAGGAACGGTTTTTCAAAAAAGTCGCCTCTCACCATCAGTCGGGCGGAATGGTTCCAGCGGCGCATCATCCGCATGCCAAGTAACACGTCGAACAGGCTTCGGTGGTTGCCAACAAACACGATTGGCAACGTACCTTTTGACGCAAAACCCTCGGGAGACTTAGGTAGGTCAACGTGAGCAATGGCCCTAGCCAAACCTGAGCCAAGGTGCTCAATAAGTCGAACCAGCCAACGCGGGGAAGGATCTGGAAGTACAACGACTGTCGACACAATCATGACGATAGCTGTATGCGCAGATCAACTTCGTCGCCCATCACTTGCTGACCAGTTCAGCAAGGTGCACGAGCGAATCAAGTGAATGACCCTCAATAAACTCATCGATATGCGGCAGTGCAGCCGCCATACCCCTAGCCAACGGCGCGTATCCCTGACCTGCTTTCAACGGGTTCACCCACACCAACCGATAGGTAACTCTATGCAGACGTTGCATCTGCTCACCAAGTACCGCCGGGTCACCCCGATCCCACCCATCAGAGAGGATCACGACAATCGCACCGCGGCCCATACCTCTGATGGCCCACTGGTCATTAAATTCGCGAATTCCGTCGCCGAGGCGTGTTCCACCCGACCAATCGACAACTCGTTTTCCGGCCGCAGAAAGGGCAACGTCGGGGTCACGACTCGACAGTTCTCGTGTTACCCGGGTCAACCGAGTACCCAGCGCGAACACTTCAACCTTTCCCCGGCCCACGACCGCAGCCTGCCCGAATCGCATCAGTGCGCGCGCATAGCTTTCCATCGAGCCCGAGACGTCGAGCAATAGAACGATTCGCCGGGGGCGCTGTGAATGTTCAAGGTATGAGCGACGAATCGGGGTTCCATCCGTTCGAAGGGCATCGCGAACCGTGCGGCGCAAATCCGGGCGGGGTGTAGATCGACGTCCGGCCCGTTTGAGTCTGCGACTGTCACGGGGCGAACCGATAAACCTAAGTGCCTCAATGATTCGACGAGCTTCGCGGAAGTCACCTGCGTTGTACTCGTTGAAGTCCTTTGCTCTCAGCAGTTCGACCCGGCTGTACCGAACAGCCATAGAGTCGCCGGCGTCATCATCGTCTGGCGCATCATCTTGATCTTGTTCATCGGCATCGTCTGGAAGGTCGTCGAACGCCATTGTCATTTGTTCTTCAACGGTCGGCTGAGGTCGTGAAAGTACCCGACCGTCCCAGAATGCCCCAAACACTTTGTCGTACAGCGCAATGTCTTCTGGTCGACGTATCAGCGTGGTTCGACCTGCCCAATAGACGGGCCCACGTCGCGTCACCCCAACTACGCCGAGCGCCTCGCCATAGTCAACGCTTGAGCCAAGCGCGATTTTTAGACCGGCGGCGCGCAACAGCCGCGTGAACGACACGGCCATGCGATCAACGCCCGTTGGGATTGCATCGGCCGCAATGGTTGGAAAGGCACCGATGCCCGCATTGAGCATTCGAAGCGAAGCCATTGTCGGGCCGCCCGGATGCGATTGTACGGTTGCGTGTGGAGCAAACGGCAACAGCGAAACCGGCGACGGACCGTTAGGTTGTTCCACGAAGTACCGCGGCTCTAACTAGTGAAGCAACACCGGCTTGTCGCACCCGGTCGGCATCTTCTCGGTACTTCAATACTGACCCGAGCGTCACTTCAACGGTTCGTTCATCAAGTTGGCTTCGTCCGAGTGCCGCTATTGCGTTAGCCCAATCAATTGTTTCGGCAACCCCCGGCGGTTTGAACAGTTCCATTGTTCGCATCGATTCAATCGCAGCCGAAACCTGGCGGGCCAAAACTTCACTCACGCCTGGCGCTTTCATTCGAACAATTTCGACCTCACGTTCAAACCCCGGATGCTCGACCCAGTGATACAAGCACCGACGTTTCAACGCGTCGTGCACGTCACGGGTTCGGTTTGAGGTGAGTATGACAAGCGGGGGTCGATCAGCACGAAACTCGCCAAGTTCGGGAACAGTCACTGCGTAGTCAGATAACACCTCAAGCAGAAATGCTTCGAACTCGTCATCGGCTCGATCGACTTCGTCAATGAGCAAAATGGGAACCGGCCCGTCTCCGTGAGCAATGGCTTGCAAGAGCGGGCGACGTACCAAAAATCGTTCTGAGTACAGTTCAGATTCTGCTGCACCCGCACCGGCCGCACTTGATTCAGCAGCGCGCAGATGAAGTAGCTGTCGGGCGTAATCCCATTCGTACAGTGCCTGTGAAGCGTCGATTCCTTCGTAACACTGCAACCGAAGAAAATCACCACCGGTCCATCTCGAGAGAACCTTTGCAACCTCAGTTTTTCCGACACCTGCCTCGCCTTCTAGCAGCAGTGGTCGTTTGAGCGCCATAGCCAAAAAGATGACCGTGGCCAAACCTTCATCGGCGAGGTATCCGTGGTCGGCGAGGGCTTGCGCCACCGATTCTGGGGTCTGAGTGGCAGTTACTTCAGGCATCAACGAAACCGTACCCCAGAGAACGAGCAAGGCCCACTCGGGTAACGAGTGGGCCTGACATCAAAAAACTTGTGCGCTGGTTGCCGAGCAGCTAGTTCACGCCTGCGGCTTGCAGTGCACGCTTCGTGAGTACCCGGGCAAGGTGCTTGCGATACTCGACCGATGCGTTGAGGTCTGCTGGCGGTTCGCAACCATCGGCGGCAAACTGCGACGCTTCTTCTGCGGTTGCCCCAGATGCCAATGCAGCTTCTACCCCAACGGCACGGATAGGAACCGAACCCATATTGGTGAGCGCAACGCCAGCATGACCATTTTGTTTCCATGCCGCAACGCCAACAATCGCCCAGTCTTGGGCTCGTCGGTTGAACTTCTGATAATTGGCGCCGGCGCCGGTGGTCTTCGGAACCCTGATCTCGGTAAGGAGTTCATCGGGTTGGAGTGATGTGGTGAGAAACCCGTGGAAGAAGTCGTTGATTGCAATAAGGCGTTCACCGTGCGGGCCGCGAACCACAAGCGTTACACCGAGTGCCATCGCTGCTGCGGGAAGGTCGGATGCTGGGTCACCGTGGGCGATTGAGCCACCGATGGTGCCGCGATGACGTACCTGGTTGTCGCCAACGTGAACGGCTACTTTTGGTAACAACGGCACATGCTCGGCGAGCATTGGTGACGTTTCGATTTCGCGGTGACGAGTCATTGCCCCAATAGCAATGTGGTCTCCGGCGTCGCGAACATACGACAAGTCAGTAACTCGGCCCACGTCAACCAACATTGATGGCGAGGCGAGTCGCAGTTTTAACAACGGAACAAGGCTGTGTCCGCCGGCAAGGATCTTGGCATCTTCGCCGTGCTCGACAAGCGCGGCGACTGCGGCGTCGGCCGAGTCAACTCGGAGGTAATCGAACTTTGCTGGAATCATGGTTGGATTCTCCTTAAGGATGCAGATGCTGTGAATGCAGTGAAAATGGATGTTGTCATGATCATCACGCGTTGATGGCGTTCCATACGCGTTCTGGGGTAGCTGGCATTTCGATGTCGATGACACCGAATGGTCGAAGGGCATCAACAATTGCATTAATGACGGTTGGTGCCGAACCAATAGTTCCGGCTTCACCGGCACCCTTAACGCCCATGGGGTTCACTGGGCTTGGGGTAACCGTATGGTCAGTGATGATCGACGGAACATCGGCAGCGGAAGGCACGAGGTAGTCGGCGAGTGTTGACGTCAGAAGGTTGCCTTTGTCGTCGTAGGTAACACCTTCGTACAGGGCTTGGGCAATACCTTGAATGACGCCACCGTGAATCTGACCCTCAACAATCAACGGGTTTATCTGGTTGCCGCAGTCATCGACGGCAACATACTTCACCAGTTTCGTGAAACCAGTTTCGGTGTCGACCTCGACCACGGCAATGTGGGTTCCAAAGGGGAACGTGAAGTTTGGTGGATCCCACGTGCAGTGGGCTTCAAGGTTGGGTTCCATGCCATCAGGAAGGTTGTGGGCGGTAAAGGCACCAAACGCAATTGCGGCAATCGGAAGGGCGCGGTCAGGTGAACCCTTCACGCTAAATACTCCACCAGCAAAATCGATATCTTCAACGGCTGCTTCAAGTTGGTGGGCAGCTATTGCCTTCGATTTTGCAATCACCTTGTCGGTCGCGTGCCAAATGGCGGTTCCGCCAACAGCTAACGATCGAGACCCGTAGGTATCAAGACCGAGCGGCGAAATCTGAGTATCAGAATGCAGCACTTCAATATCGTCGGGGCTGATACCAAGTTTGTCAGCCACAATTTGGCTCCAGGTCGTTTCGTGACCCTGGCCGTGCGGCGTGGCACCCGAGATAACTTGAACTTTGCAGGTAGGAAGTATACGTACGGTCGCTGCTTCCCAGCCACCGGCCGAGTAGTTCAGCGAAGCAAGTGCCCGAGACGGTGCGAGCCCACAAATCTCGAAGTATGAGGACATACCAATTCCGGTACGGACACGAGCATTCGTTGCACGCTCAGTAAGTTGCTTGGCACGGATGCCTTGGTAATCGGCATGGCCCATAGCCTTGTTCATGGCCGGTTCGTAGTTACCCGAATCGAAGACCAATCCACTTGCTGATGGGTAAGGGAATTGTTCAGGTTGAATGAAGTTTCGGCGTCGAAGCTCGGCCGGGTCAACCCCCATTTTCGCTGCAAGCGTGTCCATAGCCCGTTCGATTGCGTACGAGGCTTCTGGTCGACCGGCACCTCGGTATGCATCGGTGGGGGTGAGGTTGGTAAACACAGCGGTACAAAGGAACGAGAACGCCTGAACGTCGTACACGCCGGTATACAGAAACGAGCCAAGGAGTGGAACCCCAGGGGTCACCAGCTGAAGGTACGCACCCATATCGGCAACGATCGAAACGCGAACCGCGGTCAGCTTTCCTTCGGCGTTGGCTGCGAGTTCAATGGTCTGTTCTTGGCCACGGCCATGAATGGTTGCCATGGTGTTTTCAGACCGGGTTTCAGTCCACCGAACCGGTCGCCGAAGTTTTCGGGCGAGTGCAAGTGCCAGTACTTCTTCGGCGTAGACGTTGAGCTTTGAGCCGAAGCCACCACCGACGGCAGGGGCGATCACCCTGAGTTTTTGTTCAGAGATGCCAACAGTAAGCGCGAGCATTACTTTGAGAATGTGAGGAATCTGCGTTGAGGAGTACACGACCATTTCGCCACCGAACGGCTGCGGCACAACAAGCACGCCCCGAGGTTCCATTGCCGCAGGAATCAAGCGTTGCTGGATGTACTCGCATTTCACGGTGTGCGCTGCCGAAGCAAACGCTACGTTCACTTTGTCCTCGTCGGGTTGTAGCGGCCAAACGTACGAAACGTTTGTGCCGAGTTCACCATGAATAACGCTTGAGTTACTCAGCGCCTCTTTCACGGAAACAACGGCGTGAAGTTCTTCGTAGTCAACAACTACCAGACCCGCAGCATCGACCGCTTGTTCGCGGGTAGAAGCAACGACGACCGCGACGGCGTCGCCGACATAATTTACGAATTCAACAGCCAGCGGATAGTGCGCCGGGCTTTTCATGTCGGGCGTTACCGGCCATGCGCATGGCATTGGGCCGCCCCATTCGCCGGCTAGGTCTTTCCCAGTGAAAACCGCAACTACCCCAGCCGACGCCAGCGCTTCGGTTGCATCGATGGAACGAATTCGAGCGTGGGCGAATGGGCTTCGAACCATTGCCATATTCACTGACCCGGCAATAACAATATCGTCTACATACTTACCTTCTCCGGTAAGAAGCTTTGGGTCTTCTTTCCGCCGGAGGGGCTGCCCCACCGTTCCGAAGAACGGTGCGTCGTCGGCCAATACTGGCTCGAGTAGATCGGTCATGTTCGTATCTTCCGTTCTAGTGGCTAGGCCTGGCCAGCTGCAGCCAAGACAGACTTCACAATGTTGTGATATCCGGTGCAACGGCACAGGTTACCTTCGAGGCCGATACGCACCTCTTCCTCGGTTGGGTTCGGAATCTCTTTCAACAGACCTGTTGCTGCCATCACCATGCCAGGTGTGCAGTAGCCGCATTGAAGTCCATGATTTTCACGAAACGCCTCTTGCATCGGGTGGAGGGTTCCGTCAGCGGCAGCCATACCCTCAATTGTTGTGAGCGCACCACCGTCGGCTTGTGCGGCCAGAATCGTGCATGACTTGACCGAGTCACCGTCAAGGTGAATGGTGCATGCGCCGCACGAACTGGTATCGCAACCAATGTTGGTGCCGGTGAGGCCACACGATTCGCGGATGTAGTGGACAAGCAATGTCCGAGCTTCGACGTCATGACTTTGCGCGACGCCATTTATTGACATGGATACCTGCACGAGCAACCCCCGAGGAGAAGAGAATGTGACCTACGCCACGGTTGTATCACACCGCTACAAGTGACGCGTACTCGTTAGGTCGTTCTAGCGCTCGCGAGCTGCGAGTTCGTGAAGTACGAATAAGCCATTCATGGTGCGTCGCGGAGGCTCGGATGGGATCCCGGCTCCAGCGCCAGACTTTCCGCTTGGAAGCACAACCCCTCGCAAACCCACAACACTGTATTCAGCATCGGTCGCAGCAGTTCTCGAGGCGATGAAACAGACCGGTGTCCGCCGGATCGTGGCCGTCACGGCCATTCCCGCCGAACCGAACGAACTAAAAACATTTTCCGAACGCCACGTTGGCCACCCTTTGCTCCTCGTGTTTTTCGGCGGCGGTTATGAGGACATGGTCCGCATGGAACAGTTACTTCTCAGCGGCGAATCGGACTGGACTGTGCTGCGGCCACCTCGTCTCACGGATTCCTCCCCAAGCAACAAATACCGCACCGCAGTCGACGCACGCTTAACTCAGGCAGGCAAGATCTCCCGCTCAGACCTTGCGCTCGCCGTGCTCGACACCGTGACGGCCAAGTCCCTGGTCGGCGATGCAGTCACAGTCGCATCGTGCCCTCTAACTCGACTAGTAGAACCGCAAACTCCTCACAATCACGCCCGACTCAAATTCACTTCCAACGAAAGCCAGCTCATGCCAATTGTTACGCCGGTCGCCATAGACCATGTTGTTTTGAAATGCGGCAACGTCGAACGATCACTGACCTTTTACGTCGACATTCTGGGATTAGTGCCACTTCGCGTTGATCAATGGAGGGCTGGAAAGGTTTCTTTCCCGTCCCTGCGGATCAATTCAACCACGATCATCGATCTGTTCCCTTCTGAAGCCAACGGGACAAACGTCGATCACATCTGTCTCGTCGTCGAACCATTTGACTACGCCGAAGTCGCAGCCGCCTTCCCCGGCTCCGGGCGTGGCGACCAACTCTATGGAGCGCAGGGTTACGCCAGTAGCGTCTACGTTACTGATCCGGACGGAATCGTCATCGAACTGCGCAGCTATCAAACGCCAACTTCGACCACAGGGTGAAGTGCAACAACGGTCCTCTCTGACCGCCCAGCGGGTCGTATGTTGCGAACATGCCCCCGACTGCGATATCGCCCGACGATCACGACACTCCTCACGCGAGTCAACGAACTCTGGACCGCCAACGCCGCATCTAGTACGTCTACATATTGTTATTCATGCGCGAAAGTTACATCTGCGGCAGAGGTGGGCGCCACATTTTCGCCGGTTATGTGTCAGGTATTAGTGGTCTCGGATCGAGCAAACTGTGTGTCATGGACTGGTTCGGGTCGAAGTTCCAGCTTTGTTTGGAAACTCGGCGTGAACAGTCGAGAATGATTGAGGAACTTGGGCATGGCTGATCACATTGAATCGACCTGAGTTTTGCATCTCGTCATGATTGATCCTGAGGAGGATTGTTATGGCTGTTCAGAAGCAGTACACGCCGGAGTTTCGTGAGCAGGCCGTGAGGTTTGTTTTCGAGTCGATTGAGGAGGACGAGTCCCGGTCGCAGGCTTGCCGTCGGTTGGCTCCGAAGATGGATTTGTCGTTCTCGACGTTGTATGGGTGGGTGAAGAAGGTGACACCGAGATCGGTTCAGCTTGTGACGCCTGGATCTACTCAGGACTTGCAAGCGCAGATCGCGGCGCTGAAAAAGGAAAACCGTGAGCTTTCCCGGGCAAACGATATTTTGAAGGCTGCTTCAACTTTTTTTGGGGCGGAGCTCGACCGCCAATCAAAACGGTAGCGATGTTCGTGATCGCGTTTCGGGCCGAGTTCGGAGTTGCAGCAATCTGCCGAGTCTTGGGCGTCAACGTGGCGTCAGTGCGTTCCGCGTTTTCTCGACCTGTAAGCGCGCATGCTTTGCATGATGAGGTCTTGAAGAAGTTGATCATGACGGTGTTCGAGGAGAACTATGGCGTGTATGTTCGCCACAAGATCAAGGCAGCGTTGAAACGTGAACATGGCCTGGTCGTAGACAAGGACCGGCTCGGCCGCTGATGGGAGAGCTTGGAATCCATGGGGTTCGGCGGGGTCGTCAACCCTGGACCACCAAGGCTGACAGCACACATTCGCCTGCACCGGACCTGGTGAAACGCCGGTTCGTTGCGGAACGACCGAACCAGTTATGGGTGTCGGACTTCACGTGCGTGTCAACGTGGGAAGGGTTCGTGTATGTGGCGTTCATCGTGGACGTGTACTTGCGCATGGTTGTGCGTTGGCGGGTCTCAACCACGATGACCTCGAAACTTGTGACTGACGCGTTGGAACATGCCGTCTGGGCCCGCAAAACGCAGCTGACCGGCCTTGTGGCACACTCCGATTCGGGCAATACACGTCTGTGGCTTACACCGAAAGGCTCGCCGAGATCGGGGCGGTGCCATCGATCGGCTCGGTCAGTGATAGCTACGACAATGCCATGGTCGAGGCGTTCAACGCCTTGTACAAGACCGAGCTGACGAAACGGCGTGGCCCGTGGCGTAACGCCGAGCACCTCGAAACTGAGACGATGCTGTACATCCACTGGTTCAACCAGCGACGGCTCCATACCGAAATCGGGGACATTTCACCAGCCGAGTTCGAAGCCAACTACTATGCATACCTAAGAAGCATCGCTACACCCCCAACCCCACCCGCGATGTGATGCAAAACTCAGGTCGATTCAGCGAGTGATGTTGCACGGGCGGGTGGCGGCCACACGTGGTTGCCAGAACGCATGTCCGGTCGGCTGATGGATCGTGTCGGTCCGACTACGAGCATTGTTTGAGAAAAGTGTGATGGATCGCTTGGGACCGTCAGGATTCGTCGCACAACGCGGCTGTAAGAATGAGATGGTGACCAATTCTGGTGCTGGGTTCGAGATCGAGCGACAACGGCACGTTCAGAGCTACGCGGAGCGTCTTCAGGATGAGGCCGAACGGTTGACGTGGCGACTGGAGATGCTCCACCGGTTGCGTGACGAGCGCCTGCGGGCTCTGCTTCGCACAGCGAAAGGAGCGCTCTACGTGGCACGCCGAGCGTTTGGCTCACGTCGACCCCGACACGGTGACGGGCGACGACCTGTCGATGATCCCAGTGATGACCAAGGCCGACGTTATGGCGAACTGGGACAGGATTGTCACCGATCCCCGCCTCACCCTCGAAGGTGCGGAGGCACACTTGGTGGACGTCGCGTCCGAAGGTCCGGCATACCTGCTTGAGGAGTATCACGTGCTCACCACCGGAGGGTCCAGCGGGACACGCGGCGTTTTCGTGTGGGACTTCGAAGGTTTCCTCTTGTACGCCCTCGGTCGCAACCGAGGGACGCTGTGGCTGAAGCAGCACGAAGGACGCACGGAAAGCCGGCGAGCTCATCGCCGCTCTTGCCGCGCTCGGCCTCCAAACGCCCGACGTTCAAGTACCGATTCTCGAAGCCATCCCCCGCCCCGGCAACGCAGGAAAGGTACGGGCATTCGTGCCCCTCAACAGATAGATCGACGGTCACTCCGCTCGCGCCACTTTCCCGGCGGATAACGAACTCTCGATGAACTATGTCCCGCAACATCGGGCACCATTGGCCGACCCAGGTGACGCCAGGGCCGCGTCAAGCGCACTCGATATCGCTCGGATGTGAACCCGCTGTCGTCCACACATATCCGGCGAGCGATGCAGCGGCGGGTCTGCGCACAACGCAGATCTTCATACGCGCTCATAACAAGCAAAGTGCAGCGCGGATTTGCAGCATGAGGGATGCCCCAGATCACCGGGTCCTGGCCAAGCAGCTTGCGGTTCGATGACCATATTGGATACCATATGGTCATGCCGAGAAGAGAAGTTCTGGTTCAACTTGACGATGACCTGGTCGAACATCTCGACCGAATTGCCACAGCACTCGACACAAACCGCTCAGAACTGCTTCGCCGCGGCGCACAAGCGGTGATCGATGCTGACAACGAACGAACCAACGACATCGAACTCATCGCCGCCTACAAACGCCAGCCACCCGACCCAATTCTGATCCGGTCCGCTGCTCGGCTCGCCGCAAAAACTGCCCCAACGTGGTAGCTCGAAACGACATTTTCTGGGCCGATCTCGGCGACCCCGCCGGACGACGCCCGGTCTGCATTCTCACCCGCGACGCCGCGATATCAGTACGTAACGCAGTGACCTGCGCTCCAATTACCCGCACAATTCGCGGCATTGGATCAGAAGTCGAAATCGGCCCCAACGAAGGGCTCCCAGAAACCTGTGTGATCAACTGCGACAACGTGCTCACCCTGCCTCTCGAAGACCTCGACAAACGACCTGTAGGTTCCCTCGACGAAATCAAACGCTCACAACTCGACAGAGCACTTCGATACGCACTCGACATCGTCTACTAAACCTGCCCCAATACCGCAGGTCTGAGGACATGGCGTTCATCACTTCAGTGCTGGTACATTTCCTAAGTGTGCAGATTACTATCAAACGACCTTCACTGGCTCTTGTGCAGGAGGCTCGATGGGCCCGACGAAGTTGTTTGTTCACTGCTGAAACTCATTGGGTTTCATCGATGGACGGTGTGAGAA
>JANPBU010000017.1:0-94583 GCA_031430595.1 Acidimicrobiia bacterium
ACCCGTCCGGTGCAATCCTCGCCTTGCTCACAATCGCAGCGAGCCTTGTCGGTGGCCTCTACCTCGGAGCACAAGCCGCAGCACTCATCGTCCACCATCAACCACTCGGCCACATGCCAATCGACACCGTCTTCACATTCGCATCAAAACTCCCACACCACCTCAGAAACCCAGCCATGGCATGGCCACCCGGAAAATGGACACCGAACCTCACCGGCCCAATCCCTTTCTGGACGTGCACCACCATTACATGGATCACAACACTGCTCTGTGTACTTGCGATCTTCCGCGCGTTTCGAACAACAGGTGATATCGGGCAGGATCGCAAACCACGATTCGGGGCACCAGCATGGTCACGCCAAGGCACCCGCAAAGACCTCGAACCACTCATCATCAAAGGACCAACCGCCGGACGAACCATCCTTGGCCAATCGTGCGGCAAACTCATCGCCACCGAAGACCGTGCCTCGCTGACACCAAAAAAGATACGTGAACGTACCGGTGACCGAGGAGGCGTACTCGTCGTCGGACCGGCCCGATCAGGAAAGACCGTCATCGCAATCGGTGCGATCCTCGAACACGACTGGGGACCCGTGATCGCATCATCAGTCAAAACCGATCTCCTCGCAGCGACGATCTTGCGTCGAAGCCAGCTTGGAACCGTAGCAATTTTTGATCCACTCGGAGTCATCGAAGACCATGTCCGGGGTGACGCCGAACTTGTTGGATGGTCACCGCTACACACCGCAGGAACCGCCGTCGGCGCCCAACAAGTTGCGTCGCAACTCCTTGATGCAGCACCAATCGACTCAAGTGTCCGGAACAACGACTTCTGGGCCAACCACGCCCACCGCCTCGCATGGGTCACCCTCTACGCAGCAGCACTCGACCGCCGATCAATGCGTGACGTTGTGCTGTGGACCAGCCTCGGCCACAACCCCGACAACACCACACCAGGCGCCAACGCCATCACCGACATCCTCAACGCCACAATGACCGACCCTATGCACACAGAAGATTGCGAACTGGCAAAATCGATCATCGAAGGGATCTGGGAAGACGCCGACGAAACCCGCTCCGGAATCTACGCCTCAACCCAAACCCTGTTCGCCCCATGGGAAGACACCCGCATCGCACGAAACGCTTCACTCGAAACAACCATCAATCTCGAATGGCTCTACGCCGACAACCTCGGAACCAGCACAGGACGAAACACCCTGTACGTTTGCATGCCCGAACACCCCAAAGACGCCGCAAGATTCGCAGTCGTGTTCGGTGGACTCATCAGCGCGCTTACCGACGCGGCCTACGAGAAACGCAACCGCACGAACACTGCAATACCGAACCTGTTACTCGTACTCGACGAAGCCGGGAACACCGCCGCCTCATGGCTCCCACAAATCTCGACAACCTGCGCATCGGTCGGGATCACGCTCATGACCTTCTGGCAATCACTCGCGCAAATCGAACACCGCTACCGAGACCAAGCACCCACCCTGTTCACGAACCACCTCACCAAAATCTTCTTCGGAGGAATCAGCGACGGACTCAGCGGAACCACCGCATCAGAACTGACCGGCAACCACGAAGTCCAAACACGATCACGCTCAATCGACCGAGCCAATACCAACGGACGAAACAGCGAATCGCTCACCGCCGTCGCAACAGCACTCGTGCCACCAGAACTACTCCGCCAAATCCGACCGGGCGACGCCCTCTGCATCCACGGCACCCTCCAACCAATCCACCTCCACACCCGCCGCTACTGGAAAGACCGCAACCTCAAAAGACGAGCCAACGGCTTTGCTCCCGACCCGTTAGAAGCAACCGGAATTCTTGATGGCCGAAGCCTCGCTGCCCGCCTACACAAACATGCCGCATAGGTATTCGCTCGACGACGACATCGAGTCGTGTACGAGTCGGTCGTCGTCGAGCGTTATCATTTGGCTTGCCTTGTTGAGCGGCTCAAAGTTCATCCTCCAGCCGCAAACCACTGGAGCAAACCATGACAATCCTCGCAAGATTATTCCGTCTCACTGCCCTCGCAGTCTTGCTAACCCTTCGGCTCGTCGAAGCAGTTTTGAACGCGATCATCGTGACGCTCGCATGGCTCCTCGCTCCAAAGGCGATGCTAGCGATTCGAACTCTTCGAGCAGTTCCGAGACTAAGCCGAAGGTAGTTACTAGATCGATTTTCATTTTGAGTTTGGCTGGGAAACTGTGTTGAACGAACTCGCGCCGCTGCGGGCCATCAACGTGTTGGCCATCCGTACTATTCGAATCGTTCAATAGTAATACGAGGAGGTGTGCGTACCGGATACATTGAGATCCCTACATCAACAGCAACAAATACACCTGAGGCGTAACATGGCGGAGATCCAAAAGCATCCAGATTTCGGCACCCTCCCACAACGGACGTTGCCCGAAGCTGACCCCCGGGGTTCGATATGGAGGCGGTGGGATCCGCATGTTCATTTGCCAGGGACACTTGCTGCGGATGCGTTTGGGACAATGAGTGTTACCGAGGCGCTAGACCTGTTGGCCACTCGCTCACCCAACATCGAAGTTGTGGGCGTAACGGACTACTTCACAACGCGTAGCTATCGACGCGCTGTCGAGGCTTGGCAAGCAGGGGCCGGAAGCAGTGATTGGTTGTTGTTCCCAAACGTAGAACTGCGCCTCGACATAGTGACGGCTCGGAGCCATGCATTGAACTTGCATCTGCTTTGCGCACCGGACCAAATAGACGAACTGGAAAAGTTTCTTTCTTCGCTGGAATTCAAGTTCGATCGTCCCTATCGTTGCGACGATGAGGGTCTAAAGGCGCTCGGTCGCGCTCACAAAAACGATGTCACGCTCGACGACGAAGCCGCACTCAAACATGGCGCTAGCCAGTTTAAGGTCACTTTCGATCAGCTCCAAGAACGCTTCGCCACAGACAGTTGGGCCAAGCGGCACTGTCTCATCGCGACGGCGGGTGGCAATGATGGTCCGCCCGGCCTACGGACCAACGATGGGAGCTTCGATGCACGAAGACAGATGCTCGAGAAATTCGCACACATCATCTTTTCCGGGCGACCGAAAGACGCGGAGTTTTGGAGTGGGCAAACCGCTGTCGCCACCACGGAAGACATAGAACGGGACTACGCACGAGTGAAGGCGTGCATCCACGGGAGCGACGGTCACAGCACTGAGACCCTCGGCGTCCCCGACCTCTCGCGCTTCACGTGGATCAAAGGAAACCGGTCGTTCGACGCGTTGCGTCTCGGCTGCCTTGCTCCTGCGACACGTGTTTACGTCGGCGAGCAAGCACCAGATGCCGACCTCACTCACGGGCGACTGAAAGCGATTTCCGTCGATCGGCCCGATTGGTTTACTTCTGGAAGCGTCCCCCTCAATCCAGGTTTGATCGCAATCATCGGATCTCGAGGATCGGGCAAAACCGCCCTCGCCGACCTGATCGCCGTTGCCGCTGGCTCAAGTGAACCGTTTCAAAACGAGGCATCATTCATCGATCGGGCCGCACCTTTCCTTGGTGACGCTACGGCCACAGTCACTTGGACAGATGACACAACTGATGAGGCTCGCCTCTCGTCACTCAGCGATTTGTCGCTGAGAACCCGCGGTGTTCGCTACTTGAGCCAGCAGTTCGTCGAACAGTTGTGCTCCGCTAAGGGAGCCACCGATGAGTTGGTGCACGAGATTGAGCGTGTCGTCTTCGAAGCCTGGCCATCCGACGAGCGCCAGGGCGCGTCGAACTTCGACGAGCTTCTCCAGATCCAAGTGTCGGCTGCTCGAAACCGCCAAGCCCATTATCAAGATGGCATCGAGCTATGCAGCAGCGAGATCGCTGAACTTCGCGCCGAGAAACACACACTCCCTGAAACTGCAAAAACCCGCCAAAGAATCGCCACAAAACTGAAGGAAGAACAAGCTAAACAGAGTGGCCTTCTGACGAGGTCGAGTCCAGACCATGCGGCACGCCTTGAGCGCGTGGAGTCAGCTATATCTACTCAAACTTCAAAAGTCGAAAAAGCTGACCGAACCCTTACAGCTCTTACCAATCTGACAGAGGAAATCGAGCGCCGCCAGGCTCGATTCGCGGATGAGCATGCGAAACTTCAAAGGGACTTCAGGGAAGCAAGTCTTACCCCAGACCAATGGTCTGTGTTTCAAGCGGTGTACTCCGGGGACGTTAATTCTACGCTGCGAAATGCCAAAGTGCCGATAGCGGCGAAGATTCAGGTTCTTCGAGGAAATGTCGCTGCGGACATGGAACAAGTCGCCGTCCTAGAGCTTGAAAAACTCAATGATCAACCACTTGAGTCACTCAAGGCGGAACGTACGCGCCTGTCTGAACTCGTAGGACTGGATCGTGAACGAACTGCACAATTGCATCGTCTCACCGAAGAAGTCGCAAAGCTCACCAGTCAAATTGCGAACATCGACCGTCAGCTCGATGCCACGAAAGACATCGATGAGCGGATTCGAGGACTTGCAGCTACCCGTATTGCTCACTACACCTCCTACTTCGACGCACTTCTCGAGGAAGAGAAAGTACTCAATGAGCTCTACGCTCCACTCCAGACCCGCCTTGCCAACTTCGGAGGTCTGGTCGAGAAACTCTCAGTTTCGATTCGCCGGAAAGTTGATCTAAACGGATGGTCAGGGCGGGGCGAACAGCACCTCGACACACGAACTATCGGAGCATTCAAGGGTCGGGGCGAGCTTCGGGCACTAGCCGAACACGAACTATTTCATGCGTGGTCCGCCGGAACTGGAGCCGACGCCGCTGAAGCAATTCGCTCGTTCTCCTCTAAACACAGCGATGATTTTCGTAAACAGGCTAAGGCTGACCGCGCTCAAGCTGAGAACTGGGCGATTTGGGAACGTGAGCTGAGCACATGGCTTTACAACGCAGATCATGTGACCCTCGAATACAGCATCGACTACAGCGGCCTCAGCATTGACCGACACTCACCTGGCCAACGGGGCATCGTTCTCCTACTGCTCTACCTCGCAGTGGACCGAATAGAGACTGACCCTCTCATCATCGACCAACCAGAGGAGAATCTCGACCCGGAATCAATTTACAGCGAACTCGTTTCCCTGTTCCGTGCCGCCGCCTCGCGACGTCAGATCATCATGGTCACGCACAACGCCAATCTCGTTGTCAATACCGACGTCGATCAAGTAATCGTCGCTCGGTGCGGACCACTCGATAGTGATCGCCTTCCGCAGTTCTCGTACACCACGGGAGGACTTGACGACCCTGCGATTCGAAAATCCGTATGCGAAGTCCTCGAAGGCGGCACTCGCGCGTTTCAAGAACGAGCGCGCCGACTCGCCATCGAGTTGGCTTGAGTCATTCCACTCGACTTATCAACTGGACTGTCCGCCGATCCATTCTTCAGTGCCCCGTTCATTCGTTAGATTCGAAGTGTCGTCGAGGAGTTGTAGTCGTTCGGCTCGGATAGCGGTTCTGGTTTGTTTGCGGCCGTCGGCGGTCAGGTATTCGTGTTGGGTGAGTTGTCCGTCGATTGCAACGGTTCGGCCTTTGGTGACATGTGCGGCTTGGGCTGCGGCGCGTGACCAGGCGTGGATTTCCATGATCACGCTTCCCACGTAGGTGTCTTTCGCTGTCCGTATCGAAAACGTCGTGAGGGTTGTTTCCCCGTGCGGTGATTTCACAGTTTTCGTGATCGGATCGGTGACGGCTCGTCCTGCGATGACGATTCGGTTGATGGCTACTCGGGTACTGCTCATTGAATTTCTCCGTTCCTTGGGAATCGCATCACACGCGTTGCACAGCAGTTGAACAAGTGCTGTGAGCGATTCGGAAATGTGAATTGTCTCGGCACCGTCGGAACCTGCTCGGCGAGGAGTTGCGTTCACGGTCTCCTATTCGGCAGCGACGTTGTTCGTGCGCAGATCTTTGTCGCACGGGTTCGTTTCCAGCGGAGCGGTGGCGATTAGGGGTCATGGAGACGTACTCCGCTTTTGCCTGCACGAGGGGCCCGCCATGTTTGCCATTCCAAGTTCTCCGTACGCATACTTTTCGTCGATCGTCGCCCAGATCGACCCGGTCACACCATCGAAAGACTTTCCGGGCGCTGAACTGATGCAGAACCTCCTTGAGTGGGGCATGTATCTCTCACTTACGCTCTCTGTTGGCTCGATCATCTACGGGGCAGGGTCGTGGACGTGGTCGAAGTGGGGGAACTCTGGTTACGCCGTCTCCGGGAAGAACTGGGTACTCGGTGGAATCATCGGCGCTTTACTCTCCGGTCTTGCGGTAACGATCGTGAACAAGCTCTTCGGATCGGCAGGCGCGTAACCATGCGCCGCTCAACCATCGCCGCCGGTCTGGTGGCGACCGTGCTGATCGGCACAACGGCATGGACGTTCCTAAAACCCACGCCAACGCGAAACACATCAAGGAGTTTCGCGATTCTTCAATCGTCGACGACAGTCCCTGTTAGAACCGAATCGAAAGCCACGGCGACTGCCACAGCGACCCCAGAACCCATCGCCACGGCAAAGCCGCTCAACGCCGATCAGTCAAAGCAGTCAGCCGTAGTTGCTGCGTTGGGGTTCTTGGAGTTAGACGAGCAACTCTTCCCCGCAGCATCACCAGCGACAGCCCGGGCTTTGTCTGACCAGATCACCTCGAAACGTTCGATGCAACGCCTTGGTGATCTTTCGGAGAAGCACCAGGAAGCGACGTTGGCGAAGGGTGATCTTGAAGGGCTGCTTCTCCGTATCGCGCCGATCGAGACCCGGGTCCGCAACCACGGCAAATCCAGTTCAACGGTTGATGTGTTCTTCCTACGCCTGTGGTCGTTCCCTACCCGAGGTGCGCTAGACGATTACGCGACCGCACAAATCGATCTTGTATGGGAACAGAACATGTGGCGTCTCGATGACTCGTCAGTGATCGACGGCCCGTACCCGGCAGGGCGGTTCAGTGCCAGACCGAACCTTCCATCGGTCGCGTCAACATTCGAATCGGTCCTTACCGGGTTCGATGACGAATCGATGCACCAATGACTGTCCTCGCCGATATTGGTATCGGGCCAATCAACATCCCAACACCCGGTGATGTAGTCAACGCACTCAAAAACGCGGTGGTCGATGTTGCCGACGCAGTGTTCGACAAGATCATCGAATGGATCGCCGGGCTACTCGCTGACGCCGTATCGAAAGTCACCGATGCCCTCGTGACGTTGCTGGCAACCATTAAACCGACCCTCACACCGGGCGGTGCAATCAGCGACGCTGCACCAATACAAGCCTCGATTCTTGGGCTTGCCGCTGCGCTTGTTGCGTTGTTCTTTCTCTTTCGGATCATTCACGGGCTGATCACTGGCCAAGCCGGGCAAACGCTTCGAGCCACGATCATTGACCTGCCAACGGTGGTGGTTGGGACACTGTTCTTCGGGTTCCTTTGCTACACGCTACTGACGTTGGTTGATCAGTTTTCTGATCCGCTCATCACCGACTACGCCGCAAGTCTCGACGAAACCGTGAAGACGTTGTACTCCCAAGACGGCATCGTGCAAGGCGGCATCTTCGTCATCATCTTCGCGTTGCTGTACATCATCGCTGCCGTGTTTCTGTGCTTCGAACTGTTTGTTCGATCGTCACTCATCTATCTCGTGATCATGTTCGCGCCTCTGGCCATCGCCACCCGTGTTTGGGGACCAACACGTTCCTATGCACGCAGAGCAATCGAGACTGCTGTTGCTTTGATCTTCTCAAAACTTGCTATCGCGGTCACGCTCGCGACGGGCGCATCGTTGATGGCAGGTGCAACCGAGACAGGTGGCAATGTCGCCATGATTCAGGGCTCAGCGATTCTGCTTCTCGCTGCGTTCATGCCGTTTGCTTTGGTGCGGGTCATTCCAATGATGGAAGGTGCTGTTGCTGGGGAAGGCGTCGCTCGCTCGATGGGTGCCAAAGCGGGAGGTGGCGCGCTTTTGGCCGCGGCGGGTGGGAAGTTGGCGCTCAAACCAGCGATGGCCGCAGCCGGCGCTGTGTCTGGTCGGCGCAGTTCTTCTCAGTCCACACCCGCAAGCACCGGCGGTGGGGTCGGTGACAGTGGGGATGGCGGATCTAGCCGTGCGGCGGGCACCCCCGGAAACCAGCCCAAGCCGGGAGGAGGAACCCCGTCAAGTGGTGGAGCAGCATCACAACCGAGCAGCGGCGCTGACGCTGCTTCGCCGGGAACAAGCCCTCCCGGGGCGAACGGATCCGACGCCACACTTGCAGGCTCGGGTTCTTCGACGGGATCTGGCTCGCCAAGTAGTCCTGGGCCGGGAGGTTCTGCCACAACCGCTTCAGGGGCCGCTAACAAGAACGGGCAGGGAACCAGAACGGAATCGGCCGAAACTGGTGTCGGCGGAATCGGTGAAGGTTCCCCCTCTCCGAAAAGCACACCAGACACCCCTGGGCTGAAGCCGGACGGTGCAACGAACGGTCGCGACGCTGCTTCGGGTGTCAGTGGGCCTCGTGAGATTCGGAGGCCGACACTCAAGCCACGACCCGGGGCTTCGACGACTTCGAGCAGAAATCCGTCGCTATCCCCGGTCGCACCCAGTGCCAGTGCCAACGCATCCGGGAATCGATCTACCCAACCGGCGGCAACCGCACGTCCCGTGCCTCAACCCGCCCCCGATCGACGGCCACCCACTGAAGCGACAAGCGTTCCGCTGGCGCAGTCACGAACCCTGAACCGGCCAGCACCGGTGCAATCGACGACGGCTCAACCACCGGCAAGTTCCGGATCGGACAAACAATGACAGCGACGACTGGTCCTACGCGTACGTGGTACCGGATTTCGCCGATCGACAACACCGGCGTGTTTCTTGGGCTTTCAACGGTGCAACTCGTAGTTGGCTGTGCGGGGGCGCTGATAGGTGCGGTGTCGATGGTGTTCGTTTCAGTATTGCTCGGTGCACTTATCGTTGCTGCCTTCGCTGGGATAGCCCTTGGCCGCTATACCGGGGAGCCAATCCTGCATCAACTCCCCACGGTTCTCAGATCCACTCGACAAGGAAAAGGAACCCAAACATGGTTGCGCCCATTACCGCTGCTGGGTCCAACGACGAACCCGAAACAGTTACCGCCTCCACTTGCACGCCAAGAACTTCTCAGCATTGACCCGTCGACATTCGGTGTTGATCTCCAAGGCCCGGTAGCAATCATTCGGGAACGACGAGCTGGGCTCTACGCGGTCACCGTCCGTGTTGCTGGGCGACAATTCGGATTGCTTGAACCCGACGCCCAGGACTACCAGCTAGCCCAGTGGGGCAAAGTGCTACACGGCTTCGTTTCCGAACGACCCACAATCACTTCGTTGCGTTGGTCGGAATGGGCGGCACCGGCGGGCATCGAACAACAACGACACTGGCTTGACACCCACCTCGCCGCCCAACATCTCCCGGATGTGTTGACCTCGTACCAAGAACTTCTTAGTGATCATGGTGCCACCGCCACCCGACACGAAGTGTTGCTGACGCTCACCACGAACGCATCCAAAGTCCGCTTACAAAAACGGCACCGAGGTAACCGGCACAAAGCAATCATCGAAACGTTGCTCACAGAAACCCGGACGTTGGTGCAGCGGCTCACTGCTGCGGAACTCACGGCCCGTGTGCTTGACCCTGATGAATGGACCAGGGCAATGAGGTTACGTCTCGACCCCTATTGCGCCATGATCCTTGACCGTCGAGAACGGTCCCTTGGCTCAGATGTTGCGGTATCGCCGACCAACGTGTTACCAACGTCGATCAGTACCGACCGGACGACAACAACCATCGATGCTTCAATGCACCGGTCGTATTGGGTGACTGAATGGCCGCGCCTTGACGTGCCTGGCGACTGGTTGGCACCGCTACTCACCTACGCGGGCGATGCTCGGACGGTCACAGTGTTCTTCGAGCCGATCCCGCGATCGAAATCGCAACGGGCTATCACCGCCCAAGCAACCAAGATCGAAGCGGATGTTGCCCACCGAACCGAAAAGGGATTCAGGGTCGGGGCACGCCACAACCGTGCCGCGCAAGCAGTGAAAGAACGAGAAGAAGAAATCGTCGCCGGGCACGCTGAACTGTCCTTCGGGGCCATCGTCACTATCACCGCGTCCGACGAAGAAGCACTCGACCGGGCCTGCGCGGACACCACCCAGGTTGCTGCCGGGCTCGGCATCGAACTCCGCCCACTCCACGGCCGACATGATGAAGCACTGCTCGCCATTCTTCCGTGCGCCCGCACCGTCATCGGGAAACGATAGGCATGCCTACCAACCTTCTTGACTATCGACGAACCAAGGCGATCGCTAATACCGAAACGTTCTACGAACGAAACGGGACATACCTACGAGCACTCATCGCAATACCAACCACGACCGCTGATGATCTCGAAGTCATCAAAGTCCAAGCGGATCTTGCCATCGGCGTAAGCCGCATCATCATTCTTGTCGCCCCGACCCTCGAAGGACTCGACGAGCACACCGCCCGGTTGCAACGTGTCGCAGCCGTTGAGGATTGGTCGCTGGTCGCTGCCGACGGAATGCATCGCACGCTTATCGAACGAATCCGGACAGCAAACTCGGGTGAGGAGTGCGAACAATGAACCTTCTCAAGTCTCGAAAGCGGCGGCCAGATCGACATGCCGATGTACCTGTTGATGAACGGGTTGCTACCCCACTTATGCGGCCAGGACTTCGGCTGCCGCATCATCGATCCACGACCCGCCATCTCGCGTCGATGTACCCGTGCCATGTCGATTCCGGGCTTGGGACCTCAGGGATTTTGATGGGAACCGATCTCACCGCCGGAAACACATTCCATTACGACGCTTTCGATCTGTACAGCCGCGGCATCATCACGAGTCCGAACATGGTCATCCTCGGACTTGTCGGGCGAGGTAAATCGACCGTCGTAAAAACGCTTCTCTACCGGTCACTCGGTTTGCTTGCGTCACCGGGAGGTCAGCCAAGATTCGCGGTCATTGCCGACCCTAAAGGCGAATACGCACCCCTCGCCGAAGCACTCGGCATGACGCGACTCAAGCTCATGCCCGGCGGCCTCACACGCCTTAACCCGCTCGACCCTGGCCCGCGACACGGCACCACCGGTGACCTGGCAATGAGACGTACACATATGGTCACCGCGCTCGCTGCTGGAGTATTGCAGCGGCCGTTGCAACAAATCGAAGATGCCACCGTTGGATGGGCTATTGATGCGCTCACGACGAACTGGGATGACCGGCCAACACTCGCAGACCTCATCGGGCTCCTTGCAAACCCCACAGGCGACATGACGACTCGATCCGGGATGACCGACCGGGCACTCGTTCAAGACTGTCGAGACGTAAGACTCGCATTAGAAAAGCTTCTCGACCGGTCACTCAAGGGGATGTTCGATGGTAAGTCCACAGAACAAATTGATTGGCACGGCCGCGGCATAGTTATCGACCTGTCCGGTGTCACGAACACCGACGCGCAACCACTCGTCATGATCGCCGCCACCGGATGGCTTCAACAACTACTCGCCATCCCAGAATCAGAAACGGTGCCGAGACGCTACCAAGTCATGGAAGAAATCTGGGCGTTGCTGTCCAACCCCCACGTGGCCCGCTACTACCAAGCATGCCAAAAACTTTCCCGCACCTACGGCATTGCCAACATCGCCGTAAGTCACCGGCTCGAAGACTTCACCGCACAAACCGACGACGGAACCTCCACCACCAAAATCGGGGCCGGCCTCGTCGCCGACACCCAAACCGCGGTCCTGTTCAACCTCCCACCAGCCCAAGCCGCCCAAGCAGCCGACGTATTCGGGCTACCCGCAGGGGCAGCACACCGCCTCACCCAACTCGCCAAAGGCGAAGCACTTTGGAAAATCGGCGACCACCTCACCATCGTCCAACACCACATCACCACCCAAGAAGCCCGCCTCAGCGACACCGACGCCAACCTCACCAACAACTGACCGAACGAGGCAACATGTAAAAGTCATCTTGCCAAGTTGCTAGGTTTCCGATACTGTTTCCTGTCATGAGTGTAGGAGATCCCACTTCGGTTGCCGGAGCCGTGCGCGATCATGTCGCCTTGGCATCAGCCGGTACGTTCTTCGGACGCGGCGACTTTTTCGGTTCCGAAGCTGCGGTGGATACTGCGCTTAGCCGCCTCACGGCAACGCAGGACCTCCTACGAGTTCGAAAAGGCCTGTACTGGAAAGGGACCGTCACTAGGTTCGGCATGACCCGCCCAGCTCTGCTTGACGTCGCCCTCGCAATCGCCGGGCCCGGATCAGGGCCAGCAAGCATCGCTGCCGCGTACGCCCTCGGGCTCACCACCCAAGTGCCAGCAGTCGTCGAAGTTGCTGTCCCCGGCAAAGTTCCAGACCCATATCCGGGTGTCCGTTTTAGATCGCGTGCTTACGAACGACGACTCCGCGACCTACGCCCCATGGAAGTGGCCGTGCTTGAACTACTACGAGACCCAATCGTCGCCGAAGTCGACTGGCAGCACATCACTGAGCGCATCAACCAACTCATTGGCTCGGGCGCGGTACGCGCTGGCGTTTTAATCGACGAAGCAACCGACGAAGCACAACCAGCCGTGCGGACTCGCATGGCGGAGATCGTTGCTTTCGCATGACCGAACAACTGGTTCACGACCCAGCCGCTGTCGCTGCTCTTTCCGCTCAGGTTGCATCGAGGACGGGAATACCGCTTTCGCATATCGAGAAGGATTTCTGGGTTACCGAAGTTCTTCGAGGTGTCGTGGGCGCAGCAAGTGCTGGTGGTATCGAGATTGTGTTCAAAGGCGGAACAAGCCTTTCGAAGGCGTTCTCACTCATCGAACGGTTCTCCGAAGACGTTGATGTGCTCGCCATCCTTCCCGCGGCTCTCGGCAAAGGAGCACGAGACACAATCCTCAAAACGCTGGTCAGCGGTGCAGCCACGGCAACGGGCCTTGCACCGGTAGCTGTTCCTTCAGCAACAAGCACCGGGCTAAAACGAGGCGCACGATTTCACTACACGGAACAAAGCAACACGTTCGGGTTAACCAATGGAGTGTTCCTGGAGATTGGTTCTCGGGGAGGCGCGATGCCTGCTTCGGTGATGCCGATCGTTTCGATCCTTGCCCGCGACGCAGCGACTGAACTCAAGGGGTTCGCCGAAGCCGAGCCGGTCCTTGTTCGGGTCCTCGATCCCTGCCGGACATTGGTTGAGAAACTGGTGTTGCTCCATACCGCCCACACAGCGGACGATCCCCACGATGCGATTCGCGGCGCACGCCACTATTACGACGTGTACCAACTACTTCAACATCCCAAAGTTCTTACCGACCTAGAGACCGTTGGCATCGAAACGCTTTCGCGCGATGTCTGCACGTACTCAACCGCTGCCGGGCTCGAAGCCAATGTGCGCCCGACCGGTGGGTTCGCCAATAGCCCAGCATTCACGAACAGTACGCACCTCGACGTTGCACGTGACCGCTACGAGCAAGCGGTCCTCCAGCAGCTCCTGTGGCCCAACGCCAACAGACCATCATTCGACGACTGCCTCAACGCGGTCAACGGCGCTCGCAACAAACTCTGAAACACCCCAAGATCGACGCAAAGCGGTGCGGTCACAACCGTACCGAAATCGGTACGGTTGTGCCATCAAGCGGAACGGCGATAAGTGACTTTGATTCGGCCCAGTTCGAGCTGTGTTCGGGATCGATCGCCGTGAGTTGTCCCGCAGCGTCGGATATCGCGAGGCGCATTCGGGTGTCGAAGCATTGATCGCTGGCCCAGTGGAATGAATTGGCTCGCAAGGATTCGAATGGTGCCGAGCGAACCAAGGTCAGAGCAGCCCGGAGCAGGGTCACTTTGTCGTCATCGATTTTCGATTCACTGGCAAGGGCGACGAGTTGCTCGAAACGGTGCCAATCGCAGCCAACGTCGTGCAGCGAGTACGGGGCTGATCGTGTCCCGAGGCTCAACCGTTGACGTTTCGATTCGTCGGCACCGAGCATGAAGCGAGCCCGTGACAGCATCTGTCTGGCGCTGTCGCCGGGGTTCATCTTTTCCGGCCACAGGGCAAGTGCAACTTGACGAATGGTTGATGGCCCGTTGAGGGCAAGGAAGGTGACGATCTCATCGGATCTGGCAGCTTGCTTCAGGCTTGCGACGATGCCCTCAATCCGGGGTTGACCATCGAGCAGAACCAGCTCAACTCCCTTTCGTTGCATTATCGCGACGATCTTTTGTTCGACGGTCATTGCATCGTTGAGTGGCACCCCGGCAGGTTCACGGATCAGGACGAGTTGATCGAAGCCGTGCTCATCGGTCTCGACTAGCAACGGCAACTCCGGCATCGAAACGTTGTCTTCCGATTCGTCGATGACTTCAGTATTACTTTCGATCGACTGCTCCTCGATCACTTCCAGTCCCTGAGGATGTCCATGGTCCAATTGGGTTTCGGCATCTTCGGCCCGAATATCTTCAGGCCTCAACGGTTCTATAGCCACCTTGTCCGAGTCGCCGGTAACTTCGGCTGCTACTTCCCGTTTTGGGTCGGGTGTTGGTGGGCCGAAAGTCTGTTTGAGTTGCTCGTTTGCTTCGTTGTCAATTTTCGATGGCCGCAAGCTGCGCAGGGTGCCAACCGTAAGACCCGTTGGTTCGAGTGTTGTTCGTCCGCCGACAGTCACGAGCCGCCATGGTGAGTTCGGAATCGGATCGGCCGTAACGAGGGCGATTGCTGAGCCTCGTTGCTTTGCTGCGTCGCCGATGGCTGTTGCCACTTCCTTGTTACCGCTACTCAGCACGACGACCAATGCTGGAACGGGATTGTTGGTGCGCGCTCTAACCGTGTGCGTTCCTAGGGTGATGACATCGTCGGTTTGAGATTGCAGGTGCAGCTCGACAGCGTCCATCACTTCATCGATCCGTTCCGCATGAGAGACCCGTCCTTCCGGATCAATCGTTACCGGGACCCCGAAGGTAAGTACACGTGCGTTTGTAGCCCACGGTTGTGTTGCGAGGTCGGTGACTATCGCAGTGAGAATCTCGATCTCGTCGGCTTCGAGTTCAGCTTCGATACTGATCGCTGATGTTCGTTCGAGATCAAGCACGATCGTTCCGACGTCATCGGTTCCGATGGTTACGAGTGCCGGGCACGGCGGCACGATACCTGCGATGGTCGCGTCGAATTCTGTCGTTGGTATGCCGGGGTTCGTGACGATTGCTTGTTGATCGAGCCGCAAGAAACCTGTCGGCGTCTGAGCGGTTGGGTCATCGAGGAGTAGTTCGACGCTGTGTCTTCCCGCCCTACCGACTGTCACCGGTGACATGTCGCTCGTGCTGGTCACGGTCGTGGCCAGATAGCGGAATGTTTGGTCGATTGCTACAGCACGGTGTTCTTCGGCGATGCCGCGAAGTTGACTGATGAGGTCTTTGTCGGGTTCTGTAAGGGTTGGCACTCGGTCGCCGAGTTTGTGGGCTCGCATCCGCCGTCTTCGTTGGGCGTGCCATGCAAGCAGTATCCCGGCCGAGGCAACCCCGGTGATTGCCAGTCCTTTGATCCAAGGAACCTCGAAGGGCGTGTCATCTTCAAGATCTTCTGGGGATTCGGTCGGGTTCGCGGAAGCAGGGATCACTACCGCTGATATCGCTGCGGTGGAAGGGACGGTCGTGACGGGAACGCCGGGATTGCTCAGTGGAGGGGCTGAGTTGATCGGGGTCGGCTCTGCTGGGGATTCGATAGGTTGCTCTACTTCGACGTCTCCGGTTCTTCTCTCACCGGGGATGGTTGGCAATGTGATGGTTTCGCCGGGGTAGATCAGGTCGGGGTCGCCACTTTTGATAGTTGGCTCGTTCGTCTCGATCACCGCTAACCAGTAGGGAGCAATTTCTGCGTTACTCGGTTCGGTGTCGTGGGCGTCTGCAAGTTCAGTGGCGGCGATCTTCCACAGGTTGTCGCCCTTCTCGACCTCGACTCGCTGCACCTCATGGTCGTTCGGAACGTTGAGGGTGAATCCTGCTGGGACAAGATCAACTTGGCCGAGTGTCGGGTTGGCGTTCAGGATTTCTCGCCACCGTTCGCCAGAGCCAAGGGTCTTCTCAGCGACTTCCCAATACGTTTCGTGCGAACCTGCAACGTATGTACGCGTAGTGGTCACGGAGCCTGCTCGGGATGGCTGCGCATGCGGAGACGGAGCTGGTTGTGAGGGTGGCGGGGTTGTTGCCCGGGTAACGAATGGTGATGTTGGAACGGTGTTGGGCATTGGTTGGCTGATCACCATTTTCGCTGGAGGTGTCGCAGCGGCGGCGGGACGGGTGGCCAACGCCACGAGGAGTGTGGCGGCGGTGATCCATCGACCGACTAGGCGGTGGACGAATGAGGGAACCAGTGTGGGTTTGTGAAACTCGATTGAGCGTGCGTGTGCGAACCCTGCGGCTAGTGCTGAGCAGGTGATGGTCGCCCAGCAGATCCAGCCCGCGCATGCAAGACTGCCGATCACGAATCGGTCGGGGATGTATCGCATTTGATAGGCGCGCTGAATATCTGCCATCAACGGGACTTCGTGTGGCAAAGGCCATCCAACGAGGCGTATCAGCAGGACCGGCAGCCCAACGATGAGTCCCGACGCTTGGGTCAGCGCAACCGCTGCGGGAATGAAGCGGGGGCGCTGTCGGGATGCTGTTGTGAGGGTTGTGGTCATGCGTTTCCGGTCAGGGTTGTTGGGTGAGTTCTGCGACGGCGGTTCCGGTCACGGTTTTGAAACGGATACCGGTAAGCGCAAGCAGGGTGAGCGGGATGTCGTCTCGAACTTCAACCCGTACGGCGGCACCGGTGATCGTGATGGTCGTATCGGCTGGGGCGTATCCCTGCCTGGTCAGAATTTCTTGTGCGACAGCCCGGGCGTCGCTGTCCACCAGAAGCACCGTGTTGGATGTTTCGAAACGGGTAACGTCGAGTTCTTGTGCTGCGGTTCGTGCGGCAGCGGCTGCACTATTCGCAGCATCACGTCGTGCGGCCATCAGTCGACCGCCGTCGATCACCAGCCCTGAGGCCGCGATCACGGCGATCACCAGTACGACAAGGGTGACGGTGACGATTCCCGACTCGTTGGATTCATGGCCCGGTCGATTGGCCGCTTGGTTCGTCATGAGTTGATCGTCCGCGAGCGCCAGGTGTCAACCGGTTCAATCGCAACAGCAGTAAAAGTCTTCGTGCCATTGAGCCCTAGTAAACCAAGGTCAGAAGTAGGTATCGAGCAGGTGAGTCGTATTTCGATCACGCCAGAGTCCCAGTCTTCACCGGTGCCGGTGTCGGTGGCTATGGCCGAGTAGTCAACGGCGAGATGGGTGCACGAAGCTCGACGGGTACCCAGGTTTGCTGCGAGTACCGATTCCAATGCGATTGCCGCATCGTCTCGGGTGATGGCGATCGAAGCGGCCCTCACGGCATCGCGGGCGGCTCGTTGCACCGTTTGGCGGGTGGTCGCGACTCGTCCGCAGAACACAACGAACAGGAGTAACGCTGCGATCAACGGTCCGAGCGCGACAAGTTCAATTGTTGTCGTTCCCCGCTCGGCCGTTCGTGGTAGTCGTTGGTGCTTCGTTGATCGTTTTCTTGGGGACATCATCGGCCTTGTGGTCGAAAAATCTCGAGAGGTCCGGTTGCGGTGCCGGTGATGGTCCAACTGAAGCCTGGGAACGCGGCGGGAACTTGTCCTCTGACGGTGACGGTAAGCCGATCAACTGACGGGCGTTGCGATGTAACGGTCAGTCCGCTTACGAATCCTGCGTTGGATGTTACTGACTGTACGGCCGAGGATTCAGGTGCGCGTGTTGGGTTTGTTTGTGTGTAGCGAAGTCCGTCTTCGGCCGCAGCGGTGAGGGCGAGCTTTGCGCACCAAGCAACCGAGAACTGAACGATTGCGAACAGCAGAAGCAGGGTGAGGGGAACGAGGACGATCGCTTGCACGGTCACGTCACCTCGTTCCCTTTCCCGGTTGCTTCGATGAGGATCCGTTCGACGGTTCCCTATTCGATATGCGCGCATTGCTTCAGCATTCGATGCGTTGATCGTTGCGTTCGGGTGTTATCCGGCGGGGAGTACGCCAGGGTTGTCGACGTCGAGGGCGTTGGCCTTGGTTCGGAACTTGTTGTACAAGATCACAGCAATAACGAACGCTCCGGCAGCGGCTATGGCGATCCAGATCACGTTTTGTACGGTCACGTCACCTCGTTCGTCGTGCCGGGTGTCGTTGTTCAGCCAGTTCGCCGCGGCGGGTGACACGGCAGCCAGGGTCATAAGTACGCCGACACGGAAGTTGAGAATCTGATCAGACATTTGAATTGCCTTTCGGTGGTGCTACTGGTGGATGTGGCGAGGTGCTGCTTTCTCTATTGCGGAGATCTTGTGAGCTGGATCATGAGTTAGTCGATGCGTTAGTTGATGGCTAGGACTTGGGCGAGGGCTGGGGCGATAACGACGACCAGGAAGGCGAGGAGCATTCCAATGAGTGGCCCGCCCATGGCTTCTGATGCCCGGTTCGCGGATGCGAGTTGTTCCGATGCAGTCGATGCCCGTAACGATTTGGCTTTTGCTTGCAACGAGGCCCGGATTCGTGCGCCGTCGGTTGAAGCAAGTTCGATGGCGGTGACGAGTTCGTTGAGTTCCGGTAGTCGTGCACGGTCGGCAAGATCACCAAGTTCGGCCCACTCCGAGCGCCTGCGTACTCGTGCCGAAGCAATGGCATCGCGCATCATGACGAGCCCCGGTGTATCGGCAGAGCGCACGGCCCGCCACAATGCTTCGTCGATTCCTGCTCCACCGGCAACAAGTTGGGCGACAATGTCAAGGTACGCGGCGAGTTCTTCAATGAAGCGTTTGCGTCGCCCTGCCGCTTCGGAAGCAAGTGTTGCTTTCGATAGCGCTACGCCGGCTGCGATACCGCTCAACGCACATACCGCGATGATTGTTGGGTTCCATGTCGACCCGGACGCCAGCGTTGTGAGTGCGGTTGCCACGATTGGTAGTGCGCCGAGGGCTACACAAAGTTGGATTCGAGATGCAGCAAATTCGTTTCTGGTCCTGCCCAGCACAGCGAGATCAGCAGCAAGGGTTTCGTTGTCACCGGTTCTCGATGCCAGATTGATGGTTTGGTTCCACAACCCGGTCGGTTGAGGTTGATGTCGTTGCCCTGCGTTGCGGATCAGATCAGCCAACGCTGGTTTCGGCGGCCGTGCGCCACGCCACATAACGACAAGCCCAGTGGTGATCGTTACGCCGACGCCAATCCCGGTGATGATGGGGCTCATGTTGGGAACCCGCCAATCCCGGCAACGTTCGCGGTTGAGTCAAGAATGATTCGTGTACCTACGAGTGGCCGGGCGAGTCGGGCCATCCACCACATCCCTACGAGTTCAACGGTTCCGGCGATCATCAACACGATTTGCCCGACGGTTTGCGCGTACCAGGTGCCGTAGGACGGTTGGGTGCCGATGATGAATACGACCATAACGACGGTGACTGCCACGATTGTGGTTGATGTGGTGCGCATCCGTGAGCGTGATGCTTCGACCCGTTCACGTAGCGAGACCTGCTCACGGGCAATTGCGGCGGCCTCACTCAACTGGTCATGCAATACCCCGGAGGATCGTTCTGAGGCGATCTGCAGGGTTGCGGTCACGTAGTCAACGGTTGGGTCGGCCAGTTCTTGCCCGAAGCGTCGCAGCCCTTCCCTAAGCCCGCCCATGGTCGTGACGATTCGGAGCCGTTCAACCTCCCCGGCAATTGGTGATCCGTGCGGCAACGTTTCAGCCGATCGAGTGATGGCTTCCTCGATCCCAGATGCAGCCGACAGCAGGTCTCGTACCGATTCCACCCACGATGCAACTGCAGCAACCCGTTTCCGGTCAGCCATTTGCTGGGCCCGTTCGGTTCGCATGGCCGGAACCACCACACCGGCCAGCGTTGCCAGCAAGCCGATAGCCCACCACCCAGTCATCGCTGCAACCACAATGCCAACGACCGCGAAACCAAGAAAGGCTCTCAAGTCGACAACCGAATACGTTTTAGGTTTCACAGCAGGGCGCGTTGCCGGGATTGTGGAAGTTGAGGATCGGAAGCCCATTGCGATGATGAACAATCCAGCGGCGATAAGTGCACCTACCGTTGCACCAAGGAGTGGCGTTGGGTTCATGACGCTTCACCAAGAATGAGTCGACGAGGGTCGTAACCAACATCGGAAAGTCGTTGCCGGAGCCGATCCGAAATGTTCCCCGTTGATCGCAGCTGACCGTTGTTGTCCCGAGTAAAAACTGCGTTCGTGAGGATCTGTGAACCCTCACGTCCAGTCACTTCACGAATCTGTGTAACGACACGTTTCCCGGAGCAACGTTCCATGTTGAGGTACACCACAATGTCAACGGCTTGGGAGATGAGATCGGCCGCAACGGATGCTTCGATCCCGATTGCGATCCCAAGCAGCGTTCGAAGTTTCTCCAATGAGTTTTCCGCTGAGCGGGCGTGGATGGTGGTCATCGAGCCGTCGTTGCCGTTCGTCATTGCCGTCAATACCGGCATCGCCTCATCACCCGACCGAATTTCTCCGCAAATGATTCGTTTCGGCGACATTCGCAATGCGTGCTTACAAAGCTGGCCGAGCGTTACTTCACCGACACCTTCAACATTCGGCAGTCGAGCTTCGAGCGACACCACATCGGGATGGCGAACCATATCTTTGAGATTGAGCTCGGCCGCATCCTCAACGACGACAAGCCGATCGGTAGCCGGGATCTCATCGCTCAATGCACGAACAAACGTGGTCTTACCGGAGTTCGTCCCTCCACCAACAACCGTATTGAGTTCGGCTCTCACCGTTGCCGAGCAAAAGTCGGCCGCTTGCGGGGTGAGCGTTCCGAGTCGCACGAGTTCGGTGAGGTTTACGTTGCGGATCACTGCCCGGCGAATCGAGACCGAGACCGAATCAGAAACTTCCATTGAAGCGGTGAGCCGCATACCGTTGGAGAGTTGCGCTGAGACCAACGGGTGTGCAGAGTTGAATGCACGCGATGTTCGGGATTGGGTGACAAGGAGCTGTTGGACAAGTTCGATTACTTCTTGTTCCGACGCAGCGATCTTCCCAAGCGGAATGATCTCACCCGTTACGAGTTCGCCATAAGCATCGGTGCCATTCACGGCAAGGTTTGCCATGTCTGGCCGATCAAACGGGGCCGTAAACCCACCAGCGTCAAACAGCGCAGCAATGACTTCTCGAACCAGAAGCTGAAACTCCTCATGGGGCAACGGGGTCTTGCCGGAGACAAGACGATCACGTTCAACAGTACGAACCTGATCCGTCGCCACCGACAACGCATACTGGCGTTGGTCCATACGTTCCGTTGGCAGACCGTCACGTTGACGTTGCGTCACCCATTCCTGCAACCGGTCACCAACCGCCCGTTTCAGGGTAGACACCAACTCACGATCGGTCATGACGCCCACCGTTGCGACAACGCCTTCAACAGTGTCGGGGTTTCGCGCGCCGACATTGCCGCCGGTTCTGGTTCGCTCGACAGGTTTAACGGCCGATGCGCGTTACTCACAGCGAGGTCCGTCGCCAACGGCCCATACCAATCGTTGCAGAGCCGGGCCGCTTTCCTTCCTCCAGTTTCGAGGATCTCGGCAAGTCTCGGCTCAAACGGAAGCGATGCCCCATGGCGGATTCGAAGACGCGGGCCCGCAAACTCAGTCAACGCTTCAACCGTCTCAGCACCCGAGTACGGCCGATCACCAACGGTCACGATCGACACATCCACCCCAGGGCGAATCCCACGTTCGAGCGCTGCGATAAGTGACGCTGTTGGCCCAAGCGCTTGCGGTGTGGTGCGGGTCCAGACCACTACCGCATCGGCACGTTGGATCATTGGATGTGTAGCGTCGGTTCGGCCAATATCGACCAGCACATCAATAGATTCGGGCCACGCACCAAGCCGGTCGGCAGCCCATTCGATCCCACGCTGCACACTCAACGGTTCCTTAGGTGCACATATCACCCGCTTCGATTCCCCAACTGGGATTGAGCATCGTTGGAGGAATGATTCGGTGATCGGTGCCTGTTCCGAAGCAAGGTCCATCAGACCTGGTTCCCAGGTCAACCCGTGACTGAGTGCCCATGTACCGCCCGACATGTCTGCCTCAAGTGCAAATACTGGGCGGGGCCAGCAATGCAACAAACCCCACATTCCGAGTGACACCCCAGGGGAACCTTTGGCCGACATCCCCAGGATCACACTCACGGCTGCACCACTTTCACGCCCGGAGCTGGTGCGACCGGTGCCGGCTCGGTCTGACCCGTAGTGGCTGCTGTTTCGGGTGCAACCGACGCAGGTGTCACTCCGTCGGCCGAACTGTCCGGCTGGCCGTCTTCCGTGGTCGAAGCCTCTGCGGAGGGCTCGTTCGGCGTGATGATTTCAGGTGGTTTCAGATCAGTGAAGATCGTGCCGTCATTCGGTATAACGAGTAGGCGAATCAGGTTCCGCGATGCTGCGTCGCCGACCGAGACAGCGATCTCTGTCGGAACCGCAAGAGTGACAGCACGGCGACCGCTTCCTTCGTTGCCACCCCAAACTTTCCAAACGGTTGCTTCGGTGATCACCGTTGCTGGTTGGTCGATGACGTCGTTCGGGCTTGAGATGACAAGAACGTTTACCCGGTCGCCGTAACGAAGGTCAGGAGTTGGGAGCGCACCGGGGTCAAGGACCATACCAACCAACACGGTTCCCTCAGGAGCCGATTGGCGGTTGCGGAACTGGCCGCCGGTCACCAGCGTTCCTTCTTCGATCGGTACTGCTGCGACCCGGCCAATCAACGACGAAGCCTGCCCAGCCGACATTGACAGAAACGTTGGCGCACCCGACACCTCAACGCTCCGCAGATCTGCCGCCACAATCACCGTGCCAGCTTCCAAGGGATGAGCAGCGGCAATCACCAGATGGGTATCTCGGCCGGACCCAAACGCAAGTCCGCCCAACAATCCACCGACGACGACAATCGCCACGCCCGCACCGACTACGTTCGGTTTGGGTTTCCTGTTCATTCCGGAACTGGCGATGATCGCGTCGAAACGATCCGTCATCTCGCCGCCGTTGCTCGGCTTGGATTTTGGCACGCGCTTAGCTCTGATCATCAGTACGGCTACTTTCTGTTTCCATCAACGGGACACGACGATGCCGAACCACCAACACACGTCACCAACGCCTGCAATTCCTCAACCCGCAACAACGTTGTCGAATCAGTCACGACCGTTGCCGTATCGGCCACTTCACCGTCGATCGTGGCATTCACCGTCCAAGCGACCGTGACCGCCACCCGGTAGGCACCGTTAGGTTCATCGATCGATGACTTCATGAACCACAACGGGCACGACAGTTGATCCCAAAACGCTCTCGCCGTGTCATAAGGAAACTGGGCTTGCTCAGAACAATCGACACCGTTCGCTTCACCACCAAAGCCAGGGTTCACGTTCACCTCAATCGCCCGAGCCGTCGCTCCACCTCGCCGAATCTCACCGGTCGTGGAACGTAAGTCCACAGATATTCCCCGGAAGTACACCGGCGGCAACCACACCCACGCCGTTCGCTGCGTCACAAATCGGACATCGTTCTGCCGTTGCAACACCGGGTCCGGCACGATCGCCGTCCACACCTCTTCTGACGGTGCAACACCCCCTACTCCCGGCACCACTTCTCGAGCTGGCCCAGTTGGGCGACCCGTTACCGTCGAAAAACACTGCTTCCAAAAATGCTCAACGACTGTCTTCACCCCATCCGCCTCAACGGTTGTGAACACCGACCACCGCCGACAGGTCACCGAACCTGGAGTGACCTTGGCCTTCGCCGGGGTCTTTGGTTTGCCGTTCCGCGAGACCGTGTACTTCACGGTGTTTCCCGAGCTTTGCACCTTCACGTCACCTTTGGGCGGGGCTTTCGGGGCACGGTTTCCCGCCTCTGCTCGTGCTCCGAGAAAGGCAAGGGAAGCCGCGATGATGGTCAGGGAGACGACGCGACTGCGCACGTGCTTCTCCCTTCTACTTTGTTCGTTCGATCAGTTCGCGTAACAACCCATTTGCCATCGATCCGCACCAAGTCGACGATCAAGTCATCAACATCCGGTTCAGTTGTACCAGCGACGATCTCGTTCGTTGACCGCTTCCGCAGAACACCGCCGATGGTCTGACAGTCCTTGAGCACGGCCCGGGCGTCACCAACTGATTGGATCTTCGGCCCGCTCTTAATGTCTGCGCGCGTACCATCCCAGAACTGGCCTTCGGCAACGTTGAAACGAGCGATTTCGAGCATTCGGTCCAGCGCGTCGCCGGTCATACCTTTCGGCAACAACTGCTCGGCCTGCTCTGGTTGACGAGATACTGCAACAACCGCCACGAGGTACTGCTCGTATCCAACCAGCACCGCCTCAGCAACCGCTGACAGCTTCGGCGTTGTAGTTGCCGCCACCGTTGTTGTCGGCGTCCTTGTTGTTGTGACCCGTTTGATCGTTGTTGTTGATCGCGGCTTCTTCGTGGTCGGCTTCTTTGCCGCCTTCTTCACCTTTGCCGGAGCCTTGGTGGTCTTTGTGCTAGCTGCAGCGCCACTGCACGCCGAACCGAAGAGAACCGTTGCTAGGCAAACCGCGGTGATACGCGCACTGAGTAATGACCGGGAACCACGCATGGGCTCGGGCATCACCGAACCCGCTAGCTCTTGGCGCACCGTCCCGGTCCATCTTGCACGCGCACCCGAACCACTTGCCTGCCACCGATCCACCCGGGATCGCACAAGGAGTGCCCATATGGGTTCATACGAACACTCTATGTGTTCATATTCACAATTGAAAGGGGATTCACTCACAAACAGTGATATTTCTTTTCGTGGTGTGCGGATGGGCATCATCAGGGTTACCTCCATCTCCTATTCGCCACGCAGGAGACGTGAGCGAAATCGAAACTCGAAGAACTGCGCTGAGCGACTGTCCACGCTGACTAGGGAGACATGCGCAACCTTGCCGCTGCACTCCTCATCCTTACCGCAACGACCGGGTGCACCACACAGAACCCGGACAATAAGTCCACGGAACACGAAGTTGCCACGACTCATCGGCCCCAAGTAGTCGTTTCCGCACCCTCGCCAAGTACGACGCCTGTCGTTGCGACTCTGCCCACGGTCCAACCAGGCTCAACCTCGACGCTCACATCCACTTCGATCATCGGTGCACCAACCGCGCCGGCGATCCTGAGGAATGGAAGTGGAACGGCGGGAGATGCGGCGAGTGAGTTCGTTGGCTCGTTGCTCGCAGGCAAGGAACCGAGTGGCATAGCCAACGCAGCGGAATGGGTCAGTGGGTTGGCTGGCGGTGAGGTCATCCAAATCACGATGCTTGCCGACGCTGCTGGGCGTGGCGAAGTTGTCGTGTCGATTGCATTCCCAACCGCCGCGGACGGATCCATCACCGACCCGGTCAGCGTTCGCGTCCAGTTGCAACAGACATTGGCTTCGGTGTGGGTCGTCACGGGAATTGGTTACCTATGAAACGTGCCCTTGCCGTGTTCGTAGCCGCGACCGTGCTTCCGTTGCTCCTCCTAGCGGGGACTGCACAACTTGTCGTTGTGTTTCTCAAAGGCACAGTCGCTGGAGCGAACACCGGTGATGCCAATTGCACCGTTCTCACCGACGTCCCCGACGTTCCCGATGAAAGCACGACGACAATCGTCGATGGCACAGCCCCGACAGTTGCCTCTCCGACCACCGAGCCAGAGCCGCCGAGCCCCGACGGAACCGGGCCTGTCTCCATCGACATCATTTTGGCCACCATTCGCCAACTCGAATCAAACAACACCTACACCGCACGCGCTGCCAAAGGAACTGCTTCGGGCGCATACCAATTCGTCGACGGCACCTGGAACAACTACGGCGGCTACCCACAAGCATCGATCGCGCCACCATCCGTTCAAGACGAACGAGCACGACTCCTCGTAGAACCCCTCCTACGCAAATGGGGACTCTCGGGAATACCAATCGGTTGGTACTACCCAGCAGCACTCGGCGACCCCTCATGGCTCGACCTGGTACCGCACCCCGAATACGGCAACAAACTCACGATTCGCGAGTACCAAACCCGATGGCTCGATACCTACCGCCAACTCGCAGGCGGAGTACTCCCAATCGATGGATGCAACCTCGCCGGAGGCGGCGGCGTCATCGGCATCGGCAGCGAAATCCCAGCCGACATCGCACCCGTCGTTGCCTACGCCGTTGCGCAACTCGGCAAACCCTACGTGTGGGGCGGAGCCGGACCCGACGTTTTCGACTGCTCGGGGCTTACCCTGCGCGCGTACCAAACCATTGGCATCAACCTTCCCCACAAAAGTTCGCTCCAAGCCGGTTACGGCCGCTCCATCAACTGGCGCACCGAGCCAATCAAAGCCGGCGACCTCATCTTCCACCGAGGGTCCATCCCGGTCCACGACAACGGACACGTCGGCATCGCCATCAGCGCAACCCAATGGATCGTCGCCCCCAAATCCGGTGACGTCGTATCGCTTCGCTCAATCCCATTCGACCGAGTGCAAACAGTTCGTCGCCTCGTCACCAGTACCCCAACCGCTTGATCGAAAGGACCAAAGAAGATGGCCACCACCCGCAATCCCGTCGCAATCGAAAAGCTCTATACGAAAGCAGAAGCCGCCGAACAACTCAACGTGCCAATCCGATTCGTCGAACGATGCGTGTCACAACGACGAGTGCGAGTCATACGCCTCGGACGACACATCCGTATACCCGAAAGTGCGCTCGCCGAACTAATGACGAGCGGCACCAGCCCAGCACAACCCGTATACTGATGATCAACCTCACAAGGAGAAAGCGATGACGCACCCACGTCGTCGCCGTCGGCAGACCGGCGCTAACACGCGTCTGCCCCAGAAGTACCAGCAACAAAGCACTATCGATCTCGAGCGGCAAAAGCGACGAGGTCAACATGGCCTCCGTTGAACCAACAACGTTCACGTGGGTCACCGATCCAACAAGTGGTAAGCGCACAAAGAAACCCGCAAGGGAAACAACATGGCGCGCCCGATACCGAGACCCCAGTGGCGGTACCCGCTCGAAAACCTTCGATCGCAAAGCCGATGCCGAGCAGTTCCTCGCTCGCAACGGAACGGCAATTCACGAAGGCGACTGGACCGACCCCGCCTTACGTCGGACACGATTCGAGGAATGGTCAGCGCTGTGGTGGAAAACAACAACGAAACTCAGCCCCTCTACGCGCCGCGGCTACGAGCGAGTTTTGCGGCTCTACATCGCACCAGCCTTCGACGGTCGAGCTGTCGGATCAATCACCTGGATCGAAGTGGAACTCTTCGTTGGCGAACAACTCAAAGATGGCCGATCACCAAAAACCGTTCGCCACACAACATCGGTACTTTCGCTGATCTTCAAAACAGCCATGCGGGCCAAAGTCATCAAGGAGAACCCTGCGAGCGGGCACGCCGTTACGGTCCGCCGGACGAAGCACATGATTCTCAACATGGAACAAGTACATCGCCTCGTTGATAACACCGACGCTCGATTCAAGGCGGGAGTCTGGGTGCTCGTACTGGCCGGTCTACGGACCTCAGAACTATGCGGGCTTAGGGTCTGCGACATCGACCTTCAACGCCACACCATCACAATCGCTGAGGTGCAAATGTGGGTTACCGGCGAACTCGTTGTGAAAGGACCGAAGTCCGACAGCGGAAACCGAGTCATCCCGCTACCCGAATGGCTGACAGCCGAACTTGTCGCTGTGATGGAGGCAAGGTCGGCTCAGTTGCGACGGCCAATCGAACCCACTGACCGGATCTTCGTTTCGAAAAACGGAGTGGCCATGACCGACAACCGCGTATGGAAAATCATCGACCGGGCCCAAACCAAAGCGAAACTCCCAAGGTTCCGCCCGTACGACCTCCGCCACAGTCACGCCTCGCTACTCATCGAGCTAGGGGCGCACCCCAAAGCCATCAGCGAACGAATGGGCCACAGCGAAATCGGCGTCACCATGAACGTCTACGGCCACCTCTTCGAAGGCGCCCAACGCCAGTTGACCGACCGATTGAACGAGTTGGTCGATCGTGAGAAACCGATTTGCAACGACATTGCACCCCGCCGACAAAATCTCATCAACCCAAAGTGAGGAGGCCGTTATGGCAAAGGGAAAGAAGTGTCGAGTTTGCAACGACACGATGTACGCCGACCAAGAGAAATACGAATCGCAGGGCACCTGGGTGACCTACGTGTGCCGCAATGGTCAGTGCAAGTCGATGACTGGGACGAACGGCAAGTACCCGGAAACAGAAAAGGTCTTCGAGGCTAAATGATGAGTTATTTTCGGAAGTCGATTCCGAGCCGGTTAGTTTGCTTCGAACGGCCCACACAATGACGAGCTGCGGATGCCGTTCGGGAAAGTGTCCGACGTGTAACGGAACAGGCCTGAGGGTAGGAATCAAGTGCGGAGCTTGTTCGGGAGACGGCAAATGCAAAACCTGCAGAGGAACCGGACAGCTTGCCGACAATCACTATCGATGTGATGTTTGCGACAAAGAGTACAAAGCTCCAGCAGGCGCTCGGGATCCCGGGTGTCCAGACCGAGGCAAAAATCCTCACGGTCGCGGAAGCGCGCTCCGGTAGCGCGGGACACAATGCTTGAAGATTGTCTTAAACCATCAGATTTCGAAATTGCAACCGATTTCTTAGCCGCCAAGCTAAATGCCGACTTGTATGCGAAGTCGAAGCCTGATGCTCAAACCGACCAAACATTCGCGTCTCTCTTAGTTCGACTCGGGACTGCTGCGATTGCCCTTCTTGAAACAGGAATCGGTACGGAGACGGGCCTTGGCGAACGCGCCGTCAGAGAACTCGGATGGGCCGGAGTGATGCTTGAGGGGCCTATTATGTGGGAACCGGCAAAACTGTTCGTCGACACGGCGCTTGATCGATTTGGCACCCACATGCCGGAGGATCTTCGAAGGGAACTTTCGCGAAGCAGCTTGATGAGTGGCGGCATTTACCGGGAAGGCCGAGGTCGAAATGGGTCTTTTTAAACGAAAAGAAGCAAAAGTAGAGTTTGTCCCAACATCGATCCCACAAACTCCTGCCGAGGAACCCGGAAAACCGCAGGCACTAATGCGCCTCCTTCTTCCCGATCGGCTGCCGATGACCGTCGCACCATTCATTGTGCAGACTGCAATGTCACCTGACCCTGACGAGGGCTTATGTATTTTGCTCCGAGCGTTCGTTGCTGGGCCCTTCAGCCCTCAGGAAATGCAGAGCCAGCTCCTCTCAATGTTCGAAGCGAACGACGGCATCGGGATCGGGAAGCTTGAGTTCATTGAAGCAGAGGGGCAATACCTCCTTACTATGACCGTGGGTTTTATCGACCGGCTAGTTGCTGAACCGACTCTCACGTCACTTTCACAAATGGTTGTGGATCTCGCCCTTCATTTCCGCCCAATGTTTGCAGGAGGCAATTCATGAGTTCTTTAGTCTTTCAAGACGAGGTGGAATTCATGCTGGCTCACTACCCAAGTTTTCTGGTCTTACCTGTGGGGGACCGCAAGTTCTTCAGCGTGCGTTACGGGGAGCGAGGACTGCCGACGGAAATAACGGCGGATATTAAGAATGGGTTGCCCTTCGTTTCGATTAAGGGCAATGTTGCGTCAGGGGTTCCACTCAGTAACGAACTCTTGGAGGGTCTCCACAAATTCCAGGCAATTGCCCCAACACTCCGTATCGGCTTAGATCGGAAACCCGATCAAACGGTGACCATAATCGTCGGAGCCAATGCGTTAGGACCGATCTTCTCAGCGGAGTGGCTCCGAATCGAGATGGACGCTGTTGCGCACGTCACCCAGGCTGCCTGCGACTTCGTTTTGGATTTTGGTGGGATAGATGGCGGGACTGCATTCTCCAACATGCTCTTGGAGCTGGTTAACTCGTTCAAATCTCAGGACGAGTAACCCGGCTGCGCAAAAACACGTCCAATCCCAAAACTTACGCGTCGAGACCCGAGAGCATCCTGGAACTTCGACCGTCGGTTCCAAGCGGTTACGAACGATGTCGCAGACGGCTCGTGGACGCCGACCTAACTATCGCTCCGGCTTGCAGCATCGCGAGCGCCAAGACGTACCGAAAACTACCCAGCCCAACCTGAATATTAGCGAAACCACGAATTGAGAAACTATGCGATTGTCAATCAAACGGAGCCAGGCAGACAAGCGAGGCATGCTTGGGGGTCATAAAGGCGTTACCTTTACCTTGGCTTGTAAGGTCGAGTTCACCAGCGAGGAGCGTGAACTCCTAGACCACTACAAGATGTGGGAATACTCTCTCTTCACTCAAGCAGGACTCCCGGTAACGATCTCGAAGCTTGCTCAAGGTGACACGCAAACAGTTGAAAATGTTGAAGTCCTTCTGGCCAACGAGGGAGTAGTCAAGCGGGGTCTTGATCAGATCCCGCCACTTCTTGAAGTGCTGCGCTCCTTTGGCGGCGAAGAAACTATCGAGTACCCGCGTACCCGCAGCAGCGAATGACCTTGGGAATCTGGTTAGGTAGTAGGCATCACGACCCGAATTGTCATTGCTATCGAATCAGCATCCGACAGGTCTCGATTGTTAGGAAAACGACTTCTCGACGCTCGGAGATCGGTTCATCGTCCAGACCGGCGGGCATCCCTGAACTTCGATCACGCTACGCTCCCTAAATCCAAAGCGTGCATAGTAAGAGAGATTATGTTCGTTCTGTGTTTCCAAAAAAACCGGCGAACCGGAATTGTCGGCTTCCGCAAGGATGGGAAGCAACAACGCAGTGCCTACGCCTCGACCTTGAAACTTCGGATCAGTCGCCAGTAGCGACAGGTACCAGTGATCCTCTTCCATGTGGTGTTTCGGAAGTTCTGAGAACAAGGCGAGAGCCGTTCGTCGTTGTTTGGAACGAAGAACCGAAGGTGCAATCCGGAACAGTTGTTTCATTGCCCGGAGTCCCCGATCGGGAATCTTCACGCCGGGGGGTAACCATGCAGCGACACCCACACACTCGTCACCAATCTGAGCAGTCCACACCGAACCATGGGCGGCGGCGTCTAACAACAACGAGTGGAACAGTCCTGTCGTCTTGTGTTGTGAAAGTAGATCCGGAGTGAAGAAGTTGTACAACGGGTCGTCCCAGAAGGAGCGCGCCGTCAGCGCCACCAGCGTTCGCAGCTCATCCGTCCGATGTTCCCTAACTTCAATGTTCAACGCCATCTGTTTCAAGGTAGTCGCTTACGTCGCCACCAGACCCAAGGGGTCCAACGGCTGTCGCCCCTGACCCGACGCGGATTCAGACCGTTTACTAGAGTGATGCGATGGCTGGTGACTCGCAAGGACGTGCTTTCGTCCAACTTCTTGGGCCCGTGCAAGTGACCGTCGGTTCTGAAATCAAACTGCCGTCCGAAGGGAAGGCAAAACTCCTACTTGCGTTGTTGACTTTACGAAAACACGCACGCGAAGAACAGGAGCTTATTGACCTTCTCTGGGATCAACACCCAACAAAGTCGGCAACGAGTGCTTTCCGAACATATTTGGCCGATGTTCGAAAAACCGTCGGTGAAACGCGAGTCGTAACTACGGCTCGTTCACACAGGCTTCATCCAGACAAAGTCCACACCGACATCGACATCGTGAACGCCGACGTCGCACGAGCTCACGAACTACTGGCGCAAAATCCCAGTGCTGCGTCGATACTGTTGCTCCAGGCACTCAACCAATGGAGGGGAAAGGCTCTCGAAGGAGTCCGTGATTTTGAGTGCCTCGCCCCAGACATAAGAATTCTGGACGAACAGTTCGAGTCGATCCGCGAGCAGTATCTTGCGGCTCGACTCGCCTCGGGTGACTACGCAACAGTGATTCCAGATCTCCGCCGAGCCGTACACGAATGCCCATGGCGGGAAAGACTCACTGCACTTCTGATGACCGCACTCTTTGAATCCGGGAATCGAATAGAAGCCCTACGCGCTTATCAATTTCTCTATAAGTACTTAGCAGATGAGTTCGGCATGCCACCGAGCAACGACCTTATTTCCCTAGAGCAATCAATGATTCTTGAAACCCGGCATGCATCGCCACCTCAAGTTGACGCTCGCTTCAATCTCACACCCGGACTCGAGGCAGCAGCTCAGGATTTCGTTGGTCGTAGATGGATACTTGATGCGCTTAGCCAAGAAGCTGGGCCCATCAAGGTCGTTCTTGGTGAATCCGGTTCGGGAAAGACCGCTATCGCTTCGACACTGTTACAGACCCTCACTAAAACTGGTCTTCGTGTTGCATACGGCAAAGCAGAGCGCGACTCGCTAGCACCGCTTTTCTGCCTCGCTGAGGCTTTTCCCACCTTGGCGCAGCAGAGCCAAAACGACGAGACCCTCGCAGTCGAAGTTCTCCTTTCCTGGGCAGGTGCCACAGCCGGCGCGGTTCTGGTCATAGACGACTATCAATGGGCAGACCCACTAACCAAGCGGACGCTATTTCTGCTCGCCCGAACGAACGATGCCAGACGTCCAATTCTTCGCATTTTCTGTCGGCCGGGATCGCACTCAGGAGACTTTGGGATTAGGCCGATCACGATCGCCCCAATGGATTCACACGACATTGAAGAGCTTTTGCTGAAAAAGGGTTTAACACCTGACTCTTCGGTGGTCGAGCACGTCGGGCGAGTGTCCAAAGGTCGAGCGATCTACGTGGCAGCGATAATTGACCACATCGCACAAACCGGTGAGGTCCCAGTTCGATCAATCGAATCGACCGCAGAGGTTCTGGCTCCAATATTGCAACTTACCTTTTCTGAGTACCTACCGAACGAACGAAAAATCTACGCAGCTATTGAGGTTTGTTGGCCACAAGCGACGAGCGAGCGCGTGGCCAGAGTTCTCAACGTCGATTTGACGTTGGTAGAACATGTCGTAAAACGCGGGCTCGACGAACACATCCTCATCGATGGTGAGACCATTGTTTTTCGACATGAGTTGTTAGCCAGGCACTCTGTCGGGTTTCTCGATCGGCGCGAGGTTCGAGAAATTCACGCACTGCTGGCCGGCGACGAAAATCTCCATCCGTGGGAAAGGGCGCTTCACGGGGTCAAACGGGCGGAGGGTCGCCAAACAGCGGAGGAACTTCATGGATTCGAATCGTCCGTATTGCAAGCACTAAACGAAGGTCAAAATGGTGCGGCTACTGAACTTCTCGATCGAATTCTCGTTCAATTTGATCAACAGCTTTTGCCGGAACAACGATTTCGATTTCTCCATCTTGCTTCGAGAGCGCACGATCTCTGCGGTGATCTTGAACTAGGTCGCCGCAGGCGAGCCGCTGCGTTTGACGTGGCCGAAAGCAACGGCTTAAAAGCTGAAGCCGTAAATTGTGTGGTTGGCGAACGCGAAGCTGGGCGATCGGTAAAGGTTGATGCCCAAGAAATGTCGTTGTTGCGTCGAGCGGGGAAACTTGTAGCCGGCGAGTCGCCAGATTTGATTCTTCGCGTGCACTCCGAACTAGCTTACCAAAAGCTCTACCACCGGTCGACCGACCGAGACGACATCGAATCGGACATTTCGGTCATCAAAAACTTGCTCACGTCGGTTCGCGACCCGTTAGCGAGAGCACTTGGCCACCGAAGCCTCTATCTTGCTTCAACTCTCGGACTTGAATCTGGCTCGGATTCGCACGCCGAATCAATGATCTTGGCTCTTCCCGAAGTCGATCACGTCGATTTCAAGGCATCCGCCTTCCAGTACGGAATACGACAGGCGCTCACGACTGGAGACCGAGTCGGATTACGCGCACTTTCCGATCGGTTTGCCACATTCGCTACCGAAACACGAAGGCCGGTTGATTTGTGGTGCAGGGAAGTAATCCGCGCCGCAGAGTTCGAGATGGATGGCAATTTTGGAAGGTCGCGACACCACGCTCGAACGGCGAGGACGCTTGGAAAGAGCTTCGGTTGCCCTGATGCTGAGCTTGCCTGGGGGTTACACATTTTATCAAGCAGCCTGTTGACAAATACTGCGCCGCCGACCGAAGAACGAGTCGGTGTAAGCAAACTCATTCCTTTGCTCGAGATACTTTTGCAGTCTCAAGCCAAAACGTTGCGGCATGACTCCTCCGCTCTGACTGCTGCCGTGCAACAAGCGGCAATGGGTCCGGTCAACCCAAGCACATTGACCCAACTCTCAATACTCGTAGAGTCGGTGTGGAACATCGGCGCCGTCGATCACGCAAGGATCTTGCTCACAGCACTAACGACTAACTTCCCGACCGAAAAATTTGTCGTAGTCGGGCACGTTCCAGTTACGGTACTGGGTCCCCTCGCCCGACTCCGGGGGATGCTTCGATGTCTTCTTCGCGATGACGAATTGGCCTCCGTCGACTTTTCCGAAGCTCTCAAAGATTCGACAGACTTCCGCGCTCTGACGTGGGTCCAACGAGTTCGGCGAGATTTCGCATTGCTTCTTGAGCAGCGGGGAAAGTTCGACGAATCGACATTTCTTCGTAGCCAGGCAGAAATCGACGACCACCTCCTTCATCCATTGGACACGAGCACAGAAGAAAAGTTGCGACTCGGCTAGAGCGCTAACCGTGTGGTTCAGGCCGGGATGAGCTGCCGTTCGGAGTAGACGCCAACTCCAGAGCATCAGCAAGCAGGAAAGCAAAATCACCAAGCGCATCGGTTCCCTCTGCAAGCCCGACCACAGAGGCAGTCGCCTTAATCGCGGCGCCCGCAACTCGGAGAGCCGTCACGCGGCCCGGGATTGATCTCGAGGCACACGCTGTGTCGAAAAGGGTGCACTTTGCGAATAGCTCTGGACCCACTAACCCAATGGTCACTAACTCAGCATCGAACGAGGCCAAAACCTGCGGATCGCAGAACTGCGTAAGCAGCGGAATGAAACGGGTCGAGCTAATCGCCCACGCTTCAACAAAATGCCCGCTTACGGTCGATCCTTCGAATCGGCTATCCACCTCTTGAGCTGTTGTTTCCATGAGGTCGTGACACCGCGCGAACAGAACCAGCAGCGACGATGTTGGATCGCTAGACGATGACGCCTTTTGAAGCTCCAACTGGGGTCCGTTCTCAGAGCGATCCATCGACAGATTGTGCATGTCGCCCGCAAGCCGAGCGCAAAGTTCAACACGCCGGAATTTTTGGCTGATTTGCCCTCACAAAGCGATTTAATCGCCGCTGCAAGGGAACGTGCAGCCCAACACGTTCACCATAAACTCGACATCGCCTCACTACGGCAATTTCCTGCCAACGAAACCACTGATCATCGGCGGCCTTATCGGCGTAGGGTCATTCTCCGAGGTTTTCGAAGTACTCGGAGGACCGATTGTATGGGCAGTTAAAGTGCTCGACGCCCGAGGTACGAGGTGCCTTCCGGCGATGCGCTCGTTCGATATGGAAACAAACACTCTTGGGATGATCGATCACCGAAACGTTATTCCCGTTATCGCGCGCGGAACTGTGGAAGGTCGCCCGGCTTACATGATGCCCCGGGCACTCGGTACCTTGAACGAATTGACTGGTCCCCAAACGGTGGCTTCGAGATTCATGTCTGAGGTGGAGAGCGCCAACGAGGCATTCGCAGATCTGGGGTTCAGCCACGGAGATCTCCACTCCGGAAACATCCTCGTTTTTGAAGTCAACGGGGACTTCACCCTTCGCCTCGCAGACCCCCGTCCTCAAAAACTCGACCGGTCCTTCGATCGAGTGTGCCTAGCCAAAATCCAAACCCAGATAACCAACAAACAACAAACAACCACTAACTGAAAAGAGAAACCGCCATGACAGAAAACATAAACATTCAGTTGTCGCAACTGCGAATTGGAGACGCCCTCCTTTACTGTGGTGAAGACATCGCCTCCCGCGTTGCTCGTTTCGTCGACGGATCAAGCTACGACCATGCCTGCCTGGTGGTCGACTTCGCAGACGATGGCGTACCCGTCGTCATCGATATCGGGTTTCGAGGAGTTGCCCGATACCGTCTCGATCATTACGAAAGCAAACCATCAGCTGTGCTCGTTCGTCGCCACAGACTGCCCGGCGGTGAACAGCTCTTTGCCCACAGAGCCCTTGAACAACACGATGAACTAGTCGATGGGTACGCTTTCAACAGGCTGCTCAGTATTGTCTTGATTTGTCTGACGCGATTCGCAGGGAACCTGTCGGAGATGGAGCCCGATATGGCCAAAGAGTTCGCTTATCAAACCACGGGACTTCTAACGAAGGCATGCAAGCGGCGTCACCTGAAAAACACGGGAGTCTGCGTGGACGGCATTCGCCGGCCCATGAACGTGTTCGCAAGCGATGCTCCCGATGCGCTTTATTACGGTTTGACTCATGACGAGCCGACTGGTGGCGGACTCCTGGGATGGGTTGCCAGCGCCCTAGAGTTTGATGAGTTTCTTGCCAAGCACGCCGGCTCACCAACTGGTGAGTTTGCCAAGGAGGGTCTTTCGTTCAGCCACATCGAACTTCGCCAAGAGATTGACACCCTCTACCGGAGTCTTGGGTTTTCAACACCGAGTTACAAGACCCCAAGCAATCAAGAATTGAAGGATTCTGTCGTCGAGGCATCACTCTCGGTCGCCGCGGAACTGGCCCTCGCCGTTGATACCAATCAAACACCCTTTGCTGGAAAGAATCTGGTTTCAGCGCTTGCCCTCTGGCTGCTCGACAACTTCCTGACGGAAGGAAGAATCTCGACTCCAGCTGACCTTCAAACCACCAAGTCGCTCTTCGACGTGGGGCTGCTAGACCTCGATGCGGTTCAATGGCACGAGGAGTAAGCGAAAAGGATTGACCGCCTGGGGGCACACCAAGACTGGGCGACCGATCTCCTGCCGACCGGGACGGCTACCTACTCGCTAATCAGACCGTTTCCGCCATCAATCGCTTAATGCCGAAGAGACCAACATTTGTAGGGATCGAATCATTGACCGAAGTTCTTGCAGGTAATCGGAAGCCTTGAAAGTCTTCTGGAGCTCAACCGGGCAAATTGTCCTGTCATCCACTCCTACCGTCTCCACGGACACTCCGTATGGCAAAGCAAGGAGCCGAATCGCATCAACGTGGTGGTAGGGGCGGTAAATCGCTGTCGTTACCAAAAGAACACGAGAACCCACCTTCGCGTCGCACAGCTTTGTTCCCCAGAACGAATAGGCGTCAGGTGTATTTGCTCGACGAGTCAGATCGCTACTCGGCGCAGCAACCACATCAACCGTTTTTTCAGACTCATACCGATAACGGCGAATCAACCATGAAGCATTGGGATTCGCATCGTTGTGTTCCTGCTCCTCAACCACTTCGCTCAAGTTGAGCGAGCGACGCATCCCGGCATCTATCGCATCGAATTCAGTCAGAACAGAACCAATGCCCGAGGCCGTCGCTAGGTCAAACTCGTTTCCAGCTAGTGGTCGAAACGCTCCAACTGCCGTTATGTGATTCACGCGGAGACCATCGTTGACTAGGTTTCCAATCAGCTGCGGTCGAAGAATGCAGCCTCGGACCAGCCCGCCAAGAACAATGGCAAAGTCATACTCGCCGTCCGAGGGATCGGGCGACCGAACCATTCCAAGTGCCCTCGCAGCGGACTGCACCAACTCTTCGTGGTCGCCTGCGAGTTCGACACTTTCGGAAAGATTGCGTTCTTTTCCATTCCGGAAGTCCCAGAGAATCGAGAACGATTCAAGGTCGTTCAGGTACGAAAGCAACACAGTTGCGGAAGGTGAGGGGCCGATGGGGGGCGGACCCTGATACAGCGTCACGAGAGCCCGGAACGGCTCGTTGGAAAGCCACGTGGCAACCGATTCGATCAGAGCGTGCCGATCTCCCGTCACAGGGAAGTCCGGGAGCGATACGGGCAAAAAATCACCACTACTTTCGCTAGTCGCTCCTACACGGATGTTGTGGTCAACCTGCTGCCTATCCATGCCAATAGCCTTGCACACCACCTATTTGGCACCGACCTGCGCCGACGCAACGTAGTCGCTACCATTCATCTGTGCGAACGGAGCAAATTGGTGAACTTGCGGTGCTGCGGTTTGAGTCGTTCGATCAGTTCGACGGACTTTCATCGTTCGTGTCGACCCGCGTCGGCGGGGTAAGCACCGGCCCATACGATTCTCTGAATCTTGGCTTGCACGTTGGTGACGAACCTTCTTCGGTGATCGAAAACCGGCGGCGTGTTTTGCGCTCGACGGGATCCTCTCTAGAGCAATCGGTTTGGTGCCAACAAATTCATCGACCCAACATTGCTCTCGTAGATGATCAGTTCGCAGGCCGTGGCTCCCTGACCGTTGGCGATGCATTACAAGAAACCGACGCACTTATTACGCAAACCCGTGAACTGACGCTTTGCGTGATGCTTGCGGATTGCGTGCCAGTAGTCCTGTACGACAGTGTTACCCGGAGCGTTGGTGTGATTCACGCAGGCTGGGGCGGCACGGTCCGAGAAATCGTGGTCGCAACCGTCGCAGCGATGGTTGACGCGTTCGGCACTGAACCAGTGAATCTCACGGCCGGGATCGGGCCGTCGATCGGGCCGTCGACCTACGAGGTTGGAAAGGAAGTGATTGAACTCGCGCTGAAACGTTCCTGGGGCGAAGAGTGCCTTCTTCCACACCAGGCCGACGGGAAGGCGATGTTTGACCTGTGGACTGCGAACCGAAGACAACTCGAAGCCGCAGGTGTACCCCCTTCGCAGATAGAAGTCGCCATGATCTCCACGGACGCCAACCAAGAGACACTGTTTTCTGATCGATCTGTTCGACCAACCGGGCGCTTCATTTGCGCAGCAACCCTGCTTCCGTAGCGAAGACGGCGATGGACTTTGAGCTTTCGATTACGTCTGAGCCAGAATCACTATGCCTACGGGGGCGCGGGCCAGGGCTCGAAACAGAAACCACGATTGAGTTCGATTTCGATCGCCTTACGCTGTTCAATAGCGGTTGGAGCGAAGGGTTACGGCGCGCGTTCGAAGTAGAGCTTGGACAGCACATTGTTAGAGCTGGCGTGCTGCCCGCAATGGTTCCGTACTTTCCAACGACCCTTTGGATTCGACCGGCCGATGAAGCGGCCAGTGCAATTCCCTGGGAACTAGCGCGCGCAAATTTTGATTCGCGGAGCACGGCCGTCGATCGAATTCTTGAACCGCGTCGAATGGCCCTTATTCGGACCACCGCTGCTAATCGGAAGGCGTGGTCTCTCGGCTCGGTGAAGTCATGGTCGCCAATCGACGGCGAAGAACTTCGAAACTCCACGATTCAACTGCTCGATACGAGCGAAGCGTTTCATTCGATTGGCATGCTGCCCGTAATTGCGAATTTGAGATCTGCTACGCCGAGTGATGCTGACATCGTTATCTTTCTGGGGCATGCATTGCCGCCAGTTGACGAGACTCCGGGTCTATTCAAAATGGAAACGAATAGGACACCGCAAGAGTTTGTCGATCTTTTTCGACGAAGGGACGGATCGCTGCCTTTCGTCGTGGTCTTGGGGGCATGCGCTACCGCAAAGGGCACAAAGAAGTGTCATTCGATCGCCGCCATGCTCCACGCCGAGGGGGTAGGGATAGTCGTTGGTTTCGATGAAATCGTTCGATGGGACGCGGTGAAAGTCGCGACGCAAACATTCGTCGGCGAGCTTCTGAGTACGGGTCGGATAGGGCATGCTTCGGCGCAGGCCAACGCCGAGATGGCGGCGATGAAACTTGGCGAGAACTCGAACCTAGTCGTCTGGAGCAATTTCACCGAGCGGGCTACGGATGCTCCTCGCCCAGGCAGTGTGATCAACACCGCGATGGCAATTCCACCAAACGATCGGGAGGACTATCCGGAGCGAACCATGATGATCTCAGCGGCGCCGAATAGGGGTGTGGTTGTGATCCTCGGCCCTTCGGGCGTCGGAAAATCTACCCTCGCCGCCTTGCTCGCCTTCCGAGCGGACCAAGGTTTCGCTTGGACTCTTGACGGGGCCGACCAAAACACCGTTTTAACGAGCCTTGCAAAATTGTTCCTCGATGACCTTGGATCAGTGAACACGGTTTCATCGATCGATGATATCGAGTTCTTCGCCGGTATGGCTCTCGATCGCCTCCGCTCGTCTGACAAACCATGGGTTGTGGTACTCGACGGCGCAAACGATCATTCGGACACTTACCATCGACTTCCCATCCCAAAAGCTTCCGCTGGACAGGTGCTGATCATCTCGACTACCCATGAAAGTTGGCGGAACTACTCCTTCTCGCGAAACGACCTCCGCACAGGAGTTACAACACCAGTCTATCAGCTTGCGCTCGAACCAGTTCGATTCACCGACCGGTCGCTCGGACACCTCACACAAATTTGTACGGTCGGACTTCCGTTACTTCGAAACATATACAAACAACTCGTTGAACGCGTCGGGAGCCCCCGCACGATCGAACACTATGTTGAAAAGGTGCTCCGGTCGAACGACCCCCACCTGATGGATGCCCATCAGGCTTCGGATCTCGCCGTAAAAGTTACCTCAGCCGTCGCGCCAGAGTTGATTGATGGATTAGTGGTTGCTTCAGCCCTGCCTTCGGGAGGGATCACCCAAGCGGTCACGCTGGAACTTTCGATGACGACGAGCTTTGATCAGTTACGTACCCTTGGAATTCTGAACGAGACCAGCGGTGTCGATCGACTTCACTCCCTATTGCGAGAATCCTGTATTCGAGTTCTTCGTGATGGTTTTGAGACGCTCTTCAAAAAGGGAGTCCTGGGAAGCGCTCAGTTCTTCCGAGAACACGAACGACTTGGGAGCTTAAAAGCTGATCGCGAAATCGGAACGCTTCTCGCGTCCCTCCAAAATCGAATCGGGCCAAGCCGTGCGGTGGGTATCGCAATGATTCGGCTTGGCAAAGCCCTTGAACTGCACGGCGATGTACCCACGAGTGCAGAATTTTCCGCTCGCGGGCTCGCCCAGCTCGAAGACGGAATCAATGTGATTTTGCAGTCAGATGCACGTCTGAGCATCGCTCGCCTGACGAACCAATCGACAAATTCCACGACGGCTGCCATCAACGAAGCACTCGGCCAGTGTGATCTGATCATCGCGATGATGAGTGACAGCGTGGACAACGATGCAAAACTTCGATGTCTTCGAGCCATGGCCATGCGAGGACTGCTTCTGAGAAAACTCGCCGTCGGAGGACATTGCGACACCGAAGCCTTGGCCGAGGAACTGCTGGACCAGTCCACCCAGCTGCTCGAGCGATCCGTGTCTGAACGCCGCGTCTTGTTTGGCGTCAACGGATTGAAGGATCCACTCGCAAGACTTGAGTTGCTTCGGGCCAAATACAATTTGACCGGAAATCTTATTGCAACCGCAAAACTCGGAAGAGCCGAAGACTTCGCAAGAGCCAGGACACTTTATGAGGAGATATTGTCCGAGCGGATCGAGATACTCGGTACGACAAACCATCCACACGTTGCAGCTTGCTACCACGGCATCGCAATCGTTTGGTTCGAGCAATCCCTGCACGACAAATCGGCATCCATCTCTGAACGACGAAAGCTGCTCAGCCGAGCAAGCGGGAGCGTGCAACAAGCGATCGACATTCGCGAAATCTTGTCTCCGCTCGCTCCCAGCAATGACCTCGAGAAATCGCTGAGTCTTCAGGCCAAGATCACGGAAGCTCGTCGCGACGCGACAATGTGACCGATAGAAACTCGCTGTCCGACCATTGTTTGCAACGGTGGTTTGTGATGGCCAACTGGAGTGTCCTTTGACGGCTGTTTGAAACTGTGGCGGTCACCGACACGCAGTTTTGCAGTGGATTTGCACTCAGTCGCAACACTGGTGTGGTGACAAGGCTCATTTAAGACCTTACCGAAGGGGAAATATGGCGAACTGGGAGTCCGTAGAAAAATTCTGTCTTGAGAATTTTCAAGTTCAAAGTGGTGCACCGGGTGCGCTACTCCTGCACCTCAAGACTGGATCGCGGACGCAACTCGTTTCGCTGGTTCATGAAACCCTTGAGAACGGCGGTGAAAGTTGGGTCTCGATATCGTCTCCGGTTGGTCGGCTGGTCGACCTCCAATCGATGCTTCAAGTACTGCTGAAAATGGCTGGGAACGCGGTTGTCGGAGGGCTTGTGAGCGATGGCGAATTCGTTAGCCTTAAGCATTCAGTACCGCTAGTGAATCTCGACCTCAACGAGCTGATTCGTCCTCTGCAACTTGTTGCTATCGGTGCCGACTTATACGAGGACCTTTCGACCGGCCGCGATGAATACTGACGCAATGAATACTGACCGAGCTGATTAGATGGCACTATTCAGAAAAAAGTCTGAAGCAGAGAAAGACTTGTTTGCTCGATGCGCGGCCGTCGGAGGAGCTGCTGTCGATGGTGATTCATTAATGCTGAATCATTATCTTGAGTCCGCTGAAGATATCCGAAGGCTGTTCTTGGAAGTGACTCGAACAGACGGAATAAAGATTGCGAAAAAGTCCAGCCTAGGCGCCGCTGATTTTATGGCCAACTACGTTGGTAGACAACTCGGCGATACAAGCGCCATCCCCGGGCGGAAAGCCGACGAGGTAATGAAGAGACTACTAAGTGGTCTGCTCGATGGCTAGAAGAAGTATGAAAAATCGAAGGTGGACGAGACACCCGAACACTTCAATAGGCATCACCTCAGAAAGCACATGGAACACGAAGACAGGAAAGTATTTGTGCACTCTGCTGAGAGTTTGGGCGCCACGAACACCCATCGACACTACGAAAAGGGAGGGGGTGAATAATATGGGAGAGAAGAATCCAGAAATCAACAAAGGAGTCAAGCCGGCCGAGAAACCAGCCGACACCAAAAAGCCGACTGTTGCACCGCTACTCGGAGCCGTCGCAGTTGGCAATACCGTAAAGCGGCCATAACTTAAATCCTGATACAGGTGCCCACCACGATGAGTTGCGGGCACCTGTACCAATGATCTGGTCCGACGACCCTCTATGCAGGCGTCTTGCCGGCAAAAACCTCATTGGTGATCCGCGTCTCCCGTTTGAAGTGTAACAACTACTAACCGTTTAGAACCCGCCGAACCGGCCCTCAATAGATCGGCATTCCGTATGAAACTTTTTGGGCGAAAAAATTCAAGTGCTTCACCAGCGAAGCCGGAAACTCAGCCGTCTCCGAGCGTTAATGACTCGTGGCAATCAGCACCTGAAATCGTCAACCTGGAACCTTACAATCCCGAAGGAAAAGCTATGCATTTGTCAATCGATCGATCGAACACACCGGGACGCGAGAGCGTGACCTACCGCTTCACCCTGAAGTTACTTGCGACACCCGAAGAACTCGCTCTCCTAGACCGTTACGCCAAACCAGCCGATACAAAGGGACTGCTCAAGCAGTACCTGGCTGGATTGAGTTTCGAGAATACGGCCCTCGGCCACACGGTCGAGATGCTTGAGATCCACATGAACAACGTTCGATCTTTCGTAGCGCTCTCACGGAACGGGGAAGCATTTGCAGGTCATGAGGAAATCGATTTGTAATCAGGCAGCCCTCCGGCCGTTGCCTGATTTCAGACGGTTGCGAAAACTGACTTATCCCGTGGCGTCAACCAACGTGCTCACATTGGATAGGTTGATTTATCGGCAATTGTCTAAGGCCATAACGTAATAGTCGTGGCGGCCGATCAACTCGGAACAGATTTCGCCGAAGCGGTCAAGCCGCAGCGTGAGTGGCTAGACCCATCAGATGCCCTGGCAGAAGTCGAACTTGTCGACGAAGCGATTGGGTTGGCGACTACTCGCATGGCCGTCAACGGTGAGGATAGCGGTGGCACGCTCAGCTTTGATGGTCATTTGGTGACCCAAATGCGCCAGGCAGCAGTCCGTGTCAAATCTCTGGAATGGCTTTTGCCGAAGACGGAGCAGATCCGAATATTGGCCGACTCGATTACGGCGAGCCGGTTACTTCCGAGCGGTCAGATGACACACTTTCCGTGCCCTGGAATCGACGCCTTGTTGGAGTTTCGCAACGCTATTGCATACCAATACAAGAAGGCTGTGCTTCGGAACGGGTGGAGCAGCCTCGTCTACTATCAGTCAGAGGCAAACGAGTTTCTTCGAAGAAACCTCGAACTTGCGACCCAGGACCAACCCAGTCAGGTCCAGGCCGTCGCCGTCTCGACGGAACGGTTCAGAAATCGCATCGACGCTGTTGCAGCGGCGTCTCCACTGCTCACTGACGCCGCCGAATTGTTCGAGGAGACAACCCAATTCCAGCTCCTGTGGAAGCGGTCACGATCATCGGAGTTAGATCCGCAAGAACTTGCACGATCAGTTGATTCGCTTGTTCATCGTTACGGCGCAGACCTTCCTCGGGTCTTTGCCGCGGTCGGATTTTCGAACCAAGTACCACCGCACCTTGATGCCGACGTCGAGCTGGAACTTCAAAGACGAAGCAAACAACTCGAACGGTATTGCTTCCGCGTCACCAAACTGGTCGAGAACGAATTCCTACAGCCTGGCAATGCAGCACGATGGTCGAAGGTGGACGCTGAATACGCTGCCGCCGACATCATAAGTTCATTTGTAGTGAGACTCAAGAGGGCCCCCTGGGAACACGACCTTGTTTTCTGGAATGAGACTGCCCGTCAACAAGTGATCTATTGGGCAAAGACCGAAGCGGTGCGCCAAAGGAAGCGGATCGGGGTCGTCGGGGCGCCACCCGAGAGCCCTGAGATGTACGACTCGCACCCCCCGCGAGATCAAGATGGGATTTGCGATCTACGGTTGGATCAACTGCAGCAACTCACCCTCTTTTTCAATCGCACACATCGATTTCCCAACGTCCGTCGATCAGGCGAACGCCCGTATGGGTACCTCCTTCTCGGAATCACCCTCGCAGCCGTTGGCCTCTCGCAATGGTCAGACGGAAAAACGGGAGATGTTGTTAGATACCTGCAAACCGAAACGGACCTGACCGCCCAAGCGACCATTGACGAACAAGCAAAGGCGATTGGAGTTGTTCTCTTTTCGTCGTTCCTTGGAAGCCATATCAAAGGTCTTGCAAATGAGGTCGAGAGGACGGCGATGTCAAGCACCCTTCGCAGACTTTCAGCTGCAGTCCGAACTCTCGTCGTCAAAGGGGCAATCTGATGTTGATTTCACCGTCGGACACGATCCGTGCTCAATATTCCACTACCTATGGGGTTAACGGGTTTCTGACGCTGACTCCGATCACACCTAGCAATGTTGACGAGCTGGCTCACAGTGTTCGCCTTTCGCCAGCTATCGAAGTATCCGGAATTCCCTACGCCAAGCAGCGGCCCACATTTTCCATCTACACGGCAGACCTGACCCAAAGTGATTGGACCCTGCTCAACAGCATCTTTTCGAGCAACTTTGAGCGAGAAGTATCGGACAATCGACCAGAAGTTCATGGGTCGGTCTCAATGTTGGAAGCCATCGAACTCCTCATCGAGACGGACGCTCGGTCGCAAATGTCAAACGACTTGTTGCTCCACGACCTCGAATCGGACGCTATCGGAAGTCTCCAAGAGCACCCATTCGTTTCATGGATGCTGGTCGCGAACCCGCCCTACCAACTCCGGCTTTCCGACATCCCGAATTCTGTCATTGAGTTTGCACCAGACCACGTGCTGAACCTCATCAGTGCTTTAGCACCCGACGTATCCGATACAACGGTGGAGAGCCGAGAAACTGTTGTGGTCGGTTTCCGAGGAACCAAGAAGTCGCGGTTGTTTGGAATTGCCACCGAAGCGGCGCGGTATTTGGAGGCACAAGTTCTAGTCGCCGGAGCCGTAGTTGATTCACGACGGATACCGCGCACGTATCTTGATTCTGACCACGTACTCGTTGGCGGAAACAAACCGAGGTATACCGTGAGTGTGGAGTTGAACCGGTTTGTTTACGACCTGAGATTCACCGAAGTCGACGGTGCTGATGCTCCAGCGGCGATGAAGCTTCTCAGCGAGGACGACCTTCGATCCGCAGTACCTCGACGGGAAGAAAATCCAACGTTGCTTCCTCTTTTCCTAGAGGTTCTTTCGGGGAACGATTCGGAATCCGCTCATCGAATTCCGATCGCCATCTCGGACATCGTTCCGCAGCGCAATGACGATGGGTCTTGGCAGGGAATAGCGAACATCCTCCTCCCGAATCTTGCCCCTGATTCTCGCTTCGTCGTGCGAACCATCGAGACGCCTGCCAATCCAGCCACCAGCTGGAAACAGCGTTTGATCATTGCCATCGACGCGCTTGCGTTCGCTCGATTACTCAAGGGTGATGAGCGCTGCAGCGACGAGCAGCGCGCCCGCGCCTGGAGATTTGCAAAAGGCCGATGGGATCGCCTCGAAGCTGCACTCGAAGACTCTGCGGACGTTAACGAAATGATTGTCTTGGCAGTAACAGCGACCAATCAAGCAATCGGCCCAGAGTCAAACGGTCGAAGACCCATGAAACCAATTGAAGAAGCTTTTTCGTCGCTATCCGACGAAGATCGAAAAGTCACCGACGCCATTACTTCGATGTTCGCAAATCATGAATTACATGCTGGGCAAACAATGCAGACTTACATTCGAATACATCACGAGATGCTGACCGAGATGTTTCGGAATCGCGGCATGACAAACCCAGACGTGACAAGCGCGATCACCTCCTTCCTCGCTTGGACTTTGAACCTCCAACCACAAGCCAATCTGTAACATCGTCTTGATCTCTCAGTAAGTTTCGAGTTGTCGTGTTTTTCCCCCACTTTCCGAACGCGTTTCCTGGAACTCCCGATCCACGTTGGTCGAACGAGATTTGCGATGCTTGGTCCTTGTTAGGCCGAGATCTACCTGGTGCGTTGATTGCATTCCAACGACTGAGCGGGATGCAAGGTGCCGCGAAAGGAGAAACGTTCCGCGATTGCATCGCAATTGAAGTTGGGTTAGCGGAGTACGAACGACGGCGCTTCGCAAGCCCCGACTCCTTCGACCGAGTAGCGATTGCATTGGAACGTGCACGTGCATCTGAGGACAGTGACTTGCTAGTTGGATGCTTGTTTGCGGCCGCCCTTTGCGCCTGGGATATTGGCTACACAGACCTTCTTCAAGAAGTACTTCGCGAACTTACGGTTCAACAACTCGACAAAGAGGCGCAAATCGCTTTGAAACTGTGTTTTTCTCGCCTAGCACGCCTTCGCGGAAATCCGCGCGACGCTCTTCCCCACGCGAGTGAGGCGTACGAGAGGATCAAAGCATCATCAAGCTCTGAGCTTGTACAGGTATCTCGATCATTGGAACTGGATGCAACCCGGGAACTCGGAGCTGTATTGCTGCTAACCAATAGTCCGTCTGATGCAGACAAGATGTTTCGCGTTACCCTCAACGCTCACCGGGAAGATGGGGACATCTATCGATGCGCGTTGTCCGAGATCCTTCTATCCCGTGCCGCCACAAGCCTCGGCAACGGGGAGGCTCTTTCGTGGCTTGATGCGGTGGTGATGGATGGAAAGTCGATACGGAGCGAAGTGCTTGTGGCTTCGACAAATCTTCTTCTGGCTCAACACTTCCAGCGTGGCGCTACACCGGACTCCGTTGAGTGGCAACGTGCACACGAGGCGGCAACAACGGCCTACGAAGCCTTGCACGACCCATTCAGCCGAATCGAACTCTCCCTGGTACTGGCGAACCTTTACGCCGTCGCACTTGATCTTGGCACGGCTACCAAGTACGCAGATGAGGCTTTCGAATGTTCCAAACTGATCAAAAATAAGATTGGAATCGGCGGCTACCACAAGGTTCGATCTCGCATTCTGATGGCACAATCAAGCACCGAGCGAGGTGTACGTCGCAAGCGTTTGGCAATCGAGGCGAAGGTCGAGTCTCTCAAGGCCAAGAAGGTATTCACGCGGATCGGGATGCCCCACACTGCAGCCCTCACCGCAACCGACCGCGAAGTTGCCAGGGCCTTACAGACAGGCGACCTACCTGATCTACAGCGCACCCTTGCTCTCCTTGGTGAATCCAAGGGAGATTCACGGGACCTAGCACGTCGACTTGTTCTCGTAGCAAGGTCGCAACTCGCCGCCGGAAACCCTACTGAGGCACTCAGAGCGCTCGCATCCGCCGCGCCTGGCATCGAAATGTCAACCGACAGACATCTTCGCATCGGTGTGGATCTAGTACGAGCCGAAGCCTTGGTCGCTTCCTCGCCCGATGAAGCCACGAAAGCGCTTATCAGCGCAGTGAACGGTCTTTCGCTCTTGGACCGCAGCCTTGCAGGCTCGGCTTCACGAGCGAGGTTGAACGACGCCTCGGACGAACTGACGCTGAAAGCGCTGGAATTGGCTGTAGCTCTCAACGCCGGCGAGATGGGATTCTGGGTCCTCGAGATACGGCGAACTGGTCGACTATCAGGGATGCTTGATCAGACAGTTGCAAAATCGCCAACCGAGATCGCCCGCCTAGTCAAGAAACTTGAGGTTGTAAGCCAACGGAACCAGCGACCTGTCGACTTGCGGGATGAGCTTTCCGTGCTGACGTCCCGCGCATTCGCCGATACGTACGATCCTGAGCCATGCGACATAGATGCGTTGTTGGCATCCGTCGACGACAGTTCGCACATACTGATTCTTGAAGATCGAGATGACTCAGTCATCGTCGGATGGAGATGCGCTTCTACCGGCGCGATGACGCTTGAAGAGGTAACCGTCGACGATCGTATGACACGCTTACTAGACCTCTTAGGCACAGATGATCTTGAGCGAGACGACCAACGAGCAGCGCTCGACACCAGCGATCTCAGCTTGTTTTCCTCGCTTATCCCGGGGGCGCTTCGTGACATTTTGGCATCCTCAAGCGATACAGCAAGCATACTTATCATTCCGTCTGGAAGAACCTGGGCGATCCCGTGGTACGGGGTAGACGTTGACTCTGAATCAAACGCTTCGTTCTTGCTATTCGAACGTTCGGAAATTCGTCTGTTCCCCTCACTTCGCATGCACCGCAACGTCGTCGCCCGGAAACCTGCGCCGACGACAGGATGTGCGCTCGTTTGGGGCGACAGAACCGACACCTTAGGGACTTTTCCGGAACTCGAAGCTCTGTTATCAGGGCAGTTCAAGGTCGATCGACCGACTTCAACGGACGAATTTCGTTCAGCGCTTCTACAGTCCGAGTCGGTTTACGACGTCGCAGCAATTTCGGCTCATGGTAATTCTTCGCTAGGACTTTCTCAAGCGGTCTCGCTGAACGACTCAACAGCAATCGATGCGTCAGACCTACTCGGATCACGACTCAGCCCGATCCTCCTCCTAGGTGCGTGCCACAGCATCTTCAGCACCGGGTACGCCAACAACGAACCAATGGGCATCGCCACCCTGGCGATATGCGCTGGGGCCAGCATCGTTCTTGGTTGCACCACAAAACTTGCGGTTCTCAGTCCCGAGCTGGACATACTAGGGCCGACCTATGCGCGCATAGCTAATGGCGGCATTGTTTCGGTCTCCTTAAGACAGTCTTTGCTAGAGATCGGAGCAGCCAAACTACAGAGACTTCCAGCGTTGGCGTGGTCACCCTTGATCGCAATCGAGCCAACCCCGAAGTCTGTCTCTCTACTGGCCCACGAAATAGAGGAATCGCCACCTATTTGATACCCGCCTCACTCCTGGTTTGGGTGAGCCACGCGGAATATCGGAACACCGAAATCGACTCTGGAGCAGCTCGAGCGCGATTTTCCAGAGAACTCTTCCTAACTGCCGCGGACTCGTTGAAGTCGATTGCAAACTTTTCGGAGTAGGTCTCGGGCGGGGAGCTAATAGGTCGATGTCGATTGTGTTGTCGTCCTGGCGACGGTGCCCACGATGTGCTGGTCGACAACAGCTACTCGTTCTTAGACCCACGCATTTGCGTCGGCGGCAAGTTGTAGCGGACAGACTTCCAAGGCTTTGCACCCGATTTGCTTTTGTACATCAGATTACTGGTGTACCAACAAGGAAGCCTTCGGAGAGCGGACATCTTGCATCCAAACCAAATACCTGGGCGATCGAATCACAATCGGACATCGCCGACCACAAAATTTAATGGTTCGTCGCTCGCTGTCCTTGGCGGGGCTGATCTTGATGTGCTCAGCCACGCAAAGTCGGAGCGAAGTACTTTCGTTGGCCTAGGACTGGTCATGCTTGGAACTGCAACGGTGGCAGCAGTATCGATGGCATTCGCCCTGCACAATGCAGTCCTCGTTGTGATCGATCCAGATACTGGCGGCCCGACCCGAGAGCAGCCAATAAGCCATCTCGTCGTCTCCGTCATTCTTGGCCTGTTTTGGGGTGCGTTGATCCTGGTATTGGATAGGGCTCTCATAAGGACTATGCATGGAGTAGCTGGGCCGAGGGCTGTGTGGTACGCCTTACCGCGATTAGCTCTAGCTGTTCTGATCGGCGTTGTCGTGTCGACGCCTATTACGCTACAAATATTTCGTAGCGAGATCGCGGCGCAGGTGAAAGAAGATCAAGACGCCCAAATCGAGTCGATGAAAGCCAACGCAGGGAAAAGTCAGACCGCCAAAAAGCTGGCCGACCTCAACAAAAAAATTACCGAGCAGGAAGGAATAGTGCAGGGCATTGTGCCGGGCCTTTCCTCGCCGGAAGTGGCCACAGCTCAAGCGAACTACGCAACCGCGGTCAAGTCACTTGAGCAGACGGAAAAGGCTAAAGACAAGGCTTACTTGGTGATGATCTGCGAGCTCGAAGGGGCTGGCTCTAATCCGAAGTGCGAAAGTTTAGCCAGCCAAAAAGCGGGAGACGGACCCCTTTATAAGGTGCGAAAACAAGAGTATGAGAATGCTGTCAAAAAGTTCGAAAGCGCACAGCGAAACGAAACATCAGCGAGGGCAAAACTCGAGGCTGCTCAAAACACCGCAAACAATGAGAACAAAGGCGCAGTCGAGGCAGCGCAGGTACAAGCAAACGTAAAGCTATGCGGCCTGGCAAAGTCAGAACTGAAGTCAGAACCAACGACCAGTGCAGGTCAAGCGACTTTCGATCCAAAGTGTGAAGGTGGTCTGCGGGTAGAAGCGATTCGCTTGAACAAGGAATTGGGTCGATTAGAGAATGGTGATTTGATTCGTCAGAAGGCTGGCCTACACGCACAGATCGTCGCACTGGGGAAGCTCTCGTCGAGGGACGGAGGGGCTGGGGCCCACTGGCTCGTTGCGTTGCTGTTCATGGCAATTGAATTGCTACCCGTAATTATCAAAACTTTTATCGCAGTTCGTGGGGTAACGCAATACGACCGGATAGCGAAGAAGCTCCACGACGATGAATACGACGCGGTAGAGAGCGATACCGATGCCGTACATGCCCAACGAAACCGCGAAGTCAAGAAACGCGAAACTATTCGCGACGACATGCTTCACCGTGAAATAGATCTCGGAAAAACCGCAAATAAACATGTCGCTGGCGAGATGGAAGCCATTCTGTCAGATGCTCTGACGAATTGGAGTGCGCAAGTCAAGGCCACAATCGCAAGCAACCCCGGCCGGCCGGGGACTTCCAAGCCGGGGAGCGCAAGAACGTCGCCTCCGTTTGGCCTCCCGGATGCGAACGACTTATGAGCACCATTAGCCGTGCCGGTAACCACGGCGAATCAGAGGACGGCATCCAACAGCTGGAAACTCAAGCTGCCCACGACAACCATGAAGAGCTAGATTCTCGCCCTGTTGACCGGGCTATCGGCCAAATGATCTGCGCCGTGTTAGTGGCTTGCCCCGACGACCTTGAAAGGTTTGTAGAGCCGGTGATCAACGTCCTAAACCAGCGTATTGGCTTGGACCCTGAATTGGTTGAATCTCTGGTGTTGTTGGGTCTGCAAAAACTGGGCCGAAAAGGAAGAGTTCGGTTGCCTGGACGGGTAACTGATTCGAAGCAAGTTTGGGCAGGACTAAAGGCTGGACTCGGGACAACACCACTAGGCTCGACAATCCGGGTAGCACTCGGAGTAGTCATCATCGACCACGACCAGGCATCGGTTGAGACGCGAATTTCCCAAATCAAGTCCTCGCCGGAGTACGCAACACTCCCGATTCATCTCCAAGGTATCGGCTTGTCCCCCGGCGAAGCGGAGGCACCCGCCAACATCGTGTCCTTGGATTTGAGCGCAGGGCCAGCTCGCCTCGACAACGTAATTCTCCAGAGTTCTTTCGCGATCGTAGAAGAAGCAGCAATGAACTCCGACGGGGTGGTGACCGCAGCCCACCTTTCAAACTTTTTTCCGTCTATTGAGATAGTCGCCTCTGACAACATCGGCATTCAAGCCGTGCGACAGGCTGATGATGAAGTTGCCGACGAGACAAATCGATTGTTGGCGAAATCGCAACGAAGGCACGCAACAGACAAATACGCTGTCGCATTAGATCGTTCCCTCCGTTTGACTTACATCGTCGTGGCTTTGGGCGCGGAGTCTCGTCCCAAGACAATCCGGCGGCGAATCATCGACCTTGCGGTTGGGATCGATCAAGGTCTCTGTTCAGAGAATGACGACTCCATCGGCAGAACAATCCTTGTTGTTGCAGGTCAAGGAAAGTCCCGCCAACGTATGTTCATACAGACGGGAGAACTGGCTGCAAGCGATTTCGACTCTTGGAGATCCACTTTCGACTATCTCGATCTCACCGAAACAATGAATCAACTTTTAATTTTGATACGCGAGAACCTTGCCTCATTTCGCCGGAGGGCACAACGATGCGATCGTCCCCTGGTGATGTTCATTTTGCCGTCTGCCGCGCTAAGCGGAACTCGATGCCTCCAATATTTTCAGAGTATCGCTGAGTTGGCGGATATCGGTTGGATCGTCACAGACATCAATGCGTCCTTGTCCGGATACGAGGCAGTTGAATTCACCATGGTCCACGACAAAGATGACGTCGTTAACGAACTTCTTCATGCAGTTGGCCATGGCCCGCCGGCAGAGGGACAAAGTCCTTCGTTGGCTAGCGAGTCGGCATCTCAACTCCACGATGAGGGAATTGGTCCAGCTGCGAATTAACGATCTCACAGGCAACAATCCCAATATATCCCGACGTCATCCAACTGATCATCTCAAAACAAGGAGCGCAAACTATGACTGATACAACTAATCTTGACCGTATCGAAGAAGGACGTTTTACTGAGGGGCAGGTACTTATGCCGTTCTACATCATCTGCGATGTGTCCGGCTCCATGGGGACTAACAATGCAATTGGAGACCTAAATGGCGCACTGCGCGACCTCGTTGCCGACATCTGCAGTAACCCTGTCGCCGCGGATATTGCAATGCTTAGCATCATTTCCTTCAGCGATTCAGGCAAGGTCGAGGTACCGCTTTCCCGACCAGAAGACATCACTGTCCCAACCCTGAGACCGCTCGGTGGGACGAGCTTTGCTGCAGGATTGGAGACTTACCATACGGCGTTCGAGGCCGACCGTGCACGGCTGAAATCCGCCGGATCCAAGGTTTACCGACCTTGCGTCTTCTTTCTCAGCGACGGATACCCAAACTCAGGCGATGACTACAAGGGCACTTTCCAACGGCTTCTTGCCTGGGACTCAACATCAAACACGGGCAACAAAGCTTTCCCGTACGTGGTCTCCTACGGTTTCGGGGACGCCGCCAGTCAACCCCAACATATTCAAGCTCTCGCCTACCCAGACTTTGGTCCCAAGCGAGGGCAGTGGTTCTTGTCGCGCTCTAACGACATCCATTCCATGTTGAAGTCGATCATCGACGCTATCGGCAAAACAGTGCTCAGCTCTGGCCTTTCTGCGGCGGCAGGTAATCCCCAGATCGTAACCATTCAGCCGGCGAAGGAATCAGACATGCAATTCGGTGAAGCTGGTGACTTTTGCTGACGACGAGGAAGGTCGATTCAGAATCTGAAAATCGCCACGGCATCGAGGTGATCGGCGACCCAGGAAAGATGCTTGACGGCACGGGGTACGGAATGCCACCGTCGGCAGCCTGGCCGCCTGACATCGCCGCGTCAGCATATGAAGTCGGGGCAATTCGGGTGCTTGCAGCGTCACTTCGTGGCCTGTTACATCGGGGCCCTGGCAACGGTGAACCGCGCCAGGACGGATATTCGATTGCGTTTGATGAGGCGTCAAAAACACTAGTGGCAGTTGTGTGTGACGGGGTTGGCTCCTTGAAATACTCACACGAAGCTGCTGCCCTAGTCGTAAATGACTTACCTTGGCGATACCTTTCTATGGGTAACTGGAAAGATGCCATCGGCGAGGTGAACGCAGTGTTGGCGGAAAGGGAACGAGATTTGGTTGAAGCGCTTTCTGAAGGAAGTCGGGCTCTTGCAACGACGGTGGTTGCGGTCGCAGTTCGACAGACGGACCGAGGTTACGATTTAAGTTTCGCATGCGTCGGGGACTCCGAAGCGTGGTCGCTAAGTCCTACGGGGAGTTGGACAAAAATCGTTCCGCCTAGTGACGACAGTTTCGACGACGGTGTCACCACTGGAAAAACGAAAGCGTTGCCGACTTTTGAGCCGATTCTCCTCGAGCACAAAATGTCAGTTGATGGAGGGAGAATTTTTTTGATGACGGACGGAGTGGGAGTTCCCCTGGATATGAATTCTCAAGTTCAGGCACAGCTCGCAGATTGGTGGCAAGAGCCATCCGACCCGATTACATTTGCGAGGCAAGTAGGGTTTGCGCGCCGAACGTTCATCGATGACCGAACTGCGGTTGGGATCTGGCTGAACTATTCCGAGGATCTTGGCGGTTAACCAGCTGTGGTTGCGCTTAGAAATCTCGGGCCACTTGGTGATCTTCTTGGGGAAGGAGCGCTTGGCGCGGTGTACCGAACCACCTACGAGTTACCCAACTACCAAGGGGCCCTTGCCTACAAAGAAATACTGAAGTCGGTTCCGGTCAACAAGCAGCAACAAGGTTTGAGGGACATGCGGAGAGCCGTGCTGTTAAGGCAGTCGCTGTCTGCCAGGGACCGCGCCTATTTGGATCAATATTCCGCGTGGCCGCTCGAGATGGTGACGGAAGCTGGACGCGACGTGGGTTGTCTCCTCCCGCTAATACCTTCATCGTTTTTTATGCACCTGAGTCCCGTTGGAGGAGCTTCAAAGGACGTCCCGCGAGGTTTGGAATGGATATCCGCGCCTGAAACCTTGTGCAGAAAAGCTGGAATTCCACAGGCGGAGTTTGAAGAATTTTCGGAGATGGTGTCCGTGTTGGCGGTATTTGCAAAACTGATCTTTGTGATCGGTCTACTCCACCGACATGGGATGGTCTACGGCGATATCTCGTTGAAGAATGCAGTCTTTGCCATGAACCCGCCCCGGGTGATGCTTTTAGATTGTGACAGCGTCGCGCCGCAAGCAGACCTGAACCGTCACCAAATGAATTCCCCATTTTTATTTGCTCCCGAATCACTTGCGCCGGGAAGTAACCGCCACGCCAGGGGAAATTCGGGCCTACAGGATGCTCGGACGGATGTATTTAAGTTGGGGTGCCTCGTGGCTAGAGGTTTAAGTCGAGGCAGCGGCGCAACACAGCTGCGGTCAGCAAAACACCTCAAAAGCGAATTGAACGCCGCTACCTTTCAGATACTTGAGAAGGCCCTGAATGAAAACCCGAATACTCGGCCATCTGCCAAAGATCTCTTCACCGCAATAGTTGAATTTGTTCAGGTGAAATCAACACCGCCCTTAATCAAGTCATTTTATGGCGTATCAACCGTTGTGCCACGAGGCAGCGACGTTACGTTCCTTTGGGAAGCAGAGAATGCTTCCACAGCTCGAATTTATGGCCCGAACGGATATGCTCAAGACGTTGACCCAGCATGGGGACAATACTCGTTGCCATCGATCCACTCGGGAAAATACTTGCTGGAAGTTCGCCGCAAGGGTTATGTCGTCACGCAAGAGTCCGACTTCATCCAGGTTTTCGAGGTTCCGCAGTTCGACGTAACAAGCAATCACTTGCTGGTTCCGAATATACCTTCCATACAAGCGGTGGAGCTGGGAGCCACTCTTGAGTCCCTCCCGATTCGTCCAGGTATTGATATCGGGACCAGCTTCGTTCCCGATCTTGGAGTGCCCAACGGTGATTTGTTCCAGGAATTGTCCAGAGGTCTGGACTTCTCCCGAGTGAATTTAGCAACCGGAGCGACCGAAAATTTCGAACTGCCAGCAATAGATCGGTTCAATCATGGCCAGGAGGTTGCAAATCGTCTTACGGAAACGGCAAGCGTTGCTCTCCAAGCGCTTGACGAGGCGCAGAAGCAAATCCTAGTTTCGCTCCAAGTTGCAGCTGAGCAAAGTATGCAGCGCCATTTGGAAGCTATCGAGGTTGGAGTTGCTGCCAAAGCAAGTTCGCTGGCACCCTAGGGCTCATCGAAACTGAACAAAAATGGTAACGGGTGACCTCCCCTGAGCTGGGCTACGCCACCATATTGACCCACCGGCGGGTACATAATTTCACGGCCTCCGAGGACCTGCTGGTCCTGAAAAGTCACCGACGGCTTCCATTGACCCTTGGCATCCAACGTCATCGTGGAGACCGGTTTCGACGTAACGCCAAGGCGATCGCTGAAGAACTTTGCAGTGTGCTGCGAACAGCCCTTGAGGGTGATCAAGGTTTCGCAATTGGCCAACAAGCGCACTTGCTCATTCTCGGAACCAAGATGATTCACATCCTGAAGTCCGATACAGATTGGAGATTTTGCTCCGCGCAACAAATCAAGCATTTGATCGAGTTGTATTCTCTTGGCATAGCGAGGTGCTTCATCAAGCACCCAGAACACAGGGACAGGGTTGCTACCAAACCGCTCAAGGCATTTGAGTCGAAGAAGATTGAGAAAGATTGAGGCGGCAGTGGCCGTCCGCTCTCCACCTCTCTCCCTGGCGCCAATAAGAAGAATCGCCCCGCTGTTAAGTGCTTGGCTAAGAGTGAACGCCCTTGCATGTGATCCGTCCAACATCGGTGCTAGGCCCGGCTCTGCAAGCCAAGATAGTTTGTTGGCGAGACCTGACGTAGCTTCGCTATACCTGTGTTTGTCAAATCCGATCAAGTCCAGCAATTCGTGGGCCGCTTGTGGAGCCGAGGCAGCGACGGCGACTAGATCCGGTTGGCTGACAATGAGCTTATAGAGAGCGCTTGGATGCGCGTTGGTCCCCAATCCCTGCGAAGTCAGCCAGAACAATCCTCTTAGCCAACGATGGTCGCGTTCAGCAAAAAACTTTTGAGGGTCGTTCTGATTTACCTCACCCAGGAATGCCATGGCCGCTTGGCTCGCGTGTTCAGGCGAATGTATCTCCCCTAACGGATTCCATGGTCGAGAAATAGAAGGGTCACTTATATCCCAAGTGACTATCGGTTGATTCGCTGGTAACGCTGATCGGGCCTTTGCACTTCGGATTTCCTGGAGCAGATCACCCTTCACATCGACAGCGACTGTCGTCAATCCCTGGCTAGCAGCAGCAACTATCCAGGGCGCAAGCACGTTGTAGGTCTTACCGCTCCCTGCCGGACCTATTACCGCAACGTGGCGTGCCACGAAATCCCAATCAAGAAAAACTGGAAACGCCGGGTCATCACATCCAGGGTCTTGGACTCGTCCGAGCGGAAAGACACCCTGGCGAAGGCTGGTGACTTGCTCAGGCATCAGGACGTCTCGAAAATCAAAGAAGCTGGTGGTGGTTCCAGCCTGAGGCCCATCACCAGGCACCAAAATACCCCGACGCATGGAATGGTTGCTTGGTCTAACGCGCTTAGCCCTGACGTGAGCCGCAACTCCCTGGCTCATCGAGTTTGCAGCCGAAATAGACACCCTCGTCGAATTTCCCACTACTCTCCCGACAAAACTCCAGTACGACATAATCCCCTACCTTTTACGCACTTCCCCGCGAACTGGCTCCCGAAGGTCACGATTCAAGGACGAGTTGCGCAAATCCGCTTCCCTTACTTTCTGCCAGTTAGCTGCCTCCTTAACAAGTTCTTCAGTCGAACGTAATTGGGGTGCAGCCTGCACCTGTTGACAAGCGGTTGCTTCACCGGACCGAACAACGTCCAACCGAGGTGGGAGCGGCGCAGGAGGATGCATCGCCCTTGCGACGACGTGCCCCGTAATGGCCGCAGCCTTTGTTCCGGAACGAAGTCTGCTCCACACCTTTCCTTTGCTCATCTTTACCCTCTCAACGTTGTCTATCGATGTTGCTCTGGCGAATCAGAACCTCGAGTACGCAGTGCCGCTCCGCTGGCATGGCAAAAAAACTTTGTGGAGAACAGTAGCGTCCAAGCGTCTGAAAATTAGCTCTCGACCACCTTCGCAACAGTGCGCAAAGTGAGTGCAAAGGTGGAAAGCAGAACAGTCCCAGCCTCCAAGAAGGTGACAACACTAAGCGCGCTTATCTGACACAAAACTGACACACTGACGCAGAAATGACGCACTTTTCCGGCCATGAGCGGTGGCGAAAGGTGGTGTAGAGTACGAGAGAAAGCATGCGCTGAGCAGGCAATACATGCTCTGAGCAGGAGAAGGGCAAATGGCCCGACGGGGGTTCGATTCCCCCCACCTCCACGTTGTTTTTGAAGCATTACCGCAGGTCAGAGAGGGTGTGGTTCTCTGGTCAGGGCGTCAGAGGGCGCATTTAGGGCGTGTCATCACAAAGTCATGTTTTGACTAGCGGTTTTCGGACACGCCAAAGTTGCGGACTTGCGCTTTTACCGCATCGACCCGTGAAGCACTCAGACTGAAGGTTCCGTGACGGCTACTCGGCTTCTCAGCCCCCCATGGTGCCCAGGAATTAAGATGCGACGATGGCTGAAACAGGTCTTGTCGAGTTACTCAAGCGAAACGTGGAAGCTTGGAACGAGCTCCGTCTGGGTGATCAAGTCATTGACTTAACCGATGCCGACCTCGAAGGAGCAAAAATAGGTGGCGCAAACCTCTCAAATTTGAACTTGGCAGGTGCCCGATTGGTGAAGGCGAATCTGGAGAACGTGAACTTTGAGGGTAGCAACCTCGAAAAGTCGGTCGTGGTCGACTCCCACCTTAAGGGCGCCAATTTTGATTCCGCCAATCTGACGAGGGCAGATTTGTCCTTTTCATATTTGGAGGATGCGCACTTTTGCGCAGCCGACTTGATTGGAACAGACTTTTCGTGGGCCAACTTGAAGGGTGCGCGCATTTGCGCCGCCGACCTGACGGGAGCGATCTTTTACGGAGCCGGATTAGAACGGACAAATTTTTCGCAGAGCAATCTGAACAGTGTTGACTTCAGCCGAGCTGATATGCGGCGAACCTGCCTCATCGAAGCAAAACTTGCGTTTACGAAATTTACTGATGTGGATTTGTCGACCGTAGTTGGATTGATGAGTGTGATTCACGAGTTTGCCTCTTCAATTGCGCTCGATACGCTTCAAAAGAGTGGCCCGTTACCAGCGGAATTTCTTCTTGGATGCGGCGTGCCTCCCGCTTGGACAGAAAACGTAAATCGGATCGCCAATCCATCGAGCAAAACCTTTTACACCCCTCTCATTTCCTATAGTTCGGCCGATTCTGAAGCAGCTGATCAGCTCGAGCAGTTTTTGACTTTCCAAAACGGCATCCCTTGTTGGCGTGATACGGAGCAACTCTTTCCGGGTGAAGAGCCCCTCGAGGCTATTCGAAAAGCGGTTGAGCAGGCAGACCGGTTATTGGTACTTTGCTCGAAGAGTTCCCTGTCGACGAAAAAGCGCGGTTGGTGGGTTGACCAAGAGATCGAACTTGGCCTCAATAAGGAACGGCGCAAACGTGAAGACGGCAGCGTATCTCCGTTGGTCGTTATTCCTATCGATCTAGATGGATACCTCTACTCGAATCTCTGCACGAGCAGGCATCGGCAAGTTCTTCGGGACCGGGTGGAGGGGCGGTTGTCTGTACCAAAGCAATTGAATCGGATCCTGGAAGCGTTGAGGGTTGGAGGACCGCAAAGACCACTGAATCCTCCCCCGAAAGGCAAGTGAGTTGATGCAAAAGGCTAGATTTTTACTCGCTAGCGAGGCCAAAACGCTGTATCGACATAGACGGAGTTCACAAATGCAGTTATCTGAATTCGCTCAACTGAGTTCAAAAACCGATCATGAAAAGGACGATCAGCGCGGCCTCCAGATAGCGCTTCATGGATTAGCGGGTGAGGCTGGCTCTGTCGTGTCCGTGGCCAAGAAGTGGTTCAGGAGTGGATCGACCACGAGCCTCTCTGAATCCGTCAGTGAAGAACTAGGCGACCTCCTTTGGTACATAGCTTCCCTAGCCAACCGTCTCGACCTTGATCTGGACGAGGTAGCTAAGCAAAATCTTGTGAAGACGGGACAGATCTTTCGCAAGGACTTGCCGCCACCCTCAACGTACGACGTCGAATTCCCGGACCATCAGCGTTTCCCGCGCCTCATGGAGATTGAGTTCGAGGAAGACGACAGCGGAGCTTTCCCAGTTGTAAGTATGAAGCCGCTTGGGGAGTTAGCGCGAAGAATTGAGAAGGAACGTCAACGCAAGGGCCTCGGCGACCCGCTCAACGACAACTCTCAGCTCGATGATGGTTATCGATACCACGACGTCTTTCACCTCGCTCACGTCACTGTGTTGGGCTGGTCCCAGTCCTTCGCTCCCTCATGGGGGCCAAGCGAAAACAAGACGATGGGGTGGTTGATCGTACCCAGGATGGTGCCCGGGCGATTGCCCTTGAGGAGGGACTTGTCGCGTTCGTATTCCGGGCGTTAGAGAGTGACGGCTTCTTGGCCAAAAGCGGGCGAATGGATTGGGACCTTGTAAACCACATACGGAGGACGGTTCGCGGGACTGAGGTCGAGGATCAACCGCCGATTGCGTGGCAGCGTACGTACAAGTCTGCTTGTGAAGTGTTTTTGCAGTTGACCTCGCAACGAGGTGGGACCGTGATCTGTGACCTTGACAAGCAAATGCTCAGTTACCGCAAGCCGAGCTGAAGCTGCAGCGGTTCAGGTGACGTAACGCAGCGGCCCTGCGACCCCAACGAGGAACGTTCGTTGATTCCCCATCGCGGCGGGAACCATGATGACATCGGACTTAGATCTGGCCGGTAACGCTGTTTGATTCGGTCGCCCGGCGCGTATTTCGAAAGCTCTGGGATGGCGACTCTGGTGTACTTGTCAATTTCGCAAAACAGATTCTGAACGTCAATCCACTGGAGTGATCGACCCCAAAGACCAGCCCATTCGAGCCCCTGCTCTTGGAATGCTCGTTCTTGGTTTTCTACCGTCCATTTGATTAGGTCGATTGGCGAAAGCCCAGCCGGATCAGAAAAGCATTTTCGAATCCCACGGAGCGCACCCGGGCCGGCAACAACAAACTCATCTTCTGAAAAAGATAAGTGAACTGAGTAATTGAGATCAATCGTGTACTGAAAGGCGAGGAAGTCTCCCATCGAGTCGTACCGTCGAAGAACCTCAAACGCAGTCTTCATGCACTCAGCGTCTCTGATTTCTTCGTGCGCCTCATCTCTCATCATCTGCCGCACAAGTGCCAAATGGCGAGTGAACTTCGGACCAGAAAAGGCCCGCGGCGGCGGCATGATGTACGCCGCGGAATAGATGGGTCCGTCCATGGAAATTTCGGCTAGAGCTTCATCCAGCCTGTTGCTGAACAACATGTCGAAAGTAGGTTGACCACAAGTCTCGACCAATCTTTCCCACGTACTGATGCGATTGAAAATCTTGAAGATCAGAGTACGAGCGAAGGTATCCGCCCAACTCCTTTCGCAGTCGTACTGGACGAAGTTGATGAGATATTGACTCACTCGATCGGACGCGCGATAGGCGTTCGTAAACCGGTTCTGAGCGATGACCGGGTCTGTACTCTGACCTGGTCCCCCGGTCACCTTCGAAATGTACACACGCTGACGTTCAGCTGCGAAGTACCAAAGGGCGTCGTACCCTTCGGTTGTCGTGGGCTGGCGATTCGAAATCATTTGCGTTCCCTGCGTTTCGTAACCGGTAGGCATGACGGAACCCGCTCCATCAAGCCCTCCGGCCGAGTCGAGCCAGCCCGCGTGAAACCAGCGAAGCAATTTCTCCAGGGCGATGAGAAGCAGCAAGCTTCTTCTGTTCATCATTGTCCAACTTCGCAAGTTCGGGCGTCCATGCCGATGCGCTCCGAACACTTTGTACGTACGCATTCAATTCGTTTCGGAATGCTTCCGAAACTGAAGGCATGTCTTCGGGCAGCCAGTCGAACTCGTCGATTCCAACCACTCGAGCGAGAAAAGCCGACGCTCCACCAAAACCTCCCGCAATGTAAAGCGGCGTGTTTCTTTCAATTCCAAGCGCTGCCTCTTCAAGCACCCCGGGAAAACGACCGTGAAAACCAGAAAGCTGACCTCCGACCAAAACCCGGGCGTCGCACATATCGGCGGCAAAACTTCGCATACTTGCGAGTTGTTCCGCTTCGGTTGACGCGTTCGCATCCGAGGAGCTCGCTTGACCGAAGGCCACCTCGGCTCCGAACTCGTCAAACAAAACAATCCGACCGTTGACCCCGAGGGCAGAATTCACTCGGTCGAACTCGGCTTCGGACAGGCTCCGATGCTCGGGTGCTGCGAGGCACAGGGTCAAGCAGTCTCTGAATCCATACCGACTCAATTCGTGAATCACGTAGTCGGTAAACCCTTCTGGCTTTACGCGACCTCCGTAGACGAGCCGCCCACCGCCGAGGAGCACAGCCCTAGTGATCTCACTAACGGCAAGGTTGGCATGTTTCGCCGACAGTCCGAGCCTTCGTAAGTCAGCGCTATCGGACACCGAGATTCCGACTGTCAATCCCTCAAGGGAATTCGACGAGGTGAGTTCCTCCGCGCTCATTTCCGCATTCCCCCGCCACGGCTCGCGTAGGTCCGGGGCGTGACAATTTCGACATCAATGCTCATGCCAGCAAGCTCGAGAATCTGGCGGATCAGCGATTCCTCGTCGGGTTGCAGTGGGGGGTCGGGATGAATAATCCGAATGAGCCCGTCAGCGTTCGCCTCGCTGCGATTCTCGAGCAACCAGGGAATCAGCGTGACCGGTTCTGGAGCGTGGAGCGGCATCCAATCGAACCCATGATCTTTGAGGTCAACCAAGCAGAGCTTCCAAAGGGCCCTACGAAGCGCACCGTCTACCAGTAGATTGAGCGCTTCTTCGATGGATGTTCCGCCTGCCCGGTAGCCAACTACCGGAACGTGATCCAGGATGAAGGAGCCTCGTTCTTCCGACTTTTCCACGGCGTTCAAAGTAACTACAGGCATTTCGTTTTGCTTTGCGAGCAGAAACTCTTTTTGACACCACTCTCGCCCGGCGTAAAGGTCAGTTCGGACTGCCAACAAGGCGCTCGTGCTAGCGCTCCGTATGAGCTCCTCTGCCCAATCGACGCCGGGCTGCACATCTTGTTGATCGAAGTATGGCTGAAGGTGTGTGTCGCCAATCTTTGTACGAACTTCGGCCACCACCCCGGTGACCGGGTCAGCCGTGCCTGGCAGAGAGTGTTTCGTGTGGCTAATGAAAACTCGCAACCGATTGCCGGTGTCGCCATTTGTGAGTTGGACGATTTGTTGCGAAAGCTCGCGACAAAGCACCGCACGACTTTTCGACGAGTCTTTTGCTAGCGCCTGTCGTTGAGCGAACGGCGTCTGGAAGTTGGAGTCGGCGGACCCGACTCGAAGCGCGAATAGTCCAAAGCTGGAATTGATGGGAAGCGATGCGAGCGTTTGGCAATACATCGACCATGGCGAGTCAGGCACGGCCAAGGCTCGACACATTTCACGGCCGATCACGGGGACCGCGACCGTAACCCTGGCGGCTAAAAGGTTCGCCGGGAGCGATTCGGTGACAGGTAGCGGCCGGGGCGCACCGCTGCCGTCCCAAGGGTCCGTGCGCAGGTAAACCTCGACGGCACCGCCGATCAGCCCCGAGAACGATGTCCCATGAAAGTGCTCAAAAATCCAATCGAAAACTTGTTGTCCCTCGGCATCACCGGGGTGCCAGATCACATAGATCTCAAGGATTGGCGGAAGCACGGACTAATCGTAGGTGCTACGAGGGGCCGAACCTCGGCTCACCTCGGTGGGTGGTCATGTTGCCCTGACACCGACTTGTTTTGCACAGGCCGAATTTTTGTCATACCCCCCTCGTACAATCGACCTGTTTAGGAAGGAGCGACCAAAGTGGCCGACATTCACAACATTTTCATCAGTCATCGCCATGAAGATGACCATCTCATCGAGTCACTCCGATCGCTGCTAAAGGGTCGAGGAGTTGACATCCGAAACTCGTCGATCACCAGCGACAGCCCCAACAACGCGACGAGCGATGCTTACATCAAGTCCATCCTTGCTGCAGGAATCGGACAAGCGGGGAAAGTAATCGTGCTTATCACTCCGGACACCAAGAATCACGACTGGGTCAATTGGGAGATCGAATACGCCAACAAAAACGACAAACAAATCATCGGGGTCTTTGCACCCGGAGTTGACAATTGCGAAGTACCCGAATCACTAGAAAAGCACGCCGACGCAATCGTGAACTGGGACGCGGACAAGATCCAGTCCGCGCTCAACGGCGAGAGACCCTTCACCGACGAAACCGGCAACCTACGTGGACCTCAGGGGATAAACCGGGTCGGTTGCTAGATGCCCAAGGTCTACTCATACATTGTCAGATACGACATCGGCTTCGCACCAAACCCCTATTTCGGCGTTTGCACTCTCGCTACCTGCAAACCAAAGATTCGCAAGAACGCCGAGGTTGGCGATTGGGTAGTCGGATTTGGGTCCGTTGAAAACAAGCGGTCCGGCCAACTTGTGTTCGGGATGCAAGTCGAAGAAACGCTCACCTACGACGAATACTGGAAAGACCCTAGGTTCCAGTCGAAGAAGCCGAATCGACGCGGAAGCGTTCGCCAGCAGTACGGCGACAACGTGTACCACTCAGCCGGTGGAACTAGTGACTGGATACAAGAGGACGGCCGACACAGCTGGGATGACGGGTCTACGAATCTGGGACACCTTGAGCGAGACACAAGCGCTCCGCGAGTCCTCCTTTCCAAACGCTTCGCTTACTACGGACGGGACTCGGTCATTGTCCCCGTGGACCTTCGCAACATCGATGGATTTGACGTTTGCAAAGTCGGACGAGCCCATCAAGTGAATCGGCCAGCCGGTGTCGACGAAATGCTTATCGACTGGATTTCAGGTTGCTGCGGGGATGGCCTCGTCGGAGAGCCTGCCGATTGGACGAAGCCGCTTCGCCCCCTTCGCCGATAGAGGTTCCCCTTGAGTAAGCCGGCGAAACTCAAAGACTCGCTGGAAGTGCGGTTTGGCCGGTCTCTTCGGCCAACATCGAACGCCGGAGTTGGTCGAGTTTTACTCCGCCAAGCCTTGGCACACGCCAAGCGTGCCATCCGTCGTACGCTTCGACGTTGGCAGCGCTCATTGCGGCCCGCGAAGGAGACGGCCAGGTCAAACCATCGCTTGTCTTGATCGAACCGTCATCGAGCACTTCGGCCGTGAACACTTGGCCGAGTCTGGGTCGAATGAACTCCAACGGCTCACCGACCTGGATTAGTCCGTTCTCCAACAGATCTGCAACCGTTGCTCGCCGCCCACCATAGAGAACGGCCGCTGGACCACTTCTGCCCAGCGGATCTACATCGGGAATTTCCTGCAAAATTGGCTGATGATCAGCTTCTACGTCTATACAACGCCGCTTTTCTGAATCCTCGTATAGCGAAACAGGAACCACGATGACCGGCAATCCGTTCTCACGAAGGAACTCCAACGCAGATTGAGTTCGACCTTCGAACGAACGCGCTACCAACACAACTCGGGGTGACCGGTTCACAACCAGCGGCGTGGCAGTCTCCGTGAAGTCTTGCCACGCAGTAAAGAACGATTCAGGACCTTCGTGGTATAGCGAGGCGAGTTCATCCAGGCTCGTCGTTCGAGCCCAACCCGCATATTCCAGACACTGGGCTAGCTGGTTTCTATCGACGTCGCGTTTAACTTCAATGACCACAACGCGCCCGGCCTCATCCAGTGCAAGTACGTCCGGCCGCCCGCCACCGGGCAGCCGAGCCTGTCTCGCAATTGGGAACAGCGCCTCACCAAGAAACGCTTCGAGATCGCTCCAGACCAAATCTTCGATCTCTTTCTCGTAAAGATCAGGGCCGGGGAGAATCTGTCGAAACGGAACAAGACCACTTGCGGTTACTTCGAACAGCGGCATTACGGCTCCATCGAGGTAACGGACAACGGAAGGGTGGCTGCCAACTCGGTGAATTGAGCAAGGGCGGCTTCTAGCTCTTCCACGATTTCGGCGGCGAGAACTCCTGGCGATGGGAGGTTGCTTGAATCGGTGAGTGATTCGTCTCGGAGCCAGGTGATGTCGAGGTTTGCTTTGTCACGGGCCATCAGTTCTTCGTACGTGAACTTACGAAGGCGTTCAGACTCGACACGCTTGCTTCGATCAGCTGGTCCACACGAGTCCACGAAATCGGCGAGATCCTCAAAACGGAGCGTCTTCGTCTTCAACGTGAAATGAAGATTTGTTCGGAGGTCGTATATCCACGTAGCTTTCGTCCACGGATCAGCAGCTGCTGGCTTGCGATCGAAGAACAACACATTCGCCTTCACGCCTTGGGCATAGAAGATTCCCGTCGGCAATCGAAGGATCGTGTGCAGATCACATTCGCTCAGGAGTCGTCGTCGGATGATCTCGCCCGCGCCAGCTTCGAACAACACATTGTCGGGTAGCACCACCGCAGCGCGCCCGCCGATTTTGAGCATCGTCTTGATGTGCTGCAAAAAGTTGAGTTGCTTGTTCGACGTCGACGCCCAGAAGTCATCTCTCACGATCACGAGATCTTCCTTCTCGGCCTCGCCCGCTTCGTTGACCATCGTCATAGAAGACTTGCGACCGAACGGCGGATTCGCTGCGATCACATCAACACGAACCCCAGGGTCGGCACGAAGTGCGTCGGCGACCGTGACCAAACTCTTGCCGCTTGGTGTACCAATCCCATGCAACAGCAGGTTCATGGCGCAAAGGCGAGCAGTGCCGTCGACGATCTCCCAACCGTGAACGGTTTCATCACGTAGGAACCGTTTGTCATCGGCGTCCATCTCGGCGATGTGATGCTCCACGATCCACTCGTGCGCCGCGAGCATGAACCCGCCTGTGCCGGACGCCGGATCCGCAATGGTTTCACCCGGCTTCGGTTGCAAACAAGCCATCATCGCCCGCACTAACGGACGCGGAGTGAAGTACTGCCCGGCACCAGACTTCGTATCTTCCGCGCCCTTCTGAAGCAGTCCCTCGTAGGCGTCACCCTTGAGATCGGCATCGACCGACGTCCACGTTTCCTCGTTGATCAGATTCACCACCAGGCGGCGAAGTTTCGCTGGGTCCTGAATCCGGTTCTGTGCCTTGCGATAGACGGTCCCCAAAGTGCCCGGCTGCTTCCCCAAAGATTCGAGAACGTGGCGGTAGTGCACCTCAAGCTCATCGCCGTCTCGATCGAGCAACGACTGCCAATCGAGCCCAAGCGGAACAACCTCGCCTAACCCGGCGTGCATGCGTTCGTCGGCCATCTTCAGAAACAGCAGATACGTCAGCTGCTCGACGTATTCGATGGTCGACACGCCGTCGTCGCGAAGTACGTTGCAGAAGTTCCACAACTTCTGCACCAACTGGTTTGAGGACTGCCCTTGGCTCGTGGTGCTCATGTCGATTCCCGCCCTAATTTGTTTGCGCCCATTTGTACTTCGGTCCGGTTTGGGCCCTCGGAAGGCGCTCGAACCGCCCACACGCTGGGGTTATGCAATTTTGGTTTGTTTGTCGTTGTTTTCATATCAAGCCCAATACGGTGCGTAGCGGCGGCTCTTGAAGCCGACCTCGGAATCCAGCAGACGGAGTCGGCCGGCCTTCACCCCATCGTTCAGAAGCCTCGAAACCTTGGACGGATCTGTGACTTGGAACCGGTCGCGAATCGTGGCGTTCGAGATTTCCAAGCCGTTCACGTACTGAAGGCAGGCGTGGAGGTAAACAGCACGTGAACGATCCTCGCGGCTCATCTCATCGAAGGGGCGCGGACCGTAAAGTGTCACGATGGTGTTGTCTAGGCGAGCCTCGAACTTTGGGGCCGGGAGGTGAGCAAGTTCGACTTCGGCAACAATTTTGTCCACGCCGGTGCCACGTTCCTCACAGAATCCGGCTCGGCGGGTGAGTGCTGCCAGTTTCTCGTTTCGTGACTTGGGTGGGCTATCGAGAAAACGATCAGTGTCAACGAGCGGTGCGCCAGGATTCGTGAATTCGATTCTGTTCGAAAAGACCTCGATCATCGGACCGGCACCACGGACCGACAGGTCTTGGTGAACCAACGTATTGATCAGCAACTCACGAAGCGCAACCACCGGGTACGCGTACTCAACATGACGCACCGGATCAAGGACCTCAATTTGCGGAAGCCGATCAACAAGATGCGCAACGGCCGCTTCAAGACCCAACAAGTAACCCTCGTTGAACTCGCGTTCCCTCATACCCCGAAGACGCGTGTGGTCGGCATACTCAACAACACGCATCGCCTTGCGGCCAACACGTGGGAAACAACTCAGGTCACGCCCGATTGCCAGCGCCGCGAACTTGGCGATGTTCCAGGCACCTCGGCCATCGTTGCTGATCATCTGTTCGCTTACGAGTAACGAGATCTTTCCTTCATCACTCGTAGGAACCGGCGCTCCAATCAGCCCGCAATGAGTCTCAATGTCAAGAAGGTCCAACACTTCACTCGCCGAGACTCCACCAAGCTCGATGGACTCCTCTGCAGACACGTTCTCCATTCGACGCCACAACTCACGCTCAATCGCAGGATGATCAGCAAGCTTCTTTTTGTGCGAACCTACGCGCACGTATGATGTTCCCTTGAACTGCACTGGCGAGTTCTCGGCGGCAGCGACTTCGAGGACGACAAGACGCTTTCCAACGACTTCTTCCTCGATGAACCGAAACAAAACTTGCGGTTGCAACTGGGTCGACAACCAATTCTCGATGCCTTGATTGCCCTTGACCGTTTTAGATGGATCGAACGACGTTCCGACGATTTGGCGCGTGCCGTCCTCGATACCCCACACGATGATGCCGTGAGACCGCCCGACAAGCTTCGCCCCGTTCGCAATCGCCGACACGTACTCGCCGATCGATTCAGGTTCGTTGAAGTTGTGCTTGAACTCAACCCACTCCGACTCGAACGGCAACTCATTGATCATCCGAAGGAGTCCCGATTCCTCCGCCGTCATTTCGACACCTTCTCTCGTGTCTTCTTCGGCTTTGCTCCGTCCGAAGCCAATCGTTCCGCACGAATTCGCTCAAGCAAAACAGCGGCAGGTTCGTCCGTTGGATCTTGCGGGACAAGGTGGCCCTCAAACGCCGCTTTCAAAATCGCCCGTCGAAGTCCCGCCGATCGAAGCATCCCAGCCTCAACCGCTCGCTCAGCTGCTTCAAGGAACGAGAATTGGCGCTCAACTTCTTGAACGATCCGAAGCTGTTCCTCATCAGAAGGCAATGGGATTGGGAGGAGGCGAAGTTTCTCCTTGGGAATGTGCTTGATAGTTGTCCCGGTAATGAAGCCGTCGAAGGCATCGCGTTGCGACCACCAACGTATTACGAGAGCTAAATATCGGCTCGACACGCCTTCTTTCGGGCGGACTCGATGTAATGCCTTCTGTATGGCAAAAGCCGGCCCGTCCCAAACGGCGCACCGACCTGGCTCGCCCCCCTCGCAGACAACGAGATCACCAGAAACGAGCGACACGCGCGGAAACTCGTCAGGAGAGATGTCCATCGTCGGAACGGTTTCAAGATCGAACCGAAACCACCGAACGTTGATATTGCGCAAATAGGGCGTCGGGTACAGCCCAGTTTGCTTTTTCCCATCGAGCATTTTTCCGAGTGACATGGTCGAAATTGATCCAAGCGATGTGACACTCCAGGAATCCGGAAGGTCATTGATCCCCAAAGATCGCATCGACTGTGGCTCCGCCCCAAGCACAGGCCCACCAATCGCGATTGAATGTGCGTCGGGCGGAACAAGTCGACCCGTAACTGCCGCATCAAGGACGCTCGATCGAAGCTGTTTGAGCTGTTGGCGAACTTTCTGGAGGCCGGCTTCACCTGCATCAAGTTTCGAGAACGCTTCGTCGATAGCTTCAACGATGCGCTTTTGCTCGTTTGTTGGAGCAACTCGCAACTCAACTTCATTGCCAAGTCGAGAGCCTGGGATGCTTGCCTGATTCACATGATTAGAAATGAGATGCCGTAAACCTCCGGCCATCCAAAGGTAGTGAAGCTGACGTGCCATAAAGCGGGGATCACAGTCCGGATAAAACCGCACGCTGGTCATGTGATTCGAAAATGCGAAGTTTCCGACTTTGTCGAACACCGCTGTCTTCCCAACAAGTTCCAGACTGTTGGTGTTGTTGAACAGAACATCTCCCCGCTCCAAGCGCAGGACACCCGCCGAGGGATCGACGCTCTTAGTATCGGTAAGGTCAATTGCTCCAACGCGGCTCACATTCATTGGACGGAGATGGGGAATTCCAATACCGGCGGCGTTGTGCCTGCCGCTCGGAAATCCAGAGCGAATACCAACCGCTAAATCGCCAACATTCGCTTTAACCCATCCCTTTGGTAATTCGCTCATGCCGCGAGTTCCTTCACAAGGGCTTCCAGAAGCGATGGCAGCTTCCCGGCAAACTCATTGTTCGCTCGCGCAAAACCTCCATGACTAACGAAAGGTTCAAGTTGGAAGTCCTCAGGCGCAATGGTGAGGCTATTGGCGATGTGATCTCGAATTCGGCCGAGCCACGTTTTCTGATCGGCAGTGAAGGTTGTGCCGGTTTGTGTTTGCTGGGCGAGCCAATTTTGGAACCGATCGTCGACGGTGAGAGGGAAGGCGACAAGGTCGATGTCGGGTTCGATGGCTTTGCGAACCAGTGAGATGAGGTTTGTGAATTGCTTACCTGCGGTCCCTCGCACCCTGCTCGCTTCGAGCGCTTCATAGGCGGACCACAACCGTTCAGGCGTCCAGTTGTATGGCGGTCGTCCAATTTCGGCCGCAAGTTCCTTGATGGCTTTCAGCGTCAGGCGTTTGTCGAAAGGACGTGAGTACAGAATTTGTAAGGCGTCAATGTCATCCTTATGTTCGTTTACGAATGCTTGCCACGATGTCACCGTTTGGCGCGCTCGATCTGTGGCATCACGGGAGAATCCCGCATCGATCACTTCGTCTTGCGATGTTTCGTCGAGCACTTGGGTGTAGCTCCGGCGGATTTCGATGATCGCACCTCGGAGTGCGGGTCGTTCGGCGAGGGCTCGACATGCCGTCTCGATGAGCCCTTGTCGAGTCTCGGCGAGCTGATCCGCCGTCGGGTCAGCTCCACCGTTGGCCGCGAGGGCTTTGTCCCAGGCGTTGTCGATGTCGACGGATTCGGTAAGCATGCGTACGAGATCGCTGAGCTGCAGCCCGTTTGCCGCTTCGGCGAGCTGTTTGCGGTCGTCGTTGGAGATGACTCGATCGAGCCTGGCAAGGCGGCCGCCGATCGACGACACCACGTCGGGATCACGAACACCGGCCGCAATTTGATCCAGCAGTTTCTTCAGTGATTGCGTCTTGTTTCGTTCGAGCGGTGCAGAGTCGTTGAATTCGCCTTCGGTTACGCCGACTGCGTCGACGATCACGAAATGGGTTTTTGCGGTGGCGTCGGCCGACACTCCTTGCAGGTCGTTCGAATCAATAGTGCGAACACCACGACCCTTCATCTGTTCAAAGAAATTACGTGACCGGATCACTCGCATGAACATCACGCATTCAAGCGGCTTGATATCGGTACCCGTCGCGATCATGTCAACCGTGACAGCGATACGCGGGTTGAAACTGTTGCGGAACTGGTTCAACAGATCTTCAGGCTTCACGCCTGATGTTCGGTAGGTGATTTTCACGGCGAAGTCGTTCCCTCGGCCGAACTCTTCGCGGCAGATGCGCACGATGTCATCAGCGTGACTGTCGTCCTTCGCAAAGATCAGGGTCTTCGGAACTTCGGTGCGGCCCGGGAAGATGCCGTTGTCGTTGAGTGGCTTGAACAGGTTGTCGCAGAACGCCCGAATGACGGTGCGGATTTGATCGACGGCAACCACGTCACGGTCGAGTTGCTTCGCGTCGTACACAACGTCTTCGTCGAGTTTTTCGTAACGGGTCTTGCGGGTATCGCGGTCACGGAACTTCGTTACCAACCCGGCATCAACGGTGGAGCCGTTCTCGGTGATCTGTGTGCGGATACGGTACACGTCGAAGTCGACGTTCACCCCATCGGCAACTGCTTCAGCGTGACCGTATTCGACGACGAGGTTTTGGTTGAAGAACCCGAACGTTTGCTTCGCCGGTGTAGCCGTGAGCCCAACCAGGAACGCGTCGAAGTACTCGATGACTTGACGCCACACGCCATAGATCGACCGGTGGCACTCATCGACGATGACTACATCGAAACCCTCGATTGGGATCTGAGCGTTGTAGACGATGTCGACAGGTCGATCCGGTTCGATCTCTGAGCCCGACGCTTCATCGATGTCTGGGGCGAGTTCTTCTTCGCCTCGCAACATCGAATACAAACGTTGCACGGTTGTGATGACCACACGTGCAGCCGGATCGATCCGATTCGAGGCCAACAGCTGCACGTTGTAAAGGTCTGTGAACTTACGACCATCACCCGGCGTCGCGAACTGCTGAAACTCCTTCAATGTCTGACGACCAAGGTTTGCCCGATCAACCAGGAACAACACGCGGTCAGCATCGGCTGTTTTTACGAGACGATACGCAAGGTTCGCAGCCATGAACGTCTTGCCCGAACCCGTAGCCATCTGAGCCAATGCTCTCGGGTGGTTACGGCACATGGAACCCTCAACGGCGTTAATGGCTTGCACCTGAATACGACGAAGCCCATCGGGACCAACCGGATCAAGTCGACGAAGCCGCGCCCGCAGCGAACCGCCGTCAGCATCTTCTTTCCACTGCCGTAACCAACGTGCCATCGTCTCGGGTCTGTGAAACGTTACGACCGGACGCGACCGTGGTTCCGGATCGAACCCGTCAGTGAACATCGACTCGTCACCAGTCGACTCATACAAAAATGGAAGCGGACTTACCAACGCCGGAAGGTCCTTCGGTAATCCTGCGGCATACTTCGCCGACTGCGCCTCGACACCAGCGAGTGGAACGCCCGACGGCTTCGCCTCAATCGCCCCAACAGCCTTCTGATCGATGAACAACAAGTAGTCAGCTCGACCGTGCCCGGCCGCCATTATGAACTCTCGAACCGCAACACCCTGCCCGGCATACAAGTTCATCTCGGTACGGTTCTGCACCAACCAACCACACGCCACCAACTGCCGATCGATCTCAACGCGAGCACGCGCTTCCGCCGTCAAATACGTCTTGTCACCCACGCCGCCGAATCCCCCTACCTACTCCGCCAACGCAGCAACAAACGCCGCGTCTTTTGCACTCGTCTTTTTGCCGGGCCGTCGTTTCCCACTCGAAACAGGGCGTCCTGATGCCCGGAGCGCCTCCGGGGTCTGTTTCAATGATTCACCAATCGGCGGATCACCGACAGTTGACTGAAGCCAATCCTCAAGACGGTCCTGATCGATACGCACCAAGGCAGCGATCGGCTTACCGTTGCGAGTCACCAACGCAGGCCGACCAGAGCGCTCAACCTCGTCAACGACGGCACTTGGGTTCCTGCTCAAATCTCGGATGCTTACAACGTTCACGGCTTCACCTCCTCTGGTCTACGTACAACTGTCGCACCAACGTTACACGCTGACACACCCAGGTGACTGGCAAAACCACATCAAGTTGGCTGAACGTTCCAGGATCCATTGCTGGTCGGGCTGGGGCTCGGAGTTGCGTGCGCTGATTGGTGACACGGCCTTCGGCCTCCGATACTGCGCCTGCGATAACCCCGACCCTGCACATGGCCTTCGTGCATCGCCGCCCGTCAATTCCTTCAGGGCTCACCCGGTTCACCAGAGGCACCGCATCAGCAGCGAAGAACCGATCCCCATCAAATGAACGCAAAGCAACTCGTAGGTAGACGTACCCAATCGCCAGAATCCGCTACCTTTCCGTTTTGATCTCGCCCAATTCGCGTTTCTTCGTTGGGTCAAAGTGGAGGAACGTGTTGCAGCGATCAATCGCCTGGCTGGACTTTGAGGTGACAAAGTTTGTACTTCCTCCCGCTTCCGCACGGACATTGTTTGTTGCGGGGGTTCTTCTGGAGTGCTTCGGGATACTTCTTGAATTGTCTCCGAAATTCCCGTTCTTGAGTGAGTATCTTAAATTCACGTTGATATTCGAGAGCACGATTCTCGTCTTCAGCGTTCCAGAGACGAGTGTCCAAATAGACAGCGTCTTCGGAATGCTGATGCTGACAAGCGCGACACTCCGTAGCAATGCCGACGATATCCTCAATTTGAGGGTTTTTGAAACGGGCGACGCATACGGCGGCCTCGAGAAAGTGCCGACGGAGCTTTCGATTTTGCTTCACGGTGGATTTCTCGTTCCAAGGAAAGATCAGGAACAAATACGCTGTCGACTGGTTCGACTGGTTTGGGATCAACCGTATTAGCCGCTGATCCACGGGAGTCCGGTCCATTGCATCGATCAACTCCTGGGCAAGAGCTCGTCGATGCAGACGGGGCTCGGCCGCCATAAACCGAAGGATCTTTTCGGCTGATTCGAGCGCAGGTTCCGTCTTGAAATACTGGGTGCCTTCCATTGCGTGACGAGCGAAGGTCTCAACCAACGCATCCCACCTATACGAAACTTTGTCGAATTCGATTTGCCTTGTCCGCTGCTCGCTATTCTCGAAGTCTTCCCACCAGCCATTTTCAATGACAACCAGGTGAGCATCCTCTGCTTCAACGAACGAGTGCTTGCCGTCGCCGTCCGCGTGCATCAGGTAGTAACCAAGAATGTCTTCCTCTCCGGAAGCGATAACGGTTCTTGACCTCAGGAAGGCTTCCTTCCTCCGCAGATATTGTAAGAAGTCGCTGGCGGTGTCCAGGGTAGACATCACAATTTCCATCGAGGTGTCATCGAACACGTGAACAAATGTGCGAATTGGGTCGAGGTCACCCACAACGAATGGTTGGGAATGTGCATCAACGCCGCTCACTCCCGAGTGGACCATGAGACTTCCAGTGCCTCCCAGCATCGCTCGGCATGCTTCGGCAACGCCATGCACCGTGACAACTAGGTGGAACCGTACAGAATCACCACGCGGAATTGCGAGCGGATGTTGACACTCCGGATCGATAAAAACGCGGTCTGGATTGTTTCGCAACCAGCGCTCAGCGCCCCACGCCTGATCGGCAGCTTCACTCACCGCCGAACGAAACCACCGCTTCCAATCCAGTTCGAGGCTTTTCTTTGGCTCCAGGAGACAATGCTTGTCAGAGAAGATGATTACATCGTCACCCATGACAACGAGGAGGTCGCACAGCTCCTTTCCTCCACCTTGATCTCGAAACGGTCTCGGATAGCTCCAAAGCGAAAGGAAGTTTCGCTCACAAAGCGCTTCGAGATATCTCTCCGTAGGTGTGCCTCCTGACGATTTTGTGATTCGATCAGAACCCATGATCGACGGGTTCCCGTATATCTAAGCTGCTGCAACTTGACTGCTCGAATCTGAGAGATGGGCGTGCCAACAACAGCACCGTATTGGGTCTCTGACAAACGCACATTATTTTGGGATGACGTGATGAATCCGCTTTCGGAACGAGTCGACTCGCGTGACTCGACTTTGGTACCTTGACCTGTGAGCTGTGATCTTTTCGTTCACTACATTCACACAACACTTGGACTCCTCGGCCATCCAGTTCCGTTCAAATTGACGAGCGGTGTGGCAGTCATGATCGTACGTGGCCCGCATAAGACCGGCGGGTAATTAATCCGTTGTCCGAAGTTTCCAGCCGGTGTGTTGACAAGCTGGGAAGCCTACTGGCGTAGCGATCGAAGTTGCCGGGGACAGTGAGCCCTGAGTCTTGCGCCACCTCGTTTTGAATCCCGGGTCAGTTTTTGGAAGGCTCGTTAAACTTAAATCGACCTCGAGTCGCAAATGCTAACGCTTGGTTGTCTCCGTTCAACCTGGCGCTCGGGGTTGCGTGCGCTGATTGGTGACACGGCCTTCGGCCTCCGATACTGCGTGACCCACTGTCCTATGTCTGCAAGGGCACCCCATGACGCACCACCACACCTTCGGTGACACTGCGTTTGCCGGACGTCACGGGAATCCCCGACCCTTGCAGACGGCCATCGTGCACCACTGCACTTCGTTTCGTTCACGCCATACCCGGTTCACCAGCCGACGCCACCCCGGCACCGCACAACCGAAAGGCAACACAGAACATGAACGCAACCCAACTCGTAGGCAGACTTACCAAATCACCACGACTCACCATCACCACCGGTGACAAAGCACGAGTCAACTTCACCCTCGCCGTCGACGGATACAACTCAACCACCGACTACATCCCAATCACCTGCTTCGGCCGACTCGCCGAAAACGTCGCCGAGTACACCGACAAGGGCCACCTCGTAGCCATCGAAGGCCGCATCACAAGCGGTAAGTACACCAACGATCAAGGCGAAACCGTCTACACCCTCGACATCATCGCCAACAACGTCAAATTCCTAAAGGCACCCAAGTCCGCAACCACTACACCCGACACCGTCGAAGGCGAGGTGGCCTGAACCTTACCCGACGAAGACACTCCGGCCCCACCCTGGGGTCGGGGTCTTCACCGGAACACGGACTTCACAGTGAGCTCATTCACCCTCTCAAACGACCATGTCGGCTATCTGGTCAATCTCGGCCAACAACTCGACATCCGAGGCGTCACCGTCGGCGACAGCTACCAATCACTCGCTCTCTTCGATGAACACGACCGCCGCTACGTCACTGCCGAACTTCTCGCCGCCAATCGCACCTCCGTCGCAACATTTACAACGAACAAGTCGACCCCGTCACCGAGGTACCCAAGGTCCGAAGCCCACGGATGGCTTTCAACAACCTCGCCCAGTTCGCCCAAGCACTCCAATGGGTCCGCTGCTACCAATACCAGTCCTGCGACGACCCGAATTGGACTACTACGTTCGCATACCACTACACCGAGCGACTCATCACGGAGTTGCAGTCGAAGATCATCGCCTGCTTCGCAACCTCATGGGTCTACGACGGACCGGCACTCACCTGACACGTTGACGGTGTCGTCGACTCGCCAATCGGGTCGACGGCATCACTACGTACACGCCATCTCCACGATGGCCGAGTGCGGCATGACGGTTCGGTGATGCTGCCACCGGCCCGGAAGGACTGATCCGTCAAGGGCCTGCGGGCACTTGTGCCTCCCTGCGGTCGCCCTTGACCGATCACCGGGCAAGCGGCCAAACGCCTCCTCGAACACGCCGCACCCAGCGGCCACCACACCGAGGAGACAAACCATGGCACGCAGCATCACAATCCGATTCCCACTCGCTGCTATCACGGGTTACAACAACTGCGAACTTGCACGACGAACCGGATTTGCGGTTCGCACCATCCAACGGTGGACCAATACCGGCATCCCGCTCTACTCCGCTGACCGGCTCGCCATACGCCTCGGCGTTCACCCAGCCACCATCTGGCCGAACTGGTTCACAGCCTGAGCGCAACAACGGCGAAGCGTCTACGCCCCGCCGGTACTGTCGATGAACTCGTTCGCCCACACCACAGCGTCGGACACATTGGCAATCACGTCGAGACCGTCGGCGGCCTCAGCGTATATCGTTGCCCACGACGGATACTCCACAACCACCGGCGGCCATACATGACTCCGGCGAGCAGCGAACAATCTTCGGCCTGTGACCCCGACCGCTGCCCGATCGACCGCTTCTTCCTGCAACAGAATCTGCAGGTCGACCAGATCGTGCGCACGATCGTTACCTCCCGTGACGCGGCCTTGGGAGGTGCACGCATGAAGCTTCTGCGCAATCTGATGGTCCAGCGCTAACAACGGCACCGGACTCGGTGTCGGCAGCGCTAGCTTCTCGAACAGACCGACGAGATCCGAAGCTATGCGCGCATCATGGTGCTCGGTGCTGCCGATTTCGTCGCGACCCAACTCGAAGGTGACCGACAACCAATGGCGACCCCGATACGCAACCCGAATCAGAAACGGCTGCATCACATACTCCTCGGGAATGCCCTCAGGCTGGGCCGGTTCCAACTCTTCGACCGTGCCAGTGAACCCGTTCCAACCGGCAGCTAGAGTGTCGGCAAGTTGATCGAGATACTCACCGAGTTCAACGTCAGCGTCGCGGGCTGCATCGAAATCGAGCGTGAAACGACTCGCTTGCTCGCCAACACGAAGCTTGATCGCCGTGCCACCCTTCACCACCCCGGGCGGCAACATCTGCCCAATCACCGTGTTCGCAACCGCACGCTGCACCCGGCGAACCGGACGGCCCTGCTCGCGTGCCACGTTGCTGATTCGTGTTTCCAGCGACCGCAAATTCGACGGCGTGTCGCTGCGTTTCGTGTTCATTCGCTCGCTCCAAGTTCGCCGAGAATTCGTTGCGCATCACGCTTGCGAACGAGGCCGCGTTTTGCGGCGTCGCGGGTTGCGTCGATCAAACGATCCTTCATCACCGTGGCGCGGCAATCCCTAAGCGCGCGTGCAACCGTCGTCGAAGGGATGCCTTCATACTCGGTGACCTCATCAGCCTCCAGTTCCCGGCGGATCACTTCGACGAACGGCGGAAGCGTTGGACGTGCCCGATGCGGAGTGCCGACTCGAACACGTCGTGGGTTGACGAGCGCCAGATCATGCAACGCAAGCACTGAGTCGTGCGTCAGGAAGGCATCGTCGCCGACTCGAAGGACAGCCTCGATGAGTTCTTCCTTGCCGGTCCGTGGGATGTCATCAAACCGGTAAATGCCGTAGGCGATGTGTTCCACGCCGCCGCGCTGCTTGATCTTGCGTAACTCGACCGGGGCAACTCCCAGGTCTTCGCAGTCGCGAGTCGTCACATACCCGTAACGATCCAACGCCCGTTCATGTAACCGGCGTCGAGCCGTATCAGCCAACATCACCGAAACTCCATGTCACAACAGTACTGCAAACGGTACGGTTGTGACAGCGAGATTTTCCGCCTTGGGACGAAGTGTCGACGGACCGACCGAGCACAAGGTGCGGTCCTGGGCTGGAGGGCGGACTCCAGTGATCCCAGGACCGGCTCGCCAGACGAGGCATCGGCGGGAAGCCTCGAATCCGACTGCCCTTCACGCTACCTGTTCGGCATGACGAGACGGCCAGCGCAAACCGTCGTCGACTTTCGGCGTTCAACCTCGCGGCACTGCGAATGGTCTTCGTGATGACCTGTTCTCGACAACAACGGGCCCGGCTGGGATGGGCGATCAAGTTGGGCTGACGGGTTCGTCTCGGTGGGTGAGCTGGCGGGGACCCGTCTTGTCAAGGGAGCCCGATGCCGTCCACCACACCTGCGGTGACGCTGCGCTTGCCGGACGCCACCAAGCACCCGCACCTTGACAATCCACCCCACCAGCAAACAGGGGCAGCCATCGGCTGCAGGGCACCAAGCCCTGCACCCCGATCTTTTTCGGGGCACCAATCGAAGCAGCAAAGGAGCTCTTCCCATGCCGATACTCACCATCTACAGCCACAAAGGCGGACAAGGCGTCACCACCACCGCCGCCGCCCTCGCCACACTCACCGCACAAGCCGGACATCGAACCCTCATCATCGACACGGGCAACGACCAAGCCGCCGTACATGGAATCACCACCGACAAATGGGCCGCACTCGGCGACTACCTCACCACCACCGCCGTCACCCTCGACGACATCATCACCCGCATCGGCGACCGGCTCGACCTGATCGAAACCGGCGACACACCCGTCACGTTCGATGCGCACACGTACGGACTCCTCACCGGCGGACTCGGCCACTACGACACCGTCATCATCGACACCGTCCCCGCCGCGCACCCTTGGACACGACACGCCGACGCTCGCATACTGGTTACCCGGCCCTGCTACCTCGCGCTACGACACGCCACCGGACAACGACGACCCGACGATGTCGTCGTCATCACCGAACCCGGCCGATCACTCGACACCGGCGACATCGAAGCCGTTACCGGAACACCAATGAGCGCCATCATCGGCCACGATCCACGCATCGCCCGAGCCGTCGACGCAGGAACACTCACAAGCCGACTCCCACGCAGCCTCGCCCGCGCACTCGCGCCGCTCGCCGCTGCCATCACGGCAGGAGCGACACGATGAACCCGGCACCGTTTCGCATCGAACCAGCCGACGGACTCATCACCATCACCGCCGGACACACCCCGACCGCCAACATCCATCTACCCGAGTCGAACTACTGCCGGTATTACTGGGTACCGGTGATCGGAAGTTCCGCCTGGCTTATCTGGGCCAACCTGGTCGCATGGCTCCCCGACACCGACGGACCGACCATCGACATCAACTACGCCCAACTCGCCGCCAGCATCGGCACCCGACCCGCCCGACTCACACGGACACTGCAACGAGTGGCAGCGTTCCACCTCGCCTACACAGTCCCGGCTGAGCCAAGCACGCTGTACTTGAAGCGAGCAGCGCCGACGCTCAGCAAACGAATGCTTGATGCACTCACCGAAACCTGCCCGGCCCTCGCCGCCGCCCACGACCATATGGTGAGCAGCGCCGCGTAACTTCCAACCCTGTTCGCACCGATTCGAGGGACCGTCATCCACACCGGACGGTCCCTCTTTCGCGTCCGAGCATCAACCAATCGCCGATACCTTGATGCGGGTTGTTCGATACCGTGATGCCACGTCCGAGAATGGTTGACGCCGCGATCGCCAAGGCTCATGTCCCATAACATCGCGACGTGCCGCCCGTGACCGCTTCGCCCTCGATTTCGTCGATCTGATGTTCACCGTTCACGCCACCAAGAAACTGCTCGACCGACTCAAAGTACGACCGCACCCGGCGCCGCCCGTGCCAACCACGCAACTCGGCAGTTGGTACGCCACCGTGCTGTTCTGGAAACCACAAGTCGTGCTCCTCGTCAACGAACCGACCTTGCTGCCGGTCCTCGTGCCACTCGCCCCGGCAGCAACCGTCATCGAACGGTTCGCCGGGTTCGTTGCCGAGATGCTCCACGAACTCGAAATACCGGAGTCGATCATCGACACCGAACTCGCCGCCATGAGCGAGCACGTCGTTGCGAAAACCGCCAACCGATCAGTCGTCGGCATACTCAACGAATTCAGCTTCCTCGGCGAACGATTCCTCGACCCCGGAACCGACCTATTGATGCTCTCGCTCCGACTAGCCGACACACCGTGCGGACCGCTCTACAAATCAACCAGCTACGCAAACAGCGAAGTACGCCTACGACTCCTCGGCGAAACACCCGAATGGGTCAAACGCAAACAAGATCGAGCACAATCGTTCAACAAGCGCCGCAACGCACCGCCCGAAAGCTAATCCGCTCGAACTCCGATGGTGAAGCGTTGGTAGTGGTCGTACACGGAAAACCCGAGGCGCTCGTAGACACCGAAGCCAAGCTTGCTCGCCTGCAACACCACCCGAGAAGCACCAAGGCCGAACAGCTGATTCGTCGCTTCGCTTGTCACCATCGCGGCAAACCTGCGCCCGCGGAACTCGGCTGGAGTTGCGACGGAGTAGATGCGCCGGTCTCGCCGCTCAGGTACCCGCATGCAGCGCTCACGGGAACATCACCATCAAACGCAATGTGCCAATACGTGTCGGGAGCGCTGTAGCCCTGCTGATGCGCCATCAGCCATGCCATCCCAGGCTTTTCGTAGCCACGCTCGCAAAGATCGCCGAAGATCGCCGCTGACTCGTCATCGTCAACCAGACGGCAACGCAAGCCCGACTGAGCCTTCGTCGGCATGCTCACGACCATCGCTGGCGAAGGTTCCTTGTCGGGGACCAGATTTCTCCGCGCCGCCTCCGCCGCAAACGACGAGTCGCTCAGCGGAGCCCACAGAACAAACACCCGCTCTAAGCCGGCAAAGAAGCTGATCGCATCATCGAAGAAGTCGGCTGCCGACACGCTTGGATCGGTTGGGATGGCCGTGTTCACGTAAGCATTCGGGACCGCCACCGGACCAGCAACAGCCGCACCGCCACGAATGTCCGTGACTGAACCAATACGTCCTGCGGTCGACCGAACAAACCCGGCCAAATTCAGAGTACCCGCTTGATTCACGTCCACGGCCAATGATCGCGCACGTCACCGAGACGAGCGACCCGCCCGAATCAACCTTGATGCAGAACCGCAAGAAAAGTAGACACATTGGGAGCTTCCGATGGAAGCTCTCCAATCATCGCTTCTCGATGTCCTTGTCGGGACGCGTCCTGATGTCCGTTCCCGGTTTTGTCGGCACAATTTTCGTTGGGTCACGGGGGGCCGGGGTTGGGGTTACGGGCGTGCTGGGCGCCGATGGTGATGGATCGTCTGACATGACGCCCTTCTTAGTCGATCTGCTGGAATGCGAGCACGGCCGCTGCGCAGCCGAGGACGACGTAACCGACCACCTGGATGAAGACCGCTACACGAAACCTTCTCAATCCGGCATCATTCCACTCCAAGGCACTTCTGTCTGAGACAACGACATCCTTTCGTACCAACCCGTTGGCAACTGACGCAAACAGATCGTCAGTCGACAATGAGAGGTCGGCAGAAACGGTCTTGTAGATCGAGTCTGGATCAGGCGAGAAGTACCAGATCCTCGGCCAGAGGCAGTAGATGCCAGGGAGTAAAATAGATGCGAGGGCGATTGCAGCGACGGCTGCCCACCACATCGGAACTTCAGATGGTTTGGTCGGGCCGAGAACCTTGTCGTTCAAGATCACACTTGCGATCGTTGTGGCGACGGTCGCTAGCCCAATGAGGTCCTTCGCACGACCCGTTAGCACGGCAAAGTCATCTGCCTGGGACTTCATACGCGAAGCGACCATGTCGAAGAGGAACTTGCCGGTCGTAGGATCTGCCACCCGGTCAGATTATCGAAAGTCGCTACCGATGGCGCTCCGATGCCGCATAGCTGGTGGGGGAGGAAAACGACAAGCCGTTGCGCTCGCGCATCATCCGTTGCGAATGGCTGTAGGTGCCGATCGTTTCCGTTACTCCGCTTGGGTCCGACGCGTCAGGCGTGGGCGCTGCCGTTGGTCAGATCATCGACTACCTCTACCGAGGTGCTCGTCGACCCGAGCCGAACATGTCCATTGCCGGGTACTACGCAGACACACCGAACTCGCCGGGAGTTTGGCGGGGCCGTGGAGTCAACGCGGAACAGCTGACCGGCCCGGTTGACACTGAGGCATTCCGTCGCGTTCTCGAAGGCAACCACCCAACCACCGGCGAACGACTAGTCGCCGCTTCTGGTTCGGCTGGTCGGGCGCAGCGAGATCGCACATCGATCGCAAGCACCGGTCCGAACGATGAACTGCTCTCGACCGACCAAGTCGCCACCCTGCTCGGGGTCACGGATCGATACGTCCGCATGGTTGCCACGGACGACCCTACCGATCCCAAGAAGCTCCTCGGGCACCGAGTGGCTGGAGACAACTGGGTCTTCCAGCGCGATGACCTTGAGCGGTTCGCTGCGAACCGCAAGGAGCAGAAGGTGGTCGTCGCCTACGACGTGACGGTGTCGTTCGAGAAGTCGATCTCGCTCGTATGGGCACGTGCCAATCCCGAACAACGCCGAACCATCGAAGCCGCCCTCGATGCTGGTACCAACGCGGCCGTCGCATACCTCGAAGACCAGGCCCTCGCCGTCCGCCGTGGACGATCAGCAGTGAAAGCCGACGGAGTGTGGGCCGCGTCATTCCGGCACATGACGAACCGCAACCTTGAACCGCAACTCCACGACCACGTCGTCATCGCCAACATCGGAGCCGCCGACGGACGCACCCAAGCACTCGATTCGCGCCTCCTCCATCACCACGCCAAGACAGCGGGCTACGTCGCAGGAGCCGTCACCCGCCAACACCTCACCGAACAACTCGGCATCGCCTGGCAACCCGTCGAACGAGGCCTCGCCGACATCGACGGTGTCACACGACAAACCATCAACGCCTTCTCCACCCGCCGGACGGAGATCACCACGCTGACCGACGAACTGGGCGTCGACTCCGCATCGGCGCGCAATGTCGCGGCACGAACCACCCGCACGCGCAAGGACGAACCAGCCGACTGGAACACTCTCGAACGACAGTGGACGTCCCAGCTCGATCACCTTGGCCTCACCACCGACCGATGGGCCCAGCTCCAGCATCAACCATTCCAGCAACACCTTGATGCGACCGACGAGCAGCATCTCGCCGCCTTCCTCCACTCACCGCAAGGTATCACCAAGTCAAACGCCGTGTTCTCCCGCAAGGACGTCGTGCAAGCCATCGTCGGCTGGGACGGCACCCACGGCGCCGGTACCCGCCTCGGCTTCAACGACATCGACCGGATTACCGACACCTTCCTCACCGGCCAGAACATCGTTGCCCTCGACATGACGCCAGCCCAGGTCACCCGCACCGGCGAAACCCACTGGTATTCCACCGTCGCCATGCTTGATCTCGAACGAGCCGTGATCAACGGCTACACCCACGCCCGCGTCAACCATTCCCTCGACCCCGATATGGTTGATGCCGCCCGCCGCACATGGGAAACCACCACCGGCCACACCCTCGGCGAAGACCAGACCCGAATGGTTGATGCCATCACCACGAGCGCATACCAATTCCTTCCCGTCGTCGGCCCCGCAGGCACCGGCAAAACCGCTGCCCTCAACGTCGCCGCCCAAGCATGGACCGCCGCCGGCTACAAACCGCTCGGCGCTTCCGTTACCGGAACCGCCACCGAAGTTCTCGCCGAATCTGCAGGCATCCGGACCCGCACCGTCGCATCGCTCCTCGCCGAGCTCAACGCTGGTGGGCAGCCGTTCACCGAACGGACCGTTCTCCTCGTCGACGAAGCATCAACCCTTTCCAACCGTGACCACCACACCTTGATGCTCGCCATCACCGAAGCCGGAGGGTTGATGCGCACCATCGGCGACCCCGCCCAACATCGCTCCGTCGAAGCCGGCGGACTTTGGGCCCACCTCGTAACCGACCTCGCCGATCGTATTCCTGTGCTCGACACCAACCGCCGACAAGCAGCACCTGAGATGACCGACGTTCGCCTCGCCAACGCCGACTACCGCAACGGACTCATCAGCCAAGCCCTCGAACGCCTCCACAACAACGACAGGATCGTGACCGCCCCCACTGCCGATGAACTACTCGACCACCTCACCGCCGACTGGCACACCGACCGCCAGCAACACCCCGATGATCAGTCACGCATGATGGCCGAATCCCACACCGTTCGACGCCAACTCAACCAACGAGCACAAACGTTGCTGCTTGCCGAAGGAACGCTGACCGGCGCAGCGCTCACGATTGGCGACGAACGATTCCACCTCGGCGACCAAGTCATCACGCGTACCCAAGACCGCAATCTGAAACACGACGACGGACACTTTCTCCGCAACGGAGCCACCGGAACCATCACCGCACTCGGCCACGATGCAAACGGCGATCCGACAATCACCGTCGACTTCGATCGACACGGCGAGCTAACGCTTCCGCACGAGTTCCTCACCCGACGCATCCGCCCCGGCATCGACGGAGGACTCACGCCCGGCTACGCAATCACCACCCACGCCGCTCAAGGTTCGACGTATCGAACCGGGCGAATGCTGACCACCGATTCGTCGTCGAAGGAAGGCGTCTACGTCGGCCTCACTCGTGGAACCTCTGACACTCGGTTGTATCTCGTGGCGTCGGATTCGTTGACGGTGAGTAACGATCGATCAGACATGGGCTTACCAATCCTGCGAGATACCCGGAGTGCGCTTGATGCGTTGGCCGATCACCTGAACGCGCCAGACTCAGCGACGGTGATCGAAGCGACAGACCCTGACGCTCGCACGGTTCACAAGCTACGTACACACAGCATCGACGAACTCCAGCAAGCGGCACCGAACGATCTTGGTTCTCGACGAGCGCTTCGACACGCTGATGATGCGGAAGCGGTCGTCGTCGTTGTTTCCAACTGCGCGGCGGAGTGGCGAGTCGCCTTCGAATGGTCCGGCGTCGGCTGTGAGTCCGTTGTGGTGCCTCACACGCTCGATTGAACTCGCGGCCCGATCCCAGCGAATCGCAGCTCGGTCGTCGTCATTAGGACGCTCGCCAATCAGGTCCGTGAGGTAGGACGGTTTCGACTCGATTGCCTTGTCGACGTGCTCGTCGAGCTTTGAAGTGAGCGCGCTTATCAGGTGATCGTCGAGTGGCAAGGTGCTTCGAGCGGAACGAATGGCGCACGATACCGACTTGTGCGGGGGCTATCCGGGTAAGTGTCCCTGTGATCATTAAGAGACCGAGAGTGAATGTCAGTGGTCCGTACGGTTTGTCTGATTGTGAGGCGACTGAGCCCATGGCGATAATGACCAGTAGGTCACAGAAATGTGAAGACAGGCATCCCATTACTGCGCCCAGCGGAGAACTTTTTTGCGCTGCTTCTTCACGTTTGCGAACAACTTGTCCTCGTCCAGAACGCCGTTGGCTACAGAGTCCCTAACTGCGGATACGAAACCTTTGGTGGTGAGAGCGGCACGAACGCGATTAAGCCCGCGAGCTATTTGCTCACACGGAAGATCGGGAAATGCGCAGAGGGCTTGGAATTCCGTAACAGGCCTGACAACTTGCGTGATCGCTACGACTTCAGTCGCGGCCTGATCGGCTTCTGACGAGACGGCCCGTTCGGCCAGCCGAACGAGGTCGGTTTTGTTGAGTGGTTTGTGTGTCGGTTTGGAACCGAATTCGTGCGGGGCAACTGTTGTCATGCGGTCTCCCTCGTGAACTGACTCCAATGACCCTAAGCAAATTTCGGGGAACCCGAAAGGGGGAGAAACCAAGTGTGGGTGCCGAGGCGTAGACCCGGCACCCAACTCGTTACCAGGTGGCTGTCTCGAACCAAACGGAACGAGCGCTTCCAAGCGGGCATTTGATATCGACGTGACCGTTGGTGAACCAGCTGCTGCGCGTACTTTGCCCCCAGGTGCACGATAGAACCAGGCGGTGATGAGCCGTTGGGCTGCCACCTTGGCAGTCACCCCAGCCCCAAACGTACCCCCAAGTTCCGCCGGTACACGTACCGAGAGCGGTCTGAGCCTGGGCGGCGGGTGCGTTGCCAATACTTGCTGCACCGGTCAGTCCCAGACCGAGCGCGCCTGCCATTGCGATGCTACGGATTCGATTCTTCATTTGTTGATCTCCTCAGATCGTGAGCGGAGTTGCTCTGCAATCACGGTAAGAAAAGGCGGCAGGCAATCACAGAGGAGCAACAGTCACCCGGAGGGTTCATCCTCTTGCATACGAAGAGTACCCACATGCCGGAACCAACGGACATATGTTATGTGTACATACATATTGCGAGGGGACAAACAATCGCCTAGCGGCATCAAACTTCCTGATGTTCGATGAAGGTGAGCGGTACAAGACCGACAACAACTATCAGGAGGAGTGCGATGGTGCACATAACTTCAAACGACGACACACTTAACTTGCTCGACGATGGACCAATCCAGGAAGCCTTCGAAAAAGTCTTTGCGAAGGCAACCCTGAAACCCGTCGACGTAGCCGAGAACCTGGCCATAGGCTTCGCTGTGGTTCACATTCGATCGGCTGGCTGGAGCGAGCGTTGCGCATTCTGTGGCACCGATTCAGTCCAACCTTCGCGGTTCGTGCGATGGCTATTGCGCTCTGGCCAAGCGGCGGTCCGCAACGGCGACGAGCCTACCGAAGCCCTCGTGTTCATCACTTCAGAACCCTATGCTGAAGCGAACCGATGTCGGGCCCAAATTCTCGTAGACGGTCTAATCGATGAAGAGCAACGAACGATCGGCCGGCACTTCTACTCGATATCAAAGATCGTTGACTAGCTACGATGTCGACTCATTGCAGGTGTTGGATAGATCCGGCCTAGAAGCCACGAAGTCGTTCCTACCCGGCCGATACTCTCGAGGTTGTGAGTACGTAGTCGACCACGAACGAATTACTCTCCCAGACAACTCGACCTTCGAAACCGTCGCCATCAATAACCTAGTAATCAGCGAGATTGACCGCCTCGACATCATCCGAGCATCCTCGGCCGAACCACGGCAACATCCTCGCCCCGGCCAAGCACTACAGAAATACCTGCTCGATAACGTGCGCCTCCCGACGCGCACGTAACAGCCAGAGTGCAGCACGGCGGGTCGCGCTAACCGCAGGGTCCCGGTTCGCAGCTGATCAATCTGCGGTGTCGCCTGCAGTTCGAAGGAACTGGAGTCGGTCGGCCCGGATGGCAGTTCGTGTCTGTTTGCGGCCGTCAGGGCTGAGATATTCGTTCTGAGTGAGTTGGCCGTCGACGGCGACTTCTCGACCTTTGGCGACAAGATTGGCTTGCGCTGCGCAGCGCGACCAGGCTTGGATTTCCATGATGACGCTCCCAACGTAGGTGTCCTTCGCCGTGCGGATACTGAACACAGTCAGCGTGGTTTCGCCGTGATGTGACTTCACGGTTTTCGTGACGGGGTCGGTCACTGCACGTCCGGTGATGACTACTCGGTTGATGGCTACTCGGGTGCTGCTCATTGCGGTCTCCTCGACGGTTGTCTCACTCCGCTCGCCTTGCAACTGTGTAACGAGCAGTGCGAGAGACGTTGAGATGTGGATGGGTTTATCTGGGCACAGTCGATCGAGGTGATGATTCGTGCGCATACGAAGACCATTCGCAACGCTCCGTCGATGAGCGCAACGGAAAGTTTCTTCGGCGTTCCAATCAACTCGAAAGCGAATAGGTGTGATGTGGGGATGTCCTCCACGTTGTTCCGAAAGGCATACCCATGTCTGCACTTCTCGCATCGCCACTCGCTCTCGTCGCGTCCGTCATCGCTCAGGTCGACCCGGTCACACCATCCAAAGACTTCCCCGGCGCACAGCTGATGACCAACTTGCTCCAGTGGGGCATGTACCTCTCACTCGCCCTCTCGGTCGGCTCGATCATCTACGGCGCCGGCTCATGGACATGGTCAAAATGGGGAAACTCTGGCTACGCCGTCTCCGGCAAGAACTGGGTACTCGGCGGCGTCATCGGCGCACTCCTCTCGGGCTTGGCCGTCACGATCGTCAACAACCTCTTCACCGCCGCAGGCAAGTGAACGATGCGACGAACCCTTCTAGTCGGCATAGGCCTCACCACCGTGATCGCCATCACGGCCGGCTGGCAACTCACCCATCGGACTTCAGTCGGACAGCCCACCGCAGCAGAAACAAGCACGGTCGGAACTTCGCCTGGATCGTCCACGCCACGCTCGGAAACCGTCGCAACGACCACGGTCGTCACCGCAAACGACGCCAGCCGCATCGCCGCCGAACCATCCGAATCAAACGCCGTTCAAGCCGCAGTGCGATTCCTTGAAACCGACGAGAACCTCTTCCCCCGGGCCACGCCAGCCGAGGCCCGCTCCATCTCGGACTCAATCGCATCGTCAACGGCACGCACCCGCCTTGGTGACCGGGCCGAACACCATCAAAAAGAAGCCCTCGCAAAGGGTGACCTCGAAGGGCTCGTTCTGCGTATCGCACCGATCAGCGCACGGGTTCGTAAGTACACTAAGCAAAGCGCGACCGTCGACATCTTCTTCCTAAAGCTCTGGGTATTCCCAACCAAAGGCGCGCTCGATGATTACGCCACCGCTCAGCTCGACCTCGTGTGGGAGAACAACAGTTGGCGACTCGACGACTCATCAGTGATCGACGGCCCGTACCCAATCGCACGATTCAGCACCCGGCCAATGGTTGCATCGAGTGCCGCACGATTCGAGTCAACCCTTGCCGGGTTCGAAGACAAGGGCCTCACGCCATGACCGTCCTCGCCGATGTCGGTATCGGGCCGATCAGCATCCCAACCCCAGGCGACGTTGTAACTGCACTGAAGAATGCAGTTGTTGATGTTGCCGACGCCGTGTTCGACAAAATCATCGAATGGATCGCCGGGCTCCTTGCCGACGCCGTTGCGAAGGTAACCGAAGCACTGGTTGCGCTTCTCGCCGCAGTGAAGCCGTCCATCACACCGGGTGGACAAATCGAGAACGCCGTCCCCATCCAACAATCAGTGCTCGGGCTCGCCGCATCCTTGGTGACGTTGTTCTTCGTGTTCCGAATTATTCACGGACTCATCACCGGGCAAGCCGGACAAAGCTTGCGAGCAACAGTCGTCGATCTGCCCATGGTCATTGTCGGCACGCTGTTCTTCGGATTCCTCTGTTACGTGCTGCTTGCGATTGTCGATCAATTTTCCGACCCGCTCATCACCGACTACGCAACCACGTTGAACACAACCGTGACAGAGCTCTACTCGAAAGACGGCATCGTGCAAGGCGGCGTGTTTGTCATCATCTTCGCTTTGCTGTACATCGTCGGCGCGGTATTTCTCTGCTTCGAGTTGTTCGTGCGATCGTCGCTCATCTACCTCGTCGTGATGTTCGCGCCCCTCGCCATTGCCACTCGGATCTGGGGGCCGACGCATTCCTATGCGCGCAGAGCAACCGAAACCGCAGTCGCGTTGATTTTCTCCAAACTCGCCATCGCAGCCACCCTTGCAACTGGCGCGTCGCTCATGCAGGGCGCAACCGAAACCGGAGGCAACGTCGCCATGATCCAAGGATCAGCAATCCTCCTCCTCGCCGCATTCATGCCATTTGCGTTGATGTGCGAGTCATCCCGATGATGGAAGGAGCCGTCGCCGGCGAAGGCGTCGCTCGAAACATGGGCATCAAAGCCGCCGGTGGCGCAGTCGTTGCAGCAGGAGCCGGACAAGCGGCAATGAAACCGATCAGCTCCATGACGAACCGAATTTCCGGCAATCGTTCCGGCAAGGGCTCATCGACTTCCGGTTCCTCTAACGGCGGCGGAGGTGGCGACGGCGGATCACCTCCAGCCGAAGCACCACCGGGCACTGGACCTTCCACCCCGAGCCCGTCAAAGCCGAAGCCATCCGGCCCGGCTTCTGGAGGTACGAGGGCCGCTTCGACACCTTTGAGCACGCCATCGGCCTCACCGAGACGAAACGAGGCGACTGGAGAACCGTCATCGTCAGCTGGACCACAATCCACGCCCGCCGAGGGAACGAAGCCAACCGTCAACTCAACGCCAGCCGTCCCTTCGAGTTCAGGTCAAAGCAGTGGGACTTCGACGCAAAGCGGGCAGCGATCACAATCACGCTCAGCCGCTTCGAACGGTCAACCGAGTGCCCCTGTCGATGGGGAAATCCAACGATCAACACCGCCTCGTCGGCCTACAACACCTCGCCCGGCCGAGCCCGAAGCGGTAGCGACATTGTCGAGCGCAGCGACGTCGGTCAAGCCACCCACCGTGAAGCGCCCAACACTGAATCGACGACCCGAAGGAGACCGACCATGAGCACCACCACTTCTGCTTCAGGGGATCGGACTTGGTACCGAATTTCACCGATCGACGACACCGGCGTCTTCCTCGGGCTCTCGATGGCACAACTCATCATCGGATGCGCAGCAGCGTTAACCGGCGCGCTGCTCATGGTGTTCGTGTCAGTCCCGTTCGGTTGCGTCGTCGTCGGAGCATGCGGCGGACTGGCCCTCGCACGACACAGCGGCGAACCGGTCCTGCATCAGCTCCCGACGATGGCCCGGCTCGCCAAGCGAGGAAACAAAGCGCGCGTATGGTTCGAACCAACACCACTTCTCGGCCCAGCAACCAACAAGAAGAAACTTCCCATTGCACTCGCGCGACAAGAACTTCTCACCGTCGACCCAGCGCGATACGGCGTCGACATCGTCGGACTGGTCGCCATCGTCCGAGAGAAGAAAGCTGGCATCTACGCCATCACGTTACGAATCGCGGGACGACAATTCGGGCTATCGGAGCCCCACGCTCAAGACTTCCAACTCGCCCAATGGGGACGAATCCTGCAAGGTTTCGTGTCTGAACACCCGAGCATCTCGTCGGTTAGATGGTCGGAGTGGGCATCACCATCAGGAGTCGAGGAACAGCGTGAATGGCTCGATCGCAACCTCGCCGCACAGTACTTACCCGACGTATTTGTTTCTATCAATCGCTCCTTGCCGATCTCAACACCGTTGCAACCCGACACGAAGTGCTCCTCACGATCACAACTGATCCGACCCGGGTGCGGATGCAGAAACGCCATCGCCAGAACCGTCACGTGGCGATCATCGAATCGCTGCTCACCGACACCGACGAGCATGCGACGCAACGGTGGGACAAAGCCGCCACGAGTATCGAACGCTGGAGGCACCGCCAAGGCATCACCCCCGACCATGGCGCATTCGAAGGCGACACCCCACTTCGCAGAGCAACCGGTCCTACCGAAAACAACCGGCACGAAGTAGCGCGATCACGAAAGCCGTCGCCGAACACCTCGAAGGCGAGACCCGTTCACTCCGCCAGGGTCGCACCAGATGATTCTCAGGCCCTATGCTTGTTAGACTGTTCAGCCGATATCTGTGGGTGTGGCCGAACGATGCAAACCGACACTTTTGGAGACCGAGCAATGACTTCTCGTGCAGCAACATCAAAAACTTCGAGAACCAACGCAAAGATCGTTGAAGCAGTGACCCGCCACGCTGTCGGTGGATCACAGAAACCAGCAATTATTGGTCCTCTCGAAGTCACCGAGGACGGGCTCGTTTTGCATCTCTCAGCTGACCTGTTCGGGAAACCCGCCACAAAAACCAGTCGCAAGTAGCCGCAAATGGCCGTTGCGCAAACGGCGCAACGATCGCTCATTATCGAGCGGTTGTGCGCACATCACGTCGTCGACCAGTTCAACAGTGGATCTGGCAGCTACGACAAAATGATTCGGGTAGCAGCAAAAGCGATCGCCACGGCGAGCGAAAACGACCAGTTCTTCGTCGCTCACCACGGCGACCAAATCGCAATCGGATTCCTCGCAATTGGTGAGATGACCGTCGAAGTTCCCGGTCAAGGAGTATCACAGGGCCTCTTAATTTCTGGCCTTGCCGTCGATTTGTCGATCCAAAACGTGGCCGTCATCAGAGGACTCCTCAGACGGGCCGTCGCCGTTCGTAACGCCAAACTACAAGCCAAACCCTACCAATTCGAAGCTGCTCTCGTCAGCGAAAATGAGCGGATCGAAGCAGTTTTGGAACGTGCCGGGTTCACCCGTTACGAAGACGCCTTCTGGGTACGTCCAATCTCCTAACCCAAGGTCCGCAGCAACCTCTGAACAGCCCGGCGGAAACCTATAGCGACCCGTGCAGCAACCTTTACGGGCCGGTGGCAACCAATAAATCCGGTGGTGGCAACCAATAAATGCTTGCGCGGCAACCTTTGCAGCAACGTGTGCAGCAACGTTGACGCTTCATCGTCTGTGGCATGAACATTCTCTCTGCCATCCGATCCGACTTCCACAAGACCGCCACCACTTCCAGGAACCGGCGCCTTTACCGAACCTGGACCAACACTCATCCGGTCCTCGCCAACTATCCCGACGCCGCCGCAGCAATCAACGCCGCCAGCCACCGATCACCTGACTCAGATGGAATCCTCAACGCGTTCCTTACCCTGTCCGCTGAGGAGTCACTCGCCCGGTACGGGATCGTTGAAGCGTTCGCACCATGGATCGCCCGCCAGCTCGCATCACACAACGTCCCGGAACGTGAACGCGATGACCACGCCGCGGTCATCGTCAATGCGTTCATCGAAGCCGCCGTGCTTCTCGCAGCGAACGCCCCGTACCCATGGCCGGTCGGGATGATCATTCACGCCGCCGAAAACCCGATCCGCATGTACTACCGGCGACTCGACCGAATCGCTCAACCAGCCGGCCTCGCCGACGACATCGAACAAACACAACTCCCACTCATCTCAATTCGACGAAACACCATCGCGACCACCGGCGAAGAACTCGTACTCACCGCCCTGAGCAACAGTGTCGCCGCGCACACCGTCAGCCTCGCCGACGCCAACCTCTTCGCCCGAGTCCTCACCGGAGCAGCCACCGCCGCCGAACAAGCACCCGGCCTCTTTATCTCCCGCCGACGAGCACAACAACGCGTCAGAGCCGTCGCCGACCACCTCGCAGCCACCGCCGCCTGATCGCCCCGACGACCATGAACACCAACCAAACCAACAACAACGGCGGCGGCGACCCGTCCGGTGCAATCCTCG
>JANPBU010000018.1:0-2423 GCA_031430595.1 Acidimicrobiia bacterium
GGTCCAGGCAGTGCGGGCGATTCACCGCCCGAGGCCCATCGAAGGATGACGAGCGGATCTGAGCGCAATGTCGTTCGGCTAGCGCTAGCCCGGCGTTCCGCACATGGTGGTGTGTCGGCTTGATGGGGAGGGTTCTTGGCGGGTTGCTGACGTTGCGTTTGCGTCGGGTGGCGTTTGTGGTCCCTTGTGAGCGTCGCTGGTTAGGACTTCGCGGTGATGTTGGGGTTCGGGTTGGTGTGTTGGCGGAGAAGGATCTCGCCTGCGGCTGCTGAGATCTTTTCCATTTCGGTGACGATCTGTTCGAGGTGTCGGCGGTTGGCGATCCATTGCCGGTAGAGGTCGGCTTCGGGTTCGGTGAGCCGGCGGCTTTGGGTTTTGCCGGCCACGGCGCGGCTCCATTGGTGGTAGGGGCCGTGGCGTCGGGGTGGGTCGGCTTGGCAACGGCAGCCTTGTTTGCCGCAGGATGTTTCGCGGACTATGAGGCTGCCGGGAATGATGAAGCCGATGTCGGTGAGTTTGGCGGTCAAAGCCTGGTAGCGGCGTTCGTAGGTTTCGAGTCGGGTGGCCACGATGTGTCCTTGTTTGGGATCCACGATTGAAGTTCTGTCAGCATTTATGCTGACCGATAATGGAAGTCACGTCAAGGGGGCTGCTGATGTCGCCAACCGGAACCTTCGAGCTGACACGGTCGCCCTGGTGAGGAAACGTCCGGTTTTGGGTCCCGCGGTAGTCGAACGGGACCGCGTGTTGGGGTCGTTGCCGGTGATCGCCGATTTCTGTGGGCGGCTCGACATCCGCGGGATCGTGGATCGGGCGTGCCCGGTGCGTGACATAGCGATCGTGACTCACGGTCAGGTCATCGAAGCGTTGATCGCCAACCGGTTGACGTCGCCTCAGCCGTTGTTGCATGTCGAGGACTGGGCCCGGGAGTGGGCCGTCGCGGAGGTGTTCGGGATCGAACCGGGTGTACTCAACGATGACCGGATCGGGCGGGCCCTCGACGCGATCGCTCCAATGCTGGACCGAATCGTCGGGTCGATCGGGTTGACCGCCATAGAAGGGTTCGGGATCGACGTTTCCCGGATCCACTGGGATATGACCTCGATGTCGCTGTTCGGTGACTACGACCGCAACGACACCGAGTTCGCGGTCCCATCCTATGGGCACCCCAAAGACCGCCGGGTCGACTTGAAACAGATCCAGACCGGGCTCGGGGTGACCGGCGACGGCGGGATCCCGATCTTTCATCGAGCCTTTGATGGTCGCGCCGGGGAAGTCAACCAAGTCGCCGGGGCGATGGAATCGCTCCGCTCGATGTGCACACCACGCCGCTTCCTGCTCGTGGGCGACTCGAAACTGATCTCGTTCGGGAACGTCGCTTCGATGACCGCGGCCGGGGTGACGTTCATCGCGCCGGCATCCAAGATCTACGTCAACGCCGACGGACTGCGGGGCGCCAACCTGATGACGATGATCGATGTCGACTACATCGCAGACCGCGACCGCACCAAACCGCCCGACGCCCGAGGCCGTTACCGGGCTAGCGAAGACACCTGGACAATGCATCCACCCAAGGGCCTCAAAACCTCACCGATCGAGTTACGTCGCGTGTTCGTGTGGTCCTCCGCCGACGCCGACGCCGCCGCCACATCGCGGACCAACAAACTTGACCGGGCCCGAACCGACCTCGACTCGCTCACCAGTGGCCTCGGCGGCCGCTACTACGCCACAACCGCCAAAGTCCAAGCCCGGCTCACCGTGATAGCCAACAAACGCCGCGTCGGCGACTACCTCCAAACCACCGTCAGCACCGACACCAACCAACATCCCACCCTCGACTGGCACTTCGATCAGGCCGCCCTCGACCACGAAGCCGCCACCGACGGCTGGTACTGCCTGCTCACCAACCTCGACCCCACCAACGCCGACGCCAGCGAAGTCCTGACCCGCTACAAAGGCCAAGAAATCGTCGAACGCCGCTACCACAACTTCAAAGGACCACTCGCGGTCGCTCCCATCTTCTTGAAAAACAACCGGCGCATCCAAGCACTCCTCTCCGTCATCTGCCTCGCCCTGCTCATCTTCTGCCTCATCGAACGCGACGTCCGACGTGCTCTGGAACCCGACCAGAAAATGACCGGGTTCCCAGGCCGCCCCACAGCACGACCCACCGGCCGCCTCATCTTCGCCGCCCTCTCCGACCTCCGACTCATCCCCGCCACCGCCAACGCACCACCCATCGTGCCCGCACCCACCGGCCTCCAAGCCCAACTCCTCGAACTCCTCAAAGTCGACCCCACCACCACCCGCTAACCCGAAATGGACTGCCGGGCGGATCCCGGACGGTGAAGTCACGCAGCCTTGCGGGCTTGGAATCTTTCGAATGCTTCCAGCGGGGTGCAGGGCTGCGCGGAAGTCGGTCG
>JANPBU010000019.1:0-77939 GCA_031430595.1 Acidimicrobiia bacterium
ATCTATCGGGCTGGTGGAGCCGCCGAATCAACGACGAGCATCGTCTGGTCTACCGGGTGGAGACATCCATCGACAGCGGAGAATTGCTCGTGGTAGCGCAGGCTCGATACCACTACTAAGCCACATACCCACCCGATAGCGTGCGGCTCCCACCTGCCCATAACAGCCACGATGCAGCGCGATCGTCGTGCCGATAGGTGTCCCCCAACACCGTCGCTTTCCCATGCTGTCGCGGACGGAGACGATCCCTGGGCGACGGTTCTAGATGCTCTCTTTTGTGCCGTGGTCGTCCACGATGAACTGTTGTCCTTCGTGCTCGAAAGTAGCGCCTGGTTGCCAAGACGGGACGCACGATCAAGTAGTAAGCGTGCTTGGTGTTGGGCCTCGGTGATCCAGGCGACAAGACGGGGCTGGTGGGGTGCGAGCTCACGGGTCTTCACCGCAATTGGGTCGGGCTTCGCGTCAGCGCGCATCAGTCGCTCCTTCCTTCCATACAAACAACGTTGAAAATGACGACGGCGAGTACTTCGACGAGGGCACAGGCACCGGTCGTTTCCGTTCGCTGCCATGGCGAACGATCATGCGGGTAATCACTTCCTCGTCAATTGCTTCCACGTATCGTTGCGTCGTGGAGAGTTGAGCGTGGCCGAGGACGCGTTGGACATCGATCAACGTTAAGTGTTGTTCAGCGATCATGCGCCGAGCGGCAGTGTGGCGAAGGTCGTGCCATGTCCATTGATCGGAACGCTCACGACCATCACCTTGCACAGGGACCGGCGATACTGCCGGGCCAGTTCCCACCCAGGCATGCTCGACGTAGAGCGGTGGACAACACCGCGACGCAATGATTGATCGTCGCTGATTGCAAACCGGTACCACCATGTCGCTGTGAACGCATCGACGCAACGAAATCACGGACATGGACCCTTTCAGCCCGGTCCCAGTCAATCTTCACCGCGCCAATCCAACGCCACCACCGCAGCAGATCGTAAGCGTACGAGCGGATCGTTGCCCGTTGACGAGTTCTACGACCAAGTGACGGGCTGAGGGGCGGCGGTTCCACCGTTGGTCCAAGATGCCTTCAATACGTTGCTTTGTGCGTTGGTGAACTCCATGACCCAGCGACCTGTCGCGGAATCAGCATTGACCTTGGTAAGCGTCCGACCAGCGAGACGTTTCTGTAGATCAGCTAGCGCATTGAACGCAGCATTGGGGGTCCAGGTGTCGAGATTGATGGATGCTCCGGCGATATTGAAGCCCGGCCCCCAGGTGTACCAGAACGATCGTTGCATTCCGCTCGCCGTAGAAACAAGGTTCCAACGTAGAAGGGCGTCAGCGGTTGCTGTTTCGCTTTGTTGCTCAGTGCCGGACCCACCTTCGGTAAGCCACAACGGCTTGGTGACGCCGAAGTCACCCAATGTGTAGCGAACGTTTGACAGTTCCGACAACATAAGTTCCGGTGTGTTGTTGTAAGCGTGGTACCCAATAATGTCGACGTAATCTGCCATACCTGCAGCGAGGTAGTCGTTGAGGTAACCAACCGAATACGGTGACGCCGAAATAACCTTCGCCGCCGGGTCATTTGCTCGGATGGTTTGCGACGCAACTTCGGTAAGTTGCTGAAGTTGAGCAATGGTCAAACGTCCAAAGTTTGGATCATTGGGCTCATTCCAAATTTCGTAACCATCAATACGACCTTTGTAGCGAGTCATGATGACCTTCACCATGTTGCGCCAATCTTCAATCGACGTAGGTGCGTAAACCGACCCGAGACCAAAGTAAGACAACTCGTTGTTGTTCGATGTCGCCCATGCCGGTGATTGGCCGAGAGTCAGTACAACCTGCTGCTGGCGACTTTCGGCCAACGAAACGAAACGATCGAGGACCGTAAAATCCCATATGCCGCGTTGTGGTTCAAGGTCAGACCAGGTCGTCGAGGTATCCCACAATCGCATCGTGCCGCCAACACTTGGTGCTGGCTTCCAATCGGGCGATAGGCCGGACTTCAGTTCAGTGAGTGCAGCATCGTCGATCCAGTACGTGCCCTGTGCAAAGAAGGTGGTGTTGAGAAACACCCCGTTATCTTTGAGTGTGTCTGGGCCGTCGACTGACACCTGTTGCCACTGTCCGGTATAGGTGAACGTGACAGTTCGAATCGGGTCGTAGTCAGCCAAGCTTTTTCGGATCTGAATTTGCCCTTGCGAGCCAGCAACCCCTTTGAGCCAAAGCGAGAAACGCAATTTGCTCGCCCTTGGTACGTATACATACTGACCCGTTTGCACCTGTTGACTGTTTCGAAGCGCAAGCACCTCGACTCGTTGTGATGAGGTTCCGCCATGAACGGTTGTCGTGTCTACGGAGTACTTGGCATCTACATCAGCGAAGAAGGAGTTGTCCCCCCAGCCGATTGCGACATTGCCGCTCACGACGGCCCCGCTCGCCAGTTTTTTTCCATTGCCCGCGATATACCCTGACCCTTCAAAGCCAGGATTGCGCAGTTGCATCGACGCAATTCGGCCTTCGTGAATGCCAAAGGTATCGGCCGAGATTTGCGTACCCGTTACTGCGGATGGCTCGGCTTTAACGGCACGTAGGTCGAAGTCATCGAAAAACACATCGGCCTTGCTAGAAATTCCAATGAAAAGTGCGCCTTTGTTGGTGTCAGTAATGAGACCGGTGAGGCGAATCTTTTGCCATTCGTTTTTCAGTAGGACGGAAGTATCGCCGTACAGCGAATATGGCGCAGGCCCTTGCTGTAGAGCCAACTGGATGTTGCCGGTTCCCTTGACCCATGCGACGACCTCGTAGCGCCAGCCAGCGACCATGTCGAGTTCGTGGGAAGTTTGGGCTTGACCGGTGGAGATTGCGGTGACGTTCATTCGTTGGGCAGTGCCACCGTTGCGGCCACCGGCAGCGCTGTACACGACAGTAGCGTCAGAGAATTGTGACCCGTCTCGCCAGTCGGCAGCAATCTGTCCGCTTACTTTCGGGTTGGAAGATGCCACCGGAATGAACGGATCGCCAAAGTTCGGTGATACCCAGTTGAACGGAGTTGGTGATGTCGGGAATGGCCTCGGATCGCGAGGCCCTCCCGGGACCGGGGGCTGGGTGGTTGGTGCGGCCGTTGTAGGTGCGGCCGTGGTCGCTGGGGCTGCGGTTGTTGGGGCCGTGGTTGTTGGGGCCGTGGTCGCTGGGGCTGCGGTTGTTGGGGCTGCGGTTGTTGGTGCGGCGGTGGAAGGCGGAGTCGTGGGGGGTCGGGTGGTCGTTGTTACGCGTGTCGTGGTGGTTCGTGGCCGTCTACGACGGTTCGATTGAGCGGACACCGACGATGCTTCGATGACGAGGAGGATCGAACAGCCGATGATGCCGAGGGTCAGGACTGACCGAAGCGAGCGACGCGAAGGCGATCTCATGATTCCCTCTTTACAGGCTGCGCGGGGCAACAAACTAAGTAACGAGCGAGTACCGAGGAATCAAACATCGGAAGGACCTCCTGGGGGGATGTTCACTGCTCAAAGACGTCGGGGTGAAGCTACGACCCTGAGAGACCTAACCAACGTTGGGTCTGTGAACTTTTCACCCTAGAAGAGATTTCAAGTTACCGAGACCTCGGCGCGCTTGTCGAGTTTGGTTTCTAAAGGCGACTATTCCGGTAAGGTTACGGGTCTATGAGTAACCTTCTCGTGATTGCCGGTGCCGGCTTTGCTGCGTCGTTCGTTGACGGAGCACTGGGTATGGGGTTCGGACCCACCTCATCGACGATCCTGCTGGCGAGTGGCCTGTCGCCTAAGGCCAGCTCAGCGACAGTAAATATTGCCAAGGTTGCCGTTGGCGCTGCGGCCGGGCTCTCGCATTGGCGCTTTGGCAACATTGATAAACGCCTCGTCGTTCGACTAGCTCTACCAGGGTGTGTCGGCGCAATTGTGGGCACGACGGTGCTCGCCAATGTCGATGGTAAACAGCTTCGGCCTTGGCTTGCGGTCATCTTGCTGGTCGTCGGGGTTCGCATGCTGTTGCGCTTCCGTGGACACGTTTCGTCGGCGAAGTCGACGACCAAACTTGCCAGTGCCTCGACTCGTGGAACCATCGTCGCAGGCGGTCTCGGCGGGGTAACCAACGGCATGGTCGGTGCATGGGGGCCCGTCGTGACCCCGTACTTGCTTCACGAGGGCATCGAGCCCCGCGTGGCTATTGGTTCGGTAAACACCGCTGAGGTGGCCGTCGCTCTCACATCAGCCGGTTCGTTGCTAACGCTCATTGCGAGCGGTTCACTCGACATCGGGGTGGTAGTTGCGATGCTCGCTGGCGGCGTTGTTGCAGCACCGGTTTCGGCGTGGAGCTTGAGGTTTCTCTCGCCACGGTTTATGGGCCTTTGCGTGTCAGCACTGCTGCTGCTGACCAATGTTGGCCCGGCTGGCCGTTTGATTGGCTTGCAGCGCTTTGGTGCGCTGCCCGAGTTCGTCGTGTTGATCGTGGTGGCGGCAGTCAGTGTCCGGGGTGCGGTCGCTACACCGGCTTTTCAAAAGCGTGAGTCAAACGGGGCGAACGTCTTGGTTGACCCAGTTTCAACGGATTCGCCACGCATCCGGGTCGGCCACTAAGTCATCGATTGCGGGCGGAAGGTCGCTGGCCAGCAGGTCGGCCAGCGTCACCCGCTCCATCACCGATCGGATCGCAGCCCGGAGACCCACCCACAATTCTCCAAGGTGTTCCGAAGGGGAGTTGTACTCGACTTCTTCGGGGCGTCGCCCTTGAACAAGGGCTAGCGGGCCGTCTATCGCACGGGCGACGTCGGCAACCGTGATTTGATCGGCCGCCCGACCCAGTCGATACCCTCCGGCGTTGCCGCGCTGAGCAACAACGAGTTTGGCCTGGCGAAGCTCAACGAGGATGTCTTCGAGGTAACGCGGCGGAATGTGTTGAGATTCAGCGATTCCGTGACAGGTGTGGCGTGTATCCGGTGCCGAGGCAAGCAACAACAATGCCCGCAGTGAGTAGTCGATGCGTGCGGTGACCTGCATCCCCCAATCATGCTCCGCCGGATGATCAGCGGCTTGCACTACTTCCTTCTTTCGGGGCAATACTGGGGAAATGGGTGTGCCCAACTCAATTCCGCTCGACTTCTATTTGGATTGGATTATCTGTGCCCAGTTTGCTGGTTTGTGTTGGGCTGTCGATAAGGGGTTATACGAAGCGGCTGGGCTCGATGTCCATCTCATTCCCTGGGCTGATGACGGACGCTCTGTGATCGATAAGGTAAACCACTCCGCAGCAGACGGCCGATTCAGCCTTGGTTCGTGTGAAGACAATCTGATCGTCATCCGCATCGCTCAAGATCGTTCCATCAAGGTTCTCGGTGCGATGCTTCAGGAACCTCCGCTTGTATTGATGAGCCATGTTGACTCGGGGATTACAAGGATTGCTGACCTCGTAGGGAAACGTGTTGGTATGCACACCGACGGAATTGTTGTGTTGAAAACCATCCTCGCCGTGGAGGGCATCGACGAACCCTCGATAGATATTACAGAGGTCGGTTTCGATCTCGACCATTTAATTCACCGACGCTTCGATGCGCTTCAGGGATATCACATGACTGAACCGGTTCAGTTGGCACAGTTGGGCCTCGATGTCAGCGTGTTGCCCGTTTCGCACCACCGGTTGAAACCGTATGCACAAGTGTATTTCTCCAGTGCAGCGCAGATTGATGAAAACAAGACTCGTTTTTCACAATTTCGGAGTGCGTCCGATGACGGCTGGCGCGGGGTGCTCAACGACCCTGATGAGGCGGCACACGTGGTGGCCCGGATGATGGGTGATCCGGGTCTGGCTCCGCAACAGCGTCTCATGCTCGGGCGTCTCCTTCCGCTCATTGCGGGTGGTCTACGCTCGAACCAAATCGGTTCGATAGACGTAGAGCAGTGGGATCGAAACCTTACGACCTACATCGAGTTTGGCATCATTGACCGGCCACTCAACATCAACGAAGTGGTTCACTTCTTGTGATGATTAGCGTCGGTCTATGACGATCGCCTTTGCTCACATCACCTTTTCCGATTAGGGCGAACGAAGGAAGTCGGCAACTCGTTGGCGGGTAACGCCGAATAGTGCACCGATGCTTTCCATCGAAAGCCCTTCCGCATGCAACGCCCTGGCCTCCGCACGTTGCAGTCGACCGGCTGCCTCCACCAGATCGTTAAGGCTTGCCCGGGCCCGCTCGACGATGAGTGGCCGTTCTTCTTCAGGAACAATGACGGAGTACGGCACGTTGTGTGCCCGTCTTTCACCGATGTGTTTGGCTCGATCCGCAATTCGATCGCGTTGCAAGCAAATGGAATCGAGCACGCCGAGAAGCTCGCCGATCGCGTCCAACACTGAGTCGTGTGTTTCAACTCCGGTGGGGTCTGGGCTATTCACGTTACGGGTGCGAAGTGCCGCGGAGGCCGTGGTTTTTCATGCGTAGAAATTTGGCATTTGCAGCCATGAACGGTTGGATCAGGAGGTCGACAAACACGACGAAGCAGAGGGTGCCAATGCCCATGACGATGCCTGCGCCGGGGCTCCACGTAACGCTGGGGCGTGAAAGCATGAGCCAGCCTGACAACAGCAACAGCACTTCAAGCAGTGTCTTGAACACCCAGAATTCTTTGCGGAACTTCGAGACCATCGTGATGGCGACCAGGTCCATCGCTCGAATACCGATGCCGCTCATAATGATCAGTGACGAAGCGTAAGCACACAGAAGAACGGCTGTGATCATCAGTGGCCATTCGTTGTATGGCATGTGTGATGCAAGCTCATGCTTCTTTCCAAAGTCGATGAGTCGACCACACAGTACGAAGGTCACAAACGGCGAGATGATCGGAATCTTCTTGTTCCAGATTGCCCACACCACAAGCATCGCGGCGGCGAACCCTCCCTCGGCGATGGCGTAACTGTTGAAATGAAGCACCTTCTGCAGCCCGGTTGAAAATACGTAGAGCGGGTCAGCCCCGAGACCGGCCCAGGCAAAGCAGACGACTCCAAACGAAAACCCGAAGCAGCCAAGCAAGTAGGCCACGTACTGTCGTACCCCAAATCTCGGAACTATCCATTGGCTTAACGCCTTGAGAAAACCATCGGCGCTCGGTGTAGGGGCCATTGCTTCGGCCGTCATTTGTTGTGCAAGCTTGTCGTTCGCCATGGCCAAGTACTTCCCTCGTCGTTTGTCCGTTGCAACGTTAAACGAACGCAGACGGTGAGCGCAAGGGGTATTGCGTTAATTCAGGTTTCCACTGACTGAAGGTCGGAGAGATACGCCAAATAGTGTTGCGTCGCATCTTCGCTCAGACCCGGTATGGGCTGCTTGGCCAATGTTTGTCGAACTTTGGATGGTTGCTCGATGAGATCAAAGAAGGGGAGCACTTCGCTGTTGATGATGTGTTTTACGTGTTTCAACACGTTCGCTCGGTCGGCCGGGTCACCAACGTTGTATCGAAGGTAGGGCGGGGCGGGCCTCCAGATGTTCTCGATCGTGATGTCGAACAGGTACGGTTCGGCGGCCTCCGTGCGCCAACCAATGGTTCGGCGATAGGCAGCCAAGTCATCGCTTCGAGCCAATGCGCTTATCGACAAATGGACTTCGCCCGGAATCGAAGGAATGCTGCGAGACGTATTGAAGTCAATGAGGTGATCAAAGAGTTCGCCATGACGGTAAGCGCGATGTTTTGTTTTGCGATACGTAAAGTCCTGAGTCGTGAGTAGTGCGGCAATGTCATTGCACGCCTCGTCGAAGGTTTGCATCGAACGTGATTTCATGCGGGTTACGGTACGTCACTTTTTGTTCGCTCGGCCCGAGCAACCCGAATGGCCCGACGGTTCCTATGCAGGTACTTGTCAACTAAAATGATTCTGAAGGTTCGTTGTGTTTCGACACAATTGCTGCCCAAACAAGGAGGTTGTCTGATGGTGCGTTCTACGGCCAGACAAACCCGTGTCTCAAAAAAGTCGCTAGTACTTGTTATGTTGCTCATATTCGGTGCATCGATTGGCGTGCGTTCCGTCGTTGGAGGTTCGGCACCGGTCGGAACCAGCGTTGTCACATTTGCTCCGAGCGACGAGAACATGGCGAATCCTGAGCGAGGCTTTGCGTTTCAGAACGATGTACCTTTTCCGGCTGACGCTGCCAAGTGGGGCTTTTGCGACCAGGGGAAGAACTTCGAGACCTATGACTACGTTGCTCGTAACACCCCGCTGACGGTTGAACTCCTAAACTCTAAGCGCGCTTTGGGAATGTCAATCATTATGTCTCGCTACCACATAGCCGAGTTTCGCAACAGCTCGATAAGCGTTGACTACTTACAATTTCTTGAACATGACTTCAGCGTATTGCGTGCAACCGGCTTTAAAACTTCGATCAAGTTTGTGTACAACTATCCGAGTGGTGGGCCAGATGCTTCGCTTGAACGCGTACTTGGCCACCTCGACGATCTAGCCCCTCTGTTTGAGCGAAACAAGGATGTTATCGCCTACATGGAAGCCGGATTTGTGGGGTGTTGGGGTGAATGGATCCACTCTTCAAACAATCTCAACAAACCCGAAGACGGCCCCATTACTGAGCCAGAGCGCAAGATCCTGACGAAGATTTTGCAGGTGCTCCCAAAGGAGCGAATGGTTGCTGTGAGGTTTCCTCGTCATGTGTTTACATACTTTGGGGGAGAGGTAACCAAACCAATTCAACCACTCTCGGCTACGACGGCATTCGATCAGACCGACCGTTCGCGCGTTGGCCACGAAGAAAACTGTTTCGTATGTAGTGATACCAATGGAAGTACGTACGCTCTCGACCCCGACAATTTGGTTCGTCCGTTTCTGGCTGCCAATAATGAGTTCGTGGTGCAAGAGGGCGAGTCGGGTGACCCCGAATCAATCTTTCCGAATGAGCCACCCAACCCCAAAAGCCGGCTTTCTGAGTGCGCACGGGTAGAAACCGAGCTGCGAAGCTTGCACTGGAGTGTGCTGGGCTTGTTCAACATGGAAAGCCCGGCGAACGTCATTAAGCGGTGGCAACGAGATGGTTGCCTTGAGAACTTTAAACGTAAGCTCGGTTACCGCTTCCGCCTCACGAAAGCGACGATCCCAAAGTCTTCGTCCAGCGGGTCCACGATGAAGCTTGGGCTCACGATGGCCAACGACGGATGGGCTCGTCCCTACAACGGCCGAGCGGTCGAACTAGTTTTGCGAATGCGTAAGACCAAAGCCGATACACACATTGCGATCACACCTCCTGTTGATGCTCGATTGTGGCTGCCGGGGCCAGGCGAGACGAAAGAGCTCGTGCTCAACATCGCAGTACCGAAATTGTCGGCCGGCACCTACGACGTATTCCTCAACCTTCCCGCCCCCGAGCCCTCGATCCGCAAAAAGGCTACCTTCAGCATCCAGTTAGCCAACGTCGGAACGTGGGAGCCTGCCACCGGATTCAACAGCCTCAAGGCGTCGATTGATATTCGTTAAGCGCAGGCTGGAGTACGCAGCAAAGGTTCTGAACGGCCGAACAATCTGGAGGTGCAGTGACCAACATTGTGCGAGAAGAATATTGTTTGGCCAGTGCAATGTCCTTCCGGGCACAATGTTCGCACGTGACTTCCAGGCGTAATAGCTAGCCGACGTTGATGGCAAACGGGGCGGTGTGCACACCAGAAGCAGTAGCGAATTGGAGAAACAGGCCATGAAGGCCGGGTGTCGGGACGTCAGCCTCCAATTCGACCGTTGGCCCGGTCGTGGCATTTGCATCAGCTGCATCAAGGGTGGGGTGGATGTGAAGGTAACCAAGGTCAGCGGAACGGATTGCGACGAGATGCCCAAACGAACCGAGGTAGGGCGTAATCACTGTGACCGGCGCGCCGTCCTTGGTAATCGTAAAGGCAATGGTGCTTGCCGCGCCGGAAGTTAAGCCCTCAGCGTTGATCGTGACGTTGTAGCCATCGGTTGTCACTGTCGTGGTTGGTGTCGGCAAGGCGCTGTCGGTACCGTTACCGGGTACGTTGAGATCGGCTCCGAGAGCGATCCGGGCCCCGGCCGTTGAGTTCGTGATCGGGGTGAAATCGGTAATGATCCGCCAGCGACCCGGGTTCGAGACGTTGACCGCGACACTCCAGTGCCCATCGTTTCCAAGTGTTGGGTGGAGATGTTGGTAGCTCGTCAAGTCAGAGCGGATTGCGATGAGGTGCAGTTTCTTGGTCTGCTCGACCTGGTAGTCGATAAGCGGTTCGCCGGTTGTCGTGCGAATGATGAACGACAGTTTTGTGTTGGGTCCGGCTGGCAGCGACGGATTGTCGAGAGCCAGGGTGAATCCGTCGGCGGTCGCTGACGTGGCATCGGTAGTGACCATCGATGCTTCATCGTTCATGCCAGCCATTACTGCCATGTCGTGGGCCTCGGGGGTTGTGGTGACCGATGTTGCCGACGGCACGGATTTGGTGTTCGTTGACGCAGTCAAGGCGCAACCTGCTGCGGTGATACCCAAGACGGCGATAATAGCTAAGCATACGATCGGGGTTTGGAGTGAATTGGTGATAGTTCGAGAATGGTGACGCGAGGAATTCATGTTGATCCTTATGGAAAATGTTTTGCGGTTGGTAAATGCGAAAGAGTGCAGATGCCGGTCAGGCAATGGCACTTCGTACTGCCTAACGACGTTGTCGTTGAGGCTCAGACCGGAAACGTCACGGTCATCGTGGGTGGCGCAAAGCGCTCACCTTCGCAGCACACCTGTCACATCAAGAGGGGGCCACGCGAACAGCAAAGACCCCGATCGGTTCCAAACAAAACGCATCCGTCTATCAGCGTTTTGTCGCGATATCCGGGGGAACAAGAAGACCGCACAAAAACTAAGCATCAGGAACAACGCAAGGCCTCGGAAAGCAGGACCGGTAGACGGGTTTGCGATACATGCCTCGAGGGTGCAGATTGGCGAGGGGCCGGAACCGTGCGAAGTGGCCGGACGGTTCTGGTGGCCAGCTGCAATTGCTGAAATGAGTGACGCTGGGGTCGACATCGAGTGTTGGTTCATCAACGTAGCCCTGTGAGAGGGAAGCTCAGCAGACCCGGAGGTTTGAATAACCATTGTGCATACGAACAGAAGCATCGCCGCCAATGAAGCGATCAGGGTTCTCCTGTTGTTCGAATACTTCAACACTCGTTAAAGCGTAACTGCCGACCGTCGGTTGCTAAACCAAACCGCAGTCGAGAACAAACACCAAACAACGATTTCCACTGTGAATCTTCCTGGCGGTGAAGGTGTAAACAATTCAGATGGGCTTAGTGGATGCCGAGAACAAGTGATGGATGTAGATCCGAGCTTGATTGACCACCAGGTCACATACTGGGCCGATGCAGCCCTCCATAACGAGATACTCAAACGTCTTGATCGCCATCGAGTAGTCAAGCGAACGTTGCGAACCACGTACCTCGACACCGTCGAGCATCACCTTTTCCATGGAGGAATCACCCTTCGAGACCGTGCGACCGTTGGGAAGAAAGCCAAGTTGGGTCACGTAAAGACCGAAGCCAAGGTTCCGACGGCAGCAGGGCTTCAACGAACTTCCGGTGTGCAAGCTCATGCTGCGGTGGCCGCCGTACTGGGTGCAAATGTGGTGAGCGCAGAGCAATTGCGTCCATCCGCTATCCAAACCAAAACCCGGCAGCTGCTGCTCGTTTCCGGTCGTGCGTTTGCACCCGAGTTCGTTGTTGCCCTCGACACCGTTGACGTCGAGGTTGGCTCTGAGAGGGTGCAGCGACTTGAAGTCGAAGCTCAGATTTTCACAGCGCTTCCTTGGACAAAGAACGTCGACACACAGCGAGTTGCGCGCTTTGACGACTTCTGTCGGAAGCTAGAGCTCGACTTCGGTCTGCGTCGGGCAGAAGATTCGGGGTACCAAGCTATTTTGGTTCCGACGCTCGGTCCACCACGAATGGGTGTCGGAGTATTACTAAGTACTCAGACGAAAGATGGCCCTGGGTCTGCAAAAGCGGCGCTTGCAGACGCCCAGTTCCTTGACGGGCTCACCGAAGGGGCGAAACTCAAGACAGAGGCCCTATTCAGTGGTAGCTCGCAATTGGTCGTCGACGCCTCACACGTAGCGACGGTTCAACATGAGGGTCTGTCGGTCGTGCCAGTGGCCGAGGTCTTTTCCAACCCAGCCACCACATTCCTTGGTTTTGGAAAACCAAACGTATTCCTCTCGGTGCCGCGAGTCGCCACTGCCGATGTCGGTGCCGGGTGGGACAAGTTTGCGGCGTTTATGTTTTGGCGAAAAGGTGCTCATATCGCTGACACCAAAGGCCGGGTACAGGGAGGCGTGTTTGTCGAGTTGCGAAACCTTCCTCCAGAAGCAGTTGAGCGGCTCCGCGACGAAATGCAGTTGTTCGTCGGACGCAAAACAATCACCTGTGCCAACGCGACGGGCAGAGTGATGAGCAAGGCTGGGTTCACCTGCACCGGTCGTACGCTTGCTTATAAAGTTCGCCCGATGACACTTGCGAAGGCTATTTGGAATGGTGGGTTGGAGTACGACGGCAACCCCGTGGCCCTTCGGGTAATACGAACGAGTTCCGGGACGGTAAGCGATCATTTCCTCGGAGTGTTGCGTAAGGAATCGACGAGCCTGTTTCGAGCGGTCGAAAAGGTAGTGAGGGCCAAATCGGTGAAAGCGAAAGCGAAGGGGCCGATGATCGAACCTCGGTTGCTCAATGCGGCAACGCTTACTAGCTACGGCGATGCCAGTCTCCTCGAGTTGCGGGTTGGTCGGCCCACCCCGCTTGCGGTTGTGCTCCGCCAGCAATGGGGCGAACATCCAATCTTTGAAGCCCGACTTAACCCTGACCTGGTTGACATCAACGGGCCAGACTTCACCGATCTCGGGTCGGCCCTCAAGGCTTACCCTGGCAAACTTGATGGCGCTTCCAAACTGAAGCGATACCTGTTGTTTTCGAAGCCGGTGATCAGAGTTATTCGTAAACAAATGGCGGCAAAGATGGATTCCCTCGGTCAGCTTCCGGGGCCAATTCTCGTCGACATGTTTCAAACTGGAACCGTCGACAAACCCTTTCTCTACAACGTTGTGATCACCGGAACTTCCGCTCGAATGACTCGCCTGGAGAACCGGAACGAGAAGGATGTTGGAAAGGCCAACTGGGTACTCGCGAAACACGTTTTACTTTCGGGCTACGACCCCGATGTCCGGTACGCCGGTGAGATATGGGTGCACGACACTGCCAACGGACGGATACTTCACCTCAATGACAACTCGGGAACCTACAAGCCTTCCCGTCAACAAGCACAGGCTGCTAAGCGTTTTTTGCAGAAACTCACCGGCGTCACGGTCGAGTTACATGTTGGTCCCCCATCACCCGGTGGGGCACCCCCAGCCGACGATGGGGGTTTCACTGACTTTCCGGAAGAGGGGGTTTCGTAGAGGCTGGCTGTATGAAAACCACCAACGCAATCACCAACACCTCAGCAACCGTGAGCGGAATCAGCGTCGCTGCTATAGCGCTGGCCGGAACCGCGTTAGCTGGTCGGATTGCGGCGTTCGTAAGCGCTGGTCCGTCATCGTTAAAGTACCTGTTGGTGCTGCTCGTCGTGGCGATCGCAGGTCGGGCATTTGCGCTCAGGGCACCGTCGGGGTTTGGCGTTTCTCTCGTTGAAGTCACATTGGTTCGTTTCGCAAAGCGAATTGCGACCATGCAAGTTGTTGTGGGCGCTGTTCTGGTGCTGATCACTCTGACGTAGCTAGCACCGCAGCAGCGGTACCTTCTTGCATCTGGGCTTTGCGGGATCGTTTGTGTGCATAGAGTCGCTGATCGCTCAATCTCAGTAACTCCTCAATTGTGTCGGCGTCAACCCACAAGGAAGCGGTTCCGTATGAGAATGCGATGCTGTCATCGTCGGGTTGATTGGATGTGGTTTCCAATGTGTTTTCGAGTATCAGGCGGTCGCTGCTGGAAGCCAAGTCGACAAGCGCACAAAACTCGTCGCCTCCCAGCCGGTAAAGAGTGGCCCGATCGCCAAGGTTGTCGCTTGCACGCCGGGAAAATCGAACGAGTAACTCATCTCCACCCATGTGACCGTTGTCGTCGTTGAACTGCTTAAAGCCGTCGAGGTCAATCATCACCATCAACGCTGGGTGCCGATGTGCAGAGCGATCAGCGAGGTCCGTCATGAATTGGCGACGGTTGGCGAGACCGGTCAGCGCATCAGTCGAAGCGGCTGAGCGTTGTGCCGTGAGCAGAAGTTGATGGTGTTGTAGCGACGAAGCAACTCGAATCAGTGACAGTAAAACAGTGACAGTGGCGCAGCCAACCGCAGCGATACCTACTGGGTAAAAGTTGCCGAAGACGAGAACTACGAGCGACGAGAGGCCGGACAGAACAGAGACTAGTGAACCTGACCTGATATCAGTGGGCTGTTTTTTGGGTCGACCTGCGAGTGGTGCAAACGCGAGAATGGCGAGCCCGATGGTCCAGAGTGTGTCCCAACCTCGACTACCGGGTTCCTCAATCGCGGCCCTGAAATAGTAAGCGGTGTCGGCAGTAGCGAAGATCGCCAGGCCAACAATAAGCGTCCACATTGTTCGCAATACCGAGCGACCAACGGCCGAAGCCATTCCAGCGATCAGGCCGAGAAGGACTACGTCGAGAATCGGATAGATCACACCGAAAAAGATTTCGATCGGGGAACCAGAACTGTTCGACCAGATGGTGTCGAGCGCAAACGTAGCGACGACAGCGCTGATCGCAGAGCCAGCAATGGCACCATCGAGAAGCGCCACCTGAGAAACCGAACCACCAAGGCGACACCGAAGGAGTTTTACTACACCAACGAAGAGAATCGGATAGCTCAACAGCCAAAAGGAGTCCGGAACAGATGGCGGCAAAATAATGACATCAGCCCTCAGGAAGACAGACCACCAGATGTTTCCGAAGCACCAGACCGCAATGCCAAGCGCTATGACAGTCCACGCCCGACGCTCGTCGAGGCGCCGCCTGCCGTAAATGTAAACCAAAAGAGCTGAAGCCAGTTGGACGCCGTTGAATACCCAACCGTCAACCAACCCGGTGATACGAGGGCCGAGAGAAGTAGGCATACAGACACTTCGAATCATCATGATTACCGAAGCGACCAGCAGAAAAACGTGTGGCAGTGATCCTTGTAGCGACCTTCCCGCGGCACTTTGGCCGCGGCTGGGTCGATGTATCACGGAGTGTTATCGACGGCTTCGCAGGCAGCCTTGAGCACGTTTAGTTGTTGTGGTCTTCTGGGGGCGCTGTTGCCCTGTTCGCCTCGACCGCCTGCCAGTAAGCCTGCCCGGTCGGTAAGGTTGCGGAGTGGACCAAAAGCAAGTGCCTTCACTTCAACGACGGTCAAACCGAACGGCCCCGAAACACGGGTTGCGCCTCATTGGCTTGGGTGACAGTTTGACTCAGGGTGTGGGTGACCCACGATCAGGTCTTGCGGGCTTTTCCGGGGCACTGGACGGCTGGGTCTCCTACGTTGCTTCTGCGGTTCGTGCGTCTGGTCGGCCTGTTGAGGTCAGCAATTTTGCACTGGCAGGCGCCCGACTTGAGCACGTGTTGGGTGACCAACTTCCCCTGGTCAAGCTGCCGACGAAAGCGCAGCCCGAAAACATCGACGTCATATCGTGCTTTGTAGGAATCAATGATCTTTGGGATGTCAACCTTGATCTCGACCTCTTCGCCGAGCGGTTTGACGCCTTGTTCAAAGAACTTGCTTCACGTTCTGCACTGGTTATGACGGCTTCGATTCACGACGTGTTCGCACCGTTCCCGATGAGGGCTTCGCTTCGTGCGAAACACAGGCAAAACATCGCGACGATGAACGAGATTGTTGCTGGGGCGGTCAGCGATTACGGGTTGGTACTGATTGATCTGGCTGGCCGGCCCGAAATGTTTACGTCCGAAGTTCGAGCGCTTGATCGTTTGCACCCGAACCGCTACGGCCACCAACTCATTGCGGCTGAGGTGGTTAACCAGTTGCATGCCCGGGGCCACCTGCTTAACGTAGGTGTACCGGGGGCCAAGCCGGTAGGTCGGGGTCTGCACGACCTGGCCCATATCGCTTGGGTGAGCGGGTATGTGCGACAGAACTGGAAGCGCTGGGCCGCAGAATCGGCAGCAAACAGCGCCTAATCGAGCCCCCACGGACGGCCCGGGTTCATTGACTTTCCAACACGTGCTGGGCAACCAATCATACATTTGCACACCCATCCCCAGTGCATTTCCACGGGTTTCCCCCTAACTTTTCCACCACATGATGTAAGATGCCGGCGTGGTCGAATTCTTGCCCCGTGGCCTTCGCTCGACGGTGGAGCGCGCTTGGGCGACCCGCCCGGTCGTGGTCCTCGAAGGGTTGCGGGCCATCGGGAAATCGACACTTGTTCGGACCATGGTGACGCCGCAGCAAGTCCGAACGCTCGCAGACCAAACTGAGCGTAAGCGCGCTGAGGATGACCTTAAGGGCTGGTTGGAGTCGTTGCCGCTTGGTGTTGTGGTGGACGAAGCGCAGCTGGTGCCTAACCTTCAACTGGGCGTTAAGCAAGTCATCGATACGCGGACCGCCAGGCCCTCGCAGTTTCTGCTGACAGGTTCCGCTCGGTTGAATACGCGTGAACTCGGAGGGTCCGACCCACTAACGGGTCGAGTGCGACGACTTCGGCTGCATCCGTTCAGTCAGTCGGAAATAGAGGGGCGACCGCTCGATACAGTGACGGCGCTTTTCGACGAAGATCCGCGATCCTGGTCGATCCCGCCGTGTGATCACCATGAGGTCATTCGTCGCGCAGCGGCTGGTGGTTTTCCAACGATGCGGTTGCTCGATCCTGTTGATCGAGCAGCCGAGCTTGACGCGTACGTTCCGGATTTGTTTAGTGGCAATGTGTACAACACCAGGCGAGATGTTGAACGGCTGGTGCGCTTTTTTCGATGGCTCAATGGTCGAAGTGGATCGATACGGAACGTGCGCCACTTTGCAGAGTTGACTGAACTCTCTCAAGATACAGTGCACGCTTACCTTGATGAGCTTGCCGAGGTGCATCTCGTTGAGTCGATTCGAGGCTTCAGACCGGGGCAGGATCATCGTGAGACAGAACGAGAACGGATTTTTATTGCGGACCCTTCGTTTGTTGCTGCGTCACTGCCTGTAGACCCTGCGGCCCTCATGGGAAACTCGGATGGTTTCGGTCGGTTGTTGGAGACGTTTGTGGCCACGGAGCTCACCCGAGTGCTGAGTTGGTCTGGCACGCCGGCACAGCTGTTTCACTGGCGCGAGAACGATCGTTTTGAAGTCGATCTGGTTCTTGAACGTCGAGACGGCGCACTGATTGGCATCGAGGTCAAGGCGGCGCGATCGGCAACGGACCGTCACACGTCAGGGCTCCGCCGATTTCGCGACAGATACCCAAACAAGTTTCTGCGCGGCTACGTGCTTCATTCGGGCGACAACACAACCCGATTCGATGACGACTTGTGGGCGCTCCCGTTCAGCGCCCTTTGGACGATCGGTGCTTCTGTCTAGAAGTGAAGGTATTCACGCATTCTCGAACCGATAAACGCGCGGTACAGGCTTTTCGGTTCGGGCATCCAGATGTGGTGAGTTCAGAACACTTGTCTAACTGAATCAAAGTTCACTTATTGTTGGCCGTGCGCGGTTTCGGTTGCGATTGTGTCGCGGTAGGAAAGCGATCCTGAACCAAGACAAACAGTGCTGGTCCTCCTCACGGCATCTCGCTCGTTCGCGTGTTTGCTTTCACGCTGCGCGGTCTAGAAGATACCCGCATGCGTTTTCAAACCAGACCTTCGAACGCGCCAATTCGGGTCACCGCATCCGCCGTTGCGCTGGTACTGCTGGTGGTGTTCGCTTCCCCGAGTTCGGCCGCGCAAAGGAAAAGGGTCCGTCGGCAAACGGCCCGCACTGCCACGACGGTGGGAGCCCAACCTGCTGCTGTCGCCTCACCCTCCGTGTCACCAAATCCGCAACTCTCGACCATCGAGACAGCAATGTCGCAGCAACTTCTCGAACGGGTAAACGCCGAACGATCGGCTCGTGGGATCGCACCACTTCGTTGGGACCCGGGTCTGGCAGCAATGGCGCGCAACTGGTCGGAAGCGATGGCAACCACCGGCAGCTTCACCCATCGTCCCAAAGGCTCGGTGTCTGCCTTCGCAGTGCCAGCGGTGTGCTGTTGGGAGAACATCTTTTCCGTGGGTGGAGTAATGAGCGCTGCCCAGTTGCACGATGGCTGGATGCGCTCAACCGGACACCGCAACAACATGCTTTCGCCGGAGGTGACCGTCATGGGCGCTGGTGTGGTGTGTGGTGTCGGTGGCAACAGCTACGCCACCCAGAACTTTGCAAGCGACGCCTGGAAAGGCATTGGAACCCCTGCCACCGCACCCGAACCTCGTGCCCCTCAGGCCGCACTCGACATCGCCTGTCCGCCTTAAGTCAATGGTACGTACTTATAACTCTTCGAACCCTTACGGCCCATCTATCGAACTGACCGGTTGTTGCTGGGTGGCGCAATGGATGCCACCGCCACCGGCGGCCAAGGCATCGATGTTTAGTTGCACGATTTTGCGATCTAGGAACAGATTGCTGAGCACCTTTCGTGCAGCAGCATCAGACGCCTTGTCACCAAATTCTGGCGCGATAACTGCGCCGTTACAAACGTAGTAATTCATATATGTCGACAAGAAGCCAACGGTTTCTTGTCGAACCTTGCGGGGTTGAACAATCTCAACAACTTGATACGGCTCATCGGTGTTTGTACGTGCGCTGAGTATCTGTTCCTTCGTGCGGGCTGCAACCTCTACCCAGGGGTCATCCGGATCATTGAATGCCGGTTTGTCGATCACGATGGTGGTCTTACTTGCAAATCGAGCGAGGGTGTCGATGTGTCCGTCGGTGATATCTGCCCCCGCTAACCCATCAATCCAGATCATGCGCTCCGCGCCCAAGAGCGCAAGTAACGCTTCTTCGACCTTGTCACGAGAAAGTCCAGGATTTCGATTCTCGTTTACCCAACTCGATTCTGCCGCCGCGACGGTTCCGGCCCCATCGATTTCGAGTCCGCCACCTTCCCCATAAATCCCTGAATCAATCAGCTCGATCTCAAGGTAGTCGGCAACGATCTGCGCCAGTTTTGCGTCACCTCCATGAATTTGCTTGTCGCCCCAACCGTTGAATCGCACTCGTCCGGCGGCGAGTCTGGTCGTTGCGTTTGTTGTTTCGGTCAGAAACGCTGGCAGCGTGTCGCGGGCCCAAAGATCGTCGACCGGTGCACCGATGACGGAAATGGCCGAACCAAGAAGTTCTGTAAGCGCGTCTACTTCCTCGGGCCTTGCCAACATCGAAACCGGCTCAAACTTGGCGATGGTGGTTGCGATGTCGATGATCGCGTCTTGTACCGCAGCGAGGTCAGGGCCCCAAATTTCGCTACTCGATGGCCAACACATCCATGTTCTGGCGTGTGGAGTTTCTTCTGCTGGCATAGCCCAGCCTGATTGGTCAGTTGGGTTGATAGCGCTCGACGTGGTCGGGTTGGGTACAGATGGTGAATCCGTATCGTTCGGAACGCTCGTATCGGAGTCATTGTCAGCACCGGCGTTCGTTTGATTATCAGTCGAGCAGGCAGCGAGTAACGCCCCGACAGCCAATGGCATCGCAAGAACAGTTCGTCGAGAAATCGTTGATTTCATTCGTCAGCCCAGACACAATTCGATACAGGTCAGTAGGCGCTTCCGGGCTTCTTTGGTGGTAAGAATTCCGGTCAGCCAGCGTCCACTTATTCCTTCCACCAACACAGTGAGGGTAAACGCTGTGGCGTCTGGATCAAGTTGCTTTTTCACTGACCGATCATCCTGCCCTTGGCGAACCAACTCGGCGATGTCGCTCACCCACTCCGCGGTCAGCCGTGCAAAGGTTGGCTGTAGTGTCTTATCAAAGATCGCTGAATCGCGTAGTTCGCCCCACGCCGCCGAATTGATGCGAACCTCAGGCTTGTCTTGAATTTCTGCCAGCAGTCTTTCGGTGAGTAGCCCCCGACCAGTAGCTGGATGCTTGCCGACAGGTTTCGTATATTCGCCTGCTTGTTTTCCGACGTGCTCAAGGGCTGCGCGAAGCAACGTTGAGCGATCTTCGAAATGGTGATAAATCAATGCAGCTGAAACCCCTGCGCTTCGAGCTACCTCCTCGACGCGCATTCCCCGTGCACCCTTGAGAGCAATTTGTTCCACCGATGCATTCAGAAGGGCCGTTCGGCGATCTATCACTTTGAAACGTTCGGTCATTTCAAGCCTGGAATCTGTTGAGTGATGCAGTGCATGCCGCCTCCGCCGTAGGCGATTACTCGGCTTGAAACACCAACAATGTCGAGGCCTGGGAAGGCTGAACCGATGATTGCCAACGCATCGCTGTCGCATGGTGCATCGGCAGTCGGTACGATGACCGCCCCGTTGACAACATAGAAATTCGGGTAGCTCACAACAACCTCCGTTCCGTCGAGTTCGATGTACGGAAGTTGAGGCAGGGCAATAATCTCGATGGGGCGTCCCTTTGCATCGCGTGCAGTCCGGAGAATCTCGAGGTTTTCCTCCATCAGCACGAAATTCGGGTTCTTCGGGTCGTCGCATGTTTGTGCGATAACCACCCCTGGTCGAACGTATGTACACACACCATCGACATGTCCGTCGGTGTGGGCATCTTCGTAACCACCCCACTTGAGCCAAACTACCTTCCTAACGCCAAGCGTCAACCGCAACTCCTCATCGATTTGGTCACGACTCAATAGCGGGTTGCGGTTGTGGTTAGCGAGACACTGCTCTGTTGTTATGAGTGTTCCTTCACCGTCGACCGTAATGGCCCCACCTTCGCAGACCAACGGTGAATCGATGCGGTCGATTCCTAGGCGTTCCAACAACCTGCCAGCGATGGCAGCATCGTTGTCGTACGGAAGAAATTTCTCACCCCAGGAATTGAAAACAAAGTTCACACCGGAACGTCGTCCATCAGCTGAGGTAACGATGATGGGTCCGGAATCGCGAATCCATGAATCGTCAATGGGTAGCTCGAGTGTGTCGACTGCACTGCTGCAACCCGAGGTAACTTCCGCTGCTTGGCCGGGTGCGACGATCATCGTGACAGGTTCAAAGTCAACGATCGCATTCGCAGTGGCAGCGTATTCAGCTTTCGCCCGTTCGGCATAGGGCCCCCACAGCGACGCACGGGTGGGCCACGCGATCACCGTTCGTTCGTGTGCCTCCCATTCGGCCGGCATTCGCCAATCTGAACGAATCGCAGTGTTGAGGTGGTCTGCAGCTTCTGGCACGGAAACTAAGACCCCGTAAGTGTTGCGGTGATGTTGGATGCGGATTCTCCTGAGCGCCGTAAAACTCTTGCGACGAAACCAAGCGACGTGATGGTGACGAAAAACAGCACAACCGAACCCGCGCCCCAAAACGGTTTGATGGTTGATCGCGCGGCGCCAAGAAGTGCCACCGGGAACGTCGATACCCCACCGGCACTGACGAGTGTTGAGATGACGGTGTTGTCGAGGCACAAGGTAAATGACAGGAGGCCCCCTGCCACCAACGCCGGTGCGATCAGCGGGAGCGTGATCTGGCGAAATGCTCTCAGAGGAGGGGCCCCAAGATCTGCGGCGGCCTCCTCGAGTGCCTCATCTTGCCCGGCTAAGCGAGCTCGAACGATAAGCGTCACAACCGCGCTCGCGTACAACGATTGACCGACCCAAAGACGTAAAAGTCCATAGGAAAGCGGCCCGACGTTGTGTTTGAACGGCCCCCCAAGGGTTTCCATCCATCCGGCCAACGCAATGGCGTCCATAATCTCGGGTGTGACGAGAACCAGGAAGATGATCACGAGGAAAACCGATGCCCAACGGCCGGGGCGGCGGGCGAGCGCCACCCCGCTTGACCCGCCGAGCAGAACCGCAATTGCTGATGCCCCCAGAGCAGCAATGAACGAGTTCCGTAGTGAGTCGCCGATGTTCACGTCGAGAAACACGTCTCGGTACCAATGAGTTCGAAACCCACAAATAACGACAGCAATGGTGAAACTCATCGGAAAGGCCCAGCGTTGTAAAGCGTGTCGTGTTGGCTGTACCCGCTTCAGTACGAACCCGGCCGCGACACCGATCACGCAAATCGCGAGAAACGTGACGATGGTGTTCACCGATTGTTTGGCGTCAAAAAGTGTTCCCCACCATCGCGTCGACCAACCCCCGCTCCAAATCGAAAATGATGACCCCCGATTGAACGAATGCGCGATGACCATGGCGATCGGGGTGAACAAGAACAGCAACACCAAAACCACTAATGCAGCAAGCGATCCTCGTATCACGTCGAAGGTGAAGCCTCTTCTGGCTGACTGAGCTGTGCGCAATCCTCGTTCGTGCACTGCTTTACGAAGTGGTGCAAAAAACGGTGTCAGAAGTCGAAACAATTTCGGAACTACCCAAACGATTACCGCACCGATGAGCATGGTCATCAACACTGCAACAATCATCAGCACGGCCATGGCGGAACCGATCGGCCAATTTTGAGCACCCGAGAACTGCGACACGATCATTGCGCCAATCATGTTCCCCTTCGCGCCGCCCAACACTGCAGCGGTCACATAGTCGCCGCACATAGGGATATACGTAAGAAGCACGCCAGCCGCAATACCGGGTGCAGCCAATGGAATCGTCACCCCGGTTATCGTTGCGACCCGCCCAGCCCCAAGATCTTTGCTGGCCTGGCGTAGTGAAACATCGACCCGGTCGAGGGCCACGAACAACGGCAGGATCATAAAACCGAGGTAGTTGTAGACGATCGCGAGCTGCACTGCCCCTCTCGTTTCGAGCACATCAAACTTGCCTGAGGTCAAACCCCAATCAAGAAACAATCGAGACAACGCACCATTTGGCGCAAGGGGAATTCGCCAGGCCAAGGTACGAATCAAAAAACTGGTGAAGCTTGGAATGACGATCAGGGCCAACAGAACCGCCCGCCACTTTTCTTTGACCTTGCAGGCGATAAAATACGCCACAGGAAAACCAATAAGCACACAAAGTGCTGTAGCAATCAAAGCAATCTCTATCGTGGCTCGAAACGTGGTGAAGAAAACGCCAGTGCTGTCGAGTACATCGCGGTAGTTCTGCAGCGTCGGGTCAGAGAGATCAACGGGGATGCGCTGTGACGAGTCTTTCAAGCCGAACGAGTACACAACAATGTACGCGATCGGAATCACGAAAAAGAGGAGGTACCAAACCATCGAAGGTAAAGCGAGCGCGAATTTCGGGGCCCGTACCCGTCGACCCTTCGATGGAATGGCTGTTTGCATGATCAGCCTGCAGCCTTGGCCTTAGCTTTGTTGAGAATGTCAACTTTTCGATCTTGCGATGAGTTCACAACGTTGGTACGCATAGTTTTCACCTGCTCGTCCTTAAAGAAAATCATGTCACCTCGGGTCAGGTCAGGGGCGACCTCTGCGAGCAACGCCGACATGTTCTTCATGCCACTGTTGTAACCGTGGTACTGCAGGTCCTTGATCGAAATCTCCGGTGAGAGGACCCAGTTGATCCATGCGTGCGCAGCTTCGACATTTGGGGCACCGACGGGGATTGAGTAGCAGTCCATCCAGATTTCGGTCTCGGGTGCACCAAGTGCCCAGCTCCAGTCATCGGGGTTCCCGCCCGCATCTTTAATGCGGGTGTACGTCTGCCGAGCATCACCATTCCAAGCCATAGCCAGGGTATAGGCGCCCTCAGCGATCTTAGTTGACGGATAACTGTCGAACGCTTTGACGTGCTGAGAAAAGTCGTTGACGATGAACTTTTCGTATGCATCGAGCTCTTCAGGCTTTTCTGTATTCCAATCAATTCCGTTGGCCCAAAAATACATCCCTGCAAGGTTGACAGGCGTATCGATGACAGATGTCTTGCCGCTTGCTTCCTTCATCGCAACGTCAATAAAGTCTGCCCACGTAGCAATATCGCGAGTAATTTCTTTCTTGTTCCAGATCCACCCGGTTGAACCCCAGTTTTTACAAACCGTGAAGTCGTTGTTCGGGTCGAAGTCTTGCTTCAGGTAAAGCGGGTCGATGTTTGCCATATTCGGCAAGAGTGACTTGTCAAGCTTTTGCAACAATCCCTTCTGAACCATTTGGGGAAGGTAAGCACCGGTGGGAACGACAATGTCGTAACCGCTGGTGCCGTTTCCTGCCGCGAGTTTCGTGATGAGATCTTCGTTCGACGGATAAAAGTCGACCTTCATTTTGACGCCGACCTGCTCAGTCGCAAGTGCACCTACGATACCGGGATCGTTGTAGTCACCCCAGGTAAACATCGCCAGGGTGCCGGTGGCCTTATTGATGACGGTGCTGTAATCGCCGAGGATTGACCCGGCTGATGATGATGCTGCCGTGGTGCCTGTGGCATTTGCATCGGTCGTGTCGGGCTCAGCGGAGCTTGTTGGGGCACTGTCGTTCGAACAGCTGGCGAGGAATGCTGCTCCGGCGACGGCAGTGCCGAATTTGAGGAATGCCCGGCGTGACAGCGCGTTCTGAAATCCTTCAGGGGCAAGAACGCTGAGCTCTTTGGGTTGAATGGTCACGAAAACTCCTTGGTGGTTCGGCTTGGTGTGGTGGTGGTCGGTACCGATGGTTAAGTGGGGTCTGTCAGCACGAGGTCAGCTTGATCAGCAGAGAATTGGTAGACATCGGCCGCATTCCACGAGCACCAAACACTGTCGCCAATGCTGAGTCGGGGTGCGTTTTGCCGGGGCAGCAGCACCAATAAATCGCGATCTTTAACCCGCACAACAAATTGCATGGTGTCGCCGTAATGGGAAATACCTGCGACGGTTCCGGGAACGCAGTTGCTCGACAACTGCGGGTCGGTTTGTGACAACGCAATGCACTCTGGGCGAACAGCAACGAGCGCAGCTTGACCTTCTCTCACCGACTCCTCAGGGTGGGACGCAACAAATATGGTTCCATCATCGGCTCGAACCCCAGCGCCGAGCGCGGTGGTGCGCCAAAAATTGTTGCGTCCGACGAAACCAGCAACGAACGCTGAGGTGGGTCGTTCATACACCGTTTCCGGATTGGCTAGTTGTTCAATATGTCCATTGAGCATGATGGCAATCCGGTCGCTCATTCCCATTGCCTCTTCTTGATCATGGGTAACAAACATGAACGTGATCCCGAGACGGTGTTGAAGCAGCTTGAGTTCGATCTGCATTTCCTCACGAAGTTTTCGGTCGAGCGCGCCAAGTGGTTCATCAAGAAGCAGCACACTTGGTCGATTCACCAGAGCGCGAGCTACGGCAACTCGTTGTTGTTGGCCCCCCGACATTTGGCCAGGTTTGCGTTCACCGAATTTCGACATTTTGACCATGTCAAGTGCTTCAGCCACGCGGGTGCTGATGTCAGCCTTTGACACCCCCTTTTGACGCAGGCCGTAGGCAACATTTTCTGCGACATTCATATGCGGGAAGAGGGCATAAGCCTGAAACACTGTGTTGACGTCACGTTTGTAAGGCGGAACCCCGCTCACCTCGACATCGCTGATTCGGATTGAGCCAGAGTCTGGCTGTTCGAAGCCAGCGAGCATACGAAGCGTGGTTGTTTTGCCGCACCCGCTGGGGCCGAGCAAGGAAAGAAACTCACCGGCATGAACCTCTAAATCGAGGCGATCAACGGCGACTGTGGCCCCGTAGCGCTTGGTGACACCGAGAACCTCAACACACCCAGTTGAGATTGCTGAACTTCGGGTGGGGCTCGTGGCGTCCATGAATAGGTGTTCTACTTCATTTCTTTGGGGCGACCGAGGTTTGATGGTTCCATCAGTCGACCATAGTGATTTGGGCGACGCGTGTACAGCAGCCCGTATGTCAACCAATCTCGGCGCTGATCGAGATCTAAATCGGCAACGAGCACCGCTGGCGTGTCTCGGGGGGCTTCGACGATGACTCTACCGTACGGGTCAGAAATAAAGGAGGTACCAAAAAACGTAAGTGGACTTTCTTTCCCAATCCGGTTGACGGCCACCATGAAGGTGGCATTCGCCAGGCCATTCGCGGTGATCATTTGGCGCCAAAGGGGAGCTGCATCGAAGTCGGGGAGACTCGGTTCGTTCCCGATGGCGGTCGGGTACACGATCACTTCGGCCCCATCAAGTGAAAGTGCTCGGGCTAGCTCAGGGAACCATTGATCCCAGCACGTCGGAAAACCAAAATTCACATCGAGTAACGGTACAACCGGGCACGCAACATCAGCTGGCTCAAAGTATTTGTCTTCGTGGTACAACGGAAACTCTGGGATATGAGTCTTTCGGGTTCGAGCCAAGAGCTTGCCACGAGAGTCGACACAAACTGCGGTGTTGTAGCCGTGGCCGTTTGCTCGTTCGTAGAGCGAGCCATGAACCGAGATGCCATGCACTGCTGCTTGTTCGCTCATAAACGAAACAGTTGGCCCCGTCTCAACATCTTCACCAAACGTGTGCAGCGCATCGATCACATTCGGGTCAGAACAAAAGTAGGGCGAGAGGGTGAGCTCTTGAAGACAAACAATCTGCGCACCTTCGTGTGCGGCCAGGGCGATTCCCTTAGCAAGGTCTGTGCGCATCTGTACCGGATCTGGGTTCCACGCACATTGCACCGCGCCGATACGCAGGTACGGACGAATTGCAGGTTCGGCGCGCATTGGTGAAGGCATCGGACTACCGAGCCGGGTTACCAGTGCGAAGTCAACCATGAGTACACCTTGACTGAAACTGAAAATTTAGTCAATAGAGTGGCTTTGCCAATCACCAATGCCTCCGTTTGAAGGTGGTGTTTTGAGTAATGTCAGGTTATGAGAATAGCGACAGATGTTGTAGTGGTTGGCGGCGGATCAAGTGGTGCAGTCATCGCAGCGCGGCTCGTTGAAGCTGGAGTGAAGGTTGTACTCATGGAAGCAGGCCCCGATTACGGGCGCTTCGAGGATCGCAACTGGCCACCTGAACTGCTAAATGCACAGGCGATCGCTACCTCTCACGATTGGGGGTACCAAAGCGGGCCGGTGGCTGGCCGTGAGCCTTGGACATTTGAACGGGCACGAGTTCTTGGCGGTTGTTCGGCCCACAACGGAGCCATCGCAGCGGTAGGTCACGCGAATGACTACGACGCATGGGGGCTACCACTCTGGCGCACTGATTCGCTCCGCCCTCTCTTCGAAAGCGTGCTTATGAAGATGAGGGTGCGAACGTACGAGCCCAACGAAGTAGGACCCTTCCATGCTCGGTGTCTTGAAGCGGCGCAGGCATGCGGCTGGAACATGGCCGAAGATCTCTGTGACCTCGATGCCAACGACTCATTCGGGCGTGAGTCGGTCAATATTGTTAACCGCGTTCGCTGGAATACGGCCTTTGCCTATCTTGACCCCGTTCGCTCGAACACGAACCTACAGATCGTCGATCAAGTGATGGTCGACCGATTCGACGATACGACTGTGGGCGTTTCCGTGTCAGGCTGGCGAAACAGGAGCGAAGTCATCGTTGACGCTGAACGGGTCGTACTGTGCGCGGGGGTCTACGGGACCCCATCGATTTTGCAACGATCCGGTGTGGGTGATCCTCTTCGTTTACAGGCCTTAGGCATACAGACGATCTGCGCACTTAGTGGCGTCGGGGCAAACTTGCATGATCACCCGATGGTGCACGCTGATCGAACGATTGGTCGAGAACTACAAGGGTGGCTTGACGAAGCGGCGAAACAAGGTGCCCTTCCTGAAGAACAAACCCTGGGAAAAGCCCTTTCTTCGCAAGCGACGGATGGCATCTTTGACCTACATCTCTTTCCGGTATGTGCGTCAACACAAACCCTACTGACCGGCGGTAACGCTCTCATCGAGGTCGCTTGTGTAACACCCAAAAGCCGAGGACGAATCGACATCACGTCAATCGACCCTGAATCTGCGCCTCGAATCGATCATGGTTACCTCACCGATGAGTACGGTCATGATTTAGCCGTGCTGCGTGACGGGTTGGTGATGGCCCAAGAGTTATTCAACCAACAGGCTCTTGGCTCGCTGCTCGGACTTTCAGTTACTGAGACCTCCTCAGATGAAGCCATTCGTCGCAACGTGGCCCACTATTACCACCCGGTCGGTACCTGCAAGATGGGCTCAGATCAAGACGGCGAAGTGGTGTGCGATGAACGAGGAAAAGTGTTTGGCTTGAACCGTGTTTGGGTTGGCGATGTATCTCTGATGCCACAAATACCCCGAGCCAACACCAACATCCCCGCAGTGATGATGGGTGAGCGGATAGCGCAGTCGTTGATCGGAACGATTTAACGCCGAGCAACCCAGGCGTCGGCTGCACCAGACAAGACCGTTCGAAGTGTGTCGACGATGAAGCCGAGTTCTGATTCACCGCAAATGAGTGGCGGTGACAGTGTGATCACTGGCTCGCCCCGATCGTCAGCCCTGCAGATGAGGCCGGCTTCATAGAGCCTTGGCGAAAGGTAGCCACGTAATAGCCATTCGGCTTCCTCGTCGGAAAAGAAACCCTTTGATGCCTGATCGGGAACGAGTTCGATTGCTCGGAAGAACCCGTCGCCACGAACGTCGCCCACGATAGGAAGGGCGCGTAGCGTATTGAGTGCTTCGCCAAACATATCTTGATGCTTCAACACGTGGCCACACAGGTCTTCACGCTCAAAGATATTGAGATTCTCGATAGCCACTGCGCAAGATACGGGGTGACCACCATATGTTTGGCCCTGCAGAAAAGTCGCACCGGCTGAGGTCATAAACGGCTCGGCAACTTTGTCGCTGACGATCAACCCTCCGAGGGGTGCATAGCCGGAGGTGACACCTTTTGCGAAGGTAAGCATGTCGGGCTGATAATCGTATCGCTGCGAGCCGAACATATGACCAAGACGGCCGAACGCAGAGATCACCTCATCGGAGACCAGCAACACATCGTATTGGTCGCAAATCTCTCGAATACGGGCCCAGTACCCTTCGGGCGGGGCGAACGCACCACCAGTATTTTGTAGTGGCTCCATGAACACTGCGGCAACACTCTCAGGGCCTTCCATCTCGATGCGAAGGGCAAGATCGTCGGCACAACGCAACGTACATGCGCTGAGGTGTTGGCAGTCATGGCAGCGGTAACGGTACGGAGTTTGTACCTTGATTGCGCCAGGCATCAGTGGCTCGAATGGCGTTTTGATTGACGGAACGCCGGTGAGTGATAGCGCACCCAACGACGTGCCGTGGTACGCCAGATAGCGACTGATCATTTTTGTTTTCGACGGCTGGCCCCGCAGCTTCCAATATTGGCGAGCCAGCTTTATGGCGGTCTCCACTGCATCGCCGCCGGTCGGGGTAAAGAACACCCGATTGAGATCACCCGGTGCCATCGTGGCCAAGCGAGTCGCTAGTTCAATCGCCGGTTCATGAGCGAAACCCCAAACCGGAAAGTAACCAAGCTTTGCTGATTGGCGTTGAGCCGCATCGGCTAACTCGACGCGACCGTGTCCGACTTGCACTGCGAATAATCCGGAAAGCCCGTCGAGGTATTGCTTGCCTGATGTATCCCAAACGTAAGCACCTTTACCGTGAGAAATGATCGGTACACGTGCCTCACCGTCGGCGTACTGACCCATTGGAGTAAAGTGCATCCAGAGGTGTTTTCCGGCAAGTTCAGCCAGTTCTTGTGGAGTTCTTTCGCTACCCATGAGCCCATCATCACACGGCGTTTGGGCTGATTCGATCACTGAGAAAACCATTCCGATGGAACTCTTTGTCGCCTGAGTTCGACTGTACGGCTATGTCGATGAGCTATGTAGCCGATTCCGGTGGGTCCGACACTGGTGAATTGGCCACCACAACAACAGCACCGAAGGGCCTTGGCGCTGCTGCGAGCAAAAGATGGCGGTCGTTGTGGCGGTTACATTTCTATTCCGGCATGTTTGCAATGCCCTTCATTCTGTTTATGGCATTTACCGGTTTGATAATTTTGTACACCCAGCCATTGCACTCGTTGCTCAGTGGCGACCGGTACAACGTCGCTCAGGGTGCCAGCACCGTTCCGTATGAAGTTCAGGCGCAGGCGGCACAGGCGCGCTTCCCGGAAGCAACTCTCACCGGCGTAGTGACCCCAAGAAACGCAACTACTGCATCAGTATTTAGCCTCGATGACGGAAGCGGTTCCGGTCAACAGGTCTTCGTAAACCCCTATAGCGGCAAGGTGCTCGGCACGGAAAAGCCGGGAAGCGGTATCGTCGGGCTGGCCAACAGGCTGCATGGTTTCATGAACGTCAGCAGTGTCAAAGTTTCGCTACCGACGGTTTCTGCTTTCTGGGATCATGAAAAAATTATGCGGAACTATGTTGTTGGAGACATCGTTCTCGAGGTCCTCGGTGTTTGGACACTTGTATTGGTCATGTCTGGGCTGTACCTCTGGTGGCAACGGCGTTCGAGAACGGCGACGACCAAAACGAAGGCGAGCGGACGGGCCAAGCTACGCAATGCCCACAGTCTCTCTGGTGTGCTTCTTTTCGGTGCGATGTTTGTCACGATCATCTCGGGGCTTGGTTGGAGCAGGTACTGGGGGCCGAACTTCAGTGCGCTGGCAAACAAGGTCACGCCAAATTTATGGACCGACGCACCACCAAGCGCACTCGGCACTCGAGGTGATCTTGATGTTCTCGGAAATCAAATCCCGTGGAATACCGGTGAGCGTCCCATTCCAGCCAGCTACGCAACCCCTGGCGACGGAGTGCTGCCTGCACCAGTCAGCCTAAATTTCGTCGCAACGCAAGCCGCGAATTTGGGAATGAAGCCAGGCTTCACAATCAACTTCCCGAAAAACGTGACCGATGAAAAGACTTCGGTAACAACGTATGGAAGCTTCACACTTTCCAACTCTTGGCCACGAAAAACCAACGAGGCCCGTGATCTTCATCTTGATCAGTTTTCGGGACGCACACTGGCTGAACAAAATAGCTATGGGTATGGTGCGGTCTCGTATGGTCTAGATGTACTCGTAAGTAATCATATGGGTACTCAAATCGGTGTGTTCAGTCGCATCATGATGACCATGCTCTGCGTGTTGTCGATCTGGTAGGTCGGCAGTGCATTTGCGATGTTTGCCAAACGGCGGCGGGTCGGAACAACAGGCTTGCCTCGTCGGCCGATTGACGTAAAACTTTCGAAGCGAATTTCGATTACTGCAATGGTCATGGCAGTTGCCTTCCCTCTCTGGGGACTATGTGCGGCGCTTGTTCTTGGGGTCGACCGTTTCGTTATTCGCCGTAACGAACGCCTGCGAGCGGCTTTCGGGCAGCGTTAAGGTGACCTCCCGTTACCGGTCTGACATGAAACATTCAATGGTCTGTTTCGTTGCTGTTCTGGTTGTCGTGCTTTCCTTTGCCGGTTGTGGCCGATCAACGGGTCAGCCGAAGGGCTCAAATTCTGGACACCTCGGGCACCTCGACAACGAGGGCCCCAAGCGTTGAAGAGCCCCATGGCCAAGGCGACTCCCAAGCACTTTTGGCCCCCTATTGATTCATTCCGTAATGATCGGTATCGAGGAGATTCTGTACCGATCGCCATCCTCTTGTTTCGTTCCGTAATGATCGGACGGCGGCGTCTCCTCGACCGATCATTACGGTACGAACGGATAGGTGGGTTGTCCTTGGTCCTGGTCGATCATTACGGTACGAACGAATAGGTGCCCAAAGCAAGCGATCGACTGCGACGCCTATCTAGGCAAATCTGTCGCTAGCGCAACGGGTCGAAGTACGGCTTGTCGCCGGCAACCGTTACCCGCTCCATGATCCGAACAGCCGGAAAATAGTCGGAGGCCGCGTAATGCTGACAGGCCCGGTTGTCCCAGAAAGCAATCGAGTTCGGCCGCCAAACAAACCGGCACTGATACTCCGGCTGAGCTGCCTGCGCATAGAGGTGGTCGAGAAGCCATGCGCTTTCCTGCGGGTTTAGACCCAAAATGTGGCTCGTGAAAGCTGAGTTGACGTACAGAATCCGACGCCCGGTTTCGGGGTGTGTCCGGACAACAGGATGCTCTTGTGGCGGGAATTTTTCGTGGAGTTCCTCGGTGGGCTTGTTCAGCCTTTTGGCAAATACGCGGGCGATGTCGTGTACTGCAGTCAGCGTACTTACGAATTCCTTTAGCTTGGGTGAGAGCGCTTCGTAGGCGGCTTCCATATTTGCATACAATGTGTCACCACCAGAGGAGGGTAGTTCGATAGACCGTAACAACGAACCCAGCGAAGGCTCGGTGCGCCAAGTGACATCTGAGTGCCAAACGTTTTCGGTTCCTCGTGAGTCGGGCCCATGGGAAATGCGCAACACCTGGGGGTCGGCCTGGTCTTTCGGGGTGGCCGGATGAATCTCAAGATTTCCAAAGCGGGCTGCGAATGCAATGTGTTGCTCTCGACTGATGTCCTGATCGCGAAAGAAGATGACTTTACGGCGCAGCAAGCAATCCCGCAGTTCAGCAATGACAGAATTGCTCAGATTCTCACGGAGGTCGACTCCGTGTATCTCTGCCCCAATCATCGGTGAAAATGGCTTTTCGATGAGACCCATGTGCAGATCTTGCCTGCTGAAACACAAGTTATCCACTGAGTCGGGTAGTTTGCGCCAATGATCTTGAATGTTGGGCAACCGGGCGAGTTCGACATCTTTAGCAACAACGTGCGGTGGGGTGATCAGAACGATTGGAATAACAGCGCGCTTGCGTTGCACGAAAAGGGTGGGCTGCATCGAATCGAACGCGAAGGTTTTGATCCGTTTTGGGCCGTCATCGACCACGGGGCAGTGCTCGAAATCGAACGCCACCCTGAACTATTTACCAACGGACCAGAACCGGTACTCGCCAATCGAGAAGCAATCTCAGCAAGACAATTAGAAATCAAGACGCTCATCCATATGGATGCGTCACAGCATCATGCCTACCGACGTCTCACTACCGATTGGTTTAAGCCGGCGAGTATTCGGCGTCTCAACGATCGACTTGACGAACTCAGTCGCGAAGCAATGGTCAAGCTCGAACAACTGGGCGGTTCTTGTGATTTTGCCAAAGACATTTCGGGGCCCTATCCGTTGCAGGTCATTTTGAGAATATTGGGGCTACCCGAAGCAGACTTCCCCCGCATGCTGATGCTCACCCAGCAGCTCTTTGGACAAGAAGATCCTGACTTGCAACGAGGCGAAGTAAGCCCCGAAATGCAGGCACAAATTCTCATGGACTTTTACAACTACTTCGTTGGAATCACCTCCGAACGTCGAGCGAACCCAACCGATGACCTGGCCAGTTTGATCGCTAACGGCCAAATCAATGATCAACCAATGCCCGACCTAGAAACTATGGGCTACTACGTTATTGTCGCTACAGCCGGGCATGACACAACCTCAAGTGCCATGGCTGGGGGCATGCAAGCGCTTGCCGAAAACCCCGAGCAGTTGGAAAAATTGCAAGCCCACCCGGAACTGATGGCTAACGCGGTTGAAGAAATGATTCGCTGGACGGGACCAGTGCGCCACTTCATGCGAACGGCTCAGGCTGACACCGAAGTACTCGGCCAAACTGTCGCCAAGGGTGACTGGCTGTACCTCTCGTACAAGGCAGCGAACATAGACCCTAACGTTTTCCCTGATCCGCTTCGCTTCGACATCGAACGATCCAACGCAGACAGGCAAATTTCGTTTGGCTACGGCGTTCACTTTTGCCTTGGGGCCCAGTTGGCCCGCAATGAGTTGCGGTCACTCTTTTCGCACCTCGTTCCACGCCTGGCATCGCTTGAACTTGCTGGTGATCCAACCATGATGAAAACCACGTTTGTTGGGGGCCACAAGACCCTTCCAATTCGCTACACGCTGAAAGGTTGACTCCATATGTCCGAACAGGCGGCCCCAGTGCCCCGTCATCCGGTTGTTGTAGCTCATGAAGCCCGGCGCGTAGCCAGTATTCAACTTCGCATTGCCGATACGGTCACGAAGTTCGCCGGGTCACTTCCGTTCGTATACCTCCATGCTGTTGCGTTCGCAGCCTGGATGGTGTTGGCTGAAAGCGATCCGTGGCCAAAACTGACTTTGGTGGTTTCACTCGAAGCAATCTTTCTCTCTACCTTCGTCATGATTGGTCAAAACCGGCAGGCGGCGTTTCAACAGGCAAAAGCTGACCACGATTTTTTGGAACAAGAGCAGGAACTGAAACTCAACACCGAGCTCACTCGGTCAATCCACGCTCTGGCGACCGAGATTCACGGTCGGGTGCTATCTGATAGTGGCGAGACCTGTCTTGTAAGCCCACTTAACACGTCAAAGCCCACGTCTGCCCACGACGAAACGTGAAGGTGTGAATGGTCAAAGTTCATCGACGCTGTCATGGGGTTGGGGCAGGTGACGGTGGTGAGGCCAGCAGCAACAGCAGCAGTACTTCCGTTAAAAGAGTCTTCGAGCGCCACCACGGAAACGGCCTCGCTGCGCTTAATACCGTGAAGCCCTAACGCATGCCAGTACAAATCTGGATGAGGCTTCGCCTTCGTGGTGTCTTCTCTCGTGACGATCGTCGAGAAGTACTCAGCTAGCCCAAGGCGATCAAGGTTCGGCGCAACCCACCCTCGACTTGATGAAGAAACAACAGCACACGGAACGTCGCTTTCTTGGGCTGCTTTGAGCAACTCAATGATTCCATCGCGAACGTGTAGCTCGGTGACAGCCTCAAGGTTGCGGCGACGTTGTTCCAAGTAGACCGCCTTACGGTCGACGGTTCGTTTGGCGCCTTCTTCAATCCAGTCAATCCAAAAGTCGGGCGATGGTTGGGCGGTTCCGATGACGGCGGTCCAACGCGCCGTGTCTAGTTCGATCCCAAACTCTTGAAATATTGACGAAATTGACTCGAACTCAGCGACCTCCGTATCAAGGATGGTTCCATCAAAATCAAAAAACAATGCGCGCATGCCAGTTAACCGTCGTTCAGAAGACTACTGCTCGCGAAGAAATCGTTCGAGCTCAGCGGCAAGTTCATCGCCAGTGGGCAACGGTGATCCGTCACTTACCATCGTCATTCGTGGCGCCCCCTCAGAATCAACCTGAGACTCGAGTTGGCGAACCATCTCAATATGTTCAGGGTTATTCGCTACCAAGGAATCGATCTGTGCGCTTACAGTACGAGCGTTACGATGAAGCTCGTCGGTATCGAGCACCAACCCGGTAACCCGAGCGACGCCGTCGAGGATGGCAGCCGACGCAGCCGGGTACAGCATCTGCGATACGTAATGTGGAACCCGTGCCCAAATGCCAACCGCAGGCTTGTCGTTATCGGCGAAGGCCCGCTCAATCGCTGCCGAAACACCCGCCGGAATTTCAAACGCTGCCTCAACGAAACCCACCCGTTCGGCCAGGTCGGTGGTGGTTGCAGTTGACCCCAGCGTAACGGGGCGGGTGTGCGGAGCTGGGGCCGGGAAAGCCCCAAGGTTCACGCACATACGAATATTGAGTTCATCGACGAGTTCCATAATGGCTTCGGTGAATCCACGCCAGCGAAAATCTGGTTCTGGTCCTGTGAGCACCAAAATGTCGGCACCGACAGCGTCTTTGCCATGTCGAATCTGAAGCCGTGGCCAACGAAGTTCTGTGTTGATTCCGTTGACTAACCGCATCGTCGGACGACGAGCCCGAAAATCAATGAGTTCGTCAGTGTCGAACGCAACGAGTCGATGGGTTCGAATTTGGCTCTTAAGCGAACCCATGGCGGCCTGGGCGCCGTAACCGGCGTCGATCCAGCCATCGAGCGAACAAATAAGCACAGGATCTTTCAAGTCAGAGGGTACGGGGTTTTCCCAACTGATCAACGACGACTTCATAGTGGCTATACGGTACCCGCCCCACTGACCCTATTTGTTGACCCAAATTGTTGAACTTGGTTTCCGTCGGTGTCGCCTAGTTTCTTGTCCATGTTCTTTGACGTGACAGACGCCAGCTTCGATGTTGATGTGTTGGACCGATCCCTTGAGGTACCGGTCGTCGTAGATCTGTGGGCCGAGTGGTGTGGGCCATGCAAGACCCTCGGACCCATCATTGAAAAAGTGATCGACGAAATGAACGGTCGGGTCTTGCTGGCCAAAGTCGATGTCGACACCAATCCCCGTATCGGCCAGGCGTTTCAGGTGCAATCGATCCCGGCCGTATTCGCCATCAAAGACCGCAAGGTCATCGATCAATTTGTGGGGGCACTGCCGGAAGCCAAGGTGCGGGCGTGGATCGCCAAATTCGCCCCAGCCCGCACAGAGGCCGATGAACTTGCCGACGCTGACGATGAAGAATCCCTTCGTCGTGCCTTGACCCTCACTTCTGATCATCCGGTAGCAGTGCTGAAACTGGCCGCCCTGCTCGTTGAAAAGGGCACGAACCATGAGGCCATGCAACTGCTGACGCGAATTCCAGAAAGTACGGAAACGCGTCGCCTTGCCTCGTTGGCCCGCCTTGGTGCCGATGCCCGCCAGGCCGAATCGTCCGGTGTTATTACTGAACTTTCGACCCTTCTCGGAAACGTTCGAACCGACGAGACTGCGAAGCAGCGTTACCTCGACCTGTTGGCAGTCTTAGCCGACGACCCTCGAGTTCCTGATTTGCGCCGAAAACTTGCCAACGCACTGTTCTAGTAGCTGCATTTCAAGTCATTTGTATATATCCCGCTACCTCAACTGGTAGGGTTCTCGGTACTTCCTCCTCATCTTGCACTGTTTGATATTGCTGATACGCGTATCTGTTTTGACATTGAGGAGGCGACATGGTTGTCGCTCTATCACCCCCACGCCGGGCCGATCCTGGGTCGGTTAAGTCACCACGTGGGTCCGTTCCACCACCCGAAGGTTCACACCAGTCGGCGGTTCTTAGCCGGTTAAAGCAGAACCGGAAACTTCTTGTTCGTGTTGCGGCGGGCGCCCTCGTCACCGTGGGCTTGATCGGCGCCATCGGGACACGAGTATTTGGTGGTTCATCCACCTCATCCGCGAACAAGTTGTCCGTAGTGAGTCAGCTTCCACGAGTCGCGGCAGGAAAGTCGACCACAGGTGAACCGGCGCCAGCCGCACCGAAGGAAGCCGCACCGACGCAAGGAGAACCGGTGCCAGCCGTAATAGCTCCGCCCGGAACAAAGGGTGTGGCGATCATCGAAGTGGTTGCCCCAACGACGGTCGCAAAGCCACTGGTCGTTCATGCTGCCGGTGCCGTGGCGGTTCCCGGTGTGTATGTCTTCGCCCCGGGGGCCCGGGTTGCCGACTTGGTGAGCGCTGCTGGTGGAACATCGCCCGATGCCGATACCGACCGGCTCAATCTCGCTGCCGTTCTCACCGACGGAAGTCGAGTGTTTGTTCCACGTCGCGGCCAACTTGTACCCCCGATCCTTGCGATTGATCTCGATATTGCGAGCTCAACTGACACAAGCTCCGGGGTGGGTGTTGCTGGAAAGGTGAGTACCGATGGTGTGCCGGTAGCGAAGGTAAACCTCAATACAGCGACGCTCGATCAACTCGATGCTTTGCCCGGTGTTGGGCCAGCGACGGCCACCGCAATTATCGAACATCGTACAAAGATTGGACGGTTCCGCTCGGTCACTCAACTGATGGACATACCTGGGATAGGCGAAGCAAAATTTGCTGCGCTTCGACCGCGGGTGACGGTGTGAATCAGAACGTAGTTCCATTTCCCGACCGGCAGTCTGAGAGTTTCTATGAACCATTCGGCTAATCGTCGTTTGTTCATGCTCGATCACCGGGCTGGGCGCCAAGCGGTTGGCCATCTTCGCGCACACCTTGGCGTTCTGATGCTTGCGATGTTTGCCGTTCTATCTACAAGGTTTGCTGTGCCCGTTTCAACACGTTTGACCGAAGAAACACTGGTGTCTTTCGGAATCGTCGTACTGTTCTCAGGTGGTGTTCTGCGCATTGTGTACCGGGGTGCGAAGGCCCCGACGCGCAGGTACCTTCACGTCATTTCGTCGGCCTTCATCCTCGGAACACCATTAGTCTGCGGGCTTATCGTTATGACGAATCGTTCGTTGGAAGGGCTGACCCCTCGACATATTGGTCGTATTAATACGTCTGCTTACCTTGTGTCCGACCCGGTCCGTGATGCCACCGGTATCGGGGTAACAGCTCGAATCAAAGTTGACGGCAAACATTTGCGCGCTACCGCTTTCGGACTATCCGGAACCGACCTGGCCAAACGATCGGCAGGCGAAAGCGTTGAAGTAGTCGGAACCGTGAAGGGTTGGTCGCGCGAGCCGCCGTCGTGGGCAGTCGGCCGCCATCTCGCCGGAACCGTAAGCCTGACTACGGTTCGATTGACGAGTCGTGGGTCGGTACTCGCAAGACTTGCTAATGGGGTTCGCTTCCGAATGAATAGTGGCGCAGCATCACTACCACCTCTGCAACGCAGCCTGTTTATGGGGTTTGTTCTTGGAGACAACCGTGAACAATCGATTGAGGTCGCCGACGATTTCCGCGCCGCTGGCCTTTCGCATCTTCTGGTTGTTTCGGGCCAAAACGTTGCGTTTGTGTTGGTTGCCGCTGACCCGCTCTTAAGACGATTTGGCTCGAAACCGCGATTCGTTTTTTCGCTCGTTGTACTGGTTACCTTTGGGGTGATTACAAGGTTCGAGCCATCGGTCTTGCGCGCCGGAACCATGGCCGCTCTTACCCTTTGGTCCCGCCAGCTTGGGCGACCCCAGCCAGCAATACGAATCCTGTCGCTCAGCGTGATTACTTTATTGATCATCGACCCACTTCTCAGTAGGTCGTTGGGGTTTGGGCTGTCTGTATGTGCAACCGGCGGGCTTGCTTTGCTCAGCGGTCCGATCGAAAGAAGGCTGCCATTTCGTCGAGCGATTTCGGCGCCGCTGTCGGCTACCTTCGCCGCACAAATTGCAACGTTCCCGATGCTTGTTAGCCTTGGTGGGGTTCATCCGTTGTCAATCGCTGCGAACATGGTTGCGCTTCCTGTCGCCGAACCAGTGATGGTGTGGGGCGTGCTCGTCGGGGTGCTCGCCGGGTACGTTGGCCCATTTGGGGCTGCAGTGCTTCATACGCCATCGCGAGTACTTATCTGGTTCATCGCGAAAGTCGCCTGGGCCACAAGCAGCCTCGTTCAGGTGTCCTGGTTACCGAAATGGTGGCCGATCGCTCCACTCGTTGGCGTTGTTGTGACAGCAGCAATACGAAAACTTCCGACCAGTGCACGGCGGACAACTCGGATACTCGTTCTTCCAGCCGTTGCGTTGGCACTAACGACAATGCATGTCACACAACAACCATCGAGAACCACCTTCACCCGATTGGCTGAAGCCGGATTTGAGACCCACATTGCGAAGGGACGGGTGATTGCGATCGCGAAGGGTCGAGTGTTACCCCGAGGAGTGCTGCAAGGTCTTCGCGATGCAAAGGTAAATCACGTTGATGTACTCGTAGTGAGCCGGGCAACTGGCCAAACATGGCGTGCACTGCAACCAATCCGAGCCCGAACCAGCGTTGATCTCATCATTACGCCCGGTCGAGATTCGATCCTGGAAGAAACCCCGATACTTGGGCTTAGTGGCGACGAGAATGCAATCATCGACGGCTGGAAGGTAACCTGCCCGAAATCAACGTGCACCCTCATCCGGCAAGGAACGCCCTAAAGCAACCAGGACATCGATCCGCTTATTGAGATCCTCGGCCCACTCAAACCGCAAACCCAGATAGGTACAAATCGAGGCAAAAGACCAATACACAAGGGTTATGAGGTGCAGTGCAAACTCGCCAAGTATTGGCACGGCGCGCCCGGCCGGTACGAGATTGTTCTTTCGTCTGAGTTAATTTTCTGTGCGAAACGGAACATTGCACCATCGTCGCAGCCAGTTAACAAGAACACGACCAAAAATCGACCGTATCGTGACGTAGTCGATGTGAGCTGAAAACTCTACGAGACGAGGCGATAAATAGTCAGAAGATGACTGACCGGTCGCGCGATCGGTATCCTGTGAGTCGATGAATCTTGATCAAGTCATGCGCGAAGGCGCCGTCGTGTTAGTCCGCGGCGATGATCCCGTACTGCGTGACGCTACGGTTCGAGAATTCGTTCAAGCTGCGGTCGGATCAGACGACATGTCACTCTCGGTCGACGAATTCGGAATGGCCGAAGAACTCGACATTGCAGCGGCCATAGATGCTGCCCTCACCCCTCCGATGTTCTCGGCCCGCCGGGTCGTGTTGATCCGAGAAATCGGACGCCTCGATACGGTAGGAGCCGAAGTAGTGCTCGACTACTTGGCGGGTCCGAGCCCAACCACCACGCTCATCTTGGTCGCCGGCTCAGGCACCATTCCCAAAAAAATCATCGATGCGCTAAAACGGCTCGGCGCAATCGTCGAAACCGAGGCCCCGTCAGGCAAAGCTCGACAAGCTTGGGTCGACGAACGGCTCGCAGAGGCATCGGTGCGCCTTGACCGGCGAGCTGCTGTTCGTCTGTCTGAACATCTTGGCGACGGATTGTCACGAATCGACGGCATTCTCTCAGTGCTTGGCGCAGTGTACGGCGACGGTGCGCGCATCGGCGTTGACGAACTCGAACCGTTCCTTGGTGACGCCGGAACCAGTGCCCCATGGGACCTCACCGACGCAATCGACCGTGGCGATGTGGCGTCAGCGCTCGACCAACTCAGGCGGCAAATGAACGCCGGGGACCGACATCCATTGCAAGTCATGGCCAGCCTGACGTCGCACATTGGCAGAATGCTTCGCCTGAGTGGGGCCGGAATTCGCGACGAGCAACAAGCCGCACAGGCGTTGGGTCTTAAAGGAAGTACGTTCCCGGCCAAAAAGGCACTGACCCAAGCAAATCGTCTCGGGCCTCGAGGGGTTCACCGGGCCATTCATCTACTGGCCGAAGCCGATCTTGACCTTCGGGGCCGCCGTGACGTGCCCGGCGGAATCGTGATGGAAGTACTTATTGCCCGCCTCGCCAGGCTGGGCTCTGCATCATCGAGCCAAGCCGGAACGGGTCAGGCCGGGCCGAAACGTCGCTGAGGAACAACGGGACAAACAAAAACAGCCGCCCAACGTCAACGACGAAAGCGGCTGCAAGAGGTGTCGAGGCGAGAGCCCCGAGTATAAAAAGTTAGGCGCTGAGCTTGGCGATGCGCTTCATCAAGGAAGACTTGCGGTTCGCAGCCTGGTTCTTATGAATGACACCCTTTTGTGCAGCGGTGTCGAGACGTTTGACAGCAAGACGAAGTGCAGAGACACTTTCTTCGCTGCCTGGTTCGGCTGTGGCCACGCGAACGGCGGTCTTCACACGGGTTTTGAGCTCGCTCTTGACTGCCTTATTGCGCGTTTGCGCCTTGGCGTTCGTGAGAATTCGCTTTTTCTGGCTCTTAATATTCGCCACGGCGGCTGGAAGTCCTTTACGAAGCGGGCTGCACGAGTGTGGCCCGGGTGATCAAACCCCTCTTCAGGGGCATCTCAGACTAGCAGGGTAACAAGCTGCAACGATTCGGCCCTCACAAGAAACGGAAATCACAGCAGTTCCACATCTGCGTCATGGTGTTTGGCCTGGCACCGCATAAGCTGGCGAGTCGCCATCCTGCTTACTTTGCCCACCCGGCAAGGTCACTGAAACGGTTCGGCGTTTACCTACCTCATGAGCCTCGACCGCAGCACAATCCGCAACCTCTCTATCATCGCCCACGTCGATCATGGCAAATCGACCCTATCTGACCGAATCCTTGAACTCACTGGCGCGGTCGATGCCCGAGATATGCGGGCCCAATATCTCGATTCGATGGACATCGAGCGCGAACGAGGCATCACCATCAAGGCTCAAAATGTACGGGTTGGCTGGACGCCGACCATCGGAACCGGTGCTGGGAAACATCACACCATTCACCTCATCGACACACCGGGCCATGTTGACTTCGGCTACGAAGTTTCTCGGTCTTTGGCAGCATGCGAAGGCGTGGTGCTGGTCGTTGATGCCGCTCAGGGTATTGAAGCGCAAACCTTGGCGAATTGTTACCTAGCGCTCGAAAACGATCTCGAAATTGTGGCTTGTCTGAACAAGATCGATCTTCCTTCGGCCGAACCCGAAAAGTACGCAGCGGAAATCGAAACGGTTCTTGGTATTCCAGCCGACTCGATTTTGCGAATCTCAGCCAAAACCGGAGTTGGAATTCCTTCATTGCTCGACGCGATCTGCGAACGTATTCCTGCGCCGGTCGGCGACCCTGACGCGCCGCTTCAGGCATTGATGTTCGACTCGTACTACGACGAGTACCGCGGCGTGGTTTCGGCAGTACGCATCATGAACGGCCGCCTGAAAACAAACGCCAAAGTGTTTTACATGCAAGCGCGTGGCACGCACGAGGCACTCGAAGTTGGGGTTCGAACACCATCAAATTCACCGGTCGCTGAGCTCGGGCCGGGCGAGGTTGGCTACCTTATTTCTGGCATCAAGAATCTCGCCGATGCGAGGTCTGGGGAAACAGTCACCGACCCTCATCGCCACGCGGCGAGCGCCCTGCCCGGTTACAAACAACCCAAGCCAATGGTCTTTTGTGGGCTGTACCCGATCGACGGCGACGACTTCCCGGTACTTCGAGATTCACTCGACAAACTCAAACTGAGCGACGCTTCGATCACTTACGAACCGGAAACGTCGGCTGCTCTCGGTTTCGGGTTTCGCTGCGGATACCTTGGCCTGCTGCATATGGAGATTGCTCGCGAACGACTTGAACGCGAATTCAATCTTGCGCTTATCGCTACCGCCCCGTCTGTTGAGTACCAGGTAACGACGACCGACGGGGAACTTGTTCTTGTTGACAATCCTTCGCAGATGCCCCCGGTCAATCACATTGAATCGATTGCTGAACCGTATTTTAAGGTAAGTATACTTACACCTTCTGACTACACCGGCACCATCATGGAGCTATGCCAAAATCGTCGCGGCGACCTGGTTCGAATGGACTATCTCTCGCCAGAGCGGTTGGAAATGGTTTACCGAATACCACTGGCCGAAGTCGTTGTTGACTTCTTCGACGCCCTGAAAAGTCGAACCAAGGGTTATGCATCACTCGACTACGAACTTGACGGTTACGCCGAATCGAATCTGGTGAAGTTAGACGTCCTTCTCAACGGCCTTCCGGTGGATGCTTTCTCAACCATCATCCACCGAGCCAAAGCCGAAGAGTTCGGTCGAAAGATGACCGCGAAACTACGCGAACTTATTCCTCGTCAGATGTTCGATGTTCCGATTCAGGCCGCAATCGGTGCCAGGGTTGTCGCACGAGAAACGGTCAAAGCTAAGCGTAAAGACGTTCTTGCAAAATGCTACGGCGGCGACATCAGCCGAAAACGCAAACTGCTAGAGAAGCAAAAAGAGGGTAAGAAAAAGATGAAGTCGATTGGACGTGTTGAGGTACCGCAAGAGGCGTTCATCTCGGCACTCAAACTCGACGACTAAGGGCTGCGTCTAGTCTGAGATCATGACTGACCACGGCATTGAATCGCTTAAAAACCATCAATACATTTCGCTCGCCACATTCCGTCGAAACGGTGAGGCAGTCAAGACACCGCTTTGGTTCGAGATCGAAAACGGGATTATTTACGCCTATACCGAGGCTGGGTCGGGAAAAACCAAACGGATTCGAAATAACCCGAACGTCGAAATCGCGCCCTGCACGATGAAGGGCGCGATTATTGGCGAAGTGCTTCACGCCCACGCCGTTGTAGGTGGCCCAGAGATGGCATCAATGGTGCACGGCATCCTCAAGAAGAAATACACGTGGAAGATGTGGGTTGTCTCGACGATGGGTGCAATTCCGGCGGCGTTGCGTTTGCGTAAGCCGAAGGGCGACGAGTTTTTGAAAATCACTCTCGTCGCCCCGCAGCCGAGCTAGTTACTACTGAGCCGGTGCTGGGACCGGGACCGTATCAGTGGTTGCTGCTGCGGCAGCAGTACCGAGATTTTGTGAAGGCGTCAGAAAGATGTTTGGGCTCGAGCCTTGAGGTATGAAGTACACCTGGTTACCGTTTTTATACACCGCTTCAACCTGACGGAGTTGAATAAGGCCGGGGGTCAAACTGTTGGCGATCGCACGGTTGGCTTCGGCTTCACCGTCGGCACGAATCCGTTGTGATTCAGCCTGGGCCTTGGCCTCGATCAGAATACGTTCGGCTGACTTTTCGGCAACAAGACGACCAGTTTCAGCTTCAGTCTCCTTCTGCTTGCGTTCAATTGTCGCCTTTTGGGCAGCAGCCTCTGCCGCAATGGCCTGGTTCACCTGTTCTTGGATATTTACGGGAAGGTAAAGCTCGCGAACGTCGACCGTTTGCACAATGATGCCCTGCTCAGCAAAACGCTTGGTGAGCGCTGAATTGATGCGTTGCTGTATTTCACCGCGTTTGCTGGTAATTGCCTCTCGCGCTGGGTAACCGGCAAACACGTCTCTGGTGACCGAACGAACACCGGGGCGAACGATGCGCTCGCGCAAATCATTTTCGTCTTTGATGTTATTGAACAACCGAACAGCCTTTGTTTTGTCGAGACGGTAGTTGATGGTGATATCAACAGAAATCGTTGCACCTTCAAGTGATGCGGCTTCTACCGAGTCGTCGCCGCTCCGGTCACCTTCGCTCGCCGAACGAATCATTGACGTTTGTTCGATACGGGTCGAGAACTTTTCAACCCTGGCGCCGATGGGGGACACGAGGTGCCATCCGGGCTCCATCGTTCCCTTCACCTTTCCCCGCACAATTTCAACCCCAATTTGGTTGGCGTCGACCGACACGAAAGATCGAGAAACGAGGTTGAAAGCCACCAGCGCACCGACTCCGAGTGCGCCGAGTAGCACCATGGTTCGAGGCTTGCAGCCCGAGAGATTTACTTCCGGCAGCTTTACGTTGGGTTGGTTGAACTGTCTGGGATTTGGGAATTGGTCGGACATGATTTCTCCTTGGTTGCGACTCTTAGTTGCAACATACACCCTGAGGTGTCTCAGTGAGAAGATTGTTGCCGATTTCAGCCGCTACCCTTTCAGGTGTAATCGCAACTGAGAATTGCAGCACAGACCTTTGGTGGCCATGTCCAGAACTCCCCGAGACGAAACGAAGCGGCTCATCCTCGATACCGGGGTTGGCCTGTTGATGGAACGTGGGCTCGAAGGTGGGTGCGCACACGTTGGCCTTTCCGATGTTCTGCTGGCGATCGAGACTAACGGTGGTCGGCGCATCACGAACGCCTCGGTGTACGGGCGCATTTGGGCCAATCAGGCAGAGTTTCACAAAGACCTCCTGATGGAAGCCGCCGCCGGATTCCCATCGCAGGAAGAACAGGTTTCGCGACAGGTGGCGCTCGCAACACTGAGTCGACACGACCCGAATGCATCGCAAGTCGACGTGTTGCGAGATGTTTGTCGTGCCATCGGGGTGTCGCACCTTGCGGCCCTCTCTTCCTCGCGCTCGTGGCAAACCTGGTTAGCGATATGGGCACTTACCGTTTCGACACCCACACTTGAAGATGATGTTGAGCGGGGCCCGACGCTGGCAAAACAACACGCCATTGCGGTCGAAGCATTCGCTGAAATGTTGAGTGAAGTCCTCGCGCTCATCGGGGCAGAACTCGAACCCGGTCTAAACGTCGAGCAACTTGCAATGGCTATCTATGCGTTGTCGGAAGGTCTGGTTCTGCACCAACAGTTCTCGCCAGACCACGTCGTCAGCGTAAACGTAGATGGCGAACCATGGACCCTGTTTGCCGTTGCGATGGAAGGCATCATCAACAGGTTCGTGACACTCGACGGAATACGAACATGACCCCCATTCGTTCGGGTGGTCGCGTTGTCGTTGTGGGAAGCATCAATATGGACCTTGTCGTAAAAGCGCACCACGTGCCAGCACCCGGCGAAACGGTTTTAGGTGAAAGCCTCTCGATGTTGCCCGGAGGAAAAGGGGCGAACCAGGCGGTCGCGGCCTCTCGGGTCGGTGCGACGGTCGCAATGGTCGGCCGCATCGGCAACGACGCATTCGGGCAGACACTTCGCGATGGTCTGCGCGCTGAAGGAATCAACACCGAACATATCGGAATCTGCAAACACGATCCGAGTGGCGTTGCGCTGATTACCCTGGCCGACGGTGGCGAAAACTCAATCGTTGTAGCGCCCGGTGCCAACGCATTACTTCGCAAGGTTCATATCGACGATGCGTTCGCAACGTTTGCCGATTTTGACTCAAATACGGTGATGTTGATGCAACTCGAAATCCCGTTAGAAGTGGTGTTGCATTCAGCTCAGAAAGCCTGCGCGGCCGGATGGAAAGTTGTGTTGAACCCGGCACCAGCACAACCACTGGCCGATGAATTGTTGGCCTGCGTTGACATCATTGTTGTTAACGAGTCTGAAGCCGAGATTCTTGGTGGGCTTGATGTCATTCGATCGAAAGTTGCGACGGTTGTTGCAACACTCGGCGAGCGGGGTTTGGCCGTCTACACCTCTGATTCTGAGATCGTGATGCCCGGACTCCACGTTAACGTCGTCGACACGACCGGCGCTGGCGATGCCACCTGTGGGGTGCTTGCTGCTGCGTTGGCCTCCGGCCACTCAATTGCTGAAGCGAGCGATCTATCCAACCGCGCCGGTGCCCTCACCACCACCGGGTTAGGCGCCCGAACATCGCCAACCTCCACAATCTTGAATGCATTCAACTGAAACGACTGTGAATCTGTGACAAACCCAAATGCGATTCTCTGGTTTCGTCGCGACCTGCGAACCGCTGATCACCCAGCCTTCGAAGCAGCAATCAAGCATGCTGCGCAACTTGGGGGCAAAGTTCTTCCCGTATTCGTTATCGACCCGGTGTTGATACAACGAAGCGGGCCTAACCGAATTGCCTTCCTTTTTCGAAACTTGCGAGCACTCATCGAAGCAGGGGTGCCTCTCTCGATTTATCAGGGTCGCCCAGAGGAAGTTGTACCCCGCCTTGCTCGTGAAACGGGTGCTGACGTGTTCGTTACCGGCGATGCAGCACCCTATGGAACGAGTCGCGACGTACGTGTTGAAACCGAACTCTCGAAAAGTGGTTCCCAATTTGTAAGGTTTGAAACTAACTACATCGTGCCGCCAGGTACCGTGAGAAAAGGCGATCAGACCCCGTTCAAAGTATTCACCCCGTTTAGTCGGGTCTGGCTGGCCCACGCCGAAGGCCACCTACCCACGCCTCGAATCAAACTGTCAGCAGTTCCGTGGTTCGACATGTCTGGCGAAATCGAAAGCAAGATCGGGGTGCCAACCCCCATCCCATCCGACCCGTCCGGCGTTGCAGAAGGGCTTCCCCTGCAAGGCGAGGTCGCAGCATGGGCCCGGGTTCGTACGTTCGCTGATCGTATTGATGCTTACGAAGAAACGCGAAATATTCCATCGGTCGACCTTACGAGCCGACTCTCTGCCGACCTCAAATATGGCGTAATTCACCCTCGCCAGTTGATGCCACTGATTGCGGAACACCCAAGCAAAGGCGCAGCTGTGTTTCGCTCTGAGCTTTGCTGGCGCGAATTCTATGCAGACGTACTCTTCCATCGACCAGAAACGGTAAGCGAAGCATTTGTTCCGGCCATGAATGCAATGGAAACCGACGATGGCCCGAATGCCGATGTGCGCTTCGACGCATGGGCAACCGGACATACCGGCTTCCCATTTATCGACGCGGGGATGCGTCAACTGCTGCATGAAGGTTGGATGCACAACCGGGTTCGCATGGCGACTGCCAGTTTTTTCGTTAAAGACCTCCACCTTCCATGGCAGCGCGGTGCAGCATGGTTTATGAAGCACCTCGTTGACGGCGACGTGGCATCAAACCAACACGGATGGCAGTGGACAGCGGGAACCGGTACCGACGCTTCGCCCTATTTTCGGGTGTTTAACCCCACCAGTCAGGGCCAAAAGTTTGACCCGAACGGCGAATACATCAAGCGTTGGATACCTGAACTTCGCGACTTCAGTGCGAAAGCAGTTCATGAACCCCACAGCAACGCGGGTCTCATCGATTACCCGCAACCGATTGTGGATCACGCAGCCGAACGCCTTGAAGCGCTCGATCGGTACAAAGCAATGAAGGGCAACTCTTTAGTTTCTGCAGTCGATACGATCACCTAGATGGGAACCGGTAGATGAGAACCGCAGCAGGAGTCATACGTCATGGCACAAGATGAACCAGGCGTAACCGAGCCCGATCTCGATATTCGCAAAGCCGCGATTCTCAAAGCAGTGGTCGGTGAACACATTGCAACGGGGCAGCCGGTTGGTTCAATGCACCTTTCCGAAGCAGCAGGCCTCACGATTTCAGCAGCGACGATCCGTAACGAAATGAGTTCGCTGGAACGCGACGGATACCTCATGCATCCCCACACATCGGCAGGACGCATTCCAACCGATCGGGGCTACCGGTTCTTCGTCGACAACGTTGGGTCAAACGTGAGTGTCGCCGAACCCGTTGCACTTCAGGTAAAAGACTTTTTTGACCAGGCCAAAGGCGAACTTGAGCGAATGCTCGACCACACCACACGGCTTCTCAGCGACCTCACCCATTACACGGCAGTCGTTGTCGCCCCCGAAATCGATTTGGCTTCAATCCGAAGCGTTCAACTTGTATTGCTTGGGTCAGGCACTTCACGAGATGGTTCGCCCATCGACACAGCGCTCATCGTCGTCGTGCTTTCGAACGGCACGGTTGACAAACACCACATCGAATTGCCAAGAGGCCTCTCGACTACCCAAACAGCGCTTGCGACAGCCACACTGACCGGTGGCCTCTTGGGCCTCACGATTGCCCGGGTTCCTCGAACGTTGACCGCCACCACCGATGCTGGCGTTGATGTTGCCTGCGCCCAAGCCCTCGATGCAATCAGGGGCGAAATCCGAACCAATGATTCCCTCTTTGTGGGAAGTACCGCGAACATGGCAACCGCCTTCGACGCGCTGCAAACGGTTCGCTCGGTACTCACCCTGCTCGAACAGCAGTATCTGGTAGTGAACCTACTCAGAGACACCGTGCGCACCGGATCAGCCGTTTCAATCGGTGCCGAACACGGATCAGAAATGTTGTACGAACCACTCGCTTCATGCAGCATCGTCGTGGCGCCGTACCTTATCGACGGGCGCGTCGCCGGTAGCGTCGGTGTTCTCGGCCCTACCCGCATGAATTACCCGCAAGTCATGGCAGCCGTGGCCGCCGTTTCCGAGCGTCTTTCCGAACGACTTTCCGAACCCCGTTAAGTACGAATCGAGTTGCGCCGCATTAGGTGTTCTTAGCGCCTAATCTTTGTGGTTCAGGATTCTTGACGTCCTGCCTTTTCCCATGCCTGAATCAACTGACTTTTACGAACTTCTCGGTGTCGCACGAACTGCGACCGAAGACGAACTCAAGAAGGCGTATCGGGCGCGTGCCCGTGAGCTTCACCCCGACGCGAACCCGGACGACCCAACCGCCGAAGACCGATTCAAAAAGGTTTCTGTCGCCTACGAAATTTTGAAAGACCCTGAAAAGCGGCGGGTATACGACCAATACGGTGTCGACGGCCTCCGAGGTGGCGGTGGTGGTGGCGGTGATCCATTCGCAGGCTTTGGTGGGCTTGGCGATATTTTCGAAGCATTCTTCGGAGGCAGTAACCCATTTGGTGGAGGCGGGCAACGACGTGACCCCTCAGGGCCACCACGAGGCCCCGACGTCGACATAGTCGCCGACCTTGCCTTCGAAGAAGCAGTGTTTGGAACCCACAAAGAGATCCAGTTTCGAGTGGGTGCACCATGTGAAACGTGCTCGGCTTCAGGGGCCGCTGCTGGCACCAAAGCAACCAGTTGCACGCAATGCAACGGCTCGGGTGAAGTACGCCAACTCCGCCAAACCCTGCTCGGACAGATGATGACTGCTGCGCCGTGTGGCCGCTGCGGTGGAACTGGCCGAATGATCGAACAGCCGTGTCTGACGTGTCGCGGTGATGGTCGACGAGTTGAAACGCGCACCTACACGATCGATGTTCCAGCTGGGGTCGATCAAGGTGTTCGGTTGAGATACCCCGGTCGCGGCAGCGTCGGGCTGCGTGGGGGTGGCCCCGGCGATCTCATGGTGAGTATTCGTGTGGCAGAACATCCGCGCTTCGAACGCCACGGCAACGACCTGGCTGAACTGCTCGAAATACCGTTCACCCAAGCAACGCTCGGTGCAGTGTTGAAGTACGAGACACTCGACGGCATCGAAGACCTTGTCATTCCGGCTGGAACCATCACCGGTAAGCAGTTTCGGCTTCGTGAACGCGGGGTTCCCAAATCAAACAATCGGCGTGGTGACTTGATTGTTCAGGTGCTCGTCTCAACACCAAAGCATCTTTCGAAAGAAGAAGATGCGTTGTTGCGACAATTTGCTGAACTACGAAATGAAGCTGTTGCACCACCCGATACGTCGTTCCTCGGCAAAATCCGTTCCAAGTTTGGATGATCGAGAACCAGGTTCCGTTGCCCGGCAGGCGGTCTGAGAATCAGAATGGCAGACCGGCGCTGCTTGCGTCCCGGGCGCACGTCTTGCTTGCCGATCTTGATCCGCTCGCAACCACCGTTGTGCTGAGTACCGCTGCGTTGCGTCACCTTCTCAAGGTGCTTCGACTTCGTCGAGGTGAACTGGTCACAGTGACCGACGGCAAAGGCTGGTGGGCACCAACCCACATTCCGGCTGACGACACCGACACGTTCGCCCTCACGTCCCCACCCATGTTTTCTGAGCGTCGATCACCGAACCTGTGCATCGCCTTTGCGCTGACTAAAGGTGACAAACCCGATTTCACCGTACAAAAACTGACTGAATGCGGAATCGATCGCATTGTGTTGCTTCGATCAACTCGGTCGGTTGTTCGCTGGGACGATGATCACGCCGTCAAGCATTTGGCCAAACTGAAACTCGTAGCTGCCGAGGCAATGATGCAGTCTCGCGGCGTTTGGCTACCGAGCATCGAGGGTCCGGTGCCGTGCCAAACCTTCGCGGCAGGAGCAACCAGACCGGTACACCGTGCCGACATGGTTGGCCAGCCAGTCGGCGAGCACGTCACCACGATCGTGATCGGACCAGAGGGTGGATGGGACGAAGGCGAACGCCAATTGTTTCCGGAATCGGTGGCGCTCACCGGCACCGTCCTACGGGCCGAAACAGCGGCCATCGTCGCTGCGGGCATCATGTCATCATCTAGAGATACGAAATCCACCCACTCGGCGTGGTAATCAGTACACTACTGAATGAAGGTTCGCTGATTTGTGCTCAATCACGATCATTGAACCGATCCGAGACAGCTAATCCCACGATCTCAAGCGACCCCCGACGTTTGAGTGATGCGGAAGGAACCAAGTGGACATCGAACAGGAAGACTCGAGCTATACCCGACTGGTAGGTCTGCGGCTTCGCGCCGTGCGCCGCCAAAAGCGGTTATCGCTTCACGATGTCGAAACCGACTCGGGTAAAGAGTTCAAGGCATCAGTACTAGGAGCCTATGAACGAGGCGAGCGGGCCATTTCGGTACCGAGGCTGCAACGACTTTCGGCCTTTTACGGCGTGCCAGTCGATCAGCTGCTTCCGCCCATGTCGTCAACTGGTGATGACGGCCTCACTGCTAGCGAGCGTCGCGGTCAGGTTCGGGGCATCACGATTGACCTCCATCGTCTCGATTCGCTGTCGACCCACGAAGCAGCGCTGCTCAGCCGGTATGTTGGCATGATCAAATCACAGCGCTACGGGTTTGCCGGAAGCGAATTGACGATGCGCCGGGAAGACCTCAACGCACTTGCAGTGCTGCTTGAAAGCGATATTGAAACCGTCAAGATGCGGATCTCTTCGCTTGGGTTCGAGCTCGTCAACTAGTTCTTCCCTCAGCTCGTGCCTCTCTTGGGCTATACCTCTCGTCAACTGGCGAAGGTTGCCTATGCTAAGCGTTTCATGGATTCACCTGCCTATACCCCCGCTGATTTTGGGGTGTATGTTCACGTCCCGTTTTGTTCGAAACGATGCGACTACTGCGCGTTTGCCACCTGGACTGACCGGTCGCATCTTATGGATGCGCATACAGACGCTTCGATAAAACACCTTCAGCTGCTGAAGGCCAACGGACGATCCCGTACAGCAAGCTCGGTGTTTTTTGGCGGAGGAACCCCCTCCCTACTACCGCCACACCACATCGCGAATTTTTTGGGTGAGATTGACCGAACGGGCGACGCCGAAGTCACTATTGAATGTAACCCTGACACCGTTTCAGCAGAGCTGTTCAAGGCCTACGTCGATGCCGGGGTCACCCGAATTAGCTTTGGTGTTCAATCAATGGTTGACCACGTGCTGCTTGCCCTTGGCCGAACCCACGACCCGGAGAATGTGATTCGAGGGGTTGAATTTGCGAGGAATGCCGGATTGACGTTTAACCTTGATCTGATTTACGGAGGCGCTGGCGAAACTCTCGATGATTGGGCGACCACCGTTGAACGGGTTCTCGCACTTAACCCACCTCACGTATCGGCTTATGCGTTGACCATTGAAGCGGGTACGCCGCTTGCGCTCGATTCCAAACGTCACCCTGATGATGACGATCTGGCCGACAAGTATCTGTTAGCAACGGAACGCTTCGCCACGGTCGGGCTTGAAAGTTATGAGATTTCGAATTGGTCGTTGCCCGGACGAGAATGCCGACACAATTGGCTGTACTGGATGCAAGGTGACTATGTGGGGGTTGGATGCGCTGCGCATTCTCACGAGGAGGGGCGTCGCTGGTGGAACCTTCGAACCCCAGATCGGTATATCGACGCTCAGACCTCCGGTCGGGCAGCCGAAACTGCTGACAGCGAGGGTTTCACGGCCGCGAGCGAGGTGCTCGACCCTGAAACACGCAAACTTGAACGACTCCAACTGATGTTGCGCACCCGCCTTGGTGTTCCTATCGATGCTCTTTCCGTTAAGGATCGAGAAGAACTCGAATCGTTGATCGATGCTGCAGAGCCCGGGCGGGTACGACTGAATGCGAACGGTCGGCTCCTTGCCAACGAAGTTTCGCATCGGTTGATTGTCGAACTACCTTCTGACACCCCCGTCGAGTTAGGTTGACGTTGTGACGACTAGTGCTGTTGTAGCGAACTTTGCGGCGGCATCGCTGGCCGCACAAACCAACGCAGAAGCCACCGAGGCCGCTCGACGCTTAGATGCGAACGTCGTCGAAGCCCTGAAGGCGGCCGGATCCTTTCGGTTGTTTGTGCCAAAGGTGTACGGAGGGCTCGGGTTGTCTGTTCCCGACATCATTGCGCACCTCAGCGAACTCAGTCGTGCTGACGGGGCAGCAGGGTGGTGCGCCGCAATCGCCAGCACAACGTCGCATGTGGCTGGCTCAATCGACCCGGCGTGGGCCCGCGAGATCTTTAGTAACCACAACGGCGTCACCGGCGGAGCATTTGCCCCAACCGGAAAAGCGACAGTTACCCCCGACGGACATCTTCTCGTCGATGGTAAGTGGGCATGGGGTAGCGGAAGCCAACACTGCGACTGGCTCTGCGGAGGAACTAAAGATGCAGACGGTACGTTCCGAATCGTATTTTTTCCGGCCCAACAAGCGACCATTTTCGACACCTGGTATTCGTCTGGTTTGCGCGGCACCGGTTCTCACGATTTTGAGGTGAGCGGGTTGCGGGTACCGGACGGCTGCTGGTCACTACCGGTTGGTTCGAAAGTACAGGTCGATGACCCGCTTGCTCGAATGCCGATGTACACCTTGTTTGCCGCAAGTATCGCCTCGGTGATGCTCGGAATCAGTCGACGGGCGATTGATGAACTCAGTGAACTCGCCACCACAAAGCGACCAACAGGTTCATCGAAATCACTGAGCGAGTCATCGAGCACCCACGTCGATCTTGGTAGGGCCGAGGGTCTGTGGCGCTCGGCCTCCGCGTGGCTGAATGATGAAGTCGGCCTCGCTTGGGAATCTGTTCTTGCAGGAAACCGAGTCACTACAGCGCGTCGCGCATCAGTGCGCGCTGCGGCAACGCACGCGAGTAGTTCAGCCCGTCAAGCGACCGACCTGGCATATGACCTTGGCGGCGGCACGAGCGTGTACGCAAGTAGCCCCCTTCAGCGCTGCTTCCGAGACGTTCATACCGCAAGCGCGCATATTATGGTTCATTCGAGAAATACCGAAACGTTCGGACGTCATCTGCTCGGGCTTCCCATCGACACAGCGATGCTCTAAGTCTGAGCGTTGCCTGACCGGCCCCGGCCGTCTGGCGTTCAACGGGGTGCCTTTCTGGCAGGTACGGTGAGGCCCATGTTGACACACAGACTGCCTGACGGGCGATGGACGTAAGACTGACACCTGGGGATCGAGCCCCCGATCTGAACCTCGCTGACCAGCATGGCGAAATGTTGTCACTCGGTGACTATCTCGGACGAAAGGTATGCGTGTATTTCTATCCGAAGGCCGATACTCCAGGATGTACCCTTCAGTCCTGTTCGTTGCGTGACCTGCAACCGCAACTCGGAGACACCGTAATCATTGGCGTTTCGCCCGATACTTCAGCCAAGCAGGCAAAGTTCGATGCGAAATATTCGCTGGGGTTTGCACTTCTGGCCGACGTCGACCATGTCGCATCCGAGGCGTACGGGGTTTGGAGAGTAAAATCGATGTACGGCCGAACCTATATGGGCATCGAACGAAGCGCTTTTCTGATCGATGCCAACGGGTTGATCGAACAGGCCTGGTACAAAGTAAGCCCGAAAGATACTCCGATTAAGTTGCTCGAATCGCTCGGGATTTCCGGTCAGGCATGAGCACTTTTTCACCCACAGATCTGATTCCGCATCGCGACCCGTTTCTTTTTGTTACGCGAATTGTGGCGATCGAACCAGGCGTAAGAGCACATTGCCAATGGGTACTGACGGGTGAAGAGCCGTTTTGGGCTGGGCATTTTCCGGGACGGCCAACGATGCCAGGTGTACTTATGATCGAATCATTGGCCCAAACCGGGGCTATCGCGTTGCGAGCCGACGAGCGCTTTGCGTCGAAGCTTGCGTTATTTGGTGGCGTCGACGGCGTCCGTTTCCGCAGGCAGGTTGGTCCGGGTGAAACGCTCGACCTCGAAGTTGAAATCACCCAAATGTCGAGTCGAATGGGCAAAGGAAAAGGTCGTGCCGCGGTTGACGGCAAAACGGCGTGCGAAGCTGAACTGTTGTTTGTGTTCGCTGACGCTTAGCGCTCTTCGTTGACACCCCGAAAGTGTGGGGATCTAGGTCGTGTTTGGGGTACGTTCACAGCGGCTTTCACCAGGCCCCGAACACGACTCACGTACCCACTGTTACCCGCCGTTGTAGTTAATGGGTTTGTCACGGAAGTTCAAGTCCCCCTTTTGATGTCGCTAACGGCGAAGCGTTCCATGAGCGTCTCGTCGAGGCCCTCCGAAATGATCCGCACGATGATCGGTTCGTTTTGCAAGCCAGTCAACCTCAACAACTCGGCGAGGATGGCGGTGGACATCTCGCGTGGCGTTTAACGGTGAGCGCAAGTTTGGCTGACCGCTCGTTTGGAAAGATCCAGCTGGACGTGTCGCCGCGAACACATAAGCTTCCGGACCCAAGGATTCGCGAAACTTGCGGGGTTGGTTGCAGCCCATGCTCTTAAGCGCGCTGGCTATTTAGTTGAGTCGCTTACGGATCTCCATCTTGACGAGCTTGCTGCTGCCGCGAACGCGGGTGAGCCAACTTTGCTTGATCCACATGGGGATCGGCGAGGCCCAGTGGATCGCCGTTGGAATGTCCGTGTCAATGTGAAAGTCGAGCCCGAAGCATGATCAGCAACGACGCAATCATTGGATGGCAGAGCACTGTCGGCTTCGCCAGCTCACAACACGCCGAACAAGATCTTGTCTTGTCGCGCCTCATCATCGAAATCGCCAACAATCCGATGCTCGGCGAAGAGCTGGTGTTTCGTGGCGGAACTTGCCTGCACAAGCTTCACCTCGCAAAGCCGTTGCGGTATGCGAAGACCTCGACCACGTGCGGTCAACGAACACGCCGATCGGGCCGTTTATCGACCAGTTGCGTGGGCTGGGTGAAATGCTTGGCATGAAGGTGAACACCGAAATTTCTCGTCACCCGAAGGTTTACCTCCGTTCGGATTTTGAAGACGGTGGCGGGCGGACGCGCATCAAGATCGAAATGAATACCTTCGAAACATCTCCAGCCTTCGATCCAATCCATGTGCCATTCGGTGTCGATTAGCGATGGTGGACAGGCACGGCCGACGTGTAGACGTTTCGAGTCGAAGAATTGGTTGCGACGAAACTGCGAGCGCTCTATCAACGCCGAAAAGGGCGAGACCTCTTCGACCTGTGGCTGGCCCTGACCGAACTAAACATATCGCCCGAGGCAATTCTTGCGGGTTTCGCCCCGTACCGCCCCGACCGATACACCAAAGAATGAGCGATCGCCGGATTGGCTGGGCACCTAGCCCACCCAAGCTTTCGGGCCGACGCCGAGCTCATGGCCGTCGCGAGCCCGAACTACGACCTCGACCAAGCAGGCGACTTAATCCGAACGGCGTTACTCGATCACCTTTGAGCGCTGTCAAAACCATACCGTTTCGGTAGAAGTATGCCATTGCCCTGCGTGACCCGTTTTAATATGCACGAATAGCAACTCGAAGTGTCGCCTGTCAGCAATTTGTCATCACTTTTTCAGCAAAGGACCCGAAACTAGCGGATGTCAGACGTCAGAACGTCAGACGTCAGAACATAAGCGTACGGACCAGCGAGCATGCGATAACCCGATATTTCAAGTCCCCCTTCGACACCTTTGCGTGAGTATGCCTTAGGCGATGTACGGGGCCATGACGATGGTTCCGTTGTGGCCGCCGAAGCCAAGCGAGTTTGACAGAGACGGGCCAGGTTCCCACGAGCGGGGCTCATCAAGCACGAGGTCAAGGTTGATCATCGGGTCAACCGTTTCGAGGGAGGTGCCCCTGGTTGGTGGAATGAGGTTTCGCTCGATACTCAATGCCAACGCTACGGCCTCGATACCACCAGCAGCACCAAGTGCGTGCCCGGTGACACCCTTTGTCGATGTGATGATCGGCCCGTGTTGGCCAAATACTTTCGTGAGTGCCTCTGCCTCGGCTGCGTCATTCAGTGGTGTCGATGTTCCGTGGGCATTCACGTGACGAACATCGCTGGCCGTGATGCCAGCGTCGATAAGTGCCAATTCCATACAACGAACAGCACCATTACCTCCGGGTGCCGGCGCAGTGATGTGATGGGCGTCGGCGGTGTTCGCTGAACCCAACAGTTCGCCGTAAATGTGGGCGCCGCGAGCCAACGCATGTTCGAGTTCTTCAATCACCAAAATACCGGCACCCTCGGCAATAACAAAGCCGTCGCGCCCGGTTGAAAATGGGCGTGACCAGCCGCTCTTCGAGAGAGCTGTCATGTTGCCAAAACCTGCCAGCGCAGTTGGTGTGAGTGAGCTCTCGGCCCCGCCCGTAACCATGACGTCAGCTAAACCCAATTGAATCAGCCGTGTTGCATTACCAATCGCATGGGTACCAGCAGCACATGCCGTCACCGTTGTTTCGCAAGGCCCCTGAAGGTTGTACCGCATCGAAATCGCAGCTGCCGCAGCATTACTCATCATCATCGGAACAAGAAATGGCGAAACCCGACGCTCTCCCTTTTCGACCCGAATCAAAATCTGTTCTTCAAGCGTTGTGAGGCCACCAACCCCTGAAGCAACAAACGAACCACACCGGGCCGGGTCAGCATCGAGCGGACCCGCATCTTTGAGCGCTTCATCGGCAGCAACAATGGCGAACTGCTGGAATCGATCGGCTCGGCGAAGCTCTTTGACATCACTGATGACACCAGATGCATCAAAGTTCTCGATGCGTCGCGATACGTCACCGGGATTGCTGTGAAGAAGACCTTCCCAGAATGCGTCGCGCCCGGCACCGCAGTGCGCAATGACACCAACACCGGTGACCACGACTCGACGTTGATAACGGTTGCTATTCATAGGAAAGACCTCTCAGCCTGCGGGTCGAACGGTGTGGATGGGCCGGATGGTGGAATGGATCGAACGTGCGAACGGTGCGGACGGGTTGAACGGGTTGAACGGGTCGATCAGCCGAGTTTGGCCATGACGAGCTCGAACGCTGAGCCCACAGTTGCGATGCCGTCAAGTTCGGTGTCTTCGATTTTGATGTCGAACTTCTCTTCAAGTTCCATGGCAAATTCGGCCAGGGTCAATGAATCGGCGTCGAGGTCATCGGCAAAGCTCGCAGTCTCAACAATCTTCGATGCGTCAACCGCGAGTACGTCGGCTGCTGATGCTGAAAAGGTGGTCCAAGCTTCGTCACGGTTCATGATGGTTAGTTCCTTAAGGTTTGTTTGGGTGAGTTGAAAATGTGGGTGAGTTGAAAATGTGGGTGAGGTGAATGAAGAAAACGTACTAGTGGCCCATGCCGAGCCCACCGTCAACGGGAAGCACAGCGCCCGTGATGGCACCCGCAAGAGGTGAAGCCAGAAACACTACCGCTGCGGCTATCTCGTTTGGTGTCGCCAGCCTGCCAAGTGGGGTTTGGGTAACTAGACCGGTGCGTTGCTGGTCATTTAACGCAGCAACCATGTCAGTGTCGACCCCACCGGGTGCCACAACGTTGACCGTAATACTTCGGGGTGCAAGTTCGGCGGCCAACGACCTAGCCAAACCAATTAGGCCGGCCTTCGATGCCGCATAGTTCGCCTGCCCCGGAACGCCCATATAGGCAACCACCGACGACATGAAAATGATGCGGCCTTTTCGGGCCTTCATCATTGGGGAAGTGGCTCGCTTGGCAACCCTGAATGCGCCCGTGAGGTTTGCATCGATCACCGAGGTAAACGTTTCATCGCTCATTCGAACGAAGAGCCCGTCTTTGGTGATTCCGGCGTTGGCGACAAGTATTTCGACCGGCCCGAGCGCCGCCTCAACCTCGGTGAAGGCACGCTCGACATCGCTTGTTGACGTCACGTCGCATTTCACGGCAGTAAACGGTCCGACAGGTGCTTCGCTTCGGTACGTGACTGCTACTTGGTCGCCAAGCGCTGCGAACATTTCGGCGCAGGCCAGCCCGATTCCACGGTTACCCCCCGTAATGAGCACCACCCGTCCACTCACGCAGTGGCCCCCGTAGTAGCGCTCGGCCCCGAGACGGCCTGCGAAGCATGCCAAGCCGGGCCATGACCACCCTCTCGGGTTACGCCACCCCAACGCACGATCGATGACGCCCACGTCATCCCGGCCCCGAACCCACTCATGAGTACGAGATCACCGGGTTTGATATTGCCCTGGTCAAGTTCGTGGATGAGGGCGAGCGGAATAGACGCGGCCGATGTGTTACCGGCAAAGTCGACCGTGGTCGAAGTGCGATCCATGGTGTAACCCAGACGTTTGACGGCGGTTTCGATAATGCGTCGATTCGCTTGGTGGGGAATGAACCAGTCAATGTCATCAATCGTGAGTTTCGCTCGTTCAAGTGATTTCGTACCTGAATCGACGATCGCATGCACCGCACGCCGGAAGACCTCGCGGCCATCCATCATGGTGACGCCATCGTGAGGGGTGTACAACGCAGAAACTGCGGAACCGTCGACCCCGAGGTCGTAACTAAGAAGTTCGCCTTCACCCTCGGTCGCTTCAAGCACTACTGCGCCAGCGCCGTCACCAAACAAAATGGCGGTGCCGCGGTCGGTTTTGTCGATGATTCGGCTGAGCTGTTCAGACCCGATGATAAGTACGCGGTTGATTCCCATGTTCAGCATGGCGTGGGCGGTGACAAGCGAGTAAGTGAAACCAGAACAAGCGGCTCCAAGATCGAACGCCCCGCAGGTCAACCCAAGTTCATGTTGCACAATTGCTGACGAGCCCGGAAGTATGAACTCGGGTGAGCAGGTGGCAAACACCAGCAGATCGATGTCGGATGGTGCCAGGCCAGCCATGTCCAGCGCAATTTTCGCGGCCCGTACCCCCAGTGCAGCTGGCCCCTCGTCACCCCAGCGACGTTCGTGGATACCGGTTCGTTCAACGATCCAGTCGTGGTTTGTATCCATGGTTTTAGCCAGGTCGTGATTGGTGATCACGGTTGGTGGCAGGTAGCCGCCCCATCCGGTGATGACTCCTCCTCGTTGTGACATGGGTGTTCCTCGATCTTTCGACAGGTGGGCAGACGTAAAACGGGAGTTAGCTGACGTCTAGCCAGGCAATGGGTTGCCCGGCCATGACTCGTTCACCGGCAACGGCGAGCATCCCGGAAATGGTTCCGGCGAATGGTGATCGAACCTCAATATCGGCGATATGACCCATGATCCCACCGACCGCAATGATTGCCCCGTTGGTCGCCGGCTCGGTCGGTTGGTAGATGCCAGCTGCCGGGCTGACAACCATACGAACGGTCATCGACAGGTGTTCGCCCTCGGCGACTCGACGCGGAATTGGTGCCGCACCGTTGAGGATTTCAAGAAGTTTGTCGATATCGGAAGGCACCGCCACAGAGATAGCCAGTGCATGAGGAACAGTTCGTTTTGCGAGGCCGGTGAGTACACCACCCGCGCCCAATTCAATGAACGTGGTGATGCCTGCATCGGCCATGTAGACCACCGATTGACGCCAACGAACGGGCGACACGAGCTGTGCCCCGAGCAAACCCAGCCAATCGGAGGGGTTGTCGTGGGGGCGAGCATCGATGTTTGCCACCACGGGAACTTCGGGGGCCTGAAAGTTTGCCGAAGCGATGACTTGGCGAAGCTGTTCTCGGGCCGGTGCCATATATGGGGTGTGAAACGCACCGCCTACTGGTAACGCCATCGCCCGTTTGGCCCCGAGTTCCTTGGCGGCAACTGCGGCACGTTCAAGCGCGCCACTTTCACCGGCGATAACCACTTGGCCCGGGGCGTTGTAGTTCGCGACCCAGGCGTCGCCATCAGCACGTCGACACGCCGCATCGGCATCATCGTCGGAAATACCGAGCAAAGCCATCATGGTTCCTGGGCGTTCGTCGGCCGCGAATTGCATTGCTTCGCCTCGATCACTCACGATTCGAACGCCATCTTCAAACGAAAGTGCGCCGGTGGCAGTGAGCGCCGTGTATTCGCCGAGGCTGTGGCCAGCCGCGAAGGTTGGCAGCAGACCCACCCGTTCTACGGCGTCGAGTACCACCATTGACAGCATGAACGTTGCTAGCTGGGTATTTCTTGGCAGTTTGAGTTCGTCTGAATCGGCATCGAGCAGCAATTTTGCGACGTCGCGCCCGGCGATGTCAGACGCGTCCAAGACGAGTTCCCACGACGGATGATCAGTCCACGGTGCACCCATTCCGGGCTTTTGGCTTCCCTGTCCGGGAAAGGTAAATGCAACCATCACGGCAACGAAATCCTCAAAAGAGTCGTACAGAGTCACCGGTCGGTGATGAGTAACAAAGGTACGACCTCCCGAGTCAACCAATGGTTACCTATCACGAACAATTTTTTCCGTATCGTGCAGCTTTCGAAGTAAGGTGATTGGGCTCCACCTGCCCGGGTGGCGAAATGGCAGACGCAGCGGACTCAAAATCCGCCGCCGCAAGGCGTGCCGGTTCAAGTCCGGCCCCGGGCACTACGAAGTCGTGAGCGGGCTGGCGCCCCGCGACGGTTCCGTTCGGCGGTCCGAATGTTTAGGCCTTCGATTGGTTCCAGAGGGTCTTCGTCTCGTCGATAATCCGGCCGAGTTGTTCAACAGCCCCGCCAAGATGGGGGTCACGCAATGCATCGTGCATTCTGCTCGTGAAATGCTTCGGAGCAACCGCAAACGACGACGTGAGGTCGAGTGCGCCGCGGTCGTCGGTGTAGTAGTGCTCGTTCAGGGCAAAGACAGCGAAGGTAATCATGGCGACTGCACGCGTGATCCCGCCCATCGCCGCATACGCATCGTTTCGAGCAGCCGGTAGGCGTGCACTCTCGATGGTGTGTTCTGCACCCCAGAGAAACCCGTTTATTAGGTTGGTCTTGAGGGCTTCGGGGTACGGGCGCACCAATTCGCGGAGGTCGCTCACCACATCTCTGGGGTCAAGCAAAATCTTGCACATTTCGATTTCGCCCAGATAGGCTACGCTCGGGAAACCGTAGGGAGGCCGCTGCAGCCAATCGTGTTCAGCGACACCTATTTGAGCCTGTTCGATCACTCGTTCGTAGGCATCGATACTTCGATAGTGCACGTCAACGGGTTGTCCATCGACGACGAGTTTCGCGCCACCGTTGATCCACGGGCCCCACCCGCCAACTTCGACCACTATCGAGTCGAGTGTGTCGTTGATTTCGCTTGCGATGTCTCGTACTTTTTCAGCGTCGATACCGTTCGCGTCTCGGTACAGCAACGCGAGATCAAGCGCCGAGTCGTCGGTGGTGTTTCCTTTGGCATGGGCTCCACTCAGAACGATTGCTTCAACTCCGTTCACCGCCCAAAGTTTGGAGCTGAGTTGTTCAGTAATTCCGTCGAGAGAAGCCATGGTTTTCACTTTCCTATTAACGACACGTTGCCAAGCTTCCCTCAGCCCCAGTTTCGGGGTGTATCTGTGAAGTCACCTTCAGTAATGCCGACGAGGAACGGGTTTGTAACCCGTTCGCGCCCAACCGTAGTGTTTGGGCCGTGGCCAGGAAGAACAGCAATGTCATCGTTGAGAGGAAAGATCTTTTCGATCATTGAGTTAATGAGTAGTTCGAATGATCCGCCGGGAAGATCGGTGCGGCCAATTGATCCGGCAAACAGGTGATCGCCCGAGAAAAGTAGTGGCGCGGTGCCGTCCATATCGAGTCGAAGACATACTGACCCCATGGTGTGGCCTGGTGTGTGCAGACAGGTGAAGGTCATGCCGGCACCTTTCACGATTTGGCCATCTTCGAGGTCTTCGATGAGTTCGGGTGGTGACACATCAAGGTCGCCCAGGGCGCGGCCAAAACTCCCGCTGGTACCTCTTGGGTCGAGCAACATGTGTCGGTCATGGCTGTGTATGTGTACCGGGATGGGGTGGTCATGGGCTTTGATCACTTCTTTGACCCCACCGATATGGTCGATGTGACCATGAGTGGAAAGCAGTGCGACAAGTTTGAGTTCATGGTGGCGAATGCGAGCCAACAACGCCTGCGGGTCTGGTGGCGCATCGATAAGTACGCATTCGCCGCCCGGCCCGTTTGGGGCGATGAGATACGCATTCGTTTCAGCCAACCACAACGGAATTTTTTCGATAAGCGGACCGGTCATGATCGTCCTTTTGTTGTAGAAAGCGTGGCTGCCATGGCGTCAACCTCGGGGTGGGCAAGTATGACTTCAAGGGGGCTCGGCAACGCAATTCTCCAGTTTGGGCGTTCGTCAATGGTGCCAGGCAGGTTGGGTCGCTCTTCAACCCCGAGGGCATCTTCCAACATCGTGCAGACGAGGCGCGACGGTGCGGTACCAAGGTCGGCGGTGAGGGCTTTTACTAGCGAAGTAACACCGGGGTGTTGGTGGTCAGACAGTAGGGCGCTGATTCGTCTGATGTCAGCTTCGATGGCTTCTACCGTCGTTGATCGAGAAAGCGCAAGGTTAGCGAGTGTGGGTGGCTCGTCGACGGTGAGACCAAGAAGCTCGTTGACCAGGCTTCGATCGTTGTGTTCTAGCACGGCTAAAAGATCTTCGGCTGGATCATCGTTTTCTGCAGGTATGGCTGCGCGTTGAAGAAGTGCAGCCCTTACTTCGAATGCCCCGCGTGCATATGGTTTTGACCCAACGAGCGCAGCTTCAAGTAGGTCGGTTCCGGTAAGGGCGCCGGCCAAGGTCGAGAGATCGTGGGTAGTAACGGCAACCATTGAGTTTTCTGGTAGCTCTGAGGTTGGCCCGCTCTCGAATTGAACAAGTTTGTACGACAAAATTTTTCGTTGTTCAAGTTCGGTGCTCACGTAGGGCTCGATGGTTCCGAGGTCTTCGCCCACCACCCCCAGGTTGGCGCGATGGCTTTCAAGGGCCAAAATGCCGGTCAGGTCTCGAAATGGTAGGTATACGTAGCATCCATCTTTTGGTGAGTGACCTTGCGGTATCCACCACAGTCTAAAGAGGCCCATGACGTGATCCATACGAACCGCGCCAGCCGATTGGAATGCCGATCGGACGGTTCTGATGAATGGTTCGTAGTTGAGGTCTCTCAGTCGCCACGGGTCGAATGGTGCGAGGCCCCAACTCTGTCCTTGGGTGTTGAACGTATCGGGTGGCGCCCCAACGGTCATGGTTCGGCTAAATGCAGCTGGCCACACCCAGGCATCGGCACCCGCCCGATCGACACCGATGGCGAGATCGGTCATTACCGGTAGAGCTTCGTTTGCTTGTGCAAGTTGTGACTCGGTGAGCCATTGCAGCCAGGCATGAAACGCGATTCGGTCTCGATGCTTGCCGAGTGCCTCTGGTACTGCGCTTGCCTGTGCGTTTGACAGTGTCGTTGGCCATTCGCGAATGTCGCCCCCGTGTTGTTCGACAAGCGCGCAATACAGGCCGAAGTAGGTGAGCGCTTCGCCGTGGTGGGCCCGCCAGTTCGAAAATGATTGCCGGCTTTCAGTTGGTATTGCGTTTTGGTTTTCCGACCACAGTTGCCAGATTCGTTCCAGGGCAAACATCTTGGCCAACCGAACCTGATCTCGATTGATTCGGCGGTCGTCCAACATGGCACGGGCCGCAGTTGCAACCTCAGCCAGTTCGCCGGCAACGAGAGCCCAACCGGCAACATGTTCGATTCGTATGTACAGCGGGTTTCGCCACACTCGACTCGTTGGAAAGTATGGGCTCGGTTGTTGGCCGGGTGTTGGCGTCGCAGCATGAAGTGGATTGATGAGTGTGTACCGGGCCCCGCGCTTGGCGCTCCATTCGTTGAGGGTTTTCAGATCACTGAAGTCGCCGATGCCCCAACTCTCACGCGACCGCATTCCGTAAAGCTGTACGGCCCAACCCCACCCGCGAAAGTCGTCTGGAAGCGCGCAGGCGACGGGTGCGTGGATGAACGCTCGGGAGGTGGCTTGGTCTGCGAATCGAATGTGGTGGTAGCCGAACGGAAGGTTGTCGGTGAGCGTCCAACCGGGGGTCAACGTGTGCTGTGATCCATCTTCAAGTTCGAGAAAAGCCTCGTTGTCGGTCTGCCATCGGTCGCCCGAATTTACGACGATTGCGCCGGTCGCAGTAGGAGCGCTGTTCGGGTCATTCGTTGCACCGAGTGCCTCTCGAATGGCGAATCGGGTGGCATCGGATGCTGTGTGGGTAACTCCATCAGTATCGACGTACCCGTAACTGACACCCCATTGATCTGCGTTCACTTCTTGACGGTAGCGTGACTCAATCATGGATCGTGACCTTCAACAGCTTTCACCGTTACTTTTGTTGCAATCGGGTTCAGCCGAAGTAACTATTGATCCGAATGTTGGGGGGCGACTGGCCTCGTGGTCGGTAGGTGGGCACGACCTGCTGTGGCGTCGATCACCTGAAGAAGGGTTGTTTGGGTGGGGGAGTTTTGTGATGGCTCCCTACGCTGGGCGGGTTCGCCGGGGTCTGATGGAATGGGACCAACAGGTGGTTGAGCTTCCGATTGTGATGGAACCGCATGCGATCCATGGCACAACGTACGGTGTCGCATGGGATGTTGTTAAAGCAACCGAGTCCTCAGCACACTTACGGGTTGAATTCGGACCAGACTGGCCCTTCGGGGGTTGGATCGAGCACCATATCGAGTTGTTCGACGGTTTCCTTAGACAAACCCTGACGGCTGTTTCCCCAGATGTTTTGGCCCCCGTAACGTTTGGGTGGCATCCGTGGTTTCCCCGTCACCTGCGCCCAGGTGGGGCACAGGTTCACTGGTCATTCGATACGACGGGGGTTCGCATGTTTCAACGAGATGCGGATGGCATCGCAACGTCGATGATGGTCGATATTCCTGAAGGGCGCGTTGACGATTGTTTTTCCGGGGTTGCAACCGTTCGGGTCGAGTGGCCCGGAGAATTCGCTTTTGATATCGAGCATGACTGCCCGGTAGTGGTGTTGTTTGATGGGCTCGACCATGCGGTGTGTGTTGAACCTCAAACCGGCCCCCCTGATGTTGTTCAGGTATGGCCGGGTCGTTGTGAGGTTTCACCTGGGGTGCCGGTGTCGGCCACCTGTATTTGGCGGTGGGACATGGGTGTAAGACACATGAGTGCATGATCATGCACTCATGTGTATAGTAACTCTGTGACATTTTCTGTTGGCATTATCGGGGCTTCAGGGTACGGCGGCGCAGAGTTAATGCGCCTCATGGCCGCCCATCCCGAACTCGAGTTGGCCTGGGCCACCGGTGACACCCAAGCCGGAACCTCGGTGAGTGAGCTGTATCCGTCGATGGTGGCTGCCTATCCCGAAACGGTGTACCGCACCTACGAGCCAAGCGAAGCTGATGGGCTTGACGTCGTGGTGTTGGCGTTACCCCACGGAAAATCTCAAGAGTACGTGCCTGATCTACTGAAACGGGCAAAGCATGTGGTCGATTTGGCCGCTGATTTTCGATTGAAAGATCCGTCTCTGTATCCGCTTTGGTACGGCGAGGAACACACCGCCCCCGAAGTATTGAGCCAGGCCGTATACGGCCTACCGGAATTGGGTCACCGTGCCGCTCTGCGGAAGGGCCCTGGTTTGATTGCTGTTCCCGGTTGCTATCCGACTGCAGCGTCGCTTGCGTTGAAGCCACTCGTTCAGCACGGTGCGATCGAGGCCAGAGGGGTCATTGTTGACGCCGGCTGCGGTGTGTCGGGTGCTGGCCGCACGCTCAAACACGCCAATCTGTATGGCACGGTTGCCGAGAACTATGAGGCGTACGGTTTGTTGACGCATCGTCACACCCCAGAAATGGAACAAAACACGGGTGCCCAGGTGCTCTTTACCCCGCACCTGCTTCCTATGACGCGAGGAATCCTCGCTACTTGCTATGCGAAGCCTTCGGGGAAAACTTCCACGAAACAGCTGCTTGCATTGTTGCGTGGGGTGTACTCAAACGAACCGTTTGTGAAGGTGATTGATGGGTCACCGTCGACCAAGGCCACGTTCGGAACCAACCTGTGCTTGATAACAGCGCGTTACGACGAGCGAACCGAAACGGTCATCGTCATCAGTGCCATCGATAATTTGGTGAAGGGCACGGCCGGGGGTGCGATCCAAAGTCTCAATTTGGCGCTTGGCCTTGATGAGACATGCGGGCTACCGATTGTTGGGGTGTACCCATGACGCCGGAAGAAAAAACTGCGGTTTTGATCGAAGCGCTGCCCTACATCACGCGGTTTCGCGACAAGGTTGTGGTGGTCAAATATGGCGGAAACGTATTGTCGGGTTCCGATGACGCAAACGCTTTGAAGCTATTTGCCGAAGACATTGTGTTGATGCGCCAAGTCGGAATGAACCCGGTCGTGGTTCACGGCGGCGGACCTCAAATTGGTGAGCTACTGACGAAACTCAATATCAGCAGCGAGTTTCGTAACGGGTTACGCGTCACCGATGCTGCCACGCTCGATGTTGTTCGAATGGTGCTGGTGGGTCGGGTCAATCGCGACATTGTGAGCGCCATCAATCTTCACGGCGCATTGGCGATGGGGGTATCCGGCGAAGATGCTCGTCTTCTTGAGGTGCAACCCCTCGATTCGGCTCTCGGCTTCGTGGGTGAAATCACGTCCGTGAACTCAGCAGTTATAGAACGTTTCGTTGCCGATGATTTGATTCCAGTTATTGCAACGATTGGCGTCGACGAAACCGGTCAGGCGTACAACATCAACGCCGACACCGCTGCGGGTGCAATAGCGTCGGCTCTCGGTGCCGAAAAACTCGTGTACCTCACCAATATTGAAGGGTTGCGTCGTGACGTTCGCGATGCCACCTCATTGATATCGACCATTACGGTTAACGAGCTAGATCGTATGCTTACAGATGGTTTACTTGAGGGTGGAATGATCCCGAAGATTGAATCGTGTGTCAAGGCGGTTCGAGCCGGAGTGCAAAAAGCTCATATTCTCGACGGGCGTTCGCCTCATGCGCTGTTGCTCGAGATCTTTACTCAACGAGGCATCGGCACCGAGGTCACTTTATGAACGCTCAAAGCACCCAAGCACCATCGGCGAATAGCGCCCACCTTGCAGCCACGGCAAGTGTCGGAACCCCGCAGTTCTGTCCGATGATGCCAACATTCGGTGCGCCGACCATTACGTTTGCTTCCGGCAAAGGCACCGAACTTTGGGACACGAATGGTAAGCGCTATCTCGATTTTCTGTGTGGCCTAGCTGTTACGGGGTTGGGGCATGGCAATGAAGAAATCGCTGATGCGATTTCGGCCCAGGCCAGAACCCTGGTGCACGTCTCAAATCTTTTCGCCACAACCGTTGGCCCTCAAGTTGCGATGCAACTCGATGCGTTGCTTGGCGGCGGCGGGCAAATCTTTTTTGCGAATTCGGGAGCAGAGGCCAACGAATGCGCAATCAAAGTTGCCCGCAAGTGGGCTGGGCATGGTCGCTATCAAATTATCAGCGCATTTGGTTCGTTTCATGGGCGAACGCTGGCGACCCTTCATATGACGGGCCAGCCTGCAAAACACGAGGCGTTTCAACCGCTTCCGGAAGGTTTTCGTCACGCCGTATGGGCTGACGTTGCCGACGTAGAACGCATGATCGACCCGACAGTTGCGGCCGTGATGATCGAACCGGTTCAGGGTGAGGGTGGTGTGATACCTGCACCACCCGGCTACCTGCGTGATTTGCGCAAGCTGTGTGATGAACGTGGTTTGCTCTTCATGGTCGACGAAATTCAAACAGGTCTCGGGCGAACCGGCGAATGGTGGGGGTACCAGCATCACCTCTCGCACGACGAACGGCCAGATGTTGTGACGATCGCAAAAGGCCTCGGTAACGGCATGCCCATTGGTGCATGCTGGGCCAAGCGTGAGGTGGCAGCCGCGTTCAAACCGGGCGATCACGGGTCAACGTATTCGGGTCAACCGTTGGCGGCTAGTGCAGCGCTGAAAGTACTGGAAATTATGCAACGCGACAACATACCGAAACTGTCGGCCGAGGCAGGGGCGTACCTTTGCGAAAAACTACGAGCCGTGCCGGGCATTTCCGAAGTTCGAGGTGACGGTTTGCTCTTAGCCGCCGAGCTTGAGGCCAAGAACGCGAAAGAAGTGCATGCGCAACTGCTCGATCAAGGAATCGTGACGAACAACGTGACGGCTACTGCGCTCAGAATCGCACCGCCATTGAATGTTTCGCGAGCCCATATGGACGAAGCCGTCGCTGGCATCGCCGTCGCAATCGCAGCAGTGAATGCGCGAACTTCGTGACTCGGCACTTTCTTGAGGTCGATGATCTGAGTGCTGATGAAATTGTTGCGGTACTTGATGCGTCTGAACGGTCCGCCTACCCTGCCTTGCTCGCCGGGAAAGGTGTCGGGCTGATTTTCGAAAAGCCCAGCCTTCGCACGCGAAACTCATGCGAGATGGCGGTTGTTCAACTGGGCGGCCATCCTGTATTCATCACCGATGCTGAGGCGGGGCTTGATCGGCGAGAGTCGGTCGAAGATATTACCCGGGTCATCGAGGGGTACTTTTCGGTGATTGCTGCCCGTGTATTCGAGCATCGAAAACTTGAACGAATGGCTGCGGTGTCGACCGTACCTATTGTCAATTTGCTTTCTGACGACGGGCATCCTGTGCAGGCGTTGGCCGATCTTCTTACTATCCGCCAGCACTTCGGGCGGCTCGAAAACGTGTCGATTGCGTGGCTTGGAGACTTTTCGAATGTGGCTCGTTCGCTCAGTATTGCCGCGATGATGCTAGGTATGCATATGAAGGTTTCAACCCCTCCCGGGTACGGGCCGACGGCGCAAGATATGGAACGATTTGCTGGTTTGGCCAAACAGGGTGCAACGTTTGAAGTGTGCGAGACGGTTGGCGACGCAGTCAAACAGGTCGATGTTGTGTCGACCGACGCCTGGTACTCGATGGGGCAGGAAGAGGAAAAGACAAAGCGGGGTGATGCAATGCGCCCGTATCGAGTCGATGCAACAGTTATGGGTCAGGCGGATCCTGATGGGATTTTCTTGCATTGCCTGCCCGCTCATCGCGGCGAAGAGGTCACTTCTGAAGTACTTGACTCTCCACAAAGTCGTGCGTTCCAACAGGCACATAACCGTATGCATACATTCAGGGGGTTGTTGACATGGCTATGCGAATGAAACGTGCATCGTCTGGTGAGGCCGTCATGGCCGAACGCAAGGTTCCGGTGAGTGACGTAAATCGTTTAGCCAAGCCGCAGCGTCAACACCGGATAGCGAAACTTCTTGAGCAACATGCGGTGTCGAGCCAAGGTCAGCTCGTTGATTTGTTACTGGCTACTGAAGGGGTCGTTGCGACCCAGGCCACGGTGAGTCGTGACCTTGAAGATATGGGTGCTGTCAAAGTTCGTGTTCCTGGTGGTGAACTTGTATATGCGGTGCCTGAGATGCCCACGAATCAGATTGCCCCTGAAGATCATTTGCGTCGGGTGTTTGGTGATTGGGTGGTCGATGTTCACTCGTCGCTCAATATTGTTGTGTTGCGTACCCCGCCGGGCTCAGCTCACGTGGTCGCTAGCGCGCTTGACCGTGCCGGTCTTGAAGAAGTGATTGGAACCGTCGCTGGCGATGACACCATTTTGGTCGTTGCTGATGAACACGTAGGCGGCTTGGCTTTGGCGGAACATATGCGGGTTTTGGCCGGACTGTGAAAATTCGTCTTGCATATACCCGCCGTCTCTGTAGTGTCGACCCCTGTGCCTGACTCTGCTGCATCAAAAGATTCGAAAAAGGTGTCGACCGGGGCTGCGTTGTGGCACGGACGTTTCGCGGCACCGCCCGCCGCTGAGCTGGTATCCTTCACCGAAAGTTTGAGTTTTGATCGGCGTCTTGCGGCTGACGACGTACGGGGGTCACGGGTTCACGCACGGGGGCTTGGCCGGGTTGGTCTGATGTCACCTGAAGATGTGGAGGCGGTGGTTGAGGCGCTCGATGCCGTCGAAGCTGAAATGGTGGCCGGTACGTTCGAATTTTTGCCAGCCGATGAAGACATTCACACTGCTGTCGAACGTAGGGTCACCCAATTGGCAGGTGAAGCGGGGGCCAGACTTCATACTGGTCGCAGTCGTAACGACCAGGTCGCGACCGATCTCAGGTTGTTCACGAAGCGTGAGCTTGGAGGTTTGGCTCGTGAAATTCATGCGCTTCGCGAGGTGCTTTTTGGCCGTGCCCAAGATGTCGGCGAACAGTACCTACCGGGATATACCCATTTGCAGCGGGCCCAGCCCGTCCTGTTGGCTCATCATTTGATGGCACACGGGTGGGCGTTGGCTCGCGATCAGCATCGGCTGCTTGATTGTTTGCGTCGGATGGATGTTTCCCCCCTCGGGGCTGGGGCCTTGGCCGGGTCTTCGCTTCCGCTCGATCCTGATTGGACCGCGACCGAGCTTGGGTTCGCTCGTCGTTTCGATAACTCGCTGGATGCGGTGAGTGACCGTGACTACGTAGCCGAAGCGCTTTTCACCATTTCACTTATTGGAATACATCTTTCTCGAATGGGTGAAGAGGTTGTGTTGTGGGCAAGCGAAGAGTTCGGGTTCGTCAAACTTCCCGATGCTTATTCCACCGGTTCCTCGATGATGCCGCAAAAGAAAAACCCCGACATTGCTGAGCTTGCACGGGGAAAAGCCGGCCGCCTTATCGGAAACCTCACTGGTTTCTTGGCTACGTTGAAAAGCCTTCCCTTGGCGTACAACCGCGACCTGCAAGAAGATAAAGAGGCCCTCTTCGACAGCCTGACGCAAATACATCGGGCGGTGGCTGCCATGTCGGGAATGTATGCGCACCTCCATTTTGAGTCGCACCGAATGCAGTCGGCAGCCGACACTCCGTTCGTGGCGGCGACCGACTTGGCTGAATACCTGGTCACCAAGGGAACCCCGTTTCGCGACGCGCACGCGATTGTGGGCGAGCTTGTTCGTTCGGCCATTGATAGGCGTCTCGACTTTTCTGAGCTGGTTGAGAACCATCCTCTGCTCGGTGCCAGTGCAGTCGCATTGCTTGAACCGGGGGTTGCCGTTCAGCGTCGAACCACTCCGGGTGGTGGTGGGCCTGGTCCGGTCGCCCTCCAGGTTGAGCGCTTCGCCATGCAACTCGATGCTGACCGCAAGCGCCTCCCCACTGCGTAACGCAAGAGCTGGCGGCTAAGTAAACAACAAATAGCTGATCATCTGTGCTGTGACCAGCCGAAGTACTAAGGTAAAAGTATGGACACAGAACTTCCCCGTTCAGGGTCATCTCGTTTTGGTTCGCAGCGCTCTCGATTCGGTGCGTTGGCGTTCCTTACCGGAGCCATGATTATTGGTGCGCTTATGGTGCCGTCGTCGCCGACGACTGCCGCTACTGCCAAAAAGACGACGACTACCAAGAAGAAGTCAACGGCGACGACCAAGAAGGGTTCCGCGACGACGGTCAAGAAGTCAACGACGACTTCGAAAAAGACCAGTACAACGGTGCCGCCAGAGACAGTTCCTGAAACCAGTGCTGCTGCGTCTACAACGAAACCAGCGCCTACGACGCTTCCGCCGGTTGGTCCGGGGGGTAAAGTCACCTACTTCGTCCCGGGTACCGGCAGGGTGCTCGACTTGGGTGCGGCCGACGTCACCAAACTCGCTGCAGGTGCACGCGTCGACATCGATGTTCGTGGTGCATCCGGGTTAGCTGCGGCCGGTATTGGTTCGGTCATTGTCGACATTACGGCGCTCAACCCCACCCAGTCTGGTCGGGTTACGTTGACGCCGGTTGCCCCTGATTTCGCTCGGTCGGTTGTGTCAACGAGTGCTCAGTTCGTATCTGGTGCGACCACCGTCAACCGGGTTGCGGTTCCAGTCGGACGCGATGCAAGCGTGAGGGTCGAGTCGACGCCTGGGCCGCAAGGCTTAACCATTGCCGTTGTTGGGTGGGTAGTCACCACGTCGGTTGGCGTAAGCGAACCGAACGGTACGGCTGTCGGTCCATGTCGACTGGTCGATTCAGCCGCCGGGGTAGGTCTCACCGGTTTAGTTACTAACTCACGACCGTTCGATCTTCCGGCAACGGGCGTCGGCAAAGTACCTGGCTCGGGTTCTGCGACGCCGCCAGCGATGGTGCTTATGGCAATTACTGCGAGTGGTGCAACGGTGCCAACTGACATCAATGTGCTTCCGACCGGGCAGCAGTCTCCGTCGTTAACGCTGCAAGCATCGCCGAACGTCTCGCCGACTGCCGTCTACGCAGTTCCGGTTGGCGTTGACCCACGGGTTGCGTTCTACGTTCCGACGGGTGCTGCCAATCTCACGATTGACATTGTTGGCTGGATCGATCGCGATGGATCGGCAAAGTCAGCTGGCCCCTGCTAGTTCAGAACACCTGCTGGTTCAGAAACACCTGCACGTGGTTACCGCCAGGTCGCCACGTGCCATTGCTTACGGCCACGCCGGACCAGCAAGGTATCGCTGTGTAGAAGGTCGGCTGCGCCGTATGAGCTGTCTGGTGTGGCTTTCGCCCCGTTAACAAGCACCGAACCGGCGCTCAGAAACTCTCGGGCCTCTCGGTTGCTTTTGGCCAGCCCGGTTTGAGTGAGCAGGGTGACGGCATCAAGCGGTGTTGTGGTCAGTTCCGAAAGGCTCCAACTGCTCGAAGGTACATCTGAGAACACCTCTCGAATGGTTTCTTGGTCGAGGTCGCGCACGTCACCGGAGAAGAGAGCTCTGCCGGCAGCTTCGGCCCTGCTGCGAGCTACGTCGCCGTGAAGCCATGCGGTCACATGATCGGCCAACGTTCGTTGGGCCACTCGATTGCCCGGACGTTGAGACACTTCGATTTCCAGTTCGCCGATGTCGGCTTGGGTGAGAAACGTGAATCGTTTGAGGTAGCCAATAACGTCGGCGTCGTCGCTATTGAGCCAAAATTGGTGGAATGAGTACGGGCTGGTGCGATCCGCTGTTAGCCAGATTGCCCCCGTCTCTGACTTTCCAAACTTTGTGCCGTCTGCCTTAACGAGCAGTGTGCCGGTCAGCGCGTACGAGGTGCCACCGTGTAGCCGCCTGATGAGGTCCACCCCAGAGAGTATGTTCCCCCACTGATCCGACCCGCCCATTTGGATGGTGACGCCGTGATCGTTGAACAAGTGGGCGAAGTCGTAGGCCTGCAGCAGCATGTAGCTGAATTCGGTGTAGCTAATGCCGTCATGTTCAAGGCGGTTTCGGACGGAGTCTCGCTTAACCATCTCGTTGACGCTGAAAAACTTACCGATGTCACGCAGCACTTCGATGTAGCTGAGGCCAATCAGCCATTCGGCATTGTTCATCACGGTTGCGCCGGGAAGTAGTGCATCGTAAATCCGCTTATGGCCGAGAACGTTCGTGCGAACTTGGTCAAGTGACAACAGCGGTCGCTCTACAGACTTGCCGCCCGGATCACCAATCAATCCGGTGCCTCCACCAGCGAGGACGACTGGGTCGTGACCAGCCCGCTGAAAATGAGCGAGCAGCATCAGGGTGGCGAGGTTTCCGATGGTCAGGCTGTCAGCGGAAGGGTCGAATCCGACGTATGCACGCCGGGTTCCTCCGTCGAGGTACGAGCTGAGCGCGGACAGGTCTGTGCATTGGTGGAACATTCCCCGCCACGTGATTTCTCGGATGAACGAGTTTGAAGTGTTTGAAATGGCTGCAGGTGCATCGCTGATCACGCCACTGATCGTAACAACCCTGTTCTTGGGTCCGGCCGGATATATTTTGACGGCAAAACATCAGTGTTTGCAGGTGTTGAGGGTCGATTCCGAGCAAATGTGACGTAGGTCACCTTGACACTATTGGGCGATTCGCCTATTGTTTCACCTCGCCCCGCAGCGCTGAAACACTCTGAACTGCCGGGCAGCACTCCTCTGAAGGAAGCCGAAAGGCCTTCTGCAAGAGTCAAGTTGCTCCTTGAAAACGAGATAGAGGAACGCCGAAGGCTAATGCGTTTGGACACCAGCGTGTGACCAAACAACAAGCATTAAGCATTTCGAAGACGGGAAACCGTATGAAGATTTGCCAGTTGGTTACCGACCCTCGTGGGGTCCGTAACCGACTCTCCTGGATCTCTCGCAGTCAGCGAGAACCGATTTTGATGGAGAGTTTGATCCTGGCTCAGGACGAACGCTGGCGGCGTGCTTAACACATGCAAGTCGAACGGATTCGTACTTGGTAGCAATACCTTGTACGAGTTAGTGGCGAACGGGTGAGTAACACGTGAGAAACCTGCCCTAAAGACGGGGATAACTGCTCGAAAGGGCTGCTAATACCCGATACCTTCACATGATCGCATGGTCGAGTGAAGAAATGGATTCCGCTTTAGGAGGGTCTCGCGACCTATCAGCTTGTTGGTGAGGTAACGGCTCACCAAGGCGTCGACGGGTAGCTGGTCTGAGAGGATGATCAGCCACACTGGGACTGAGACACGGCCCAGACTCCTACGGGAGGCAGCAGTGGGGAATCTTGCGCAATGGGCGAAAGCCTGACGCAGCAACGCCGCGTGGGGGACGAAGGCTCTCGGGTTGTAAACCCCTTTCAGTAGGAACGATAATGACGGTACCTACAGAAGAAGCACCGGCTAACTACGTGCCAGCAGCCGCGGTAATACGTAGGGTGCGAGCGTTGTCCGGATTTATTGGGCGTAAAGGGCTCGTAGGCTGTTCAGTAAGTCGGGTGTGAAAACTCTGGGCTCAACCCAGAGCGTGCATTCGATACTGCTGTGACTAGAGTTTGGTAGGGGATCACGGAATTCCTGGTGTAGCGGTGAAATGCGCAGATATCAGGAGGAACACCGATGGCGAAGGCAGTGATCTGGGCCAATACTGACGCTGAGGAGCGAAAGCGTGGGTAGCAAACAGGATTAGATACCCTGGTAGTCCACGCCGTAAACGGTGGGTACTAGGTGTGGGCTCTTATCAACGGAGTCCGCGCCGCAGCTAACGCAGTAAGTACCCCGCCTGGGGAGTACGGTCGCAAGACTAAAACTCAAAGGAATTGACGGGGGACCGCACAAGCGGCGGAGCATGTTGCTTAATTCGATGCAACGCGAAGAACCTTACCTAGATTTGACATGTACCGAAAAGCTATAGAGATATGGTGTCCTTCGGGGCGGTACACAGGTGGTGCATGGCTGTCGTCAGCTCGTGTCGTGAGATGTTGGGTTAAGTCCCGCAACGAGCGCAACCCTTGTCTAATGTTGCCAGCACGTAATGGTGGGAACTCGTTAGAGACTGCCGGGGTCAACTCGGAGGAAGGCGGGGATGAGGTCAAGTCATCATGCCCCTTACATCTAGGGCTGCAAACGTGCTACAATGGGTGGTACAACGAGTCGCAAGTCAGTGATGACAAGCTAATCTCTTAAAGCCATTCTCAGTTCGGATTGAAGTCTGCAACTCGACTTCATGAAGTTGGAGTCGCTAGTAATCCCGGATCAGCATTGCCGGGGTGAATACGTTCCCGGTCCTTGTACACACCGCCCGTCACACCACGAAAGTTGGCAACACCCGAAGCCGGTGGCCTAACCAGCAATGGAAGGAGCCGTCGAAGGTGGGGTCAGTGATTGGGGTGAAGTCGTAACAAGGTAGCCGTACCGGAAGGTGCGGCTGGATCACCTCCTTTCTAAGGAGTAGCCAAGTCTTATGAATGCACTATTCGGTGTGTGACGGATTTGGTCTTCTGGTTGATCATTAGCTCATGTGTTTTCTCGATGGTTGGTTGTAGGCTTAGCCTCTTGACTGTCGGGTTTGTACTTCGGTCCTCTATTTCGTTTTGAGGGAACAACGTTGGCCCAGTCCTTTCGGGCTGGGTTTTGTTGTTTCTTTTGCGATTTTCGGCTGTTGTTTTGGTCGTTGGTTGTGTGGTGTTCTTTGATATCTTAATAGCGAGCACGAGCATCTTTGATATTCCAAGCTATGAAGTGCCAACGGTGGATGCCTTGGCGACTAGAACCGATGAAGGACGTGGGTGGCTGCGAAAAGCTACGGGGAGCCGTCTACCAGGCTTTGATCCGTAGATATCCGAATGAGGAAACTCACCAGCCGTTATGGGTTGGTACTCCTGTCTGAATATATAGGGCAGGTAGAGGGAACCGGGGGAACTGAAACATCTAAGTACCCCGAGGAAAGGAAAGTAACAACGACACCCTGAGTAGCGGCGAGCGAAACGGGTTGAGCCCAAACCGTGTCAGTGTCAAGCCTGATGGTGTTGCTGACGTGGGGTAGTGGGATCTTGCACGAGAGCATCAGATCTCGAACAGAGTTACAAAGTTGCGATATAGAAGAACACGTCTGGAAAGGCGGGCCGTAGTGGGTAATAGCCCCGTATTTGAAATGTCTGCGATCTCTGGTGAGATATCCCAAGTAACGCCGGATCCGAGCAAGCCGGCGTGAATCTGCGAAGACCACTTCGTAAGGCTAAGTATTCCTAGTCGACCGATAGCGAACAAGTACCGTGAGGGAAAGGTGAAAAGTACCCCGGGAGGGGAGTGAAATAGTACCTGAAACCGTTGGCATACAAACAGTCAGAGCGTCGTCAAACATTCGTGTTTGGCCGTGATGGCGTGCCTTTTGAAGAATGATCCAACGAGTTATGGTATGTGGCAAGGTTAACCAGTGATGGGGAGCCGGAGCGAAAGCGAGTCTGAATAGGGCG
>JANPBU010000020.1:0-58314 GCA_031430595.1 Acidimicrobiia bacterium
ACGAAATCGACAACCTTGTCCTCATCTGTCGCTTCCACCACCGCCACATCCACAAACACGCCATACAACTTCAATGGGCCCCAGACCACATCACCCTCACACTCCTCAGATTCCCCAACCAAAACCACAACTAGCCCACCATGGAACCTGCCGGAGCAACCGTGAACGCTATCGACGTATCGCGCAGTGCCGTAACTGAGTCGAGCCCATCGAATACTCACGATGAATCGGGCCCAACCCCGAGCCGATGCGGTCGCTACGAGAGACGTCGGTATCGTGGCGGTGCGGTCGGTCGATGAAGTACTCGCCGAATGCGTTGGTCAGAACTTCGTGATCGACGATCGTTTTCACGATTCAGTGCTTATCGCTGGGCTCATTGATCAGCATTACATCTGGTTGTCGGTGCCAGCACGCTCACCACTGAAGTCATCGCGCCCGAAGATTGGGTGTTGCCTCAACCAACGCACCTCGCAGCAAACACCGCAGACGAATATGACGCCCGGATTCGCCAAGCAAACGAACGCTTAGCGCGTGCACCATTCGGCAAGGTGAGCCTCGTTGCGAATCAGGTCAAATTGTTTGCCGACGGCGCAATCATTTTCCAACTCATGCAAATGCGAGACGGATACCTCGATGCCGACGGAAATCCTGACCCGAATCACCCCGGTGAGTGGATCATGGCGCCCGACGATTTTCGCTGCCACTTCGATGTCTACTGGGATGCTGGGTGGCAAATCCATATCCACGTAAACGGTGACCTTGGCCTCGACGTATTACTTGACATCATTGCCGATGCCATGGCTCGGCTTGCCCGGATCGACCACCGCACAACGATCGTCCATTTCGCGAACTCGACGGAAGAGCAAGTCACCCGGATCGCCGCCCTCGGTGCGATCGTTTCAGCGAACCCGCATCACCCCGTCGGCTTCGCCGTCTAAGTTAAAAGGTGGTTACTTAATAGACACCCTTGATCACGAAATATGAGCCGCGAATCGTGCCAGCCAGTTTTGACTTCTGGCGAGCAAACTTGAACTTTGAAGCGAGTTCGACCGGAATGTCCATCCCCTCGCTGAGCTTGAACCCAACAGCGCGTTTTCCACCATCATCGATTGTGTACAAGACGTTGATCGATAGGCCACTCTCGTAAAACACGTACGACCAACGAACGTTGTTAACCTCAAACGATGTTGCTTCTAGTGGAGGTGACCCAATCACGATGTCGCGCTCTTCCTTCAGGATTTGCTCAACCAACTTGATGACCTTTTTCGCCTTGCTGGCTGTTTCCACCGTGAAGGTGTGGTCGTACTTATTCTTGAAGTAGCGGGCCTCGTGCGCCCGCAGACCAGCCAGAGCGTCGGCAACGGGCGATGACTCAAGGCCAATGATGGACACAGTTTCGAAATCGACTACAGAGGTCATGACCATGCTCCTAACGGCCACCGAGGAGTGTCCTCAGCTGTTTGATATGAGATTATCCCGACATCGATTGCGACGCGCGTGTCGATCGGATTCCCAAAACTGAAACAGATTCGCTGGAAGTGCCAGTTGAGCTCATGCTGACCCTGAGATCACCACGCCAAACCAGACCAGCATCGTCAGCCAAACCAGTGAGGAAAGTATCCATGCAACTCCCCGTTTGAAAAACCAGGAAATGATCGAGCTGAGTCCGAAGGTTCCGGCGAAAATGCACAAAGCGACCAGCATCCTCATCCACCGATCAACTGTGTCGCACTGGGAACCGCACGAGTCATAGGCCAGGGGAGCAAGCATCGTGAAGAAGACCATGACAGCGCCCAAGACCAGTTGCAGTATCACCGAGATGGTAAAGCCTACGGTTTGGATCGTTCCGGCTTTCGGGGTCGACTGTGGTGGGCCGTATGGGTACTGGGCAACGAGGGCGTAATCGTAAGACGGTGTTTGCTGGCCGGGGTTGGTGAAAGGATCCATACAGACAGAATGACCGTTACGCACCGATGCAAGTAACGCGGTGTTTCCCTCAATCAGCGGTGGGGGATCTGCGACACGAAATGAGTTTCGGGATTGTGTTGCACAACAGGTGCTCCGTCGATGATCAGACTGGCCCGATCCCACGGCTTGTCGGCTTCGAAGAATGGGCGTTCGGTTGCTTGCCATTCGAACCAAAATTCACGTCCGTCGGGCCCATCGCGCTCAAGGCCTCGTGCTTCGGCCAACCCGGCGTCGGTCTCAACCCAAATCGGTACGTCAACATGGTCGCTGAATTCGCGACGGGTCGTACCCACTCCTTCCACGATCAAGACCGCTGAATTAGGCACCACGATTGAACCGGCCCGGCCGTGTTTGACCCATACTGCTGGTCGCCAATCAACTGCAGATCCGCAGCGAAACGGGTTGATGACGTGTTCAAGCATGTGGGGCCACCAGTCAAGGAAGCTGTGATTCCAGGCAACATCGTCGCTGAGGACGACAGGTGCATCTAACGAGCGACTCAGCCTCGCAGCAAATGTCGTCTTTCCTGAAGCGCTGCGGCCGTCTACCGCGACAACTGTGGGTGCCTTCAGGTCGCAAATGTGTTCGGCCAATTCGGCGAACGATTGAACGTATTCCGCCATTATGCGCAGGTTATCCGACCCAGAGAGCTTTACGTGCGGTTCCCGTGTCTACGATGCCCGCGAACGGATGGGCCGGTCTCGCAGACTCGGCACTCAAGAGGTCGATGCCCAAGGATCGATCACGTCGATTCAACAATTTCGAGAACCGCTGCTTCGATCAATCCATAGCGAGTTCGTTCTTGTTCAAGACGGAGGTTCGCACGAATACGGTTATCTCGTAAGTCATCGTACAAATGACCTTCCACTGTAGTGAGGCACGGAAGTTCGCGTCGCACGGGCATGGGTTCGTATCCCCACTGAGACTCGTGGGCATGCAACGTTGCATGATCCATGAGCAGCGAGCGAACGTGCGGCAGCTTCGAGCGTAGAAGATCAAGAATCGCAAAGCCGTGGGTATCAATATCACCCCAGTAATGAACCGGCACCCCTGCCACCCAGTTTGCCGCCGCAATTTTACCAACGTCATATCCTTCGCCAAACACCACGATCGAACGTGCAGCCAGGGGAAACGTCAAAAAATTGACGTAATTCTCGGTAATGAACACGTGCTCGATCTGCCTGATGGCCCCGAAGTCTTCCAGGGTCAACGTCACGGGGCGATCGTCGGCCCCAGCTAGCACGGGTACTGTGCGATCAAGTGCGCGAAGTCGGACGGTGCGCGGGATACTGCGAAACCCATAACGCGACTCGAATAGCGGTTGCTCGGCACAAACCGCTTCGGGGGGCAAGATGACGTCCAGCAGCAACGTGAGGAGCGCGCTATGGCGCTCGATGAACTTCGTATCGACACCTACGATGTCGACTTGCCTGACATAGATGTTCGGGGAGGGGTTCGCAAGCATCCAGTCGGCCACGTCGAGCAGTTTGGCCCAATCCGCAGCAACTGCGAGGGCCGACATTGAGTGTGTGGCCAGTAGGGCGTTCAACACCGGAAACCGTTGCGCAACCAGTTCAACGACCGACCTGAATGCCGCCAAAGAAGCCGACTCGCCGAGAAACGAGGCCGCAGCGTCAACATCATCGATCCACACTTCGGTCGGTACCTCATTTCGGCCGATTGTTCTCGTCCCTTGAACACCCATGACGACTCGCACGTCGCTGAGGGCCAGCAAGTTTTGGACCCAAAGTCTGACGTCTTCGAACCGGGAAGAAAGTTCCGCCGTCGTTGGCCGACTCAGCCGGAATCGATACGGAAACATTGATGGCCCACCAGCCACCTCGGCAAGTAGCAAACCCAAATCCAACTTCCGGCGCAGGTCGCGAAGCAGATCTTCGTATGTCGTCCAGGTGCGGTCGGGCTGCGACATCGTCAGCGCTGCGATACTTCTCGCTGTTTGCGGTATTCCTGAATCGTGAGGTTTGCGACTGACGACCGATCGTCGCGCATGCTGACGAACCCAACGCGCTGCACAAACGGCTCGATGATCGAAATTCGTTGAAGCGGTGTCACTACCAGCAGTTGAAGGTGCAACTTTGCGAAGAGTTCCAAACCGAATTTGGTGGCATCGGTATCGGCGCGGCCAAAGGCTTCGTCAATAGCAACGAACCGGAACGACTTCGACGTGGTTTCGCCCAATTCGAGGCCGAACTGATACGCGAGGCTGGCCGCGAGAACGGTGTAGGCCAGCTTTTCCTTTTGCCCACCCGACTTGCCAGAAGAATCGCTGTAGTGCTCGTGCTCGGTATCATCGTGCCGCCATCTTTCCGAAGCGGCAAACGTAAACCAGTTGCGTACGTCGGTGACTTTGTTCGTCCACTTACGATCTGCATCGGCGTAGTTCGAACGCCCTCGGAACCGTTCGATAATGGTCTGCACCTGAAGGAACTTGCGCTCAACTGCGACCGGGTCGTCAGACATATGGAGCGACCCTTCGGTGCACGCCCTCAGTTCGTCGGTAAAGCCAATAATTTCGACGTCTCTGGTGCGTTCCGTTACCAGTGCAATATACCGGGCCTTGTTGTACTCGATGGTGGCCAACGAGGCATTGATCTTGTCGATTCGCTCGGTAATGTTGGTTCGCTCTTGATGCAGAGCCTGCTGAAAGTTGGCGATTTCCCGCAACGTATTTGTGTTTAGGAGTTCGCGAAATTCGGTTTCGAACCGAGGTAAATCATCGGCGCGCAAACGGTCAAGAATTTCGACATGACCAGGCATCGACAGTATCGATGCGTCGAGTTCTTGTGACTCGGCCGGAAACTCGCGAGCGAAATCCTTCATTCGGCCAACAAGTTTTTCGCCGAGACGATTGAGCCGTTTGCCGACGGCATCGATTTCATTGGTGAGCAGATCCCGTACGAGGGCTTCGGCATCGACAAGGTGTTTGATCCTCTTCGGTGGCTCTGGCAGCGCCTCCTTCAGCAGCGACGCAATACGAGCCATTGTTTCCGGTGCCGTTTCTTCGGGTGAAACAGTGTCGGTGTCCGTGGGGTCGAACTCAGCCGCCAGATCGTTCAGTTCTTCCTGCGTGCGATCAATGGTGATGTTGATGGCCCCGACACGCTGCAGCGCGGATTCGATTGCGTCACGAGCGGTATCATATGTACGCTTAGCTTCAACCAACAGCAGCTCAAGTTCGCGCAGTCGATCTGACGTTGCAATCAACGCCTGACGGTCACGTTCCAGATCGTTGATGGTCGACGCAACGGAAGACCAATCGATTTGGCGAAACTCGGTAAGTACCTCAAGCTTGGCCAGCGCGTCAGCGATTTCGTTCGACGAGGTTCGGGCTGTTTGCACCTGGGTCAGCGATACTGCTGCACGTTGAGCCGAGCTTTCGACGTGCTGCAACTCCTCACTCAGCGTCTGAATCTTCGATTCATTTGACCAACCAAGGACAAATCGACTGCGGTCGTTGATACGGAATCGGTCATCCTTTTCGTGGCGTTGCTTACCTTTGATCTGACCTGCCACGGTGATGGCTCGAGGCTCTCGCATGAACTGATCGGCCGTGTCACAACACGCGACGTTCGCTCTCGTTGCCAGTTCCGATTCGAGCCAGGCCGCTGCCGCCGGAGGGAGATCTTCGCGGACATCGAGCTTGTGACGCAACGAAAAGCGGTGCAGGTCTTCGTCGTTCGGGCGGGGGCGAGCCGGTATTCGGTAGTACACCAGGCGTTGCCCGAGATGCTGTTCATCGACCCAGCGTTGCAGCGCGGTGTAGTGCTGTTCCGGTACCAACATGGAGAGCGCGAAACCATGCAAGAGCCGTTCCGCTGCACCTTCCCAGTTCTCCTCGCCCTCTCGTACCCGGATGAGCTCACCGGCAAAAGGCAATATCGAAACATCAATCTCAAGATCAGCGCAGACCCGTTCGCGAAGCTGTACCGCGTTCAAGGGGATGTTGCCCTTCTGGGCTCGGAGGTTGTCAAGTTCGGCAGTAACTAGAGCGTGCTGAGTTCGTAGCTCTTTCAACGTAACCCCAAAGATGGCGGCTTGATCTTCACGAGAGGATCGTTCCTCTTCCAATTGACTGCGACGCTCAGACACCACAGCGGCCATGTCAACGAACTCGGTCTCGTTAGTTGGCACGGTGACATTTGCGATTCGGGCGCTCGTCTCAAAGCCACGCGCTGCCGCACGACGACGGTCCCGCTCACTCGCGAGTTCAACCAGTTGGGCATCAATTCGACCCAGTTCGTTGCCACCGCTTCCGGCTATATCTGCGGTGACTTCATCGACGCGACATCGTGCATCGGTTCCGATTGATCGAGCGCGTGAGAGTACCTGGTCGGCCTTGAGACGATCAGAGTCGAGGCGACTGAGTTCGGCTTTGAGAAAACTGATCTTTAGTCTGCCAACATACGGACGTAGGAAGTGTCGAGCCCGTTCGAGTTCCTCTCGCAGAGTCGACTCTGCCCGATAGCGATCACCACCCTCGGCTATCGGAGTGAGCAGTTCGACCTGCCGCTTCGCCCTCATCACCGCTGCGTGCGCAGAAGTGAGGTTGTCAAAGTGGGCGATCAAGTGCTCGAGTCGTTGTTTGACTGGCTGCACATCAAGCATATGCGCGCGTACAAAATCAGTGAGGTTGCCGACCGCTTTCATCGAGACCGTTTGGTGGAACAGCTCTAGAGCTTGATCGCTTTGAATACCGACCAGACGGCGCAGTCGCGAACCGTACGGTGGGAATGCCTCGAACAGCTCACCCCCGGTCTCACGAAGTTGTCGCTTCAGATGAGCGATGCCGGTGGTGAACCCCCGGAAATGGTCGACGATACTGAGATCTTTCTCGGCAAGCAGGAAAAACCGGTTCGGTTGACCCTGCTCGGCTGGCCAAAACACCTGCGCCACCGTAACGACCTGATCAAACCCAGTGTTTCGGAACACGCCAAGGATGACCGAGTACGAGCTTTTGGATTGCCGCAAGGCAACGGGCTTCGACGCGCCGGTAGCTTCGTTGTATTCGGAACGGTGAAAGCCCAATACGTATGAGCGCAGATCACGTTCCTTAGATTCGGCGCCGGCTGCACGGTTGTACGCAATGCGTTGGGTGGGAACTAACAGCGTCGTCAGGGCGTCGATAAAGGTTGACTTCCCGGAACCATTTTCACCGGTGACGAGTGTGTTGAGCCCATCGAGTTGCAGGGTACTGATTCGCTGGTCAAAGGTGCCCCAGTTGTACACTTCAATGCGATGTAGGCGAAAACCCGCCTCGGTGTCATCGGCCGCGAAGTCGAGCAACATCGTGTCACTCATCGTCTGCCCGATCTTCGGTTGCACCTAGTTCATCTGTCGCACCTAGTTCATCTGTCGCACCCAGGATGCCGTACTCGGCTAGGCGTTGATCGAAGTCCGCGAGCCATTGGGCATCGATGAATGCCTTCAGGATTCGGCGAACCTCATACGTTGGTTCTTCGCCCTTCTTCTTGCGAGGGTTCAGTGGATGAAGAAAGCCAAGGTCAACGATTTTGCTGATGTCGGTTTCAACCCGTTGAAGTTGCTTCACTTCGTTTGTGGAAGACGGCTGAAAGACATCAACCAGATCGGCTATCTCGCTGCGGGTCATCACGAGTTTCGCGTCACCCTGAGTATCGGCCTCGGCGAGACGTTTGCGAAGAAGCGCGAGTACGAGGCTGACACCGTAAGACAGTCGGCGGCGAGTAACCAAGCGAGGAAGTTCGCTGACATCGGCCCCGGGGTCGGTTTGGTCATCGTCATCCTCACCGTCTTGTTCATCGGGCGAAAGCGATTGCAAGTAGGCGTATCCTTCGGATTCGTCGATGATGGCATCAAGGCCAACGACTCGAAGATACGCTCGAAGTTGACCCTGTAACCGCAGCATAAGTAGCCACCGGTTTTGATCAGTCGTTCGGTAGACAACACCTTTAAGAAGCGGGATGACGATAGGGCCGAGATCTGAAGGCGCTGACCCCGTTGACCCTGGCGACGGGTCGATTGGTCCGGCCGTCTCGTTGTCGATTGCATCAGGCACGAACAAACACCACCCTGGGCATGTTAACGGTTCGAGCCACCGAACTGCCGTCGGGCTGGTCAACGTTCCAACTGACCATGTCGCGGTGGTCGTCGAGCAGGGCGTGGTCAAGGCGATCGTCGGTAAGTTGCAGGTAGGTCACCAGTTCAGCCAACCCAGATGTGAGGGGTTTGAGTTCGCAGACTTGAGCCAGGGTCACCTGGGATCGATCAAGTAGAAGATCATCAATGTGATCGGCAAGCGCCAGGGCGTCGATCCCCGCATCGGCAAATAACGCATCGAGATTCGTTGACTCGTGTTCATCTAGGAGCTCTTCGACATCGATCGCGATGATGGTCGGAGGGGCAGCGAGGCGACGTTCCATGGGAAGTCGAATATCGGCGGCGGCTGAGTCGAGAGAGGTGAACGCACCGGAGGGGCGGTTGTTTCGAACTTCCAGAGCTCGGTATTCAATTGAGCGAATGATCTCTGCGATGCGTCGGTTTTCTAGCCAAGTCTTATCGTCAATAAATCGACGCAACTGTGCGGTCAAAGAAGCGACGGTGCGCTGCGTGTGATCGCCTGCGTTGAACCAATCGTGATGAACTCGGCGAATCCGGCGGTCGGGTTCAAGTGCTGCGACGGCTGGAAGCGACACCACTCGATTGAGCCGTTCTGAGAGTTCATCCTGTCTGCTAAGCGCGCTGAGTACATCCCAAAATGCGCGGAAGCTTGCCCCTTGATCGGATGACGCGATGAGGTCACGTTCTCCAAACACTTCACCGAGGAGATTTCCTTTCGAGCCGTTCCATTGGGCAATTCGTTCGCGTACTGATCGATCAAGTGAGCGAAAGTTTTCTTCGACTTGGCTGAAATCGGCGAGGAGCTCGCGCGAAAGGGACACAAACTGCTGGAATCGCTCGACCACGGCGCGGTCATCGAGCAGGCGAACATCGCCTCGTTCTACCTGTGCGATTTCGACATCAAGTTCGTTTCGGCGGCGGCGAAGATCGTCCAGTCGAACAGCGGCGTTGTCATCGGTGTCAACCGTAAGTTGACGTAGTAGTTCGATGGCTGTGAGAAGTCGAGATTCGGTTCCCACGAAGGACGATTCATCGAGCGAGGAGATCCAGGCGATGGCCCGCTCGGCGCCCGGGGTGACGGCGATATGAGCTTCGTCGCTGCCGCTCGGATAGAAGCGACGAACGAAACCCCGATCATCGGACGCCCAGTCCATGAGGTAGGCGCGAGCTGATTTTACTGATGGCGTGCCTGCGGAATCAACATGGTCTGGGGTTCGGCCTGTTCCCTCGCTGTAATCCGTGTGAGCGGGGTACCCGATGGAATCTGTGTGCTCATCTCGATTCGAAAGGGAGTGGAGTACGTCTTCGAGAAGTTCGATCGCATCATCTTCAGACAGCGAACGTGCATTGGATGCCACAAATGCGTGGTGAAGAAACGCGATGGCTAACGGAGCCCGTTCGTATCGCAGTAGCCGCCAACCAACGTGGCGGAGGCGCAGGTCTTCGAGAGAGGAAACGTCGAACCGCATATTCACTGAGTATGCCATTGCGTACGACTGTCGTCGTGATGGGGCTCGTCCTACGGCGTGGTTCGGCCGGCTGGTGCGTTTAGGTCGAACTCTCCGGAAAGTTCCATTGGGCGAGTGACTTGAGGTCGGCTGCACGACAGAACGGAACCCGGTCTGGTGTGGTTTGGGTGTGGGGCGGTGTAGGAAGGTTTGCGGCGAAGCGCGTTACCCCAGGCGTTTTATCGAGGCCGCTGCACCAACTTTGCCACCGTTCGCCATTTGCTCGATCGCGGAAACCGACGCCGGCAATTGCTGGCACGGTAGGGGCAGCTTCTGAAAGGAAGTCAAGGAATTCGATGCGGCCTTTGACAACACCTCGTTTGTCCGTCGTTGCTTCGTGGCTTCTGCGTTCCAAAGATCTTCTCGCAGTCGGACGCCGTAGGCATCGCCCCTCGTTATCTGTCCCGGGATGGCCTTTGGTGCTTTGACCGGTCTCGACTGGAGCTGACTGGGACAGCACTGTTCTTACGCTTCGATTTCGCAAGGAATCACCTCTTGTTCATGCATCGAAGGCGATGACTGATTACTCACGACTCAGTATGGACGCTGCGGAGCAGCAACTAACTAAAGGGCCGCTGCCCACGGACTCTTTGCGCCCTGGCGGTCTCTAGATGACAATGTCGAATAACGATCGCATTGCTATCCCAACACGTCCAATGACGACTGCGTGAATCGCAGCCCGGACCTGCTTGAGTGCATTCCAGCTGCCTGCTGTTTTCAACCCGCCCACACCATTCAGGCAACTCAGGAGTTCTTCACTGTAAAAGAGAAATTCCTGGGTACCGAAGTGGTTCTGTATCAACTCGACGAAAGAGTAGCCAGGTCGGCAGTCGAAATTGCGAAGCCCTGTCGGATCGGGGCACCCCAACTTTTTCACCGCACATAAAGGGAATTATGTGCGGCGGTTCTCATTTCAAAGGACTACATCACCGTGCCCGCACATAGATGAGCCCAGGTCCGATCAAAAGTTTTCGTTTCGAAATCGATATCCGGGGACTGCTGGCGATGGTGCTTGAAACCGCTGGATACGGAGTCGGGCATGATCGCCCTTTAACCTTCTTGGTGATGATTTCAGAAATCACTAGTTCTCCATCCTGCACGGAAGCCTTGTAGGCCTGCTGCTGACGGCAGCCATCCGTAAAACTCACCATTGGTTGGCCAGTTCGAAAGGTGATGCCAAGCTGAATAGATGGCGCAACTCCATCAACTGACTCAAGGGTCCAATCACCGACAAGATTCTTAAATCGTGGTTTTGATTCAGCAACCGCAGTTCCAGCCGTCACAATTGAGAGCAAGAAAACCGCTGCCACGATCCGAAAACCGCCACGCACGCTTACCAAGTCAGGACCCACGGGGTTACCCCCCGGTAATGAATCATGTACTGATGGATTTTCCAGAAGGATGAAACTCCCGCTGTTGCATTCACAATTGCTGTTCCATAGGGAGTTGAAATGGGCCCAGAGGTCTCGCAATTCCCGGGACCGATTGGCGCTTGGATACCTCCAGAACCATAAACCATCAACCCAGCGACCCAGCCAGAGGCATGAGTTAGCGAACCACTATCACCTCCGCAGTTCACGTCACCCCAGTAGAGAGTAATGGTCCTGTAGTCAGCGGCATCAACTCCAGCCGCCGTTCCAAATGAAGTCTTGTACCAGTAGCTCGTTGGATTTGCTGGAGCGTTATCTAGTCCACGAGAAGTTGAAGCTCCTTCAAAACAGACCAGCTGTTGTCCGTTAAAGATATCGGCACTTCCCTGTTGGTTCTTGTAGAAGCGTTGGCCACTACCGTTCTGTTCGAGGAAGTAATGTCGCCCGGATCCATTTTGGGTTGCGTTGGAACCATAGAAAAGCATCGCAAAATCGACACCTTGACCCCAAAACCAACGTGGAGCGTTTGCTATTGTGAAGGTTCCCCACGGTGGCGGCGGAGCAGCTACACAGTCATTACATGCGATTGTCATCTGTGCCGGAACACTACCGATTTGTACTGGCCAAGGATTCCCGTACGCATTGGCTTCGGTACCGGAACCCGGCATAACACAGTGCCCGGCAGTGAGGATCGATTCTGCTGCGTAACCGCTTGTTACAGTCGGACCTGTTGTACAGAAACCGCTGACGGGATCACCTGGGTTCCGAACTTCTTTTCCGCCTCGTGCCATGTCTGCTCCCGATGGCCGTCCGGGTGCAGCTTGCTTTTTTTTCGGCGCCGACCCTGGAACAGCCACGGCCAAAGACACGTCGGCCGCAGTCGCGCCTTCGATCGATCGAATTATCTGGTCAGCCAGCGGACCCCATTCCTTCGGGTCACCAAGCGCCTCAGGCTTCCGTGTGACCGAAGACGAGACAACAACTTGCACTCGCCAGTCTTCTCCCCCAAGACGAACGTCTTCAACATAGAAGCCCTGTTTCTCGAAGGCTTGGAGAAACGGGAATGGAACTTCGTCAAGCTTTGGATATTCTTCCGATGGTGCTTGACTACGAAACACGACCTCGGCGCGGGCTTGATTCCAAAACCGATCTCTAGCGGCACGTGACACAGGTCCTTCGACGACATCGGTCGATATGGACGGGAAGGTGCGAACGGCCCAGTCCTTGACACTGGACAACGATCCTGGACTCGCCGTTAATCGAACTGTCGGCGCAGTAATGTCCGGCAACAAAAAGGCGTTAAAAGCGGTTAACAGCCTGGGCCTTTGTCGGTCGAATCCAGCGAGATGTATCGCCCCGGCTGATGGGTTCACAATCGAGCGACCGACTGACGAGAGAGAGAAAGCGCCAAAGCCTCCAGGTAGGTTCTTGAGGCCGTGTTTTGGTAGTAGCCCTCGAACATTGCGTACTTCGACCCTTTGACCGAAATGATCCGCTTTACTCCGACGAAGGAGGCAATCGGCGTGTCAACCTCGCAGAGGGTGTCCAACGCACATCCATCCGCTCGCCGAAGACCGGACTTAACGCGAATCGTAACCACTTCGCTGCTTTCGAGGCGAACCTGGAATTCACAATGGGTCTCCTTACCTCGCCGGGCGACGCGGGTCGCTAGTAGGGAGAGGCTGACCTCACCTTCACTCGCGAGAGCACGCAGAGATTCTCTGCATCGAGCCTGCAGAACTTCGTTCGAAGCATGGGCCGGCGGTGGTGCAAGCAGAATCAGCGATAGCACCACGGCTAGAAAACCAAACCGACAGCGAGGAGGAGTCCGCCGGCGAGGGATGTCAATACTTCGCATTGTCCGTTCCTTTCTGCGTTTGCAACTAGTCCGAGCTGAAAGAGGCGAGCGAATATGAGTCGACCGACTGCGAACCCCAAGCCGAGCAAACCACCATGAAGCGATGACCCCATGGCCAGAGCGAATATCAATCCCATCTGCGGCAACGGTGAATAGGCAAACGTACGAACGCCTGTCGCCATCTCGAACCCGAACTGAGCGACAGCTAGTCGCCGATCAATCTCCAGCGCTGATTGCGGGATTTGCCGTCGATTCTGTGGCAAGAGCCGGGTGTGCAGGTACATATCCGCTAGGAACACGATGAAGAGCAATCCCAAACAGGCCATCGCGGTCCAGACGCGCAAACTCTGTGAGGAAAGCCAATAACCAGCTTGATAAGCCAGAAAGGCTCCCACTCCTGCTGCGATGGCCGTCCCGGCCACGGTTCCAGCCACGTACCACCGAAACAACACGTTTCGGACTCGCCTCACGGGCGAGCTCAGCATTATCGCTGAATTGGTACTTCAAGGAGAGGAAGACAAAGACAAGCCAGCCGCAATGGCGACCAGAAATGTGAAGGCAGGCATATTCCAACCCCGGGAGGGAAGCGGCAACAGAAGGCCAGCAGAAGTCAAACACGCGAGAACCGGATACACGTCCGCTCTTAGCGGTGGTCTTCTAGTGATCGCTGGGAGCGAGGTCATGACTCCACCAACTACCCCAGGGCGTCGATGTTTGATTCTCCCCATCGGAGCAGAATTTGTTCGTTGGCGATCGATAGTTGGCCGCCCACCACCATGCGTTTTTTCCGTTGCACTCATCTGGATCCTGATTCCAGTACACGTACGTAGAGGGCCCGAAGTACTCCCAATATCCGTGCTTGTGCCAATAGCCTCCCGAGTCCACTGCTCCTGGATTGCACCAACTCGAAGGTGTGCAGATTGATCCACCTTCGAAGTACCCCTGACAGTTACCCCAATTGTCGTAGATCGCAGCGTTTGCCTTATTGCCAAACAACCCGAGTGACCACACTCCCAGTCCTACCACCGCAGAAGTCGCAAACTGGAGAAGCGCTCTCCGGCCGATCGGTGGGATAACGGGTTCATAATCAATAGATGGAATCTCATTCAGGTTCACGGCGGTCCTCCTGTAGTTGAGTTGACGAGATGCTTGATGTCGTTTGCGTTAGTCACGGGGTGAGCAACGCGCGTGGTACCTTCCAGAACAACCAAAGACGGCAGATACCCGGGATACATCGTGGAAAAAAGATCGGGTGAAACAAGGTCTGCCCCTGAATACTCTTCGGCTGCCAAAATAAAAAACTGATCTCTCGTTTTAGAGTCCAGGGTGAGTGCGTCATTGACAACGTGCTTGCATGCGCCGCACGATCGACCGACAAGGAGATAACGACTGACGTTTTCCGATCGCGTCCTTTCTTCCTGCTTTAGTAGCCGTCTAGCCACCACCGCAATCCGTCTGTCGATTGCAACACAAGACGCAACTGCGAGAATCGATAGGACAAGACTCAAGCCGGTAAGTAACAGAATCATGAACGCTGGAACACGGTCAGGTTCTTCGACCAGTCAATGAACCCTTCCTCGGTACTCGCTGGTGTTTTTTCGTTTTGCGGCATCTCGATGTGCGTAGCTGAGAGCTCGTTAGCCTCAAATACCAGCGACATCAGACGGGGATTCTCAGGTTTCGGAATCCCTAGGGCGCTCTCAGCTGGCGACGGTGTGAGATCACGCACACTGCGATAAAGCGATCCCAACCCATGAGGTACCCCGGTGTTCTTCCTCAGGTGTGGTCGGAGCCGCATCGCGACACCTCCTTTTACCGTGAGCATGACCTTCCAAGTGACTGTAAAGCCAGGCTTGTCCAGACTTAAACCATTCGGCGTCAATACCAAGCCGAGCGCTTCCGTGTCTTCAACAGTACGTGCGCTTGATATCCCGAAGGGCAAACGGTCCACTGCCTCGAACGGGCCGAGCTGGATGACTCGAAGGGTTGTTGGCACACCGTTCGAATGAGTACCGTCGTGCAACAGAACGGTCGCATCCCCGACGCGTAGGCTCTCGCGGAGCTGAGTTTTGTGGGCAGATTCAGCGAACATGCGACCGAATCCCCGACTTGAGTACTGCAGAGCCACAAGCTCTGACGGTGCCTTGGATGCGATGGAGAATTTTGCGTACTTCGCTGCGATTGTTGGAGGAACCTCCGCTTCCGCAGCAACGTAACGACAGTGCCATCAGGTAAGTCGATAGTGAGCATTGAACCCCTCATTCCGTGGTTGTCTATTGAATGTCCGGCAGTCGGCTATTTGTTGCACCCTCAGTCAACTTTTCGCGGAGAACCTGTCGAGATCGAGAGAGTCGCGACCGAATCGTTCCTGCCGGAAGCCCGAACATTCGCACGAGCTCCTCGGTTGAGCGCTGCTCCCACACATGTGCCACCATGAGGGACCGATCCAGATCAGACAGACACCCCATCGCTTCCACTAGCGCTTCAATCGCCTGTTCCGAAGGTGTATCTAGGCCCGCAGGGAGGAGAGTCATTCCATGCATGCGCCGCAGTAAATTGCTTCTCCGGAACGACGACCGCTTCTCGTTTCGAGCGACTAAAAACGCTACTCCGCGTACCCACCGAATCGCTTCCTCGTTGGTCATTGATTCGATTGCCGACGCATGCCGTCCAATAACCACACGACTCTCGCTGAGCACTTCGTCGCGGAGCATGCGAGAAATCGAAAGGCGTCCACAAAACCTCTCTAACTCGGTTACGAGTTCCGCGAACCGATCTGGATGACTATCCACCTGCCCTCATTCCTACAAAGGCCATGACTTCATCGCTGTGGTCAACCGCCATTTGACAACTCTCCTGCCACCCCTAGCCATTGGTACGGGATACACGGAAAACCTTAACAAACCTCAAGGTTCCCGTCTACCGACCGAGACTCCGGCCACGAACGATTTGCTGCACCTGTTCGGGCGGCTGAACCGGCTGCACTTTGATTCCAGCACCGTGTTGTTGAAGTGCATCGCCGAGTTTGCGATCGAATGCTGCCCGTTCTTTTGGCTGGTTTTGTGGTGGTCGTTGGCCGAGGGGTTTGATTGCTTCAGTTACGGCCGCCGGCAGTTTCCCGGCTTGTATGGCGTTCCCGAGTCGTGCTTCACGATCACGGTCGATAAGCACACTTACCTTGCCAAGTCGTTCCGGTGCGATCTGTTGACGGGCTTGAAGCTCCCGTAACGATGCCGTGTGCATCTGCAACACGGGGGCGTCACGGCCTAGGTCTCGTTCAACGAAGAACAGTTTCTGTTGCTGGTGCAGGATCGATGTTTCGAGCCCGGCCATGGTTTTGTTGTTGAGTTTGCGGTGCACGATCCCACCGTTTCGGTGACCGTCCAACAGCTTTTGTTGCTCTGCGATGACGCCTCGGTGTTCGTTGGCGGCCTGTTGAAGTTCCCGCGCTTTCGGTGCGAGCCGATCAACTTGACGGGCAGCATCAGCAAGCCGGTTCGGCAACAGTTTCAACTCGGCGGCGAGCGTTTTCTGTTCCTTAAGAAGCCGCCGCAAGTGTTCGGGTTCAAGCACCCTCTGCACTAGTGGCGGCCGCTGCGGCGCTGCGGGTTGCACCGTCTGTGTTTGTTTCACTGCGGTTGCCGAATCACGTAACACCGATGTTGCAGGAATGTCGATGGTTTGGCGTTGCCGGATTTCTTTGGCTTGCGCGTGCGCGGCTGTGTCGGCCCAGTCACGCCGGATAACACCGTGGAGAACATCAACCGGGGTTTGTACCTTCGAAACATCAACCGGGACGATCGCAGTGTTCAGCGGGGCGAGGATGGCAACCGCAATGACAGTCGACTGCTGCGTCGATGTTTCGCAACGATGGCCCATGTTCGATTGCTGCTCTACGATGCGGACGAGCCCCGGCCCGCTTCTGCTCCCGTTGTAAGCGTTCGACTTCCCAGTGTTGTGTTCGCGTCGCTTCTTCCTCTGGGGAGGGTTTGATGAGCTGCCGGACCTTTGGAGGAACGAGTGCCACCGCAAAATGATGCCGCAAGAGGCACAGTCTTTGCTGGGAATTTCGGATTCGATTGATATGTCTAACTACGATGCCAAACGCTGGGGCAAGATCAGTTGAGCAAGTCGGCAATCTGGCTTGGCTCAGGATTTCCTCGAGGTCGGCGGGATGGTTACCGTATTTGTACATGCGTCTCACCACCTCGATTGCTTCTTCCAAACCAGCTTCTCGCCCCTTGCGCCACACCACCCGGTCACGGTCAGCAAGGAGTTGCTCAGCGATTGATCGTGCCACGGCGTCAGACTGAACTTCAATCTTCACATCGTGACATACGGGGCATCTCGACGTTTTCCGGCGATCAGCTGATCTGGGAAGCCCGACTAGCAGAACAATGCGAATTCTGGACCCGTCGGACCGATTCAACACCGCAGCGTTTACCCCGGCGATGCTCGCTGCGAGTGATCAGGCGGTGGCCCAGATCAGGACTTCGGCTCCTTCTGGGCCGGCGGTGAGCTGCCTTGGACCGGTGCCCGTGAGACGAGCGGCGTCGCCAGTGAGGAGCGAGTGCTGGTCGTCGAGTTCGGCCATTCCGGTAGCAACAAAAAGGTGGACGTGGCGGTCATCGGGCATGGTTACGGTTTCATCAGCTCGAAGGTGGCCCGCCCAGAGCACGGCATCTCGTTGACGTATCGAGATCGAAGCATCGTGGCCCTGACCTGAGGCAACCGGCACCAGACCGCCCTTTGCGAGTTCGGTGTTGATGTCGAGTTGTTGGTAGCTCGGGTTCACGCTCTGCGTATCTGGTGGTACCCACATTTGGATGAAATGGACATGATCTCCATGTCCTGGTGGGGGTGGGTTTGGAAGCCACTACCGGCGCGAACCTTGTCGTCATTGTTAACGAGGAGCAGGCCGTGACCAGTGTTTGCAGGGTCGTGGTGGGAACCGAAGCTGAAAGAGTGCCTCGAGTCGAGCCAGCCGATGTTTGTGCTGAAGCGCGATTCGGAGGGATGCAAGTTGATGGTTTGATCTTTGTGGGTCATGCCCAACACAACATAGTTTTACTCGAGATATTCCCGAACGGTACTAAATAGCTGAATCGACTAGGTTGGCGGAATGCCGTTACATGCAGATGATCCAACCGTGTGGGAATGGCGTCGTCTGCTTCGCTACGTGCGCCACGCAACGACTGTTCTCCAGTCTGATCTCAGTCGAGATCGAGAGATCTCCCTCGAAGAATACGATGTGCTTTTCCAACTCCACGAGGCTGGAGGTACGCTGCGAATGACCGATCTCACTCTCACAGTGCTGATCACCAAAAGTTCGTGCACACGCCTCGTTGATCGTCTTGTTTCGAGCGGCCTCGTCGAACGAACCACACCCGAAGACGACCGGAGGTCAGTTCAAGTGCACACAACGAAGCAAGGACGAGCGATGCTGCGTCGTGCGGCATTGACTCACCTGCGTGGCATCAATGCCGTGTTCGCATCTCGACTCACCGAACGCGACGTCTTTGACCTGAAACGTATTCTCGACCACCTCGCGACGTAATACGGTCCAGGCGAATGCGCAGGAACGAGTGGATGCCTAAAGTGCAGGAATGACGATCTATTCCGGTACCCAGGAGTTCGAGGGCGCAACGTTCCTGCAGATGAGCTTTAAGGGTGCCACGTTGAGATCGTCTGATGTCAGCGGTGTGACGATGCGTAGCGTCGACGTGAGCGGGCTCGATATCGACAGCCACGACCTGTTGTTCGGCAGCCTCATCGTGAACGGCGTTGACGTGGTGCCGCTCGTGGAGGCTGAGCTCAACCGGCAGTTCCCCGGCCGCGAGCTACAGAAAGCGCGGACGCCCGACGGCCTGCGGGACGGTTGGGTGGCGGTGCAGTCCGCGTGGGACACGACAGTGACGAGCACGCCCCCGGAAGTGGTCGACGCCCACGTTAAGGACGAGTGGTCTCTGTCTCAGACCCTGCGTCACCTCGTGCTGGCGACCGACGCCTGGCTTCGCGGCGCGATCATGGCGATGGGGCAGCCGTTCCATGAGATCGGCCAGATTTTTGCTGGTGCCGCCGAGATGGGTTTCGACGTCTCGATCTTCCGGGCTGATGTGCCGACGTTCGAGGAAATCCTCGCGGCGCGAGCCGAGCGGCAGCAAATGGTGACCGACTTCCTGGCCACTGCTACTCCGGAGCTGCTTGCTGAAGAGCGCGACAACCCGTGGGGCGGCGGGGACTGGCATCCAACAGTTGGTGATTGCCTACGCGTGATTCTGGAGGAGGAGTGGGCGCACCTGCGCTACGTCCGTCGGGACCTCGCCCTCCTGGTTTGAACGTTTGCCCGACCGGGGTTCTGGGAGGTCATCAAGGAGGCCATCGTGGCCGAATCATCATCTGTCGTCTAAGTCGAGCTTGTTCATGTCGACGATCCACTGACTCACACAGAACGCGGCGCGATCGCCGGGTTCTTAGCCGGGTACACCGGCAACACGCTCGTGAGCTACACCGCGATCTCCCCGTGTTCCGTGAGTGGTGCAACGGAAACAACACCCCGCTCCTCGACGTGTTCATCGCTTGCTCATGGCCCAAACCGGAATGTGCTGTTCGTTCCGGAAATTGAGTTGAGGACTGTTTGTCCGGTTACGTTCACTGAGCCGACAGTATCGAGAAGCGTTGTCCGCCCGAATGGTGAACCCGTAATTTTTAGGTCTGCGGTGCCTTGATGTTGATGGTTTACGGTGTTGCTCGTGTCATTGCGAGTGCTGGAGTGTTGGTGCTCTGAAACACACCCCTGCCGGACTCCTTTGACCACGAGATGTCCAGCGCTATAACTGCCCACGAGAGCGGGCTCGAAGTGTCCGGCGTTGACCTGTCTCCTGCAATGGTTACGATCGCTCGCTCGGCTCATCCCCACTTAGCCTTTGACGTGGCATCAATGACGAACTTGCCCGTCGACGATTGTTCCCTCAACGCGGTCGTTCTCTGGTACTCGATCATTCATACCCCGCCTGCGCTCCTCCCCGATGTTTGGAGCGAACTGGCACGCGTTGTTGTTCTGGACGGTTGGGTGTTGCTCGGATTTCAAGAAGGTGACAATGACGAAGTCAGTCGCGAGAACGCTTACGGTTCGTCGTCGACAATGACCTGGTATCGGCATAACAGCGATCGTGTCACTTGGGGCGTCGAGCAAGCCGAATTCGTCTTGCACCCTCGAACCTGGCGCGCTGCTGAGTTAACCCACGAAACGACTCCACAGGCGTTTCTCACGTTCCAACGCCAGGCTTAGAAATCGCGCTGCGGCTTTCCGTCACTCCCACTTAAGTTTGCGAGCGACCCATAACGAGCGCTGAAGTTCCCGCCGACCAAATACCCGCCGAGTATGTTTGTAGTAATCACTACAAACATAAGGAATTCCGATGCTAAAATCGAAAACGACCAGGACCTTTTGGGATGACTTGTTAAGATTAGCTGCTGTGATGGTTGGCGTATCTGGTCTCTTTTTCGTTGGATTTGGACCCGCCACGCAGGAACTTTTTAAGCGCCTCATCTACGGAACAGCACCTAAAGTCGGTGTGCCGCCTTCTGCTCTGCGGTTCGGCGGTCGCCCAAATCTCACACCTGCTCGATCGTGATCAGCCACTTTTTGGCGGGAAATCACCCGGTCCGGTTACTTCTGGTTTCGGCAAGCGGGTTTGAGCGAAACCTAGTGCGCTTAGCTTCTACCCGTGATGACGTCCAACTCATCGACATCAATCGTTTATACGGAAAGTGAATTCGCCCGAGTATGCCAGCAAACGTTGATTTTGATCCGTTGTCGAGGAACCTTGACGGACCGTCGTGGTTTGCGATGGTCGTTCTTCAGGTGTTACGCGTCGGCCGCAGCCCTGTCTGGGGTTCCGGCTTCGAGGGCTTATGACTTGGCTCGCCATGGAGCGGTTGAACTTTGAGAGTGCTTGTTGCGACTCAACCGTCTGATCTGAGGCGTGCTCAGCGGATTATTGCAAAGGTGGGGGAGGGCGAGTTCCGTCGAGCAGTGCATAAGATGACGAAGTTCGTGTACGTGTTGACCCTCGAGAGCCGGGTGCAGCCTCCGGGTGCAGGGTCATAAGTAACGTAAGTTCGCTTATGACAAACAACGTGCTGCGGTTAAGCAGCTGGCATGGGCGGGCTGAAGAATTGTTCGCGGGTGATTTGACCGTTGTTGGTGGTGTACAGGCCAACTTCTCGGCCTTGGAATCGTTGTCCGGCCATTGGCCCGACTGATCCGGTGACGTCCATGGTGAAGATCACGGTGAATTGGTCGCCGTGCACGAAGGGTCCTTCGGTTTCGAGGGAGTGAACGGTGTGGTTGTCGTACCACCAGTCACCTTTACCTTGGATGGCGGCAAGGCCGACTGCTTCGGCACTTTCAGGTCCCATTGCCATTGGTTCAACACTGACGGCGTCAGGTGAGTAGATCGCGGTTTGCATGGCGTGGGTTGCTTCTCGTCCGGCTTTGCACGCGTCGACGAGTGCTTGGGCAAGTTCTGTTGGGGTGTGTGTCATGAAAAGTCCTTTGGGGTTCAGGGCTGGCGGTGGAATTGCATAGTCCAGTTGGTCTCCCACGTTACGCCTTCATCAGGTGAGAATGCTTGGTCCCATCGAGGAGAATTAGATTGGGTGTAGGTCCATTGGAATCGCACCCGGATTGGTTGACCGTTGAGGGTGTCGTTGGCGTGGAACTCGCCAACACCATCATCGAATGTGCCGACCACGGGCACATCGAGCGAGTGTGGGTTTCGTTGATCCAGCCACCAGATCGCCCATGTCCCAGTAGCCGCGTCGAATGACCGGATCGAGCTGGCCCGGTAGGTGCCGTCGGGTAGTTCAACGAGGTTGTCATCAACATTGGCCGCGCCACCAAGAATCGGGTAAGCCGTGCATGTCCCCCCGAACTCTTCCCAATCGTCACACCCAACGAGGCGTTCTTTCAGCCGATGGTGCTCCACCGTCCACGAACCAAACAGGAAATCGAAATCGGTTGATTGCCCAGTGATCTGCATACCAAAGCTTACCGGCCTGGCACTTCTGCACGGAGCCTGGTGAACGTGTCAGCATGGGGTTGCTGTCTATTGCGCAACAACGATTTCGAGGAGGACCGTATGTCGAAGGTTTCAATGATGGGAACGTTCTCGTGCCAGGACGGTAAAGCCGACGAGATGGAGGCCGTTCTGCGAAAAATGGTTGCAGCAGCGAGCGAAGAGCCGGGAGTGGAGATTTACTCCTACCATCGCAACGAAGGAAACAACTTCTCGTTTTTCGCGTTGATGGCGAGCCAAGAAGCCATGCAACAACACGGCCAAACCGCGGCGCTTCAAGCGGTCATGGCCGAGTTCGGGCCGCTCATGGCCGCACCCCCGCAAATGGCGTCGGCAACACCAATCGCCGCGATCGGCTTCGACATCTAAAACCTGCGCAGGTGCCCATGAGAGGTGGCCCGATCGATTCCAGCCGCATTGATGAGTCGTTGCGTTACAGGAGTGCCTGCCGTGCTGGCTGCGAGTACACGTAGATCATTGCGCAGCGATGCGGGTGCCCGCCTGACGCCTTCCGATGCGACGTCTCGTGTGATGAGTTGATCGATGACTCGATGCGGTCGTAATTTTACCGGCGCTCCTGGGTCCCACAATCAGGACCGCAGGCACCCCATCTTCGGCCGAGATCAGCTCTGGAAAAGCCGATCAACAAGACGAGGCGAGTAGTTCATGATCAGACTTCAGCAGATCATCAAATCATGATTTAGCAGGACACAGGATCGTGGTTTAGCAGGGTGACTTTCAGAGGAACTCCCTGTTGACCTCACCAAGTAGGTAACCGGGCAACGTTGGTAACGTCGCCTGTATGGCTTGGGGCAACAAAAAGCAGCGCGAAGACGAGTATCTCCGAACAGGTCAGGCTGCGGCACTGCGACCCGGGGATTTAGGTGCCAAAGACATTTACAACGATATCGACCACGATGACGATGCTGATTTCGTGATGGGATGGAAAACGGAGCCCGACCCAGTTGACGAATAGCGGAGGTCCAGAAATGGTCTCTACTTCTCGGTCACCTTCAACCGCAGCAAGATGGTGTTGTCGATGTGGAGATCTGTGGCCCACACAAACTTGGCAGACGGATTCCACGTGATGTTGTTGTAGCCATCCTTCGGACCCACTTCAGCGGCAGACCAAATCGTGGATGATGTCCATGCCCCATCATTGAAATCAACGGCAGTCCAGTTCGCTGGTTCTGCCAGCACCAAGGATTGACATGTTTTGTCCGGTTCAGGATCGTGCTCACAGGATGGATTCAACGGAGCCCGTTGGATTGACAAAATCTTCCAACGCGCATCCGTCACGGCGACAACTTTTCCGCTGGTCGTATCGGTGATCTGCGCGATGAAACCACCATCGCCCATCTGCTGATTTGGTTTGCCGATGTACTCGATACCGGAGTTGGTTTGTTTGAAGTCCTTCGCCACAACCGCAAGCGTGAACGGATACGTCGCAGTGAAAGTGAACGTTTCGGAGTTGAACGACCGCTCCGTCGTGATCGGAACAGAGTCCTCTCCCACTGGCACGCCATTGACGAACATCGAGAACCAATTGTCAGCCCATACTTCGGCCTTGAATTGAGACGCACCTGGTGTTGGTTTTGTCCCCGTCATCACCGTCATCACCGTCGTTGCAGGCGTTCTCGAAGGTTTCGCAACGCGCTTTGTGGATGTCGATCGTTTGACTGAGCGAGCTCCGGCTTCGGGGGTCGTTGGCACGAGTCCAAGCGATCCAAGCAGCACCGTGACAATCAACAGGCCCAATGATTTGGAAGATGACACTCGCACATTGATCATTTCGCTGCCGGCCGGGCTTGGAAGGTCTCGGTTCGAGCAGAGCCGTTCGGATCCGTAAAGATGAAGGTATACATACTTCCGGAGTGTGAGTAATCCACTTGATAGGTGCTGCCGTTCAGTTTGTATTGCAGCCGCCACGCTGCTGGGGCCGTCTGAGAGAACGCGGTGATCGATGCGCCTCGCAACGGGTTTCCGGCCGGGCGAATTGGAGTTGCAGCTGGCTGCGGATCAATTTGTCCATCGGCCACCGTAACCTTCCCACGAAGACCACCATTAATGTATGGGTACGTAAGACTCGCGTGATAGTGATATCCGTCCGTTGCGTCCACATGACCGTTGAACTCATCCAGTGCACGTAGTGTCGACCCGTCTGGCTCGGTGAGGCCGTAGATGGCAAACCCATCCATCGCAACCGCAATCGGAATTGCTGGGCTTTGACCTTTCGTGAGATGCAAGGGCGCCGCATGGTAGTGGTAATCATCGGCCCGACCGCAGTGGCCACCCCACTGATCAAGTTCTCCAATGAGGAACGAATCCTCGCCTCGATTGTTCAACGCGTTGAAGATCGGAACACCATTGATCGCAAGGGCGATTGCTCCGCGAAACAACGCCGTTTTTGCCGAGATCGGCGCGTCGGACAGTACGCCCTTCGCTGGCAGCCGCCACGCATTGGACCCGGAATAGGGCTGCGGCAACGGGAACTGTTGTTGCCAATTCGTGATGCCAATCATCATCAGATGTTCGGGCATGCCAGTCGACTCTACGACCAACTCGGTCGACGTTCGGCTTGCCTTCACGGACTTTGGATACAGCGACCACGGATCCACTGACGAGGTGCGATCAGCAATCGTGGTGGTGCCGCTAGGTGTGGCGCTCTTTCGCCGTCGAACCGTAGTTGTGGGTTTCTTGCCCGTTGCTGCAGCGGCACCGCCAAGCACCGTTGAACCGACCAGACCTGCACTGAGGAAATACAGCACCTGGCGGCGGGTTACTTCGAATGAATCAGACGGACCGTGGCCATGATGACCATCGTCTCCATGTTGGTGTGTATGCAGATGATCAGGTGAATGTAGGTCAAAAGATGAGTGAGGCATTTGAGCTCCGTTGAATGTAGGAAAGAGAACTAGCGGCTGTAGGAGACGGTGATGGCCGAAGAGCCAAGCGTGACAGTCGAAATGGCAGGCATCAATACGTCACGATTGACTGCGGTGCCTGTGTGGAAGCTTGGGGTTTTCGAGAGTGCGTAAACCGTAAGTGTGTATTGCTTTGCACCCGGACCCTTCGAACACGGTGGCGCATATTCATTCCGGCCATTTACGCTGTTCGTTCCGAGGATGACACCTGCAGGTGGTGCGGCGCCCTCGTCAAGGTGAGTGACGTCGGCACCTATCCCGTACATCACCCAGTACCAATGAATATCGCCCGGGCCCGCAACATGATGCATCACCACTGCGTAGGACTTGGTGCCAGCTGGGCTACCGGTCCAAACGAGCGAGGGTGTTGTTGCTACCCCGTCGCAGGTGAACCGAATCGGCATGGTTCCCCCATTAACAAACGAACTACTGGTGACTGAAAATGCAGTCGTCCGACGGGCTTTGGTTCGCTTCGCAACTGAAAGGCTGTTCGAACCTAAGCGAGTATTAGCGTGGGAAGTGTCAGCGGTTGCCAGTACGCAAATCATTGCGGTGATGAAGGCAGTTGAACGAAGCGATCTCATACCCATCACCGTACGGGTGGTTCCTCAAGGAAACCTGAGGATGGCCAAAATGGTCTAGAAATCTTTCTCAGCCAATCTTGAGGTTTGTTCCCTAGAGTGTGTACATAGGATTCATCGAGGTTCGACGCCACCCATGCCTGGCCTTCAAGTGTGGTTGGAAGCTGGCGGATGACTTCGGTGATCTCGGGCTCCAGCAGGTCGCCGAGAAGAGCCGGGTTAATGCGGATGTCGGCATCCTCAACGACGAACATCTCCTCCGAACGTCGAACGGTCACGACGAGCAATGGGAATCGAACGCGTCGTCCCCGCTTTGTAGGAATTGATACCGTCGGCCAACCGTACAGAAGGGTAGGTCGGTCGCTGTCGATCGCAGTTGCCGGGATCGGATGGCAGTCGATCAACGTTCTTTCCGATGTTTGGTCACATTGTGCCCAAACGTTCGGCGCCTCGAGTTTGTCGATGTTGATAACCGACTCTTGTTCGACGCGTGCGATCAGATAGCGAAGGTAGGTACTCCAGGCCGACGAAGGTCCGGATGCGGCTGAGCTGCTGATGAGTGAGCAAGCCCATCGGTGGCCGGTCGGCAGGTTGTGCAGGTGAGCTTCTTGTTTCCCCACCATGCTTGGCTGCCGATGGGAATCGTGGAACCACAGCGCGAGCAATTACCCGGATACCGTGTTGATCGATGCAGTGTGTCATCCGCCATGATTAATGCCTAGACCGTCGAATCCGCAGCTGCAAGGCTTGGCCGGTTCTTCGACTTTTGGCAAACCGAAACACGGCGAGTCTTGAATCTCCTGCAGGTCGACCGAGTCCGATCGACATTTTCTATACGAGCGACTTCGTCGTCACAGCGGGCGAGACCGTCAGGACAGACTCGCACTCAACGCACACTGTTTTGAGTGACCCGTCCACGATCGTGGTTGACGTGGCCGACTTACACCGATCGCACTTCTTTGGTGCTGCGTTGTTCTGTTGACAGTCGAGGCATAGGAAGTATGCGCCGTAGCGTCCGGGCGTTGCTTGGCCGCTGTTGCCGTCGCACTTCTTGCAGCGAAACGCGCGCACTACTGCGGTTGGCGCCTTTGCCATGAGAGGCAAGTCGGCTCTGACCGGAGTGGATTCGACGGGTTCAATACGGGCGCTGGCCAGCTCATGCAGGTGAGCCGCTATTCGATCGAAGGATTCTGGGCTCAATCGAAAGAGCCCATATGAGCCGTCGAGCTTGGCGAACAGCTTGATAGCCCGTTCGTGACGCTTGATTTCTTCCTCGATTTTCGCGGAGATCAGATCGGCCTTGAAGACAGGCAAGGGAACTGCTGGCAAACGAGAGTCGAAGCAAATTGCCAAGTGATCAGCCTTACCGATTGGCACACCAACTCGGCAGCTTCCGCGGTTCCGTCTCTGTCGATGGCGAATATGACACCAAAGCCGCCTGTGCCCAACTGAACAGCCCTTGTGTGCCCGGAATCTGTCGGTAGTCCCGGATACCTCACCCAAGCAAACCGCTGATGATGTGGAAGTCTACCGGCCAACACGGCAGCCGAGGCTTGGCCACGTTCCATTCGGAGACACAACGTTCGCAATCCTCGCAACGCAGGGAAGCTCGACAGCGAACCCGTATCGGCCCGTAAAGACTTTGGACATTGTTGAGTTCAACAGGCTTGGCTTCTCGATCGCCCAAGGGCATCTTTAAAAAGGCGTGAACGCTGGCATCTCCGTCTCGGACGTAGGCCGTGGCTCCGTCATGGCGGTGTCAGGTTATGGCTCTAGGAACACTAGGGGTATTTCACGATCAGTCTTGGACTGGTACACGCTGTAGCCCTTGTACCCAGCGGTGACCTTCGGCCAGAGGCGTTGACGTTCTGCCGGTGTTGCTACGCGCGCCTTCATTGTCTGCATCTTGTTTCCTTTGAAGGAAACTTCGACCGCCGGATTGTCACGAAGATTGAGGAACCACGCAGGATGATGGTCGTCGCCTCCGCGAGACGCAACGATCACGATCGACTCACCCTCTTGAATTGGTGAAGTCAACATGACCGATCGTTTCTGGCCCGATTTGCGACCCGTCGTCACCAACTCCAGAGCTGGCATTCCTCCGGTCGTCCAGCCCAAACGACCGCCGCTCACCTTCAAAATTGCTTTGTGGACGAGGTTCATTGACTTCAAGGCAAGGTCATGTGGCATGCACTGAAGGTACCGCACTCAGGGGTTGGCTGAGCTCTAGTCCCGCTCGGCGAGGCTCAACAGTTGCTCGGCTGCGAGTTGTTGGGCTTGCCTTGCCTGGTCAAGCCGCTCGGTTGCATCAATGCAGACAGGGGACAGCGCTGTGAGCTCCGTGCGGCAATCTTCCAGCGCTTCGTTGTGGCTCAGGAGAGACCGTTGCAGGCCTGCGATCTGAAGTTCAACGGCCGTGATTGCTTGAACCGATGATGCCGCCCGTTCTTGGGCTTCATCAAAGGACGACTTGAGTTTCTGATACTGAGACTGAGCCAACTCCAGCTCGGCCTCGCGCAGCTCCAACTCATGGATCGCTTCGCTGCGAAGCTTGTGATTGATTTGCTCTGCGGTTTCTTGTTGCGGTTCAGGCTCCAGAACGGTTTCCGGTTTCAGAACAGTTTCGGGTTCGAGAACGGGGCCCGGTTCAGGGAGAGACGGCACGAGTGTCAAGTGCACCGGGTTCGGGTCTGCTGGTTTGGGGTCTGGGGCTGTCGTAGGCATTGTCGTCAATCTGCCGAGTGCGAGAAAGCCGGCAAGGCTTGCGTCGGTAGAGATCAGCTCAAGTGCTAAGCGAACAGATGAAATGGGGGGTGTTGAACCTCCGAGGTCAGCGACAACCAACTTGAGTAGCGACCCAATCGTTGTGTTGCGCTGGTCCACTGCTGCCATCAAAAGCGCAACTGTTCCACCGGCCAGCAGAGCTTCTTGGGCGAGGTTTGCTTTCTGTCCGTGTTGAAGCAGCGCCTCGACCAATTCGGGATGTTTGCGACCAACGCTGTTGAGCACCCAAAGAACCTGCGTGGGCTTACGAATCGCTCCGATCGTGGCGGCGTCGTCCTTGCGCTTTTGTGCTTTCAACTCCTTGACCATTCCGTCTCTCAAAGCGGTGAACGACTCAGGGCTCGCAGCAAACACATCGTCAAGTAAAAGTTCAAGAGGTCGTTCACTCACATCGAAATACTGCGTCATTGCCTTCTGACTGTCCAATCATCTCCTTTCCGCCAACGCCGATGACCGCTCACGTGTCATCTAAAATTTGGCGCCCAGTAGATCACGAACTGGAACACGACACCAGGTCCGCTTGACGGATCATCGTGTGCTGATCGTGGCTTAAAACCTGGACGCGCTTGACAGGTCCGGGCGAGAAGAAGAGTGTACGTCCAATGACAAACGACGGAATCTCGCACAAAAGCCTCGATGACTTCATTTCTCGTCAACTGCGATCGCTCATTGAAGACCGCTACTGGGCAGTAATTGAGCAGGTCACAGCGTTCGAGCGGCTTATCGTCGACCCGGAATTTCGTAATCGACCTGATACTCATCTCGGCCTGTTCTCCGACCACGGGATCGGCCATGTTAGAGACGTAGCCAATCGCATCCTGGAGGTGAGCAGAGTGCTCGTCCCAAACCCTAAAGGGACGACTGACGTCGAAAGAATTGAGTTCATCACAGGGACGGCAGTAGTACTTGCGTACCTACATGACGTTGGGATGGGGGCACCTATCCCCCGCAAGGTCCATGCGCAGTTCGCCGCGCAGTTGCCGTTCACCGAGACATTTGAAGACATCGTTGATCTCATCGTGGCCGAGGACAGCGGCCACCTTCGCAGCCGTGTTTCCGAGGTTTCTCGCGGGGCAACGTTTGACACCGCCTCGCCCCGCGACATCATCCAACAGATGCTTTCGTTTGCTGCTTGTCACAGTAAGTCGTGCGTCCCCGCATCGGTGCTTCGCTCTCCGGACCAATTGCGAACAGCAATGCGTCACATGTGTTTCACCTCCCTCGATATCCAGTTTGAAAGACTCACCGGAACAGCAACACCGTTTGGCAAATGGCCGATGGTTGAACCACCCGAAGGCGCATTCGATTGGTTAATAGACCCGCGCCCCGCCCATCGCTTGCTGCATGACGACATCGTGCTGGCGGTCCGCATCGTCCGTATCGCCGATGCCCTTCGGCAACGCGGTACGACGTTTCGTACCAGTTCGGGCTACGAAATCGCCGTTGATCCCCGCTCTGGTGACGCTATCGTGCTGCTGCGCAATACACCTCGGTCGGCGGTGTACCTGATGGGCTTCGAAAGCACGCTTAGTGTCGGAGAGGCCAACCTTCGGAGTGCTTTACTCCGTAACGCATCCACGTTGTTTCTTGAGTTTCACCGCGGCGCGTTTTCAACGCTCGCGGTTCAGCACAAGGTGGCACGATGCTGCGCCGCGGTCATCGACGACATCCAACAAGACGTCCTCGGGACTCTTGACAACGAACATGCTCGGATTGAGATCCAAGCACCCGCAGATGATGCGACGTTTGCTAAAATCGTTCGCACCTATTTGCTCGAAAGAATGAGCGAATCTGACCAACGAACTGCGCTGGGCAGTCGAATAGACATCATTGGTGGTAACCAGTCTTTCAACGTCTCCTTAGGGAATCAGAGCGACGACCAGCATGCATACCTTTCACCTCGACGAGAGTTGCTCGGAGACCCACTCATTGCTGAGGACGTCCTCCTCGTGAAATGTGGCATCGTTGACGCTGGTGCAAACCCGGCGATTCGAATGATCGAAACCGAGACCTTGTTGAGTGGCGCTATGCGAATATCTTTGAAGGTGGGCGATATTTTGATGGCACCGGGTGACCCTCCGGCGTTCGTTGCGTTTCCTATGTCAGACGGCCTTATCGTCGAACCGCTCGGGGGATATCCATCGGAAATGGTCGCGGCTTGGACCGTTGTCGGTGTCCCCGGGGTTTTGCGTGGCCAAGAGCGCAATGCGACAGTTCGAGCGCTTCGTGACCTTGACGTCGTCGTGGTCAATGCCGACAACTATTTGGATTGTTGGTACCGCCCGTACACCGCAGCCGAGCTTTGCGATCAGCTTCGCCCCACGAAAGAACTTGTGCCATGAGCAACCTTCCAAGCAGAACCACGGGTGAAGATCACGCTACGAACACAACCGAGTCTTTGCTTGTTGAACGTGTTGCGATTCTGAGTCAGGGAGACTTCTTCTCATCGCTCCCGATGCATGTGCTGGCCGCTGTCGTGAAGGCGTCACACTACGTAGCGCTAGGTTCTGGTGACATCGTCATGAGCGAAGGCGAGCACGGCGACTGTATGTTTGCAATCCTCGCCGGCTCAGTGGAAATTACCGTCGAGGGAAAGGCGATCCGCCATTGTTCGTCCGGCGACGTGCTCGGGGATCTGGGTCTCCTCGTACCTGGGCTGCGTAGCGCAACGGCGGTTTGCGCGGTTGCAAGTGGATTCCTTCGCATCGATGCACCGGTTCTCGACGAGTTGCTCCTCGACTATCCGGAAATCGGCTCGGGAATCATTGCCTCCCTGGTCCGACGTCTCCGTGTTGCGGGAGATACGAACGCGTGAACGGATCGGCGGGGCCCGGCAGCGTGAACCAGGGACGCCGTCTTGCGCGAATCGACGAGCGTGTCCTGTTTCTCGGCAGCCAAACGTTCCTTATGGGGATGCTTGCTGGCTTTATCGTCATACCCGCGAGCGGTCTGTTTCTCGCCCGATATGGCTCCGAGAACCTGCCTTGGATATACGGAGCCATCGCTATGGTGGCGCTCGCCGGAACGTCAGCGCTCGCGCGAGCAGTCCGTTACCACCACATTGCGACCATCGCAGTACCTGTACTTCTCGGGATGGCAGCGATCATCTTTTTCGCCTGGGTTGAGCTCGCAACCGCAGGGCATCCGTGGGTCAGTGCGCCGCTGCTCGTGCTGTTCCCAATTAGCTACCAGACCGGCTTCGTACTCATTGGTTGCCAGGCTGGACTGGTGTTTGACGTTGGCGAGATGAAGGCCCACTTTTCGCACGTCGTCGCTGGTTTTCCGCTGGGCTTTATCGTATCCGGCGTGGTCGGATCTGTGGTGATCGGATCATCGGGGCGTGCAGAGTTTCTTCTTCTGTTCTCGTCAGCTTCCACACTCGGAATGCTCGCCGTAATCCGCATCACAAAGCGACGATTCAATGCTCTGCTCTCGCATCAACCTTCGCTTCCCGACACCACGCAACCCGGGATTGCCAGCTCTGTGAAAGCCCTACTGCGGATGCCGCTTGTTGCTGGGCTCCTTATGTACCAATTGCTCTCCCAGGTAGGTACACAGCTCGTAGATTTCCTCGTATACGACCGCGCTGCGTTTCGCTACGCAGACGGGGATCGGCTATCGCATTTTGTCTCGGACTTCACATCGGTACTCAATGCAGTGGATCTGATATTTCTTGTCGTCGTCGCTGGTTTTCTTTTACGCAGGTTTGGAATGCGGGTCGGAGTCGTGTTGAACCCGATCGTCGTTTCCTTATTCGTCATCGCCGCTCTCCTGTCAGGCGCCCTGACCAGCACCGCGTCGCTCACCACGCTCATGCTCATATGCGCCGCTCGGGTTTCAGATATTTCTCTCACCGATGGAGCGACACGCGGTTCGCTCAACACTGCGTTTCAAGCTGTTGGCACCAACGATCGAATGGCTGCCCAGGCCGTCATTGAAGGAGCTGGCATGCCGCTCGCAATTGGTCTAACCGGGATCACCATTTTAGTTCTCCAACGCGTCGCTCACCTGGGGTTTACTGGGATGGCGCTGTTCACCGCCGGCGTGTGTGTCGGGTGGATCTTCACCGGTCAGCTCGTGTTTCGGCGATATCGGGGGGCGCTTCGATCGAGCCTTTCGGATCGACTTCTTAATCCCGGCGATTTATCGGAACGTGGGCATTCAGCGACGCCATCCGCCCCTAATGGCGATCCACCGGAAATGTTAGAAACGCCGGCCCGGACGATACGAGCTCTTCGGGCAAGAGCACGCAACGGACAAGTCAGTACCGAGGAACTGATCGACACAACGACAAACTGGAATCGAGAAGTCGGTCTTCGAGCATGTGAGCTGTTGGCGACGCATGCCGATGTCCATGACCACCGTCTGCTTGCCGTAGGGCAAGCTATGGCTCAGGGCGACCGCGAAGCTGCATCCAAGTTTTTGCACGCAATCTCGTTGATCGAAGAGCACGAGCGACACGCAGAAGGTCCGGGCTCTACGCAGCTCGTCCTGCTGCGTAAAAGCATCGATGACGAGCTTCGGCTCCTCCAACAACGTGCACTGGCCATTCTCGCGCTGACCAATGATCGGAAGCTCGTGGCGGATTCCGCGAGGCCTTTGCGATGGGGCAACTCACGGGAGCAGGCTCTTGCGTTGGAGACTCTCAGCCTGCACCTACCGCGCAGTGAACTTACGATCGCCACACCGATGCTCCACACCAGCCTGTCGACGGCTCAGCGCATTGTGCAGCTCGATGCCGCATGGTCTTCTGCTGACCACGTCGCAGCCCGCCACCCTCCAATTCCAGCAGGGGCGCCCAATCTGGATGCGGCGCTGTCCGACATCATCGTCGATCGCGATCGGGTGTGGCGCAGTGACTGGCTCCGAGTTTGCGCGCAGGTGGTAAGCAGGAACGATGCTTTGGCCGAGCCGTGACGAAGACTCGCCCAGCGTCTCGATGCTCGCCACATCGTTACCAGTCCAAGTCTGTGGGATCTGTCTCGCCATGATCGGGGCCGATTGATGTAGTGTCGGTGAACACCGGGGTCCCGTTGGCTTTGTGTATCGATACGCGTTGTCGTTTTGCCGGGACCATCGGGGGAAGTTGGGTTGAAGCGCAAGAAAGCTCGACATGGAACTTGGTATCGGCCCGTACAGATTTCTACGTGTACTGAGTTCTTCAAAGAGAACTGCGTTGCGGGTAGCGAGTGCACCCATGGCGGTGTCTGAGTGCCCGGCGATGAACTTTGTCACGCTATGCATCACCACATCAACGCCAAGGTCGAGTGGTTGCTGACAGACCACGGTTGCGAACGTATTGTCGCATACGACGATCGCCCCGGCCCGATGCGCTGCCTCCGTGAGCACGGCTATGTCGCAGATGGACATTGTTGGGTTCAAGGGGCTTTCTAACCACACCAGCTGAGCATGTTCGAATGAGGCAATAGTTTCCTCGGTGTTGGTGATGTCGCAAAACCGGACAGTCAACTTCGCATGAGAAGCCTTTTGTCGCAGCATCTCGGCCACACCAAAGTAGGCGTTGAACGGGGCCACAACTATTGCCCCAACCGGCAGCCCTTCCAGTACCGTGGCCACGGCTGCCATGCCAGAAGAGAATCCAAGCGCGCTTGCTTTCTCGATTGCGCCGAGGGCATCTTCGAACGCCTGCACACTGGCATCTCCGTCTCGCACGTAAGCCGTGGTTCCGTCATGACGGTATGTGGACGTCATCGAGATTGGTGTGTTGATGGGCTCGCCGGGCAAATGGGGCGGGCGACCTGCCCAGACGGCAAGGCTCTCGGGACGAAGTTCTAAGGGTTCCATGTCAGCCGTAGGCGTGTGCTGTCGGTTCAGACAACGAGACGCTCGGTCGCGAGCGGTTCGTTGACTCCAAGGCAGGGTCATGTGGCATGTAGTGAAGGTCGTGCACCACGATCAAGAAGCGGCCCGTAGGGGTTGCGACCGTTGCCTCACTCCGCCCGGTGCAACGATTGCGTTGGTTCTCAGTGCCGTGCTCATGTTCACCGCACTGTTTCGCCACATCTTTGCGGCGACGGATTCTGATGATTCACAACGACCTGTCGGGGGGTCGACGTCGGAGTGGGCGAACGCCGGGCGCGGGCTGAATTCCCGTCAAGAAACGGATACGAGGGGCAAACCCGTCGGCAGTCAGGGCCGCCTTCATTACGGCGACGAAACGGCGACTGGCACACCGACGAAACGGCGATCAAACATCCGACGAAACAGCGGTATGGTTTGTCAGTATGGAGTCTATGCCACGCCCGCGTTGGGTTACCAAACAGATCAGCGACGCTCTCGCAGATACCCCGGTGGTCGTGGTGAACGGGGCACGGCAGGTTGGAAAGTCGACGCTTGTCCGGGGACTTACCTATCCCGGGTCCGTCGAAATCATCGGATTTGACGATGCTGCTGTCAGGTCCGCAGCAAAGTCGGATCCCCGGGGCTTTCTCGACCGGGGCGTCGACACGTTGGTCATCGACGAAGCCCAACTAGAACCTACGATCTTCCGAGCGATCAAGGCCGAAGTCGATCGCGATCGTCGCCCGGGACGATTCGTTCTCACCGGATCGTCACGCTTACTTGCTGCGCCTGACATGGCGGACTCACTTGTCGGGCGCGTCGACATTGTCGAGTTGGGGCCGTTCAGCCAGGGTGAACTCGATGGGCAACGCGATCTCTTCGTCGACACCATATTTCGCCAGCCGGGTGACCTTGTCCGCAGCAGTTCTGCATCCCGCGCTTCCGTCATAGAAAGGATTTGTCGGGGCGGATTCCCCGAAGTCGTTGAACGCTCGGCTCAACGTCGTCGCCGATGGTTTGATGCGTACGTGACAACGACAGTACAAAAGGTTGTTCGTGAGGTGGCCGAACTTGAACGACTCGCTGAAATCCCGCAGCTTCTGCGTCTCTGCGCAGCCCGCACTTCGACCGAACTGAACGTTGCCGAGCTGTCGAATCAGCTCGGAATTCCGGCGCGAACAGGAAGCGCCTATGTGGCCCGTCTCGCCACCGCATTCCTCGTACAGACAATTCCGGCCTGGTCGACCAACCTCAGCTCGAAAGTCATTCGAAAGCCGAAGCTCTCAATTGTCGACTCCGGCCTTGCCGCCCACCTCATCGGGACCAGCGCCGAAGTGCTTCTACGCGATGCCAACGTGCTCGGCCAACTCCTCGAAACGTTTGTCGGTAATGAACTGCGACGCCAAGTCACCTGGTCCGATGTGCGCCCGACGCTGTGGCATTTTCGTGACCGCGACGGAGCTGAAGTCGATCTCATTCTCGAAGCTCCGAACGGCGAGGTAGTCGGAATCGAAGTGAAAGCAACTTCCTCGCCGACGAAGAGCGACCTGAAAGGATTGCAGTTCCTTGCCGACCGGCTGGGTGATCGATTCCGATTCGGTGCCTTGCTCTGCCTTGCCCCCGAAGCGCTCAGAATCGGGGAACGACTCGCCGTTTTGCCAGTTGATCGCCTCTGGAAAACAGGCCCGCCGTTCTTGTAGCCATGGTTGCGCCGGAGCCCACGTGTGAACCCTAGGACAAAGATGTAAGACGCGTTCGCTGGTCGATGCCATTCGACGAATTGCCCCAGGGTTTTCAAATTGCGCTTGAGATGGCGTGGGCTTCGTCGTGCGCTGGTAGCTTCGCCGTTGCGACGGGCCGTAACCGGCTGTTCGAGCAAGACAAAATCGAAGACATGCGACATCAGTCCCGTTCCTCAATGCGAACTGGCCGACAATCACCGAGAGGCCAATCGACGAATGGTCGGTATTTGCGCTTCTTCTGCCAACCCATCTCGGCGCTTTCTGGGGTTTAAGCAGTTCACGTTATTCGGCCGCCGAGTAGCGAATAGGGCTGACGTGGTTGGACCCCTTTGACAGGGGCATGACTGCCTTGGACTCTGCGTTCAATGATGGCTTCGAGATACGGTCGTTCTTAGTAGAGATGGCGACTCTGTCAGGTGTACGCGGGTTTTAAGATCGCTTCGAGAACGGGGCGAGTGATTCGATCCACGTGTGAGCTTCTCGTTCGAAAAATTTGGTGTCAGAATTGACGGCAAATGGGATGCGGGCGCGGTCGAGTTAGCCGGCGTTACGTGGCAATCGATATGTATGCTGAGTAGTTACCATGTATACACGTCCATAACGAGCGCAGCAGCAGCCGCAGTCGCAGCGAATTTCAGGGTGCGATGGCCGGGCTGGTGGCGGTGGGTGGTGGCGAGGAGCAGTGCCGTCGCGAACGCAAAGGAGAAAATACCGGTGCCGGTGTCTTGCCACGAGATCGGGAACGGTTTGAACGCAATATCGCCATCAATGACGCCGGCGTGTCGAATGTTGAGCATGAAGTTCCACAGCCAGGTGCCGGCGCATACCCCCGTTGCGGTTGCGAGGAGGCTGGGCACGTGGCGTTCCTTAAGTAGCCACAGGATCGCAGCGCCGACGACCGGCCCGATCAGTGACCCGAACCGATGTGCGACCACGGAAGAACAAGCGTGCTGAGCATCATCGTGAAGCCCAACAGGGTTGTAATTCTGGTCTCATCGAACAAGTGTAAGCCGCAGGATTGGTCATCACACGTGAGGTCTCGCAAGACTCTCCGTTGCTCGCTGGGTGTTCCCATCACTATGCGCGCTCAACAATGAGAACAAGCGGGTTCGGATGACGAAGTGTTCGTCGATCATTGTCGTCCGACCTTCAAGCTTGGCGTTCGGGTTACCTTGCCCGACACTTTGCGGTGGAGACGTGCCTCAGCGACGGCGTAGGAACATGGTTCTTCCACAGGCAAAAGCCATCGGCTTCAATTTTTGGTTCCGCGTACGGACATATCATTGGGCGATGCACTCCAGCGCAGGAACCCGACCGAAAGTCGTTACGCAGCAGGCATTGGCGGAGCGAAGAATTGTTCTTTGGTGATTTTGCCGTTGTTGGTTGTGTATAGGCCAACCTCGCGACCTTGGAATCGTTGCCCGGCCATTGGCCCGGCGTTTGCGGTGACATCCATCGTGAAGATGACGCTGAATCGGTCGCCGTGTACGAAAGGGCCTTCCGTTTCGAGAGCATGCACGGTGTTGTTGTCGTACCACCACTCACCCTTGCCCTGAATGGCAGCAAGACCGGCGACTTCTGCACCATCGGGTCCCATTGCTTGTGGTTCAACACTCACTGCATCGGGTGAGTAAATCGCATTCTGCATTGCGTGGGTTGCTTCTCGTCCGGCGCGACATGCTTCGACGAGTGCACCGGCAAGTTCCGTTGTGGTCTGTGTCATCAAAACTCCTTAAGAGGTTGTGCGTTGATCGTGGTTTAGTTGGAGTGGTCGAACTGTGTAGTCCAGTTCACTCCCACGATACCCCTGCGTGCAGCACGAACGCTTGGCCGTTTGTTGTTGTCTCAAATGGTCGAAATTTCGCCCGTCCACTGGATGGGGGCTGACCCGCTCAAAGAGCCGGATCACTAGGGCCAGAAATGGATCACATGTTGAACTCGGTACCGAACATAGCTACTACTCGTGAGGAGTTGGTGTTCCAACTGCGATCGGGCGATGCGCATCTCAGCTTCCTCGACGTGGTCGCTGATTTTCCACTCGATGCAATCAACGTGTGTCCCGCCAATGTTGGGTACAGCTTTTGGCATCTTGTTGAACATGTTCGATATTGCCAATTCGACATGCTGGATTACTTGCGGAATCCGGGCTACCGATCGGGTGTGTTTCCTGACGACTATTGGCCGAGCTCTTATCGTGATGCTTCCGAGCAACAATGGCAGGATTCGGTTGCTGCGTTCGAAGCCGATCTCGATTCGGTTGAATCGTTTGTGCGTGATGAAAATCGCGACCTGTGGGTTGCTGCACCGCAGGCGTGGGAGCCGGGCCACACGCCGCTTCGCACCGTGATGGTGATGATTGATCACAACGCTTATCACGGTGGCGAGATCGGGGTGCTTCGACAGGCGATGGGCCTCTGGTCAAAGGAACGGGTCGACACGTTCACCCTAGATGCCGAACAAAGGCAAAATCGGGGGTAGTTCCTATTGCCCGTATTGCGTGTCAATCGAAGCGTGCGCCGTGGCGCGCGACAGCGGGTGAGTGTTGCGGGTGCTCAGACAATTCGTGGGCCGAGCTGGCACAAATTGTCGTGCCGACCCTCGTGACCTGCATTCGCTACGGAACGTGCGGTCCCGGTCCGCCGTCACTGCCGCCGGTAGAGCGGGCGATAATCGATGGACGAACGACCGATTCAATTCGTACCCACGGACAGAAGATCGTTTGAATGCCGGCTGCGAGCGGTAGTCCGATTTGGTCCGGATACAGGTACAAATTCAACCCACTGGTAGTGACGCCGACACGAGAAAAGTTGCGAGGGTTCGCTGGCACCACATCGGCTGGATCGAATCCATTGAGCAACACAACGCCTCGCAATACGGTGGGCCATGCCGACCCAACGCGGAACAGTTCAGGCCCGGTGAGTGTTTTGTCTGCAGCGAGATCCATGTTGGCGATAATGATGCGCGGGTTCGGGTGCCCGGAGCCTGAAACGAACTCGCTTAAGAAGCCGGCCGAGCTGGCCAGGCTCTGAGCGATCAAGGTTGCGTTCAGCTCTCCCGTTACTGAGTTTGGTAGCTCGCCTACCGCTACGGGTTGTGCCAGCGCTTTCATGTTGCTGATCCACGACCGCGCCATTGCATCCAACTTTGGGTTAAGCAGTGCTGTCCCAAAGAACAGCGATGGAAATACGCGGTACCACTTCACGTCAGCGGTGAACTCGGCAACACCGACTGTCGTTTCTACTGATTCGGTGGTTTGGATTCGGTACTGCGGAAGTGATGTGATTGCTTCGTCGGCGATCGCAGCCCAGTGTCCTTCATCGAGAGCGGTTTGCGTGGTGGTTCCAACGATCCCGTCAGGACTCAGTTTGACAACGAGTTGAAACCCGCGCACCGCTTCGTCGGTCACGGCCCCGAATGTTCCATCAACGGCGATGGGAAAGCCGATATCCGCTAGCTGTTGCTGCAGGTGCGAGACCGCAGAGCCGGTACTGCCCAATTGAAGTGGCATAGGAAGCCTCCGTCGCTTGCCTTGTTCCATCGAGGGATTCCCTCACCCAGCATCGTAAGCATATAAACGGGTTCCCTGCAATTGATTGTGTACATATTACCGACAGTGGTTGAGCTCACCAAGAATTGATGATGTCTCCGGTCACTCTGAGAAATTTCGTTTCCCGCACGTACGCATATGGATCGGCTCGATGGTTGTGCGGCTCTGGGGTTGATGTCCGATCCCGACACTGGCTACAAGCAGTTTGTGAGGCCCAGGGGTCTAAGCGCTTATCAAATCTGTGGCGCGATAGACCGGTAGTTGGATTCCGCATTTGCGACAGAACTGATGTGTTGCGTCCGCTGGTCTCTCGTGTTGGCAGTCACGGCGGAGCAGGTACGAACGAATCAACTGCACCGTTGTACGTAGAGCGAGACTTCGACTGAATGTTGCGTCGTCGTTGTAAAACTCGGATTCGGATCCCGCACCAATATCGATTGTCGGAACCTCGGGCTTGCTCGTCCAAGGGTCGTCGTGCGGGGTGTCGTCGTGCGCAATCGTCACTCGATACGCGCCGCCGCGTTCGCGCATATAGAACGCTCGCCGGTCAACAACCCCACCTATGACGAAAGGTGCAGCGTCGACCAATACGCTTGCTTCTACCCCGAGTCGTTCTACTTCGGCTTCGAATTCCACAGTATGCAGATGTTGTTCTTCAACCATTTCAGGGTCCGGCTCCCACGCTGCGAAATCGCTCCAGGTTCGTTGTCGCTCGGCTTGGGTGAGCTGGCAGGGGCATGAGATTCCACCATCGTGTGTTTCGATGTCGGCAGGGCGAGGGTGGCAACCGCAATGACATTCGACTGCAGTATCGATGTTTCGTAGGAGCGGCCCAGACTCGATTGCTGCTCGACGATGCGGACGCGCAGCGGTCTGCTTCTGTTCCCGTTCCGCACGTTCGATTTTCCACTGTTGTGTCCGCGTCGCTTCCTCCTCCGGGGAGGGTTTGATCAGCTGCCGAACCTTTGGAGAAATGAGTGCCACAGCGAAATGATGGCGCAGTGGGAGGGGCCTTTGCTGGGAATTTTCGCGCTTGAACCGGACGATCGAATTCCGTTGTTGACTGGCCATGACATGGTCCGACGACACACCGTCGCAATCGTTGATGCGAGACGCTCGAAGGTTCCTCTTTCGTCATGGTGAGCACCTAGACCGTGGAAGTCGTTGGCTCAAACGGAGTCTTCGCCGAAATGACCATTCCAGTGGTCAACTCGGGCGGATCCTGATAAAGGTTGCACCCTGTTGGACGCGCCCCCAGACGAGTTATCTCTGTCGGATGGGTGCGAGGGACAATCGATGTGTTGGTCTGACTGAAACGCCTGCGTTCCTTGGAGGTTGAGACGCAGCCCAAATTTGTCATAGGGGCCGTGTACAACTGTTGCAGCCCAGTCTTGTGGGCCTCGCACCAGGAGCCATTCGGGTCACGACCCGATTTGCACAACACGGTCGCCTTTGTTTTGACTTCCACCTGAAAGGACCCGTTATGAGTCGCGCCCGAACCAAGTCATCGCTAGTTTTGCCCACTCAAAAAGCTCCGCTCGCTCCGACTATTTCCCTGAAGCCCAGCTCACAGACAGTCATCGACAATGCCGATGACGACGACTTCGGCTGGCTACCGGGTTACGAGTTCCCTGGCCGCTGTGAAAGTTGCGATCGTTGGTGCGCCCCGCTTCATCTCGTCGAAAATCGGTCAAAGGAAAACCGTGGGCCAAGTACTTCGACCCCGATGACTTTATGATCATGTCTCGTCTGACAGACCTGCGGGGGACAATCACTCACTACAAACATGTCGACACGCGGAGTTGTATCAACGTAGATGACCTCGGTAAAACCTATGTGTACAGTGAATCGGAGTTTCAGCGTGCGGACAAGCGATACGGCTACTCAAGTTCCAATCGGCTCCGTACAGCCGTGGAACAACTTGGGTTGTGGCAGCTTCCATGGATGCGCGAGGAATTGTTCGACAATAGGCTCGGCCTCGAATGGGACGACCGCTGCAACACCCAAACGCCCCAAAACGTGCTCTAAGATCAAATGCGGGCAGATGATATCTAGACGGTCTCATCGGCAACGAAAGGCTTGGGGTTCGTAGTCGTAGCGAGCCTGGAGGATCACAACGTCCGGACCGTCAAGTAGGTACACGAGTCGACGTTCTCCGTCGATTCGGCCTGCCCACGCGCCTGATAGCGCGTGACTCAAGTTGAGGAGTCAACACGTTCTAGGCGAGAAGTCACCAGTTCGACAACAGCAGTATGTGTACTTGTTGCCAAAGCGCGACGGAGATCGGCGAGGATTTCGGCGACGAATCGTTCGGCATGGAGGTACCCATTCCCCATCGGCTTGCTTCGCGTGCGAAGTGTTAAAATGACGGTAAATCGAACATGCCGTCGACGGACATCTCCGAAGTTTTTCGCAGTCTTGACCACAGGGCAGTTGGGACCGGGTCATACAGAGGTGCAGGCGTGACTGCGCCGGAGTCAGTGTCGATAAGCAAGGAAACATTCTTTCCGTGGGTGTCTGCGTTGCCGATGGCTGCGGTAAAAACGACAGCGCGCCGCGGATTCCGGTGGTCGGTTGTAGAATCGCCGTATCGGTCGAGCAGCTCAGCGACCTGAACGAACGACGGCCCACCAAAGCATTCGTACTTTCTCCGACCTTGGTTCGCGTCGATATTGATGGCTAGTGCCTGACATGCGTCCTCTTGGTGTTGCCGTTGAATTGCGCCGCTTTCAGGATTGATTCTGCGGTCGTACCGCTCGACGATCAGTATTTCAACATTGTCAAACATCAAGAGGTCGGTTTTGACAGTGGTGAGTCCGACCATCTTGGCGAATTGCATGCTCCGCAGCAAGAAGACCAACGTCACGACCATCGGCCAGCTTCATGATGTGCGTTGACGGATGGCCGTTGCACGGCCGAGCCCACTTGCCACCTGGCAACGACGTCACAAGAAGTTTGTTCTGCAAGCCGGCAATGGAAAGTTCGCTGTCATCACGCACAGCAAATCCAGAGGCGTCGAGCGCGAGTTGCAGCTCTTCGATAAGTTCGTGATCGCTGTACGGATCAAGGGTCCACTGACGCGGTTCGGGAGGTTGGGTGGCGATGGTGAAAGCACCGGCGACGTCGCGTCCGTAGCGAGCTAGTAGGTCTGCATAGTAATTAGTGGGAACGCTCGCCATGCTCGCCAACGCCAGGAGGTGGTTTCCTTCGGGAAGAAGACCGCGCACCCATGGAGTTGCGTCCTGCGGCTGACGAATCACGGGCAACGAGCATGACAGCAGCGGCCGGTTCGCTTCGCCTGCAGAGAGGACTCCGGGTTCGTAGCGGCATCGTAGGTCCCAGGGTTTCTTCGCTTCAAGCCGGGCTACCTTGACCCCGTTGAGCCAGACCCCGAGGTGTTTCGTACTCACGGCGATTCGCCCGGCACGGTGAGCTTCGCCGTGACTTCGACGCCCAGACGACGAAGCACCGACAGCGCTCGATCAAGCGATTGGAATCCCTCACCAGCTTCGATACGGGCTAGCCGGGTGCGATCGAAATTGAGGCTCAACTGGTCAATGAACTGTTGTTGTGTAAGACCCTCCTCGAAGCGGCCATCACGCAAGACTCGCCCAAGGTCGACGCCTGACTTGACCCGATAGCTTTGGGTGCACACATCGACACAATCAGGTGGAAGTTCCGTAGTTGTCAATATCGACACGACTAACCATCTGGGTACTTCTGTGATGCATCAGCACAGTATTCCGAAGTCGCCTAATGACCGAGCGAAATGAGCCGGGCTCGTTGCGGACAGTTATCGGATGCTCCAAATCGGCGAACGTACCAGGTGAGCGGGCAGGTGAAGACCTCGGGTTTTGCAACATCATGAGACGCGCGATGAACACACGCCGTCTTCGCAACGTAAAATAGGTATGGTCCTTTTTGTTGCTGCCATTTCCCGGGTGCTGCTCGCGCTGTCGGTGTTGCTCTCGTCCTCATGTGCGCGACGCCGGCAAGCGGGCAGGTCAAACCCTCTCCGTCTGAGGTTCGCGTGTTCAAGGGATTGCATGCTGCTGCGGCAAGCGGAAAGGCAGCCACGATCCGACGTCTGCTTGCTAGCGGAGCGAACCCAAATATCCAAGACCCTTACGATCGAACTCCTTGTCTCGTTGCTGCGCACTTTAAACGTCGTGCCGCGCTCACCCTTTTGCTGCGAGGTGGATGCAACCCGAATGCACTTGAACGCGACCGCTACGACATCGCCACCATTGCGAGAGTCGCCGATGACCCCGAGACGTTACGAATCGCACTTGTGAATGGGGCGAGAGCAACGAATATCACTAGTCGTTACGACGGCACCGCACTCACCGCCTCCGCCCATCTCGGTCACGATCAAGTGGTTCGGTTACTCGTCGACGCAGGAGCACCGTTGGACCATGTCAACAACCTCGGATGGACCGCGCTCACCGAAGCGATCATGCTTGGTGAACGTGGTCAACGCCACACGAACGTGGTTCGCATCCTGGTCACCGCCGGCGCGAATGTGAACCATGCTGACCGCTCAGGAGTCACGCCGCTCGACCACGCTCAAACACGAAACTATGCCAAAATGGTTGCGATCCTCAAGGCCGCTGGGGCGACCTGACCTTTCCAGATTTCGTGCCGTCAACATGGTTGCAAAGCCCTACGCGCAGCGATCGCTCTTGGCGAGACTCGGGCGAACTCGCCAAGTTGTGGCAGGATTCGGGTAATGCGCGATTCGCTTCCCGGCCGGTGGGCCCGTATCCAGTCACGACGTGAGATCTGGGAGTTCGTCCGTAAGGTCCGCTTCCAGCTTGTCGGAATGTACGCGTGCATAGTAGTAGTGGGGGTGGTGGCCAATTTTGGATCCAAGCGGTTCGTGGCAGCTTGGTGGAGAGGAGCCCTCAGTGGGGTGTTCGCAACTGCCATCACGATGCAGCTGGTCTGGTTCGTTGCCGTCTGGACTCGTGGAACATCCAGATGGATGGGAGGCGAGGCCGAACGCAGCGTCTATACGACGCTCGAACGGATGCGGGCGACAGGCTGGTCTGCAAAACACAACCTCCGCTGCTTGGGGGTTTTCGGTGACATTGACCATGTTGTGATTGGCCCGGGAGGTGCATTTGTCTTGGAGACAAAGTGGCAGACGAGCAGCGATACCGAGGATGTCTACGAACATCGAATGATTGAGAAGGGAATTGGACAGGTCACAGATTCGAACAGAGTGATCCGACTTCGGATGCAGGCTGTAGCTAAAAGAAAGGTCGCGTTCATATCGGTCGTGGTGATCGATGGCGGGTGGCGGGGTCGGCCTGACGTGGCGGAGAACAACGGCGTGACGGTGGTCCGGTCTGAGTACCTGAAAACGTGGCTGGAGTTCCGTCCGGTGGTGTTTGAGAGTGCGACCGTCTCGGAGTTGTCAGTCGCATTGGGCAACCTGCCGGCCCTTGACATCTCACCGGTCTCTTTGCCGGGTGACTCGTTCGTTACTAAGTTCGGTTTGGAGGGTGCGTTCAATCTGGGCGCGGCAGCGCTGACTGGTTTCGGTCTAGCGACCTTGAGCCTCGTAGGAGCAGCGAAGCTCGGTGGCTGGGCGTTCTTATTCGTGACGGTGGCGACTGCAGTCGCAGTAGTACCGGTCCAAAGGTTGGCGCGATCTCGGACCAAAGACGATTCTCTTGGGCTTGCGTGGCTAGCTCGTTGCGCTGCTTTCGGCTGGATTTCATCTTTTGCTCTTGTTTTAGTACTTGTCGCCGTGGCGACCATTCGGAAACAGCTCTAATCAGAGGCCGGTCAGCGAAAGCGTCGCAGAGCCGCTTCCCCCGGTCACGAGTGTGAGGAGAGCTGATGGTCCTGGTTTTGTAGGCAGGGTGAAGTGGATCCAACCCGTGGCCGTCGAGCCGGTTGGCAGCGTGTGAATTAACTCAGTTAGGTCGGTGCAGCACGACGACCCTATTGCGTTGAATGCGAACAAAGACGGATCGACATTTGCACCTCCAGAGGTACCGCTACTCACCGTGATGGTCAACTCAAGTTCGAGGTCCCATCTGCCTTTGGTGCCGGTTCGAATCTGCGGGCGGAGCAAACTGCGCGACACAGTCACGTCTGTTTGCGACGTGCGACTGTTGGTTTTGAACGTCATTGCGGCCCCGCCACTTACGAAATCTCGGAAGGCCCGTTGCGAGCCGATCGGTTCGCCTTCCACCGGAACAGCACGGTATTTGCGCCGGAATCGCCGAACCTAGCCAACGAGAATCCAGATGGTGCCGTGCCGCTGAAGGCAAGGGGTGACTGAACATCAATGGCGTTGCTCGGTGTGGATTGGGGTGACAATTGAAGGCTCCCTGTTAGGGAGTCGATGACCACCGCCATATTGTTCAGGACAAGGCGAGTACGGTCATCGCGCAGGCCGCGGTTGGTGATGCGAGTGTCGAGCACCACGCTGCGCCCTTCCATCGTGAGCGTCAGCACCTCTATCTCTTGGTCGCTAAACCAAATGGTTTTACTGATCACACGTGCTTCAGGGCTCGGCACGCCTGCGATTGTTGTGCTGCCATTGTTTGGTCTGGCGACGCCAGCGGTTGCGCCCGAAGCGGGCAACTTCCATCGGTAGACCTTTCCAATCTTCGTACAGACCATTCCGTTGGACGCTGCGAGCCCAATCTGAGATTTCTTGCACGGGGATCCCGGCTTCGGAGGCGTTGCAGCGTTCGCCGGTCGAGCACTGAGTGCGGTGACACCGGAAACCGCTGCAAGAAGCGCAGTCGCCATACGCCCTGCGGTGGCAAGACCTGTGTGAGAGTTGCCAGGGGTACATCTGATTTGTCCCATTCTTGCAACGTAGGAAACCCCAGGCGCCTGAGCATCGGGGGAATCCCTATTTTGCCAAGAAGTTTGAGGTCTTGACAGATCATATTCCGATAACTATGAATGTGTTCTATGATTTCTCATGTTCTCCAATCGAACGCTTCTTCGTCGTGGAATTCAGGCGTTCCACAGCGAGTGCAGACACAAATCACCACGATCCGGGGCCTCCTTGACGTAGCGTTTCTTGCGCACGGCGTGCAGCTTTCTGGGCCGGGCCCTCGTTTTCAGACAGCGGATGGGAAAGTACTTTCGCTGGGGAACATCGTCCAGCGATGTTGTAGCCAACCGCCATCGCGGTGGGAGGAAGCGGTGCGGATCTTTGCGGCGAACATGATGTTGATGCTGAATGTGGACGATCTGATGTTGATCAGTGCCGAGGTGGTTCGGGCCAGTTTGAGGCTAAGAATCTTCGAGGAACCAATGGTTAACGGATGGTCGATTGATGACCATCAGTTAGGTGAGGCAAGCGAGTTGCCCAACGCGGACGAGTTGGACGAATCGCTTCAGGGCATAGTGAAGCAGACCTTGTCGATACCTGGCCTTCCTGGTACCAAATGGTTGTTGTACTTAGAGCGTCCCGGCTGCGGGCAGATGGTGCTTCCAGAGCACATGGAGCAGTGGGGAATCGAGGAAGCTGAAGCGTTTTCGCTCGCTCGAGTAACCGCACAATTCGAGCGGCCGGAACTTCGAGCACGTAAGTTCGGCGTATTTTTGGAAAGTAGCGAGTCGATGTTTTTTCACGCCAGAATCCTTGTTCCACAGCTGGTTGTGCCCGATTCCTCACATGGCTGGTTCGTGTCAGCGCCAACGCGATCTGAGGTGTTCGTTGCGCCAGCCTCGGCAAATTCGACCGGCTTCAATCGACTGATGCACTTGGTTAGGGCCACACGGGAAAGGTGGAATCTTGACCCGCATTCGTCGGCTCGTCATTGCTGGTTTGTGCCACCCGAAGGGATGGGCCTATTCGGGGAGAATGCAGAGGCAATCGTCTTGACCGACGAATCATCGGCAGGCTCTCGCTATCCGGATGTACACATACGATTTGGAGATCGGCTGCACGAACTCTTCGGCGAAAAGACTCCGATCCGCCCTGCGCCGAGAAGAGTGATGTAAGTGGCACACCCGTTTGTAGGGACCAGGGTCGATCCTTCCGGTAGTCGTGATCCGGATTGTTGACGAGGTAGGAGAGTCTTCGACGACGAGGCGGCTGCAGCGAAAGTAAGACCAAAGCGTTGGAGGAACCGACCTCCTTCGACCTCGTGCTTGAGTGTTTCCGTCGAGCTCAGTTGTCCGAATTAGCTTTTTCGGTGAGTTGCTTTGATCGAGAGAATTGGTGCTGCGGCGTTAATAAGGAAAGCTGCGGGATTGTGGCGGTGGAAACTTCTGTCGCCGACATTGCCGCAGGGATGTATGCGTACACAGTAGTTTTGACGGCTCTGTACGACCGAGCCCAGACGGGGAGGGCAGCTCCTGTGAAGTGTCGTTGTTTGATTCCCTTGGCGAATGGATGGGCAATCCCATGTAATACGCCCTGTTCTCGCAGCAACCACCAAAGCGCTCCGGATCCAGGCATGCCTCGATCGCCCCCGGTGAACAGACCAATGCCATTCTCGAAGAACTCGGACTAACTTTCGAACACAGGTCGCCCTCCTAACTATTGGTTAGCGCGTTGCTACCCGCCTGTTCGGCGAAGGTAATCGTCGAACATGGGAACGGTGAACTCGATTTCGCCGTAGCGGCGCGAGAAGCACAATCCACGTTTAATGAGGCTTTCTCGTGAGGTCGCGAGTTGACTGGTGTTTTTGCCGATGGACTTTGCAACGTCGCCAGACAGGTAGGGGCCGTGACCAAGCGCAGCCATTGCTCTGAGGTAGTTGCGTTCGGAGTCGTTCACGCGATCAAGTCGCACTCTGAAAAATCCGGCATCAAGCTCGCGTCGAGCTTCGGGAATTCCAATGTGAACGTCTTCAAGGGTTATGTGTTCGAACCCGGCTGCGAAGTCCCATGATTGTTTTCCGAACTCCTGAAGAAAGTAGGGGTAGCCGCCACTTGCCTCAAACACCGCGTCAAGCGCTGGTCGCTCCCACTGCACTCCCTCTTCCGACGCCGGGTGTTGAAGCGCTTCATGACAATCCGTTTCAGACAGCGATCCAATTTCAGGAAAAGTAAACAGCCGCTCTGCGTAGGACTTTGCCTCCCCGATGAGTCCGAGCAATGAGGGAAGGCCAGCACCCACCACAAGAACAGGCAATTGCTGTTGGGCAATGCGGTGAAGAGCGCTAATGAGCGCCGCCAGGTCAGAGCGTTTGAGGTATTGAAGCTCATCAATCGTGAAGGCAACCCCAATGCCGTGGTCTTTGGCAAGCGTGCCCACTTCGGTAAAAAGGTCGGCGAGGTCTGATTCGAGGTCGCCGGAGTCTCCTAAGCCTGCGAAGGGTTCGCTTTCTAACACGATGTCGCCTGGTAGCTTCCACCGGATTTGAAACGACTTCAGGACTGCGAGGGTGCGTTTTGCTCTTTCCGAGGCTCGCTTTGAGGTGCTGATTCGGAGGGTTGACTTTCGCACCAAACTCGCCATGGCCGCTGGGAAATCCAACGTCTCGTTGGCCTCGAGGGACTCAACCTGCCATTGATTTCCGCGTGCGGTGACCGCGAATTCGTTGAGCAGCACGGTTTTACCCACACCACGAAGCCCAGTGAGCAGAAGACTCTTAGCTGAGCGCCCGATGGACAACCGTCCAATCGCAGTTCTGAACAATTGAAGTTCGTGCTCACGGCCGACGAGAGCGGGTGGACGAGACCCTGCTCCGGGGCTGTAAGGGTTTCGCAGATCGTCCATATAGAAAGCTTAAACAGGTTTAACAAAAATTGCTATAAGTTCCGAAACTTTCTATAACCAGGGTAGAGCCATGCCGTAATCGCACCTGTGGCAGTTTTGCTGTGGGCGACTGACGTTCAGCGCAGCCGGCATCCAAAACGATCGCGAGTGGCGATGTTTCTGCGACATCGTGGTTCAACAAACCACGGAACGGCGGATGGACAACAGCCTTAGTTTTCGGCGAGCGCAGTTGCTGGACAGATCGACCCGGAGCAGCAGGGGTAATCGATTGGTGGGATGGATCGACATTTGACGGTTGGGGCAAATTGATTCCCCTCGGCACAAAAGTCATTCCGACGGATAGAGGAAATCGTGGAGTTGTCTACCGGACCGACTTCACTCGGCCGGACTGCTATTTGCTTCACATTAGGAATCGCAAGACAGGCTATGAGACCTACAAATGGTTCGCTCCTTTCCAGCTTCAGATCGCTTAGGAGCCCAGTCTCATTCTCGATGCGAACCTGTAGTTCGTCACTGCCGACTCAAACTTGGCGGCATAGCACGCACTCTCCGGCCGAAAAGCGCAACAAACAAAAAAAGCGCCTACTTTTCAGTAAGCGCACTTATTGACAACCTGGAGGTGGGGGAGTCGAACCCCCGTCGGGCGATTTGCCTTCTCCTGCTAAAAGCATGTTTCGCCTGCTCAGAGCATATTTCCCGTTGTTCGCGCCGATGCCTTTCGAGTCCCCTGAAAGCCGGAGAACTGTGTCAAACGGGTGTCACCGTGTCAAAACTGTATCAAGTAAGCGCGCGTAGCAAAACCTGTTCCGGGCCTCTGTCGCCGCCTCCAGGTCATCCGGCGGTGGGCCTCGATTTCGGTGGCTGGTTGGCGAGGCGTTCGACGATTCGCCATGCGTCGATCCTGGGGTTTTTCAGAGTTTGTTGCGAGCGGCGTTGACCGCGTTGAGGCAGTCGTCGAATGATGGCCTGTTGGCGTTGGGCCACAGGAGCTGCTGTAAAACCGCTTGCTCGTAGCGGTCACGTGCAACGTCGAGGTGCGTACTGTTCGTGAATGCCGGGCTGTTGGCGAACCCTCCGGTGGGGCGCACGTTGGCTTCGAGGCCGGCTGCGGTTGAGTACGTGCACACGTCTCGGGAAAGTGTCTCGATGCCAACGGTCTCTAGGTCGGTAAGAACGTTGGGATGTTGAAGTAGTTGGTACACGTCGTAATAGTGGCGTGCGCCGCGAATCGCATCGTGGGAATCGTCCGCGGTGTGGGCGGTATGGAGCAACACGAGTTTCTCAACCAATGTCCGGCAGGGGTCAAGGACTCGAACAACGACCGGCTCGGCTTCGGCGAACCCGTTGAGTTCAGTTGCGGCGTCTCGGGCAAGGATCGAAACGATCGGCATTATCGAGGCAGGCATAGCGCCTCCTCTAGAACCGATCTCTAGGAACACTCCGTCGCTTAACCCGAACGTGTTGCTTTGCTCGGTGTAGTGAAAACGTGCGCCTCGTTTCAGTCCGGTACTTGTTGCCGAAGGAACAGCTACCGATGCAAGGCCGGTTGCTGTGGCTGCACCATTCACGAGCGACTTAAGGATCGTGTCCCTCGCCCCTTTCCCGAGAGCCGCGGGAAGGATGGCGAGCACATCAACGTCTTCGGAGAACCGTTCGATGAGTGAGAAGGCTTTCGAAAGGCTTGTTCCGCCTTTGAAGACAACTTCGATTCCAACAGCATTTGCTGCGCCGACGACACCGCGAAGAACTTCAGTAACCCAGAAATCCTTCTCGATATGCGACAGCGGTATCCCGGTTCGGGCTGCGACTTGAGCGGATAGGGCAGCGACAGCGGCTGGGTCGTGAACCAGTTGTTCGGTCATGCGATCGCAGCGATCTCCGCCATGCGAGTCCGCACGGCCGGTTGTGCTTCGTCGGTCGCTTCGTCGATTAAGACGCCAGCGCGTACCTCGCCCGAGCTAATGAGTTCGTTGACGCGCTTCGTGATGTGCTGCCAGGCGACTTCGGCGACGACCGGATCTCGTAGCAGTTCAAGCACGGCTACTTCCATGGGTCGTAGTCCGCGGAGGCGTCGTTCGTAAGCACGCGATCTAAAACGGACACCCGGATATGGGTCTGGCACTTTGCCGGGAACAGCAACTTCGACGACGGCTGGTACTTGGGTGGTGAGCCCGAGGGCGTACGCGGCGGCGATGCTTGCGGGTCCTGATCCGGGCCCGGCGATTGCGAGAGCAACGTCAAGCACGGCGGGTCGTGTCATGCCAAACCTGGTGATGGTCCCTTTCCAGTACAGGCCTTTTCGAACGCGTAGGAGGTCTTGTGTTGCGGTGAGGCGGCTAAGCGCAGTATCCACTGCAGCTTCTGAACCGGAAAAGTCGGCGCGTCCGAAGAACGTACCGACTGATGCCAAGGCGACGTGATCGCGCACGGTTCCGGCAACCGAAGTGGGCTCCCCTACACTCATGACAGGAAACAGTATCGGAAACCTAGCAACTTGGCAAGATAGGTTAATGTCGGCTGGGCCCGGTCAGTTGTTGGTGAGGTTGGCGTCGGTGTCGGAGAGGCGGGCTTCTTGGGTGGTGATGTGGTGTTGGACGATGGTGAGGTGGTCGCCGATTTTCCAGAGCGCTTCACCTTTGGCGAGTTGGGTGAGGCGGTGCGCTGCCCCTACGGGTAGCCCGAATACGTCGGCTGCTTGGGCGGCTTGGGCTGGGGGAAGGTTGAACAGGACCGCGGTTTGGGTGTCGGCGACGAGGCCGGCCCCGATTTTGGTGGTGGAGGTTCCGTCGTCGGTTTGTGCGGTGAAGTCTTCGAGTCGGTGACTTACGGCGATGTTGGCGATGCCGTAGGTGCGGGAAAGCTTTTGGCATGCCTGGTAATAGCGGGCCACGTGCGGGTTGGACAGTAACGCCCAGATTTCTTCCATGACTTGGTAGCGCCTCGGCACCGTTTCCGATTCTGGGATGGCGAGGAGTTGTTGGAGCCATCCGGTGGCGGCGATCATGACGAGTGGTTGCGCGTCGGTGTTCGTGACACCGGACAGGTCGATAACGATGCCGCGCCCGTGCCAGTTGATTTGTTCGGTGGACTTACCATCGAACATTCCCTTGAGTGACCGGTCGAGAAGCTTTTCTAACGCGAGTCGGACGTCTCTACAGTCTTGAACGAGTGCCCGGTCGGTCATTCCGGATCGGGTGGTCATGGCGCTGGTGGGGTTGGCGAGGAGCCCGATGAGGTCGGCGAGCGTTGGCCGGTCATCCCAGTTCGTCGTGAGCGCATCAATGGCCCATCCAACGGTGGCATCTTCGATTTGTTGCAACGGCCTTTGCAATACTCCAGCAGCGAGCGCGGTGACCATATGTGTACGTCTCATTGCGAGGTCACCGGTGGTTCCGTGCCGCGGGCCGGGGTCGAGTGGGTTGAGGCGTGTGAGCCCGCCGGGCATGAGTTTGAGTCGGGTCATGCCGAGTGCTTCGGCGAGGGGTGCGTATTCGCCTTTCGGGTCGGCGATGACGGCGAATCTTGGTTGCCCTCCCGGTGACGCAAGCAAACCGAGTGACCGGTAGAGGAGCGTTTTCACAACGGTTGATTTGCCTCGTCCGACGAGTCCGAGGATGACCATGTTCGGGCTGGTGATGATGCCGCGGCTGTACAGATCGAACGCGTCGTAGTGGAATGTGTTTCCGGCGGTGAGATCGGTTCCCATCAGAATCCCTGAGGTGCCAAGCCCACTGTCGACATGGCACGGGTACATTGATGCGAGATGGCGGGTTGTGGATCGATGATGGGGCAGTCGAAGTCCTGGCCGAATAAGTGGGGTAGCAACCCGTTCCTCAACGGGGACATCGGCATGTTGATCTTGCCGCCGCTTTCGATATCTGAGTAGGTTCACTGTTCGCAACCCTCACCCGAGTTTGCTGTCCGGATTCGTTCGATAAGCGTGCGATGCATTCCGTCGGCAGCGACCAGCGACCAATCCTCCCCGGCTGCGACACGTTGCAACCGGGCGGTGTGCTCGTCGAGTGCTTCGAGGGTCGGGGCGACAAGAATGATGATGCGGCTTGCGCCGATGGCAAGATCCGCTTTGACTTTGATGACTTCGAGATCATCATCGACCGTTGTGGTTGGTATTGCGATGAGTGCTCGAAGGTATGTCCCGTTGCGTTCATAGAACGTTTCGGTATTCGCCATCGCCTTGGTTCGTCGGTAGGCAAGTAGATTGGTAGGCATGCTTATCGTTTCCCGATGACGGTGCGGGCGCACGGAAGAATGGCGAGGAGTGCTTCATCGTGTCGGCCGTGGAGTGGGCGGAGTTCGATGCCGAGCCCGGCAGCAACCTGGGTGGTGTCAGCGCAGGCCCGGTCGAGTGCTTCTTCGTCGGATGCGGTGATAGTGACGATGGCTCCGAAGGAAAGTTCTGCGTGCCCGGCGACGATTTCTTCTTCTCGTTCTTTGACTGCTTGCGCGGCACGGTTGTGGCGTGCCCCGACCCTGAATCCTTTTTCGATTCGGTGGGCAACATCCGCTTCGATCTTGGTGGCTTGGGCGGTGATAGCCCGTTGCGATTTTGATCGTGGGATCGGCTCGAAGAACACGGTGACCGTCCGGGTATGGCCTGCGTAGGTGAGTAGAGGTGCCAACCAGTCGCCTGGCACGTCAAGGCGCGGCCATTCCGTCACCCAATACGACCGGTGCATTGAAGCATCGATTGTCGTTGTGGTCCGATCGGTACTGATCGACGTTGGCAACACGTTGTTTGGCGATACTGCAACGTCGGACCCAAGGGACCGTTCTCGACGGTCAAGGATCATGGCGCAATAGGGGTCGAGACGTAACCTCATTGCCCTGGTCCATTCATCAGGGTCAAGCACGCGGGCCGTGAGTTCCGCAGCAGTGAGCCGCTGCACCAACGTGCGGGTTTCTGTGAGCAACGTTTCGATGATTGCTTTGTGCCGGTTGCCTCGGTGCCGTTTTTGTAAGCGGACTTTGGATGGGTTCGTTGTGAGGGTCAGCAACACTTCGTGGCGGGTGGCGGTGGCACCGTGATCACTGAGGAGTTCTTGGTACGAGGTCAACACATCGGGAAGATGTTGGGCGGCGAGGTGGGTGTCAAGCCAGTGTCGTTGTTGTTCGATGCCCGCCGGTGCCGCCCATTCCGACCATCGCAACGAAGTGATTGTGGGTCGTTCCGAAACGAAGCCGTGTAGCACTTTGCCCCACTGGGCTAGCTGGTAGTCCTGCGCGTCGGGTTCAAGCAACCCGAACTGTCGACCGGCAACACGGACGGTGATCGCGTACAGCCCAGCTCGTCGTTCCCGAATGACTGCCACCGGGCCTTGGAGATCAACACCAAATGTCGACGGGTCAATGCTGAGAAGTTCTTGGCGTGCAAGTGGAGGCGGCAACTGCTTCGGGTTCGTCGTTGGACCCAGCAGCGGTAACGGACGCAACCATGTTTGGGTTCCTGTGCCTTGTCGTGCGGATCTGAGGACCGTGGGGAGTTGATGCAGGATTGGTTCCCCGGTGTAGCGGCCAAGGGCGATCCCAGCGAAGGCAGCAACGATAAGCGCACCGAGCAATACTGAAACGAACACCATCGACACCGCACCCACAAGCGCCCCCGCACAGCCAACGACAAGTTGAACGGTTGAGAGCCCGAGAAACACGCCGGTGTTATCGATCGGCGAAATCCGGTACCACGTACGCGTAGGAGCAGTCGTCGCTGTCATTGTTTGTCCGATCCGGAAGTTGCCGGTGGTTGAGCCGTCGTCGATTGCACCGGTGCTGGCCGGTTAAGGGTTCGTGACTTCGCCAGCGGAACGCTTGTCGCTTCGATGGATGACGAGCGATCGGGGGCAGGTTGAGGCACAAGATGTGCAGACGGTGTCGGCTGGGTAGAACGATTCCCGGATGCGTTGACGCTCGCCCTGGGTGCGACCGGGGATGGCGACGGATTTCTGCTCGAAGTCGTCGAAGACCCAGGGCGTAACTTGAGTGTCGGCGTCCGAATCACACGAGGCCCACTGACACCCGAACCCGCGTCGCGACCACTCCTTGCACCGTCCGGCTTCAGCCCAGGGGTGTCTGGTGTGCTTTTCGGAGAGGTGGAGCCTTCACCGATTCCGCCGACACCACTCTCGGCCGATTCCGTTCTGCCTCCCTGTTCATTCTTGGTAGCGGCCCCTGAAGCCGCTGTGTCAGAACCTCCCGGCCCAGTACTACTTGGCGAGCCGGATACCATCGACGAACCCGAGCCTGCAAGTGTGGCGTCGAATCCGTTCGCGCCGGAAGGGCTTGTTCCCGGCGAAGCAGAGTCGCCGCCGCCGCTCGGTTGCGTTGCTGCTCCGCCACTTGACGGGGTTCCTCCGCCGGGCTTGGGCTGGTTTCCAGCGGTGCTAGCCGCACGACCAGGTCTGCCATCCCCACTGTCACCGACCCCACCGCCGGTGCTTGCGGGTGAGGACTTGGAGGAACCACCCCGACCAGACACAGCGCCGGCTGCTACCATCGCAGGTTTGAGCGCCATCTTGCCACCCGCTGCAGCTAAGAGTGCTCCTCCTCCGGCTTTGGCACCCATCGAACGAGCGACGCCTTCCCCAGCAACGGCCCCTTCCATCATTGGGATGACCCGCACCAACGCGAAGGGCATGAACGCGGCGAGAAGCAGAATCGCTGAGCCTTGAATCATGGCGACATTGCCGCCTGTCTCGGTTGCACCTGCCATCAACGATGCTCCCGTCGCAAGCGTGACGGCAATGGCAAGTTTTGAGAAGATCAACGCAACAGCAGTCTCGATTGCTCTGCGTGCATAGGAACGTGTCGGTCCCCAAACACGGGTGGCGATAGCAAGTGGCGCGAACATGATCACGAGATAAATCAGTGACGATCGAACAAACAGTTCGAAGCACAGAAACACGGCTGCGATGATGTATAGCAATGCGAAGATGATGACGAAGATGCCGCCTTGCACGATGCCGTCTTGGGAGTACAACGTCTTCACGGTTTCGTCGAGACTTGTGGCGTAGTCGGTGATGAGCGGATCAGAAAACTGATCAACCAACGTCAGTAGCGTGTAGCAAAGGAACCCAAAGAACAGTGTCCCGACCACCACCGTTGGCAGGTCAATGATCGTGGCTCGAAGGGTTTGCCCGGCTTGGCCAGTGATGAGCCCGTGAATGATCCGAAACAGGAAGAACAACGCAACAAGCGCAGCGGAAAGCCCAAGAATGGAGGCTTGTATTGGTGCAGCGCCGCTGATTGCACCGCCCGGGGTGAGGGTCGGTTTAATGGTTGCCAGCAACGTCACGAGGGCATCGGTAACCTTCGATACGGCGTCAGCTAGTAGCCCGGCGATCCATTCGATGATCTTGTCGAACACTGCGTCGGCAACATCGACCACCGCGTTCTTAAGCGCTGTGACTACATCACCAGGTGTAGGGATGTTGATTGGCCCGATACCAATATCGGCGAGGACAGTCATTGGTTCATCGATTCGTCATCGAACCCGGTAAGGACCGATTCAAAAGTTGAAGCGACCGATGCAAGGTTCGGTCTGGCACTGAACCGCCCAGCCGGGTACGGGCCATCAATCACCGACGAGTCATCGAGACGCCACATGTTCTGTTCCCATACAAGATCGATCTGCGCGGTCGCATAGTCGTCGAGCGCACCTCGGGTCGGGAAGGACCACAGGCGCAGGAAGAACACATCGACCGTTGAACTTGTTTTGCTGTGATTGCGGACCCGGGTCTCGATCGGCGCAATACGGAGCAGTAGCCCTTCGAGATCACCCTTCGCCAAGGTCGCTTCCTGGTGTTTCTCCGAAAGATCACCAAGGCGTTGCATCGAACGTTTCGAGGTGATCTGGTCAGACAAAGCCCGTGCCTTCGCTGGTGATGCTGCGGGGAAGAGTTGCTCGTCCAGTTCCAAGAACCCCAACGCGGCGACAACGGCAGACTGCTTTGACTGATCCGCCTCCGTCGGCATTGCCGTGGCGATACGTTCTGGGGTCGTTGAGGCAGTCGCTGTGGCATTTGAGTCGGTTCCAACAAAGACTGTCGTCGACGATTGAGGAGTCGCAACACTCTCTGCTTGGGTTCGCGCTGGCGTTGGTTTCAGGAACGTCCATGCGGTTGTGCCGATGAGCACGGTCGCCACGAGACCTGCGGCGATGGTTGAGCGCCGCATGGTTACGCGCCTGCCGATCCGAAGAGTTTGTTCACGATCGTTACCGCAAGGCCGGAGAGTAGAGCGCCGATGATTCCACCGAGTACCCAGTTCTTTCCGGAGACGGCGTAACCAGAGTTCCCCCACTTCGACCACGTCCACGAACCGGCCCCGTAGATGATCGAGCCAACAGAGAGCGTTAGTGAGAGATACATGCCCCACTCAAGGAGATTCTGCATCAGTTCAGCGCCCGGAAAGTCTTTCGATGGGGTGACTGGGTCGATCTGGGCGACGATCGACGAAAAGTATGGGTACGGAGAACTTGGAATGGCAAACATGGCGGGCCCCTCGTGCAGGCAAAAGCGGAGTACGTCTCCATGACCCCTAATCGCCACCGCTCCGCTGGGAACGAACCCGTTCGGCAAAGATCTGCGCACGAACAATGTCGCTGCCGAATAGGAGACCGTGAACGCAACTCCTCGCCGAGCATGTTCCGACGGTGCCGAGCCAATTCACATTTCCGAATCGCTCACAGCGCTTGTTCAACTGCTGTGCAATGCATGTGACGCGATTCCCAAGGAACGGAGCAACCTAATGAGCAGTACCCGAGTAGCCATCAACCGAGTCGTCATAGCTGGGCGAGCCGTCACCGATCCGATCACCAAAACCGTCAAATCACCGCACGGCGAAACAACCCTGACGACGTTCTCGATCCGAACCGCGAAAGACACCTATGTCGGCAGCGTAATCATGGAAATCCACGCCTGGTCCCGTGCCGCAGCCCAAGCCACTCACGTCACCAAAGGCCGAACCGTCGCCATCGACGGCCAACTCACCCAAAACGAATACCTCGGAGCCGACGGTCGCAAACAAACCCGCACTGCGATCAGAGCCGAACGACTACAACTCCTCGATGAAGCCGAGATTTAGGCACAGGGGGATCAATTTGTCCCTTCGCAACCCACCACGAGATTTAGCCAAGAACCTCGGAGTATTCACCCCTTACCTTGTTTTTGCCGGGTGTTTTGGTAGGTTGCCTGGTGATTGTCGGATCGGGTTGGGATGGCTTTTTTCCCCTGTCGTTTGATGGCCTGGGGGGTGTTGCTACCAGCCCGTGAGACGTCACGAACTCGCTCATAGGAACATGCCCTTGATGGC
>JANPBU010000021.1:0-73060 GCA_031430595.1 Acidimicrobiia bacterium
GGTGTGCTGTGATGCAGCCGTGTCAGCCGTCTGGTTAAACACCTCAGGGAAACCATTCGATGTAGGCACCCCAACAACAGACATACCAGCGAGGAACCGTAAAGCAATCGCAGCCCGAGACCTGTGTTGCCGGTGGGGCGGTGCGGACGCCCCGGCCGGTGGACCGACATTCACCACATCATGTACCGCTCGAGCGGTGGGGTTCATGATCTTGACAACCTCGTCACCCTCTGCCGGTTTCATCACCGACAAGTACACAAACACCACCTCAAACTCGCCTGGGCGGCCGACGGCCTTACCCTCACCCTCACCATCAAATGGCCCAACGGCAACACCATCAACTCACCACCCCTCCTCGCTACCATCAACACCTAACCCGAAACCCACCCGAACGCCCCGCCCAACCAGGCGAGGCCAACGGAGCGCGCCGAGGATTTGTCATGACAGGCCGCAATGAAGGGAGCGAGTTTGAACTTGCTCAAGTCGAGGAGCCGTTCTTTCATAGCCATGCCCCGCCCAGCTCGACACTGTGGGTGTCGCAGTGTCGAACGGTGATTGGACATTCGTTGCCGAAGTGAAGTGGGTGAACCGATTTGGCTCGACCGATTTTCGCCGCTTTGAACGAGCTCTTAACGTTGCTGGTCCGGCTGCTTCTGTAGCTCTGAGGTCGGTGTGGCTTCCAACCGAAAGCGTCTCAACCATTCCGGTTGGACCGAATTTGCGAATGTTCACGCTGCGCGACTTTGTGTAAATGTGGTCCTTCTCAGGCGTGACACAAAGGGGCAGATCTGCTGATTCCCAATCGCCCATCTAAAACGCAGAATTTCTGGTGTGGGTACGAATAGCTTTTCTGTAACCGTTGAGGCCCTCGACGGAATGAGTAGTCACCTAAGTGACCTCGCGGCCAGATTCGGCGCTTTGGAATCTCTGGCCGATACGAGTCGTGCGCAGACTGCGTCTGACTCACCGCTCTCGGGTGGCGCACTGTCCAGCTTTGGGCAAACAATGATGGATGCGCTTCAAACAACGGCCATCCTGCTTCGGCAAGATCGAATGACACTTGCCCAGGTTGCGAATCGGTATCGGTCGGTCGATGAACAGTCGGCCCGATCCGCCGAAGGTCTGACTGCAGGGCTCTTTGTCGAATCGAGGCTGCCGACGTTGTCGGCACATCAGTCGCAACTCACACGTGCGGTGATCGAAGGTTTTGTCTCGCTCGACGATGCTGTTGTTCCTTTCGCACGATCGGTTACGGGGTCAAGCGATCAAATTCAAACGACGCTTCTATCAGCGGCATCTCAGCTTGAACAAACCGCCGGTGCAGTCGCTGATGACCTTGGGAGGTTTGATCCGGTCGCAGGTGCTTCGGTGAGGGTCGTTGGAGCGGTGTCGGCCGAGACGTTTCGCGCCGCTAACGGTGTGCTTGAAGCTGGCGGGGACCTTGCTCGAGGTGCGGCCGAATTGGCACAAGAGCTGTCTGATCGAGCAGATCGAGTGCTTATTCGTCCAGTCGCTCGGAGCCGTCGATGATTACGACCCACGGCACAGTTCCGTTTCCACAATGGGTTGACTCGCGCCCCATAAGCGAACTGGCAATCGCAATGAGGGCATTGGCGCAATCGATGGCCGAGGGGGTTACCGAACTTCAGAACAAGGCGCGGAACCTATCGTGGTCGGGGTCGGCCGCCGACTCTTTCACCCGGCACGTTGTCGAACGGGCGAACGTCGTGACCTTGATAGCCGAAGTTGCAACTGAAGCTGCTCCAGTTATAGAACTGTACGCGGCCGCGATTGAATCATCGCAAGACGCATACTGTGCGGCTGCGAACGCTGAGCTTCAGGCACGGCCCTACCTTCCCGCAACGTTCACTGTTGTCGAGGCAGCTATGGCCGCCGAGGTTGTTGCCATTGTTGCACTCGGTGTTGCGGGCACGGCATTCGCCGCCTCGCTGTCGGCATTGATGTTGAAAGCTGAGTTAGCCGACACGTTTGGTATCACTCGTAACCCGCTGGAAGTGGTGCGCGATGCGGTAAACGGAATCGTCGATGCTTGGAATGGTAACGACTTCGGGACTGCAATCGTTCGGGGTACGAACGAGACTGCAAGGTTCGAAAACGCTGACGGAAGCTTTACTCAGATCAATATCCTTGGGTTGTCGATGACTACAAGCAGGTTCGGGTCACTGCTGAGTGGTGTGCAAGTGATTGGCGGTGTCATCGGGCTCATGAATGCAACCCCACTTACGATCAGGCAGGCTGATGGTGAACTTACTTCTCTGCAAGCTGGCGGTTTCAGGCTTCAACCATCAAACGTACGTGAACTTGGTATCAATCTTGGGCTCACCGAGGAATTCCAACGTGCGCAGGGTAGTGAACCCGACCAGTCATCGGTGATCCCGTATTCGATTGGTCGAGGGCCCGATGGTCGACGTGTGATCACCATGCACATTCCTGGCATCGTTCCGCCCGGTGATGGTTCGTGGAACGGCAACAGCGGATATCGCAACGTCACCGGTGCAACTGCAAGCGAGGTCACGGGTCTTGGGCCAGTAGAAACCTCTATCCGACAGCAACTCGAAAACCTTGGGGTTACTCGTGATGATCGGGTTGTTTTGTATGGCCATAGCTATGGTGGAATCGTTGCTCGAAATACGGCAAACGCGTTGAGACGTGAGGGGTTCGGGTCGGCCTTCGTGTCGTTCGGGTCACCCGACGGGCCGATTGAACCGGGCGTCGAGGCATACATGGTGCAAAACCCGAACGACCCGGTTCCGGCGTCACGGGTTGGTGGCGACGGAATGGCTGGCACTCGGTATGCGAGTAACCAAGATGTGATCCTGGTTCATCAACGGGCCCCTGGTGGGGTGATTGATAATCACGCCTCACGCTTTTACGGTGAGAACTTAACGCAGACCCCAAACCTTGAGTTGAACGACTTCCTTCGGCGTCAGCGGCTGGTAAACCTCACCGGAAGCGGAATGGTCATTTTGGAAGGGCCCCGTACACCAACCGGTGCCCCTAATACCGGCCGTGAACCGTACCGACTTCCGGCCCCGACGAGCGTTCGATAGCGACCGTTATCGGCTGTCGAATCATCGCACTGAACACGCGACCGGCAGCGTCGTCAACATTTTCCAGCGCGGTGAAAGGTCGAGCAGGCTCGACAGTATCGATGGTGAGATGCTTTTGGGTATGTCGATCCCGGAATACTTATCCTGGCCAGATGAACACCTGAAACGATCGGTCGCAGCCAACTACGACGAAGCGGTATCTGAACGGTTCAATGATGAAGCAGTGGGTCCGGCCGTCAACGTACTGGCGAAATTGGCTCGCGACGGCGCAGCAGTCGAGTTTGCCGTTGGAACCGGCCGATTGGCGATACCTCTCGCTGCAACAGGAACCTTGGTATACGGCATTGACTTCTCTGAACCAATGCTTGACGAACTGCGAAAAAAGATTGGAGCAGAGCGAATCCGCCTCACGGTCGGTGACATGACTGAAACCAAGGTCTGTGCCGACGCGGCCGTGGTCTATCTCGTGTTCAACACGATAGGAAACTTGCGAACCCAGCAACAGCAGGTCGCGTGTTTCCGTAACGGTGCAACCCACCTTCGCCGCGGTGGGTGCTTCGTCATTGAAAACATTGTGCCAAACCTTCGTGGGCTATTGCCTGACGGGGGGTCTGAGAGTCGATTTCGGCCGTCTCGCATAACCGCCCAGCATGTCGCCTTCGATGAATTCGTAGATCAGGTAAATCAAATCCTGATTTCACATCACTACTTCATCAACGGAGATCGAGTGCAAGTTGTGTCTGGCTCATTCCGTTACACGTGGCCGTCTGAACTTGATCTGATGGCTGAACTCGCGGGGTTGGAGTTCGAATCGCGGTGGGCCGACTGGAACCGAAATGTGTTTACGGCAGACTCGCCTTCACATGTTTCGATCTGGCGAAAGCCCTAACGCATGTTTGCGGCGTACCAGTCAATAAACTGAATGACGCCTTCCTCTTCGATGGGAGAATACGGACCCGGTCGATATGCGGGTGACGAAACGCCGCGTTGGACGCGTTCAACGAGAACGGTGTCTTGCTCGTTAGTCGCTCGCCATACACTCGTAAGTGCCTCAACGTCGTAGTCGATTCCCTCGACGGCATCGCCAGGAACGAGCCACGTTGTGACCAGTTGCGTCGTTGTCGCGCTTGTCGGGATGATGCGAAACGTCACTGCATGGTCAGCCATGTAATGATTCCAAGTTGACGGGTAGTGGTACAACAGGACGTCGCCGATGTTGCGAGTTGGTAAGTCGCCGAACCGCTTAGCGACTCCCGGTGAGCCGTCGACCGTCATCGATTGAGCGTTGCCGAGAAACGGCATCCGCATAGCGCGAAATTGGAAGTCTGGGGAAGCGGCAAACGCACTTGGAAGCCCCAGTGCTTCGCAATCGTCAACTATCCGCTTGAGCTCAATGAGGTCGTCACCGGTACCTCCACCCGAATGAAGGGGTGCTTCGGGGAACGTTGCACAGAGTTCTGGGTGCGCGCCTTTGCAATGGAAACACTCTCGATTGTTCTCCATCACGAGTTTCCAGTTGCCGCGTTCGACGGTTGTCGTTTGGAAGGCGACTTTCATATTCTCTGGGCCATAGGGCTTCAGGTAATCGCTAAACATCGTGGCTGCGGGGCCGAAGTCCGTTGACGTTTCCGACAACGAAACAAAGATCATTCCCCCAGCGACTTGGCATTCGGCGTGACCCAATCCATACACACTACGATCAAAGTCGTCTTCGACCCCTCGGGCTTTCGCAAGCTTTCCATCAAGTTCGTATGACCACTGATGATATGGGCAAACAATTCGAGAACGAACCATCCCTCGTTCGCCATCGCACAGTACGGCACCTCGGTGACGGCAAACATTGTGCAAAGCACGTATTACGCCATCAGATCCACGAATGATGAGTAGTTTGACGTCGCCAATGTCAACGGTCAAATAGTGTCCTGGGTACGGTAGCTCGGCAACGTGGGCGACGAAGATCCATTGTTCGTACCAAACCCGCTGTAGATCCAGTGCGTAAAGTTCATTGTCCGTATAGAACTCACGAGGCAACGAATGCGCAGGCCTTCGGTCTCTCAAGGTCTGCGTGAACACTTCAGCGCTTGGCACGGGAAACAACACGTTAAAAGCTTGACACTTTGAGGCTTGCCGCACAAGTTTGTACAGATGTAAATTGGCTAAATGCAAGACCCGCTTCTTCAGCCATTCGTGTTGAAGCACCTGCATCTTCGCAATCGGATTTTTTCGTCTGCCCATGAACCGGCGTATGCCGAGAACGGGTTTCCGACAGATCGATATCGGCTCTATCACGTCGAGAAAGCAAAGGGCGGGCTCGCGATGACGATGACCGCTGGTGGAGCTGTCGTGAGTCGTGACAGCCCACCTGCGTTCGGCAACCTTCATGTGTTCGATGATGCGATTGTTCCGTGGATACGTCACTTAACTGACTCGCTGCACGAGCACGGCACCGCTGCGATGATCCAATTGACCCATCTGGGGCGTCGTACCGGTTGGGCTCAAAACGACTGGCTTCCAGTGGTGGCGCCATCAGCACTTCGAGAGCCTGCGCACCGTTCGATTCCGAAGCCAGCTGAAGATTGGGACATTGAACGGATCATTTCCGACTATGCCGATGCAGCGGAGCGTATGCATGCTGGCGGAATGGACGGTATTGAACTCGAAGCATACGGGCACCTGCTCGACCAGTTCTGGTCGCCGCTCACAAACCAGCGCACAGACGAGTACGGGGGTGACCTAGAAGGCCGAATGCAGTTTGCTTTCGAAACACTTCAGGCGATCCGCAAACGAGTTGGCCCAGATTTTATCGTAGGTATACGTATTGCTGTTGACGAGGTGATCTCGGGCGGAATCGATGCAACTGCTGGGCTTCAAATAATTCGGCTATTCGAACAAGCTGGTTTGATCGATTTTGTGAACGTGATTCGGGGAAATATCGCGAGCGACAGCACACTCAATGAAGTGATTCCAATCCATGGGATGCGATCAGCCCCACATCTCGATTTTGCTGGGATGGTGCGGACACAGACCACGCTTCCCATTCTGCATGCATCAAAAATCGACGACGTTGCTACAGCACGCCATGCTATCGCCGAAGGAAAGCTCGACCTTGTTGGTATGACCCGGGCACACATCGCCGATCCCCACATCGTCCGCAAGATACTTGAAGGACGCGAAAGCGAAATTCGACCGTGTGTAGGTGCGACCTATTGCCTCGATCGCATTTACGAAGCGGGGGAGGCGCTGTGTATTCACAATGCAGCAACGAGTCGCGAAGCGACAATGCCCCACGACATCACGCCTGCGGATCGACAACGCCGGATAGTGGTGGTCGGGGCCGGGCCGGCCGGTCTTGAGGCCGCTCGCGTCGCTGCGGAACGCGGCCATGAGGTCGTTGTTTTCGAGGCAATGCCGGTTGTTGGCGGTCAAATTCGATTGGCAGCTCGAAACCCTCGCCGTCGAGACCTTCTCGGGATTGTTGAATGGCGCAAGTCTGAACTTGCACGCCTTGGCGTCGATGTGAAAACTGACATGTTTGCTGACATCGAAATAGTGCGGGGGTTGCAGCCTGACGTGGTGATCATCGCGACGGGTGGGCTTCCTCAGCTTCCACCTTTCGACGTTGGGCACGATCACGTGTTCACCAGTTGGGAAGTTTTGGGCGGGGACATTCGACCAACCGGTAGCGTTCTGCTCTTCGACGACAACGGCACCCACTCGGCACTTTCTGCAGCTGAGATGATTGCGCGATCGGGCGCCCAACTCGAAATTGTGACACCTGAGCGCATGTTGGGAATCGAGGTTGGTGGGATGAATCACGTTCCGTATGCGAAAGCTTTCAATGAAACGAATACACGCATCACGCTCAATCAACGCGTCAAATCGATCCGACCCGAAACCGGGCAACTCTCAGACCGCCGGTCGGGCAATGGAACTACGTTCGGACTGTGCGTTGAACTTGGAAGTGACCAGACGACGCACCGCGATGTGCGACACGTTGATTGGGTGATTGTTGATCACGGGACCCAGGCAAATGCTGCGCTGTACTTTGACCTCAAGCCCACATCTTCAAATCTAGGAGCCGTTGACTATGGTGCCCTGCTCGACGGGCGACCGCAAACGTTGATTCGCAACGCAACCGGTGCCTTTCAGCTCTTTCGAATCGGTGACGCAGTCGCGAGCCGAAACATACATGCTGCGATTTACGACGCACTTCGACTGGCAAAAGACCTCTGACCTGACAGTCAGGAAATTTGAATGGTCCATCCGAACCGGGAAACGCTAAAACAGGGTGGGTTGGGGCGTCGCGTGACTCGGGTCTACACCGTCGAACAGGCTCGATACTGACTCGCCTACGTGAATGCGGTGAATGGCTTCGGCGAACAGGCTGGCGATTGAACGCACGCGAAGCTCAGGCCAATGAGCTGGTTCTGGAACCGTATCGGTGGTTACGACTTCGCTAATCATCGGATGGCCCCGGAGGCGTTCGACCGCGGCGCCAGCAAACAAACCATGTGTGCATGCAACGGCGGCCTCGACACAGCCGAGATCTTTCAGACGATCAAGTAGTTCCAAGATAGATCCGCCGGTAGCTATCTCATCGTCGAGGATGATGGCCCGTTTTCCGGTCACGTCGCCAACGATCGAATCGATTACTACCCGGTCATCGGCAAGGCGTTGCTTCGACCCGGCAGCTACCGGTAGGCCGAGCAACCTCGCGAATTGTGTAGCAGTCTTAGCGTTTCCAAGATCGGGCGAAACAACAACTGTGTCAGTGAGATCGCGATCGCGAAAGTGTTCAGCCAACACCCCAATCGCCGTTAGGTGATCTACGGGCACACTGAAGAAACCGTGAACCTGCGGCGCGTGAAGTGCCATTGTAAGTACACGATCGGTTCCGGCTGCAACAAGCATGTCGGCGACGAGGCGACCCCCCAATGAGATACGCGACGCATCTTTCTTATCGGAACGTGCGTACGCATAGTGTGGAATCACTGCTGTGATTTGTGCCGCTGAAGCGCCACGGGCTGCGTCGATCATGAGCAACAGTTCCATGAGGTGCTCTTGCGTTGGCGGCACAAGTGGTTGAATGATGTACACGTCGCGTTGTCGACAATTAGCCATGAGTTGAGCCTGCAAACAGTCGTTACTGAACCGTTTGATCTCGGCTGGGGCCAGGCTGATGTCAAGCCCATCGCAGATTCGATGGGCCAACACCGGGTGCGCACTACCGGAGAATACGACCATTTCTCGCACAAAAGCTCCCAGGGTGGCAGAAGAACGTGTGGGCTGTAGGTTCGACACCAGACGTAGTCTACTAGGCGGGCAAGTTTCCGAAAGATCCAAGTTCTGTGTGTATGGGATCGTCAGAAGCCCGCCTCAGGGGCGTCCCCGACCTGAAGATATGTGCGCTGACCTCTATCAGACTTAGACGGAGTCAGAACGTAGTTCCTTTGCCCGACAGGTGGTCTGTGAGTCCACTGCGTTGCTGATGCCGAATCGAAACGCTCGCGGGTCAGCGGTTGACAGAATGCGACCGTTGCTTCTCGGACGAAGTTCCAGTTTGGAGTTGATTTCGGCCTTGCACCTTTGCCAGGTACATCAGCGCATCGATGCGGGACAGAAACTCTTTGCGGGATTCGTTTGGTTTGTACGTGGATACGCCAATGCTGGCAGTCACCGATGGAATTGATCGTTCCGTTCGCACATGTTGCGTTGCAATCATGCTCAGTAATGCTTGGGCTATCTTTGCCGCCTCCTCAATCGGACAGTGTGGGAGGAGAACCAGAAATTCTTCGCCACCCCAGCGAACCAGTGCGTCGTTACGTCGCGTTGCTGCACGAAGTTGTTGAACAACTTCGTGAATTACTTCATCGCCAACAAGGTGACCATGAGTGTCATTCACCAGTTTGAAATGGTCGATATCTACCAAGAGTGCGCTGAAGCTGTATTCCCCGGTTGCGTCGTGAGTGCACTGTGCCAGTCGTTCCTCTCCACTTCGTCGATTCAATAGGCCCGTAAGCGAGTCGATCGTCGCATCTAGTTCAAGCCGACGTTGATAACGGTTCATGGTCAGCGCGATTGCACCAAAGACCAGAAGTGCTGCGCTGAGACCGATGCCAAGGTTGACGTAGAGGATGTTGCGTAGGGGTCGGATCGTGGCCATTTCATTTTGTTCGACGACGAGGTGCCATTTCAGTTCCGGTATGTAGCGCGTATTGACCAGGACGGTTCCGGAACTGTTTTGGTAGGAAAGCTGTTTAGGTGATTCCCCGCCGGAAGTGATTGCGTTGGCAATCGACCGAATTCCGTCGCGTTGTGACAGGGCGCGGGTTTCACCAGCGAGAGCTGGTCCGCTCAGCACGATGTTGCCTTCATCATCAACGAAGGAGATACTGCGTCCAAAGCGTTGTTCGTACTTGGCCACTGTTGCGTCGATGGTGGCGAGAGTAAGTCCAACCCCCGTGACTCCGAGAAATTTGCCGTTCTTATCCAAAACCCGGAAGTTGATAAAGACTGTGGTGGTCTCGGCATTTGCCCTGTCAGTGTCTACATTGATTTCATAGAGGGTCGCAGCCGAGCGCACCCGGAAGTACCATTCATCGTCGGGATCGTTGGCAGAGACCTGTTGCACTATTCCGGTAGGATGATAGTAAGCGCGCGTCGCATCGGATACAAAGAACGATGTAGTCGTACCGAATCGTTGTTGAATGTTCCCTAGGTAACGGATAATAGAGTCGGTGTCTTGTTCGCCGGCTTTAGCCCAGTCGACGACAAATGTGTCGTGCGCCATCTGATCGGAAATTGATACCGGTCGCAGCAGGTCGCGTTGGATTTCTGAATATACGCTGTCACCAGTCAAGGGCAACTGTTCGCCGACAATCCCGGCTCGGAGCGCGCTCCTCGAGGAAACATAGCTTCCAATACTGGTGACAAAGAACCCGGCCAACAATACGATCACCACCGAAACCAGCAGCTTGCTGCGATCACTGCGTTTCATCGTAGATCCTTCATGTTCGGGGGATTTCCGTCAGATAACTGCCGTTGTAGTGAAGTTTTCAACCAATCTCTGAAAAAACTTGAGTAGTTACTTACCATTTTGCTACCGAGGGTCACGAAGGTCCGGTTTGGCACCGCTGAAAGTTTGGTCAGGTTCCCTTGTAGTTCAAGATTTGGCGCAAGGTATGAACAATTTCAACCAGGTCGCGTTGGGCAAACATGACTTCATCAATATCTTTATAGGCAGAAGGAATCTCATCGATCAACTTTTCGGCCATATCGCTTTGCCAGGCGCGGCCTTCCATCTGTAGGCGTAGATCTTTCGAAGTGAACTGACGCTTTGCTTCGCTTCGACTCATTCGACGCCCTGCCCCGTGGCTACACGATTGCCAACTCTCCACATTGCCGAGGCCCTTCACCACATACGAACGGGTTCCCATTGAACCGGGAATGAGGCCAAGATCACCCTTTCCGGCGCGGATGGCACCCTTACGAGTGATCCACATTTCTCGTTCAACACCATCAACAACATGGGTTTCACGGTTTGCGTAGTTGTGGTGGCAGTTCACCCGCTCAACTTCTTTGCCTCGACGCACAAACGTGGTGAACACATCGAGTGCCGAAGTCAACATGGCTTCGCGGTTCGCGAATGCATAGGCCTGAGACCAAGTCATGTCGGCAATGTACGCAGCAAAGTCGGGTGAACCTTGCAGAAACCACATAAGTGTCGGGTCGCGCGGTGCGTCGGCAACATGCTGAGCGAGGCGGCCAGCTCGACTGATGTGGCGCGTTGCAAGTACGTTTCCCACCCCTCGGCTTCCTGAATGAAGAAAGAGCCACACTCGATCCTGTTCGTCAAGGCACACTTCGAAAAAGTGGTTACCAGACCCGAGTGTCCCGAACTGCGAACGGGCCTTTGCAAGTAAGTCGCCCTTCACTGTTTCTGGTGGTTCGTTCAGTGACAACCAACGATCAAGCGCACGCGAAGTTGTTGTTTCCTTGGTGCGGCGACCTTTGACGTCGTGACCTCGACCCACCCCTGCGGGGATCGCCTTGGTGATATGGCCGAGCATTCCGTCAAGTGAATCAGGGAGATCATCTGCGTGCAGATCAGTTCGAAGTGCCGCCATTCCGCAACCAACGTCGACCCCAACTGCGCTCGGAATAATTGCGTTCTGTGTAGGGATCACACTTCCAACTGTTGCACCCATCCCGAAATGGGCGTCAGGCATCAATGCAACATGGCCGGTGACGACGGGCAGAGATGCGCAACGATGGGCCTGTTGGAGTGCCTGTTCTTCAAGATCGGTTACCCATGAATACAGCCGGGGGGTAATGATTTCCATGACTAGCTACGACGGCCCTTTGATCGCTCTTCACGAGTCTTCGTGAGTAGCTGATCAAGGTTAGTTGGTGGGAGTGGGGGAGTCACCTGAATAATTTCCTCTTTGCTCATCTCGCGCACAGCTGAAGCTGGTTGTGTTGGATCGTCAGTAACAACCGTACGTGTGCGCAACTTACGTGGGCGTACCTTCGGGGTGGTAGCTAACGATGAGCGGAACTGAATTCGCCAGAGCGCGATACTGATCAGCCACCCGAGCGCAGCTAGGCCGAGCAGGGGGCCGCTGAGCGCAAGATTGCGTTGGCCCGTTGTTAGCCCATCTTTATCGAAGGCATCACTGGCGGAAATGATGCCGCGGCCACCAGTTCGCTTTGAGAGACCCTCAAGGCGGGTTCGCTCGACTGCCCCCGGTCGATACTCGGCCGAATACCCTCGTATCGCAGTAGAGCCCCCTCGAAAGACCGGGTTTCCGTTTGAGGTAACGGCTGCGCCAACTGCATACCCGCCGGCGCGGGGCGCATCAACACTGCCAACGAATGATCCATCAGATGTGCGGCGCATTTGTACCTCTGCCGCGGTTCCGTCGGGGCCTCGAACCGTCACCAATGCTCCGGCATCCGCGGGCCAATCGGTACCGCTGACCCGCACCGTCATCGTGTCGTCGTCGACAGTTGCGCGCACTGAACCGGTGCCGCCGTTGAGCATGGTGTCTTTAATCAGGCTCGTCCAGAACGGTTCATCCCAGTTCGCCCAGCCGCCTGCCCATCGCTGGCCACCATCGCTCGCCCACGTGGTTACCTTGCCAAGGCCAGCCTGCCACGATGCAACAAGCGGGTCGTCGTAGTCGCCAACTCGCAAGAAGGCTTGGGCGGTTGGCCGAAGCGTTGATGCTTGGTAGCCCTTTACCTCTGGTGCGGTAGTCAGGTCTCGAACGGGGGCAGCGGCCGAGGTGATTCGAGGAAGAAATGATCCTTCGACGACCAGATTTCGGGCCACGGTTTGGGTCTCTTCGGCGAACAACGACGGAAGGTTTTTGAAATCTCCACCGGGTATAAATCGGCCGCCACCAGCAACGGCAACCTTCGAAAAGTTAGCCTCAATATCTGGGCCTGCACCAACAACAGAGACGGTGTAACCAGCCGCCCTGAGTTTGGCTGCTTCTTGAATGAGTGCATTTGAATCAGCGGTGTATCCGTCACTCAACACCAAAATATGTCGTACACCAACTTCGGCTTTCGATAGGCGTTGGGCGGCATCGGTAAGCGAACCTTCGATAACGGTTCCGCCACCCACTTTGAGTTTTGAAATTGCTTTAACGGCACCGTCATCGTCCGGTCGCTTTTGTACGTCGAGAACCCACTCGCGATCATCATCAACCCCAACGACGCCGATGTAGTCCTTTTCTTTGAGTTCTCGTGTCGCCCCACCTGCAGCGGCCTTCGCTAAGTCAAGTGCTGTGCGCTTACCATCGACCGGCGCAGACATTGACCCAGAAGTGTCGATGATGATCGCCATCGCAACGTTTGTTTCGCGCTTAGGGTCATTTACCTCACTCACCACAGGCAGCAGCGCTTCAAGTTCGCTTCCTAGATAGTTGCCCGAACCAAACGAGTTGGTTCCGCCAAGAACAGTGAGGCCAATCCCGAGTTCTCTCACGCCAGCGGTCAGCGCTTTGACCTGATCAGAATTCAATTCTCTGCGGTGAACGTCGACCATTACGACCGCAGACACACCGGTGAGATCATCAAGCCCACTGAACTGTGCTGCAGGTTTCGTAATGACTTCAATCCCGCTTGACTGCAACGTAGCTGCAAGGGCCGCAGAACCGTTTCCACCCGTTTCGTAAGTGTTTGAATCGCCGGCGAGAAGTAACACCCGAAACGGGCCAGCGAGCGAGGTTGCAGCAAAAGCCAAATCGTTCTCAACCACAACATCGTTTGCAGCCTTCACCTCGAGGCTGTACTTCAACACCCCGTTCGCCGGTGCAACGATATCGACCGCCCAAGGGTTCGGGCCTGGGCGCAGGTCGATAGTTCGCTGATCGACGATGTCAGGGCCAGCCTTAAGCGTCACGAGGGCCTGGGTCGCTTCAGCAGCCTGCAACACAGCACGCAAGGTCAGTCGCTCACCACCCGTAGCCTTCGCTGGGGCACTGAACGACGCAACAGCAACGTCGCCAGGTTGACTTCGCCCAACAATGGCAGCATCAAGACGAATGCCGCTGCGACGAAGCTCTTCTGATGCGACAGTGTCATCACCTTCGGTTCGGCGACCGTCAGAAAGAAGTATGACTCGCCTCGATGCATCGCTTGGGCTTACGGCGGAGGCTAATCTAAGCGCGCTTGCAAGGTCAGTCCGTGTGGCATCGACAACCGGTGACGAGTCTGACAAAATGAGTTGTCGTTGGGTCGCCGCAGTCACTCGAGCGTTTCCTCCGAAGACGATAACGCCAGCCCGTGCCGACTTCGGCGCCTTCGCCAGCGCAGCCTCCACAAATTCGATGGCTTGACGCCGACCAGCGGGGCCAACCGAATCAGATGCATCGAGGGCAAACACTGTGGCGACACGTTTCGTGGGTACACCCAGTCGCGGAGCAATAAGCGCACTGAGTAATAGTGCACTCACTACGCCCCTACTTATTTGTGCTGCTTTCCATTGACGACCCGGAACCCCAACCCGACGTCGAACCGCAAACCACTCACCAAGCGCGACGACTAGCAGCGCAGCAATAACCCATCGAAGGATCGGGCGTTGTGACCGGTTCGTGCCGGCGGCCCCTGCCTTATCGCCCTGCGTTACTGAATCAAGTTTTCGTTTCGGTTCGATTTGCTGTTCGGCAACTGGCAGGTTTGCTGCGATGCGTCGGGTCGAGGTTGCTTCGCTTTCGTTGGTCCCTTCATCTGCGAGTGTCCAGAAACCGGCTTCGTCGATACTGGGCCCGGGTTCGCCAGCTGGAACCGGCATCGCTTTTCCGCTTGGTCGTGTGACGGTTCGTCGAGCGGTACTTGCGGTGGTGAGTCGGGTACCTACTTCCACCGCAGATTCACTGGCGGTAGCGCCACCAAGGTCGGCGATGATGCGGTCGATGAGTACCGGGAAACTGATGTCGAGCGGAAGGTTGCTTGCTTCGGGTTCGAATCCAAAGTACACAAACGGTTGGGTGCCAGTACTGCCTCGCACGATGAGTGGTGTTTCTGGCGCACTCACGAGCACATCGGCATCGCCAGGTGACAGGGTCTGAGCCGATTCGAACAGAATGTCTGAGAGGTCAAGGCCCACCATGAGGGGGTCTGACGTATCAACAAACGAGAGTGCTGGGGCCGGGGTGTTTTTCGAAGCTGTCACCGGACCATATCCGTCGGGGGCAGCAAAGATCAGTGCCGGGGCGGCCAGAGACGACGGCGGGTTGACACCATCAAAGATTTCGACATCGGCCTGCGCCTTGCTCTTGGTGCCGTCGTCGCCGTCGCCGTCGACGATATCGACGTACGAAAGTGCTTGTACTGCACGCTTCAGAAACACACTGGCTTCAGATCCTGAAGAAATTTTTACCTTCACTCGGCGACGTTGCCCGACAACAGCGAACGCCTGATCATCGGCTCCGAAAACATCGGGTGAAGAGACTTGTTGAAGCGAGGCTTTTACCCGGCTTCCGGCGGGCAGGGCAACCCGTTGAGTGGTTGTTGCATTCGCGGCGACAGCGAGAGCAACATCTGGCTGAGCCACTTCATCAACCGTGAATTTCACGCTCATCGAAGCGTTGGCCGATGACCGATTTCTCACCGTGATGGTTGCGGCGAGTCCCCCCGATGTTTGGTCGACAAGGAGTTGAGAAATCGACAGGTTGTCACCGGAAACACCTACAGGCTCAAAGCGAAGACCTGGCGGAAGTAGCCGTTGTTCAGCAGCCGTAAGTTGCCCATCGGAAAGCAGCACGAAACCGGTATCACGGTCAGCGGTCTGAAGCCCTTGCGCTACCAAAGCTGTTTGTACAATGTCAGGGCTGGTGAGCCCGACCTTGAGCGAGTCAACGCTGCGATCGAAGCTACGTTCGCTTCCATTTGTGCTCAGCACTACTTGGCCGTCGGTGGTTACGATGCTGGCAATACCGCCGGAAGGCAATTTGCGCCGAAGCGACTTGGCTTTCTGTTTGGCTTCGCCTAACCGATTGGGCGCGACGTCGGTCGCGCCCATAGACGCTGAGTTGTCGAAGATAAATACTGTGTGGTCGCTAAACGCGGTTGTTTGACGAATCACCGGTTGAGTGAGCCCGAGGGTAAGTAGCGCAACTCCGAGTAATTGCAACACGAGGGGCCACGACCAGCGAAGTTTTTCCCATGGTTTGCGCGCGGTAACAGGAACCGCCGCTGCACGCCACAACCACGTAGAACTCACTTCGACGCTGCGCCGAGCCGGTCGCAAAATGTGCGCGACGATCACCGGAATCGCCAACAAACCAGCGAGTACACCCCACGGGTTCAGTAGGTTCATGTTCGTTGACCAGACAAACTGGTAAGTATCTCTACAAGCCGCTCGTCAAGGTTATCGTCGGTTCGTAATGGTACATAGGTGCAGCCAAGCGAGGCTGTTGCCTGTCGAATGTCGTTCATCCATTCAGCGATTGTCGCTTTAACCTTGGAGATTTGTGTTGGGTCCAGGCTGACGCTCACACGGTCTTGAGTTTCGATATCGACAAGATCCAAATCGCCGGAAAGGTTCGGTTCTATTTCGTCCGGGTGAAGCACATGCACCACAATCGTGGCCGCACCGCGAGCCGGTGCCAATCGAATTGCATCAACCCAACCGGGGCTCAGTAAGTCAGACACAATGATGTTCAGACCCGAACGACCCTGTGCCGTGCTTGAAAGAACCCGCCTCACTGACCCACCCAGGTCGGTTTGCCCACGTCCAACCAGTCTCTCAAGATGATGAAGTAACGCCGGTAAACCGGTGCCGCCATTGAACGACATGGGTGGTCCGTCGAGGGTATGAACGCTGAGCCGGTCACGATGTTCAAGAGCCACAAACCCCAAAGCTGCAGTAAGTTCTTTAGCGCGTAACAGCTTGTCGCCAACGGACATCGACAGTGATGTATCGATAAGAAACCGTACGGTGAGGTCATCGTCGGCTTCGTACAATCTGAGTACCAGCTGATCTAAGCGCGCGTATATATGGTAATCGACCCTTCGAATATCATCGCCTGAGTAGTAGGGGCGGTGATCGGCAAAGTCGATAGAGGTTCCCCGCCTAGGTGATCTGTGTGCCCCGGCCCCGCTTCCAATCAGTGGTCGACCAGGTCGAAGCGTAAACGCGCTAAGTCGGGCTGCGCGTTCTGCAGGAAGCAGATCAGAGCCCGACATACGTCAAATCCCCCGGCCAGAGACGCTTGGCGTTGGTATCGCTTCCAACACATCGGAAACGAGTTGGTCGGTGGTGACCCCGTCAGCTGCAGCTTCGTAGCCGGTGAGTAGGCGATGACGCAACACCGAGGGTGCGACGCTTCTAATGTCGGCTGCTGAAACGTTTGGTCGACCGTTAATAAGCGCTTCGGCTTTCGCGCCCAGTATGAGTGCCTGAGCACCCCGAGGTGAAGACCCAACGCGCACGTACTTTGTGATTCGCGGGGGAGATGATCCGTTTGTGGGATGCGTCGCCATCACCAAGGCCACAGCATGCTCAACGAGATGATCGGCTACGGGAACTTGGCGTGTCATCGAAACGACAGCCTGCAATGACTCGGCATCGGCAATCTGATTCGAGGTCGGTTTCGCGCCGCCAGTGGTACGGCGAAGAATTTCGGCCAACTCACCTGCCGCAGGATACGGAACCAACGCCTTCATCATGAATCGGTCGAGTTGGGCTTCGGGAAGCGGATACGTGCCTTCCTGCTCGATAGGGTTTTGGGTTGCCATTACGAGAAATGGGCGCGGCAGAGGACGTGTTGCCCCAGCGGCTGTGATGGTGCGTTCAGCCATTGCTTCGAGTAACGCCGATTGGGTTTTCGGGGTTGCTCGGTTGATCTCATCGGCCAACACAAACCCTGCGAACAGTGGCCCCGGGCGGAAAACAAATGATCGGCGTCCGTCACTTGACTCTTCGATTACCTGGGTGCCCGTAATATCGGCCGGCATCAAGTCAGGGGTGAACTGCACCCGTGACGATGACAAACCGCAGGCGATGCTCAGCGCCTTCAGCAATTCGGTTTTTCCGAGACCCGGCACACCCTCCACCAGGGCATGACCCTCAGCCATCAAACAAAGCAACACCGAATGCACAAGATCTTGTTGGCCGATAATGACCTTTCCAACTTCTTGTTCGATGGCATGGACGAGTGCAGTGCAGTCGTCAGGGTTCATCTGCATGCTTATTTTCCTTTTGTACTTACGGGTGTGCTTACCGGCGGGGGAGGGGCGTTGAGTGAATCGAAATAGTCCTTAACTACGTCTTGTTCAGACGGGTCAAGGTCACTTGATTCGATTGCTTTGTCGGCACGTGCTTTTGATTTTGAGGCAACGTCTTTGATGGGGACCCTGGCGCTACCGCTGGGTGATGGTGTTGCACCTGCCCCCACAACATCGCCAGCTCCGCCGCCGGTGACAACCCCCGGTGCGTACACCTTGCCCTTCGTCGGGGCCAGTGTCCCGGTTGGTGCGCCCACTGAGGGGTTCGCTCCCTTTCCTGCGGCGCTTCCGCCGGACGCACCTCCCGATGGACCATTTCCGCCAGCACCCGGTTGGCCAGCACCTGGCTGAACCGCACCTGGCTGAACCGCACCGGGCTGACCACCCGGCGGTTGAGTTCCTGGAGGTTGCCCAGACCCTGGTGGGGTTGCAATCTGAATCGTCGAAACCCCCGGTGGAATGGTGCCGGTCACTTGAACGTATAGTGTCGACGCACCCGTCGTGATGGTGCCAGGAACGAGGCTTCCAGGCACGAGCGAAACGCCGGGGGGCAAGGTCTTTCCGGGGGCAAGCGAAACGCCCGGTGGAAGGGTGACGCCGGGCGGCATGGTGATACCAGTCGGAGGCTGCTGCAGCGACGATGCCTCGGTTTTCAACTTGCTTGCCTCTTCCGACCGCACCTCATCAGTAGAAGCCTTCGCCGCCTCTGCCTCCTGGGCATCGGCTGCGTCGTTCAGCGCTTGTTTCGCAGCGTCAAGGTCAGAGGCTGCGAGTGCATCGGCTGCATCTTTGAGTGCTTTCGCCGTTTCGGGGCTACCCGACTGTTGGCTCTTTGATAGTTCTTCCAATCGTTTCTTAAGCGCCTCAAGGTCGGTAGTGAGGGGGTCAAGGTCTTCGGCGGTTTTACGAAACTGTTCAGCGGCAGATTCGCCGGGGGCTAGCGGATTTCCGGCAAGGCCCCGTTCAAGCCCTTTCACCGCAGCACGTCGCGCCAGCGCTTGAGCCGAGTCAGGCGGTTGAGCGGCAAGAGCAGCCTGCTGTAACAGGCGGGCAGCCTCAAGCGGATCACTGGTCCGATCGAGTGTCTTGGCGAGTTGATCGAGTTGAGCGGCAAGTAGTGGATCAACACCCGACACTTTGATTTGTTCGGCTGATCGTCTGACGTTTTCTTTGGCCCGTTCAATAGTTGCCTTGTCGCGCCGTGCAATTGCTCGGGCTTTGCTTCCTGGGCCGTCGACGAACAGCACGGTACTTGCAATCGCGAATCCAACAAATACCAGCAGCAATTTCCACCAGAAAATATGTGGACGTACTACATCGGATGGCTGATGAGCGACTGCTACCCGGTCGGCTTGGGCAATCACCGATTGAGAAAATGGCGATTCACCTTCGATAAGGGTTGTCGAAAAAATGTCGTTCGAGGCGCATCGCTGATCGGCCAACCGTGCGACAACGTTCGGTGCTGGTTTCAGTGTGATGAGCTTCCATGCAACGAACCCGATCGCAGCGCAAACTGCAACACCCATTGTCGCCAAGAGAACAGGTATAGCCGCTGCCCATAACCATCCAGCGATTGCCGCTGTTGCGACAACTGCGGCTGCACTAACGCCTACGTCTTGAGCGAGCGACGTTGCATACGAACGTCGAAGCCGCCGAGTTACTTCGGAAAGAAAAGCCTGGTGATCAGTTGGTTCAGTAGTAACCATGCTGAGCTTACCGATCACTCTGATTCGGAATCCGCACTCGCCGCACGGCAACGCTCAGAGCAAGCACAATTAAGACGGCGTAACCGATCAGGCTGGCCCACCAAACACCTGAACCTCCTATGCTCCTCAGCACCGATGAGTCACCTACTGAACTCGAACCGAGTCTTGTCATACTGCCAACAAAGACGAGTGGGTTGAGAACGATTATCGCATCATCGGGAAATGACTGGGTGAGTGCTCCGACGATGGCAAAGATCACGAATAGACCAACCACCAATGTCAACATGAAAGCGTAAGCAAGTACGGTGGCTGGCCCGGTTCGACGTACGAGCGTTGACGCAAGTATCGACAGTGCGCCGAGCAACAGCGCAACAACTGCCAATGCCAGTATTGCCATCATCACCGAGGTAACCGTGATGCCGCCAATTACGTAGGCGATTGCGAAAAGTGGCACACAAGCCGAAAGTAGAAGGCCGGTATACGCAAGCGAAGCCTGCAACTTCCCGAATATAATTTGGCGAGGCGTGAGCAATGAAACCTGCATCGGTACGAGGGTTTGCCGGTCACGTTCACCAGAAATACTTGACCCGGTAAAGCCCGGGATGATGAAACTCATAACGAAGATCATCGTGATGATGACCCAGTCGAACAGATTGGTGCCGATGGTCGAAGCCGATACCGGGTCGCTTCGGAAGCTACCAACGGTATGAGTAGTTGCCCATACGATTCCCGCTACCCCGGTCATGATGCACATGAATAGTGTCAACGAGACGGTGGTTCCGACACGTCGTGAACGTGCTCGAAGTTCCCTTGCAAGAATTGGATTTGCCATATTCAGATCCGCGTTTCAAGTTGAGTTTTTGACATTGCTATCGCCACAAACGGAATGACCAAATATGACAGCCAACCAATGAGGGGAATACAGCTGGCAACAATTGGTGTGAGCACGGCATAGGTGTACGCCATGGTGATACCCCGCGACGATGTGCTGGCGTGAGTACTAGCCAAAATCGAAACCGATGAGACGACGAATGCGGTCCAGGTAAGAAGAACCACCGAAATCATCACCGCCCAAAGGCTGACGCCGCCAATTGCATAACAGATCGCAAGAACTGGCATCGCCGCAAGAATCGTAAACACAACCCCAACAACCGAAGCCAACACTTTGCCAATAATGATCTGGCCTGTAGTAAGTGCGCTGGTAAGTAGCAAAGCGAGGGTATCGCGTTCACGCTCACCAGCAATTGACTGTCCGCTCGTCGCCGGCACGCTTAAGACAATGATGAGGTTGATGACACCAACGCACGACCAAAACATCAGAGCGCCAACGGTGCTCAGTTCGTCTCGCTGAACACCCGAACCGACCGTTACCCACAATATGGTGAGCAGAATTGCAAGTGCCAGCAACTCTGCCGTAACTACCACGGTGAATGCCCGGGCCCGTGAACGCAGCCGAAGCTCACGAGCAAGTATCGGATTCGTAAAGAGGCCTGTCGACCATGTGAGAAACGCACTCATGACGGCGGCGCGAACGGGGTGGCATACATGGGGCCGGGGGCATTGGCAATCGCATCCATAAACATCTCTTCGAGACCTTCGGTGACCGGTCGAAACTCAACAACCGGTAGCTGCTGAACAACGATGAGATCGTGGAGCAGAGCCCGTTGTGCCTCGAGACTGGTGACCGTTGTTTCACTTTCGCGACCGTCGGCAAGGCGAATTTTGATCCGAGTACCGTTTGCGCTTTTGCCCAGGTCAGATGTCGCGCCGGTAACAGCCAAACGACCGTTGGTAATGATTGCAACATGCGAACACATTTCTTCAAGCTCAGCCAGGATGTGGCTTGAAATAATGATTGTCTTGCCCATACGTTGCAGTTCGTGCAGCAGCATCCGAAGTTCAACCCGTGCTTGTGGGTCGAGGCCAGAGGCAGGTTCATCGAGAATGAGCAGTTCTGGTTCGTGAACGAGGGCCCTCGCCAGGGAAAGTCGTTGCTTCATGCCGCGAGACAAACTGTCGACAAGTGCTTCTCGTTTGTCGGCCAGGTTCACGAGTTCAAGCAAACCCTCGATGGTTGTGTCCCACGTGGATTTGGGCCGACGGTAAGCATGAGCAAAAAAACGAAGGTACTCATCGACTGTGAGGCGTTCATTGACACCCATCACGTCTGGCATATACCCCATAAGCTTACGAACGTCTCGTGGATGGCTGACGGGGTTAACCCCCATCACTTCGACATAACCCGACGAGGGCAATAGCAGAGTAGCGATCACAGAGAGCATGGTCGTCTTGCCCGCCCCGTTCGGCCCGATGATTCCGAACAGAGAACCCTTCGGAATATCGAGGTCGAGGCCAGCAAGGGCCATTACATTTCCGTACCGTTTAGTCAAACTTCGTATGCGCACTGCCATTGTTGGGTCAGGGGGAAGCGCAGGACCGAGGTTCATAGTTGGAAACCCCTGCGGAGCTATGAAGGGTGTCGTTGGCAGCATCGCGGTCTGTGTGGTGTCGCTCATCCGAACACTTCCTGTCCTTCGGGAACAATGGTGATGATGCCCCGTGAGACGAGCGCTCCATTCGGTGCCAACGCCTCGGTGATTCGCACGTTGTTCAACTGCTCGAACGTCCCATCTTTCCAAATCTCGCCGCTGACGGTTGCCGTGCCTATCGCTTCTGGTTCAAGGTCGTAGCGTTGAACGCCGTCTCCGTTGCTTGAGATGTGGGTTTGGCGCGAGATCAGATCACCCGAAATTGGCACCCTCAGAAAGCCCCCCGAATACACTTGTTTGCCAGAGGTAAAAGAGGTTCCAACTTTTGCGTCTGTGACGTCGGTGGTAACGATCACAGACGAGTTGTTTTGAAGGGCAAATTTGAGCAGGAGATCTCCGGCCTGCGTGCTTGACCCATTAAAGCTGGTTTGGCTGCAGCGCATTACACCTGAGTTACCTGGAGGAATTACTCCTATGTCGCATGCGACGAGAATCCCACCGTTGGAAAGTGGGCCTGACCATACCCAAACGGTAACACTCGTAAGCGCACGTGTCGAAGTGTTGCGGTAGTCAAGTACAATGTCTCCGCCGTCAGCAGTAGCCGTGGCAACAATCGGTGACTGACCGATCGAGGACGGACCGGCTGCCTGCACCAATTCAACGCCACCCGGAGGAACGTTGATATCTAGCTTGAGGGGACGCTCGACGCGGGTCAGCATGGTTCGATTACCAGACTCAACGGGGAATGCGTTCCACCCCGGTTTCAGTGTTTCGGTATGTTTACCCGAGCGAGTATCCGCTTTCAATACGACGACTTTGCCATTCGCCCCGAATTCCGAAAGTAGGCCGTGTTGGTCGGTGGCCTGTTTTCGAAGCGCAAGACCGCCGACGAGAACCACTACCGTTGTGGCGATCGCGAAGAGGGGCCCGAGCGTCCAGATAGACATTGAGCGTTTGCGCTTTCTGGCGACAATGTGAAGTACCGGCCCGGCCAAAACAATGTACCCGAGCATGCCAGCCAACATTGCGCCAACCGGTGGAAGGCGAATCGCTGCCGATGTTAACCACCCATAGTTTTCATTGGAAAAATTCGAAATCGACTGCGCTTGGGGATACAGGAGTTCTTCCCACCTGCCGGCACGCATACCGCCTGCCGTGCGTCGGATGAAACCATCACCAATGCTTGCGCCAGTTTTGCTTGACGGTTGAGGTGACTTGCCGAGGGCAACCACATCACTGTCATCATCAATCAGAAGCTCTCCGCCGCTGTTCACCCAACGCATCACCGAACGTTGTGCTGCAGCCGAAGCGCTCGAAAGTTCACGGCCGGTCGTGGCCAGCACCGAAAACCCTGTGAGTATCCACGGGCGTTGTTCGAGGTCATCGATGGTGAGCGAAGCAAACTCTGCGGTACTTGCCCCGGTGACGGTTGATGAGGCGTTCGGTCGCTGTCGACTACCCAGCGCTGATGGAAGTACCGCAACTGGAAGGCTGCCAATGGTTACCCCAACAGATGTACGAAGGTCTTTTCGTCCGTCTGCTTTCAAAACGATGTCGTTTGTAAACCCGCTATTCCTCAGGTCGACTGCGAGGGGAATCCATATAGTGGCTTCGCCACCGGTGGGAAGTTCGACCCTTGCCGTTGCCACAACCGAATCATCGAAGCCCTGCTTAACATCAAGCGTTCCCGTGATTGGCACGGGGGAAAGGATGGTGATGCGCAAGACTCGACCCGCCGGTGTCTGGAAACCCTGCCCTTCAAGCGACACTGGGGCTTCAGCGCTTTGCGCCGAACTCAAGCTCGGGAATATCGTAAGCGTAAAGAGTGTCGTGATGGCAACGAGGGCCGCCTGGAGAAAACGATTCGTTCTACTTATCATTTTTCCCGCCGTATTAATCAGGAGACTCGGTGTTCTTTGACAAGTGTTCGTTTAACCAGCTCGCCACCTTCGAACCAATGCCAGGTTCGGGCCCGATGTTTGCGCGCCGCGTCAATTTGGATCATTTCGTAGAGGTAGTTGGTAGGGTCATTTTTGTATTGCCAGGTCAACATCACGGTTCGATCATCGATCTCCCATGCGTGTCCATCGATACGGTCAGTATTGAACCAAATGTTCTTGTTGCGGTAAGTCGCCGGAAATTGAATGACGTCGGTTCGGCCGTCATCCCACGTGTAGGTGTTCACCTGGTAGTACGGGTGCGTGTCGTCATCGGGAAAACTGCATGTCACATCGGCACGGTGTCGATCGAGAATGTTGCCTGACACGTCGACGTGAACATACTCACCGGTCCACGAGCCTTCATGGCTGGCCAACACCGGCATATCTTCTCGAATTCCCATTGTTACTCCTCGTGTTTGCCGGCTGTAGCTTTGACGTTGAATTGACTCGGTTTAGTTCCGGTACGTAAACGTAACGAACTCTTGGGGCCGCCTCGGTCACTTTGATTGCTTCTTCATGAGATCTACGTTTTCGCCGCCTAGTGCAAGCAGAGCAACGAGTACCACCAGGCAACTAGTACCACCAGGGGTCGCGAGTTGGCCCATTAGTTTTAATGAGTAGGGCTTGGCTGCGAACGAAACGTAGTAGCCCAGCCGCCCCCATTCGTGAACCCCCGAGGCCACTCAATTTGAACGAATGCTTTTCGCCCTCCCACAGAAATGCCGTCAGGGTGGCATCGTTGATGCTTACGGCCCCGGCATCGAGACGGGTTCCAATCGCGACGGCCGACACTTCAGACCCGGCGAATACGGCGGCCGATAGCCCGAATCGTGAATCGTTGGCTAACGAGACTGCCTCTTCGACGGTATCGAATGCCATAACCGGAAGAATCGGGCCGAACGTTTCTTGCGTCATGATGAGCATGTCGTGAGTTACCCCGATGAGCACGGTAGGTCGAACCCAGGCCCCGCCCCCGTGTCGCTCAACCGAACCAATGCCTGCAGTCACCTTTGCCCCTTTGGCGATTGCATCGGCGAGATGGGTTTCGATTACTTCTATTTGGCGTTCCGCGATGATTGGGCCTAGCCCGGGCTTGTCGATGTTCGGGAAACATAGGCCGATGTTGCTGGCCTTGGCGCTCAACAGTTCAACGAATGGTGCGACAATCGATCTGTGTACATAGATTCGTTCGATACTCTGGCACGCTTGCCCGGCATTCGAGGTAGAACCCCACAACAGGGCACTGGTCGCTAAATCGAGGTCGGCATCGGCGCATACGATGGCAGCGTCTTTTCCGCCTAGCTCAAGGAAGGCTGGGATAAATGCCGACGCGGCTAACGAAGCAACCTTGCGACCCATTGTCACGCTGCCCGTGAAGCAAATGGCATCTACATGGCAATCCTCAATCATCTGTGTACCGATGGTTCCGTCACCAATCACAATATCGAAAACGGCATCAAGTGCGGGAACCGCGCCAAGTGTCGCCCGTAGTGGCTGCACAAACCTGGGCGTTACTTCGCTTGGTTTCAAGAGCACAGCGCATCCGGCCATAAGGGCTGGAAGGGCATCAATCGTTGACAGAACGAGGGGAAAGTTCCATGGGCTGATAATCCCAACGACGCCCAGCGGTCGGTAGTTTCGGTCAATATCAACAAAGCCCATCATCGAAGTGAATCGACGGTCGGCGTTCAGAAGTTCGACACCCATTCGTGCCCACCTGTCGATGGTGCCAATGAATGCGTCGAATTCTTGGTTCGACTCTTTGAGTCTACCGGTGTCAGCAATCAGTGCACTTACTATTGCCTCGCGGGCTTCGAGTATCGCGGCCTTCCAGTCAAGTAATTGCGCTGCACGTTCGGAAGGTGTCAACGACGCCCAACCCGGTTGGGCCAAGCGCAGGCGGTCGGCGCAGGCCCGCAATTCGTTCGACGTGGTCGCCCGAACCGTGCCATCGGCCTCGCCGGTTCGGGGGTTTCGAAGTGCAATCAAATTGGGTGTCGGTAAGTTGGGTGTAGGTAAGTTGGGTGTGCTCATTCGGTAATGATTCCGTGCTCTTTGAGGCGGCTGATGACACCTTGATGGGTGTTCAGAAAATGAGGCCGACCCGGAACCTGTTCGGGGTCGATGTTATTTGGTGGATGCCCGAGGCCAGCATCGGCTGCCCGGAAGTATTCGCCAGCCCACAACTCGAAACGATTCCGGGCCAGCAGATTTACCATTCCCGCACGATTTCGGTAACGCCTCAGCGCAGCAATGTCGATTTCAGCGTTTGCCACCATCGACTCGCCAGCACCGGCCTCGACGACGACCTTCCCGAGGTGATCAACGATTTGGCTTTTACCGTCGGTCGACGCAAACGGAATCGATATGCCAGCGATACCAGCCGAGTTCGCACTCACGATCCACGCCAAATTCTCTTGGGCTCTGGCGAGTTTCGCAATGTCTTTCGGTGTTTGCCGGGGAGAGCCGACTTCGCTTGTTGAGTGGCAAAATACTTCGGCTCCACGCATGGTAAGTGCACGTGCTAATTCGGGGATCAAGATTTCTTCGCTGGCGATGCAGGCCAACTTGCCAAGTTCCGTATCGACGACCGGAAAGAGCGAGTCGATTCCGTACGCATCGACGTACGCATCGAAAACATCGTGAGGGGTGGGGGCAAACAGGGAATGCAGACGTCGATATCGCAGGATGACGTCTCCGGTCGGCGACCAAATCAGGCTCGCTTGAAAGTACAAACCAGGGAATGCTCGGTCTGTTTCGTACACGTTTCCAGAGAGGAACACGTTGTTGCGTTGGGCGACTGCCCCGATCGCAATCTCTTCTTCGCCACCCGGGTCGATGGCAGCCAACGCTGTCCATGCAGGAATTGGTTCACCCATAGGAAACGAAGTCAAAAAGTATTCTGGAAGCACAACCAGGCGACAGTCAGGCCCGATGAATGCTTTTGATGCAGCGATTTGTTGGTCGATCCGCTCGATTGCGGCCCGCATCGCAATTCGAGGATCACTCGCCCCGTTCACTGCGTCGCAGGTAGTTTGCAGGGCCAGCGCCCGATACGACACGGCCTGATGCGAGGTCGACATGCTTTGACCCTAGCGGGGTACGCTCGCAGTGGTAACTATGCGTTCATTCCTTTACGTCCCAAGCGATCAAACTGACAAACTGACGAAGGCGCTGGTATCAGAGGCTGATGCGATTATTTGTGATCTCGAAGATGCGGTGTCGATGCACCGCAAGATTGAGGCCCGGGCGACCCTGGGTGAGGCTCTTTCACGCCACAACTTTGCAAGTGCGCCGAGAACGCCAGCGATATGGGTCCGTATTAATCAGGGTGACCTTGGCATTGATGACATCGCCGCTGTCGTTCGATCTGGCGGTGCTCACCTTGCCGGCATTTACGTTCCGAAGGTCGAGTCGTTGGACCGTTTGAACGAGATCGATCGAGCGCTCTCGATAGCCGAGATGACCGCTGGTCTCGTCGACCGCAGTATTGCTGTTTGCGCGTTGCTCGAAACGCCGTCGGCGATTCTTGATGCCAGAATTTTGGCCACCGGAATCCGAGTGGTTCGTCTAGCGATTGGTGAAGCAGACCTGAGCGCCTCGATCGGAACCGAACTCACACCGGGCGATGAACGTGAGCACCTGTTTGCCCGTCAGCTGGTCGTGCTAGCGAGTGCTGCTGGCGGTATCGAAGCCCCGGTGGGTCCTGTGTCGACAGACTTTCGCGACCTCGCAGCGTTGCGGTCTTCTACTGAGGCGCTTCGTCGTCTCGGATTTCGTGGCCGGGCTGCGATTCATCCGGCCCAAGTTGCGGTCATTAATGAGGTGTTCACACGGTCACCCGAAGCGGTATCTCAGGCCCGGCGGCTGGTCGACATGTTCGATGCAGCCACTGCCCGAGGCAACGGTGTGTGCGTCGATGAGAACGGAAGAATGGTTGACGAAGCGGTGGTCCTGTCCGCTCGACGACTGTTACAAACATGGGCTGGTAAAAGATAGGTCACCGGTTTTTCTGAAAGAGTGCTCGTATGCGTTCGATTTCGTTGACTGGTTCCCTCGACTGGGGGAAAACGGCGATCCCCGGAGGAACCCCAGATGTTGACATCTGTCGGCTTCGCGTTGACCCCGTGACTAAGGCGTCAACGTCATTGGTTCGTTTCCCGCCAGGCTGGTCGCGAAGCGCCGATGTGTTTTATGCGGTTGATGAAGAAATCGTGGTGCTTGATGGCGAATTACTCGTAAGCGGGGTGTCGTATACGGCCGGGCAGTACGGCTTCATCCCGGCGGCGTCGCTTCGCCGGGCAAGTGCGACCCCAAACGGATGCCTTGCCCTTGCGCATTTCGCTGGCATTCCAGCTGCGCTTTCTGCGGAACAAGCGGCGACGAGCGAGGTCGGTCCGACACTCAGGCTTGATCTTGGTTCGCATCATGCTGGCACCGAAACCGGCTCGTACGGTATTGGGCAGCGCCTTCGGTCTCGCCCCTACGGGGAGTGTTGGCTGGTGTCGGGAGCGACAAATCTTGCCACGATGACAGGCGCCACCGAAGCCCTGTCGATCGAAGATTCGTGGACGTGGATCGACCTCACCTCAGATGGCGATGTGCTGGTCGACACGACGGAAGCTGGCCGCTATCTGGTGAGATGAGCCTCGGCTTGTCGCTACCTGGTCAGATGAGTAGGCGGACGAGGTTTGGGGTTGGTGGTGAGTGTTGTTTGGTGCCGTTTGGGTGTTCGATGGTGAGGGTGGTGTGGTCGGGTTTCCAGCTGAGTTTGAGTGTTTCTCGGTGTATTTCTCGGTGGTGGTAGCGGCAGATGAGTACCAAGTTGTTGAGGTTGTGTGCTCCGCCGTTTCGCCGGTACCGGATGTGGTGGATGTCTGACTATCGGGCTTCGTGGTTGCATCCGGGGTACCTGCAATGGGTGTCTGTGATGTGCACGGCTCGTCGTTGCCGGATCGGGATTGCCGTGTCGGGGTCTCCGACGTCGAATGGGACACCTTCAGCGTTAACCCAAACACTGGTTGTGGTTGCGTCGCAGAGGAGCATGTCTCTGGTGAAGGATGACAGGTAGATCATTGTGTCGCTGAAACTCAAGGATTCGGTGGCGTTGTCACCGAGGGCGTCGTGGCGTCGTTGACCGGGGGTGCGGCATCGTCGGGACCCGGTAGGGGTGTGGCCGCTTTCAACGCGGTGGAAAGGGTTTCGCCGGTGAGTTTGTCGAGGGTGCCGCGGAGTGCCCATGACCCATCCAAGTTTTTGGTGAGTTGCAGAAACCGTTTCTCGTGCACGACATCGTCGGACGAAACGTCACCGAGTCGGTCGTCACATAATTGTTTCCAGTTCGACGGATTCTTCATTCATTGACCTTTCAGAACCCGGTAGCAATTGGGTTGCCGCTCGCAAGCCTCCCACCCAAAATATTGGCAAACGAGCTTTACGTAAGGACACGTGACTTATCCGCAGCCCATCGGACTTTCGGCTGAGTCACAACCGTACGCAACCCCGAAAACATCGAACATGTCGAATACGGCTTGCGATTTATTCGAATTTATTGGAGACTTGAGATATGCCACCGACAGCTACCGTTTCAGCGACGCTCGATGAACTCGCTGACACTCTCTCGCATAGCCCCCGTCTCGTCGACCAAAGGGGACGTCAACTCGCGCTCGCTCCCGAAGTTGTCGAAGCTTTCCAGCATGCAATCTCCGAATTGCAGTCGCCAGACGCCGAACTTACGACCGAAGCCGCGGCGGCCTTGCTGGGGATCTCACGACCAACGCTGATTCGACTCCTTGACACCGGTGCGATGCCCTATCGCCGCACCCAAGGAACTCGGGGTCACCGGAGGATCCGTCGAAGCGACGCTGTCATTTACCTGCGCGCCGATCTTCAACAGCGACGTAACGCATTGGATGAGCTTGCAGCTGAGGCGGAGGCGTTCGGGTTTTTCGACACGTGACCGACGATTTCCGGGCGGTTCGACGACTATTGCTACTGCTTGATGTCGACGTGGTCTATCCGATTCGAATCTGTGACTTCATCCTCACTGCTGCAAGCCTCGATATGTTGCAACGTCCCATTGTTAGCGACGCCATTATCGATGGGGCCAGCCGCAATATCGATGCAAATCGGCCGGATCTCACCGCTTCGCAGTTGGAACGACGCCTTGCCGCTGTTCGTCGTTCTACCGACGGTCACAGCATGGCTGTGCCCTCTCGCTTCAACGATGACGCTCTCATCAATCACAAGGACCGCCATGTGGTTGCCGCCGCACGATTTCACAAGGTGGACGTCATCGTTTCCAACGACAAGCGACTTCGACGCGAAGTCAACAAGTGGGCTGCGAAGCACCGATCACCTCTGCTCGTATGGTCAGCTGACGAGTTGGCGAGCCAACTTCGCGCGCAAAGTCGAGCAGGTGTCATTGAGGTAATCAGAGCCATGGCCGCTCGAATGACCGCCCCACCCCGCAGCGCCGACGAGGTTCACAGTGCCTTGATCCTGTCACTTCCGAGTCTGGCCGGTCTGGCCACAACGGAGTGAGTTGTGTGCGTCTGAACTCTCTCCATAGACTGGACATTGATTCGCTTCGTTGCTGAGTTGTTCCGAATCGTCGGTGGGCGTGCAAGGGTCTGAAATTCCACCAGACCAGACCAGTAAAATCCGCCACTAGTAAACGGTGAAATCCACCACAAAGCTGGTTGCGTGGTGGATCTCCCTGAACCCTTTTTCGTACGGCGGGCTGCTCAGCTTCTCGATCGTCGCTTGAATGCAGCACGAACCGTGGTTGTGAACGGCCCCCGACAGTCCGGCAAGACCTTCCTTCTCGCTCAACTCTGCGCCCAACGAGGCGGAACTTACATTTCACTCGATGAAGCCTCAAACCTCCGAATCGCCCGTACCGACCCCGCAGGGTTTGTCACCGGCTTTAACGAGCCGCTGCTGATAGACGAGGTGCAGCGAGGGGGCGACCCGCTTGTGCTGGCTGTGAAGGTCCAGGTTGATCGATCACCAAAGAAGGGTCGGTTTGTGTTGGCAGGGTCAACGCGTTTTTTGAGTGAGCCGCGCCTCAGCGAGTCGCTGGCCGGGTGCGTTCGGTTTGTTGACCTTTGACCACTTTCCCAAGGGGAGATCGACAGTCAGCCCGACCGGTTTGTAGATTTCGCCTTCGAAGACCCCGGATCAATCATGGCTGGTCGTTTTACAGAAATGAGTCGTCGCTCGATCTTCGAGCGAGTTGTTCGAGGTGGGCTGCCGGAGGCGGTCCTTGCCTCCTCAGAGCAAGACCGGTCGGAATTTCTCCGTTCGTACGTTCGAGCCCTTACGGCAAAAGATGTCCGGGATCTGGCCGACCTGGAACATGCGAGCCAGCTCGATCGCATCATTCGTCTGCTCGCCGAACGTACGTCTCACGAGCTGAATCTGACCGATTTAGCGAAAGAACTCGGAATTCCGCAGAGCACCTTTCGAAGGTACCTTCCTCTCTTCGAAACCACATATGTTCATCATACGATCCCGGCTTGGTCCGGTAACTTTTCATCCAAAGTGATCAAGCGTCCGAAGCTTCACTTTGTCGACTCTGGCGCCGCCTCAATTCTGCTCGGCGTAAATGCGCAGGCTCTTTCGAGACCCACGGCAACTGTTTCAGGTCATCTGTTGGAGACATTTGTTGTCGGAGAATTAGCTCGACAGTTGACTTGGTCAGAAATTCAAGCCCAGATATACCACTGGCGACACCACGACGGCCGCGAAGTTGACATCGTGCTGGAATCCGCGGATGGGCGCGTCGTTGGGATTGAAGTGAAAGCTGCCGTTGACGTTGGAAGCGACTCGCTTACGGGATTGGAGTTTTTGCGAAATCAACTCGGCGACAGATTCGTCGCAGGGTTTGTTGTCCACTGTGCAGAACGGGTGACGCCGCTGGGAGATCGACTGTGGTCAGTGCCGGTAAATGCGTTGTGGGAATGGTGACTGAGCCTCTTGCCTGACAGGCGGTCTGAAAGTTAGCTCCACAGTGCTGCGATGGGAACAGCGAGAATTCCTTCATCCATGACAAATGACGAAGATCCGCAGTGAAGAAGAACCGACGCGATTACTGAATCGCCCAACTCTCGCTTCAGCCATCGGAGGTGCTTTGCATCACCGGGGTCTGGGCTTGATGTTGCCTTGATCTCAATGGCAATTAGTTTTCTATGCCCGATTTCTATAATGAGATCGACCTCATGTCGACCCTCAGCGGTTCGCAAGTGGTAGAGCCGCGGGCTGGGAACCATCAGAGCCACCTCGGCACGTAACTGCGAAACAACGAATGTCTCGAGAACACGCCCTAAAAGGTCAACATCGCTCAACACGTCAGATTTGGTGATACCCAGTACACCTACGAGTAGGCCAGAATCAACCATAAAACGCTTGGGCGAAAGACTAAGGCGCTTCAAGCGGTTAGATGTCCACGCTGGTATCTCATCAAGAATGAGCAGGTTCTGAAGTAGCTGATTGTATGCACGCGAGGTTGTTTTATTGACTTTCGCTGCGTTGAAGAGCGTTACGTCATCGACGATTCCTGCCGTGTGAAGCACGATCGCTTCCAAATAGCGGCGTAGTCGCTGGGGGTCGCGACCTGCCTCAATGTCAAGAGCATCGCGGTTTACCAATTGATCGACGTAAGAAGCCAGCCATCGTGACCGCCCTCGCTCATCGAACGACAGCGCAGGTTCTGGAAACCCGCTTCTCAGCGCTCGTTCAATGTAATTGCCAAGATCTAGCTCTGTTCGGACAGGTGAGATTGATTCGCCGCTTATCAACCGTTCGAACCAACTTCGACCGGTGATGCTCTCAATTTCGCGTTCCATCAGACCGAACATCTGCAAGCGCACGAGTCGACCAGTGCCCGGCCATACGGGCGAATCAAGGTCACCTCTTACGGAACCCGTGAGAATGAATTGGCCCGGTTCATGTTGTTCGTCAACGAACTGCTTTACCGCCGCTAGACAGTGCGGAACTACCTGCCATTCATCGATGAGGAAGGGATGCGGCCGGTTGCTCAGCGCAACGAATGGATCAGCCGCTACAGCGCCAGCCACGGCAGGGTTTCCTAGTCGCACCGAGTCGCTCGCAATTCGAAGACCAGTGGTCGTTTTACCGGTCGCGCGTGGGCCAACGATCAGCGCTGCCGAATGAGTGGCGAGAATTTCAGCGAGAGACCCGTCAGCCTGACGCGGAAGGTACGAAGGCATCACGTTTGAAGACTAGCTGAATTTCACACCTTTGAATAGCCTGATTTCACACCTTTGAGTAGCCCAATTTCCCATTTCTGAGGCGGCACATCTCCCCAGGTCGACCAGCTTGTACCGGTTGCGAAAGCCGTGCCGGTACGGTTGCGGGGTCCATGAATTCCCCACTGTCCTCTGAATCAGAACACTCGGCTTCGGCTTCGGCCTCGACGCTGGCCCCTAGCCGAACGCCGATCGATGATGCCATCACGGTCGCCCAGCAACTTGTCGCCGCCGTCGACGGGGTCATGGCCGACCAGCACCGAGCAGTGCGCCTCACCGTGGCCGGGCTTCTGGCCGGTGGGCACGTGTTGCTCGAAGGTGCCCCGGGTGTTGGCAAAACAACGCTGGCGAAAAGCCTCGTTGCGGCAACCGGAACCGATTTTGCTCGGGTGCAGGGAACTTCTGACTTACTTCCTACCGACATTACCGGTGTAAATATTTACGACCAACGAACCGGCGAATGGGTGTTTCGCCCCGGCCCGCTGATGCATCATGTGGTGCTGTTCGACGAAATCAACCGCGCTACTCCACGAGCCCAATCGGCACTGCTCGAAGCAATGGCTGAAGGGCAAATAAGTGTTGATGGTGATCAACGTCTGCTGCCCAACCCGTTCTTTCTGATCGCCACCCAAAACCCGGTCGGTGATTTGGGGACCTTCCCGTTGGTATCTGGCCAACGTGACCGTTTCGCGCTAGTTGTCACCATGACGCGGCCTTCACGTGAAGCCGAACGCCTGTTGTTGACCCGCTCAGATCTTGGTCAACCATCGTCGGTTCACGCAGTATCGACCCCGTCACAACTGAAGTCTGCGATAGCTGCAACGGCAACCGTTCATGTTGCAACCGAGATTGCTGACTATGTGCTCGATATCGTAGATGCTGTTCGAAGCGGAATCGACGGACGATCTGCAGGGGCCCTGAACCATGGCGTGTCGTTGAGCCCACGGGCTTCAAAAACCCTGTTGAAGGTTGCTCAGGCAGTGGCTGTGATCGAGGGCCGCGGTTACGTGATTCCCGACGATGTTCGCCAAGTTGCTGCAGTTTGCCTCGCACATCGCCTCTTGCGAACCGGTGACGACCGCCTGAGTGCCCTTGTCGACTGGGTAGCAGCTGTCATTCAATCAGTACCCCTTCCGTAGGGTGGCGTTCCTCATGCCCAAGCAACCTTGCGAGTCTGCACGAAGTTCCATTGCCCGACAGGTGGTCTGGAGTCGCACCCGTCCGGTGGTTCGCCCCGGTCTGATACTTGGTGTGTCCTTCTTCGGGGTGGCTGTGTTGTCGGGCCTGGGAGGCATTGCACTGCTGCTCGGTGTTCTTGTTCCAGCGCTCATACTCAATTACTTGATAGCGGCTCAGTCAGTTAACACAGCGTCATTGTCAGCTATCCTTCCCCCGAGCGGAACCGTAGGTGAGCAGATGATTTGGTCTGTGATGGTGCGGGGTAATCAACGAGGTTTTCTCTTCGTCGGGGCAGACTCGCATCAGCGGGTGCCAGCCATTGCACAGAAGACCGCCGATGTTCCGGTGGTTCTCGACCGTAGGGGTATCTACTCGGTGGCCCGTCTACGCGTGGTAAGCCCAGGCCCGCTTTCGCTTCCACTTCACGCAGCACGTTTTCTCAATATCGATTTGGTTGTGCCTATTTGTGTGGCACCGAAACGCATCCCAAACCCTGAGCTGCTGTCATCGGTGATCTCTGTTTCACACAGCGACGGAGAGCTAGCGCATCGAGGAACATCTCTAGGGGAACCGCATCATCTGCGCGAATACTTTCCTGGCGACTCAGCCCGTATGGTTCATTGGCCAGCCACGGCTCGAACCGGTTCAATCATGGTGAGAGAGCCCGAACGTACCGGCGGTGTTCCAACAACGACGGTTCTGGTCGACTTCCTCGATGGAAGCGACCGAGGCGAGAAAATGCTTTCGGAAGCGGCGTGGTTGTGTGACCGTTTGATCGAGCGTGGTGTTTCTCTTCAACTCATAACATCGGAAGGTGGCCAGCCTGATACTGCACGCATTGATCGAGTTGGCTCGGTATCCGATCTGGAAGTCGTGTTGGCCAGCGCCGACATCCTATATGTGCACATACAAGATAGGTCTCCGATGATCTCGGTTGTGAATGGCATGTGGTGTATCGACGGAAAAATGCTGAGTGTCGCAGGTGCAGATCAACATGACAGCTAACGCGTCCGATGACATCGATCGCCGGTCTGCCGCATACCGTTTGGTTTCCGGTTTCGGCGAAGCGCCATGGCAAGTTCACGGTGCAATCACGCTCGGTCTGGCGGCCGCCATGCTTCCAGCGATCATGCAACAACTTCTGCCTAGGCAGGCTGCAGCGTGGACGATCCTTCTCGCACTCTTTGGCTTGGCGTTAAGCGCTTCGGGCGGGGCCAAACGACTTCGAATCAACGAAGCAATTCCAACCGATCCGGTAGTGCTTTTCATTGGCTACGTCGGGGTATTGCTTGCCGGTGCCGGACCATTTCTTTGGTGGGCGTGGTCGGGTCGATCATCAAGCAATACGGTCGCGTTTCTTGCCGCCGCTGCGTCAAGCGTTGGGTTGTTGTTGGCCACACGAAGCGGGTTACTTGTCGCGCTAGTCGGTTCGCTGTTACTCGTCGGAGTAGCTTCAGGCTCGGGCGCGAACCGCCTGGTTCTAGCAATAGCGCTGATGGCGATTCTCTGCGCTGCGGCCTGCTTCGGTTCGATGGCCGGGCCAAAAGCATCGGGTCCGAACGCATCCGGTCCGAAAGCAACCGGGCCCAAGACCCCCGAGTCGTTACTGAGCCAAACGTCGGCATTTACCAAGTTGCCTCGATTAGCCATCGCAGCCGTTGCGTTGGCGAGCATCTTCCTTGGTTTGCTGGTTGAAGGTCCGCTGACAACTGGCCTCGATCGATTAAGTAGTACACAAAGTGCAGCCCAGCGACGCTCAACGGGTGGGGGTGCAGGGTTACGCAACGGCGAACCGCAGAACCCACTTTTCCGGAAAGGGTCGAAGGCCGCCGATGGAACACTTCAATACGCAGACTCGTTCAACATCGACCAGTTCGGCGCGCTGTCGACAGCCGAGGTGATTCGTGTGAGTTACTTCATGCGACCCCTTGGTTACGGGTCGCTGTTTCCGACGTTACTTCGTGGTCAAGCCTTTGATACCTGGGATGGTCGCGGATGGTCGGCGAATACTACGAAGGTCACCCGAAGTAGCGGAAACGTGCTCTTCGATCGAACCGAGGCTGGTGACTTTGAGCCCCTGATAAGCGGAGCTCAAGTGAACCTTCTCGGCGGGTCATCTGACCTTGTGTTTGGTGAAGGCCGAATCGCCTCGGTTGACGTGGCGACCAACGATGTTTTCGTTAGTCTCGACGAAACCATTCGAACGACGTCTCCCATGGGAAAGGGGTCTCGTTATGTGGTGTTCAGTTCGCGTCACCCCTGGCGCGACGGCGGACCACCCACACCTCTTTCGAGCCTGAATGAAGGTATTGCGCTGTTTGAACCATACGGGGTTCGTCCAGAGCACCTCGATACCACCGCCCTTTCGCAACGAACTCGATCACTGGCCTTACAGCTCGGAAACGATGCCCCGTCGATTGAGGGCGTCGAGCGAAACATTGAGCGTTGGTTGGCGGCGAACACCGGATATGACTTTACCGCCCGACAGAAACCGGCGACCGGCGACGTTGTCGACGATTTTCTTTTTGAATCGAAACGCGGATGGTGCGAGCAGATTGCGACCGCAACAGTCATGATGCTTCGGGCCAATGGAATACCTGCGCGCCTAGCAACGGGGTATAAGCCAAGCGTGACTGAACGTGACGGAAGTTTGATGGCGTTGAGCCGAGATGCTCATGCTTGGGTCGAAATGTACCTTCCGGGGCGAGGGTGGGCACCCCGTGACCCAACGTCGATCGTGCCAGTGGTAAACGCTCCACCTATCGTCAAGCCTCAACAGTCGTCGCTGAGCGGAAAGACCCTGCTGGTGGCAGCTGCGCTGATGTTCGTGCTTGGCCTGTCAATGTTCGCGTTGCGCCGAGTCGCCCAACGACTGGTTCAGTTCATATTGGTCAAATTGGGGTGGGCCCGCCCCGAGCCTGATTGGTGGGAAGCACACGTAGCAACGTTAGAACAGCTTGGCGAGCGTCGCGGTGTGGCGCGTGATGCGACCCAAACACTTTCGGAATTTGGGGCCAGTCTTCATACTGCTACGTTCACAGATGATCGCGTTAACACGCTGGTGTCGGTGCTAGAACGCGAGCGGTTTGGTGATGAACTATTGCAAGCAAGCGATACCGAGCGTGCATGGGTCGAGGCAACACTTTCAGATCTTGACCGGGCGTACCCCGTGACTACTTCCTCAGCGAGAAAGAACAAACGCTGAGCTGGTGGGGTTGATTCCGTTGCCACCAATGAACACCTGACTTGGCTGAATTGGTTGGCCGTTGATGAAGAGGCGAACCGTAAGCTTGGTGATGCAGCGGCCATCGAAACGCAGCGAATCGATGTCGTAGGCGTTAAGAAACGAAAACGATGTGGTTGTGCGCCCTTTTGAAACCGAGTCTGAGTCAGGCTCAAGGTAGAAACCTACGACGGGCAACGTTGTTTGTCCGGTTACCGAACCACTGATTCGAATTGGCGTGACCGACGGATTGTACGTACGTAGATGAATCGCTCGTCCGTCGGTCCAGATGTACACCCCGGCCGGTGCCCCAGCGGCAAGCTGGCGGGGTACCCCGAGTAACGTCGGATTCCAGGCGCGGCTGGTGCAGCGAGATGCCACCTTGAGGGCCGGAACGTCAACAGGTGACGGTAACGGGAGAATCGTTGTAGTGGTCGCGAGCGTTGTTGGTGCCTGGGTCGGCGGAGGAAGCGTAACCGGAGGCTGGGTGATGCGCACGATTTTTGGTGGCACCGAGATCACAGCAGAACTTGCAATATCTGACAGTGAGCCACTCTTCGGAATTGCCTGCACAAACACCACGTAAGAAAAACCAGGCTTGAGGCCCGAGATCAGCGTTGAACCAACTAGGCCAACATCTGTCTTTCGTGATGAAGGCGACGTCGTGAGGCGATACCCCTTGATCTCAACATTCGGTTTGGCCACCGGGGGCAGCCACGAAACCGAAGCTTGTTCCGTTCCGATTATTGCAGCGGTCACATTTGTCGGGGGGTTCGGTCGAAGGTTCGCAGGGTTTGGTAATTCGACGGTGTTACTCGGTTGCGAAACTTCACTAATGACGTTGGCGCTTTGCGCTTGCACGGTAAAGAAGTAGGTGCGATCGAGTTTGAGGTTACGAAAGTTGACGCTGGTGGTGTTGCCGTTAACGGTCAGCAGGTTCGTCGTTGGGATGGCGTCGGCTGAGTTAGACAAAATCTGAACCCGGTAGTTTTGAACCGGCTGCGAAGCCAACTGTGGAGGAAGCCACGAAACCCGAATCTCATTGTCCCTTACCTGTTGGGCCTGAACCACCTGCGGCGCAGACAACACGAGTGCCGGAGTCGTGGTTGCTTGCGCTTGAACAGGGGTTGAGGTGAGCAGACCAATGCCAACCGCTGAACTCATCGTAAGCACGAGTGTGGTGGCGATGAGACGGCTCAACGAAGTTGACCTGACTGGCGAAGTTGACCCTACCGGCGAAGTTGGCATGCACTGATTCTGGTGCTGACCTGCGATGGAGTCATCAGCAAGATGTGATGTTTTCATGATCACTTAGGGTGAACGAGCAGAGTGATCTCATGGATCATGATGAATCTAGCCCTCTTTCTGCCCGTTTTCGGGCAGAAACCTTGCTTTTGACCTTTGCTCTGGTTGAAGATGTGCAGCGCATGTCAGAGTTCGATGATTTGCTTGACCAACTTGAACGAACCACCCTTCTTCCCAGAGGGGTACTTGCTCGGGTAGTTGGGGAGGTTATTGAGTATCAAAGCGAAGGTATCGAAACCTTCGTAAGGCGGCGCCATACCGAGTTACAGCACGACGGTTTTGCGAATGAGGCCATCTGGCCTCAGATCTCAGCCGACTTGCGCCTCCGTCGGTTTAGTGCCCCCGCATTGACTATGCGTCAACTTCGTCGATTGGTCTACGGCTAGCCCGGTGTTGCTGCTTCGGCCAGTTAGTTCGGCTTGCCGCTTCGGTTCATTAAGAAAGAGATCTTGCCCATGTGTGGAATTGTTGGTTATATCGGCCCTAAAGACGGTCTTCCCATCTTGCTTGAAGGATTGCAGCGCGTTGAGTATCGCGGCTACGACTCCGCCGGCGTAGCCCTCATCACAGCAAAGGGCGAACTGCAGGTCATCAAGAAGAAGGGAAAGGTTCGTGAGCTCGAACAGGCGATACCCAAAAAGTTGGGTGGACACCCAGCTATTGGACACACCCGCTGGGCCACGCATGGTGAGCCAAGCGACAGCAATGCCCACCCCCATGTTTCAGGAACCGTTGCGCTTGTTCATAACGGAATCATCGAGAACGCAGCCGAACTTCGCATGAAGCTTGAGGCAGACGGGTTCGAATTTCTTTCAGAAACCGATACCGAAACACTGGTGCACCTGATTGCGCGAGACCGTGCTGCCGGCATGGACTTGGAAGATGCAGTTCGACATACGTTGTCAATGGTCGAGGGCACCTACGGACTTTGTGTGATCGATTCGACCCAACCCGATCGAATCGTCATCGCCCGAAACGGCTCGCCCGTCATCATTGGTATCGGCGATAAGGAAATGCTCGTCGGATCAGACGTGACGGCCATGGTGCGGTACACAAAGCAGGTTGTTCCGCTCGACGACGGTGAGATGGCAGTGCTTACCGCTGACGGATACCGAACGTTTCAACTTGACGCGACCCCCACACAGAAACGTGTTCTTGACGTCACCTGGGATATCGAACAACTTGATAAAGGTGGTTTCGATCACTTCCTCCGCAAGGAAATTCACGAGCAGCCAGATGCGATTGAACGTGCGCTTCGGGGTCGCCTTGATGAGCGATTCAATACGGCGAAATTGGGTGGTGTCAACATGACAGCCCGCGAACTTATGGGCATCCGTCGAGTCAAGTTTCTTGGTTGTGGGACGGCACTGAACGCGGGAATCGCAGGCGCGCAGATGATCGAGAATATGGCGCGGATTCCGGCCGACGCAGAATCGGCGAGCGAGTTCCGATATCGCAATCCGGTGATCGAACCCGACGTGCTGTACGTTGCTGTTTCTCAATCGGGCGAAACCGCCGACACACTCGCAGCTGTCATGGAAATCAAGCGCAAAGGTGGGCAGGTGATGGCGGTCGTGAACGTCGTCGGTTCAACGATTGCACGTGAGTGCGACGGCATTTACATGCATGCCGGACCCGAAGTGAGTGTTGCCTCTACGAAGGTGTTCACCTCGATGCTCGTTTCGTTCGCGCTCTTAGGCCTACACCTTGGCCGGGTACGAGATCTTGGGCCGCTCGAAGGTAAGCGAATCATCGAAGGCCTGAAAGATCTTCCGAGCGCTGTTCGTGGTGCCCTCGCCCTTGAAACGCAAATCGCTGATATTGCCGAAAAATACAAAGACTGCTCATCGATGTTTTTCATTGGCCGGAATACCGGGTACCCCATTGCTTTGGAAGGCGCCCTGAAGTTGAAGGAAATTAGTTACATCCACGCCGAAGCGTATGCAGCGAGTGAGTTGAAGCACGGGCCGATTGCTTTGATTTCTGAGCAGTTTCCAACCGTCGTTGTGCTTCCCGATGATGAGCTGTTTGAAAAGAACCTCAGTTCGATTCAACAAGTACGCGCACGTAAGGGTCCGGTCATAGCGGTGACGCAACGACCTATCGATGCGTCGCTGGCCGATGACATCATCATGGTTCCATCGGTTACTGATGAACTCAATCCCATCGTGTTGAACATTCCGCTTCAGCTACTCGCCTACTACGCGGCAATCAAACTGGGCCGTGATGTCGACCAACCCCGCAATCTCGCAAAATCTGTCACCGTCGAGTAGCCAATGCCCGCGGGTTGGGGTTGGGGTTGGGGTAGCGGGTGCAGGTGCGGGGGGTGGGTTTATACGCGTAGGAGGCCGTCGATGACTGTCGAACCTTTTCCTGCGGTCTCGTCGACGGGGGCGCCGAGCCAGCCGGTTCCTAGGGTTGCGTAGTAGTCCGTCATCGACGTGGTCGCCGCGACATTCCCATCTTCGTTGCGCTTACCAAAGTCAGGTGAGGTTCCGTATCGGCCCGGGTTGACCGCGCCGGCGAGCATCATTGTCGATGCGGTTCCGTGGTCGGTGCCCTGGCCATTTGCCTCTGGGCGTCGGCCAAATTCACTGGTGGTCGCTACGAGCACTCGGTCAGCCAACCCGTTGTCGGCAAGGTCATCGAGGAACGCAGCGAGCGCATTCCCAAATTCATTCATTAACTCAGAGTGCGCACCGGGTTGATTGTCGTGAGTGTCAAAACTTCCCCACGGCACATGGAACACCTTCATGCCAACGTTGAGGCTGATCAGTTGTCGGGTGAGAGCGAGTGACCTGCTGAGTTCAGTATCGGGATATCGCTTCGGGCGCTCACCCAACTTCGTGATGTTTTTGAGCAGACCCAACCCGTCTCCCATGTTTGCCCTGGCGAGTTCGATCAGGCGATCAGGTTCTTCTCCAATTCCGAGTGAGCGCCCTTTTTCGATGGTTGGATACATCTGAAGCGACGTACGCAGACGTTTTTCTAGCGGTTCGTCTTTAGCCAGTTGGCTTACCAGATCGACCTGGGGTAGCGACACTGTCGAGGCCGACGCGGTTACCAAGGCCTGAGTAGATCCGTAGCCCATACTCACACCGGTGATGGCCTCATCGCCACGAAGTTCATCGCAACAACGTCCAAGAAAGCCGGTTGAGTAGTTGCTTGTTCCGTCAGGGTCTGACTGCCACCACCGTTGCATCATCGTGAAGTGAGAAAGGTCGGGTTTAGCTACACCGACAGCTTCAACAAAAGCGAGCCGTTCGGCGACGACACCGAGCCCTTTCGGGACGGCGTACTTATCGTCAAGTTTGACCATCTGATCGTCGGCCAACCAGATACGGTCACGAAGTTTGCGAAATTTTCCGTCTCCATACGGGACGAGTGTTGCGAACCCATCGTTGCCACCCTTGAGTTCGATGACAACAAGAATGTGATCGTTGGCCTTCGCCTTTGGAGCAGCTCTTCCCGAACTCTTCGTTTGTTTCGCGCCGACTGCTTGTTTCGAAGCTGGTGCGGCTGCCGCGGGGTCGCTGTCAGAAAAGCAACCGGCAAGTAGGCTGCTTGCACCTAGAGCTCCGGTTGATAGCCCAAGCATTTGAAGCAGACGCCGTCGCGAAATTTGAGGAACTTGATCGGTAATCATGCGAGTTGAAACTCCGGTGAGCAAAGCGCTGTCGTGATAAGTCGACGCGAAACGGATAGGGCATCTGCAGCGCCAGCCGAAGCAAGAGCAGCGTCGTGGAGCGTGGCTTTCGTAGCTGCACTTACTTCATGTATACAACAACGCTTCAAAGTGGCTGCCACAAGATCGGTCCCGCTACCAGCGTCGATCGGCGTCATTTTCCAAGATTGACTCCATGCATACGAAGCTCGCGAGAGTTGTTGGCTGGCCGAAAGCCACTTGGCCCCGCTTGGCCATCCGGCAACGTTTGGCGGCTTGAACGGAAGTTGATCGAGTTGTTCGAGCGTCCATGGCTGAATATCGCCATCTTCGTCGGGTCTGAAAGGGCCGAATGCATGGGCCGAAGCGATGAACCATTCAATGGCATATCGGGGGCGGTTCAGCCGAGCATTCAGAAATTCTTCATTTCGAACAATTGCTTCGACTAGTGGGCGAATTTCGTATCCGCTGCTTCGAAACCCGTCGGCCAACAAGCCAAGTTGTTCGTTTGAGGGTGCAACACCAACGAGATATCGATAGATCTTTGCGGCGATGAAGGGGGCACAAGATGGCTGCTCGCACAAAATGTTGACGATGTCGTTCACGTCGAATTTGCCCCGGCGACCTAGGAAAACGACCTCTCCGCCCAGGCCGTTTTCGGCGTTGTAGGTGACCTGGGTTGATTCGTAGTCAACTTGCCAGCCAGCCAAGGCCAATGCGCTGGATTTTATATCTGCTTCGGAATAGTTGCCTCGGCCGAGCGAGAAAAGTTCCATGGATTCTCGAGCAAGGTTTTCATTGGGGGCTTCAACCGTTGAATCCGCAGAGTCCAGGTAGATCAACATGGCTGCGTCGTTCATGATCGATGCAAACAGAGTTTTGAAGTTTCCTAATGCATGCTCGCGGAACAAGCCTTGCTGACGGTGCAGCATGGTCTGTTGCCCTACCTTTTCCGAAGAGGTAGCAAAATGACCATGCCAGAACCACGTCATTTTTTCGTGAAGGCCACCGTTGGGGTTACGAAGATTGTCGACCCAGCCGCGAAGGTGCGGGTCCCAATCTTCCTTTCCGACCTGCTCAGGATTGAGCGCCAGCGGAGACGCCGCTAGAGCCCAGTCAATAGCCGACGAGGACGCTTTTGGGCCTTGCGTCGCGAATCGATCAACGAGTTCGGCGGTGGGGCCGAAGCTGAGCCGACGAAGAACATGTGCGGTCAACGCTTGAGGTGTTGGTGCCATAACTCAGAAGCTACGAAACCGCACCTGAAGCGAACATGAACAAGTCAACCCCCACCACCCCCACCACCCCCACCACCCCCACCACCACTAATTGGAGGAATTCCGGCTGAACAAGCCGGAATTCCTCCAATTAACGGCAAAAAGGTGCTCGGCTCGGCTAGGCGGCGGCAGCCCCAAGGTTTGATTTCTCCAGAATATGAATACCGCATGCGCTCGCCAAACCAATGACGTGCGCAAGACCAACCTTGGCCCCCTGGATTTGGCGTTCTCCGGCTTCACCACGCAGGTGATGACAAACTTCCCAGATGTTGGCAATCCCAGTTGCTGCTATCGGGTGACCCTTTGATTGCAGGCCACCTGAAACGTTGACTGGTTTTGACCCATCACGCCACGGTGCACCACTCATAAAGAAGTCGACAGCGCCGCCTTCAGGGCAAAGCATGAGGTTGTCGTAGTGAACCAATTCGGCCGTTGCGAAACAGTCGTGCAATTCGACCAGATCAAGATCATCTGGTGAAACCCCTGCTTGCGCGTATGCCTGAGCCGCCGCACGCTTTGTAAGCGTATTTACATCTGGAAGTACCTGACATGCTTCTTGATACGGATCACTCGTCAGCACCGATGCACTTACCTTTACTGCCCTGCGTTGTTGTTCCAACGAAAGCGTACGTAGTTTCGCGCCGCTTACAACGATGGCTGCAGCCGCTCCATCACAGTTCGCTGAACACATGGCCCTGGTATTGGGATACGCAATCATTGGCTCGTTCATAATCTGTTCAAGCGACATGGCTTTGGTATAGGCCGCAAGCGGATTCAGGGTTGAGTGCTGATGGTTTTTCTCGCTAATCCGTGCGAATACTTCGAACGTGGCACCCCCGTATCGATGCCCGTATTCCATGCCTACCTGGGCGAATGTTCCGGGCATGTTGTCGGTGCCGATCCGTCCATCCATAGAAGCAACTGCACCGAAGCGACCCTCGGGCTTCCAACCACCATCAGTTTTTGACTGCCCCGATGCCCCGAGCAGGCCGACCCCGGCCAGTTTTTCAACTCCGACGGCCATTCCCATGTCGCACTCGCCGGCCTTGATCGCCATGATTGCAACCCGGAGGGCAGTTGCCCCGGTTGCGCAGGCGTTTGCAACATTGTAAGCAGGTATACCGGTTTGGCCAATTTGTTTTTGCAGGTTTTGAGCGATCGCACCACGACCCATAAGGTTGCCCGCAGCAAGAATGCCGATGTCTTTCATCGTGACACCACCATCGGAAAGTGCGGCCATCGCTGCCTGTGCTCCGAGGTCGACGACGTCTCGATCAGGGTACTTCCCGAACTTGGTCATATTGATGCCCAGAATCCAGATGTCGTCGCTGCTGCTCATGATGGGTCTCCAAACGGGGTTGATTGAGGGGTGGGTTCAAAGCCGAAGCCGATCGCTTCGACGCCATGCAGATCGGTCCCGAGGGATGTGGTGACAAGACGAACCTTCATACCGAGGTGAACATGTTCGGGCGATGCCTCAACGTTGACGAGGTTGCCCCGAACACTGGTTCCGCCACAATCGACCACCGCTGCAACGAACGGCACCGGTACACCCGTTGCCGCAAACGTCACGATAGTGAAAGCTCGAACTTCGCCTTCGGAAGCAATACGCACACGTACGAAGTCGTTAGCAAAACAATTTGCACAAGCGTTACGTCTGTCAAAGAACCGCGCACCACAGCTTGTACATTCGTTTGCTGTCAGGTGTGGGTCATCTCCTAGAACCAAATAGTCAACATGAGGGATAGTCGCAGTCACCTCCATATTGTGACGCGTTGCACCGCCGCGAAGCCAGTCGTTAAGGGTCCACCGATCGAGGTTGTAGGCAGCGGCTATCCGGCTATGATGATGGGCCGCTCGGGCGGGCTTACCTCTACCCACGTCGTACCTGTCCAGTATGAAGCGTAAACGCTTAACGTTCCATCGGTTTGGGCCCGCACCTGGTAGCCACGAACCAACGCCCGGCGATTTCCGGCCGCGTCGGTTTGGAACACGGTTTGCACTAACCCGGTTCCGTTGTTCGCCACCATGGCCCAACCTCCCGCTCCGGCCAAGATGAGTTCCGCAGCAGCGACACCCCCTTGCGCAGCATTATTCGCCTTGCTTGATGAAACGGTAGGAACTAGGTCGTCGAGAGGTTGGTAGGTGCCGTTCACTTTGCCGCTTCGAAGTACGGGGTAGCCGCCAGCGGTTATCACCAGTGTGTCTTTGAGTTGTTTCGATGTCACCGATGCTCCGTTAAGTGGTCGATACCCGCCGGTGTAGGCGATCGCTCCGGCCAGCTTTCCTAACAGTCCTGGGTCTTCAGAAACCTCGGTCAATGCCGACCCCCTAGTGGTCCACACCTTCCCCGTGTCGTCTACGCCAAACGAACTGCCAGGAATGGTGTCGCCCGACAAACCCTTTTTGTAACTATCGGTGGGAAGAATGACTGGATACGTTTGTCCGTCGGGCCCAAGAATCGATGTTGCTTCGGTGGTGTTGATACAGCCAGCGCCGTATCCGGCTACTGCAAACGAACCGTATTTGAGTGCAACCAACGGATTGAAACCGTTGTAGCTGACAACCCCATCGACCGACTTTCCTTTGCTCCAATTCCAAATTCGTTGGGACACCTGGATGAACGTGATCCGATCGTTAGCCGTGGTTAATTTGGCTGGATCATCGGCCATTCGAAACCATTGGCCAACATCGCCGACCCAACGATCAAGTGCAATAGAGCGCATCAACAGGTTAAGCAATTCGTCAATAGGTGGTGGCACGACGGAAGCCCGTTCTGGCGACCGCAACAGGAATCGGTCGAATTTGATCTCGACGATTCGTGGCTCCGTCAGCAATCGAATATGAGGTTCTTCAGCTGCGAGTGAATACTTTTCAAGTTCTGCTGGGCTGGCACTCGATTTCATGCTGCAGCCTTAATCGGAGCAGTTGTAGCGCCTGGCGCACAAGCTGCGGCGGCGGCCCGAGCTTCCTCAGCGGCCAACCGAGCGGACTCGGCGACTTGTCGGGCAACTTCAGCCTGTCGCATCTCTTCGTTGTTTTCTTGCTGCCACCTCGCTCGCTGAGAGATCCGCTGTTGTTGCTCTCGCGAAGCCTGATCGGCCGCCCGTCGCACACTGTTTGCTGACTGTGAGAGTTCGTCGGCGATTTGATCACTTTGACGTTGAATACGTTCGAACTCTCGATCAAAGCGCATTCGATGCGGCCCTTCCCAGTGTTTTCGCGCTGCTTTCGCCAAGACCGCTCGATCATGAAGCCATTCTCGAACCGTTCGTGAAAGGGTCCGAGCGGCTTCAACGTATTCCTCTGCTGCCACATGATCGAATTGCACATCGTTCCAATTTGGGTTCCAGTTGGGCATCTCATTCTCCTTCAACGAAAAGTAATGAAAGGCAATGTAAGGCATTGGAGGATCGTTTGCAAGGTGATTGTGCTGTTGCGATGATGAGACGATGCGCACAATCGACGCCAACACTCTGTACGCCCCTGTCGATGTTGACGTTTTGGTGATTGGTGGTGGCACGTCGGGTTTGCCGTGCGCCCTGACTGCGATTGACGGGGGTTTACGCGTCTTGGTCATCGACAAAGCTGACCACCTCGGTGGCACATTGACTATCTCTGGTGGCCACATGTCGGCGGCGGGAACCCAGCCCCAACAACGAATTGGAGTTGTGGGGGACACCCCCGATGCTCATCTGGCGGAAATCGAACGAATTTGTGAAGGGACGTTGCGAGCTGATATTGCTCGCAAGGCTGTTGACCTGGCACCAGAAATGATTGACTGGCTTGACACCGAGGGTTTTGAGTGGCACCCATCTACGCCTCGAATTGTCTATGGACACGAGCCGTATTCGACTGCCCGCACCTACTACGGAGTCGATGAAGGCCGTTCGATATTGGCGTTTCTAGAGAAACAGCTCGATGCACGTCGACAAACAGGTCGACTGAGCGTGTGGACGAACTCCCCGATGGTCGAACTCATCATCGACGACAATGGAGGTGTTGTAGGCGCGCGTATCAATCGGGATGACCGGTCAGTTGTGCATGTACGGGCTCGTGCCGTGGTTTTAGCGACGGGTGGCTTTTCGTCGAACCCTGAGCTGTTCGTCGAACTCGAGGGTGCGCCATTAGTCAGCGCTGGGGTAATGACCAGTAGCGGTGACGGTTTGATTGCCGCACGTGCAATCGGTGCCGGTCTAGTTGGCCAGGGCACCTACATACCGACTTTCGGGGGAATGCCTCATCCTGAGGATCCGGGTCGAGTGCAATGGGTTGATCGACCATTCCTGTCGGCGGCAGAACGTGACCCATGGGAAATTTATGTCGATCGAAACGGTGATCGCTTTGTGGCAGAAGACGAACACTCGATCGACTTCAAAGAACGTGCGCTAGTGAAAATTGACGACATGACGTTCTGGATGATTTTTGACGATCTCGCGGTGAGTAACTCACCTGACATCGTTTTGGGTTGGACTTCCGACGAGATGCGAGCCAAGGCAAACCATCGACCCGGTGTAGTAAGCGCAAATACAATAAGTGGCCTGGCTTCGCAGGCTGGTATAGACCCTGACGGGCTAGCAAAGTCGGTTGCTCGATACAACGCAGCACTGAATGCTTCGGAGCGCGATGAATTTATGAGAACAGTTCGCCCGGCCCCAATATCGACTGCACCTTTCTATGCGCTCAAAAACCATGCCGTAACTCTGCTTACCTTTACCGGTGTCGATGTAAGTACCGATCTTCAAATTCGGCGTGCTGACGGCTCGGTCATTTCGGGCCTGTACGGTCTGGGTGAACTTTTGGGCGGAGGGGCCTATATGGGCAACTCGTTTTGTTCGGGGATGTTGGTTGGCCCGTGTATCAGTTTCGGTCGCTGGCTTGGTACGAACCTTGCTGAACAGTTGCTGGGGCACTAGTGCTCGAAGCGAGGCAAGATGTAGAGATGAATTCGCAGTCAACGCCCGTCCGGTCTTTTGCCGGAGCCTCGATTTTGATTGTTGGGGCAACCGGTGTGCTTGGCTCGCACCTGTCGCAGCAGTTGGGTGCTCTTGGGGCCAAATTGACGTTGACTGGTCGCAACGCCACGAAATTGGCTGAACTCTCCGGTCTCATTCCGGGAAGTGCAGCGATTCGAGCTGACATTCGAGATAGCTCGACGGCCGAAAAACTGATCGATGTTGCTACCGCCCACGGTGGAAAGCTTGACGGGGTGATGATCGCTTCAGGGGTCGTGGCTTTCGGCGAACTTGCCGGAGTAGACCCGGTAACGGTGGAAGAACTGTTCCTCACCAACGCGATTGCACCGTTATGGGTGATGCAACGAGCACTTGAGTCGCTGACCGCAACAAGCGGTTTCATCGCAGCTATCTCTGGAGTGGTTGCGGAACGACCGATGCCAAATATGGCTGCCTACTCCGCTTCCAAAGCAGCGCTCGCTTCCGCGTTGACTGCAGTTGCGATGGAAGCTAAAAAACGAAAGGTCGCAGTGATCGATGCGCGACCTCCTCATACCGAAACTGGTTTGGCGACTCGTCCGCTCGACGGCACCGCACCTCGAATGCCGGTAGGTCTGGACCCAGCAGCGGTAGCTCGACGAATCCTCGAGGGTATTGCTGCGGGTGAGACCGAACTTGCATCGTCGGCGTTCGTCTGACGGCGGGGTAGTCCAAAAGGGAAGTAGTTTTTTACTGGTTCAGCGAAGTGCGCATACGTGTTGCAATCGTTTGCTCACCCAAGTGGCCCAGAGCGAGGTCATCGATAACGCCGATGCGGTCGCTCTCTGACTTGTTTTGTGACAACTTCGATTTACCCTCGACGCGGGTCAGTTGCACTTCGATACCCACAATGGCGCGAAGCATCGAATCGATGTATGCAGCAGGGGCATCGGTGATCGACCATGGCTGGCCGGTCGCGGTGTCAGCGTCGCGCAAACTGGCGTGTGCTGCTTCGTGATGAATGGTGAGTCGGTCTACGAGGTCGCGGGTCCATTTTGGGTCGTCATGCACAATAAAGGTCCCGTATGCATGAACCGTTTCGTAGTTCCAGGTCGGTACAACTTTGCCGTCGATTCGTTTACTCGGATAGGCCGTGGGGCTGACGTAAGCGTCGTAAGAATTCGCGATTACCAGTGCGTCGACCGTGGCCAAGCTGTCCTTCCATTGCGCGTTTGCTCGGGCCAGATGTCCATGCATCGATCCAAGCGTGCCGTTCTCAACTCGCGCAACATAGATCAGCGGCAGGAATGTCGCAACCATTCCGGCCCCGGTGACGGTAATGAGATCAAACACGTTGGTGCGTTCGAGTTGCGAGACTGCCGAAGCTACATCTAACGAAAAGTGTTTTGGAATGTACATGGGCTTACTGTTCGATGCTGAGGCTGTCGCCGACTGCAATCTCACCAGACGACACAACCTCTGCGTAAATTCCAAGGCATGCGAAGTTTCCGAAGCCGGCGAAATCGGTTCGGTTGTGCTGAGCGATTGCTTGCAGAACCCCCCGGTCGGCCGGAAGCTCTTTTTGCGCCAGCGTGGTCATGATGCACCGAGGGCTTTCGACGCTAAAAGCGATAGTGGCACCGCCAAGCGTCGCAGACCGATTGACCCAGTTCTTTTCGATGAACCCCTGGCTGTCGAGCGTTTCGATAGATATGCCTGGCCGAAAACGGTCCATCGATACGTTGATGTCTGGGCTAAGTGTTCGTAGATGGACGAGGCTTCCGGTCGATAACAGGTGTAAGGCCGCCAAGTCAGCGAACGTACCTTTTCCGGTCGACATCGCAATCTGTAAATCAGTCGTGACGTCTGACAGAGCGAGCCCATCGATTTTGGGCCAGTAGCTTTCGTACACTTCGTCAGCTTCGGTCGCTCGTTCCAAGACCACGTCTCGGTCGAGCAAAGAACTCAGCGCGCTTGTCAGGCGAGCGTCGCCGGCCTCGAAGTCTTCCCCCGCGGCAGTGACGATCGTTGAACCACCTGAGTGCGTGCGTGCCGAACACGAAAGCAACGCCGTGCCAACCTTAGGGGTCTTGGCGCTCAAGATCTTTCCGGTGGTGAGATCGCGCACGCCAAAGACTCGGTCGCCGACGATGCCCAACGGACCGAGCGATGTGCGTTGTAACAGTTCTCCCTGCATCGACTTAACCGGATAACGGCGAATTTCAGAAATGGTACCCACTTGGCTCATTTCGCCAACATACATGATGAGATCATGTAATCATCAAATGATGGCTAGTCAAGCAGAACGTCGAGCCGCGACTCGGGCCGCGTTGATGAGTGCCGCGCGTACCCATTTTGGTGAAGGCGGCTTCGAGAGCATCTCGATCAATCAACTTGCCAGTGCGGCCCAGGTCACGCGGGGTGCTGTTTACCATCACTTTGCTAGTAAGGAAGCGCTCTTTGAGGCAGTATTTCATCAAGTTGAAGCGGAGCTACAGCAAGTGGTGGCAGACGCAGTGGGTATTGACTTGCCAGCACGAGAGGCGCTCAGTTCTGGATGCAAAGCATACGTACGATTTGCCAGAAAGCCCCGTATCGCTCGTATTGCGCTTATCGATGCCCCCGCAGTCTTGGGCCGGTCGATATACAAAGCAATCGATGAGTCGTACTTTTTACCGAGTCTCAACGATGCGATTCGCACGTTGAGGCCTGGTGACTCACCCAAAACTACCGAACTGCTATCGCGCGCCATCTTCGCAGCCGTATGTGAACTTGCGCTTCAGGCCACCCAACCCGGACACAAGTTGAGTGAGTCGCAAACCGTGATTGATCTGCTTGTGAGTGCCGTCTAGCACCACTTCTGCGCTGCGTCTCGGAAGTGGCAATATCGGCTAAGTCTTCGCCGGTCAACGCCACTTCAACAACAAAGTTCCACGGTTAGTCTGGGTGACCCCATAAGTTTTCAAGTTGGCCGACCTTGATCAATTGTTTGATGATCGTAACCCGTTCGGGCGAGAGTGAACGTGTCGCGTTGAGTGTGAACTTGAGGTCGAGTTCAGCGCTGGTCAACGGATGTTGTGGGCCACCCCGAGTGTGGTTCACCCGGTGCTCGATTACCGACCCACCTGAAGTATGTATGCGGACGATACCGCCAAACTGGTTCGGAAACGATGCCGTTGCTTCGGGGTCCGCGAAGCATTCAACCAGTTCGGCAAGGCGAATTCGTTGCGGGTCATGCGCTGATTCGTCAGTAAAGTCGTCGAGATACACGCCAAGCCCGCCCCCACCGGTGAGCGCAGTCGCCAAGGTAAACGGGCCCGAAAACTTGGCATGGTAACCGCTCAGTGGTCGAGCTTTTTCTGTAACCGGTTCAGCAAGAGTTCGCAGTGTCGGTGCCGGTGCCCCGTATTCGATTCGAACAATATCCGCGGGGTCAAGGTTATATTCGGCGCGCATATAAATCGCAGCATCAATTCCGAAGTGGGTGAAGTGGTTCGAGGGGTACGGCTTGTAAAACATTCGGTCTTGTTCCCACCGTTCCCCTAGTTCTCCAATTACTGACTCTGTCGCCAGGAAACCCCGCGAGAGCCCCTCATAAAAGCCAAAACGACCCTCGAACACGGTGGGGGGCCCTGTCACACCAGCCCTGGCCATTTCGGCAGCCGTTACCCCGGCATGGGCCGCCCACCCGCAGTGCACCCGCTTCACTGTCCCGCCAGTTCGGTTTGCTTCAATCAGGCCAGCGCCCATCGAAGCAGCAATCGCCAAAGCGTGCGCGATCCCTTCGGAATCAAGGCCGAACACCATTGCCGCTGCCGCTGCTGACCCAATGGTTCCGCAAATGCTTGTCGCGTGAAGGCCATGTTCGAAGAACAGCGAATTCTTCAACGCTGGGTCATAAGAGCCCATACCAAGACGGTTACAAATCTCGTCACCGACAGCAACCGCCGCTAACGCAGTTGGCCCTGAAACTCCTTCGGCTTCGCAGGTAGCGAGCACCGCCGGAACCACCGATGCCGAAGGATGCAATACCGACGGCAAATGGGTGTCATCGAAGTCGAGTGAATGGGCCAACGTTCCGTTGACCAGCGCAGCATGAGCTGCAGGCACCCGGGAACTCAGGCCAACAGCACTCGATTCGGCAACCCCACCCCAACGCCCAACGAGCAATCGAATGGCCTGGCATGGATCAACCCCACCAGCTTCGTTCACGGTTCCTGCAGCAAACATCAACCCGACGATGTCTTTGATGCGACCTACGGCATCATCAGAAATTCGCTCAGGTAGGCCGTTGTCTCGCGACGATGCCGCAAACTGTGCGAGTTGCTGCACAATCGTTCTAGGTTGTCGGACGGTCACGCAGGAACCACCGCGATTGGTCGCACAGGCGAACCCGTTGCACCGGTCAACTTCAGCGGAATCACGACCAACATGAACTCAGAAACGTTCGCCGAGATCAAATCGGTGAGGCGAAGTGTTTCCACGATATTGATTCCCTCGTCAACTAACAACCGTCGGTGTACTGGCAATGTGGCGTGCCCGCCACCGGGCAGGATTTGTTCGAAGGCAATAGTTTCACCCCCGGCGAGGCGCACCCCATGATCAATGATCCAGTCGGCGGCCGACACATCGGGTCCGGGTGCACCCCCGTGTTTCCCCTCGTACATTGCGCGGTTAGTCCAATGTTCAGCCCACCCTGTGCCGATTAGTAACGCATCGCCTTTTGTAACGCTGACACTCTGGCGAACACAGGCAGCATCGAGATCACCGGCGGTAACGGCTTCGCCAGGCTGTAATATATCGACCCCGCGAAGGCCCGCAATATCAAGCAACACACCACGCCCAATAAACGGAGGCACACGTTCAATACCGAACTGGGTGAAACCTTTGGCAGTGGTTACTGAGGCTGCATCGACTTGTTCATACAAGAACCCGTCCTGACTTACGTGACACAGCGCATCGATATGCGTACCTACGTGTACGCCGGTCACGATCCAGTCGTTGGCCGCACTCCCACCATCGGAACGAACGACGTCACCGTGGCGTCGAACCAACGAATGTTGATAAATGGGGTGGTTAGGGCTTTGCGGCATCCCAACCTCGTATGCCTGCGCAAGGTCGAACACCTTCGCGCCGGAAAGTGTCGAGAAGAGTGCCTGCATTTGGTCCACTGAGCCCACTAAACGACACCCTTTGCTTGCAGCTCGGCGAGTCGTTGGGGGGTAACCCCGATGTCGGCCAGTACCGAAGCGGTGTCAGCCCCTTTTGGTCGCCCAGCCCAACGAATTGCACCAGGCGTTTGCGAAAACCGCCACATTAGATTCTGCATTCGAACCTCACCAAGTTCAGGATCTTCTACTCGGGTAAACGTATCGAGTGCCTCAAACTGAGGGTCTTCAAACATGTCGCTCACGTCATAAATCGGAGCCACAGCCGCTTCGGCTGCTTCGAACCCCGCAATTACGTCGTCCAAGTTTCTTGCGGCAACCCAGTCGGCAACGTAACCATCGAGAAAATCAGCGCGCTGAGCACGTTCGGAACCCGACGAGAACCATGGTTCGTCAATTACTTCAGGGTGGCCAACTAACTGCATAACCCGCTCGGCGATCGAGTTTGCACTCGTAGATACCGCAACCCATTTTTCATCGAGTGTCTTGTAGGCATTGCGTGGGGCATTGTTGACGCTTCGATTGCCCATCCGCGGCTGAAGTTCGCCGAGCTGATCGTAGATAGTTGGCCCAGGACCAAGCACCGTCACGATTGGTTCGATAATCGCCAGATCAATGATTTGACCCGTGCGTTGTGTTGTCTCACCGGAGGTCTGACGATCTCTTGCGAAGAGAGCCATCGTGACGGCGCTCGTTAATGACAACGCGCTGATCCCATCGGCCAAACCGAATGGCGGAAGCGAAGGAGGCCCGTCGGGTTCACCCGTTGATGCAGCGAAACCGCTCATTGCTTCGGCGAGAGTGCCGAACCCGGGACGATGCGACATGGGCCCGAACTGACCGAAACCGGTCACCCGGGCGAGTATCAGCCGGGGGTTTCGTTCGAATAACACCTCGGGGCCGAGACCCCATTTTTCGAACGTACCTGGCCGAAAATTCTCGACCACCACATCGGCCGATTCAACCAGTTGCAGAAACAACACGCGACCCTCTGACGAGTTGAGATTAAGTGTGATGCATTGCTTGTTTCGGCCGAGCATCTTCCACCACAACCCAACCCCGTTCTTAGATGCGCCATGAGTTCTCACGGGGTCACCACGGGGGTGTTCAATTTTGATGACGTCGGCCCCGTGATCGCCCAGGATGGTCGCCATGAGCGGCCCTGCGATCAGAGTTGCGCAGTCAAGGACTCGAATTCCCGAAAGGGCACCAGGTGACTGCATCAACTCAGAAGTTATCAGCCTGACTCGTAGACTGTTCCACCGAGCGGACCACTATTTCGCTGTGCGGAACAACAATTTGAGCTGAGGGTCGAGAGGTGACACACTTCCAGACAATGCTTGCAGTCACCCTTACCGCCTTCGGAACACCACCAACGCTGGAAGTGATGGCAGTCGATGACCCTGTGGCAGGCCCCGGCGAGGTAGTTATTGACCTGATCGCGGCCGATGTCATCCCGCTCGACAAACAAATCGCGTGCGGATTCTTCCCGCCAGCCAAAACGGTCCCGCTTCAGGTTGGGGTTTCAGCAGTTGGCCGACGTCGAGACACAGGTCGAGTGGTTTCGGTGCAGGGTGGTCACGTCGGAATGGGTTGGTCGCGACCGGGTTGCTTTGCATCCTCATTCGTTGCGCCGATCAACGTACTCGCCGAGCTTCCCGAAGGATGTGATCCCCTCATCGCAGCTGCAGGAACTGAAACGGCCATGACGGCCCTGCTTGTGCTTCAGGACCACGCAATTGTTCGATCCGGCGAGAAGGTTTTGGTACTTGGCGCAAACGGTGGGGTCGGTCGAGCATGCATGCAACTCGCTACCCACCTTGGGGCCGAAGTCATTGCTGCGGCCCGCCAACCAGCAACCGTTATCGCCCCGGCCGGAACCCGAATCATTGGTTACGACCAAATAGTTGGATTGGGTGCTGACGTGATTGTCGACCCTGTCGGTGGGCCCTTTTTTCAAACCGCAATCTTGGCCGGGGCGCATCGATGCCGGCATGTGTTTCTGGGGTACGGCGCTGGCGCAACGGTCGAACTCAAACTTCCGCTGTTGATGATTGCCGAGCATCGAATCTTGGGGTTTAACGAGCACGCCGTAGGCCATGAACGCGTTATGAGCGTCACGGAAGAAGCGTTGCAGTTACTGGCACAAGGCGTATTCGATCCGCTTATGGGGGCAAGTTATTCGCTGTCTGACTCCGACGTCGCTTATGGCGCCGTCGGTACCGGTATCGGCCGAGTACTTCTTACCCCCTAGAGGTAAGCGCACATGTATTTGTGGCTGAAGGCGCTCCATATTCTTATGGTGGTTGTGTGGCTCGGAACCGATATTGGTACGTTCGCTTCATTTAATAGAGTGCTCGACACCACGTTGTCAGTACCGACGCGACTTTCGATGAGTCGATTGTCGAACCTGCTTGACCAGGGTCCTCGGTCGGCGCTGGTGATTCTATTGATGCTTGGGCTCACCATGACCCAGCAGGGTGGGTGGGGTTTGGCTGGTGATGCCGGTCGGCTGCTATCCGTAGCGGCGACGCTGATCGGAATTGTTTGGTTTGCGGGTATCTGGCACCAGTACTGGGTGAATCACCCTCCGCTTGGGGTAGTGAGAAGCCCTGCGCATGTTACGGCCACCTCTAGGTTTCGTACGGTTGATTTGTGGTGGCGGATTGGTGTGGCAAGTGCATTGCTTGCGACCGCGGTGTACTCGCTCAGCAAACACAACGCAGCCCCAATCAGTGCGAATTGGTTGTCATGGAAGTTGGTACTTTTCGCTGGAATCGTTGCTGACGGTGTGCTGATTCGTCTTTTGCTTCCAAAGTTAGGCGGTGCGATTGTCGCAATCGCAACTAAAGGGTCATCGGCCGAACGCGAAGCTGACCTAGCTCGACACGGACGAACGGCAAAGATATATGTACTTATTATCTGGGGGTTTTTAATAGCGGTGAGTGCTTTGGCAGTCATGAAACCCTCGGCTGATGTACACCTGTACGGGGTGGTCAAAACGCTGCATGTTCTTTCGATCGCAACGTGGTTCGGCGTAGATCTCGGGGTGTTTTTGTGCGCGAAATTGTCGCTTGATAGGAAGCTCAGCGCAGAGTCCCGAGCCCAGTTCGCTCGACTCTTCAGTCAACTCGACCTTGGGCCCCGAATATCGCTTCTCGTGACCGTGCCGATGGGTGTGACTCTCACGCATCTCAGATGGGGTTGGCTGAACGGGAGATCGGGAGTGAAGGTTGGGGGTGTTGCATTGGCGGTGTTCGTGGTTGCGTGGGTGGTACTCGTCGTGCGGCAACATTCGCTACCGGCCCCGTACGATCGAATGTTTGCCAAGGTTGATGCCGGCCTGCGAATTGCTTTAGTGGCGGCCATGGTTGCGTTCGCAGCAGCGACCATTCACGACAACTTGTGGATTGGCCTCAAAGCAATATTCTTTGCCGTGATGGTGCTGTGTGGTCTGTACATTCGTTACGGGCTGAAAGACTTTGGGCCAGCTTTCGCAGCCACACAGAAAGATGATGCGAGCACCGAGGTGTTTGTAAGTGCGCAGAACATAATGAAAAGTGTGTACACGCCAGTGTTTCTGATTTGGGCACTACTCATCGTGAGCATCGTGTTGGCAACGGTGAAGCCAACGTAAAACTCACACCGATTTATGCGGTCTGCGATGTGTTTTCTTGTTTCGCAACAACAGCCATTGCCGGTTCACCAGCTGATGAAGAGGCTTCGATATAACGTTCAGTTTTTACCCACCCGTGACGTCTGGTCACAATTCGGGCAAGTGCTTTCCAACCGGCGACATACCAAATGAGTTGAAACAACGCATAAGCGTGGGCGGTCAAAAACGTTTTGACGACACTCTGTTCGCGGGTTCGGTGACGATAGTGAAATAACACAATCAATGCCGGGCCGAACGTGAACAGATACCAAACTACGAGCGACGTCCAGAATCGACCGCTGCTGATTGACTCTGATGACGCCAAAATTCGATAGATCAAGAACGCGTGAGCAGCGAGAATCACTACCGGCCAAACAATGCAAAGCAGTGCTGGGAATAGCAGCGAATACAACACGTCGACTGCTGCAGCAAACTTCATTCGAGATGCCAAAATCGAAGGTATGCGCCGCCACGCCTGAAAGAGCCCTTGAACCCAACGAGTGCGTTGGCGAATCAGGCGACCGACGCTTTCCAGCCCCTGTTGCCCAACCGATGTTGAGGTAACAACTCTGAGTTCCCACCCTCTGGACAGCAATTGAAGGCCGAGATCAAGATCTTCCACTAGGCACTCAGACCAGGGCGCATCGCCGAGCTCACGAAGCGCCATAAGGCGAGTGAACTGACCGTTTCCGCCCAAACCCGATGAGCCGATTCGAGATCGGCCCTGTTGCACAAGTTCGGTGAAGCTGGTGAACTCCACATCTTGAAGGCGCCCGATCAGGCTCGACCTATTTCGGATGCGAACAAGGATTTGGCAGCCGGCAACCTGCGGGTCGAGAAACCAAGGAAGCACCCGTTCAACTGCAGTTTCGTCGATGACACCGTCGGCATCCATGACGCAAACAACCACGTTTTCGAGTGTGAGGCCGAGTTCGGTTGCCCACGAAATCAGCGACCGGTAACCGTGGTTTAGGGCCTCACCTTTGCCTTGGCGGGCGTTTGGGGAGATTCGGGTGACGAGCAATACTCGCCCCGGATGTGCTGCGACAAACGATTCGACCTGGGCGGCCGTTGCGTCGTCGCTACCGTCATCAACAACAACCACCCGTGACTTCGCAATCGAAAGAAGCCGTTCAAGGGTTGAGGTAATGACCCGTTCTTCGTTGAGGCAGGGAACAAGAAAAATTGGAACGAGGTGAGCGACCGACCCAAATGGGGGGTGCTGGGCGCGACGTCCGGCTAAGGAAACCGAAATGAGGTAGATGAGGGACAAAACAACGACAATGTTTGCCGCCGCGGTAATGCCACTGAACATGATGTGACGATAAGGCCGATCAGTCGCCGAGTGAGCGACGAGCCAACGAGCGAGCAACCACTACGAGAAGCAGTAGGACAAAGAGCACCGCAGCAGTAATAACGACACCAGCCATGCCGCCAAAGCCGTAATCAGAAAGGCCGGCCACACCGACAACGGATCCGCTTAATCCGAATGTGGCAATCGATTGCGGTGCGTACATGTTGAGACCTCGGGGGTTCACGCAACAGGCGCGTGGAGCGTGGGAACCTGCAAAGTGTAGACCGAAGAATTGACCCGGGAGGCGTATCAACTGGCTTCAAAGCGAAGCGGATGATCTCAAAAGGTAACGCTGCCCGACCCCATCGAGGGAAGTGCAAGCAGACGAACGATTGCCAAGCGTTACCATTTGACCGAAGGTATGACCACTTGTAGTGAGTTCGAGAGCAACTTCGTCCAGGTGCGGGCAATGAAACTCTACGAGAGGAAGCCCCCCAGGTAGCGGCCAGGTTGAAATATCGACGCCTTCAGATGCGCCTCCGTCGATGAAACCAAGTTGCTCAAACCGGATGGGCGACACGCCTTGATCGGCCAGCAAGCTCATTCGGCAACGATCGGGATGTGGAAGTTGAAGAAATTCGCCTAGTTCGGGGGTATCGATCACCGCATCGGCCACGAGGGTCAATCCTGCGGCACCGGTCCAGGTTGCGTTAGCTGCATCAACAGAGCCCACGATATTGACCACCGAGTGAACTTCGCTGTGTAGCCGATCGGGAAATCGGTCCAACACGCTTGGTCTGCGCCGCGTTATGTCGACGAACACCACAATGACCCCATCGGGCCCCACACACTTACCCTCTTGTAGGTGCATCGGGCCGAACTGATAGTCAAGTTGCCCGAACGCCGTGTTTGCCCCCACTGCTGAAGCAACAGTCAATGAACGTCCCATATCGGTGGTGTAGAGATCGATTGCGTGCGGTCCCCGATCGAAGGGTCCGATTGCCGGTCGATGGCGGCTGGTTGACACCAGTCGAAGGTGGCCGGCGATCGCGTCGGGCATACACAGCAAAACTTCGGTCGTCGGTTCGGTACATCCGTAGAGGCTCACGGATTGTTCGGTGTCGAGTTGCACTCGTGATCGTTCGATGAAACCAAACGAAGTCCAAAAGGCCACACTTTCTGGAAGGTTCGTGCAACCAAGGACGCAAACCGCAGGGCTCATCAGCATTCCCAGAGTGTTTCACGCAAGAATCGCTCCATGACAACCGAGCCGACAACCGAGCCGACAACAGAGCCGACAACAGAGCCGACGTATCCGAGTTTCAGTCGGGGCCCAGAAATAGACGCCGAGCGGTTTATTGACGGTTTCATCGATTCGATTATTGATGAGCGAATCGCCGACATCGTGGCGGGGTACGACCCGAGCGACAACACCTACGTCTTTCTTGAAGGGCCGCGTTGGTCAACGAAAACCGGTAAACGGGTGGCGTTCGGGTGGGGTGCTTTTGTGGATTCGCCCATCAGAATGCACGCAAAGCGGTGGGTTGAAGGGCCGTTTAGTCAGATATCAGGCTCGTTAGGTTGGATAGCTGGGATCATCGATCTTGACGTGATTGCCGGAGGAAAACCTGTACAGATTCGCCTTCGGGGAACGTATGTTCTGCATGAACATTTGCCCGGTGTGTGGGGTATTGTGCATGAACACTTCAGTCAGCCGATGGCCGACCCATATGGGCTCGGTGATTGGCTACCCCCAACCTGAATCTGGTTTCGACCCCCATTTGCCCCGTTTTGGGTCGGTTGAACTCAGGCACCAAAGCTGCCGACATATGCATTCCTTGCCTGAACCATCCCCATCTTCGATACCGTTGAGTTTGTCCGACCGACTGTCGGCGGGTGTTGGCGCGCTTATCGATTTGGCTGCGATGTCGGGCACGACTGGCCCAGATCCACTCGAATTGCTTCACCTTGCGGTGCGGGCGACGGGCGCTGATCACGGTGAGTTAACGATTTTTGATGGTCGCAGGTCGCGGTGGTCAACGTTGGCCTTCGGGGCACCGATCCCGGCGTACGGTGCGAAAACCACAAAGACCACAAAAAGCGTTGAGTTGTTTCACGACGGAACCCAACTGGGCGAGTTGCTACTGGCAGGCAACCTGACAGGCGCGCCGGCCGAAGTAGTGGCCCAGTTACTTGCCCTGTCGCTCGGATCCGTTCGCCTTATTGCCATGCTTGAGGCCGAACTTGACGATCACGCCCATGATGCAACACACGACAATCTCACTGGCCTGGCAAACCGGGTGGCGTTCGAGGCTTCTGTAGATCGGGCGCTCACCGAAGTTTCGGCTTCGCTGGCGACGGTCGCACCAGTCATGGCGGCACTCGCCGTGCTCGACCTCAACCGCTTCAAAGAAATCAATGCCAGTTTCGGTCATGAAGTCGGTGACGAAGTTGTCGCCCAGTTTGCTCAGGCTTTGGTAGCGGCGCTTCCTGACGGCTCTACAGCCGCACGAATTGGTGGCGACTCGTTCGCTGTGCTGTTCGTCGATGTTGTCTCATTGGAAGACGCCGCGCTGCAAGCTTCAACGCTGCTCGCCACTGTCACCGGCCTTATCGAAATCGAAGAAGCTGCGCTGCATATTGATGCGGCGATGGGCCTTGCCGTCGCCCCGCTACACGGCTCAACACGTAACCTCCTCATCCGGCGTGCCGACGTTGCTATGTACACAGCCAAAGAACGACCAGAGTCGGCAATGGAAGTATGGGCACCGAACCAGGAACGAGTCAGCCCGCGCGAGTTGGCCCTCGTCGCCGACTTGAAACGAGCACTTGCACACGACGAATTGGCTGTCCACTATCAACCAAAGTCGACCATTGAAAGCGGTGCGATTGTTGGGTTAGAGGCACTCGTGAGATGGCATCATCCTGACCGGGGATGGATCTCGCCCGACGAACTGATTCCACTCGCCGAGCACACCGGGCTCATTGCGGAAGTCACCACATTTGTGCTGAATTCGAGCCTTCGCCAATGTGCAGAGTGGCATCGAAGCGGTTTCATTTTGAACGTCGCCGTGAACATTCCTGCCCGCGCACTTAACGACCCCGACTTTCCGTTGGAGATTGATCAGGCGTTGCGCGAGGCCGGCCTCGACGGACGTTGGCTCACACTCGAAATCACCGAAAATCAGTTCACTTTCGATTCGCCCGTGTGTCGCGCGGTCATGAGCGAACTACGTGGTTTCGGTGTACGGCTTTCTATCGATGATTTTGGAACGGGTTATTCAACATTGTCGTATCTTGCTCGACTAGATGTCGACGAGTTGAAAATCGATAAGTCGTTTGTGTTTGACCTGGTTGCGAACCAGTCGAATGTTGCAATTGTTCGTGCGGTGGTCGAAGTGGCCGAAAGCTTCGGGTTAACTACGGTTGCCGAGGGGGTCGAATCTCAAGATGTACTCGACCGGCTTTCTGTGTTGGGTTGCACCATGGCCCAGGGCTATCACCTCAGTCGTCCTATCCATGCTGACGCAATGACGAAATGGCTGCATCTGCGTCGCATTCCCTCCGCCACGGACGCGCTTTCTGCCTAGCTGCGTGTAACACTGGTTGTCCCTTCCAACTGGTGTGCGATGAATCAGAACGTAAATCTTTTGCCTGACCACCGGTTTGTGCCATCTGAGTGGCCCTACTTTCATTACGTTGATCGAAGTCTGGTGGAACGCGAAGGCGGCTTCGAGGCAACGCTCCGTTACGCAATCAGTCGTTCGGGCTCGCTGGACTCGGCCACTACCTACTCAGCCACTACTTACTTTGTCGAACGGTTTGTGTTTCCGGTCGCGCCGTCGAACGTCACGAACGAGACTAAGTCTCGTCGTCTGGAAGTGGTTGATCGGCTACTCGATCACCTGTGGCTAGTGGCCGGATTGAGCTACTACAAGACGTCCGCAGCAACGACTATTCGAATAGAGGGGGTAGCGGTCGGCGACCGCGACCTTGAACTGCATCGATTGCTGCTTATGCGGGGCCTTGGCGAGTTTTGTTTTGTCAACCAACTTTCACCAGAGCTTCGCCCGGAATATGTGGTGAGCGGCGCAACTGAGCGGCCACCCATTGTTGGCTTGCAACTTGCTGCCGGGCCGATGTGTCCAGTTGGTGGGGGGAAAGACTCGTGCGTTTCCATCGAGGCGTTACGGGCGGCTGCGTTGTCGCCAACGTTAGTTACTGTGCGTCGTTTCCCGATTATCCAACACGTGATTAACGACGCTGAGTTGCCTGATGTCGCGGTCGAGCGCCACCTTGATTCAAACATTGGGGCGATGAATGCCGCCGGGGCGTTAAACGGCCATGTGCCCGCAACCGCAATCGTGTCGTTCGCAGTGATGATTGCTGCCGTTTTGAATGGTCACGACGCAGTGGTGATGTCGAATGAGCGGTCCGCTTCGGAAGGCAATGTCGAATACCGGGGCGTTTCGATCAACCATCAGTGGGCAAAAAGTGATGAGGCCGAGGCCGCGATCGTTTCGGCCCTGGCCCGAATCACCCCTGAAGTCAGATGGTTTTCGTTGTTGCGGCCACTGTCTGAGTTAGAGATCGCCCGTCGGTTCGCAGCAACGTGTGAGCGCTATTTCGGGTCGTTTTCAAGTTGCAATCGAACGCAATACATCGATGCTGCACGACGAAGCACACGGTGGTGCGGTGAGTGCCCGAAGTGTCAGTTTGTGTACTTAGCACTTTCAACATCGCTGTCTCGTGAACAGGTCGAAACAATTTGGGAGGCCGAACTTTTCTCTACGTCACCAATCGACGGTTTTCGTGCACTGCTTGGTTTGGCCGAATGGAAGCCGTTCGAATGTGTCGGTGAACACCTTGAGTGTCGCGTCGCACTCGCTCTGGTTTCGGCTCGGGCCGATTGGACCGATCATCCCGTGTTGGCTGCGCTCGCCGAAGAGGTGCGAAGTGTTGGTGGGTGGCCAACTCAAGATGACGTTGCCGCCTGTTTCTCGTTAGCTGACGCACCATTCGTACCTAACGACTATGCCGGGGTCATTCATGCTGCTACGTGATCTCAACGAGCGCCACGTAGTTATTTGGGGTGCTGGCACCGAAGGCCGAGCTGCAGCAAAACTTGTAATGACCCATACGATTGCCTCATCGGTAGTGATCATTGTTGATTCACTCAGACCAGATGACCCTGCCAGTATCGACGGGGTCGAGGTGATCGAATGTTCAAGCGCAAGGGGCGTTGCTGCCCTTGCTGCTGTCGATGTCGTGATTAAGTCTCCAGGTGTCTCGCCCCATCACAGTGGATTGTTGAACACCCGAATATTGCATCCATCGTTACCGGTGACCGGCGGAACCGATCTGTGGTTTTCAGAGGCTGCAGCTGCACCGAGTCGACCACTTACTCGAACGATTGCGGTCACGGGCAGTAAAGGCAAAAGCACCACGTCGTCACTGATTGCCCATTTACTTGGTGTGCTGGTGAGCGATGTGGTGCTGGCCGGAAATGTTGGACGTGCGCCGCTTGACGTGCTCGCAGCTGGCCTTGCAGACGGCGACGCATTTCCGGTTGAGCGGTGGCATGTGCTTGAACTTTCAAGTTTTCAAACTGCAGAAGTTCATCACAGCCCGACGGTCGCAGTGTTGACAGCTCTTTTCCCAGAACATCTTGATTGGCATCTAAGCGTCGAGCGATACTACGCGGACAAGATCAACCTGTTCGAAAACGGGGCTGGTTCGATTGTGGTCAACGCCGATAACCCAACCATCGCGAAGATGGTCTCTCATTGGGGCCATCCGACAACACCGGGTTCAGTTGTTCCTTTCGGAACCGCTGACGGTCTCATGGTCGCAGCGACGGGCGACATTGTTGATGGACGAACAGGTCAACTCGTGGTTTCGGTCGTAGATATTCCCCTTACCGGTCGACACAATGCGGTCAATGTGTGCGCAGCGTTCTCTGCAGTTCGCGCTGCAGGTTTCGACCTTGAGCTGAACCACGATAAATTACTTCGTGCGCTTACAACATTTGCCCCCCTCGAACACCGCCTCGAACCGCTTGGCGACCTCAACGGCCGTCTTGTTATTGACGATGGGTTATCAACCGCACCTCAAGCAGCAATTGTTGCCCTCGCTGCGTTTAACGATCGACCGATCGGAATACTTATTGGGGGCCACGATCGTGGTCTCGATTACGATGCCTTAGCTGCAGCGTTGGCTGCCAGGTCAACTTCGACGTTCGTCGCAACAGTCCCCGAATCGGGCCAACGCATTGGCAACCTCGTTCGAGAAGCATGCGCTGGTGTGCGAAATGTGGCCGTCACCGTTGAAGATTTTGCCGAATTCGATGACGCAGTCCTGCACCTCAACAACTTGGTTCCCGTTGGTGGGGTCATCTTGCTTTCTCCTGCCGCGCCTTCATTCGGTCGTTTCCGTAACTACAAAGAGCGAAGCGAGCAGTTTCGCGTGCTGCTCGGTTTTTGAGTAGGGAAGGTGCCGAAGCAACATTCAGGCTGGCTACGTCGGCTGACCTCCATGATGGGCCCATATCGCAGGCACGGGGTAATTGCCTTTGTTGCCGCCGCCCTCGTTGTGGTGTTTTCTCTGGCAACTCCGCTGTTAGTTCGAGGGGTGCTCGATGATCGGTCGTTTCGTAGAACCGGCGTCATCGGAATTCTTCTGTTGGGGGTTGGCCGCGGAATAACAATTTATCTTCGACGATGGCATGCTGGGCAACTTTCAGCCGGTACCGAAGCGCGCTTACGAGTAGCGATTCATGATCATCTGCAAACCCTTGACCCCGTTACCCATGATGCTTTAGCTCAAGGTCAGGTCGTGAGCCGGGCCAACGCGGATGTTAGCCAAATTGGTGGATTGCTTTCGTTTGGCCCGTTGCTTTCGTCGAACCTCGTTCAGCTGGTTCTCACGGTTCCTCTACTGCTCTCGCTTTCGTGGCGGCTTACGTTGATCGCCGCCGCGATGGTCCCTCCTCTGGTTTTGTTCGGCTTTCAGCTTCGTCGGTGGACGTTTCCGGCGAACCTAGATGCGCTAGAGAAGGTAGGTGAGCTTTCGACTATCGCCGAGGAGTCGATCTCGGGGGTACGTGTTGTCAAGGGGTTCGGTCAAGAGCGTCACCAACTTGCTCGTTTCGAAGCCGCAGCCCGTTCGCTGTTCGCCAGTCGAGCACGATCTGCTCGAATTTCGGCGAAGTGGGCGCCGCTACTTCAAGTAGTTCCAGCACTCGCAGCAGTTGCGGCGCTTGCATTTGGCGGCAAGTGGGCGATCGAAGGTGGCATCACGAGCGGAACCGTTGTGGCGCTATTCATCTACCTCGGTCAACTTTCCGGTCCGGTTCGACTTGCAGCGGTGATTGTGTTGGCTTCGCAACAGGCCCGTGCCGGGGCCGAGCGGGTTTTCGAAGTACTCGACTACGCCCCGTCGATTGTTGATGCTGTCGATGCCGTTCCCCTGGCAACCGGACCAGGTCGAATCGAGTTGCGCGATGTTGTGGTGATGTATCCGGGTGGGCAGCAGGCGCTCAGCGGGATTAACTTGGTGGTCGAGCCAGGCGAGCGGGTTGCACTGATTGGTGCCAGCGGGTCTGGCAAATCAACGGTGGCATTAGCTATTGCGCGTTTCGTCGATGCATCTTCTGGAACCGTCAGTATCGATGGCACCGATGTTCGTACTGTGACGCTTGAATCACTTCGGCATCGGGTCGGTGTGGTGTTCGAAGACGCCTTCTTGTTTTCGGCGACGGTCAAAGAGAACTTGGCATACGGTAGGCCCGAGGCCTCAACAAGTGAGATTGAGGCGGCCGCGATTGCTGCGCAAGCTGATGTGTTTATACGTGCACTTCCTTTTGGTTACGACACAGTCGTTGGGGAGCAGGGCCTCACGTTGGCTGGTGGGCAACGCCAACGTTTGGCATTGGCCCGTGCGCTACTGAGTAACCCTGAAATCTTGGTGCTCGACGATGCCACTTCAGCACTCGATACTCAAACCGAACAACAATTGCACGATGCGCTCGAGCCGTTGATGATCGGACGAACGGTAGTCATTGTTGCCCATCGACGATCCTCGTTGGCGTTGGCCAGTCGAATCGTGGTGATCGAACACGGGGCCGCCATTGACACCGGAACCCACGAGGAACTCATAGGGCGATGCCGAACATATCGTGAGCTACTTGCTATAGAGGCAGACGACGTTGGTGCTTCGCAAATTGTTGAGTTACCTGATTTCCCAAAACGTAGTGGCCGCAGGTCGTCGGTAGCTGGCGGCCCGAGTGGCCCGAGTGGCGCGAGTGGTGCCACACAACGAACGGCCCCTGCTGCATCAGGAACGGGGATGGGTAATGGAATGGGTAGTGGGTTTGCGGTTGCTACCCCTGGCGCGCTCGCCAGAATGACCGAACTAGCCCCGGCCACCGATGTACCAAACAAAAACGCTGATGACCTACTTTTTTCGGCGATGCTGCGCCCCGAACCGTATTCAGTTCGATGGCTCATTCGCCCAGAACGCTCTGCGCTTGTGATAGCTCTTTCACTCGTCATCCTTGACACGCTGTTGTCACTCGCTGGGCCGCTCTTCGTAAAACGTGGGATCGACAACGGTGTGATCCCAAAGTCATCGAAGGCGTTGCGCTCGGCATGGCTTGGGTATCTCGGCGTGGTCATCGCCGGGTTCTTTGTGATACGTGCACATACGGTACTGGTCGGGTTAGCTGCCGAGCGATTGCTGTACTCGTTGCGGGTGCGAGTGTTTGGGCAACTTCAGCGACTCTCTCTTGACTTCTATGAACGCGAGTTGACCGGTCGACTTCTCACCCGTATCACCAGCGATGTTGATGCGTTGGCTACCTTCCTCCAACAGGGTTTGCTCAGTATTGTTGTTAACGGTCTTACTATTATTGGCGTTGCCATTGTGTTGATGCGACAAGACCTGTTTCTTGGGCTGTTGTCGTTGGTTGGCATGCCATTGCTGTTGGCCGCAACCATGTGGTTTCGCCGTAACTCGCAATCTGCTTATGCGTTGAGTCGTGAGCGACTTGCGACCATGAATGCTCGGCTCGCCGAGTCGTTCAGCGGGGTCAGGGTTGTTCAAGCTAGCGGTCGCCAATCGCAAAACGAAAACGATTTCGCCGCACTGGTCGACGCACACCGGGTGGCGCGTCTGATGGGCCAACGGCTCGGCTCGATCTACTTTCCCATTATTGAATTCGTTGGTGTTGCAACAACGGCGTTGGTGCTTTGGGTCGGAACCGGTCGTGCCGATGATGGTCTGATCACCACTGGCGTGCTGTCGGCGTTTGCGCTGTATCTCAACCAACTGTTCTCGCCGATTCAGCAGCTTTCGAACGTGTTTGATACCTGGCAGCAGGCTGCGGCAGCAAACCACAAGATTGCCGAATTACTTTCCGTTCAGACAGGTACACCCAGAACGAACGAACCCGTTGCCTTGGCAACCCGCCAAGATATTCGTCGTATTGAATTCGATGATGTGAGCTTTACCTATGCAGCATCTGTCGACGAGGCATTATCTCGGGTTTCGGTAACGATTCATCCCGGTGAGACGGTCGCCGTAGTCGGTGAAACTGGTGCAGGAAAGTCGACACTTCTGAAACTCATCGCGCGTTACTACGACCCAACGTCGGGCTCGGTTTCGGCTGGAGGATGTGATCTGCGAACATATGATCTTGACCAGTACCGTTCAGTTCTTGGGGTGGTTCCACAAGAGCCGGTTTTGTTTTCGGGAACCATCGCCGAAAACATTGCGTTTGGTCGGCCGAGTTCATCGCGCGCGCAGGTAGAAGCAGCAGCGGAGGCGATTGGTGCTGAGGCGATGATTCGCGAGTTGCCAGATGGCTACGACACGATGGTGGCAGCTCGGGGCCGCACGCTGTCAGCCGGTCAACGTCAGTTGATTGCACTTGCACGCGCTTACCTGGTTGATCCTGCTGTGTTGTTGCTCGATGAGGCAACCGCCCAACTTGATCTCTCGACCGAGGCCCGGGTTCAACAAGCCATGGGGCTACTCAGTCAGGGCCGCACAACCGTGGTAGTTGCTCATCGCCTTGAAACTGCCCGCCGAGCCGACCGAGTTTTGGTAATGGCAGACGGTAAGATCTCGGAGCAGGGTACTCATGATGCGTTACTCGCTCTCGACGGGACCTATGCCGAACTCTGGGCCGCCTCGCAGTGATGTTTTCCGGAAGGAGATCTTGTACCCAGTCCTCGAGGCAATACCCAGCGATCGAAGTATTGCAGATCGCCGATGCGATTGGTGAGTCGCACGTCGATGTCCGTGAGCGCTTGCTGGAACTCCTCGCCCGTTGCCGTCTTCAATTCGTTGATCCGCGACAGGGGGCACGCCGTCTTCGGCGAGCGTTCGGATCTTGATGAGCTCGGTTGCATGGTCGGCCGTGTCTCGCCTGTAGCCTGATGCGTCACGGTCGGGCTCGCGTAACAGGCCCTTCGCGTGGTATTCCCGGATCGTCCTCGTGGTGACGCCCACATGTCTGGCCAGCTAACCGATAGTGATCACTCCCCGATGATGCCACTTGACGTTGTCCCTGGGGCAACGTTGCAAACTGGCTTCATGGGTGATTTGCACTTCGATCGACAGACGCTTCGCGATTTGGCTGATGACGGCAACGAGGCGGCGCTCGATCGGCTGGCCGACCTCGCTGCGGCTGACGGCGACCTCGCGGAGTTGAGCGACTTGTGGACGAGGACTGCATGCATGCTGGATACCTGCTCACCCAGCGAGCAGTCGCATCTTTAATGCGGTCATCTGCTCGTGTCGCGCGAGCGCTACGTCTTCGGTCAGCTCGCCCCGACGGACAGCAGCCAAGAGGAGCGCCAGACCCTCCGTGCGGATAACGTTGGGAGCGACGAGCTGATGAGTGGCGTGGACCTGAACACCGTCGGCAACGAGGCGAACAAGCGTCGGCGCGTCGATGACGAAGCGAGTCATGCCTGTCACCTTAGGTGGCGCGCCCGCCGGGGTCGACGATGACGACTGACTCGCTCAGCGAGAAATTACTGCTGCCCTCTTAAGTCAGCCGCTTCTTCTGCGACAGGGGAGACCCATTGTCGAAGATTGGGGCCATGTGATCTTGGGTCCACTTCGCCCAGGCGTTCATGAACACCATGTGCTGCTCATGGGTACTGTCCTTTTGTCAGCTTCATTGGCCGCACCCTTGTAAATGGCCAAGTAGTTGCACCTAGCTTGACAGTAGAGGCACCAGCGCGATCGTCGTGCCGATGGGTGTCCCCCAACACCGGTTTCCGGGGCGCACACTTCGCTCGGACCGTTGGCCACTCAAGCCCCGCACACTCCCGGCGCGATGCAGCGGCGGGTCTGCGCACAACGCAGGTCTTCATACGCGCACATAACAGCCAGAGTGCACGCTGATCAGTGGCACGAAGGGTGCCCCGATCGTCGGCATTGTGACTCGTTAGGTTGCGTGCATGGAGCGCCAGTCAGCGAGGTCGTGACTGAGCACCACACGGTCAGGGTTGAGCGCTCGCAGTTTTGCCAATGAGTTTGTTCCCTCGTCTTGGTTCCATCCGTCATCACCGAGCGTTCCTGCCTCGAAGCTGTCTGTGTTCCACGACGCTTGGCAACACACGATCGTTCTTGTCCCGTTCCCGTCGTCGATCAGCACCGACTGATGACCTGGGGTGTGGCCAGGCGTTGAGATGATCCGTACGCCATCGACAATTTGGAGATCACCTTCGATGGAGGTGAGTTCGATGCCGACGGGAAACGCCCATTCTGGGACTGTGTAGTGCGGCGATTGTGCTGCTTCAATTTCGGCACGTTGCACGAAGATTTCGGAGTGACCGAAGCGGTCGTTCTGGCCGCAGTGGTCGAAGTGCAGATGTGAGGTGATCACGGTCTGTACGTCTTCGACCCGGACGCCGTGCCGGCTCAATGCGTGGTCGAGGTCGTGATGCACCGGCGAGTACAGCTTGTCGATAAAGGTGCTGTTGGTCCCAACCCCAGTGTCGATGATGATTGGCCCTCTTGGGTGCGCGATGAGATAGCTGAAGACCGGAAATGTCGGTCGCGCCCACGGAAGGTTCGGCGCTGGCGTGACATCACTCAGGTGCAGGCGATGTACGTCGATCATGAGACCCCGATCCGAATAGTCACGAACGAAAGTATGGATCATCCTAAAGAATCGTGCTCGTCACCGACTTCGCGCAAACAACCTGCCCCGTAACGTCGGCTTGATGCCGAGGCAAGGTTCGCGGAATTCTCTGAGGAGTGGGGCGAGAAGTATCCGGCGATGATCAAATCATGGGAAACATCGTGGCCGGAATTCGTGCCGTTTCTTGAGTTTCCTAAAGAGCTTCGTCATGTTGCTTACACGACGAACGCTATTGAGTCGTTGAACGCAAGGTTCCGCCGCTCAGTGCGTCATCGTGGCCATTTCCCGACCGAGCAAGCAGCGCTCAGGGTTCTCTATTTGACAGCGACCGCTCGTCGGCATAACCGCCAAAATCTGACCGGTCAGATCAACGGCTGGAAACAGATCCTCAACACGCTGTTGTCAAGAAGGCTCACCATCCACTACGGTGACCGAATAAGCATCTAAAATAAGTACACGTAACAAGCACGGAATCAGTCACTTGCACAATCGATCTGACAGACCCGAAGCTGACCCTGCCCCTAAACGCCGGTTGTGTGTGCGGCCGGTAGCGTCAAGAGCTAACTGTCGGCCGTCGGATGCGCCACACGACCAAACTAGGACCGGGTGGGCGAGTCGAATCCTAGGTCATGGGCGGTATCGAACTGATACCATAGGGTCATGGCTATGACCTTACGGCTCACGGACACCGAGCAGGAAGCATTGAGAGCACTAGCCGAAGCTGAAGGTATCTCCATGCAGGAGGCCGCTCGTCGAGCCGTGCGCGAGTTCGTGAGCCGAAGTGGCCATCGAGATGGCGTCGAGCAGGCCGCGCATCTCATCATGGATACTCACAGCGACGCACTGCGTCGGCTCGGCGAGTGAGCGACTCAGTCGAGTTCCTCGACCTTGATGACGTCATCGGGCTTGCTATCGCGTTGTTTGGTGATCCACCGCCGATTCGCGACGTGGGTCTCCTCGGATCTGCTGTTGCGCGGCCGCAGACGAGCGCGTTCGGTGATGACGCCTACCCGGACATCTGGACGAAAGCTGCTGCGCTCCTGCACTCCATTGTCAAAAATCATGCACTTGTGGATGGCAACAAGCGCCTCGGGTGGCTCGCAACCGCAGTATTCCTGGAGATCAATGGAATTGAGATCTCAAAGGCCAGCAACGACGATGTCTACGATCTCGTGATCGCGGCCGCCGCGGGGCAACCGAGTGTCGATGAGATCGCCCTCCGACTCCGCGGCCTCATCACATAGGCAAGACGCAGAAGTTAGAACTTCGTTTGTACAAAGTCTCGCTCTTTGTTTCGGTGCGCAGCCAGAGGCACGGAAAGATCACGCGCTACTGGCAATAACGCCCGCTGGGACCTCTTGCGGGAGCTAGCTCTGGTCGCCTGGCCCGTTCAAGAATGGAAGCCCGACTCCGTCCTTCGAGAACCTTGCGAATACGCGTCAGCCGTTCTGTCCATACGTCATTCGATTCCTGGCGCGACCGTTGCGATCTCACTCGCAACCGCCGAACTTGGCTCGATCGCTACAGCAGAACCAGCGCTCGAAGCTCACCAACCGGGACTCACCAATTTTGTTCGATCGCATCCGCACTTGACCCGATTTCCAGCCCCCTTAGACCCGACACTGTTTGCGAATACAGTCCTATTCCGCGAGCCTGTCCCCCAAGCAACTAGAACGTTGCCGGACTGGTGGGCTCACACAACCGCACCTCTCGTCTATCTCACTTTTGGAACGGTTTTTGGACATATGTCCGTCGCCGCTGAAATGTTCCAACACGCTCTCAACTCCTTGTAGCCAGTGACCCGACACCTGCTACCTATCGCCGGACATACGGGTGGTCATCACTACAGTGCTGGTACATTTCCTAAGTGTGCAGATTACTATCAAACGACCTTCACTGGCTCTTGTGCAGGAGGCTCGATGGGCCCGACGAAGTTGTTTGTTCACTGCTGAAACTCATTGGGTTTCATCGATGGACGGTGTGAGAA
>JANPBU010000022.1:0-1692 GCA_031430595.1 Acidimicrobiia bacterium
ACTACTAGAACAAGAAGAAGTCCGCACCATCCTTTTAGACTCCAGAAACAGGGTAATTTCAACACCAATGATCTATCGTGGTTCTCTCAACTCTTGCATTATGCGAGTAGGTGAAGTGTTTAGAGACTCTAGATTAGGCTAAAAGAGGCTGATTTTGAATAGGCTGGTGAGCGGCAGAGGGCCTACCTTTGGGCAAATGAGCAGTGACGGCGTTCTTTTCTCGAAGTCTAGGGTGAAGGGGGAGTTTGCGCCAATCAACTTTGATTAATAGCCTGCGTAGGCGGCCAGCGGTGGGCTTAGGTTGACGATCCCACCAACCGGTCGGAGTGGGTGCAGGCACACAGGCGGCGGCATAGGTCAAGATGCCGGCGGCTAACAAAGACAATTCCGGATAGCGAAAGCGCATCTGCGGGTTCCAGACAAATTGGCGCTGCAGACCCAGAAGTTGCTTGGCCACCAGAGGCGGCTGTTCGATTCCCCAGCGGAACTTTACGACTTGGTTGACTTGGGGAGCCGAAAGATCAAGGGTCGATAAGACAATCATGGGCACATCAAACTTTGGATGCACAATCACAAAGGCCGTCCAGGTCACGGAGTGGATCAAGGCATAATCTTCGTCCGTCCAGTCCTTTTGCGGGGTGGGGATAAGATCCCGCCACAGCTTGGCGGTTATGGTGATGGTGCTGCCATCGGCTTGTGGTTCTTGCCATTCACTTTCGGCATCCGGCGCAGAGGCCGGGATGATATGCGTTTTGTGGCGACGCTCCAACGGCCGGATCAGCTCACCGTAAATGGGTCGGCGACCCTTCCCAAGGTAGGCTTTGGGTGTGTTTCGTTGCAAAGTCATGTTCTTAGGTCGGCGTAACACTACCCGAGTTATGCCTGATTTCACCATCGTCAGCGGGGCAAACTTTCGATCGGCGGTCGTCACATCTTCTTCACTCAGGTGGCTGGCCGCCTCCCGACACAATGCCGCCATCAAGTCTTCTTCGCTTTGAATCTCACCTTCTGCCCGCACAATCGCACACGGCACCGTTACTTTCTGTTCATCCACTCGTCCGACCATTGCCAGTTGTCCTAGATTGATAGCGGGTAAGGCTTTGTCCGCCGTGCTGTTGTAGTGTTGGGTCTCGCAGTTCTGCAATCGCGGTCGATAGTAGCCCACTGTATCCAACGCTTTGATTTGATAACCCCCCACCTGCGCTGACTCCCAGCGTCCGTCCGTTTTGATTTTATCTGTCAGTCGCCCAAGTAACTCGTTGATCTCCCACGACCCGCGCGCCAGCCCCTGCCATGTGCGCATCGTCTCGGCTTGATCCATCCCCACACTATCTAACGCCGGTATCAATGCCCCTCGGCTGGCCAGCATCTCTCCGCTCATCATCGTCATCAACCCTTGATACAACGCCAGGTTCGTCCCGATTGGCGCATCCTTCACCACCGCCTGCACAATTTCTGACACTTGATACACTTCAACCGAAATTGAGTTCTGCTTGCTGCTTTTCATGCCCTAAGCATCGCTCAATTTCTCGCATTTAGCCTAAACTAGAGTACCTCATACTTCATCTTTCTTACCTCACTTGAACTTGCTCGGGGCAAAAAACTTCACACCGGGCAAATCACTCATACAGGAATCATTGGGGCGCAGATTGGGCGCATCCAGAAAATCCTGCATCATTTGAATTGGACAAC
>JANPBU010000023.1:0-10262 GCA_031430595.1 Acidimicrobiia bacterium
TCAGGGTGAGCGAACCAGCCGTCGATGAGCTGGTTCACGACGTCCTCGGTGTCGCCCTGGCTGACTTGCAGCGAGCTGACTTCGTCGGCATGTGAGAGCCCGAGGAGCAGCATGTAGTACATCCGCACCTGGCTGAGCGTGAGGCCATATTGCTGCAGCCGTGTTGCGTTTTCTCGCTGCCACGCGGCAAGCAACTCGGCTACCTCTGGCTGGCGAATTGCCGCGCAATGCAGCTCGGCGACGAGAACTCTGGTGGGAGCGAACGATGGCTGTAGCCAGAGCCGAGCGATCTCGCGAAGTCCCGCTTCTCCTGGAAGACTGATGCGCGAGATCGCGTGCAGTTCGTGTTTGATCGCCTCGACAAGCAGTGCGGCCTTCCCGCTGAAGTGGCTGTATACGGCAGGTGTGGAGACGTCCGCCCGGCGGGCGATGTCCGAGAGGGTGATGCCCTCGTAGCCGAACTCGACACACGCGGCGACGGCGGCTCGCAGCAAGCGTTCTCTCGTCGGGGTTCCATGTTCGTCGAGCTTGGGTGGTCGGCCGATACGACTGGGCGGGCTCGCAGCCTCGTTGCTCGTCTCGATTTCGCTCATGCCGGCGCAAACTTACTCAGGTGGCGCAGGATCTACTCGCTGGCGCCGGTCGCCCACCGCGGGTGCTCGTCGTCTGGCCATACTTCTCCGGATGGCTCCGCGAAACCCACTCTCCACGAAGCGACTCGGTCGCCCGCCTGCCAGCAACTCCGCCGACACGCGCCGTCGTATCCTCGACATTGCCCGGGCGTCGTTCGCAGCAGGCGGATACGACGCATCGACGAACCGCGACCTCGCGGCCGAGGTCGGTATCACTGCCGGTGCGCTTTATCATTACTTCGGGTCAAAGCTGGATCTGTACGTTGCCGTTCACGACGATCTGCAGCAGCGCGTCTATGGCCAGTTCAACGAAGCGACAGATCACGCCAGCGGGTTCCTCGGCAAGTTCGAGGCGGTGCTCGACACAGCGCAGCTGCTGAACAAGCAGGATCCGACGATGGCCGCATTCCTCGGGGTCGTCCGCACCGACATGCGTCGCCATCCGGAAATTCGAGAGAAGCTCGGCGAACACTCTGACCGGCGCGACGAGTTCTTCGTGCGCCTGGTCGACGCAGGTGTGGCCAGCGGAGAGATCGCCAGGAAGAACCGAGCATTCATGAACGAGTTCATCGCGATGATCCTCATCGGGTTGACCGATGGCGTGTCCGACGACTCGAACCGCCACGAGCGAGCGATCACCTCGATCAAGATGGCGTTGCGCGGTGAGCTGATCACGCCTGAGCGTTGACGCGATGGTTGGCGATGAACGGCCCGCCAACCCAACCGCACAGCTGCGGGTCGCATTCGCGAAGTTCGCCGGAGATCCAGTGGCCGTCGGTGCCGAAGATTCCGACGATGCCGCCGAGCGTGACTCGGATGTTGCCTTGGCCGTCCTGTTCGTGCAAGGCGCCAGTAAAGGGGTGGATGATGCCGTTCACGACCTGGTCCCCACGCTGACCGGCGCGTCGGTGGTGATGTCGCCGACCCACTTCCCCAACAGGTCGTGGAGCCAGCGGATCTTTGACTCCTGATAGATCGAGAACGTGGCCCCTGGCTTGCGCGTGGTTTCCAGGCCCTTCTGCACCTTGGCCATGATGAAGACGTCTTGCTCGAACACCTTGGCCAGCATGCCCAGCTGCGGAGCGTCGGACCAGGGGTCGTCGACACCGAGCCGGTGCTCCTTGGCCGGTGGTGGCCGCTCGTCCTTGAACGGAGAGAGGAAGAAGCACTCCATGATCGACGAGCGGTGATCGTCGCCGTTGGGGCGGAAGCGGTACACAATTCGGTTGAAGGCACCCCACGGATGGAAGTTGGGGAAGACCGTGTAGACGATGGAGTCCATCATCTCCGAGTCGCTCATCTGGTCGACACGGTCGCCAGCGGCGGCGCGCCATCGTTCGCGGGACATGTCGGCGAGCACCGCCCGTGCAGTCTGACCTTCTGCAAGGGTCACCGGGGCGTCCTGATCGACGCGTACGTCGAGCATGCCGCGCAACATGTCCTGTTCGGAGGTCGCCTTGTTGAGCAGTGGGCTCGGGGTGCCACCTGGCGTGATGGCACGAGCGCAGTGGTCCCACACGTCGACCTGACTGTTCACGTCGCCGAGGTAGCTGAGGATCTGGGGGTGCGTCGCATTGACGTGGTACGCCTCGCAGAACGCCTCCTGGGCGATCTTCCAATTGGCGTTGATGATGCGTGACACGTGGGCTTCGACGAACCGGTTCTCGAGGTCCCACACCTCGAACTGGTCGATGATCTCTCCGAGGTGTGCCTCCAGTGGTGCTGCATCAGGGTCGGGATTGATGAACACGAACCCAGCCCACGTGCCCACGCTGCACTCGGGCAACGTGAAGTCGTCGGGCCGCTGGTCGACCTGCGGAAAGTCCCACGCTGCGGGCACATTGGCCAGCGTGCCATCGAGTCGCCAGGCGAACCCGTGGAACGGACAGCGCAGCTCGGAGCAGTGTCCGTCGTATTCTTTGAGCTGGCGTCCGCGGTGCAGGCACGCATTCGGATAGGCCTTGATGGTGTGGTCGGCCTGTCGCACGACGATGTACGACAGGCCGGCGATGTCGTAGACGATGTAGTCGCCCGGATCCGGAATGTGCTCGGTGCGACACGCGAACTGCCACACCCGAGACCACAGCTGGTCGACCTCGCGTCGGTGCCATTCGCGAGAGGTGTACCGCTCGACCGGAATGTCGGCGCTGCCCAGGTAGCGAGGCGACTGGAGCCGCAACACGTCGGGAACCGGGTGCGTGTCGGCGTCGAGCAGGTCTTGATAGCTGACGCCGGGGGAGCGCGCTCCTACGCCGGCCGCTGGCTGTTCGGTCGCTGTCATTCGCCTATTATTGATCAACTGGTAACTTTCTGCCAGTTCGACGTGCCGAGCCTCGCAGGTGGCCTCGACGTTGGGAGTCGGTGATGGCAAGTATGACAAGGTACCGCTTCACGAGTTCGAGCCGGAGGGGCCGTTGTCATGCACGCTGCGCTGATCACGGGTAGGGAAACCGTGGAGCTCAGAGAGTTCCCGAACCCGAAACCCGCTCGGCGCGGTGTAGTCGTCGACATCGGGTTCTGCGGAATCTGTGGCACAGACATCCACGCGTTTCAGACAGGTCGCCCGTACAACCCGGCGATCTGCGGCCACGAATGGTCCGGGGTCATCTCGGCGACCGGCCGTGAGGTGACGTCACTCTCCGAAGGTGATCGTGTGGTCGTGGCTGCGGCCCCTGCATGCGGCCACTGCACCGCGTGCAACCGTGGCCAATCCGATCGGTGCGAGGTGGCATTTCTGTCGACACTCGGGCGCGATGCGCTGGCGCCCGCGCACGGCGGATTCGCCCGTCAGATCGCGGTCGCTGCGAACCGCGTCGTACGGACCAACCCGCGCCTGACCGACGAAGCAGCGGCGCAGGTCGAGCCGGCGACGGTCGCCTTCCACGCCGTGCGCACCAGCGCGCTGCGGCTCGGTGATGTCGCGGTGATCCAGGGTGGCGGGCCGATCGGCCTCGGGACCATGCAATGGGTGCGCGCCGCGGGCGCCGGGCTCGTCGTCGTCGTTGAACCGAACCTGCGACGCCGAGAGCTCGCGCTCGCGCTCGGGGCCCACCATGCCGTCGAGCCCGGTCCCGACGCGAACCAACTGATCAGAGAGGTCACGCACGGCCTCGGAGCCGACATCGTCTACGAATGCGTCGGACAGCCGTTTGCCGTGCAGTCGGCGGTCGACCTGGCCAGGCGCGGAGGGGCGATGTGCTTGATCGGCCTCGCCGACGGCGACGCACCGATCTCCCCCGGCGAGTGGCTGGTCAAGGAGATCTCGGTGACCTCGTCGCTCGCCTATTTCCACGAGGAGTTCGAGATGGCGATGGGCATGATCGCCGATGGACGAGTCGCCGTCGAACCGCTGCACACTTCCACTGTCAGCCTTGCGGGCCTCGCCACCGCACTTGCCGACCTCGCCAGTGGCACCAGTGACCAGACGAAGGTGCTCGTCAACCCCAATTGGTGAGCCGCACTCGTTGGTCAACGTTCGATTAACTACACGCCGAGTCCCGACTCGGACACGACGTAACGACAAGGAGCAGAAGATGGGTATTGCGCACGACTTGTACGACATGACAGGCAAGACGGCTGTCATCACAGGAGCGGGGCGCGGGATCGGTGAGGGCATCGCCACCGTGCTCGCCGATGCCGGTGCGGCGGTCGTGTGCGCTGCTCGACGAACCGACGAGATCGAACGCGTCGTTGCCGACATTCGCGGAGCAGGCGGTCGTGCGCTCGCGGTGACGACTGACGTCACCGACAAGGAAGCCGTCGCTGCACTGGCGAAATCTGCTGTCGACGAGTTCGGTTCGCTCGACGTGTGGGTGAACAACGCAGGGGGCTCGCCGGTGCGCGCACCGCTGACCGAGCTCGACCCTGCCGAGTGGACGCGCACGATGGACCTGAACCTGACTGCCGTCTACCACTGCACGCTCGCGGCGGTGCCACACATGATGGTCGACAATCGGGGCGGGTCGATCATCAACATCACCTCGATGGCGTCGTTCGTCGGCACGCCAGGCAGTGGCCACTACGCCGCTGCCAAGCGGGCGGTCAACTCCCTCACCGAAACGTTTGCGCTGGAACTTGCGCCCGCCATTCGAGTGAATGGAATCGCGCCAGGGGCAGTCCCGACCGAGATCATGATGAAGGCGTTGGGCGTCGACGAGGAGAGCGTGCTGCAATACGCGCAACGTATCCCGCTGGGCCGGCTCGGTACTCCCATCGACCTTGGCGCAGTCGCGCTGTTCCTTGCATCTGACGCGTCGGCGTGGATCACCGGCCAGACCCTCGCCGTCGCGGGTGGTCGCTGACCGGTTGAACGTGGACGCCGGTCTGGTCTGATAAACAATCGTCCGGTTAGTTTCCGGATGGGAAGGCAACAGAGGTGCGATGACATGGCATTGCTGGAGGCTCGTGGGTTGACGGTCAGCTATGGCGGGTTGTACGCCAACGAGTCGATCGACCTCGACTGCCACGATGGAATGTTGGTGGGTCTGATCGGCCCGAACGGCGCCGGAAAGACAACCTTCATCGATGCGATCACCGGCTTTACGCCGATCAGTCAGGGAACGGTCGTCTTCGACGGAGTGGATCTCGCGGGCAAGGGGCCCGACAGGCGAGCCAAGATGGGTTTGACTCGAACGTTCCAATCGCTCGAGCTCTTCGAAGACCTCAGTGTCCGCGACAACTTGCTGGCTGCGGCGGAGCGACCGAAGTGGTATTCGTTGCTGTCCGATGTCGTGATGCCCCGTCGCCACGAACGTCAGTACCGCGCGCAGGTCGACTGGGCACTCGACCTCATGCGGCTGGGGCCGCTTGCCGACACCATGCCCAGTGACCTGAGCCATGGCCAGCGCAAGCTCGTCAGCGTCGCACGTGCCTTGGCGGCACGACCACGCCTGATCCTTCTCGACGAACCTGCGGCCGGCCTCGACACGGTGGAGAGCCAACTGCTCGGCAAGCATCTGCGCGACTGCCTCGATCATGACATGGGCCTGTTCCTCATCGATCACGACATGGGCCTGGTGCTCAACGTGTGCGATTACATCTACGTGCTCGACCTCGGTCGGATCATTGCGCAGGGTCTGCCGGCCGAGGTACGGGCCAATCCGGTAGTGATAGCCGCATACCTCGGTGAGTCCGTCGGGGAAGCCCAGGCCGAATACGGCAAGTCGTTCGCGAGCGAGGCACGCCAGGCCGCATCGAAGCACCGACCAGAGCAATCGGAGCCCAACACGTGACCGAGTGGTTGATCAACGTGCAGGGCCTGCATGCTGGCTACGGCGGCATTCCGGTCGTGCGCGACCTCAACCTCACCGTCGGACCCGGCGAAGTGGTTGCCTTGCTCGGCCCCAATGGCGCCGGCAAAACGACCACGCTGCTCACGCTGTCGGGCCTGCTCGCCCCGTTGGAGGGAAGGGTGGAGGTGCTTGGCGAAGTGGTCGACGGCACTCGGCCTCATCGCATCCCGCGGCGCGGGCTGGCACACGTTCCCGAAGACCGTTCGCTGTTCTTCGACCTCACCGTCGACGAGAACATTCGCCTTGGTCTCACTGGTAACAGAGCGTCGCGTCGTGTAGCGCACGAACGGGCGATGGAGTTGCTGCCAGCGCTCAAGCCCCTCGGTAACCGGCCGGCCGGGCTGTTGTCCGGCGGCGAGCAGCAGATGCTGGCCGTTGCCCGAGCGCTGGTCTCGGAGCCGAAGTGTCTACTAGTCGATGAGATGAGCCTGGGCCTGGCGCCCATCATCGTTGAACGGTTGTTGCCCATCGTTCGCGACATCGCCGACCAAACCGGTTGTGCCGTGCTGATCGTCGAGCAGCACGTCAACATGGCACTGCAGGTGGCTGATCGGGGCTACGTCTTGAACCACGGCGAGGTCAAGCTGGAAGGAACCGCTGCCGAGCTCGCTGCGAATCGCAGCGTGCTGGAGGCCAGCTATCTGGGTGAGGACGTGCTCTGATGCCCGCGCCGGCCGTCCGCGATGGCAGCCCATTCGTCGCTGACCTGCTGGCCGGCAGAACTGCGCTGGTCACCGGCGGTGGAACCGGGCTGGGTCGGGCCATCGCGCTCGGTTTGTCAGCGGCGGGGGCGCGGGTGGTGATTGCCGCTCGTCGTGAGGATGTGCTCAGCGCCACTGCCGCCGAGATTTCCGCCACCACCGGCAACCCTGTCGACTTCGACCTGGTGGATATTCGCGACCGGGCGACCATCGACGCGTTGAGCCAGCGCCATCAGATCGACATCCTCGTCAACAACGCGGGCGGTCAGTTTCCACAGAAGGCACGAGACTTCAGCCCCAGAGGCTGGAACAGTGTCATCGACCTCAATCTCAACGCCACCTGGGCGATGACGAAGGTCTTCGGTAACCAGATGCTGGAAGGCGATGGCGGCAGCATTGTGCAGATCGTCGCCATCGTCGGGCGCGGCATTCCCGGTATCGCGCACTCTGCCGCAGCGCGGGCCGGTGTGATCGAGCTGACCAAGACGCTGGCCTTCGAGTGGGGGCCCAAGGTGCGCGTCAACTGCGTGGCACCGGGCGCCTTTCGAACCGACGGGTGGGAGGCCACCTACGACGCCGAGGTGGGCAGCGACATGTCGGGGGTGCCGTTGCCCTACCCCGGTCGCCCCGCCGACATCGCCAACGCGACGGTCTTCCTTGCATCGCGCGCCGCCGCGTATGTCACCGGCGAGTGCCTCTATGTCGACGGCGGCCACGCGCTGCAGGGCCCGATCAGCGCGCTGCCCCCCGACGGCTACCCCGAACGACTCTCCCGCTGAACGACTCTCCCGCTGAACGACTCTCAACAGAAGGACACATCACATGAGCGCCTATCTCATTGCCAACTACGACGTCGTCGACCGCGACGCGTACAGGGCCTACCAGAAGCAGTCGATGCCGATCATGGCCGGTGGCGGCAAGCTGCTGGTGCTCGACGGTGCGTCCGTGTGCAAGGAGGGTACGCCCGGCGCGCAGACGGTGGTGATCGAGTACCCGACGAAGGAAGCAGCGCTGGCTGCGTACGAATCCGACGAGTATCAGGCGGTCGTGGGAATTCGGTTGTCGGCGACAGCCAACGGGCGCAACGTCATCGTTGACGGCTTCGTGATGCCGTCAGCCTGATGCCGCTATCGAGAGGGCTGGTCCCACTCGATGTCCAGTCGGGTGAGGGCGCGCAGCACGAAACCTGGTTCGTGGGCGAAGTCGTTGCTGTCGGCCAATCGCAGGCCAGGAAGCCGGTCGAGCACGCTGGTGAGCGCCATGCGTTGTTCCAGGCGCGACAAGCCTTCGCCCGGGCAGTGGTGTTCGCCCAACGAGAACGCCATGTGCCGGCGCGCGTTCGGCCGCTGCAGGTCGACGCATTCGGGATGGGGAAACATGGCAGGGTCGCGGTTGGCTGCCGCGTAGCGAATGTGCACCGTCGAGCCGGCGGGCAGCGCCACCCCGGCCAACTCGGTGTCGCGTGCGACGCGCCGGTAGAGCCCCTGCGTGGGGGACTCCAAACGCAAGGCTTCCTCGACGAACGGCTCGATCAACGAACGGTTGCTCAGCACCTGCTCGTAGAGACCTGGTTCGCGCAGCAAGATCCATAGCGCCGAGGTCAGCGCGAAGGTGGTGGTTTCGTTGCCACCGATATAGAGGTGGTCGATGATCGAGATGATCTCCGGATCAGTCAGCGGCCGCTCGTCGCCGTAGCGGGCAACGGTCAGCGAGCTCAGGATGTCGTCGCCTGGGTCGGCGCGCTTCGCATCGATCCACTCTTGGATGTACGCCTGGAACTCGACGACCTGCTGGGCGACCCACACCTCCTGCTCCTCGGTGAGGGCGCCAGAGAACGGCAGTACCCAGGCAGAGGACCATGCCTTCAGCCGGTCGATGTCGGATGCCGGAAAGCCGAGGATGGAGGTGATCATGCGCACCGGAAGGGGCAGCGCAAAAGCTTGCATGTAGTCCGCCTCCCCACCACAGCCGCGAACCATCTCGTCGAGCAGATCGTCGATGACGCCCTGGATCCGAGAGCGGTAGCGCTCGGCGCCCGCGAGATCGAAGAACCGATCGACCAGCGCTCGATAGTGACGGTGCTCGGGCGGGTTCACGCCCAGCGGAGCCAGCCGCTGCCAGCCACGCGCCGCGTACACCGCAGTGGCCGGGGACGAGCGGCCGGTGAGCCCGGTGCCACTGGGGAAGACGTCTTGGTGACGCAACACATGCAGCACGTCTGCGTAGCGAGTGACGACGTAGGTGGTGCTGCCCGGGATCCGGAAGAGAGGCGCCTCGGCGCGAAGACGGTCGTAGGCGGTGTACCACTCCTGTTGTGTCGCCGGATCGAAGAGATCGACGTCGGGGGTGCTCGCGCCGTCGGGAGTCATCGTCGATCTATTCTTCGGTAATGGCGACACTGCTGGCACACATCACCGTGCGAGCCGGCGCCGAGCGCCAGTTCGAAGAGATTGTTCGCACGCTCTACGAGCGCACTCATGCGCTGGAGCCCGCGGTGCTGCGCTACGAGTACTGGCGGGGCGCCAGACCACGCACGTACTACACGCTGTTGTCGTTCGATGACCATCGAGCGTTCATCACGCACCAGACCAGCGACCACCACGAGACAGCCTCGCCGGCGCTGGGGCAGGTCATCGAGAGTTTGCGGCTGGAGTGGCTGGACCCGATTGCCGGTGCCAGCCCGCTGCCGGCCACCGAGATGCAGCGGCCCCTCGAAGGTGCCGCCGACATCGTGGTGGTATACACCGATCGCTTTGCGGCTGCAGTCGCCCAGTGGTGGCTGACACTGCGACCGTAGCGACCGGTGCATTAGTCGGCTTTCCGTTCGCGGCTCCACAGCACATCGAAGTCGCGAGCGATATCGAGCACCTGGAAGGCGCGGCCAATGCCGACGCAGAAGCCGCAGGTGATCGTCAGCTCCAGCAGCTCGACGTCGGTGAAGAGTGCGTGCATCCGTTCCCACATCTCGTCGCTCACCCCGCGGTGGTCGATGGCGAACTGTTCCGCAAACTCAGCGGCCATCCGCTCGCGAGGCGTGAAGTCGGGGTGGTCGTGGTATTCGTGGACGTGCTGGTAGAGCTCGTCGGTCATTCCTTGCTGCATCGCCGATGCTGCACGAGTGTTCAGTCAAACATGACACTCGTTGAGCTGAGCGATGCGCATACGAGCAACCTCTCGCTCACGAACCCCAAGGCTGGATTGCACGTACACGGCTTCGCTCATTGCGCCCAGTCCGACGCCAAGGCGCGGTGCCAGCTGCCACATTCGGGAGGCCTCGCGGCCCTCACCGGCCGGTATCTCGATACGTGCCATTACAGGACCTCCGCCTTCTTGACGGCTACCGGAATGGCACTGGAGACCACCATGCCGGTGACGAGGTCGTAGCCAACGTCGACGGACACCAGGCGGCTGGTGGGTGCGCCGATGTCGCGCACCTTTTCGTCGGTGAGCGAGCGTCCACCCCACGAGTGCGCCATTGAGATGACGCCCTGTTTCACATCCTCGGCGCCTTCAGCCACGCCGTGGAGGACCGCGCGCGGCGAGCTGATCTCGATGATGTCGCCATCCGAGATGCCAAGGCTGGCCAGGTCGAGCGGGTTCATGTAGGCGGGGTTGGTGGTGCCCTTTTTGGCGAGCGC
>JANPBU010000024.1:0-120108 GCA_031430595.1 Acidimicrobiia bacterium
GATTAATACGAATAGGGTCGGTCTCCATCGAGGCCTCCGGGTACTTGAGAGCGGGCTAGACACCAGCACTCTCACCCGGAGACCTCGACCACACGCGGATACCCCCAAACCCACCCACCCCCGCCCAATCGCGAACAACCATTTATGGTCTGTGAGGGAAAGACGAATCTCTAACACACGTGACGGTCCGTTTCTGTCGTCTCCCTTGCAAGGGTCGGTGCGTTCTAACGGTCGATGCATGATCCGGCATGATTGCCCGGTAGTACCAGGTGCCGTGGGTGGCGGTTGGTGCCCATCTTGGCCGGTCGCCGAGCACCGTCCAACGCGAGGTCGAATCATGGAGGCTATTGGTCCCGGTATTCTGCTGCGATGGCACGTATTGATGACATCAGGGCCCAACTTGTTCACTCGTCGGAAGAGTTGGCAGATTTGGCGTTGTCGCTACTCGGGCGTGCCGTCGATGTGTCCGAAGAGCATGAACGGGTCGAGCTAGCCAATCAAGAACGGCGAGTTACCAAAGCGCGTAGGGCAGTGGAAAAAGCCATCAGCGTGTTGGGGAGTTAGCCAGCCGACCCGACGTGTGACCAAGACTCGATCACGCTGACGTCACCGAAGCGTTCAAACCGAAGGTCTTCAACGAGGGAAAGCCGGGCCCACAAACCGAGTAGCAAGTCGGAGGCTGTCCCTCGCACGGCAGCACTGCCTTTGCCGTGACCATGCTCAACGTTCAGTAGACCGTTCGTTAGCCCGATCATCCATTCACCGTGGATATCGGTGGCGTGAAGATGCAGTGTTCCGCCAAGATTTGCCGTGGGGTTGACGGCTGCGACGCGGTTGCGGGCAAGCGTGAGGAATTCGTCGATACCGTCAACCGCAAGCGGCGCAGCGATTGAGGTCGGGTGCTGCATTCCAGCCGCCAAACAAGCATCGATTCGATGGATACTGGTCTCGTGGGCCATACGCCGAGGCCAGAATTCGACATGTTGAGGGCCGTCGGTGAAGTTCCATGCCGGGCTCGTTACTGAAGTGCTGTCAAGGGCTTCGATGAGCCGATCTGCACCGGCCGTCAACCATTTTCCCAGTTCAATAGCATCCTTCGGTATGACCTCAGTGCTCTTGGGTGGGCGCTCAATCAGGTTTTCGGCGACGACCCGGGTGGCCATCCGATGAACTGCTCCGACATGACCGGCCAACCTAAGAACATCCCAACCCGGACACGAAAGAACCTGTTTTGAGGCGTGGGAAGTGACGAGTTCGGCAATGGTTGCCGTATCGGATCGGACGTAGTCGGTAAACGGCGAAAGCATGGCAACCCCTCGGTTCGGTCTGGTTCGGTTTGGTCTGGTCTGGTCTTCACCACTTCATCACAACTTGCCTATCTGTCACGCATATTGATGCCGCAAGATCTGGGTATGAACCGACTTCCCGTCAGGCGTCTGACTTCCGGACTCATTGGTGTTGCTGTGCTGCTCTCCGGTTGGGTAACGCCTGCCACGGCTCAAACAAGTTCAACGAGCTCAACCACCACTACCACCACAACGACCACGCTGCCTGCGACTACCAGCACCACCACGACGAGCACCACCACGACGACGCTGCCGGCGACAACAACGACGACCACGACGACACTGCCAGCGACGACGACTTCCACAACCACGCTTCCGCAACGGGTGCCTGGTGCGCCGACGAGTGTTGCAGCTTCGGTGAGCGGCACCGCCCAAATCACGGTGACATGGCAGCCGCCGGTCGCAAATGGGGGTCCGGTAATCACTGGCTACTCGATTGTGGAAGTTGCTATTCAGGGGTCGTCGTCTGTCACGTCTCCCGCAGTTTTGGTGAACGCCACCACGTTTAGCCGGGTATTCAACGACCGCCGCCCAGGGTTGTCCTATGCCTATTACGTTCGAGCCCAAAATTCAGTTGGCGACGGAACGAATTCGCCCTATACGGCCCCAATCGTGGTGCCAGGCCCAACAACGACGTTGTCGCCTCCTCCTTCGGCCCCTACAAATCAGACGCTCACGTACCTTGGAAATGGCCAACTCCGTGTGACATGGACACCGCCCACAACCTCGCCGGTCCCGGTGGCTTCATATCGTCTTGTGACGGTCCCTTCACTGGGAACATTCAATGTTTCGCCGGCAACGCTTCAAATCACTATTAACGGGGCTCGGGCCGGCGTGGCCTACCTGGTTCAGATTGCATCAGTCTCGTCGGCCGGTTCCGTGAGCCCATATTCGATCACCAATACCGTTGCCATCGCACTTCCGGCCACGGTCCCGCTGCCGCCCACGTCGGCCAAACCTCCGGTAACCGCTGCTCCTCCACCCCCTCCCCAGGCCCCTCCGCAGGGCGCAAAGCCCTTGCCTGTGCAGCCCCCGACGCCGCCCGGCAAGCCTAAGCCTTGCATCTCAAAACCTTGGCCCAAGTCGGTATACGGACGACCCTCAACCTTCACGACCGGCGCCCCTCAGGGCGTCTACATCTGGCACGACGGACGGTATTTTCAAATTCGGGTCTACAACCCCGGCCCGGGGCGAGCTGTGTTTACCGGCACCATTCGGGCCAACACCAAAGTCACGTTCTGGGCAACGGGAACTGACCGCGGTGACAGCCTCCGTCGGGGCCGTTCGTCAGCAAAGTTTGCGTTCGCGAGCGACTACGACATTGACGGTATTCGTATCTCCGCTTCGTGCGCGACGGCGTTAACCTTTGACCTTCAGGTCAACGGGGTGCCAGTTGCTCCACAAAACATCTTCATCGGACCCTCAACGACATCGGGCGGTTCGGTGTTCTCCCTGGTTCGCTAACTGGCGCTGCTGCATAATTATGGTGAATACTCACGTCTGTTCGTGCATCCATACACGAACAGACACGCACAGACACTCACCGTGTAATGCAGGAGTTTGCTCATGGCCTTTACCCCCGACGTCGACCGTTTCCGATTCTCCGCTGGCTTGGGTGGTGGGGTAGCTGGTAAGCGGGTACTCATCACTGGGTCAGGCAAAGACGGTGGCATCGGTCAGGCATTTGCGCTTGCGGCCGGTCTGAACGGAGCCGCCAGTGTCTGCGTGCACTTTCACCGTAGCTATAACGATGGGTTCGACCTCGTCAACGCGTTGCGGGCCCACGGGGTCGAGGCCTTCCCGCTACAAGCCGACGTGACCAACATGGGCGACCTGTGGGCCACCCGCAGTTACGTGATCGAGCAAATGGGTGGCTTGCCACCAGACCTCGTCATTTGCAATTCCGGCCTCACCGAAAAGGGGTATTCGTTCGGGCGGGCTCTCAAAGAGGTCGATGGTGAACCGGGCGGCGTCCGGCGGGCCAGGGTGCGTCAGCAATTCATTGACAACCTGGAAGAAAGTCGAATGGTGCTTGATACCAAGGTCGATGGGTTTCTTGCGATGACTCATCTTTGGGCTGGAGAGGCACTTCATGCGAAGACCAAGCTTCGGATTGTGTATGTATCGAGTCGACAGGCGATAGACCCTGGTTCAAGCGTTCCCGGGTACGCCATTTCGAACTGGGCGGTCTTGCAATTGCCGAAAGTTCTTTCGGTCAACCTCGGCAAATTCAGCGATCAGGTGTCTGCTCACAGTGTGATGTACCCATTTGTTCGAACCGGAATGACCGACGAATATGCGTCAAACGCCAAGGTGTTTGGACGGTGGCAACCTCGGATGCTGGAACCGCACGAAGCAGCTGAAGCCTTTTTGCAGTTGCTTGCTCAACCAGCCGAGGAAACAAATCACGGTTTGTATGAATTGATGGTGCAAGGGTCTGCCGAAGATACGTCGGTGCTCTGGAAGAAGGTTCGACTCGAACCAATCGAAGAAGATCAAGGTTGGAGCTCAGCCTCGCCGTTGCGATACTCCGCGCCTCCAGGTGCCCCAATGAATTAGATCAAGTCAGGTGGGTGTCGTGCCGAAAGATCGACCATGGCAGATGGGAAGTTTGACTTTGTGCGTTTCGCGGGTAACGCACTTGATATCGCAATCGTGATCGATTCCGATGGCGTGATAGTGGCGGCCTCTGACTCGGTCGTGCCGTTGCTGGGCTACGAGATTGTCGAAAATCTTGGCCGGAACGTCGTTGAGTTTGTACATCCCGACGACCTAGAACAAGCTTCAACGCTTCTGGCCATTGCCGAGGAAATCGCCGGTCAGACCCGAACCATCGACATTCGAATTCAGCATGCGCATGGTCACTGGATTCCGTTGGAAGTGCTTCCTCGAAATCTTCTCGCGCGTGATGGGATCATCATTCTTACGTGTCGCGACATGAGCGAGCGGTTACGTATTCAGGCGGAACGGCTCACCGAAGAACTTCGGTTTCGTGCCCTAGCGGTGTCGGTTCCGATCGCAATTTTCCGAATCTCCAATACCGGGGAATGCGAATTTGTGAACGAACGATGGTCTGACCTCACCGGTCAGCAAAGTGCCGCTGCCATTGGCCCGGGTTGGCTGGATGTCATTGACCGCCACGATCAATTGAAATTCCTTGCGATCGAAACGGGGACGGGCGATTCGGGAACCATGGACCTGTTGTTGCATGACCTCCGCGGCGGGCGACGAAATGCAATCGGTCGGTGGGCGGCACTGTTTGCCCCGGACGGTTCTCGAACAGGCTTTGTGGGAACTATCGAAGACGTTACCGAACGCAAAACCTTGGAAGAACGCCTGTTGCATCAAGCCACCCATGACTCGCTGACCGGGTTGCCCAACCGGCTGATCCTGAACGAGCATCTGAACTACATGTTGGCGAAAGCTAAGCGCACTGGTGAACGCATCGGTGTGATCTTTTGTGACTTGGACCATTTCAAAATTGTCAACGACAGCCTCGGCCACGAGACGGGTGATCTTCTTCTCAAAGCTGTCGCTCGACGAATGAGTTCCGCACTTCGCGATACCGACATTGTTGGCCGATTTGGTGGTGATGAGTTTGTTGTCGTGGTGTCTGGCCCAACTGATGATTCAATTCGGTCAGCCGCTGACCGACTGCGAGGCATCTTTGACACTCCCTTCGAAATAGGGCTTGGCCGTCCGTATGCTTCGACCGGAAGTATCGGCATAGCGCTCTCTGACCATCAATCCACACCGGAAACTCTCATTCGCGATGCGGACGTTGCGATGTACCGGGCCAAGGAACGCGGTCGAGGCCGAGCAGAGGAATTTGATGAGCGCCTTCGTTCTCGCGCGCTCGACCGGCTCGCATTAATGAGTGACCTTCCGCTCGCGTTAGTCAACGATGAACTGGTGCTTTTATACCAGCCGATACTCTGCGCGCCTAACAATGAGTTGGCTTCAGTAGAGGCCCTCGTGCGATGGGACCATCCGACCCGAGGTCGACTTTCCCCTGATGCGTTTATCGCCCTCGCAGAAGAGACCGGCCTCATATTGCCCATTGGCGACTGGGTTCTTGAGCATGCCTGTCGAGAACTCTTGTTGCTTGACACGGTCATGCTGAATGTCAATCTCTCGGCGCTTCAGGTAGCGGATGAAGGCCTCGTTGATCGAGTTGCCGCATCGCTCATCAAGACAGGGTTTCCGGCTCAACGACTGATGCTCGAAATCACCGAATCCGTACTGATGAGCAACGTCGATCTCACCGTCAAAACGCTGAACCGTTTGAAAGACTTGGGTGTTTCGATCGCTGTTGACGACTTTGGAACCGGGTACTCCTCGCTGAACTATCTGTCACGCTTCCCAATTGACTCGTTAAAGGTCGATCGGTCGTTCATTCAGGGTCTCGGGTTACCGACCGGCGGTGACAACGAAATAGTTCGAACGGTGATTGGGTTGGCGCACAGTCTGGGTTTACAGGCCACTGCTGAGGGGGTCGAAAATGTTTCGCAGCTTGCGACATTGCGGTCACTCGGATGCGACTTTGTTCAAGGCTTCTTGTTCGATGAACCGGTTTCATTGGATCGGCTCAGAGAGACGTGGATCAACTCAACGGCGGCGAGTCCGAATAGGTAGATCTCGCAGGTAGGGTTGAAATTAATGCCTGATGAATATGCTGCCCCAATTCCCCACGACGTTGAGTTCTTCTTCGATCCGATGTGCCCCTGGGCGTGGCTTACGTCTCGATGGGTTGTCGAAGTTGCTCGCCAAAAAGATCTCAGCGTCGACTGGCGCTTCATTTCTCTTCGGCTGTTGAACGGCAACAAAGATTACGCAATTGACTTTCCTCCCGGTTACGTCGAAGGTCACGGATCCGGGCTGAAATTGCTACGGGTGGCTGCAGCGATCCGGGCTTCCGAAGACCGTGCGCGCATGGGTGAGCTCTATACACAGTTTGGCGGAGACGTTCATGTGCGCGGCCGTCGACTTGAACTCACCGAAAACTTTGATGCTGGGTTTCCGGAGTATCTGAAGTCGGTGGGTATCGAGGATCAATACATTTCTGCGGCCAACGACGATTCGTGGGATGTTGTGTTGCAAGCCGAAACTGACGAAGCATTGAGCCGAACCGGAAAAGATGTAGGCACACCTATTATCTCGTTTATACGTGATTCGAAGACATATTCGTTCTTTGGTCCGGTAATCAGCCGGGTGCCGAAAGGCGAAGAAGCCCTTCGCCTCTGGGATGCAATTTGGGAGTTGGCCACGTTCGAGGGCCTCGCCGAGTTGAAGCGCACACTTCGTGAGCGCCCGCAACTCGAGTCAAGCCTCGACTAGTCGCAAGAGGTTCTGGGCTAGCTCGCACGAGTTAGCCCCGAACGAGGTCAGCCATGATCCGAAGTTGTTCGGGCGGGCCGGACAGCAGAAACGTCGTGAGACATGAGTCTTCCCAACGGGTGAGTTCTTCTGCGATCTTTTCCTTCGGGCCAATGAGGGCCACTTCTTCCACCAGCGCCGTCGGAACCGCTGCATGCGCTGCAGTCTTGTCGCCCGCGAGGTACAGGTCTTGCACCTTGGTCGCGGCTTCCTCGTAACCCATTCGCGCAAACACATCAAAGTGGAAGTTTTGACCCTTGGCCCCCATACCACCCATATAGAGGGCGAGGAATGGCCGTACCCAATCGGCTGCCCGTTCGACATCGTCATCAACAATCATCGTCAACGTCGCCGCCACTTCGAAACCGTCTAAGCCTTTACCATCGGTACGCTTAGCAAAGCCCTCAGCCAGGCAATCCCGGTACCACTGATCTTGGCTTGGGGAAAAAAACAACGGAAGCCAACCATCGCAAATTTCACCTGCGAGCGCCACATTCTTTGGCCCTTCAGCTCCGAGGTAAATAGGAATGTCTTTGCGTAAAGGATGCACCGTACTTTTCAGCGCTTTTCCCAAGCCGGTTCCACCCGGGTACGGCAACACATACTGGTTTCCTTCAAAGGTCACCGGGGCTTCACGAGCCCAGATACTGCGAATAATCGAAATGTATTCGCGGGTGCGCTCCAATGGTTTGTTGTAGTTCTGGCCGTACCAACCTTCGACCACCTGGGGGCCGGAGGCACCGAGACCCAAAATGAAACGTCCGTTCGACAGATGGTCAAGCGTAAGCGCCGCCATAGCGGTGGCAGCCGGCGTTCGGGCTGACATCTGTACGATCCCCGTGCCAAGTTTCAGGTGATGAGTTTTCGCCCCCCACCATGCCAATGGTGTGAGTGCGTCGGAGCCGTACGCCTCTGCTGTCCACATCGATTCGAATTCGAGTTCCTCAGCAACCGCCACCTGTTCAGTTATTCCTGCTGGTGGGCCAGCACTCCAGTAGCCGGTCTGCAATCCAAGTTTCAGTGTCATGTGAGATCTTTCCGAGGGTAGGCGTTGCGAATCGATATCTGACCGTAGCCTGAACCTCGTAGGCTGATGAAGTCATGCTTCGACTTGTACTTCCCAAAGGCTCGCTTGAACGAGCCACACTCGAACTTTTTGAACAGGCTGATCTGCCGGTACTGCGCTCGTCGTCGGTTCAATATCTCGCTTCGATCGATGACCCCAGGGTTTCAGAGGTTCGTATTTTGCGCCCCCAAGAGATCGCAGGGTATATCTCAGAAGGCATGTTTGACCTCGGAATAACCGGTCGTGACTGGATTGAAGAGACTGAAGCTGATGTTGTGTCGCTTGGTGAGCTTCGCTACTCAAAAGCAACGGCGCGGCCTATTCGCTTGGTCGTTTGCGTTTCCGATGACTCGCCATGGAAAACAATCGCCGACCTTCCTAACGGTGTTCGAGTTTCCACCGAATACGTTGGTGCAACGACTCGATTCTTCGAACGTCACGGTGTCGACGCTGATGTTCGGCTGTCGTACGGTGCCACCGAGGCCAAGGTGCCCGACATCGCAGATTGTGTCGTGGAAATAACCGAAACTGGCTCGGCTTTGCGGGCTGCCGGGCTGCGCATCATCGACACCGTACTTACGAGTTACACCGAACTCATCGCTAACCGGGCTGCCTACGAAGATCCGATAAAACGAAAAGCAATGCACCAGCTTCATACCCTTCTTGCTGGTGTGATGGAAGCGCGAGGCAAGGTTCTGTTGAAGCTCAACGTGTCGTCAACCGATTTGTCTAGCGTTCTTGCGTTGCTTCCGTCGCTGAAACAGCCGACCGTAAGTCAACTTTCGAACGATGCCGGCTACGCCGTTGAAACGGTGGTGGCAAAAGCCAAAATCAACATCATGATCCCCGACCTCGTCGAAGCTGGGGCAACGGGGATTCTCGAGATTCCCATTTCAAAGATTGTTCCGTAGGCATACATATGGAGCAGACGTCGTTTCGGTCAGGCGTTACGGGTGTGGTGCTGCGTTTCGACAATGCCTCGGGTGACGGCACGGTAGCGGCCTTGACGGGCGAAGAGTGGCCGTTCCACTGCACACAAATCATGGGTGGCGCCCGCAACATTCGGGCGGAAACTGCGATTGCGTTTGATGTGGTTGCTGGGCTGCCTGGCCGTTGGGAAGCAACCCGTCTTCGAGCTCGATCACCTGAAGCGTTTCTTTGTCCGGTCTGTGCGGGTGTGATCGATGGAAGCACGGCGACCTATGAGATCTGCGCGATGTGTGGCTGGGAGGATGACCCGGTGCAACGCGATGATTCGGCAATGCCGGTAGGGGCAAACTTGATGTCCCTCGATGAGGCACGCCGCGCCATCGGCCGGAAGAACGAGTAGCACTATGGGTACGTTGCATCTGCTTCGCTGCAAGACCCAACACTACGAATGGGGGTCGACCGAGTTCATTCCTGAACTGCTGGGGGAAGCACCTGACGGTGCGCCCCATGCCGAGTTATGGATGGGAGCTCATGCTGGCGCACCTTCCTGGTTGCTGGTTGACGGTGCACTCGTGGAGCTGGGCGAATTTATTCGCGCTGACCCTCTGTCTACATTGGGTGCCGAAGCAGTGGATCGCTTCGGGCCGACGTTACCGTTTCTCGTAAAGGTGTTAGCGGCTGCGCATCCGTTGTCTCTTCAGGCTCATCCGTCGAAGGCGCGGGCCAGTGCGAGGTCGGCTGACGAGACGCACGCTGGCATCAGTGTTTCATCACCAACCCGGCTCTACAAGGATGGCAACCACAAACCTGAACTCATCTGCGCGCTTACTAGGTTTGAGGCCCTCTGCGGGTTCCGACCTTTGGCGGAAGCTGCTGACCTGTTTGGTTCCCTCGATGATCCCGACGCGCAGACCATTTCAGAACGTCTTCGTACGCACGACAGTGCTTCTGCGCTGGAGGTTGTTGTTGAAGACTTGCTGCGCCGCCGAATACCCACTTCGGGGATAGTTGCGGCCAGCCGGGCAGCTCGTTTGACGGTAAGCGACGCGATGGTGGCCCACGCTCTCGGCTGGTGCTCGAGGCTCGCCGACCTGTTTCCGGATGACCCGGGCGCAGTCATCTCGCTACTAATGAATTACGTCAGGCTTGAACCGGGCGAGGCGCTCTCGCTACCTTCGGGTAATTTGCACGCATACCTTCATGGTGCCGGGATCGAACTCATGGCTAACTCCGACAACGTGCTTCGTGGTGGTTTGACTTCGAAACATATCGACGTTGACGAACTTCTCGCCGTCGTCGATTGGAATCCGCTCGTTGAACCGGTCATTCGAGCGAGTATCGTCGGACCGGTATCGACCTACCCGTCGCCGAGCGACGAGTTCGAGTTGACAGAAATTCACCTTGGTACGGCGGGGCGAATAGTCGAATTTCGCGTTACCGGGCCCGAAATACTACTTTGCGTCGACGGAGCAGTCACCATCACCGCCAATGACGAAGCCCTTGGTATGACTCGGGGGCAGGTGGTATTCGTCGAAGCAGCGGCGACGAAACTTATAGCGAGCGGTGAGGGGGCTCGTCTGTACCGGGCGACGATCGGTGCCGCCCGGTAAGGTCAGTTCCGTTACGGTTCGGGTGTCGATCAGCTTGTGGGAAGAGCGGTGCCGCTGATTTGCACGTACGCCAACCGCATCTGATGGACAGCGTCGATAAGTACTTCTTCCTCATCGCCCAGTCGACCCTGAAGTTTCTCGACAATTGCCGATGCACCGTCGATTGCTAGGGCAGCTTCGGAAAGATTTGCTGGCTGGGAAAACAAATGCAGCATCGCCAGGTTGAAGATGTTGACGACATGATTGGCAATTACTGACGAGGCAGGAACCGTCAACATCTCCGCCTGCATGCGCCGAATTTCCTCTTCTTGGTCGTCAGAAAGATCGCTTTCGTACGGGGGGTCGTCGAATTCGTTGTCGAGGTCAGAAGTTAGGGATTGAGAAAGTTGTTGATCGCGGGGAACTTGATGTTCTCCACCTGGTGTCCAAAGTGAGCTCACGGCTGATACCCTATGCGGTACAACTGAGTCCAAGTGGACGGTTTCGCTTCTGCGAGACAGCCCCACCTGCAGCAACTGCCCGATTTTGTCGGGCGACCGTGAACAGGTTCCTTACCGAAGTTCTGGCACCCTCATTGGGGGCTGGTGCTGGGTGTCCGCTTTGACTCTGCCTACCGGACACCGTGCACCCGCACTGTCCCCAAATGAATTGAGGAGTGATGCCGAATCGCCGCTGACCAGAACGAGCACCGTATCAACGAGCGCATACGTGCGCGAGAGGTACGCCTAATTGGCCCCGATGGGGCCCAGCTCGGAATCAAACCACTTCCGGAAGCACTTTCAATGGCCCGTGGCCTCGAACTCGACCTCGTCGAAATCGCTCCAATGGCGTCGCCTCCGGTTTGCAAGATTCTCGACTTTGGCAAGTACCGATACGAGCTCGCCCAAAAAGACAAAGAATCGCGCCGTAAGGCTCAAACAATTGCGATCAAGGAAATGAAGTACCGCCCAAAGATTGGTGGCGGCGACTTCGATACCAAGACCCGTAAGGTCGGCGAGTTTTTGTCTGAAGGGCACAAGGTCAAAGTCACCATCATGTTCCGTGGGCGCGAAGTTGCCCACCCTGAGTTGGGCAAAGCAATCCTTGATCGGGTCGCCGACACCCTGCAAGCGTCGGCGAAAGTCGAAGCAATGCCGAAACTCGACGGTAAAAACATGATCATGGTGCTCGCTCCTGACAAGAAGCCAAAACCAGACGAGAAGAAGGTTGATGAGCGTCCCGCTCGTACCGAAGCCGCCAAGCAACCATCGACGCCAGCACCAGTTGTTGCGCCGGTAGTCGCCGTTGTTCCGGTAGTTCCGGTAGCTGAGGTACCCGTTGAAGCTGTTGCCGCAGCGATTGTCGAACCGATTGTGGTTGTCGAACCGACTGTGATCGGTGCAGTTGAAGAGACGGTTGCGTCGGACCCCAAACCGCCGAAGCCAGCAACTGTAAAGCCCGCAGCAGACAAGCCAGCGACAGCAAAGCCGGCAGCGGCGAAGCCAAGTTCGGCGAAACCAGCAACTAAACCAGCTTCCGCCTGAGTACAGAAAAGTCATTTATCGACAGCCGTCGGTACCCACTAGCTGTTTCGGCAGCTACCGCACATAAAGACAGTGTTCACATGCCAAAAATGAAAACCAACAAGGCAGCCAAGAAGCGATTCCGCATCTCGGGTACCGGCAAAGTGATGCGCCAACGTTCGCACCGCTACCACAAGCTTGAGCACAAAAGCTCACGGCAAACCCGTCGCCTTGACGGTGATGTCGTGCTCGCCCCTGGCGATGCTGCTCAAGCTAAAAAGATGCTCGGCATCTGATTCCCTTATTTTCGCAATATTTTTTTAGCAATAATTACTTGAAAGGGGTGTCTGATGGCCCGCGTTAAGAACGGCGTCAACGCCAAAAAGTCGCATAAGAAAACCTTGGAACAGGCAAAGGGGTACTACGGCAACCGAAGCCGTACGTTCCGTGGCGCCAACGAAGCTGTTATGCACGGCCTTCGCTATAGCTTCCGTGACCGTCGTGCCCGAAAGGGTGACTTCCGTCAGCTATGGATCCAACGTATCAACGCAGCGTGTCGTCTCGACGGTATGAGTTATAGCCGCTTCATTAATGGCCTTGATTTGGCCGCCATTGAAGTCGACCGCAAAGTACTTGCTGACCTTGCAGTCACTGATCCGGGTGCCTTTTCGGCGCTCGTTAAGTTGGCTCAGGCTGCCTTGAGTGAATCAGATGCTGCTCGGGCTTCCATTGCCTGACCGGCAGTCTGTACTGAAGCAGTCTGTGCAGTTTGTGAGTAACAACACGTGACGAGAGTCGGGCGTCCGCTCGACTTTCAGCACGAATATGTTCAACGTCTACGGCGCCTCATTGGGCGCCGTAGTGCGCGCGAGGCCGAAGGTTTGTGTGTAGTCGAAAGCCCGAAGGTACTCATTGAGGCACTCGATGCCGGATGCTCTGTCGACACCCTGTTCGTGCTTGATGGCTGGTCTGACCCGGCGGTTGATCGGTCGGTGGCTGGTGGTGCGAAGGTATTTGATCTCGCCCCTGGGGTACTCGAAAAGGTTGCCGATACGGTGACGCCTCAGCCCATGTTGGCAATTGTGTCGTCCCCGGTTCTGGGCCGAGGCGATTTCCTAGGCGTGCTTGATGGGGCCGAAGCTTTCCTTGGGGTGATTGGCGTCGATCTACGTGACCCGGGAAACGTTGGCTCGTTGATTCGTTCAGCGGAAGCTTCCGGCGCGAGTGTTGTGGTGCTTTGCGACGGGTGTGTCGAAGCGTTTAGCCCCAAAACCCTTCGGGCGTCGGCCGGTGCGTCGTTTCACGTTCCAATTGTGCAGGGCGGAGACCCGATCGAAGTGCTCCGGCTTCTCGCGTCGTGCGAGGTTCGGCGTCTTGCGACTGCGGTTCGAGGCGATGCAGTCGACTATTCAGCAAACGGTGTGTTGACTGGGCGAGTTGCCATCGTGCTCGGCAACGAGGCGAACGGCCTCGACACGTCACTCGATACATTCGTCGATACTTGGATCACGATTCCGATGACGGGCCGAACAGAATCGCTCAATGTCGCAATGGCCGGTTCGATCTTGGTCTTCGAAGCGGCACGCCAACGTCGCGCCGCTACCCACTAAATAGGTCAGCCCTAGGTCAGGTTCGCGAGCAGAATAGACGGCTGTGACTGACGTATCTCTTGAAATTGAGCTGGCCTCGCTCCAGGCCGAGGTGAAAGCAGCCATTGGAGCAGCGACTTCACCCGATGAACTGAAGGTCGTTGAGATTGCGCATTTCGGAAAAACTTCTCGATTGACCGAGTTCAACAAAGCTCTCGGTACCATGGATGCCGAGGCCCGCAAGCTCGCCGGGGCCCTCATTAACGCCACCAGGGCATCGCTCACCGCAACCTTGAGCGATCGTCGAACGGTGTTGCTTGCTGCGGCGCGTCGAGTGCAACTCGAAGCCGAACGTATGGACCTCACCGAATTAGTTGCTGGACCCGACGATGGCCCCGGTCACCTTCACCTCATTACGCGCACCACCCAAGACCTTGAAGATATTTTCTTAGGAATGGGGTTTCAAGTCTTCGAAGGTCCTGAGGTTGAGACCGATTGGTACAACTTCGAAGCGTTGAACTTTCCGCCCGGTCACCCGGCTCGAACCATGCACGACACGTTTCAGGTCGACGGAGGTATCCCCGGTGACGTGGTTATGCGTACACATACGAGCCCGATGCAGATTCGGGTGATGCAATCCATGCAGCCACCCATTTACGCAGTGATGCCCGGACGCTGCTATCGCCGTGACACCCCTGACGCGAGACACCTGCCCATATTTCATCAAATCGAAGCGTTGGTCATCGACAAAAATATTTCGATGGGTCACCTCGCCGGAACCATCGATGCGTTCATTGCAGCATATTTTGGTCGTGATGATTTGAAAACACGGCTGCGTCCGGGGTTTTTTCCTTTCACTGAACCAAGCGCCGAATTTGATATCACGTGCCCGTTCTGTGGCGGTTCAGGATGTCGGGTGTGCAGCCAAACCGGCTGGATCGAACTTGGTGGTTGCGGCATGGTTCACCCGAACGTGTTGAAAGCCGGCGGCATCGATCCTGAGGAGTGGACTGGTTTCGCGTGGGGGTTCGGCATTGATCGACTGGCCATGAACCGACATAATCTCGGCGACCTTCGTGACCTACTCGACAACGACATTCGCCTTCTGCGACAGTTCTGAGGATTTGTTATGCGTGTATCTCTTTCTTGGCTTCGCGAGTTGGTTCCGGTTACCCAGTCGGTCGAAGAACTCACGGCCGCGTTCGATTCGCTTGGCCTGGTCGTTGAGGGTGTCGAGCATGTGGGCGGCGCAAACCTCACCGGTATCATTACCGCCGAAGTTGTCGCGATTAGGCCCCATCCAAACGCCGACAAAATTCGACTCGTAGACGTACGTACGGTTACAGATGGTGAAGTACTTCCACAAATCGCGTGCGGTGCCTGGAATTTCAACGTGGGTGACCGTATCCCGCTGGCAACACTTGGCACCACGATGCCCAATGGGATGAAGATTGAGGCGCGAAAGTTGCGCGGCGAAATGTCCAACGGAATGTTGTGTTCAGCCCGCGAACTTGAACTTTCTGATGACCACGATGGCATCTGGATTCTTCCGTCAGACACCCCGCTCGGGTTGCCGATCGTTGAAGCGCTCGGGCTAAAACCCGACGTGGTGTTTGACCTGTCGGTAGAGGCGAATCGGCCCGATGCAATGTCGATGCGTGGGGTAGCGCGTGACCTTGCAGCCAAGCTTGGCCTTCCAGCGAAAGACCCAGCTGCTGACCTGTACATCAAGGGGCTATACGACACACCGAACCGCAGCGTAGATACCGTTACAGCGGGTGACCTATGCGACCGATTGACGACCACGATCATTGAAGGCGTCCGGATCGTCGATTCGCCGCAGTGGGTACAAGATCGCCTGGTGATGGCTGGCATGCGTCCGATTTCGAATTTGGTTGATGCCTCGAACTACGTGATGTTTGAACTCGGCATCCCTTCGCATGCGTTCGATCTTGACAAGCTTGCCGGGGAATGCATTGGGGTTCGGTGGGCTGTTGACGGTGAACAGATCGTTACCCTCGACGGACAAACACGAACACTTTCTGTCGGTTCAGCCGGTGCGGTCGGCATCGATGGGGCGACACCGAACGAGCATCTCCGAGACGGTGTGGTTGTTGACGGTAACGATGTGCCGGTGGCTATCGCAGGGGTGATGGGCGGACACGAAACCGAAGTCACGTCAGCAACAACTCGGCTGCTTCTAGAGATTGCGCACTGGTCGCCAATGGCGATCGCTCGATCGTCGAAACGACTCAACCTTCGTTCTGAAGCGAGCGCTCGATTCGAGCGGAATACTGACGAGCAAGCATCAAGCCCCGCTGCGATTCGTTTCATCGAAATTTGTCGCGAAACGTGCCCCGATCTTCGGGTCGCCAACTTCGACAGTTTCTACAGTGCAGGGGTTCCGGCAGCCCGAGTCGTTCGGGTACGCACGGAGCGTACCAACCTGCTGCTCGGAACCAACCTCGACGACGCAACTGTCGCATCGCTTATTGCGCCCATTGGTTTCAACTCGACACTTGTTTCGCCCGGTCAACTCGATGTCACAATCCCGTCGTGGCGTACCGATTGCGAACTTGAAGTGAACGTGATTGAAGAAGTTGGCCGACACTTCGGGTACGACAACATCAAACGAGTTGTGCCGCTCAGCCCAACCGTTGGTCGCCTTACGCAAACCCAGAAAGACCGTCGACTCGTTCGTTCGATTCTTGTTGGTCAGGGCCTCGATGAAGTATGGACACCTACCATGATTGGTGACGTTGAACTCACCGATGCCGGGGTCGGAACCGATCGAACGGTTCGTCTCTCTAATCCGTTAGTAATCGAAGAAGCCGTGATGCGGCCAGGCCTCCTGGTCGGTGCCCTCAGGGTGTTGCGCCACAACTCAAATCACCGAAACCCAGCAATTCGGATGTTTGAACTGGGTCACGTGTTCGGGCCTCCACGTCCACGCCAAATTGTTCCGTACGAACGCGAGTATCTGTCAGTGGCATTGGCTGGTGATGGCGACGATGCTCTGTCAGCGCGCAGAGTATTTAATTCAATTGTGTCTGCGCTTGGGGTGGTGCCGTCAGCGGTGTTAATCGAACCAGATGATTCCATTGCTGGGATGCACCCAACCCGTTCGGCTCGCATCGTTGGTGCCGGAACCGGTTTCCCAATCGGGGCGTTTGGCGAGATTGACCCTGATGTGTTAACCAAGTGGGGGATTGATCGGCGGGTTGGTTGGCTTACGTTCGATCTCGGAAACCTGTGCAATTTGCCTCGCCGCGGCCCGCATCTCGAGGCATTTTCGAAGTACCCGTCATCGGATGTTGACTTTGCGTTTGTTACCCGGAACGTGGTCGCGGCCGGCGCATTGATTGGCGCGCTGCGAGAGGCGGCTGGAGACCTGTGCGAAACCGTTTCTTTGTTCGATGTATATCGAGGAAAGGGTGTGGTCGATGGGTCGCGTTCGTTGGCCGTCAGGCTTCGCCTGGTTGCTTCAGACCGAACCCTGACCGACGCAGACCAACTTGGTGTTCGTGAACGATGCATCGCAGCCGCAGCCGTTCTCGGCGCTGCCCTGCGGTAACTGCATTCGGCGCAAAGCTTATGGCTACAGCTGACGAAGACTGCGGAGCCCGAGGGTCATCGTGGTGCCGATTGCTATGGCCGAGCAGGGCCCTTCATGCCCGATGGAACTTGTCTCGTATACAGGGATTTTCAGATCGGCCAACCGATCGATGAATACAGCGCGCATACTGTCTGATGTCGTGGGGTCTTGTGCAAACGAGAATCTTCCCAGTACACAACCCTTGACACCGTGTAGGAACCCGGCCTGTCGCCATTGGGTGAGCATTCGATCGACCCGGTACGGTGCTTCGTTGACGTCTTCGAACACCACGATGCGCCCATCAAGGTTAGGAAACCACGGTGTGCCAATGAGCGCAGTAGCTACCGAGAGGTTTCCTGCAATGACCGGGCCGCTAACGACGGTTCGAGGGCCGCATAGATGGCTGACCTTGAGCGGCGTCAGCGGTCGCCCGTGCAGCAAGTCAATCAGCCGGTCAGCGGATGATCCGACATCGTATGTGCCGAGGGTTTTCAGGCACGGGCCGTGTACACCACCAACGTGGAGGGGATTCGTCGCAACCTGAGCCCAGAGCAGTGCCGTTGCGTCTGAGTACCCAACAAGCGGTGTCGTTCTCTGTTGCGCGAGAAGCCGAGTCATGCTTTGTGATTCGAGCAGCCGGGTGGTTCCATAACCACCACGGGTAAAGATCACAGCATCGTAAGTTTGCAGAGCAGTCATGAGGGCTGTTGCTCGCTGTCGGTCGGTACCGGCGAGAAATGCTGGCCCGAGCGAAGAAGCAAGCGGACCTACAACGTCAACAACCCATCCCTCACGCTCTAGCCGCTCAATACCGACAGACAAACTGGCAGCGTCTTCAATGGGTCCGGCGGGGGAGATGGCGGCGATTCGGGCACCAGCGCGAAGTGCCGGGTAGGTCGAAGCTGTCACCCTGCAACAAGCGCGATAGTCGGAATGTGGTACTCGACCTCGCAGGGTAAAGCGATAAGCGCGATGCGAGATATCCGGTCGGTGCGAATTGAGAGGTGGCGCACAGACCACGGATCAAGTCGTATGGCTCGACCCATCTCAACGCTGAAGAAGGTGGTTAGCGCGCCTTCGGGGGCGTACCCATCGACCGAATCGACGAGTTCTGATGATCCATCTGTGAGTTGCACCTCGAATCTCATAGATGCAACCGTAAACCACTGAACCTGTGGATCGTAAGACCCCATTTCATGTGGACAACTAGTGGACGACGTCGTTGGTTCCGTTGCTCGACCGGCAGTCTGGGAGTCGACGCGGGGCCAATAGCGTGACAACAAGGTGCGGAATGGTGAGGGCCGCGAGGCCGATAAACACCACTCGGACTGCAACGACGAACGACGGCTCGACGAACATCCACGTAAGAAGTCCGACTGTCACGGTCGCGACCGAAGCAACAACGGCCGGAATGAGCATTTTTTTGTTGACTTGTGTTGCCATCATGTGACGTGGGCCGTGCCAGACAGCGAAGTACATCGAAAATGAAATGAGCGGAGTCGCGAATGTTCCTAAAGCAAGCAGACATATGAGTTCTGCCAACCCAATCCACTGGTGAGATCGCACGTGAGCGACCATAGTGACGAGCGCCGCTGGAAGCGCGACAGCCAGGGCGACGAAACCCCAAAGTTGCACGGTCTCGACGCTGAGACTGACACGGCCGAAGAGTAGAGCTTGAAAGATGGGATGAACGGTCTCGGCGTGTGTAGCAAGGGGCAAGCTCAGCACCAGCCCGCCAGTCGCGATGGCCCGCGCAACTTGTAAGTGCGAAGAGAAATCGAAACCGGCAGTGTCACCAGCGCCGAAGTGAAACCACGAAATGAGAAGAAACACGACCAAACCAATGAGGGGCTGTACAAACCAGGCGGCCACGGCCGTGCCGAAAGCAATGGCGTACATTGGAAAAAAGAGTGCCCAATGGGTGAGTTTCGGCCCGATGGCAACGTCGAGCGCCCCATGCGGCATTCCGAGAGCAACCGCGATTGACATAATGAGCAAGGTGCTCATGGACGACGGATGCCAACCGGCGAAGGTTGCAAGGGCCGTAATGCCACTGAGGGCAACGGCGAATCGGGCGTGCAGTGTTCGGGGTACAAGTGTACTGCCGACAGATTGTGTCGAACCATGCATGTGTTCTCCTTCGACCAAAGCGTGCCAAAGGTTGACTTGCTACCAATAGTTGTGATGTCGACGACTAAAACAGGGTTGCCTCGCCCTGCTGTTTTACGGGTATCGCACCCTCATGGCGGAGTAGCCACTCTTTGGTTGCCAGACCACCCCCAAACCCCGTAAGTGAACCATTTGCGCCGATGACCCGGTGGCATGGCACAACAATCGCCAGCGGATTGCGGCCGTTTGCTGATCCAATTGCTCGTACAGCAGCCGGTTTGTCTATTTGGGCGGCCTGTTGCCCATAACTGCGAGTTTCCCCATACGGAATCGTTAAAAGCCCGGCCCACGCCATGCGCTGAAAGACGGTTCCCGCCGGTCGTAGCGGAAGATCAAATGTGGTGCGTAAACCGCCGAAGTACTCGCCAAGTTGAGAAGCACAACGTTCAAAAATGGGGTGATCTTTGACGTTTACGACAGTTTCGTCGGCATCAAAGTACGTACGCATATCGCCGCGGCCCGGTTCAACGTCGAACAGGATGGCGATGAGTGCGCCGTCGGGTTGATCTGCAGTCGCAACGGGGTCAACATACAGGTGGATCGGGCCGACAGGGCTGTCGACGACTGTATGCAGTGAACTTATTATTGAGGTGTTTATTGAGGTGTTTACTGATTTCATACATTCACCGATTCCTTTCTTTTGTGTTGCGGCAGCGGACACGACGCCCAAAGGAGTTGTGTCACATATGAACGAAAGGGGCTGAATTGTTTCCCCCACATGGCGAGATCTTTCGAGGTATGGGCGATGCCGAGCGCCTTAGCCCCGTTCAACACGGCAAGGTCATCGTCAAGCAATACGTCGGGGTCGCTCAGGGCCCGCATGGTGATGTACCCGGCGGTCCACCTTCCAATTCCTCGGAGGGCCATCAACGACGATCGCGCCTGATCTCGGTCGGCTCCGATCGACAGATCGACCGTTCCGTCATCAAGAGCGGACGCCAGCCCAATAAGGGCCCGGGCCCTGGCCGTTGGGATGCCAATATCCTCAGGTGCAAGGCCAGCCAACTCCGACATTGTTGGAAAAAGATGGGTGACTCCGGTTAGGTCGACATGCACCATTTCGCGGGGAAGTTCACGGCCAACTTTGGCACTCAACCGGGCGGCAAGGGTGCGGGCTGCCGCGACCGAAACTTGTTGCCCGAGTACCGCTCGTATCGCTAACTCGTTTGCCTCGATGGCTCCGGGTGCCCTGCGGCCAGGATATCTATTGACTACGTCTCGAAGGATCGGATCAACACTCAGCAGTTCTGCGACCGTGTTCGAGTCAGTGTCTAGATCAAAAAGTCGGCGAACCCTCGCAACGACCGTGGTCAAATCGTTGAGTGACGATAGGGTGACCCTTAATTGCAAACAACCTTGCTCGTGAGATCTCACTGCGAGGACTGCTGGGCCACTTTCCAACATAAGACTGCGCGCATACAGAAAACCATCGAGACCGTGATCCGTTTGCTCAACCAAAGGTAGCGAACGAGTTGAAAGGAACCCAAACAGGGCAGTGTCATCGAAGGGTTGACGCGTGGTGAGTCGAAGGGTAACCGTCGGGGCAAGTATCGATTCGGAGCGGTCGGTGCCGCCGGTGCGGTCAGGTCGAAGGGCCTTTGGTGTCGAGGTTCGAAGCTCGGTTGGCGACGATGCGTACACTTCACGAAGGGTTTCGTTGAACTGACGGATGCTGGCGAACCCGGCGGCAAAGGCGATCTCACCGAATGGCATCTGAGTGGTTTCGATCAGGGTTCGGGCGGTACTCGCCCGTTGAGCACGAGCAAGTGCGAGTGGGCCTGCACCAAGGTGCTCGGTAAGTACACGGGTCAGGTGGCGTTCGCTCACGTACAGCCGTTCGGCTAGGCCGAGAACGCCGACTCGGTCGATCGTTCCTTCATCAATCAGTCGCACGGCGCGACCTAGCAAGTCATCTCGTGAACTCCAAGGCACATTCCCAATTGTGTCTGGCCGACATCGTTTGCAGGCGCGAAGACCCGATTGTTGAGCGGCCGCTGCACTGGGATGAAAGTCGATGTTTTTGCGAAGTGGCAACACCGGTGTAGGGCAACTCGGTCGGCAGTAAATGCCGGTAGTTCGTACCCCGATGAAAAACCGGCCGTCGAAACGACGATCTCTCGCCTGCATGGCCCGCCAACATTGGTCATCGTCGAGTCGCATAGCGCCAGTGTGGCAGGCACGGTCGTATTCGGCTAGCGGAAATCAGACATCAGCATCAGCCGACCTCAGCATCAGCCGTCAACCGCCCGCCAACGACCCTCTAACCGCACGCCACGCCCAAAAGGTTGAGCTTGCCACGTCGTTTAGGCGATGGTGTGTGGTTTGTAGAGTGTTTGTGTGGCTTCAGCACTTGGGAAATGGGTAATCGAGCGCAAACTTCGATTGGTGACGACCCGCCTCAAAGGGGTTGATGCAGAAATTCGCGAACTCTCTGAGCAGTCGTTGACGTTGCGCGACGACGCAGCAGACGCACAAGGTGATGCGTTGATAGGTGGTCCGTCGGAGGCTCAATCAGCCAGAGATGCCCAACGTCACCTTGAAAAAGCCACTAGCCGGTTAGTCGAATTGAACACCGAGTCACAACAACTTCGAGGTAAGCAAGACGAGTTACTTGACCAGATGGGTGGCGGTTCGTGGTGACAAAAAGCCCGCTGAGGGTGGTTGTCGCCGAAGATGAGGCAATCATCAGGCTCGACCTGGTGGAGATGCTGACGGAAGAAGGCTATGCGGTAGTCGGCGAGACTGGTCGAGGTGACGAGGTGTTTGCGTTGGTAAACGACCTGCGACCTGATTTGGTCATGATGGACGTAAAGATGCCCGGTTTAGACGGTCTATCCGCGGCCAAACTCATTAACGATGACCGACTATGCGCAGTCGTCATTCTTACTGCGTTTAGCCAACGTGAACTGATCGAGACCGCCCGTGATGCCGGGGTGATGGCTTACCTGGTCAAGCCGTTCAACCAAGCTGAGGTAGTCGCCGCGATAGAAGTCGCTGCGTATCGGTTCGCAGAAATGTCTGCCATTGCCAGCGAAGCTGCATCGTTGGAAGAACAACTGGCAACTCGAAAACTCGTTGATCGGGCCAAGGCGAAGTTGCAGGCGACAGGCTTGTCCGAAGGCGATGCGTTCCGTCAGTTGCAGAAGCAAGCAATGGATCTTCGTACATCGATGCGGGCGGTTGCCCAACTTGTGGTCGATTCGACCGATTGATTGCTGAATGATCTCGTAACATCACGGGTATGGCAAAGGTAATGCTCCTAGACGGTAACTCGCTGGCATATCGGGCCTTTTTTGCCCTGCCTTCAGAGATGGCAACTGCGTCAGGCCAGGTCACGAATGCCGTCTTCGGTTTCACGAGCATGCTGCAATACCTGTTGAACGAGCACAAACCTGATCTGCTGTGCTGTACCTTCGATCGGCCCGAACCGTCGTTCCGTCACAAAATGATCGACAACTACAAGGCCGGTCGGGCCGAAACGCCGGATATCCTTCGCCAGCAACTTGGGCTTGTTCGCCAGGTCATCAACGTGCTCGACGTTGCCATGTACGAGATAGTTGGTTACGAAGCCGACGATGTGCTGGCTACGTTAGCGACGCAAGCCCAGGCCCGCGGTGACGACGTGATCGTGGTGACAGGTGATCGAGACGCATACCAACTCGTGCAGGATTCGCAAGGCCCCGGCGATGGTTCGATCCGGGTGCTTTACAACAAACGGGGGGTAAGTGACTATGCCCTCTACGATGAGGCCGGTATCCAGGAACGTACCGGTGTCGTTCCGTCGATTTATGCACAGTACGCGGCGCTGCGCGGAGATCCATCTGACAATTTGCCTGGGGTGCCGGGGGTGGGCGAGAAAACTGCAGCCAAGCTCATCAACGACTACGGAGATCTTGACGGTGTGTTCGCCAACCTCGACAAGGCAACCCCTAAGCTTAAAGAAAATCTGCGCACCTACGAACCCCAGGTTCGATCAAATGCTCAAATGACGCCTCTTGTACGAGACGTTCCTGGGGTGTCTATCGACACGGTGAACGTGCCCCAACCCGACCTGACGGCCGCGAACGAACTGTTTAAGTCGCTTGAGTTCCGTGCATTGTCGGCCCGGGTACTCGATGCATTCGCGTTGGTATGGGGTTTGGCCGGTGAAGCTGGAAGCGCGACGCCAGTGGCCAGCGAACGCCTTGACATCACCATCAACCGTGACGCGCTCGACCTCACCGGTATCGACGAAGTAGCGATCGTGGGCGAATGGCGAGGCACGGCCGGGCGGTCACCGTTGGTTGGTATAGCCGTTGCTCATGGCACGCAGGTTTGGTGGGTCGATGCCGACGATCTCGGCCCTGCGGCCACACAGCTGATGGGTTTGAAACGAGTTCATGCACACAAAACCAAAGAGCTAATGCGCTCGTTAGCTGACCACGGAATCGACTTTGCGGTTGCAGACGCCATCGGACTCGATACTGCGATCGCCGGGTATCTGCTTGACCCGTCAGACAATCTGTACGCATTGGAACAGTTAGCGGCTCGTTATGCCGATCTTGACCTTCGACCGTCTGACGCAGCACCCGAGGGGCAACTCGACTTCACCGCTACCGAGGTTGACCCCGTTGACAACGTTGCTCGGCATGCCGCTGCCGTATGGCGCCTCATCGAACCAATGACTGCAGCTATGCAGGCACGTGGGCTGACGTCACTGTACGAGCAGATTGAACGTCCGCTTATTGGTGTGTTGGCACGGATGGAAGCTGTCGGTGTCACCGTCGACTCGCTATATCTCAAAGAACTTTCGCAGGAACTTGCCGCCGAAGCCCTGAAGGCCGAGAAGGAGGTTCATGATGCTGCCGGGGAAGTGTTCGTCGTAAATTCGGTACCGCAACTGCGAACCATCCTGTTCGACAAACTGAAGTTGAAAACTGACAAGAAGACTAAAACCGGTTACTCGACCGACGCCCAGTCGTTGGAAAAACTTCGGGGCGAACATCCAATCATTGAGCCGCTGCTGCGCTACCGAGAAATGGAAAAGCTTCGCTCAACGTACGGTGAGAGCCTGATCGCTGAGGTAACCCTCGACGGTCGAATTCATGCATCGTTCAATCAAACAGTGGCCCGAACCGGGCGGCTGTCTAGTGACCAACCTAACTTGCACAACATTCCAATTCGAAGCGAGGAAGGACGTCGGTTTCGCCGAGCCTTTGTTCCTGCGGCGGGTTGTGAATTGTTGGTTGCTGACTACAACCAAATTGAGTTACGCGTTATCGCCCACCTAGCTCAAGACCCCGGTTTGCTCGAAGCATTCCGGACCGGTGCCGATGTGCACACCGAAACGGCAAAGCGAGTCTTCGGTGTCGAGGCTGGCGAAGTCACCCTTGGCATGCGTTCGAAGGCGAAGATGGTGTCGTATGGCCTTGCCTACGGAATGGAGTCGTTTGGCCTAGCGCAGCGCCTCAACGTTGCCGTTGACGAAGCAAAGCAGATTCTCGATGCATATTTCGAGGCGTTTCCGAATGTACGTGCCTATATGGATCAGTCGGTGGCTGATGCCCGCAACCGGGGGTATACCGAGACGTTATTTGGGAGGCGTCGCCAAATACCCGAGTTGCAGTCGCCAAACTTTCGCATTCGCCAAATGGGTGAGCGTCAAGCCATGAATGCCGGTATCCAGGGGCTTGCCGCCGACATCTTTAAGGTGGCGTTGGTTCGCCTCGACCGAGCGCTTATCGCCGGTAGTTTTGCGAGCCGAATCATCCTCCAGGTGCACGACGAAATCGTGGTTGAAGTTCCACCGGACGAGAAGGATGCTGTCGGTGCCCTCACGGTGAACACGATGCGTGAAGCTGCGATCCTCGACGTTCCGTTAGAAGTGAACGTTTCGTGGGGTGCCAGTTGGGCCGAGGCCAAAGGATGACCAAACCTCACTTTTTTGAAGGCCTTGCGGAATTCATGGGGCCTGCATACCTGAGGTATTCCTTTACTAAAGGCACCGTTCAAGAAGTCGAGTTTTTGAGTAAAGCACTCGGATTGCTTGCTGGGTCGACCGTGCTTGATGTTGGGTGCGGCCCCGGTCGGCATGCTCTCGAGTTCGCTCGTCGGGGTATGCGCGTTACCGGCGTTGATATTTCGGCTCCGTTTGTCGTGCTTGGCAACGAAGCTGCGCGTGCTGAAGAACTCGCTGCGACCTTTTTGCAGGGCGACGCCCGCCAACTGACAAGCGTGCTGCCGGGTGTGTCGTTCGATTTGGTTCTCTCGCTTTGCCAAGGTGGCTTCGGCCTGGTTGGTCGATCGGAAGACGGGTGCGCAGACGCAACGGTGATTGACCAAATGGCTGCCCTCGTTGCGCCAGGTGGATGCCTCGTCGTGTCGGCGTTCAGCGCCTATTTTCAGTTACGTCACCTCGAGGAAACCGATTCGTTCGATGCTGCGACTGGTGTTAACCACGAACGAACCGAGATTCGTTCGGCTGATGGCCAGGGGCGAAAAGAAGTTGATTTGTGGACGACATGTTTTACGCCCCTCGAACTTCGTTTGCTCACCGAACGAGCCGGGTTGACGGTCGAACACCTCTGGTCGGTGACGCCCGGCGATTACGCCGACCGGGAACCGACCGTTGATCACCCAGAGTTTTTGCTGGTTGCCCGCCGGTCAACGACCACTGAAGGCCCTTAAGCCAATCGACACGGTGACGAAAGTCTGACGGTTCTTAAGCGAATCGACACGGTGACGAAAATACGACGGTTATTCAAGGGGGTCGAATGAGTTTCGTCACCGTGACGCTTGACTGAAGGTTGAAACCCAGGTGGTTCGGTTCGGCTGGGTCTGCCTGATAACCTCATGGTTCCTTTGTGGCCGGATTCACCGGTCCCGCAAGGTGATACGTCGCTCGGACTTTCGCCTTGTGTCTCAAGATCAAGCGAGTCCCTACATAACATGACCGACGTACTTTCCATCGATGCGAGCGATCTCAGCCCAGCAGGCGGCCTGCTAGCAAGCGACCCCATCGTGTACCGCAGCATCATTTCCAACGACCTTGGTGGCATGTCGTTCGACGAAGCCATCAACGGCACCATCGTCAACTTTGAAGATGGCGACATCGTCAAAGGCACCGTCGTCAAAATCGACAAAGACGAAGTGCTTCTCGATATTGGCTTCAAGTCCGAAGGTGTCATTCCTTCACGAGAACTGAGTATCCGCCACGATGTGAACCCATCCGACGTTGTGTCGCTTGGTGAAGAAATCGAAGCGCTAGTTCTTACCAAAGAAGACAAAGAAGGGCGCCTTGTTCTTTCGAAGAAGCGTGCTCAGTACGAACGTGCATGGGGCACTATCGAGCGAATCAAAGAAGCCAACGGTGTGGTCGAAGGTCCGGTTATCGAGGTTGTCAAGGGCGGTCTCATCATCGACATTGGGCTCCGTGGTTTCCTTCCTGCCTCACTCGTCGAACTGCGTCGTGTCCGCGATTTGCAGCCGTACGTTGGAAAGACCTTCCAAACCAAAATCATCGAACTAGACAAAAACCGCAACAACGTGGTCTTGTCTCGTCGGGCATGGTTGGAAGAAACCCAAAAGGATCAGCGCGAGAACTTCCTGGCTAATTTGAAGCCTGGCGAAATCCGCGATGGCGTTGTGTCGAGCGTTGTCAACTTCGGTGCGTTCGTCGACCTTGGTGGCATGGACGGCCTCGTCCACGTTTCCGAACTGTCTTGGAAGCATGTCGATCATCCTTCGTCGGTTGTTGCAGTCGGTGACAAGATCACCGTGCAGGTGCTTGAGGTTGACTACGAACGAGAGCGCATTAGCCTTTCGCTGAAGGCAACTCAGCAAGATCCTTGGGCCGAGTTTGCCAGTGCTCACCGTGTCAGCGAGTTGGTCTACGGACGGGTCACGAAGCTTGTTCCGTTCGGTGCATTCGTGCAGGTTGGCGAAGGTATCGAAGGTTTGGTGCACATCTCCGAAATGGCCGGACACCACGTCGATCATCCAGAGCAGGTTGTGGCACCCGCCGAAGAGTTGTGGGTCAAGATCATCGACCTCGACCTTCAGCGCCGTCGAATTAGCCTGTCAATCAAGCAGGCTGCTGAGGGTGGCATTGTTGCCGCCGAGTATCAAGAAGCGTTCGGTGAACACGCGTACGATGATCAGGGTAATTACCTTGGCCAAACATATGAAGTTGGCGAGTTCACCCCCGACAATGAAGCTCAGGCTGCCTGGCTTGCCGATTACCAACCGCCGGTGGTGAGCGACTCCGAAGCTGGCTCAGCGTCAGTCGATGCAGTAGAGGCCGAAGCACCAGCCGAATAGCTGTTTGTGAAGGCGTCGCCTCGAATCCCTCGAACAGAGGTTTTGGTGCGGCGCCTTTGTCGCGTCTGCACCCGAAAACGCAACAAGAACTAGTCGAGGCGAATGATTCCCATACGGACAGCGCGTACGACTGCCTGCGTTCGATCGGCTGAGTCGAGCTTTTCGTAAATAGAAGCCAAGTGGTTTTTAACGGTTTTGATACTGATGAACAGTTTTTCTGCCACTTCAGTTGTCGAGAGACCATCAGCGATGAGTTGCAGCACTTCCTCCTCGCGGGGCGACACGACTGCTTCGGCTGGGGCCGGATTCACGAGTGACCTCATTTCGCGAAGCATCGACTTGGCCATTTCTGGCGATACCGACCCATCGCCGGCTGCCGCAGCCCGAATCACCTCTGCAACTTCGTCGGTTGAAGCATCTTTGACGAGATATCCGGATGCACCCATACGAATCGCCCGTGAAATGAGCTCACGATCAGCGTGCATAGTGAGCATAACGACGCGTGTTTGCCGGCAGCTTTGCCGGATACGTCGACATGCCTCGATTCCGTCGAGAACTGGCATGGTGACATCCATGAGCACCACATCAGGCAGCAAAGCCTGGGCCAAACGAACGCCTTCCTCGCCGTCGCTCGCTTCGGCGACCACAACAAAGCCGTACGACTCCATGGAACGTCGCAAACCCTCACGAAGCATTCTGTGATCATCAACCAACAGCAATCGAAGGGCGGCCCGGGGCGCACCGATTGCGGATTCTGTAGGGCTCGTAGCTTCCCGGGTAGTCATAGGTCATTCATCGACGTTTTCAAGATTCTGAACGTGGTCAATTTTGATGAAGTAATCATTGCGTTACAGAACCTGATCACGACAAGAGCCGATCACGATTTCGAATCCTGATCACGAAGTTTCTCGAAGCCGTACAGTGATCGTGGTTCCGATACCTGTTTCTGAAGAAACGTCGATAACCGCGCCTATGGCGGCAGCACGTTCGCGAAGGCCTCGAAGCCCATACGAATCGGTTCGCCCGGCTTGGGTGCTGAAACCACAACCATTGTCTCGGATACTCAGCAACGCGACGTCTCCGTCACACTCCCAACTGACCCAGAGATCGTTCGCCCCAGCGTGTCGTTCGACGTTAATGATGGCTTCTTGGGCAATGTGCCAAATCTCTCGTGCCAAGCGAACAGGTAACGCCTTTGGTTCGAATGTTTCGAGGTGAGCTTGCAGGTTGCTTCGGTCGGCGACTCGGCCGAGAAAGTCTTCGAGGGTCGAGGCCATTGTGCCATCGACACGAACGTCGGTACGAAGGTCGTACAACGTTTCCCGAACTTCGGTCACTGCACTTCGTACCTGGCCGCGCAACATTTTCAAATCATCTAGAACTTCTGATGCCCCTTCAATACGGGTTATCCGGTCGATTTCGAAACCGATCAATGCCAACGACTGACCGACACGGTCATGAAGATCTCGGGCGATTCGGACCCGTTCATCGTCGGCGGCGGCTGAGCGAATTCGACCGAACCAGCGGGCATTGTCGAGGGTCACGGCTGCACGGTCGCAGTACTCTTCTGCTGCGGCTTTCAGATATTTGTGGTCTGGCGAGTCGGCGAGTGCGATGCGGTCGGTTGGGTCTTCGGCCACCATCAGCCCAATAAGTTGGCCTCTGGCCACCAGTGGAGCGAACACTGCCTTCGTGACCGGTCCGGCGGTCATCATGGGAACTGACTGTTGCACCACGACGATAGATCGCGTCGCAACGGCCGCCCGAGCACCGTTCGGAAGATCGGTTGAGACCATCATCAAGGGCATCGACGCTCCGAGAACTTCGGCCACGGTCCACCTATCGGTATCGGCTTCGAGAAGGAGCACTGATACCGAACTCATTTTGGTCAAGGCTGCGAACTCGTTAGTGGTGGCGCGAAGCACTTCGGTGAGATCGAGCGAGGAAGGTAGTCGCCGTGCAATTCGCTGTAGGTCATACAGGAGTGCGTTCGCTTCACTGAGCCGTACGAGTTGATCGGTGGCCTTAACCTGATGGTTTGAGGCGTCGGTAACCATTCCGTAGGCGAGCCCTGTGGCCAACGAAACAATCATCAAAATGCCGGTCCACCTAACGCCTTGTTCGAGCACGTCTGCAGTCACGGCAGGCGACATACTCATTCCAATGGTGATGATGACGCCTGGTACCAGACCGAGACCACTCGAAAGAAGACGGCGTTGCGTTAACCCCGCAGCGATAAGTGGCGGAATGAGGGAGAGCAGGAACGGTGAAGTCCAGCTCCCAGACATCAGAACCGCAATGACCGGTACGGCAATATCGATGACGATCCAGAATGCGTTTACTGAAGCGCTGCGCCGTAGACGAACGGGTTCGAGCGTACGAAACGCGGTCCACAACACCAGAAGAATGCATTCTCCGAGGTACAGGCGAAGGTTTGCGTACGCAGACCCAACCCCAATGTCGAGTGCCAGCACCGCCCATCGCAAATAGGCGAGCGGTCGATGATATTGAAACACCAAGTCGGTGTCACCACGTCGCCGCTTTCGACCCTCTGGGTGCATATTGAGGCGCTCGGCGCCCGGGGTTGACACGTGTTGGGTTTGTATTCCACCCCCAAAGCGATCGAGCAAAGAAACCACAACCCTGCATCGACTCACCTACCCACAGACTTGAGCCTGAAGGGACTTTCGCGACTGGGTCAGCGTAAGATGAACCGCATGAAATTGGTTGGTCTTGGAGGCGGAATCGGGTCAGGAAAGTCATCCGTTTCGGTGTTATTGCACGAGTTTGGCGCAGTAATTGTTGACGCTGACCTGATTGCCCGGTCAGTAGTTGAACCCGGCCACGGGGTACTTGACGCCCTCGTCGAGCGATTTGGCCCAACCGTGCTTACTTCGTCTGGCCTCCTCGATCGTAAGGCCCTCGCCGAGTTGGTGTTTCCTGACCCTGAAGCCGTGAAAGCGCTGAATGCAATCACTCATCCGGCGATTGGGAAGGAAATTGAACGCCAAATAGCGGTGCATGTAGACGATGTCGAAGCGGTTGTGATGTTGGATGCGCCCCTATTGTTCGAACGAGATCGGCCGGGTATGGTCGGAAAGATCCTGGTTGACGTTGACGAAGAAATTGCGGTGAGTCGCCTCGTCAAATTCCGCAGCTTCGATGAAGCCGACGCCCGACGCCGAGTTACTGCCCAGATGACCAGAGAAGAACGCCGGGCCAAAGCCGACTTCGTCATTGATAATTCAGGGAACCTTGACGCCTTACGAATTCAAGTCCGCGCGGCATGGAAGTGGATCGGCGAACTGGAAAACCCGACGCCTTAAGAGGTTTCGGGCTACTGCCGATGAATAACTATGCGAGTGCTTGTGGCCCACGAATGGCTGTTGTCAGCATCTGGTGCAGACAAGGTTTGTGCCGAAATAGTAAGAACGCTTGAACAGGCCGGGCATGAGGTGCTCGTGGTCACTGCACTGTTGGACCCGAAGATCGCTGCAGACCTTCTGTCAGGGGTCAAGGTGATTCCGCTCTGGGTGAATCGTCTTCCCGGAATTCGCCAGCACTGGAAACCGTTTGCGCCAGCGATCATCGCGGCATGGTCGACAATCGGAAAATTTGGGCTTTGCGAAGAGGCAAAGACGTTCAACCCCGACGTCATCGTCTCGAACACTCATTTCAGTTGCGGCGCCGTGGCCCACGCCTTTGACGTTCCTCACATTCGTTACTGCCAGTCACCGCTTCGGTACGCCTGGCGGCCAGACCTTGAGAACGATCGGTTATCCGGTATCGCCAGTGGAATCGGCAAGGCCGTGCGCCCGCTTTTGAAAAAGTGGGATCGGCGGGTTGCGCAACGAACCACCTTGATGATCGCTAACTCCCGGTCGATAGCCGATCGAATCACCTCGTCGTATGGCCTTGCTTCAACCGTCATTCACCCCGGGGTCGATACCGACAGGTTCGAGGCGATCATTGCGTCGGTCACGCCGAAGCACTACCTCTGCTTCGGTCGTTTGGTAGGTTATAAACGCACAGATCTTGTAATCGAAGCGTGCAACAAAGCCAAGGTCTCTCTGGTGGTTGCCGGCGACGGGCCAGACCTTGATCGGTTGAAGACACTCGCTGGCCCGACGATTCGTTTTGCTGGGGGAGTCACCGACGCTGAATACCGAGACCTGCTGCGAGATTCGAAAGCCCTGATCTTCGCCGGGGAGGAAGACTTCGGCATCGTTCCGGTTGAAGCAATGGCAGCGGGGATCCCGGTCATAGGCTTCGCCTGTGGGGGCCTACTCGACACCGTGATTGACGGTGTAACCGGTACTACGTTTGCGTATCAACACGTCGATTCCTTAGTGAATGCACTCGAGCGCCATGATGCTGCCAGCTTTGATGTTGACAAGCTGAGGGCACACGCAAGGGGCTTCTCGAATGAGCGTTTCCGAAACGAATTCCTCGAAGCCTTTGACCAGGTGATGATGCCCTAGTGGGCACCTTTGCGTGACGCCAGTGTGATGGCAGTGCGCAGCAAGATTCGCAAGTCGAGCTTGAGATTGCGATGATCGAAGTAGTAAGCGTCGAGTTCGGCCCGTTCCGGAAAGCCCACGTCGCTTCGTCCGTTGATTTGCCAGTATCCTGTGAGGCCCGGTTTCACACCGGTGTAGGCGTCTGTCAACTCGCCGTATAGCTCCAACTCGGGGGCCAAAACGGGGCGAGGGCCAACGAATGACATATGGCCCCGCGCAACGTTCCAGAGTTGTGGAATCTCGTCGAGGCTTGTTCGTCGGAGGGTTCGACCGATCGGTGTGATGCGTGGGTCTTCGTCTGCGGGCAGCTTGTAGCCATTGTCCACGTATTGCTTGTAAAGGTCTGGTTCTGCGCGTAAGCGCGCCTCGGCGTCGGGCTGCATCGTCCGGAATTTGTACATTGGAAAGGGCTCCCCACCGAAGCCAATTCGGTGTTGGCGGAAGAAGATTGGTCCACCGGTTCGCTTTACTAACACGACGACAACGATCAACATCGGGCTGAGCACGATCAGCGTGACGAGCGCCAAGAGGCTTTCCACGAGTGTTCGTGCCATCCGTTCGACCATACCGTTTTGGCCCGAAGACACCCGCAGCAACATCAAGTCGCCGATCGGGTGAAGGTCAACAGCAGGGCTTACCGCTTCGGGGCTGCTCGGCATCAGCACCACGCTGACACTGCGTTGCCGCAACGACGAAGAAAGCGTACGTACAGTTCCTTCAGGCACCCGGTTGCTATCGGTGATGATCACCGACGTCACACCGTGGCGCTCGATATGACGTTCCAAGTCTTCAATAAGTTCGGCTCGCAACACTGATGGGGTCGAAGAGGCGAGGTCAGAAACCCCGGCGTGCTCGGCGACGACCCGGGTTCGGCGAGCCGAGGTGCGGTTGAGGTGACGTTTGATGTCGGCATTGGTGTCGATGGCGCCTACTAAAAGTACCCGTTCGGTTCCGATGCCAACAAACGTCAAGCCCCCGGTCAAGGCATTCAAAAACATCCGCCACGCCAACCAAAGCGACGGCAGGGCAACGACTGCGGCAACCACGTAGCTTCTGGAAGGTTGGAGTTGTACAAACATCGACCCGATGCCAAGTGCGGCCAGGAGAACGGTAACGGAACGAAGTGCGGTTCCGCATTGGGTCCAAAGCCGATTGATTCGATGGGTTCGGTAGGCGCCGGTGAAAGATAGGGCGGCTATCCAGAGCGTGATGGCCATGATCGAAAGCGAACTGTACGAAACTTGAACGTCGCTGGCCGAGGCTACGAGTGCAGGCAAGTTCCGATGGTTGGCTCGAAGCCCCCGGGCGATGTCAAAGGCAAACGAGGCACAGACGAGGTCTCCGATGACGGCCACCGTGGTGAGAACGAACACCCACGATCGACGCACGCGAGCGGCATCGACCGACGAACGTACCCGCGGAACCAGGGGATGTGATGCGGTTGATCCTCCCGGAAACTCGCTCGTTGTCACCCTGGAGGTATCGGCTTCTCGTCAGAAATGCTGAAGCGCGAACTTCATGCGTTCGGCGCAACAGTAAATCGAACAGATGTACGCTTCGGTGATGAGTGATCGGACCACACTGCCCGGCGAAAAGCGACGCTTTCAGGTCGTTTCTGACTTTGCGCCTGCCGGTGACCAACCGCAGGCCATAGCGGCACTTAGTGCGGGTATTGAGCGGGGTGATCGATTTCAGACGCTTCTCGGCATTACCGGGTCGGGCAAGTCAGCCACCATCGCCTGGATGATCGAAAAAACGCAGAAGCCGACGCTTATTTTGGCCCCGAACAAGAGCCTCGCAGCCCAGTTGGCGAACGAGTTTCGTGAATTCTTCCCCCATAACCGGGTCGAGTTCTTCGTGTCGTACTACGACTACTACCAGCCCGAAGCGTACATACCTTCGTCTGATACTTACATCGAAAAAGATAGTTCGATCAACGATGAAATAGATCGGTTACGCCATGCCGCCACCTCTGGTCTACTCACCCGTGAAGATGTCATCGTGGTCGCTTCAGTCAGTTGCATTTACGGCATGGGAAACCCCGAAGAGTACCGGGGCAACCTGCTTGAGCTTCATTCCGGGGTTGATTACGACCAACGTTCCATTTTGAAACGGCTCGTTGAAATGCAATACGAACGCAACGATATGAACCTGGTTCGTGGCAACTTTCGAGTTCGTGGTGACACCATCGAAGTTCATCCGGCGTATGAAGAACACGTACTGCGTATTGAGATGTTCGGTGACACCGTCGATCGGCTGGTTACGGTTGATCCGGTTACCGGTGAACAACTCGGAACCTTGACTGAAGTGATGGTGTTCCCGGCTACCCACTACGTCACCGGTGAAGAACGTATGCGCTCAGCGGTAACCAGAATCGAAGAAGAATTGCAGGTTCGGCTCAAGTGGTTTGAGGAGGAAGGCAAACTGCTTGAAGCGCAACGTCTTCGTATGCGCACACAGTACGACCTTGAAATGATGCAGGAAATGGGGTACTGCAACGGTATCGAGAACTACTCGCGCCATATCGACGGCCGCCAGCCGGGTGAAGCCCCTTTCACCCTGCTCGATTACTTTCCCAAAGACTGGTTGTTAGTCATTGACGAGTCGCACCAAGCGGTTCCGCAGGTGCACGGGCAGTATCAGGGCGATCGTTCCCGCAAAGAAACCCTCATTGACCACGGGTTTCGGCTTCCTTCAGCCGGTGACAATCGTCCACTCAGGTTCGACGAGTTTTACGAAAAGCTTCAGCAGGTGGTGTTCATGAGCGCCACGCCCGGCCCCTACGAAATCGGACAATCGACGCAGGTCGTTGAACAGGTTGTGCGCCCGACCGGGCTCGTTGACCCCGCGATTGTGGTCAAGCCTACCAAGGGGCAAATCGATGATTTGATGGCTGAGGCGCGCAAACGTATTGCTGACGGCGATCGGGTGTTGATCACTACGCTTACTAAACGCATGGCCCAAGACCTCAGCGACTACCTGCTTGAGCAGGGGCTGCGGGTTCGCTATCTCCATTCCGAAATTGACACCATCGAACGCATCGAGATTTTGCGTGACCTTCGTTTGGGTGAGTTCGATATTTTGGTTGGTATCAACCTGCTGCGTGAAGGTCTTGACCTTCCTGAAGTGTCGTTGGTGTGCATACTTGATGCCGACAAAGAGGGTTTCCTTCGCTCAGAAACGTCGTTGGTTCAAACGATTGGGCGAGCCGCTCGAAATGTGAACGGTCAAGTCATTATGTACGCCGACAAAATGACCGGTTCGATGCAGCGAGCCATTGATGTCACCCAAAAGCGCCGTCAAAAGCAGATGGAGTTCAACGAAGCGAACGGTATCAAGCCCGAAACGATTCGCAAAGCGGTTACCAATATTTTGGCGATGTTGCGTCCCGATGAAGCTGCGCGAATGGCGACGGTTCCGGGTTCTGATCGTCGCAAACGTCGTCCTGGTGAAGTGCGTTCTGATTTGGCTGAACTGCCAAAGTCCGAAATGGAGCGCTTGATCCGGATTCTGGAAGAGGAAATGAACGACGCGTCGCGAGACCTTCGCTTCGAATACGCGGCGAAACTCCGGGACGAAATTAACGACCTCAAGAAGGAACTCAAAAACGAACCAGAAGTCTCGTAAGGCGGCGAAGGGTCAGTACGAGTGCGGTGATCCCCAGGGCGTCCGCTTAAGCCCTACCCAAAAGCAGCCGATTGGTAGGGGTGGCCATTGAAGCAAAAGCATCAACCGCTGGGCGACCGTATGAGGTCGCTGCCCTAGCGGCGGTTTTTCTCGTTTCGCTGCAACACCCGTTTGTCGTCGCTCGCGGCGGCAATGCCATTGGCTACATCATGTACAGCGATTTCGCACTGCTGTTTTTGTTTGGGTTTGCGCCTGCCAGGTTGCGATCTCGTTGGCATCGCCCGTCAACCACTGAATGGTGTGCGTTAGCCCTACTTGGGGCTGCGCTCATTTCGGCCGTGCTGCACCCAACCATCTTCGGGTTTGTGGCGATCATTCGGTTGACTGGTGCAACGATGATCGGCGGGGTCGTTGCGGCGATGGTTCGCGAAGGGCGATGGAAACCCGTCGCAGCTGTCGCAGGCTCATGGATCGTGCTTCAAACCGCAATCGGTGTTGCTCAACTTGCGAACCGGGGTGTGGTTGGGCTCGGCGCATTTGGTGAATCGTCAGACTCGTTCGAGATATTCAAAGGGGTGTTCGCCCCGTCCGGAACGTTGACCCATCGAAATTCGTTCGCCGTGTTGGCGGTTGCCCTGGGGGGAGTGGTGTTGGCGCTGCGTACCCGGTTCGGGTCGCGTGATGGTGGTGCGGACCGGGTGGCTGGTTTGGTGGTGCTTGGCTGCGTCGGGTTAAGCGCCGGCATGTCGATGTCTCGAACGTCGTTTGTGACCATTGCACTCATCGGGCTTGCTGTTGCCTTAAAACGGAACATCGCTGCTGCTCGGGGTTGGGCCGCGATGGTTGCAGGGTTCGGTGTTGCTGCGGTTTACCAACTCGACGGGTGGTCACGTCGAGGTTCAGCAACGGTGGGAGGCTCCGGGTTAGACGCCATGGGTAGCGGTCGAATTGCGATCATGAAGCAATCCTTGGCTATTTGGCGTCTTGATCCGGTATTTGGGGTTGGCCCTGGCCGCTATCTCATACCCATTTTCACCCGAAAAGACATTGCGTCGATGGCCAGTCAAAAGATTCCCGTGCATAACGTGTGGCTGTTTGTGCTGGCGAGTCTCGGCGTGGTCGGCGCACTCGCCCTCGGTTCGCTCACCCTGGTCGTTGGGTGGCGCGCCTGGCGCTCTGGCATTGGTGGTTTGATCGTTTGCGCTGCGCTCATCCCGGGTCTGATGCTTGATGTCGCGTTGTTTATCTGGAGTGGCACCATGGTGCTCGCGCTCGGGATCGGGGTCGTTTGTGGCCTCGATGCGTCTCGGGGACACGGTGGGAAGTCGCCCAAACTCGTTGGTCAGTCACAGGAACACGAAGACGGTTTGCTGCTTGAGGAAAACAAGGTAGCCAGTCTCGCTTGATACGATCGAACATATGTCCGATCGCCTGATCGTTCGCGGTGCTCGTGAACACAATCTTCGTAACGTTTCGCTCGATCTTCCCCGAGATCAGCTCATTGTTTTTACCGGGCTTTCCGGCAGCGGAAAGTCGTCGCTGGCATTCGACACCATCTACGCCGAGGGTCAGCGGCGCTATGTCGAGTCGCTGAGTGCGTACGCTCGTCAATTCCTGGGTCAGATGGATAAACCCGATGTCGATTTCATCGAGGGTCTTTCACCAGCCATTTCTATCGACCAAAAATCGGCGTCGCGAAACCCGCGTTCTACCGTCGGCACGATTACTGAGGTGTACGACTACCTTCGTCTGTTGTACGCACGAATCGGAATTCCGCACTGCCCCAAAGACGGTTCGCCCGTTGCTCGCCAGACGCCGCAACAAATCGTTGACCGGGTGTTGCAGCTTCCTGAAGGAACACGTTTTCAGGTTTTGGCGCCGGTCGTCCGGGGTCGTAAGGGCGAATATACCGAGCTGATGAGTGACCTCGCTCGTCAGGGGTTTGCTCGGGCCCGTGTCGACGGTGAGGTACGAGAACTTTCTGAAACTATCGAACTAGCCCGGTACGAAAATCACACTATTGGCGTGATCGTTGACCGCTTGGTTGCCAAGCCAGGAATCGAACGCAGACTTACTGATTCACTGGAAACAGCGCTTCGCCTGGCCGAGGGCGTCGCTGAGGTTGAGTTGGTAGGTACGCCTCGAACCGATGGGGCCGAAGGCGATGAAGTACTTACGTTCTCCCAGCACCTGGCCTGCCCCATTTGTGGAACCTCATATGACGAGTTGGCGCCCCGTAACTTTTCGTTCAACTCCCCGTATGGCGCGTGTGGGTCTTGCAAAGGTCTGGGAACCACGTTTGAAGTGGACCCTGAACTCGTTGTTCCCGACCCCGACCTTACGATCAGCGGCGGAGCTATTGCCCCGTGGTCTGGTGCGAAGGGCGAGTATTTTGAACGGGTACTTGAAGCGGTTGCTTCAGCGTTCGACTTCAAGCTTGATGTTCCGTGGTCGAAGCTCACGAAAGCCCAGCAGAAGGTCGTGCTGTTCGGAACCGGCACTAAGACGGTTCATGTTGAATACCGAAATCGTTACGGACGAACCCGGTCGTATAACACCCAGTATGAAGGTGTCGTTCCTTGGATTTCGCGCCGTCATTCCGAAGCCGAGGGTGAGTGGTCTCGCGAGCAAATGGAAGGGTACATGCGCGAAGTGGCATGCCCTGGCTGTGGCGGGGCGCGGCTTGGGCCGGCATCACTAGCTGTACTTATCAATGGCAAGAATATCTTCGAGGTCGGCAACCTATCGATTGCTAAATCTGCGGAGTTTCTCTCCGAGCTGGTTTTGTCGCAGCGCGACATGATGATTGCTGAGCGGGTCGTCAAAGAAGTAAATGCGCGCATGCGATTCCTGCTTGATGTGGGGCTTGATTATTTGCAACTGAATCGATCGGCGGCAACGTTGGCTGGTGGCGAGGCTCAACGTATTCGTCTTGCTTCTCAGATTGGAAGCGGTTTGGTTGGGGTGTTGTACGTGCTTGACGAACCCTCGATTGGGTTGCATCAGCGGGACAATCATCGCCTTATCGAGACGATGATTCGCCTGCGCGACCTTGGCAATACGGTCATTGTGGTTGAGCACGACGAAGACACGATTCGAATTGCCGATCACATCGTTGATATCGGCCCGGGCGCTGGTGAAGCTGGGGGAGAGGTGTTGGTAAGTGGCTCGTTTGCTGACCTACTGGCTGCCGAACGCTCGATTACCGGCCAGTACATGTCGGGCAAGATGTCGATTCCGGTGCCGCCTACTCGTCGGGTCGGAAAAGATTTGGCGTTGGTAGTTCGCGGTGCGCGGGAGAACAATCTCGACAACTTGACGGTTGAATTCCCGCTCGGAAAGTTTGTTGCCGTTACCGGTGTTTCTGGGTCAGGAAAGTCAACCCTGGTGAACGACATTCTGCTGGCGAGTTTGATGCAAAAGATTTACCGGGCCAAGACGGTTCCCGGGCTGCATAAATCGGTTGAAGGTATCGAACATCTCGACAAAGTAATTGCCATCGATCAGTCACCGATTGGACGCACGCCGCGCTCGAATGCGGCGACGTATACGGGTGTGTTTGACCATATTCGCAAGCTGTTTGCGGCTACGAACGAAGCCAAGGTTCGAGGGTACCTACAGGGACGCTTTTCGTTCAACGTGAAGGGTGGCCGGTGCGAGGCTTGTTCGGGTGACGGCACGATCAAGATCGAAATGAACTTCCTACCCGATGTGTACGTACCATGTGAGGTTTGTAAGGGTGCCCGGTATAACCGAGACACGCTCGATGTGACGTTCAAGGGTAAATCGATTGCTGAGGTTCTCGATTTGCCGTGCTCTGAGGCGGCAGTATTTTTCGAAAATCAGCCGTCAATTGCACGGCATATGCAAACCCTCGTTGACGTTGGGTTGGGGTACATTCGCCTTGGGCAACCAGCCACCACGCTTTCTGGCGGTGAGGCCCAACGGGTCAAGTTGGCAAGCGAGTTGTCGAAACGATCTACCGGGCGAACGGTTTATGTTCTTGACGAGCCAACGACCGGGCTGCACTTTGAAGATATTCGGCGTTTGTTGATTGTGTTGTCACGGCTGGTTGATCAGGGCAACACGGTGATTGTGATTGAACACAACCTTGATGTGGTGAAGACGGCCGATTGGGTGATCGACCTGGGGCCTGAAGGTGGGTCGGGCGGAGGGAAAATCATTTGTGAGGGAACCCCCGAAGAGGTCGCTGAACACGCAACGAGCTACACAGCCAAGTTTTTAAAACCACTACTCGTAGGCCGTGGCGCGATTACGACAGACAAACCTTCCGTTGGGTCGAAGGCCAAGAAAGTGACAAAACCGGTACCTTCAAAAGTTGCGAAAGCGGCTGTTAAGCCAAAAGCAAGGGTGACGAAGGCGTCTGCGTAGCCATGGTTCAACGACCCCCAGCCGGCACGATTCCTGAAGATCCGGGCTCGTACCAATTCCGTGATCGTGATGGGCGAATCATTTATGTTGGTAAGGCAAAGAACCTTCGATCTCGGTTAAACAGCTACTTCGGTAACCCAGACTTATTGCATCCGAAAGTTGCTGCGATGGTGGCTGCGGCGGAAACGGTGGAATGGATAACCGTTGATAGCGAAGTCCAGGCCCTCATGCTTGAGTTTTCGCTCATCAAACAGCATCGGCCTCGGTTCAATATTCGCCTTCGCGACGATAAGAGTTACCCGTTGTTGGCGGTAACGATGTCCGATGATTGGCCACGTGCGATGGTTCGTCGGGGCATGAAAACTAAGGGTTATCGCTACTTTGGGCCGTATGGGAATGCGTACGCCATACGCGAGACTCTCGATTTGCTACTCCGAAGCTTTCCGATTCGAACGTGCTCAGACTCGAAACTCAACACCCATCAAAAGCTGGGCAAACCGTGTTTGTTGTTTCATATTGAGAAGTGTTCTGGGCCGTGCGTCGGCGAAATAACGCCCGATGCTTATAAACAGTTGGTTGGTGATCTGGTCGACTTCCTCGACGGTGAAACCGACCCGATGGTTAAGCGTCTAGAGGGCGATATGTTGGCCGCAGCTCAGGCGCTGGAGTTCGAACGGGCGGCTCGAATGCGTGACCGGTTGGCAAGTGTTCGTCGGGCCATCGACAAACAACAACTAGTAGCTGAAAAAACCGAAGACCTCGATGCCATTGGTGTATTCGGTGATGAGCTTGAAGCATCGGTTCAAGTGTTTTATGTGCGGAAGGGCCGAGTTGTTGGTCGTAACGGCTTCATTGTTGACAAGGTCGATGATCTGAGCGATAGCGAACTGGTTGGCCAGGTTTTGGAACAGCTGTACGCCGACGAACCGCCTTCCGGTTACCCGAAGTTGGTGCTTGTTCCCGATGTACCGCCAGACCTTGAGACGTACCAGGAGTATTTGGCGCTGATGCGTGAAGAATCGCGTCTCGGGGCACGAGGTCCTGCGGCTCGAAGGGTAGAGATTCGGGTGCCCGAACGTGGCGAAAAGCGAGAGTTTCTTGAACTTGTTACAAGGAACGCCAAGGAAGAATTCACCCGCCACCGGTTACGAAGATCTGCTGATCACAACGCTCGCGCCAAGGCTCTCAATGAGTTGATGGAATACCTGAAGCTTGACGACGCTCCGCTGCGAATCGAGTGTTACGACAACTCTCATATTCAGGGTAGCGACTACGTGTCGTCGATGGTCGTGTTTGAAGATGGCCTAGCTAATAAGCGCGAATACCGTCGTTTCAAAGTTCGGGCCGGTTTGGGTAACGATGACTTTGCTGCGATGGAGGAGGTGCTTACCCGTCGTCTGCAGGCATACCTTCGGGAGCGGGAGCTTCCGGTGGAAGAGCGGGGCAAGTTCCGGTATCCGCCGAGCCTGCTCGTCATCGATGGCGGCAAGGGTCAATTGACCTCGGCGATGAACGTATTGTCAGCACTTGGGCTGGAAGAAGAGATTGCTGTTTGCTCGTTGGCCAAGCAGTTCGAAGAAGTATTCGTTCCATGGCAGGAGGGGCCGATTCGTATACCGAGGCAATCCGAGGCGCTCTATTTGTTGCAGCGAGTGCGGGATGAAGCACATCGGTTCGCAATCACGTTCCATCGTGAGCTTCGTGCGAAGCGCATGACATCGACAGAACTCGACGGAATACCGGGTCTCGGTGAAGCGCGGCGAAAACGTCTGCTGGCCGAACTGGGCGGGATCGCCGGCGTGAAAGCCGCAACTCTCGACGACCTGAAAGCTCTCTCATGGTTACCGAGCGACGTAGCGCGGAAAATTACTGAGCATTTAGTCATTAAGACAGCTGAGTAAGAAGGACTTCACGAGTTAGCGATGTTGTTGACTCCCAACTGAATTTTTGTGCACGCTTCAGTCCGTTATCACTGAGTTCACGGCCGGTGGCCGAGTCTGTCAACACGATTTCTATCGCCTGTTTGATCGCGATTTCACTCGTTGGATCGACCAGAAGTGCTGCGCTCCCGGTGACCTCAGGAATCGACGTTGTGTTTGATGCGATGACAGGGGTGCCGCACGCCATCGCTTCGAGAACTGTGAGTCCAAACCCCTCCGAAAGGCTGACGTGTACGAGGACGCTGGCCTGATTCATAAGCACTGCGAGTTCTGCAGTCGTCGGATATGAGACGAATCGGAGACGAATTCCGAGTTCTCGCCCGAGCCTCCGTAGAATTGGGGTGTACCGTCGGTCTTCGGGCCCCGCAATGACGAACTCATAGTCTCGTTGATTCGAAACAGCTGCAAATGCCTTAAGGGCGGTTTCGACGTTCTTGTACTTTGGTTGGCGCCCCACAAACAGAACGTACGGAAGCGTCGTTAAGTCAAGAAACCGAAACACACCGCTGTCGTAAGCCAGCGGAGTAACAGTGATTTTCGAGGCCGGAATCCCTGACAGCTTCATCGCTTCATCTGCTGTGAACTGAGAAATAGCAATGACATGGTTCGCTTGGCGTAAGACTCGTGGGACGTAGTGAGCGGTGTATCGATACCCGAGCGAGTTCTTTGCCGAGTGATGAAAAGGAATGAAGTCATATACCGTTGCAACGGTTGGGACTTCGGTTCCGAGTGGCAGCTCAGGGAGCGGTGAATAGAAGAGTTCGGCTCCTAATCGGCTTAGAAGATTTGGTGCTTTCAATTGGTTCCAGACAAGGCGGGCGGCATAAGCCGATGGTCCATTCGACGGCGAAAGCGCCGACGGAATTTGCTCAGTGGGTAACTCGAAAGGTAGACGCTGCCAATGCTTGCGCATGCCGGAAGTTAACAAAAGGGTCGGGCGTAGATCCGAGAGACCGGGGACAATGTTGTTGATGCAAACGCTATGCCCCGTTGATTTTTCGATCAGAGCCGACAGGTTAATGACGATTGTCATGAGTGATTAAGCGCCATCAGTCAGAACACTTTTGCGCAATATATTTGATGGTCGGTACTCGATGAAGGTCTCGTATTCCTCGCGCACCGTCGAACCAGCCTTTGAACGAAGCCACGGTGTAGGGGTACTTGAAGTTCGGTAATCGGGAAATGACTCCAACGACGAGCATCACCAATCCCCAAGCTATCGCTACTGGTGCAACCCGGCCCCCATGTTCTCGTGATACTAGGGAGCGGTTCCGCCACATTAGGTATCCCCGGAGTGGGCGGTACCTACTGTCTTGGTTTTTGTGGACGTATTTCACTGAAGGCGCCAGCATGGCGACCAGTCCTGCTTTTCGCAACCGAAGACCCAGGTCGATTTCGTCGAAGAACATGAACAGTCGTTCGTCGAAAACGGGGGTCAATGCGGCGATGGCAGGCGTGAAGGTGACGAAGGCTCCTTGAACGAACAAAACGTTTGTTGGTTTGAGCGGAACAGACTTCAACCAACGATCTTTTCCTGTCCAGCGGGACCAGTTGGCGCCGCCCGCTGTCGTCACTTTACCGGCCCCGTCCAGTTCTATTCCACCAATGATGGCTACATCAGTGGTGCAGCTTTTGACTTCCTTTTGGAGGGCAACAAATGACTCTGGTTTGACTCGTACATCCCAGTTAGCAATTGTGACGGCGCTGTACCCATTGGAAAGTCCGAAGGCGATGGCGACGTTCGCAGCACCGCAATAACCGATATTGCGTTCCAAGTAGGAAACATTGGTGTTTTTTGGGTAGCGTGCCGAGCCGTTTTCGAGCACTAGGACTTCTGGTCGTCCTGGGAGGGACTGGAAGCTGTCAACTGCATCCAGCACTTCATTTGGCGAGTCGAATCCGATGATCACGATCAAGTGGTTGCCCGTTTTTATTGTTTCAGCCCTATCGGATGATTTGTTTGACTCGGCTACTCGCGGTGAGCCGAGGATGTTCTTGGGAAAGCTGCCCGGGGATGTTGGGAACACAATTGAGTCTTCGACTGAAACCTTTACCGAGTTGAGGGTCAGCAATTGTGAGCGAGATGGCGCACGGAACCGGATCTCACGCAAGAAGCCTGACGACGACTTGCGTAGAAGAACTGCGGTTTGCTCGGATTATCGGCCGTGGTCGCTGCCAAGGTGTTCGAAAGATTGATCGACAGCCTCGCTTGAGTACCACGTTCCTACAATCCTGAGTTCGGAGCTGAGCGATTTACAGAAAAGACCGACCAGATCACCCAGCAACTGCCCGACCATCCACGACAAATAAAAGAGCGCCTTTTCTGATGTCGACTTCTTACTTCCGTCGAACAGGGATGTGGCCACGAGAAAACCCTCCATGTTGGGGTCGGCGCTCACCGAGAAATTTGACATTTCTGCACGTTCGCATAGCTTCGCAGCGCTTCGAGGTCCGAGTAATGCTTTGTGTCTCGGAGGTTCAAGCCCGCGCCATTTCGATTTAAATATCCGGCTTGTCCACGATGAGATGTTTGGGGTGTACGCGATGAAAGTCCCGCCTGGCTTGAGAAGCCTCTTGCAGTCGGCAAAGAATGTAAGAAGATCGGGCACATGCTCGATCACGTGGCTCGAAACGATGACGTCAAAAGTTCCCTGTTCTAAGTCTGTCAACGAACCGGTATGGGTGCGACAGCCAGTTTGGGCCGCCAGCACGGCTGCTTTGGGGTCAACTTCGAACCCCTCTACGTCCCAGCCATGATCACGAAGGTTTGTCATACCGAGTCCAGATCCGCAGCCAACATCGAGAACATGGGTACCGCTGGTGGGAACGTTCGACGGGATCATCTTCAGTCTCTCTTTAGATCGAGCCCTCGCCCAGGGGGAAGGAAAGATCAACCAAAAAAGTCGGGAGCGGATCGTTTTACTTCGCTGGTCCTGATGTGTGTAGTACTCGTCGTACTGATCGTCTGGGGAGTGCTGCGGCTCTGCGAGCCAACAACAATCGCAATCAGGAGCAGTGCAGCGCAGAAAATTCCAACGACCACTCGACCCGAACCATCGATCTGAGACGTCTGATGCAGCCAAGATCCCGTCGGAACCACAAACAGGACATTCATTCGCCTCTATCCGGTCCGGAGACAAGGCTGACAATGACTTTTGAGAGTTGGAGGGTGAACAAAGGGCAGAATCGATGATCACACTGTCACACCTCGACACGACACCGCTAGAAGTTGAGGGCCAACTCAGTTATACCTCTGGCTCAAGGAGGTCATCAGTCTGGTCGAAGACAAGGCTGTGAGTTCTGAATTGATGGCGGTGAATTGTTCACCGAAAAGGACTCAGAAGATAAGCGACATTGTTCCAACCCTTTTGGTCGCTGGGGCGTCATTTGCTCCGCCCGTTGGGACACTGATCGCTTTGAGGGTGTTCGCTAAGTTTGGGGGCACGGGAGGCCTGGGTTACCTTGCTGCAATTCAAGCTTTCGCCGCAATCGTGGCCTTGGTCGCAGACGCTAACGTCGGACCGGTGCTGGTACGTCGTTACCAAGCCTCCGATGGACGCGGCCGTGCCGAGGTAATCGCAGGGTGTCGATTCATTTCGAGGGTGGGTGGCTTTCTAGCGATCGTTACCGCTACTTTGATTAGTCCCTGGTTGAGTCCGATTATCTTGGGTGGCCAACGCCACGGGCAAGCGTTATCAATTGCGGCGGCGTCCGGAGCGTTGGTCTGCATCGCACAGATTGAACTGGCAGTACTAACAGCGAGGCAGAAGCCCTCCCTCTTAGCTGCTATGTCGCTTTTGCAAGCGGTCGGAACACTCACTTGCGCACTGGTTTTGACACAGTCGGGCTTAGAGATTCACCGACAGATGGAGTTGTTCGTCGTCGGAACTGGATTAGCGGGATTTGCGGCGGCTCGGGTTGGAACTTTCGTCGTCTGCCGACACGAGCGGAAGGATTTCCGGATTGAAATTCCGTCGAATCTGTTAGTCCTCGTGCGCGAGGGCCGGACGCTCTGCTTTGCGACAATTGCTGGATCAGGGGCGATGGCAAGTCTGCCATTAGTAGTTAGAACGGTGAGCGGGAACGAGGAGGCAGGTCTTTTTCGGGTTGGCGCGTTTGTCGGAACAGCAGTGTCAATTGGTGCGACAGCGGTCGCATCGCGAATTTGGTTCGGATCCGTGGGCGCAGTCCCAGCACCACTTCTTCTCGACCTGGTGAAAAGGCGCATCGTTCTGACGCTCCTTCTTGCGATGCCGATAGCTGGATTAGGAGCCTTTTATTCCGATCAACTGTCACGTCTGGTGATCGGCTCCACTCATGCAAGCAGTGCTATCGCTATAAGGCTAGTTGCTGAGCTATCTCGTACGGTAGGGCTATGGATATCATTCTCTCTTCTAGCGCGAGCTGAGCTTCGGCAATATGTCATACTAGAATTTTTGGGTGGTTTCACCATCTTTACTTCTTGCATCATCGGTTCTCACTTGAACGGTAGTAGCGGAGCTTCTATCGGACTGCTCGTTTCATCATTGGCGTACAATCTCATCTCGTGGTTGCTGCTCAAACGATTCTTGGAGAGGTAGTGCGTGTGTATGGCTCAAGGCCCGATGTCAATAATGATTTTGGGAGCCGGAGGGCTCGCTTCCGAACTCCGGTGGCACCTCAAGGAAATCGAACCGCTTGACCCAAACTATCGGTTTGCCGGATTTGTTGTGACAGGGCGAGAATACCTTCCGACCAGCGACCTTCGAAAACAGGTCAGTGTTCTGAACGAGTTGGACATGTTGGAGGCTGCGGTTGTGGGAGTGGGGGATCCGATGTTTCGGATGCACCTGGTAGAGGCTGTGGTTCGAAAATTTCCGCACGCTAGGTTTCCAAGCTTCGTACACCCGTCAGCTCGATTCGATACCGAAACGTCACGGCTTGGTGAAGGCGCCGTCATCTGCCCGGGTGTGATCGCCACGGTCGGTGTCTCGTTCGAAAGACAATGCTATGTGAACTATGCCGTCACCGTAGGCCATGGCACAACAATCGGGGCGTTCTCAGTTGTGAATCCAAATGCGACGATCTCAGGGGACGTCACCATAGGAAAACAGGTTTTGATTGGCGCCGGAGCCACGATTCTTGAAAAGCTGAAAATTGGCGACGGAGCGATCGTCGGAGCTGGAGCCGTGGTCACCAAGGATGTTGCTGCTGGTGCAACGGTAGTTGGCGTTCCAGCCAGACCCATACGGTGATCGCAATTACTTAAGCTGATGCGCCGCGCTGCCGATTGACTACACATGAGCCGAACGAATCAGTTGAGGTTGGCATTGTGAGTCCACGCATTCCTTTTCAGCGCCCCGAAATGCCGCACGACGAGTCCATTTTGAGGTATTTCGACAAGTCGCGGGGGGAGCGGTACTTTTCGAATGGTGGCCCGTGTTCAGAGATGCTGGGCAATCGACTTGAGGAATACTTGGGTGTGTCACACGTAGTTCTGTTCAACAACGCAACATCCGCACTCCTTCTCGGAAGCCGCGCTGCGTTTGGCAGCCCAAGAGCCGGGAAGAACTACGTGATCACTCCAAGTTTTACCTTCGCTGCAACAAGTGCCGCCCTTGTATGGGCCGGGTTCGAACCGTACTTCGTAGATATTGATCCTCATACGCTCCAAGTGTCTTGTGATCGGGTTGAGGAGGCGATTGCGTTGCTCGGAGATCGAGCAGCAGGTGCGCTACTCACGTCCACTTTCGGGGTCGCTCCAGCCGAATCAGTGAGCAGCTCTTGGAAGGCTTCTTGCGATCGGGCGGGTCTTGCGCTTCTGATTGATTCAGCCGCGGGTTTCGGAAGTCGTTTTGCCAACGGGGTTCGCATTGGCGGCCAGGGGTCAGCTGAGGTCTTCTCCTTTCATTCGACCAAGCCTTTCGCTATCGGTGAGGGTGGAGCTGTGGCAACAAATGATCCCGAATTGGCCGACCAGCTCAAAACCCTCATCAACTTCGGTTTCAACGAAAGGCGCGTTGTTAAGGACATCATTGGTCTCAATGGAAAACTTCCTGAGATCCTTTGTGCAGTGGGTCTGGCGCTCCTCGATGACTTCGACTCAATCCTGCAACGTCGCCAGCGGTTGGTATCGATCATGAGGTCAAGACTTTCAGCTTTCAGTGAGATCCAAGTTGGTTTGGAACAGTCAGCTGTACAATTTGTGCCAATCACCGTAGCCCCAAAGTATCGAAACTTGCTTCTAGAGACCTTGGACCATAAGGGAGTTCAGGCTAGAACCTACTTTGATCCTGCTCTGCATCAGATGGCCGGGTTCGAGTCTTACTTGAGAGGTCCACTTCCTTCGACGAACTTGGTCTCGTCTTCGGTCTTATCGCTGCCCATGTGGAATGACATTCCAGAGTCAACCATCGAGGAAATTTGCGCAATTATTTGTCAGTTTGAGAGCGTGAATGCCTGACAGTTCCTTTGTGTCACCGGGAATGGGTGTTGTTATCGTCTGTTTTAATCCCGATCTTGCGGTCGTCGAGAATATTCGTACTCTTGAAAAAGCTGGGTGTCAGATAGTAGTGGTTGACAACTGCTCTGGCCCCGACAGTGACCCTGTGATTGAAAGGATTTCGAGTCGAGCCGGCCTAGTTATTGCTAGGCAAACGACCAATCTCGGGCTCGCAGAGGCTCTTAACATCGGCATCGAAGCTCTTTGTCCGGATGTAGAGTTCATTGCGTTCTTTGATCAAGACAGTATCTGTTCAGAAGGATACTTAGATCGAATGATCGGTGAGTTCCAGCGTCTGGAATCAGAGGGCGTGCCTTTGGGCTGTTTGGGCCCGAGTTTTGTCGATCGCTGGTCGGGTATTCGTATCAACAGAAACGCTAACTCACTGAGTGTTGAAAAAACAACTCTTTTCACATCCGGGTTGCTTCTCCGAGCCGAGACATTCCGAAGTGTGGGTCCGTTCAGGACGGAATTCTTTGTTGATCATGTTGACAGCGATTTTACGCTTCGCTGCCGAAAGGCGGGATATAAAAACTTCCAATTCAACGACGAAACTATCAGGCACGAATTAGGGAATATGACAGTACATAGAGTTTTTGGGCGAACGATTACTACGACCAATCACTCGGTGAGTCGGCGCCTGTCAATCTCTAGAAACAGGTTTAGACTTTGGACGGAATATTGTTCGACAGACCCGAATTGGTTCTGGCATGACGAGATTCCGTCGTTTGCAAAAGACATTATCAAAATACTATGCTTAGAAAAAAACAAACTGGCAAAAATGAGAGCGGTGGTGGTGGCTGCAGCCTATGAACTGCAAGCAGCAGATTTTCGATACTTCCTCCGCAGTAGATCTCCAGCCAACCTCCAAGGGCGTTTGTAAACCGAGAAAACGAGTCTGAGAGTTAGACTGATTCCGAGTGCTCTTCTTCGCTCTCTAACCCAGGCCCCGAACGTGGCCATTTGGACAGACCTTCGGAGGGTAGAAGTGTCTCGATATTGAAATAGCAGTGCATCATTTTGCGACGTCACTCCGCGCAGTGCTTCGACAAGCTCCGTAGGGTCTTCGGTAACCGTTCGTTGACGTGTCGAGCGTGTAGGAAGGTCCGAGACATTTGTGTCGTGACGACGATAATTTCCGAGCACCTCATTGATTCGCACCAAGTCAGTTGACTGCGTAAATAACATTTGGAGAAAATGATCAGGTGTCGTTGTCGAAGGAAACCGGAGGTTCTCTGGTATCAATTCTCGTCGGAACGCAAGTGCGGAACCGCTTGCAGGGGGCCGGTGGAGTGCTTCTTCGAAGCCCACGAGAGTCGCCCGCTCCGGGGTGGATGAATACAAGTCGAAAAAGGTTCCCAGGTGATCTCCAGAACTGACCTGAAACGAGGTAGATGCGTAAACCGCCAAGTCGTGAAAGACTGCTTTTGCGCCTGTCTTCTGTATAAATTGCATGACACGTTCCGTTTTCTGCGGATACCATTCGTCGTCGTGATCAGCACAAAAAACAATGTCTGAGGTTGAAGATCGAAGCGCTAGCTCATAAGAACGACGCATGCCTAGATTTTGATTGTTCGTTATCCTCCGGAGCTCTCCGGAATAACCCCTTAGCCCGCGTGTCGCATGATCAGACCACTCCCTATCTCCGCTGTCATCGACCAGAACTATCTGATCCAAGGGTTCGACTTGTTGAACCATGGACTGCAGTTGCCGCTCGATGAAAGGCGAGCGGTACATGCAAATGACCGCTCCGATCGATGGTCGTTTCTCACGCTCGATTTGGCTGGAATCGTTCGCTTTCGAGTTCATAATCTGCGTCAATTTGGGCCATTCTGTCGGCAGGCATGACTGCTGCTCGTTCGTCTCGGCTCGGCGGCATTGATGCCGAAGTTGTGAAAGACCTCATAAAGCTATAACAGATCGAGCTCCAATCGGGGTGATGCGCAGTCGGTCGAGCTAGAAGTGGTCTTCCTGAGCTTCAACGAAAGACGTTGATGTGTAACTGTCCATGCCAAGCTGTATGGGTGCGAAGCGACCGGGACGAATTGTGGGAAATCAACGCCGGGTGGTGGCAAGACGGCTTCACTGACGGCGCCGACCCGGAGTACACCGAGCAAATCATCCCGATGGCCGCCGAACGGCTGGTGGGCCTAAAACGGGTGCTCGACATCGGCACCGGTGAAGGGCAACTCGCCCGTCTGGCAACAGGTCTGGGCATCGAGACTGTCGTGGGCGTCGACCCGACCCTCGCCCAGGTCGTCACCGCTGCCGAGCGTGCCGGTGGCCCGACATATGCCCGGGCCGAGGCTGCCGCCCTTCCGTTCCCTGACGAATCGTTCGACGGTGTCCTCGCCTGCCTCGTGTTCGAACATATCAGCGCCGTCGATGCGGCTATTGCCGAAGTGGCCCGTGTACTCGAACCGGGTGGCCGGTTCCTGTTCTTCCTCAATCACCCCTTATTGCAAACCCCAGGCAGCGGGTGGATTGACGATCAAATTATCGAAGAGCAGTATTGGCGCATTGGGCCCTATCTCATCGAATCTGACGTCATCGAAGAAGTCGAAAAGAACGTGTTCATACCGTTTGTACACAGACCAATGTCTCGCTACATCAACGCTATGGCTGCAAACGGTCTCTTCCTCACCGAAATGCAAGAGCCGGCACCGCCTCCGGGTTTTCTTGCGAAGGCAGCTGACTACGGAGACGCCGACACGATTCCGCGCCTTCTCCTTCTGCACGCAACCAAGATGGTCTAACCAGCAGTGGCCGAATATGTAGTCATCACCGGGATGTCGGGGGCTGGTCGAAGCACCGTCGCGAACGTCTTTGAAGATCTCGGCTGGTTCGTCATCGACAATATGCCCCTCCCTCTCGTGGGAAAGGTCGCTGAACTGCTCGACGTCCCAAGTTCAACGATCGACCGGGTCGCCCTTGTGGTTGGCCGAAATGCCCCCGACGAGTTAGGTAGCGGAGGCATCCCGCAAGCGCTCGATCAGTTGCGAGCTGCCGGTAGCCGTGTACGCCTCGCATTCCTTGACGCCAACGACGAGGTGCTCGTTCGTCGCTACGAGGGCAATCGCCGTCGTCATCCGCTCGCCGAAGCTGAGGGTCCGTTAATTGGCGTAATGCGTGAGCGCATTATTCTTGACCAGGCTAAAGCGCTCGCCGATGTCGTTATCGACTCGTCAAATATGAATGTGCACGAACTACGCGACCGAGTAATAAGTGTGTTTGGTACCGCTCGCCCCGATGAAGGAATGGCGGTGTCAGTCGTGTCATTCGGCTTCAAGCACGGCCTTCCCACCGACGTTGATTTGGTATTCGACCTTCGATTCCTGCCGAACCCGTATTGGGATGAAGCGATGCGTACGCTTACGGGTCTTGATGCTCCGGTACGAGAATTCGTTCTCGGACAGCCTGCAGCCCAACAGTTTTTGGCGAAAGTCACTGACCTTCTTCAGATGCTTCTTCCCGCTTACGCCAAAGAGGGAAAGTCCTATCTGTCGATAGCAATTGGTTGCACCGGCGGTCAGCATCGAAGTGTGGCCATGTCTGAAGAAATTGGTAAGGCTTTGACCAACCTCCCTTACCCGGTAATGGTGAGACATCGTGACCTCCACAAACGCTGAACTTTCCAACGCAACGAACAACCTGCAGCCCAAGGTGGTTGCCCTCGGTGGGGGATACGGGCTGTCGACAACTCTGCGGGCGATTCGGCGCTATTCAACCGACATTGCCGGAATTGTTTCCGTTGCCGATGACGGAGGTTCAAGCGGGCGTCTTCGCCGGGCCTTCGGGATTCCAGCCCCTGGCGATGTGCGGCGTTGCATCGTGGCGCTGTCCGACCCGTCGTCGACTTGGGCTCGAACCCTTGAACACCGCTTCGATTCCTCAGAACTGGAAGGTCACCCGGTCGGAAACATCGTGCTCGCCGGTCTGGCCGAAGTCCTGGGCGATTTTGGTTTAGCTATCGACGAGGCGTTGCGCCTCTCGGGTGGCGTTGGTCGCCTACTTCCCGCTACTTCTGAACCGGTGGAATTGAAGGCGTCGTTTCGAAGCATCGATCAAACTTTGCAGCCGGTCGAGGGCGAAGTGCATGGGGAAGCAGCTGTCGGACAAACTCAGGGCATCACGGGTTTGACGCTGGTTCCCGATAACCCTTCGGTGAACCCCGACGTGTTGACCCTTATTGCCGAAGCCGACCAAATTGTGATCGGTCCGGGGTCGTTGTATACGTCAACCCTCGCGGTGCTCTGTGTGCCTACGATCAACGAGGCGATACAAAATGCGACCGGGCGAAAGATCTACATCGCGAACCTCGGTGAACAGCACCCAGAAACAACGGGCCACGACGTTGCTCGACACGTCGAAGCCTTAAAGGAACACGGTGTCGAGGTTGATTTCGTGGTGAGAGACCCGTCGGCGTTGGCTCTCGGTCATGTGGCTGGCCCGACCGTAGTCGATTGGCCGATGGCTGGTCCGAGCGGAAAACTGCATGATCCGGAACTGCTTGCAGAAGTTTTGATGCAACTGATGCCACCGAACTTTCGTTGATTGGCAATTTTTGCGCCCATGTGTACGCGAGGCAGTGCTCAGATAGAGCAGACTGTCTCGTCTCCTACATGACGGAGAACATCGGTTCACTCAAGGAGCACCAACAACATGGCAGTGCGCGTCGCAATCAACGGATTTGGTCGTATCGGTCGTAACTTCCTTCGGGCAGTGAAACAGCAGGAAGCGTTGACTGGCAAAAAGGTCGTCGACTTCGTGGCCGTTAATGACTTGACTTCACCTGCAGCCCTCGCTCACCTGTTGAAGTACGACAGCGTTCATGGCCGGTTTGGCACCAACATGAAGGTCACCAAAACCGGCATCAGTGTCGACGGTGACGAGTTTGTGGTGTCAGCAGAACGCAATCCGGCGGCGCTGAAGTGGGCCGACCTTGGGGTCGACATCGTGATTGAGTCGACGGGGTTCTTTACCGACCGCGACAAGGCTGCATTGCACCTTGAAGCTGGCGCAAAGCGGGTCATCGTTTCGGCCCCGTCGAACGGTGCCGACGCAACATTCGTTGTTGGCGTTAACGAAGACACTTACGATCCGAAGAAACACATTGTTGTGTCCAACGCCTCGTGCACCACGAACTGCTTCGTTCCGATGGTCAAGGTGCTCGACGATGCGTTCGGTATCACGAACGGCTTGATGACCACCGTCCACGCTTACACCGGCGATCAGATGCTGGTCGACGGCCCCCATTCCGACATGCGCCGCGCCCGTGCTGCAGGAGTAAACATCACCCCATCGTCAACCGGCGCAGCCCGTGCCACGTCATTAGTAATGCCGCATATGAAGGGATTGCTTGACGGACAGTCATTGCGAGTACCGATTCCTGACGGGTCGATTACCGACTTCACGGGTGTGTTGAAGAAGGCCGCAACGGTCGACCAAGTCAACGCTGCGTTTGCTGCTGCCGCCAAAAAGGGTCGTATGGCCAAGGTGCTCGACTTCTCAGAAGAACCGTTGGTGTCGTCTGACATTGTTGGCAACCCGGCTTCGTGTACGTTCGATTCGAAGCTGACGCAGGTCAACGGCAACCTGGTGAAGGTGTTTGGTTGGTACGACAACGAGTGGGGTTACTCGAATCGCCTGGTTGACCTTTGTGTGTTCATGGGAAAGAAGCGGGTATAGGGCGAGTGGCAAGTGGCGAGCGGGTCCTGTCTCCTCCAGGTTTCCTTCCCTCCTCACTCCGTTCCGGGGGCCCCTTCCGGTCGGGCCACCCCCTCGCCACTTGCCACTCGCTTCGCTTGTGGGGCCGAGGTGAAGGGCACAGGGCGAAATCAACAGCCGGTTTTTCGTTTTAGTTAAGGGCAAAAGTTCAATGCAAAGGAAGTTTTCGTTATGAGGTTTGGGGTTCCGGAGCTTGAGGATCTTGGCGATGTTGGTGGGAAGCGGGTGTTGGTTCGGTGCGATTTTAATGTGCCCATTTCGGGTGGGTTGATTGATGATGATTTGCGGATTCGGGCTGCGATTCCGACGTTGGAATGGTTGGTGAATAGGGGGGCGATCGTTACTGCTTGTTCGCATCTTGGTCGGCCTAAGGGTGTCCAAGACTCTAAGTACACGATGGATCCGGTTCGGGTTCGGCTTGGCGAACTGGCGCCATCGGTGGCGTTGCTTGACAACCTTCGATTCAATGCTGGCGAAGAAGCCAACGATCCGACGTTTGTCAGCACACTTATTGCTGGTCAAGATATGTATGTAGACGATGCGTTTGGCGCGGCACATCGTTCCCATGCGTCAATTGTTGGGCCACCGGCGTTTCTTCCGAGTGCTGCTGGTCGGTTATTGGCCCGTGAAGTTGAAGTGCTTGGTGGCCTGCTCGATGCCCCGGCTAAGCCATTTGTGGCCATTCTTGGTGGGTCGAAGGTAAGCGACAAACTGAAGGTTATTGCCGCCCTATTGAAACGGTGCGACCAGATCATCATTGGTGGCGGAATGGCGTACACGTTCCTCGCCGCTCAGGGGCACCATATTGGCGGGTCGCTGTTCGAGCCCGACATGCTTGAAACGTGTCGGCAGCTGTTGGCCGATCACGGCGACCGATTGGTACTTCCCCACGATGTCACGGCGCTGAGCCCTGACGGCGTGTTCGGGTCAGACCCGGCGTCGCGAAGCGGTGAGGTCCGTCAATTGCACAAGGAGATTCCTGACGGTTGGAAAGGCCTCGATATCGGGCCTGGCACCGCAGCTGCCTTCTCCGATGTGATTGGTGAGGCTCGTACGATCCTTTGGAACGGCCCGATGGGTGTGTTCGAAGACGATCGTTTTATGGCCGGTACACACACGGTTGCTCAAGCTATGGCCGACTCGCGAGCATTCACGGTGGTGGGCGGGGGAGACTCCGCAGCGGCGGTTGCGAAGTTCGACCTTGACGACGATATGGACCATGTGTCAACCGGGGGCGGCGCATCACTCGAATACATTGAACACGGTGACCTTCCGGGCTTGGCCGCACTTCGCGGTGCGGCTACCCGCATGGGCCTTTAGTACTTACGAGAAAACGAGAACATCATGGCAAACCTTCGTCGTCCGCTGATTAGTGGCAACTGGAAAATGAATCACAACCACTTCGAAGCGCTGCATTGCGTCGAGAAGTTAGCCATGCGCTTGTCATCCGACGATTACGCCCACGTCGATGTAAGCGTTCACCCTCCGTTCACCGACCTTCGAACCGTTCAGACGTACATCAGCTCAGAACGAAAGGTGTTGCTCGCAGTTGGTGCGCAGCATTGTCATGCTCAAGACAACGGCGCCTTTACTGGTGAGGTCAGCCCTGCGTTCTTGGCCAAGCTGGAAGTGCAGTTTGTGATTGTTGGCCATTCCGAGCGACGCCAGCATTTCGGCGAGACCGACGAAGGCGTCAATGCCAAGGTGAAGGCTGTGTTGAAGCACGCCATGACTCCCATCATGTGCGTCGGCGAAACGCTGGAACAGCGCGAAGTGGGCGAAGCTGAACCGATCGTTCGGGCGCAAATCGTGGCCGGCCTTGACGCGGTGTCAGCTGAAGCCGTCGGTGGAATGGTGATTGCGTACGAGCCCATTTGGGCGATCGGAACCGGGAAAACCGCGACTTCCGAGGACGCGCAAACGATGTGTGCTGCGGTTCGGGCCCAGGTGAGCGACTCCTTCGGCCCAGAAGCGGCTATGCGAGTTCGTATCCAGTACGGTGGTTCAGCCAAGTCGGGAAATGCCGCGGAGCTCATGGGTCAACACGACATCGATGGTCTGTTGGTCGGTGGGGCCAGCCTCGACCCCGATGAGTTCGCCAAAATCATCCAGGCCTCGCGTCCCTGATCGACGTGTCGAGTTAACCCGATTCATCGCTCGCTGGCGAGATAAGTGGCGTTTGTCATGTTGTTTCCATCGTTGACTGCTAAATTAAGCGGAAAATCGCCAGCGTGACTCGACTCTGAGGCCCTGCGCGACTTGACCCAGGAGAGAGACCGCAATTATGCAGAAATCAGTTCAACGAAAGGCGCTCGTAGTTGGGCTTGTGGGCGTACTCGCTCTAACAGGCACGGCGAACGCTGCCACGAAAAAGAAGGCAAAGGCGAAGGCCACCACCATCGCTAAGACAGTTGCCGCGCCAGTAACCACTGCTGCTGCCGCTCCCACCACCCTCGCAGCCGCTGCTGGCAGTGCAACCTGTTCAAAAATCGGTGGAACGTTCCGAGACGGCTGGAACTTCGCCGCTTCCGACTCCACCCACTATGACCCAGGCTTGACCACCGAACTTATCGGTGCGCAGGTCAATAACATGATCTTCGACGGCCTTACGCGGGTCAACGCCCTGACAAACAAGGTCCAGGCCGACGTTGCCGAGTCATACAGCGCCAATGCTGCAGCGACCGTCTGGACGTTCAAAATCCGTAAAGGTGTGAAGTTCAGCAATGGTGAAGACGTTCTGCCATCAACGTTCAAGAAGAGCTGGGAGCGTAACGTTGCACCTAGCTTTGGCTCAGAATACGCGTCATTGGCCAACATCATTGACGGTTACGACGCCATCGCACTAGGAAAGGCCAAAGAACTGAACATCGTGGCCGACGATGCCACGATGACGCTTACGGTAAATCTCAAGTCCCCGTACGGTTTGTTCGCAAACATCGTGACCCACAACTTCTTCTTCCCGCTTCCTAAGCAAGCATTCGAGTTAGGTGCCGATTGGGAGACCAAGGGCCAGATCGTCGGAAACGGGGCTTTCAAACTCGAAAAGCACGTCCAAGATCAGTCCGCTCGATTGGTGCGGAACGAAACCTACTTCGGTGGCATATACGGCCAAAAGGCCTGCCTCGATGCTGTCGAGATGAAGGTGTCGAAAGACCCGCTTGTTGCGTACAACGATTTCCTGGCCGGAAACACTGATGGTGGTCCAATTCCAATCGGCAAGTGGAAGGAAGCGACCGCTAAGTACACTGACCGTGCGGCACCTCCAACGCTGTCAATCGGCTACCTCGGTTTCAACTGGAATGACAAGACGGTCGGTGGTTTCGCCAACACCAAGCTTCGTCAGGCGATTCAAGCTTCGATCGACCGCGATCAAATCATTGAAGTCATCAATCAGGGTTCAGTGAAGGCCGCTCTTGGGATTACTCCACCCGGTATCGCAGGTTACAAAGCTGGTTTGTCGAAGAACCCAGCCAACTCTAAGGCCGACAAGGCTCTGGCCAAGAAGTTGTTCGACGAGTGGTCGAATGGTAAAAACACCCCAAAAATTGAGTACCACTTCCGCAATAACTCGGCTGCCGTGGCATTTGCCCAGCTTCTACAGGCCCAGGTCAAAGATGCCATTGGTCTCGAACTTGTACTTAAGCCCGAAGTACCCCGTGGGTTCTTCTCACGACTGGGTACTGAAAACTACCAAATGTTCCAAAGTGGTTGGATCTTTGACTACAACGGTTATGACAATGGTATGAACGAATTGTTCCAAACGAACGACGATGTATCAAACAACTCGACTGACTTCTCGGTCGCTCAGTTCGACAAGTTGGTCACCGCTGCTAAGTCCGAGGGAGACCCAGCTAAGTCCGCTGCTCTCTTTAACCAGGCGGAGGCTTTGCTTCTTGACAGCGCAATCGTGATTCCAACCACCTGGGGTCGCAACCAAAATGTTGTGAACGAAAAAGTTGGAACCTACCCAGTTACGGCATTCGGCTTTGCCGAATTCGCTTTGGTAACAATGAAGTAAGGTCACAACGATGTTGAGGGTCGCAGTCGTGAGTTTTTGCGATTGCGGCCCTTCATCCTTTCCTCATTATGGGCTCATTTATCCTCCGTCGCCTCGGCCAAACTATCTTCGTAGTTTGGGGCGCTCTGTCATTAACATTTTTGTTATTCGTCGCAACACCTGGAAGCGCGCTTGACGAACTCGGCGGAGGTGGGCGAAATATAGATTCGCAAGTTAAGGCGAACATCACGAAAAACTATGGGCTTGATAAGCCATTGCCCGTTCAGTACTTGATTTTCTTTAAGAATCTTGGAAAGTGGAATCTTGGCGAAGGCACTGCTTCCCCCAATAACGGGAAATCAGTTAATTCTCTGCTGACTGAGCGTCTTGGCAACAGTCTTCGCTTGGCGTTCTGGGGCATCCTCATCGAAGCAACGGTCGGAATTGTTATCGGAGTCGTTTCTGCCGTAAAACGAAACAGCCCGGTTGACTACGTCTCCAGCTTTGGCGCGCTGGCACTGTCAGGAATTCCTGTGTTCGTATTGGGTATCTTGTTGCAGTACCTACTTGGCGTTAAATTCAATCAGTGGCACTTTCCGCAATGGGCCAAATTTCCTATTCAAGGTATTCCTTCCAAATGGTGGGGGCCAATCCCGATTTCGAGTGACTGGAAGAAGGTAGTGCTGCCAGCCTTCACGATCGCCAGTGTGAGTACCGGAGTGCTCACCCGAATCTCTCGAAGCTCCCTTCTTGAAGTGCTGCGGGCTGATTACATGCGCACGGCGCGAGCCAAAGGCCTCTCGGAGCGGCGGGTCATCTTGAAGCACGGTCTCCGCAATTCGCTCATCCCAGTCGTCACAACATTGGGTATTGACCTGGGTGTTGCGTTCGGTATTGCGCCCCTTACGGAAACGGTCTTTAACTGGCCGGGGCTCGGTTCGGCCATAACCGGAGCGGCGAGCAGCCAAGACATTCCTGTAGCACTCGGCCTACTCATACCTGTGGTGTTAGCGATCGCAATCCTGTCACTACTCGTCGATATTGCATTCGCCTACCTTGATCCAAGAGTACGGGTAACGGGAGGACGGGCATGAACGCTCCAGACCAAATTGATCAAAGCAAACTTCTTGATGAGGGTTTTGACCCGATTCCCTTCAATCCCCGCAAAGATACGTGGCGGCGATTCCGTCGAAACAAAGCGGCAATGCTTGGGGCCTTGTGGGGCATTACCCTCGCCGTTGTGGCCGTCATCGGCCCGGTGATTCAACGCTACGACCCAACGAAACTTGACCTCAATCTCAATCCTGACGGAACGCTTGGCTGCACCCTGAAGGGCCCGACCAAAGAGCATTGGCTCGGGTGTGACCTTCTCGGGCGCGATCTTTGGAGTCGAGTGGTCAACGGGGCACGAATCTCTATGACGATCGCATTATCGACGCTCGTCGTTTCGTTGGTCATTGGGCTGGTGCTGGGGGCGGTCGCTGGTTACTCAGGCGGACGGGCCGAAACGATCATCATGCGACTCAACGATGTGTTCTCTGCGGTTCCGTACTTCGCAGTGATCCTCGCCTTCACGTCCACGTTCGGTAACTCGATTCTTCCGTTGGCGGCAGCCATCGTGACGATTGGGTGGATGTCGACCGCTCGTCTGTTTCGAAGCAGTGTGTTGCAGATCAATAATCTTGACTACGTCGAGGCGGCGCGCGCGTCAGGTCTGACCACGTTTCAGATACTTCGACACCACATAGCTCCTAACGCTATTCAGCCGATTATCGCGTCGGTTGGTGCGTCAATCGGCGGGGCGATTCTTAGCGAGGCGGTGTTCTCATTTTTGGGCATCGGTTTACTTCCGCCCACACCCTCATGGGGCGTTATGGTCGGCGAGGCGCGCGACTACATCACAACCAGCCCGCACCTCTTTTTCGTCCCGGCCGGGGCATTGTTGATCACGACCCTTGCCTTCACCTTTATGGGTGACGGGATACGCGATGCCCTCGACCCCAAACTGCGCGGCATCGCTTGAGCAAGAACAACGTTCCATTGCCCGACCGGCGGTCTGAGCCACTGCCGTTTCGGTGACCTAACCAATTACAGCGAACTGCTAGCGTTCAGCTAACGCATTTGGCAATTCAGCAAGTGATTTGCCCCGGAAGGACCCCGTTTCATGCTTACTACCCTCATTGCTGTCATCAACGTTGCCTCGGCACTGGCGATGATTGTTCTCGTGCTGTTGCACTCAGGCCGAGGTGGAGGGTTGTCAGACATGTTTGGTGGCGGCGCTGCTAGCGCCGCGGCCGGGTCAACCGTTGTAGAACGAAACCTCGATCGTTTAACGATCATTGCCGGAATGACCTGGATTTTTACTGTGGTCATCCTGGCGCTTCGTTTGCAGTAGCCCTCGACGTTTCGGCCGTCCTTCCATGCATCAACCCTTACTCACCACCACTAACTCCAACCCGGAGGTTTTATGAAGCGATCTTTCCGAATCGCAGCTGGGTCAGCGATTGCGCTGTCTCTCGTGGGCGCAACCGTGCTCTCGAATACCGCTCAAGCTGCTCAATCCAAAAGCTCAGTATTCGTCGACTTGCAAAACTTTGCTGCCGGCGAGCCTGACCATCTTGATCCACGAACTACCGGCACCCTTACCGGTGCCCAGGTAGCCATCCTGGTGTTCGACAGCCTCACCGACACTGATGTCTCCGGCAAGCTTGTTCCCGCTGCAGCCACCAAATGGACTACCGCTGACAGCGGCAAAACTTGGGTATTCACCTTGAAGAAGGGCGCCAAGTTCTCGAACGGCGAACTTGTTACCCCGAGCCACTTTGCCAACACCTGGATCAACACCATGTCGGCCGGTCTTGCTTCAGAGGTTGCCTACCACTCGTATTTCATCGACGGTTTCCAAGCCTGGAACGAAGGCAAGGGCCCGAAGCCCACTTCAGTTGTTCCTGACGACAAGAAGAACACGCTTACCGTCACGATGGCTAAGCCGTACCTCAGCTTCCCGGAAGTTGCCTCACATCCGGTGTTCTCACCGATGATCAAGGCTAACTGGAACGAACCAGGCAAGCTTGACGCCACTGCGACCAAGCTGGTTGGTAACGGCCCGTACAAGTTCAAGAAGAACGCAACGTTGCAGGCCGGTGGCGAAGTTGTCATCGTCAAGAACGACAAGTACACCGGTAAGAAGCCAACGCTGTCTGAGATTCAATTCAAGATCTCGAAGGATCAGTCTGCGGCCTACAACCTGTTCGAATCCGGCCAAGGTAACAGTGCTTCGATTCCTGGTGGCGGCTACAAGGCTGCCATCGCTAAGTACGGCGACCAGGGCACCGGAACCGTTCTCGGTACCGACTACTGGGCCTTCAACTGGGAAGATCCGGTTGTTGGTGGAGCTAAGAATCAAAAACTGCGACTTGCGATCGTTAAGGCAATCGACCGAGCTCAGCTCTCAGAAACCATCTACCAGGGTCAGCGCAAGCCAACCGATCAGCTCGTACCTAAGGGTATCCCCGGTTACCGCACGGGCCTCGGCCTAGGTGTTGCTCGTGACCTCGTTGCTGCCAAGAAGGCGTTCGACGAATGGAAAGCTGCCGGCAACGAACTCAAGGAACCAATTCGTTTGTCGTACAACGAAGGCGCAAACTGGGACAAGGTAGCTACGATTTTCGTTGGCAACCTAAAAGAAATCGGTATCGACGCGAAGCTTGATCCGTACCCAGCCGACGGCACGTACTTCACCAAAATGCGTAAGGGTCAGGGCCAAATCGTTCGCGCAGGTTGGTTCGCTGACTACGTGTTGTACGACAACTTTGTGTTCCCGTTGCTGCATAAGGCGTCAATTGACGGTGACAACCTTGCTCGTTACAACAGCGACAAGTACTCGGGTTTGGTAGACAAGGCACGAGCCACACCAGATAAGGCTGCTGCCGCCGACATTTATGCCGAAGCAGAAAAGGTCGCTTTGACGGAAGATGCAGTCATCTTCCCAACGGTCAACCGTGCCAACAACTATGTCTTCACCCCGAATGTGAAGAATCTGAAGATCACACCACTGGGCTTCGTTCTCTACAACGAGATCACGCTGGGTTAAGAGTAGAAACGTGAATGTGGAAGGCAGTCTTCAGGCCGCTGCCTGACAGGCAGTCGGGGGGTCTCTTTTTCAGAGGCCCCCCACATTTGCATGTTTGTCTGATCGACTAGTGATTGTTTTGCCCGTAACCGTTCGTTTGTGATTCATCTTCTGCAATAAAAGGCCGCTGCTGTATGGGTTCGTATCTTTTGAAACGCCTTGGATTGACGCTCATCACCGTTTGGGGCGCACTCACGATCATGTTCGTGTTACTCATCGTGATGCCAGGCGATGCCGTCAGTGCCAAGTCTGGTGAGAAGGCTGTCGGGGCGGCGATCGAAAACAACATCCGGGTCAAGTACGGCCTCGATAAGCCCCTCGTTGTTCAGTACGCGAAATACTGGGAGAACCTTGTCCAAGGTGACCTTGGGTATTCGGTGCAAAACGACAAGTCAGTCAACCAACTCCTCAGCGAGACCGCCCAAAACAGCGGCAGGCTAGTGGTATGGGGCGGCATCGTTCAGATTTTTGGTTCGCTCGCCTTAGGGTTTCTGTCAGCTGCCCGTCGAAACTCAGTGTTCGATCGGCTCACGTCTTTTTTGAGCATTGCGGCGCAGGCAATTCCGGTATTCGTCACCGGTTTGTTGTTCCAGGTTTTTTTTGGCGTGATTCCAAACCAGGCGACCAGCAAATTCTTTAAGCCGTTTGTTTTTTATGGCTTTCTACCGTCTGAGTGGCGGTTCTTCATTTTCCCGAAAGACAACTGGAAGACCTATGTGCTTCCGGCGGTTGCTGTCGGTATCGTAAATATGGCGTTTTTGGCTCGGCTGCTACGTTCATCAATGCTCGAAGTTATTCGCGCTGATTATCTGCGTACTGCGAAAGCAAAAGGGTTGGCTCCAGGGCGGGTGTTATTGAAGCACGCACTTCGTAACGCGCTTATTCCTTGGGTTACCGCTGCGTCCCTTTCATTGGTCGAGATTTTTGGGATTGCCGTCCAAACCGAGTTTGTGTTCGGTATCAGTGGGATCGGCTCTCAAATCGCCGAGTCAGCCCAAATTCAAGATACCGCCCCCGTGCTTGGCCTCACGTCGATTGTTGTCCTAGCGACCGCGCTTACGATGTTGCTCGTTGATTTGAGCTATTCGTTGTTAGATCCCCGCATCCGTGTTGGCGATAAGGCTGTCGCATGAGTGACTCTCAGACCCCCGGTCAGGCAACGGAACTGCGTTCTGATTCTGCCAGCGCCGTCCTGAAGACTGCGACCAGCGTCGGCGATGATCTTCCTGAGCAATTGTCGAGTTGGCAAGACAGCCGCCAGCGGTTCTTCAAAAACAAGACGGCTGTAGTTGGCTTGTTCATTCTTGCGGTTCTGTTGGTTATTGCAGTCGTTGGTCCGTTCATTTACAACGGCGACTACCGCGCCGCTCGAAACCTTCCGGATATCATCAACGGCCCTGAACGCCCCGGGTCACCCTACGGTATCTTCGGAACTGATTCGCTTGGCCGAAACCTGTGGCACCGGGCAGTTCGCGGCGTCGGTATTTCGCTGCGCCTTGCCGTTGTTGTTGCCTTTGCCGGCACAATTCTCGGCATGCTGTTCGGTGGCCTCGCCGGATATCTTGGGGGTTGGGTCGATAATGTCATCAGCCGGATCATCGAAATGTTTTACGCGATTCCATATGTGTTGGTTGGTATTGCCGCGATCACCATTTTCGGCCCAAGTTTCTGGACCGTCTTTTTTACCTTGGTTGCGACCGGGTGGCTATCAACCGCCCGGCTGTTTCGAGCGTCGGTGCTACAGATTCGATCTCAGGACTACATCGAGGCAGCCCGATCAACGGGCGCGTCAACCAAACGTGTGTTGATGGCGCATGTTGTTCCAAACGGCCTTCCACCAATTATCGTTTCGATTGCATTTTCGATCTCAGGCGCAATTCTGTCTGAATCGATTTATTCGTTCCTTGGAATTGGTTTCATTGAACCAACGCCGTCGCTTGGCGTGATGATCCGTGATGCACGCGGACAATTTCAGACGTATCCTCACTTGTTGTTTCTGCCCGGTGGTTTGCTTGTGCTGTTAACCCTCGCGATCGTGTTTGTCGGTGACGGCCTACGCGACGCCCTAGACCCTAAAATGCGTGGAGTGGACTAAATGCCTGCGTCCGGTGAAGTTCTTTTATCTGTTCGTGATCTGCGCACGTACTTTCATACCGACGGCGGCGTGGTTCGTGCCGTAGACGGTGTCTCGTTCGACATTCACAAGGGTGAGGTGCTCGGCATTGTCGGTGAGTCTGGTTCTGGCAAGTCTGTAACGGCCATGTCGATCCTCGGGCTGATTCCTATTCCGCCGGGAAAAATTGAATCAGGTGAAATTCTTTGGAAGGGCCAAGATTTGCTGACGCTGCCAGATAAGGCACTTCGCAAGATTCGTGGCGGGCAGATCTCCATGATTTTCCAAGATCCAATGTCATCGCTTAATCCGGTGTACACGATTGGCAATCAAATCGAGGAAATGATTCGTACCCATCAAGATATGTCGAAGAAGGCTGCGCACATTAAGGCCATCGAGATGCTTGGTTTGGTTGGTATTCCTCGACCATCGGAACGGGTCGACGATTACCCGCATCAGTTCTCGGGTGGGATGCGCCAACGGGCGATGATTGCCATGGCGTTGGCATGCGAACCCGAGCTGTTGATCTGTGACGAACCAACCACAGCACTTGACGTCACGGTGCAGGCACAGGTGCTTGAAGTGATTGAGAATTCGGCTCGCCAATTGGGCGCTGCGATCTTGTTGATTACCCATGACCTTGGTGTGGTGGCTGGCCTCACCGACCGAGTCATGGTCATGTACGGCGGCCAGGTGGTTGAAAAGGCTGAGGTCGACGACCTGTACTACCGGCCCCGAATGCCCTACACCTGGGGGTTGCTTGAGTCGATTCCTAGGGTTGACCAGTTGGGTGGCGGACGCTTGCACCCCATCCCAGGCCAACCCCCGTTGATGAGCCGTCCACCTGCTGGGTGTCGTTTTTCGCCGAGGTGTACGTACGTTATCGACGCCTGTACCTCTTCAGTCCCGGAATTGATTGCCGTCCACGGTTCCGGTGACGATCACGATGCTCGGTGTGTCCGTGTCGCCGAACCCGGTTTCGCTGGCAACGCACCAACCTTTTTGACCGACGCAATCAAGGATCCAGCATGAGTACCATCGAAACCGGATTCACACCGTTGACGTCGACGCTCACCGACACGGCCACGACTGCCAATGACACCAGAACCCCATTGCTAGCGGTCCGTAACCTTGTCAAGCATTTCCCAATTCAGCGTGGCCTGCTCAAACGAACCGTTGGCCACGTAAAGGCGGTCGACGACATTTCGTATTCGGTTATGCAGGGTGAAACGTTCGGGTTGGTCGGCGAGTCTGGATGTGGAAAGTCAACCACTGCGCGCTTAGTACTGAAGCTGATGTCTGCCACGGCCGGCCAGGTGTTTTTTGAGGGTCGAGAGATCACGAACCTGCAAGGCGAAGAGGTACGCAAGCTTCGTAAAGAAATGCAGATCGTGTTTCAAGACCCGTATGCATCGCTCAACCCACGTATGACGGTACGACAAATTATCGCCGAACCCATGATTGTGCAGGGCGTTTCGAAGGGTGATGCAAATACCCGCGTCGATGATTTGTTGTCGATGTGTGGGTTGGCCCGTGAGCATGCGGCTCGGTATCCGCACGAGTTTTCTGGTGGTCAACGCCAACGTGTCGGTGTAGCAAGGGCGCTCGCAAACAAACCGTCGCTGGTGTTTCTTGACGAGCCCGTGTCGGCGCTTGATGTATCGATTCAGGCTCAGATTGTGAACTTGCTCGAAGACCTGCAAAAGGAACTTGGCCTTACCTATGTGTTCATTGCACACGACCTTTCCGTAGTTGCACATATCTCTGATCGCATCGGGGTGATGTACCTCGGCAAAATTGTAGAGATCGGTGAACGAGCCCAAGTGTTCACCAACCCGCAACACCCGTACACCAAGGCGTTGCTTTCGGCCGTGCCGCTACCAGACCCCCGGCAAGAACGGGCTCGTAAGCGTGATCGCATCGTGCTGCAGGGCGACATTCCGTCACCGGCCGACCCTCCGTCGGGGTGTCGTTTCCGAACCCGCTGTTGGAAGGCAACTGATCTGTGTGCGTCACAAGAACCGTTGCTCATCTCGAAGAAGCCAGGTGGCCAGCAGGTTGCCTGTCATTACCCTGAGGATTGAGCACACTGTCACCGCTTCCGCCACTCGCACCGCTGCATGTCGATGTGTTGGGTCCGTCGGCAGGCAAACCGGTTTTGCTGATTCATGGCAGCACAGAAACAGGCGGTCATGATTACATCGAAAGTTCAGACCTCGCTGCGCGCTTAGTAAAGGCAGGGTATCGAGTCATAGTCCCCGATTGCCCCGGCCACGGGCGGTCAGCTGCGGTTCGTGATAGCGACGGTTCGTTGGTGTACTCGTTCGAGCAGATGGCTGGGGCCCTCGCCTCGCTTCTCGGAGTACTCTCCCCGAACAAACGTGTACATATCATCGGACACTCGAACGGCGGAACCGTTGCCCTGTACCTAGCCCGTTTCCATTCCGATGTGGTTGACCGGGTCGTGTGCCTCGCGGGTAATGCGTACATCGATGAGCGGGTTCGCGTCGGTGTTCCTATCGGGATGAACCCTGATCGAATTGATCGTGAGCGACCTGAGTGGCGTGACGACATGATTGCGCTACACGATGTTCACCAAGGCGAGGGGTACTGGCGTGAACTGTGCACCGCGACCATCGGCGAAACGATTATCAACCCGGCATGGACCGCTGAGGAGGTGGCTTGGTGTTCGGTCCCAATCTTGGCAGTTCAAGGGTCAGAGGATGGCGTCAATACTCCCGGCCGCCATGCTCAGGTGATTTCCGAGTGGTTCCCGAAAGGGGAGTGTTGGATAGCCGAAGGGGCCGGCCATTCAGTGCACTGGGAGCAACCCGACGCTTTCGAGGCAAAGGTACTCGCGTTCTTCGCCCCACCTGCACCCCCTTACTAATCGGAGGAAAACCAGCCAAATAGGCCGGTTTTCCTCCAATTAGCGGGTGGTTGGGTGGGTCGGCGGGCGAGTGAGGCGACGGCGACAAGAAGCGCCAGGAGTGCGCCGATTCCGATGGCTGACCAGGGGAGCAATGGCGTAGTCCTCGCCGGGTTTCCGAACGTAAACGAGATCTGCAGCAGCGCAAATGCACCGAGCACTCGAGGCTGAGTGAATCGTTCGTCGTTTGCCCGGACGACCGCTACCAAAATGACAATGAGGATTACCCCGTCACACACGTTTGAGTGCTGGGAAGTAAACAGAGTCAGAGCGATAGTGAGTGCCCAGACAAGGTTGGTATTTCGGTGCGTTTGGTGGCCTATCCACCATACAAACCCGACAGCCACGATTAAGGCAATAGTCGAAAGTCTGTTCACCGTCGCAATGTTGTCGAGGTCGAGTATTCGGAAACTGAGGCCTCGAAGGTTGGGCATTTGTTTGGGCAGCCACGCCTCAGCGTCGCTCACTTGCCACAGGTCGGCGGTTTCTGCATAGCGAGACAGGAACGGCAGGTATTCCACCCAAGGTTTAATGCCAGTTGCCGTGAGTGAGGCACCGATAAGCGCGCTGATCAGCACTGCAGCTCTCGTCAGGATTGACCACCGGTGCTGTGAGAACAACAACACTGCCGGCAGAATCGCGTATTGGGGTTTGAAACTCAGTAGAGCCAAACCGAGGGCCGGCAGCCAATCGGAGCCGGAGTTGTCGAGTCGGGTTGATGGAAGCATCATAAGTAGACCGACGACACTGATGAGAGAGAGTGTACCGTTCACGATCACGGCGGCTGTTGCGGCGGATCCGGCCGTTAAGGCCAGCGCAGTAGCTGTTGCTGTGGACGCCCATCGGTACTGGTGGAGAGTTCGGCCAAGGAAGATCAAGACGAGAACAAGCGAAGCAATATTGACAACGGTGAAACAGGCGAAGGCTCGGCCAAGCGGAAGGTCAGCCAAAAGCGAGAACGGTGGAGCAACGTGCGGCGGGTTTACGAATCCAAGGTATCGCTCGGGAAATGATCCGCCAGCCGAGTTCCCGAAGCTGCTGAGCGGGTACAGAGACTGTTCAGCACGGTTTCGAATCCAACCCCCCGCCCTCCAAAACGCCGCGAAGTCGCTTGAGGGGTTAGCCGGTAGTAGAAGTGCTTCAACAATGGAGCGGGCCGATACGGCAAAAAAAGCGACGGCCACGGCCAGCGATGTGGCGGAAATGAGAGACGAAGGGGAAAGTCGGTTTTCTTCGACTTTCATGGCTCTACTGTCGGCATTGTAAGGCCGACCCTTGATTGCCAGCGTCGACCTGGCAACAGTCGCCCGGTCTCCGCATGATCTCCGTTCGTTGGCCACGGTTCCTCCGTATTCATCTGCAAGGCTGGCAAGCAATGAGCACTCGGGCATTTTTTGTATCTGTGGTAGTTACCTGGACTGCACTGGCCGTGTCGAGCGCCTACTTTTTGTTTGGGAGTTGGCAGGCAATATTGGCTATGGGTTTTCTGGTGGCCTTAGGTTTGAGGTGGCGGGAACGCTTAACGATCAACAGTCTCAATCGAATGGAACGGCGATTTCATGAGGTCGCAGCATTGGTGTTTCCAGTGGTGCTCACCGGCTGGAAAACCGTGGAAGAGGGACTTGGGTATACGGATGGACGCGGAATACCGAACCGAATTCAGCACGCGTCGTGGGCGATTGCGATGATCGGCCTGTTCCTTCCCGTCTTCAAACGCTGGACGAAAGACCTCGATGTGTTCGATACGGGTGCCATTACGGTCGGGTGCGTGTTGGCGTTGGGGGTTGGCGTCGAATTACTGGAGGCGATGGGGAAAGTTGACGTGCCGATGGTCGTGCAGGCGGAGGCGTTTCGCGACACAATGAAAGATTTCGCGGCGAATCTGGTCGGAGCCGTGGTCGGGTTCTTTGGGTTCTGGTGGACTTCCGGGAGGTCATTGAAGACGAGTCTGAAAGTGCACGATGGCGTCGGAGCGGCGCGCTATGGTTGAGTGCCCTTGCAAAGGGGTACCACGTCGATGTGGCGAAATGGCAGACGCGCCAGCTTGAGGGGCTGGTGGGGGAAACCCCGTGGGGGTTCAAGTCCCCCCATCGACACACATATTTCCCATCGTCAGAGGGGGTTTCTGTATTGAACCGCTCCCTGGGTCCCACGCTGGTTGTCGTCGCGGTCGCCTGGTTCCGCTTGGCTCGGGTCCATGCTTGACGGGGATGAAATGTCAGTCGAGGGCGTACTGGGCTGTTTTAACGGTTTGGATCCGACGCCGATTACGGATCTTGCAGAGTTACTCATTCGTCGTGGCGCTTCACCGGTCGGGGTTAGGCGAGCGGGGCGTGGTGCGATGCAGCATTGCGAACGCAGGAATCGGAAACGGCCTGGACAGGATTAATAGCGTCACCGGCAGCGGGGGCGTGGTGCATCGGGCCGAGATCTCTTCGCAAACGTCGATGGACACGCAGTCACAGTCATGTAAAGCAGAGGCGCCCAGAACACTCGCTTTCAACCTACCGCAACAGTTGGCGACGAACCTTGGTCTTTAGGCCCGGGTCTCAATCTTGTGTTTTGGTAACATTGTGGACTTCAAACTCAAGTTAGGTTGTATGATGGCGTCATGGCCGTTGACCGAACCGATCTGCGGCGCTCGCTGTTTAGATTGGCGACAGAGCAAGCCGGCTATTTTTCCGCTGCTCAGGCTAGGGATCTCGGGTACTCGTATCAGGCTCAGGCGCATCATGTTGAGGCGGGTAACTGGGTTCGTGTTGAGCGTGGTGTATTCAGGCTCGCTGACTGGGTGGCAGCCGTTCATGATGAGTTCGCGATGTGGACGCTTTGGTCACGGGGAAAAGCGATTGTGTCTCATGAGTCGGCGTTGGCGGTGCATGGGATCGGTGAGTTTGAATCGGGTCGCGTTCACTTGACCGTCCCTCGAAACTTCCGCATGACTGACCCTGCGCTTGCTCTTCACCGTCATGAGTTGCCGGAAGCCGATACTGAGCAGCGAGTCGGTTTCCGGATCACCACGCCATTGCGGACCATCATTGACGTTGCCAGCCAATCGCCGGACGAGGAACAACTCGGTCGTGCAATAGAGGAAGCCGTTAACGAAGGTCGTCTCAGCGTGCGTTCACTGCGGAGTCGCGCTGAGGTTGTTGATGTTGGCGCCGCGTTGCGGATTGAACGTGCACTTAACATTGGCGTGAAACGGTAAAGTACGAAACGCCGACAGCGTTGCGGATGGCGCTTGAGGATCGGTTCCGGTCGCAAGCCAAGGAATCAGGAATTCCTGTGGATCGACTGCGTCGCCGGGTGATGTTTGAGCGAATCATCGCACGGCTGGAACATAGCGAACCTGGCTTGTGGGTGTTGAAGGGTGGCATGGCGTTAGAAGTTCGTTTGCAACACGATGCGCGGCTGACCAAAGACATGGATCTTGGCTTCCGTGACGATGTTGCCAGCGGTGAAGCGCTGCATGAGCGTCTGGTCGAGGTGCTCCGAACTGATCCGCACGGGGATCGGTTCGCTTTGCAAGCCAGTCAACCTCTCCAACTCGGTGAAGATGGCGGTGGGCATCTCACGTGGCGGTTAACGGTGAGCGCAAGTTTGGCTGACCGCTCGTTCGGGAAGATCCAGCTGGACGTGTCGCCACGAACGCATGAACTCTCGGCGACAGATCGTGTCGTGGTTCAGAATTCGTTGGAGTTTGCTGGCGTCCCGGCGACCACGGCTGAGATCATCGACGTTGATCGCCACGCTGCAGAGAAATTTCAGGATGACCCGTGACTTCGGTGACCGTGACAATTCCCGGGTTCGTGACCTTGTTGATCTAGTCATCCTGATCGAGCACGAACTGCTCCACACCCACGAGCTACGCGTGGATATTAACAGTGTTTGGAGTGAACGAGATAGCGAGACCCCACCCTCAGTTCTTCCAGCATTCCCGGAAACTTGGCCAGCCCGTTATGAGCGACTTGCTTCCGAACACGACCTGAGCGCCAGTTCGTTTGAGGAAGCGGTCCGGATTGTGCGGCAACTCTGGTCCGGCGCAAACGGGGCACAACGAGGGAACCCGTGAACATTGATTTGTTTGTCGATCTCAACACTGAAGACGAAACCGGACTCCCTTGGTCGTACGTCGACCAAGCCACGGATCCCTCTGCCGTCGTCCCGGGACGCTTGATCTTGGTCGGGTCAGGCTCCGCCGTTGCGGTTGCGCAAGTCATTGACGTGGGAACCGATGGGCTAGTCCACCTGCGACCGGTAAGTCGGCGCGCTTAATGGCGTCCGCCGAGCTTTTTCGGCTAGCGAAGTGATGAACGGAGGCGGGGTGTCGCGGTGCAAGCAAACTGCAAGCAATGGATTCGGGAACGGCCCGGACGTGTCCGGAAAGCAGCGGAGGGCAGAAGCACGAAAAGCCAGGTCAGACTGCATTTTCTTCCGCTTGGCTCCGCTCTAAGACCCTCGAAATACCACCTAAAGTGGTTGTTCAAGTCTCCCCATCGACACACATATTTCCCCTGTTCAGTGGAGCGCAGTCTTCGGCGTGGCAAAATCTACGGATTTCAGCCCTGACCTTACTGAGACCCGCTAGTCAGGCCGGCGGCACGGTGTCGCTTTGCTCGGGTCATTGCTGATCTTGTTGAGCTTGTAGTACTCAGCCATCCGTTTATTCGGCCATTGCTCCGGGTCCTTACGCGCGAACCATATGTCATTCACCAATTCCGGCGCATCGATGTACACCGTTGACTGGTCGCTGGCAGGCTGCCTTGCCGCCTGGCGCAGTACTCGATCGATACAATCCAACCCTTGTGCCACACCACCCAATCGTCGGTCGGTTTGTGAAATGCGGGGCACAATTACGCAGGCAACAACGATGACCAGCCCGAGCACACTTATCTGCATGCGTTCCCGTTGCCGTAAAGACACACGGGAGCCGAGCCACGCAAAGCTGGATCGTTCGCGCACGGCCGCACCCGCGATGAGCGCTGTAAACATGGTCAAACACCACGGTGTCGTGACTGCTCGTGCGGGCGGCACGGCCATACTCCCAAAGCTGGCCACAACAAGGAGGGCAAACCAATCAGCGATGGTGATTACAAACAGTCCGAGTGCCAGTCGAGAAAACCTATGCGAAGGGTTAGTGGAGTCATTTTGTTGGCTCAGTGCGAACGCCCCGAGCAAGCCTGCAGCGAAAAGAACTGGGATGTTTGTGATGATGAGATTGCTCATTGCTGACCAAAACTCATGAGCAACATTGAGCGAAGCTTCGGTTGACCGGTGCACGGGTACCCAACTTGCCCGAGCACGTTGACCGGGAGCGCCGTAAACAATCGCTGCCCCGATAAGCGAACACGGAGTCATCATGAGCGCCCGGCGACGCATCTGTGACCCCCTTTGAGCAAGCGTTACAATCGCCAGCATTCCGAAAACTGTGGCTGCTGCAACCGTCTCGTTTCCCCCGGTGCCGAGCGCTATGCACACCGATGATCCAAAGGCCACTAGCGGTTTCCACCACCGATGACCCGCCTTCCGGTCTGCGTGCATCGTCGGGCGCTGCGTGACCCAGCACAAACCGAACACGACAAGCGTCATCGGCGTGATGTATACGAGCGCCCCGATAATCCAGTACAACACCTGCTCGCGTGCCGGTAGGGTGCCAAGGCAAAGTGCGAGAGTGGCCAACGACGCGGCGTAGAAAGCACTGCGGTTTTCGGTGTGCGAGACGCTCAGCACTCGTTTCATCAAGACCGTCACGCCAACAATGAGCCCAAGTATTGAAAGCGCAGCGATTCCAGCGGCCCAACCATAGCCAGCCGACGTCGAAGCGCCTCCTCCCGCAATCAGCAGAGTTCGGCCAGAGAATCCGTAAAAGGCCAGCTTCGACTGAGCGACAAGGCCCATACGGTCTGCGGCCGCGGCAAACTCGAAATCATCGAAGACGAATCGTTGGTGCCGTGTTCCGGCAACTAGGGCGAAGAGATACGTCGTCGCAATCCCCATGATTCCCGTTCCCGTCATCCGGTGCAGAGATCGCCTATCGGATACGTTGCGCAGGGATGCCACTAGGCCCCCAGTGGCTCGGGTACTGGTAACCGCCAGGATGTAAGATCCTCGATTGAAAGTGCCTGAGAAAAAAAGTAACCCTGCCCAAAAGGGCATCCGAGTTGTACCAGCTTCTGCAGCTGCTCACTGTTTTCGATCCCCTCAGCGACCGGAGCAAGACCAAGAGAGTCGGCCATCGCTAGGATGGCCCGAACGAGGGACGCTTCTGATTGCGCCGTAATGGCGCGTACAAAGAGTTGATCGATTTTGATTAGATCGAGGGGAAAACTGTGGGCTGCGGCAAGTGACGAGTAGCCGGTTCCGAAATCATCGAGGGCCAGTTGGACACCCTGTGCGCGTAGTGCCTCCACATTGTCGATCACCAAAGACGAATCGATCAGGGCGGTCTTTTCGGTAATTTCGAGGACGAGCCGCCGAGCGTCAACGTTGAAGCGGGTCAATACTGAAGTTACCTTTTCGACAAAGTCTGACGCTGCAATTTGTTTAGGTGATACGTTCACATGGAGTTCGAGTGATTCACCCAATTCGTTGGTCAATCCGGCTATATCGCGACATCCCTGTTCTAGTGTCCACGTTCCGATTGGAATGATTGCTCCGCTTTCCTCCGCAAGTGGAATGAAGCGATCAGGTCCGAGCCGACCAAGTTCTGGGTGGTTCCACCGCAGAAGCGCCTCTACAGCAACGGTAGTATTCGTATGCAGGTTGATGATCGGTTGGTACTCGATCACAAGTTCGTTGTTGGTTATTGCGTGCTGTAACCCGGTGATGATTTGTAGCCTTTGTCGGGCAGAAGCGTCCATTCCCGGCTCAAATATTTGGTGTTGACCCTTGCCTGCTTTTTTGGCCTGGTACATAGCGACGTCGGCGCTGCGAAGCAATTCTTCCAGCGAAGTTCCAGGTGTCGCCACCGCCACCCCGACACTCGCATGTATGTGGAGTTGGCGTCCAGAAACAGTCATGGGTGGGGCCATCGTGGCTGATACCCGTTCAGCCGCTTCGACAGCGCGTTCCCGTGTGGCCCCTGCACCGAGCACCATCGCAAACTCGTCACCACCGAGGCGTGCGACTAAATCATCGGATCTCACGGCCTCACGAAGACGTTTCGAAACTTCGACGAGCACCTCATCACCAGCGGCATGCCCGAGGCTGTCGTTGATTGCTTTGAAGTCGTCGAGGTCTATGAGCAGCATCGCTCGATCCGTATACGTCTTGCGTTTAAGGACAGAATCGAGCATGAATCGGTTCGCAAGCCCGGTCAACGCATCGTGGTTGACCTGGTAGCGAACTTCCTCTTCGAGTCGAGTGAGTACCCCAAGCGAGCGCTCCAGGTGACTGTTTTCAATGCCGATCGCGACTTGATTGGCCAATAACCCGAAGAGGTGACGATCGTGCGCCGAAAAGGCGTCCTCGCTTTCTCCATGGTCGGCCACAAGAAGTACGCCGCTCACTTCGTTTTCAACCATGAGAGTCGACACCAAGATTTGATCGGCCGAAAGTTGATCGAGCAGTTTCAACTCTGCTGTGGTCGCCGATTTTCGCCGGACCACTACGGCTTCTCCGGCATTTGGAATCCAGTAGGGCTCTGTCGCAATGTCGGAGCCACCACCACGGGTTGTGCCCACACAAAAGCTCATCCACTGTTCGTTGTCTGGGCGCTTGAGAAGGACGGCGGCAAAATCTGCCCGAAAGCTCCGTAGCGAACGCTGCAACAAACTCGTAAGTGCTTCTTCTATGTCTGGAGTGTTGTGAATGTTTTGCGCGGTTTCATACAGAAACTCAACGTTTGTTCTGCGGGTATGTTCCTTCACCAACTCGCTGAAGGCGATGTAAAGAAGTGCGAGCGGTACGACGCCGACGATGGCTGCAACGGGGGCGACGCTCAAGACAATGGCGATCAGCACGCCCATTGATGCGGCGGCGATGCTGTTCAATTCCGAGAACAGAATGACCTTTGGGGCTTCGGTCAGTGCACCAAGCCGCTTTTCGGCAATGGAGCGAACGACACCCACCAAGGCGGCCTGGATCGGACACGCAAGGGCGGCCCCGAGAACGAGCCCAAACCATAAGCGTGCACTATTTGTATGAGCATTCGGGCCAGCAATTGCTCGGGTTGTTGCGATCACAACACATGAGGCAATGGTCGTTGCAGCAACATTGAAAACTAACCGGGTGGCTGGCGACCGGCGCGAGACGAAGACGATCGTTAAGCCGACCGCTGAGGCAATGAGAAATTCTCTTGGCGGGTAAAACACCGCGCCAAGTGCGTAACTGATTTCAGCAAACGCAAACGTTTGCGAGTCGTTTCGGTAACGAACCGAAAACACCAACAACTCTGCTCCGGCGCTGACCCCGATCATGAAGTACCAAGGAAGGCCACTTGGTCTGGGAAGGATCGGAAGAGTCGATTTGCTTACGGCGAACGCGGCAAACAGTGCTCCTAGTAGGAGAAGGCCGTTGAATGCCCAAACTCCAGCATGTTTCGTTCCAAGTTTCACCAGTTACCCGTTTCCTCTTCGGCAGGCTGCCAGGGCGGCTTAAGGGTAGGAATGCAAATGGGGGCCCCAACTTTGGGACCCCCACGAGCGTTCGGCTACTCAGTAGCAGTATGAGGTCAGCCCCAGCCGTTGGAGCTTGTAACAAGACTTTCAGCTGGCGCAGCGACAGGCGCAACGATTGCTGTTGGCTTGGTGGTCGGTGATACGGAGCGCCCCCAACCGTTAGAAGCGCCAGCGCCGGTGGCGGATACCCCTACCCCTGCGGCAGCGATTGCTAGGACAATAAGTCCCGCTGCCACACGGGCACTTTTGGCGCGCCAAGTGGTGCTGTTTTTTGTTGTTTTCAAGTTGTGTTCCCCTTTGATTAAACCTTCATGAGCTTTGTGAAAAGCGGTTGCTCACAGTGTTTGTTTCGTGAAGAACCTTGTCAATACCACTAAACGTGGTTTCTTACTGAATGATTCGAACGACCTATCGTATTCGAAGCTAAGTTCACAGATGAATCGAAAATCAGGATACTCAGTACGCTGAAATCACATGAGATCGAAGCGGTCGAGGTTCATCACCTTGTTCCATGCGGCCACAAAGTCGGCAACGAATTTCGCCTGCGCATCCTCTGATCCGTACACCTCAGCTATCGCACGCAGTTGTGAATGAGAACCGAAGACCAGGTCGCACCGAGTACCCGTCCACTTCACCAGTCCAGTTGATCGGTCCCGGGCTTCAAACAAGTCAATCGAATCGCCGACCGGTTTCCATTCGTTTGTCATGTCGAGAAGATTCACGAAGAAGTCGTTGGTCAACGATTCGGTGTGGTGGGTAAACACCCCGTGGCCCGACCTACCAGTATTGGCGTTCAGCACCCGCAGACCACCTACCAGTACCGTCATCTCTGGTGCACTCAACGTCAATAGTTGGGCCCGGTCGACGAGTAGTTCTTCTGCAGAACGGTCATGACCTTTGCCAAGAAAGTTACGGAATCCGTCAGCCGTTGGTTCGAGGACAGCGAACGATTCGACGTCGGTCTGTGCTTGTGTTGCGTCTGTTCGTCCCGGGCTGAAAGGTATGACGACGTTTTGCCCGGCGTTTTTGGCTGCAGCTTCAACAGCCGCACAGCCACCGAGAACAATCAGGTCGGCCATCGACACCGTTGTGCCTGTGGCCAAAAAGGTCGTTCTGACTGTTTCGAAGGTTGCAAGAATTCGGCGAAGGTCGGATGGATTGTTTACCTTCCAATCGTTTTGTGGGGCGAGGCGAATTCGTGCACCGTTAGCCCCGCCTCGTTTGTCGCTATCGCGATATGTTGATGCCGAAGCCCACGCAGTTGAGATCAGCTCAGAAATGCTGAGACCCGATGCAAGCAAAGCGGTCTTGAGAGCGGCTACCTCACCTTCGCCCATCAGGGCATGGTCGACCGCAGGAATTGGGTCTTGCCAAATCAGTTCTTCGGTTGGTACCTCTGGGCCGAGGTACCGAACGACGGGGCCCATGTCTCGGTGACACAGTTTGAACCATGCCCGGGCGAAGGCGTCGGCAAACTCGGCGGGGTGTTGGTGAAACCGCCGTGAAATTGGCTCGTACACGGGGTCCATTCTGAGTGCCATGTCGGCGGTCGTCATCATGGGCGCATGCGTTATCGAATGGTCATGAGCGTCGGGCACGATGCCTTGAGCCTCAGAATTTGTAGGTGTCCATTGCTGTGCACCGGCTGGGCTTCGTGTCAATTGCCAGTCGAACCCAAAGAGCATGTCGAAGTAGGTGTTGTCCCATTTGGTCGGGGTGGGCGTCCAGGCACCTTCGATTCCGCTTGTCGTCGTATGAACACCTTTGCCGGTGCCGAAACTATTCTTCCAGCCCAGCCCCATTTGTTCGATAGGTGCACCTTCGGGTTCGGGCCCCATGAGCATGGGGTCACCAGCGCCGTGTGCTTTTCCGAATGTATGCCCACCTGCGACCAGGGCGACCGTTTCTTCGTCGTTCATGGCCATGCGAGCAAACGTTTCTCGAATATCGCGAGCCGAAGCGAGGGGGTCTGGGTTGCCGTTTGGTCCTTCGGGGTTTACATAAATAAGACCCATCTGAACTGCGCCAAGAGGGTCCATAAGTTCACGGTCGCCGCTGTAGCGTTCGTCGCCAAGCCATGTGGTTTCTGGGCCCCAGTAGATGTCTTCTTCCGGTGCCCACACATCAGCTCGACCACCGCCGAAACCGAATGTTGTGAAGCCCATCGATTCGAGCGCAACATTCCCTGTCAAAATCATCAGATCAGCCCAAGATAGCTTGCGCCCATACTTTTGTTTGATGGGAAGCAGCAGAGCACGCGCCTTGTCAAGGTTTCCGTTGTCGGGCCAACTGTTCAACGGGGCGAAACGCTGTGTGCCTGTTGCAGCGCCACCGCGACCATCGTGGGTCCGGTAGGTACCTGCGCTATGCCATGTCATGCGAATGAAAAACGGACCGTAGTGACCGTAGTCAGCAGGCCACCAGTCTTGAGACGAAGTTATAAGTGTAGTGAGGTCTTGCTTCACTGCACTCAAATCAAGCGACTTGAACTCTTTCGCGTAATCGAAACCTTCGCCCATCGGATCAGCCATCGGCGAATTCTGGTGCAGCATTCGTAAGTTGAGTTGGTTCGGCCACCAATGTTGGTTGGCCGTTGAGCCAGTTGCAGAATGGGCTGCGTGTTGTCCGCTCATCACCGGACATTGGTTTGCGCTGGATACTTCCTGGGCAGTCATGATGCTCGATTCTGTTGTGAGGTTTGGCTTGGCCTTCACATACTGCTTGGATTTAGTCGATAAGTCCAACAGATAGTCGCTATTGAGTTGATAATCTGCACCTATGAATCGCCCTACGTTGCGTCAACTGGAATACGCGGTGGCGCTTGCCGACGAGCAACACTTCGGACGAGCCGCTGAACTTGTGCGGGTGAGCCAACCTGGGTTGAGCGGTCAGATTGCAGAGCTTGAGCGCCGAATCGGGGTGCCATTGTTCGAACGAACTTCTCGGACGGTGTACACGACGGCGGTAGGTGCGTTACTGATCGAACGTTTCCGCGCTGTACTTCGTGACGTAGACGACCTCGTCGCCGCTGCAGCGGTGCACGACGGCACGATTCGTGGAACCCTGCGCATTGGTGCAATCCCAACTATGGCGCCGTATCTGCTTCCGCCGGTGGTTGCCACTATTCGAAAGCGGTTCCCCAATGTGCGGCTACATCTTGAAGAGCTACGTACTGCGAACCTCGTCGAAGCATTGGAAGGTGGTTCGCTTGATATCGGACTACTTGCCATTCCGGTCGAAACGGGTTCGTTAACCGTCGAAAAGCTGGCGGTTGATCCGTTTTTTCTTACGCTACCAATCGGGCACCCCCTTGAAGGAACAAAGCCGATTGCACTAAGTGCACTTAACGACCTCCCCGTGTTGCTGCTCGAACCAGGGCACTGTCTCAGATCTCAGGTGGCCGGGTCGTTGCCAATGGACCCGTTCAGAGCTCGACCGGGCCGCGAGGTGTATTCGGCAAGTTTGGCGACGCTTGTGCAGATGGTGGCGAGCGGTGAGGGGGTGACACTGCTTCCGAAGAGTGCACTGGCCGTGGAAGCACGAGTCGGTTCTGGCGTATCAACGCGTACGTTTCGCGAACCCGCGCCAGCGCGAACAATCGCACTCACTTGGCGAGCATCTGACCCGTATTCCGCCCTGTACGAGGCAGTTGCGGAAGATCTTCGCAAAGCGTTCGCTGAATGGCTAGACATCGATCTGCTCACGAACAACTAGTGGGTGGGACACCGATCGTTTATGACAGAGCTCAACGGTAAGTTTCGCTGACCATTCCCGATGTGAAAAACAAGCTCATGAATGAAAGGCGCGGTCTACAGTTTCGTGGTGACCGACAAACCTGTTCCCGCCCCTGAATTCGACCCGCTTACTCTGGCTGAGATTCGAGATGCGCAGGTGTTGATCGCCGACTACGTGTTGGTCACACCATCGGTGACTTGGCCCGGAACCGAGCTTCCCCAGTTTTTGGCTGCTGGAACCCGTGTGAGCGCAAAGCTTGAACTACTTCAACGCACCGGAAGTTTCAAAGCACGCGGGGCGCTGGTGAATATGATGCGTCTCACCGATGATCAAAAGGTTCGTGGGATCACCGCTGTCAGCGCCGGTAACCACGCCATCGCGACAGCTTGGGCAGCCCAAATCGTAGGTGTACCTGCCAAAATCATGATGATCAATACGGCGAACCCGAGGCGAATCGAGTTGGCTAACAGTTTCGGGGCCGAGATTGTGATGGCTGGGTCAGCAAAAGAAGCTTTCGCTGCAGCCGACGCGCTTGTAGTGAACGAAGGTCGAACACTCGTTCATCCGTTTGAGGGCCGCCTGACTTCCCTTGGAACCGCCGCTGTCGGGTGCGAATTCCTTGAACAGGTTCCGTCGCTTGACGCGGTGATTGTTCCCATCGGGGGAGGGGGGCTCATCGCTGGCATCAGCGCCGCGGTAAAGCTCATCAACCCGGATTGTCTGGTCTTCGGTGTTGAGCCGCACGGTGCTGATTCAATGCATCGAAGCTTCGCTGCTGGTTCCCCGCGATCAATCGAAAAGGTAGCGACAATCGCTGACAGCCTCGGCGCGCCGTATGCGATGCCGTTCACCTTTGGGTTGGCGAAAGCAAACGTCGACGACTTGGTGCTCGTCAGCGACGAGCAGTTACGTGAAGCCATGCGCTTAACGTTTTTGGATGCCAAGTTGGCTGTTGAACCGGCCGGTGCCGCAGCTCTCGCAGCCCTCGTCGGACCCCTACGTGATCGGTTGGCCGGAATGCACGTTGGGCTCATCGTTTGCGGATCGAATATCGATACAGATACGTATCATCGATACCTGTCCGAGCAATGAGGGGTCTTCGGAGTCTCGACCCTTTGCGGGTTTTCCCTGATTCAAAATGGTTCCCATATTTTTAGGGTTGTTGCATGGGACTTATGGAAAAAGGAATCGAAAAGGCACGTGTCCGTCAACGCGACGCCGTCATCGAAGAGGGTGGTCGTAGCGGGTCGCGGGTCGTAAACATGGTCGTGGTAGGAGATGATCCGAGTGCCGCCGGAGTACTCGGAGCAATGGCAAAGTCGTTTGTCGGGGGAAAGATGTCGGTCGACGACGCTCAAATATTTTCCTTTGAGACTCAAGGCTTCGCGCATACGTTCGTTCAACCGTACGACGGAATGAACGCGTTGCCAGGGCTACACCGGGCCACGTTGCCTGGGTCAATCTCGTATCCGGCAATTCTGAAAGCGAAGTCATTCGGTCGGTCGATTTGGGTGGGCACAGATGAGCAGGAAATCGATGTGCTGGGCGCTCATCCAATGTTGGGTGTAGCGACCAGCAAACTTGAGTGGAAGTGGAAAGCGGGAACAACTGAAATCAGTCTGCCGTGGACTGTTCAAATGCGCCCCGCCATGACCGGAACCACCGAAGTTGTTTTGCGTTCGGGTCGCTACGGTGGCTTTACGACGTATGGGGTCGGTATCGCAGCGTTCCTGATGCTTTGCGGCGCGGTCCATACTCTAACCAGCCCAACAGTCGTTGAAGCCGCACCGTTCATCCTCGATGTTGGCATGTGACCGAGAGTTCTGCATTCGGCTTTGTTATCCAAGTCGATGGGTTCGTTTTAGACGATCAAATCGGCACTGACCCGCCCGGCGCGGTGCTGATCTTGTCAGAACACCGGGTTTGCATGGTGTGGGTACGCCAGTCGTGATTGGGGATGTTGAGGGCCGCCTTGAACGTACCCATACACGACTCACTTCCCCAAAGCCGCTGGCGGCTCATCTCGGTCGCTTTAAGCGGCATCGAGATGATATGCGGACGTAGAATTATTTTTGACTGGAAAGTTACCGCGATCGCACCGTCGCCAAAAATGTTGTGTGTTGACTATCGATACAAGTTTGAGTGCTTCTACCGTTCACCCCGTCACACACACAAACCCCCATCCCGAAAGGCTGGTAAGTCGTCATGCTGTTAGGCGCTGCCGTAGATATCCCGAGTCTCACCCCGTCCCAGTTTTCTTTGGTCTACAACCTGTTTTCGTTAGTATTCGCAGCAATGGCCTTCACGGCGTTGTTTCTGTTGGTGTCGCGCAGCTCGGTGCTGCCCGCCTACCGTTTCGCCGTCACCACATCGGCGATGGTCTGTGCGATCGCGGCGTACCACTACCTGCGAATTTTTGACAACTTCCGTGAGGCGTACCCGGCCGGAGCAACAACGTCGGCCAACCACGTGTTGTCGAACATTCGATTTAACGAGGGTTACCGTTACGTTGACTGGCTACTCACTGTTCCATTGCTGCTGGTCGAGACTATTGCTGTGTTGGCACTGGCCAAGTCAGTGCAAAAGAAGCTGATGTTTAAACTCGTTCCGGCTGCGTTCGCCATGATTATCCTCGGATACCCCGGTGAAGTAGCGAATGAAAACGGTCCACGAATCATTTGGGGGGCCCTCTCGGCCATTCCGTTCGTGTACATACTGTTCGTGTTGTTCAAGGAACTCACCGACTCACTCGACCGACAACCCGATGAGGTTAAGCACACCATCTCAATGTTGCGCCTCTCGATCCTCGGGCTGTGGGGCGTGTATCCAATCGCCTACCTTTTCCCTGTATTGGGTGGAGACTTCTTTGGCGGGGCGGGTGGCTTCGTGTTGCGTCAAAGCGGCTACTCGATCGCCGATATTCTTGCCAAGGCAGCGTTCGGTCTGGCGATTTTCAAGATTGCCCGGGTGAAAAGCGCCCACGACGATCCAACGTTCGCTCCAACCCACTGAGTTAACCCTTCAGCAGCCGGCTCCCACAAGTTGTGGGTGCCGGCTTTTTGCTGTCAAAAAAGTACCGATCCTTAGAGGCGTTGGTGACTGTTGGCTTGCTCGTCAAACGCGGCTAAGTCTTCATCACTCAGTGATCGCCTAGTAATCGAAATTGCCGCCAGAAAGTCGTCAGTTTCGAGCTGAACAGGTGTTTGCAGATCCGTCGTTCGATTGAAGCCCGAAAACGAAGCACGTTCGGCGGCGAGGAAGAGATCGGCGGGTGTAAAGCCGCGGGTGACTCTCGCAAGCTCTTCTATATCGATGTTGCCTGCCAATGTTCGAGCGACCACGCTCGTCCACATTGCTACGCGTGCTTGGCTATCTGGCGGGCCAATGGGAACTACCAAGTCGAATCGACCGGGCCGGATGATGGCAGGATCAATACGATCGATGAAGTTGGTCGCACACACGAGTAGTCGACCTGGCTGAGATCGAAACGGGGGAATGGCTTTAAGTAACTCGTTAACTACAGCCTGCGATCCGGGTTGTGCTTGTCGGTTGGCACTTATCTCGTCGAACTCATCAATGAAAGCCACCACATGATCGAGTTGGCTCAGTTCGCTAAGAGCTCGACCCAATTCGGTAGCAAGCCCATTGCTAGTACTAGCCAGTTTTGACGAGAGTAATTCCACAAACGGCCAACCAAGTCGACCGGCGACAGCCCTCGCAAAGCTTGTCTTACCGGTTCCGGGCGGCCCGAACAACATGACCGTCGAAGGAACCTGCAGCCCGAAAACGCGAGCTAAATCGACCTGCTGAATTGGTCGAACGATCCGCTCTTCGATGAGCCCCTTGACTTCAGTCATTCCAGCAATCAAACTCCATGACATCTCATCAATAAGTTCGCCGCCCCAGGCTTCGAGAATGCCAACAGCGCTCGGTGTTAAAGGCTCGTCTTTGCTGTAGAGGGTTAAACCCTTCGTTGCTTTGAAACCCCTATTGACCAGCGCTTCTTCCCCTACCTGCCCAGCCCCTAACAGCGCATCGATTCTACGTACACCTACATGAAGCAACCGATCTTCAACCGCTCGCAGCAGTTCGGACCCAATGCCCCGTCCGCGCCATTGCGGGTCAATTCTCATTGCCGTAATCGTCGCTTGATCGCCGCGAGTACTAGCGACAATGAAACCGACGATCGCTTCATTCACCATGGCGACCATCGCAGGTTCTAGTGACCGTAACGACATAACGAGGTCTACGAGGTTGAGCGGAGTCGAATCGACTAGGTGGCGCGTGTCTTCGTAGAGCTGGACGACGCGCTCGGTATCGCCGTCATGAAAGTCTCTCACGCTCCACGGGTTGGCCCGATTCCCGGTCATTCTGATGATCGATTCATGTAGGAGGGTCTACAGCCGATTTGAGGTGAAACGGTAGTCAGCGCAAAGTTGCGTTGCCCGACGGGCAGTCTGGGAGTTTTGGAACTTTGTGGCCGTATCGAGTTGTCTAAAGAATATGAATCTTTTGCAGAAGCATGGCTCAATCATCTTGGCGGTGACGTTTGCATCGTTCGGGCTGGCGAGTGGTCCGCCCCTGCTCACGGCGACAGCGGTTGCAGCATCGAGCAAAACTGCTTCGGCCGATCGCCAGGTAGCTGTCATTCGACAACAGGTGGTTGCCATCAATAGCGCTGTTTCGAAAATGTCGAGGACCACAATCGATGTAGACAACGTCTCGTTGGAGGGAACATCGGCGACGTATTACCGAACCGGAAAGGCAATTCGCAAAATCTCGGCAACCGTGTTTGGCGAAACGTACCAAGATAAAATTGACCTGTACTACCTAAACGGTCGACTTATTTTTGTACTGGACAAACACTCGACGTACGAAGCCGGGCTTGGTAGCCCGGTGGATCAGGTGACCGATTACCGGCTGTACTTTTTGAATGGAAAACCAGCGCTGGTACTCGACGGAACCAAGCAGGCAACCGCTGAAGTGAGTGCAGAGTTAGCAACCTCAATGACCGATGTTTCTGTCACGCTTCTTGAGGCGGTTGCCTAGCTTCTATTCGTGGAACGATGAAGAATGCGACCGCTAGGGGCACAGCGAAGAGCATGAACGGAAGTCGTAAGTCGACTAACGATGCGAGCGTGTACACAGCTATCGACAACAAGCCGAAAAGAGACTGCAACCCCTGTGAGAGACCAAAGATCTCGCCACGAACCGTCTCATCTGCTTCAACTCCGATCATGCCTTCAAGCAGCCCGGGTGCGAGCGAGATAGTCAACATGTCAACAGTGAGCGTTGCATAGAGAAACCACAGCCGATCACCCGCTGCTGCGTACAGAAACATCACACCGATGCCGCACAGAAACATGACTCGCAAGGTGGGTACAGGTTTCAGTCGCTCGGCCAGCTTCGCAAAGAAGATGGTATTCGATACGATGCCAAGAGCGGCAAAGTACAAAAACAAGAGCGAGATGGCTCGCGAGTCCAGTTGCAACGGGCCTTCGGCAACGTAAATGGCGAAGTATGTGTAATAGCCGGTACAACTTGCGAAGAGGGCCATGATGCCGAGTAGGGCAGCGAGGTGCGGAGTAGTCGCTTGCATTTCCTTGAGTCGGTGAACCATGGCCTTTGGTGAAATATCTCGAATCACCTGGCGTGCTGCACTGCCAGGAAGGTCGGTTTCGATGTCGGCAGTGGGCGCAAGCTTCTTGGTTTCAGCAACCGTAAATGACAGGCCGATGTTTATAAGTGCGAAGACCATTCCGGCCGCTACCAAACTTCGAACTTCACTCCAATTCTGTATCTTGGCTAGCCAAAGAATCCCGGTGGCAACCGCTGGCCCAAGGAGGTAGCCAAGGTACGAAATCGAAGCTGAAAGCCCGACGTTTCGTTGCACGTCTTCTTCGGGCGACAGGTCAACTATCGAGCTCTTCACGACGGCATTCAATCCGTTTGTTGTTCCGTCAAGAGCACGGTTTCCGAGAAAAGGTAGATACCGGACAGGCAGCAGCAAAATCATCGAGAGGAACGTTCCAATAGCCGCGACACGAAAAATGGGTCGACGACCGCGACGATCGGAAAGAGCCCCGAGCGCTGGTGCGGCAAGGAATTGGGTGAACGAAAACAGAAACATCGCAATGCCAAACCACAGTTGCGGTCGTTGCAAACGGTCTGTGTACTGGGGAAACACAGGAAGTAACAGGCTGGCAACTACTTCATCAATGATCAAAATAGCAAAAATGGATGGGAGGGCAAATCGACGCATAGGAATACAGTTCTCAAACTGTTGAACAAATCGTAGCTGTCACCCTTGTTGATGATTGTTCAGGCATGTAAGAATCCAGTCATGAATTCGGTTTCAGTAGAAACAGCCCCTCAGGTCGTGCTCGATCTCACGATGCTCGGCCAGCAGGTGACGGCCCCGGCCGAGCACGTGGAATGCTTTCCGGCCCCGGCCGGGCTTACGCTTGCTCGGGCCACTACCGACGAACTTATGTCGTATTGCCCGGTCGCGCTCCAGCCCGACATCTCGACGTTGGTCATCGAATACGAACCCGACCAGTTCGTTATTGAGTCAAAAAGTCTCAAAATGTACCTGTGGAAATTTAAGGACCGCGAAGTGTTCGCCGAGGCGTTGGCGGTGGAAATTGCTGATGAGGTCATGAACACCTGCAGACCAAGATCGGTACGCGTACATCTCACTCAACGTCCCCGAGGCGGAATCACTATCGAGGCCATCGCTGAACGTAAGCGTTGACGTGTCGGTGATCGGAAAAATCAGTGGCGAGGTGGCGACGCGTTTCTCGCCACTTCACTCGGCGCTTGTTGAACAAGGGGCGCATTTTGATGTCTCACTTGGCTGGCCGTATGTCCTCTGGTTCGGTGACGTTGCCGAAGCAGAAGGCGTACGAGCGGAACACCAAGCAACTCGAAACTCGGTTGGTATATTCGATGTAAGCCTACTTACGAAGGTTTTGGTCGAGGGCTCTGATGCTTGCGCTCTGCTCGATCATCGCTCTACGGCGATCATCGATGTTCCGGTCGGAAGCGTTGTCTACACACCATGGTGCGATGAAGCCGGCGTGGTCGGTATCGATCTCAGTATTACCCGCATCGGCGATGATCGGTTCTTGCTCGTGGCGACCGAAATGCTTCATGACGATTTGTTGGCAGAACTCAATGAGCTTGCGACCAATACGAACGTGGTTGTCACTGACCAAACAGCCGCCTTTGCCCTGCTGAGTGTTCAGGGTGCAAACTCGAAAGCTTTGCTTGAACAGCTAACCGAAACCCCACTTTCGATTGAATCATTCAGCCTCTACACGTCGCAGTACATCGAACTCGGTGGCATCGAGGTGCTCGCCGTACGCATGACGTTCACCGGTGATTGTGGATGGGAATTGCATGTCCCGGCTGCAAAGGCAGAGGCTGTGTACAAGATGTTGTTTGATCACGGTGTTGATCTGGGTGCGAGAGCTTGCGGCATCACTGCTATGCATACCTGCGGCGCTGAAAAAGGGTTTCTCGATATGGCAGAGCATGTCGCTCAGCCGCTGAATGCATTCGAAGCCAACTTTGCTTTCGCCATCGATTTTTCGCCAAACCGTGAGTATCCGGGCCGCGTTGCGCTTGAACAAATCTACGATTCGCCACTGCTTCGACGAATGGTTCTGGTGAAGTCTGCCGAGCAACTCAAGCCTGGGGCCGCGGTGAGTCGTGACACTGTCGATGTTGGTTCGGTTACTTGGGCGGCCTACGGTCACACCCTCGAGAGTTGGGTCGGGTTTGCATTTATCGATGCAACCTTTTCCATCAACGAATCCTCGTGTGAATCGGGAACGTGGTCGGTCGAGGTGAACGGGCACCAGCAACCATTGAGCGTCGGCCTTGCTGCTTGGCATGACCCGCATGACATCACAATGCTGATTTAGCGTCGCTTTGACAGCCCTACGATCAGCGCGCTGATCAACGGGGCACCTACCAACCAAACGAGGTAACTCGGTTTTGTAGTGAATTCCCAGCCTGTTGCAGTTGCAAGCGACCAAGCCATGTTTGTGGTCGAACGACTAAAGCCCGCAAATGTTGCCGTCATTGCCAAAGTAACCAGCGCGACGATGGCTGGGCTGCCGATCGGATGCTCTTTTCGCAATGCAACCAGCATGATGATGGCCGAAGCAATCGCTTCAAAAACAAAGATTCGAGAGGTGCTTACTCGGCCGACAGGTTCGATAGGCAGAACACCGCGGGTAGGCCCAAGCAGCCACGCATGTAGGGCGGTCACGGCAAGCAAGGCACCCAAGACTTGCGCAACGATTAGTACGACCGTCTCCGAAATCGCTATTCGTTTTGCGACAAACATTGCCAGCGTAACCCCGGGGTTGAAATACGTCTGTGAGCGTACGAGTACTGCGGCCAGAAAGAGTGTGGCTGGTGGCCCAACATAAAACAGGCCTATCCCGATGACGCCACCAACGGCACGAATACCAGCCAAACCCAGGAATAGGGATGCAAAGGCCCCTACGAATTCGCCTGCACCCCTCGTGAACACGGATGGGCGTAACGATGGGGCAAATTGTGCGCCAAGGCCGACAACACAGCCGGCAACAAGGGGCGCAACCAAAAAGATCCACGTGGTCGAACCGAATCGGTCAAAAAGAGCGGGTCCGAGCGACCGAGCCGGATTCATCCCAAGCGTCGTGAAACGACCGATTGTGATTGCGCCGAAAACTCCAGCTGCACCAACGAGCATGGGGCGTAGTGGCCGAAGACTCTGTTCTGTTGCAAAATATGTGGCCACGAGTAAGAGAGTTGCCAAACACTCAAAAAGAAAAGCCCGCGGTGAAGACACTCGTGCTGCATTCGCCAGTACCCGTCGGGTTGGTCCGCCGACCAAGACCGTCGCACAGATCGACGCGAGAAGCGAAGCGACGGTCTGCACGGCAAAATAAGCCCACATATCTTGCCATGAAAGCCGTTTTGCAATCGCGTAACTCAACGAGACTGCAGGATTGAAGTGACAGCTCACACCGCCAAAAATGGAGAGCGTCGCAAACAGGGCAAGCCCGAGCGCCGCGTATCGTCCAAAATCCGTTGCAACCGGATCGAAGAGGGCTCTACTTCGGGCGCCAACCACCACAAACACGGCCAACAAGAGCCCGAAGGTTCCTAGGAACTCAGCAGTAAGGCGTCGTTTCAAATCTTCTGCGCGTCCAGCAACCGCCTGGCTGCATGGGGCGATTGATTCAGCTGCAAAGGACATGTCGTTGAAGGTAAGCAACCTCAGACGAAAAAGAATGAGGGGAAACACTGAATTTTTTTCAGTCGAAGACGCCGGGATGTAGGAACTGGCGGTGCATGAACGCAACACGCTGTGAATGGGTCAACTCGGCTTCGTCGCAGACTTCGTCCCACGAGTCATCATTAACCTGACGGCGAGGCCGCTCCCCAGCTGCAAGCAAGGCAAGGTCAGAAAGTTTCTGTCCGTTGTAGCGTTCGCGGACGTTGGGGTTCTCATCGAACAAGGGCACCCCCACCAGCTTCGCGGCTTCGAGAACTGTTCCGATAGCTACGCCCGGATCGCCTCGTTCTACTTTGAAGAGTTTTATTGCATTTCTTGGGCTTCTGTTCAGTTACAGTTTACTCGCATCGTTCTTAGCTGGCAGTCCAGCGGAAGCGGGGTACTCTATAACCTGCGATCCTGTTTACCTGCGGGTGAGAGCGAAATTGATTACAAGGAGTTTTTCCATGATTCGTCGTTTCTTTACGTTTGCTGCAGTTTCCGCCGTGGTCGGTGTGTCGGCCTTCGGCACTACTGCTTCCGCCCAGGAAGCAACCACGACCACAGTTGCAACAGAGGCAACCACTACCGCTCCTGCGGCAACTGAAACTACCGCTGCAGCCGAACCAGCGGCAACCCCAGCGGGCGGTGTCGCTGCCGGCGGCGGCTTCCTCTCTTCAGGCGGTGACTCGTCGTTGCTGCCTGGCCTTCTGGCAATCGGGGCAGTCGGAACCGCTTCCACCATTTACGTGTCCCGCCGTCGCCGAGCGTAAAGGTCTACAGCGAGTTAGGCGTCGGGGTGTCAGTCGGTATTTCGCGTACCGACCTACACCATGGCCGGTAAACCCATGCGCACTGATCAATCGGGTGGCTTCGAACCAAGGGGCCAAGTAAGTCGAGTCCTCTACCTAATTCCGCTTGTACTGCTCTTGGCTGCCATTTGGTCGTTTGCGAGTCGAAGCTCGGCTGGCCCTGCGTTCGCAAAAGATTTTTACGTAGACGATCCGTACGCTTATGAATCTGGCAGCGCCGTCGACACGCGTGGCGAAACTGTTCAGCCCAAGGGAATGTCGCAGAACGAACCATCGGGTGAATTCGTTCTGGAGACGAGTCAAGATGATGAAAACCCCCGTCGATTCCGAAAAGTTGGCAACCTCATTGAGGATGCCGCAACGGGCATCCGCCGTCCGTTGCCAGAAAACGGGAAACTTGTTCGGGTAGCTCCGCTGTCCAACGCTCAGCTACCGCCCGACTTGCGATTTGGTTACGGACCCCGACCCAGTCGACTCGTGATTCCCCAAATTGGGGTTGACGCCGACGTAACAACTATTGGTCTTGACCGCAACCGGGCTTTGGCAGTGCCCCGAAGGGCAGCCGTTGCGGGCTGGTGGTCAGGTGGATTTGTTCCTGGAGAAACCGGCCCAACGGTCGTCGTGGGTCACTACGACTCAAAAACGGCGCCCGGGGTATTCGCCCGGCTCGATCAGCTTTCTGCGGGGGAGACTATCGATATTAAGCTCACTGATGGTTCAGAGTATCGGTACTTTGTGACCGAGGTGCAGCGTCTGAAGAAGTCGACGTTTCCGTCAGAGCGAGTGTACGGCCCAACTGATTCGTCGACGCTTAGGCTGGTTACCTGTGGCGGCAAGTTTGATCGTCGTACCGGCCACTATGTCGATAACACCATCGTGTACGCCGAGCTGCTCTACGTGACAACGCCTGTCGATTTGGGGGCAACCACTTTCGCGACTGTCGTGCCAACGACTGCAACTTTAACGACCGTTCTACTTACGACGTCGGCGCCTCCAACAACTGCAACACCGACGATCGCGACACCGACGACCGTGCCTCTCACAACGGCGGTTGTGTCAGCGCCCATCACGTCGCCGTTAACCGCTCCTACCTCGGTCCCATTGGTGGTTGAAACGCTCGCCCCAACCAGCCCGGAACTTGCCCCCTAATGTCCGCATCCACTCAGCCCACTTCGTTGTTTGATCGTTGGTCGGCAACCTACGATTCGGCAGCCTTGCAAGCGTCGACCTATAGGCCGATACACGATGCGATGCTGTCGCGGCTAGCTGACCACACGGCGCCAAACACGATTCTCGACTTGGGCTGCGGTACCGGGCAACTTACGCGGCGGCTCACCGCAGAGTTTCCCGGGGCGAACATTATCGCCCTCGACTATTCACCCGGAATGCTCGCAGCGGCGCATGAACGGGTGACCGCTACCATCGAATCCAAGCGCCGCACAGGGCTACTTCGTGGAGACGCCCAACGGCTCCCGCTGTCCGACGCGTCGATCGACGTGGTGGTGTGCAGTGAATCGTTTCATTGGTACTCCGATCAACGCCAAGCGTTGTTGGGGCTAGCGGGAATACTTCGCCCCCGAGGACGCCTGCTGATCGCGTCTATTGCAACCGTAACTTCGTTCGGTCACGACGTCGTTCGAAATGTATCTGGCCTGACCGGGCAACCCATACGTGCACTTAGTCCTCGTCAGATGCGCACGTTGCTCGCAGAAGGGGGGTTTGAGGTCATTCATCAGAAACGCATTCCCCGCCTTGGCTTGATTCCGTGGCCGGTGCTTACCGACAGCATTCGTCGATAGTCAGGCTAAGTAGTCAAGCCAAGACTCGGGGTAAGCCCGATTGGCTTAGAGACGCAGTGACTCAGGAATCCAGTCGCCGTGGGCAGCCATCAACTCGTCAACCATCGACCAGATTTGATCAAGGTCTAGTTCTGCTGCAGTATGCGGGTCAAGCATGGCTGCGTGATACACGTGTTCTCGTTTGCCGGTAATTATCGCCTCGACGACGAGTGACTGCACGTTGATGTTTGTTTGCATCAGTGCAGCCAACTGTGGCGGAAGCGCACCGATTCGCGTTGGCTGCACCCCATTACGGTCAACCAGACATGGCACCTCAACCGTGCAGCCAGCAGGCAAGTTGTCGATGATTCCATCATTGGGCACGTTGCCGTAAACAACGCAAGGTTGACCCGTTTCCATTGAATGAATGATCGACGAACCAAACTCGATGCTTCGTTCCACGGTCAACTCGTGGGCGTCATCTTCTAGCGATGTTCGAAGAGTTTCCCAGCCAGCTATCTGATTTTCGCAGCGTCGAATGTATTCATCGAGTGGGATATCGAAGCGTTCGAGTAGGTCGGGTCGGTCGCGCTTGATGAACCAGGGCACGTATTCGCTGAAGTGTTCGCTTGACTCGGTTACGAAGAACCCTGTGCGCTTAAAGATTTCGTAGCGAACCGAATCGGCCATAACCGAACCGTCAACGTGATGTCGGTCGGGGCGTTTCCCGGACGCAAGAAATTCGTGCACCCGCGGGTAGAGATCTTCACCGTTGTGTTCAAGTCGCAGAAAAAAGGCCATGTGGTTGATGCCAGCAACGGTGTAATTGATCTCCTCGTAGGGCAACCCCATGTCGTTGCACAAGTCTTTTGCGGTGTACGGCACGCTGTGACACAACCCGACCGTCTTAATCTTCGTGGCGCGGTTCAGACCCCAGCAGTTCATCGCCATAGGGTTCGCGTAGTTGATGTGTAAAGCGTTCGGGCACAACCGTTCCATGTCGGCGGCAATGTCGAGCATGACCGGCACGGTTCGAACAGCGCGCATAATGCCTCCGATTCCAAGCGTGTCGGCAATGGTTTGGCGAAGGCCGTATCGAGCGGGAATTTCGAAATCGATAACCGTGCCCGGACGGTACCCGGCGACCTGGATCATTGTGATGACGTAGTCAGCACCTTCAAGCGCTTTGATTCGATCGGTGGTCGCCATAATGCTGGGCGAAACACCCAACGTGCGGGCGACGCGATGGGCAACGAGTTCAGAGGTCGCCAGCCGGACGGCATCGATGTCATACAGGGCGATGCGGGAGTTAGCGAGCGCCGGATATCCGAAAATGTCGCCGAGAAGATTCTTCGCAAAAACTGTGCTCCCGGCCCCAACAAACACTATTTTGGGCGAGTGGGCAGTTGAGGAGGGAAGCATGGTGTGTCTTTCTGAACGTTGAACTGAACTAAATCAGCCTTGCATGCTGCGTATGCCTACGTCAACGTTGACGTAAATTTCTTGTCGCACGCTGCCCGGTGATCGTGCATGCTGGGGGAATGCGAAGCGGATCGACCCTGCACGACGTCGCTGCGCTAGCCGGTGTTTCGCCTCGCACAGTCTCTCGGGTGGTCAACGACGAGGGTGGTTTTGGGGAGGCCACCCGTTTGCGTGTCGTTGCAGCCATCGAAAAGGTTGATTACCGACCCAACATGTTGGCGAGAGCGCTGATCACCCGCCGTACCGGTACCGTTGGCTTGGTCGTGCCCCAAATGGTTGACCCGTTTTTTGCCGAATTGGTTGACGGTGTGCACGCTGCCGCAAAGGCGTCTGGGCGAACCATGATTATTGCTAAGCATGATGACGACCTTACCGAGTTTGACTCGGTTCTTGAAACGCTGTCGTCATTCGCGGTTGACGGCGCAATCGTTTACTCGCCGAGGGGTGAACGTGCGCTGCTGATGAAACATGCGATGCGGGGGTTGCCCATCGTGGCGTTTGGCATGGATATTGCGGGCACCAACATCGGGTCTGTGCAGTGGGATATCAGCCGTGGCGCGACACTTGGCATCGAACACCTCGTCAACATCGGCCGCACCAACCTCGTGATGCTCTCGCACACTGGAGCGGGCACGTCACTGTTGCTGCCACGCCGAGAAACCGCATTTAGGCACACGCTGCAAAGTGCTGGGCTTCATTTCAGTGAGGCGCGAGTCGTGCGCAAAGACCCCACCATTGACGGAGGTCGCGCCGCAATGGAGGCCGTTCTTGCTGCAGGAACGCCAGTAGACGGAGTGTTCACCTTCAACGACGCCATGGCTATCGGTGCACTGCAGGCACTGGCCGTCGCCGGCCTCAGGGTTCCCGATGACGTTGCGGTCGTTGGATTCAATGACATTGCGATGTGCGCAGCGTTGGTACCTGCGTTGACTTCGGTCCGGCTTGATCGTGTTGCGCTTGGTTGGGAGGCAATGGCACTGCTTGACCGGTTGCGTGTAAGTCCAAACAACCACCAACCGGTGTACGTCGGCGTAGAGCTGATCATCCGCCAGTCCGCTTAACAACGGAAGCTCTAAATTTGCTTGCGTCAACGTTGACGTGACGCCCGTCGCACCTGTATGGTTGAGAGGTCCGACCAACCACCAATCAGACCTACACGCCGTTGAGGGAGTTTGTATGAACATCGAACCGACCATGAACCCAGAAGCTGAGCCGGAAACGCAGTCCCTTATCGGACGTCGTTCCTTTGTCGTCGGAGCCACCGCAGTAGGGGCCACCGCACTTGGCCTTCTTGCAGGTTCCCCGGCCGCCGTCGCTGCAACAAAGAAGACTACTAAGAAGGCTCCGGCCAAGACTTCAGGCACCATCACATTGCAATCCAACAATGCCGACGACAAGTCGAAGTCGGGTATGGAGGCCCTGGTCGCTGGGTTCAACGCCAAAAAGATAGGGACGGTCAAACTCAACACAGTTGCAGGCGAACTGTTTCGAACCCAGCTGACTCAGTACCTAACTTCGTCGAAGCCGCCCGAAGTTCTCACCTGGCTTGCCGGAAAAGCTTCGCAGAACTACGCCGACCAGGGCCTGTTGCTCGACCTATCTGACGTGTGGGCCTCGCCAGAGATGGCTGGTTACTCCTCGGCCCTGAAGGGCCTGTCGACAGCCTCCACCGGCAAGCAGATTTTTCTGCCGTATTACTACTACTGGTGTGGCGTTTACTACCGTCCGTCGAAGTTCGCTGAGTGGGGCGTTAAGCCACCGAAGACCTGGGACGAGTACAAGGCGCTGTGCAAGACGGTCCAAGACAAGGGTGTTACCCCAATCGGGTTGGGCCTGTCAGACACCCCTTGGGTTGCATCGTTTTGGTTTGACTACCTCAACCTTCGGGTAAACGGTGCAAAGTTCCATCGTGATGTGCTCAGCGGAAAGAAGAGCTTCGATTCTCCTGAAGTCAAGGCGGTGTTCGCCAAATGGTCGGAAGTTTTGCCGTATATGGACAAGCAAGCGAAGGGCTTGGGTTTTGCTGAAGCGCAAACCAAGTTCTATAAGGGTGAGACGGCGACGTACGTTGCCGGCAACTGGTGGGCGCTGGGTGCGCCGAAAGACGTGGGCGACGACATCGACTTCTTCCAGTTCCCTATTATTGACCCCAAGGTGCGGGTCGCCGAGGAAGCCCCGGCTGACGGATTCTTCGCTTCGGCAAAAGGAAAAAACACAGCGCTGACGAAGGCATTTATGCGCTACCTCGCCACCCCGGAGGCTCAAGAGCTGTACCTAACCACCTCAGGCAACTCATCCATTCCGGCGTCGCCTAAGGCAAAAGCGGCGGTCACCGTGCAAAACACCAAAGGCAAAGCAATGCTCGAAGCAGCAGATGATCTCACGCAGTTCTTTAACCGTGACGGCGGCGACGAGCTGCAGCCGACGGCTGATGCGGCATTGCTGAAGTTTATGGACAAGCCTGCCGACATCAATTCAATCCTTACCGAATGGCAAGCTGCGGCAGTCAGCGCTCGACGAGTCTAAATGTCTGTGTCTGTTCGCCACCGTCAGCGGAAGGTAGATTCTCTTCCGCCGACGGTGGCGGCTTTCATTTTGGTGCCATTTTTACTAGAGGCCCTGGTCGTATTTGCTCCTGCTGTCCAGGGAGTGTTTTTAGCGTTCACCGAGTGGAGCGGGGTTGGCTCGCCGAAGCCTGTTGGCTTGCAGAATTTCCGTGAGTTGACCGATGATCCGATTTTCATTATCGGGTTCAAGAACACCGTCCGGTGGCTAGTGGTGTTCGGTGGAATGTCAGGTCTGTTGGGTTTGTCGTTGGCACTTCTTCTGAAGGTGCAAAGGCGTGGCGTAGCGGTCTACCGGTCGCTCATCTTTTTGCCAGTTATTTTCTCGTTGGTTGTCACCGCATTGGTCTGGCGGGTGCTCTACGCCCCCGAAGGTCTCTTCAATAATGCGCTGGAAGCAGTCGGCCTTGGATCATGGGGTCGTATTTGGCTCGCTGAGCCGAAGACAGTTCTTTACGCCTTGGTTGTTGCATCGTTATGGCGATCCGCCGGTTACATCATGGTGTTGTATTTGGCGGGGTTGAAATCAATCGATCCTGCGTTAACAGAAGCAGCGCGGGTCGACGGTGCGAATCGGCTGCAGACCTTCCAACACATCACGATGCCGCAGCTCCGTGGAGTCAATTCGGTTGTTCTGTCGGTGATTGTAATTGATGCGCTTCGCTCCTTCGACATTGTCTTCGCCCTTACTAAAGGCGGGCCCTACAACTCGTCGCAGCTTCTCAGTACCTACATGTTTCAAACTGCATTTTCAACCGGACGATTGGGCTATGCCTCGGCGATCGCAATGATCATCTTTCTTCTCGCAATCAGTTTCATCGTCATCTATCTGGTCCGCGCACTGAGGGAGGAAGCTCGATGAACCGACAAAATGCTTTGTCGGCGGGAGAGCTTGTTCGCCGCAGGGGCAGTCGTGCTAGGAAGATCCGAACGGCTGCCTTCCACCTCACTGCCTCGTTTATTTCGCTGCTTTGGATTGGCCCATTGGTGCTGGTGGCGGTGCTGTCGTTTCGAACCTTTGACGACATTTTAAGCAACGGACTCATGTCAATTCCGCGGACGTTTACCTTTCGGGGGTACACAGAGGCATGGGGTCGCGGCGGCGGACGACGAGGCATGCTCAATAGCTTCATCATCACGTTGCCGGCGTTGGCACTTGTGCTCATTCTGTCATCGCTAGCGGCGTACGGACTGAGTAGATTCCGGGTGCCGTTTCGACGGACAATTTTGCTTATCATGCTGGGGGGAAATCTTCTGCCTGCCCAAATCATGTTGATTCCGCTTGCCCGAAATGCAGAAGCGCTCGGTATCTTCGACAGTTTTTTTGCGGTTATCATTTTGCACGCAGCGTTCGGTCTCGGATTCTATGTGTTCGTACTGTACGGCTTCATGCTGGCCATCCCAGCAGAGATCCAACAGGCGGCGGTCATCGACGGTGCGACACCGTTCCAGATTTATCGCATGATCATCCTTCCGTTGAGTAAACCCGCCCTTGCTTCAATTGGCGCCCTTGGTTTCACCGGAATCTTCAATGATCTGCTGTGGTCGATCACCGTTCTTCGCAGCGAAAACAAGATGCCCGTAACGGCATCATTGTTGGGCCTCCAAGGCACCTATCTCTCTGACTGGGGTCTCATTTCAGCAGCGACGATCACTGCTGCGATACCAACCCTGATCGTCTTCCTCCTCTTCCAAAAGTCGTTCGTCGACGGCCTCACTCTCGGCGCAGTGAAGTAGCTAGTCGTACAAGAAATACCCAGATTGGACAGCATCATGATGAGAACAAAACCAACAGTTGCCGACCTTCTCGCCGGGAAGGGGAAGATGCAGCGGACCAACGTACTCGCCTGGACGGTAGACGAAGCGTTAGCGGCCGAAGCAGCCGGAATTGACATCGTTACGACCGGACACAATCCGCAATTGACAGCGATTCGTGCCGCTGCGCCGACCGCCTTCATGATTACCGGAATGGATTACGGACGGCTCGCCACGACCGACGACTATCTTCGAGAAGCTTGCACCCTGTACGGAAAGGGGATTGACGCGATGTACTGCGTTGCGAGTCTCGAAACCATCCGGCGTCTGGCCGCTGAAGGCTTCCCCATTATGAGTCATGTTGGGCTGATTCCGTCGAAAGCCACCTGGACCGGCGGCTTCAAGGCAGTCGGCAAAACCGCTGAAGGCGCGATGAAAATATTCCGGCAAATCAAGCGGCTCGAAGAGGCTGGTGCGCTTGGGGCCGAGATCGAGGTGGTTCCTGCCGAAGTTGCGTCGGCGATCTCGGCTCGTACCTCACTGTTCATGATGTCTATGGGTGCCGGTGCGGGGTGCGACGCTCAGTACCTGTTTGCCGAAGATATCCTCGGCTCTCATGACGGTCACTACCCACGTCATGCCAAGCAATACAGAAACCTCCGGGCCGAATTTGCCCGTTTGCAGGCCGAGCGTGTTGCAGCGCTCACCGAATTCCGTGACGATGTTGCAACCGGGCGTTTCCCTGAACAAGGCCACCTGGTGCCAATCGCAGCAAATGAGTTGCAGAAGTTCCTGAGTGAACTTGACGGTGCATCATGACCTCGCTTCCTGCGCTCGACACCCGATACGACGTTGCACCGGAAGCGGTAGCGACGTACCAAACTAACGGCCACGTTTTGCTGCGGGGGGTCGCATCACCGAGTGAGGTTGCTGCGTTTCGACCCGTTGTTTCGTCGGCGGTCACGCGGTTCAACCGAGAGAGTCGTCCGCTGGCGGAACGTGACACATACGGTAAGGCCTTCCTGCAGGTAATGAACCTCTGGGAGCAAGACGACGATGTGCGCCGCTTCGTTATGGCTGCTCGCTTTGCCAGCGTCGCCACTCAATTGCTAGGGGCCAATTCGGTTCGGGTATATCACGATCAGGCGCTCGTGAAAGAGCCAGGTGGTGGTCACACCCCGTGGCATCAAGATGCCATTTATTGGCCGATCGACGGTACCCGGTGCGTCACTATGTGGATGCCACTCGTTGACGTCACCCCCGAAATGGGCGTTATGACGTTTGTTGATGGCAGTAATGCTGGCGAACTGGGGCAAGAAGCAATTTCAGACGACTCTGAAGTTCACTTCGATGGGCTCGTGACACGAACTGAGGCGAAACTGTCTGTTCCGGTGGCGATGTCGGCCGGTGACGCTACCTTTCACGGCGGGTGGACCCTCCATAAGGCCGGGGCCAATACTTCGTCGATAACCCGCGAGGTGATGACGGTTATCTACTTCGCCAGCGATTTGATCGTACAGACACCTACAAACGAACCGCAGCATCGCGACCTTGCCCGCTGGCTGCCGGGGCTGGTTCCTGGAGATGCTGCGGCTTCAACGTTGAATCCTGTCGTTTTCGTTGCGGCGTAACAGGCAAACGATAACGCCATGTCTTTACCCACTCCGCTGGAGGACTTCGAATTCGATCTGCGCGGCTTTCTTGTGTTGCGTGGTGCGGTCGACCCCGATGAAGTTCGTCGGCTCAACGAGGCGTACGACAGGTTTCCGGCGCTTTTGAACGGCCAATGGGTTGGCAACGCACAGCGGCGCGACTATACAAAAGACACCGGTTTTGAACTGCACAACGTGCTCGACTGCGACGACCGAGCGTTCGAATGTCTCATCGATCATCCCAGCTGGATTGACCATGTGCGTCACTATGCCGGCGAAGAAGGAACCTACGTCGAAGGCGTATCGATCGACGAAAACATTGCGACCATTCGACACGCTGGCGGTCATCACCCCGTTCATTCCGGAGGCTTCGGGTCACCGGTTCGAACCCAGTACGCGTATCTGCACGGTGGTTTTCGGTGCGCACAAGTCAACGTCTTGTTGGCGCTCACCGATATTGGTCCGGGCGACGGAGCGACGATGGTGATCCCCGGCAGCCACAAGTCCAACCTTGCGCATCCACTGGCTGGCGACTACTCCCGTGGCGATCGTATGGACGCATTGCCCGGTGCAATCGAAGTTCATGCAAAGGCGGGTGATGCCTTGATGTTTGTCGATTCGCTGATGCACGGTGGTTCAAGCAGAACGACCGTTGAAGGCGAGCGTCGAGTGATCATTCTCCGGTATGGGCCGTCGTGGGTTCGTACTCGGTTTGGCTACACCTGGTCTGACTCGCTGCTTTCGCGTGTCACCCCGCAACAACGAGCAATCCTTCAGTCGAGGTCACCGGTTGTCACTGGTGACCTGAACATCCCTTACCAACAGGGCTAGAAGGCTGGGCATTTGCAGCCCCACCCCAAAAGACAACCGATAGAACTACGAGAGGTACAAGGCTATGAGCACAATATCGGCCCCCGACAAGGAAACGTTTGACCGTGACGGGTTCGTGATCAAGCGTGGCTTTTTCGCATCCGACGAAATTGCTGCAGTAATCAACACATTCCGCGATGACGAGTCAATTCATAAGCGAGCCTATGGTGTCGACGACGGACAGGGGGGTGCGACTGAGATCGCGTTATGGAATGAACCCGGCGAAGACTCCTTCGGAGCGATGGCTCGTAGCGAACGACTCGTGCGCGCCGTTGAAACACTGCTCGGCGGTGAGGTGTACCACTATCACTCGAAGATAACGATGAAGCGTCCGGGTGCTGGGGGCACATGGGTGTGGCATCAAGATTATGGATACTGGTACCCGAATGGGTGCTTGCGCCCTGACATGCTCACCGTGGCCATTCCGCTTACCCCAAATACGCCGGCCAACGGTTGCCTGAACGTGCTCAGCCAATCGCACCTCATGGGCCGCATCGATCACGGGTTCGTCGGCAAACAAACTGGCGCAGATCCGAAGCGGGTAACGGCAGCCGAAGAGCACCTACCCCGGGTGGCATTCGAAGCCCAACCTGGCGACGTGATGTTCTTTCACTCAAACACACTGCATACTTCGGCCCCGAATATGTCTGACGTCGATCGACACCTACTGCTCGTTGCATTCAATACGCGTGCAAACGATCCCTATCTCAAGCATCACCACCCCGGCTACACGCCAATCGATGTGTTGCCAGACAGTGAGATTGTGGCCCGGGCCAACCGGCACGACGGAGAAAGCCGCGTTTTCCTGGACCCGTCGAACGACAAAAGCGACGCAGCGTTCGACGTTCTGGCCTAACTGATTCGAACTGAACGGCCAGAAAACATCACATGGAATTTCGTTCTATCGAATCGACGCATTGCGTTGTCATTGATGACATCACCGGTTTGCCGGTCGCACTCTCTCACGTATCGGAAGGAGGGCGACGGGTTCATATCGAAGCCGTGATCGATTGCGAGGTAGACGGGCTTGAGCACCGAAGCCCAACCGGAGGTATCGAATATGTCGAGACGCTTAAGTTGTCAGACTGTATTCGAATCTCCGCGCCCAGCATGCATGAAACCTCGAAGGGTCAAACTTGGCGGGTGCCGGTTCAGCTTCGCGGAACCGTTGACGAGCGCCTCGTTTCCGGTGAGTTGCTCTATAGCCTCAACCGGCTTGGGCCCGCATTGAGTCTTGGGCTCGACTTTGTAGGTGTACAAACTATCGTTATTCGTAACTTGACCTTGAATATTGATGTTCAACTAGGTGCCGAGGATTGGTTGGTTACCGCCCCGGGAAACGGGCTGGCCGGTGGCACCCCGCTATCGATCGTAACGTCGACCGTGGGCATTTCCCCGGTCGGTGGCTTGCGCGGTTCGAGCGGTCTCGTTCATCTAGAACCGGTCAATGAATCCGGGCGGGGGGTAGGTATTTGGTTCGATAACGATGTCGAGATTCCGCAGATCGATGTGCGTGGCACGTCTGCATCATCACTTGGGTGCTCGCTGATCACGAACTTTGCTGGCGATCTGACGAACACGTCGAGCAATGAAGTGCAACTCTGCTCGTTCGATGTCGACGTTCCTCGCTGGGCGAGCTTTCCACCGCTGTTTGACGGATGGCTTCGCTCTCGTGGCCACACGTCACCAGGAAATGCTCCCGAGTGGATCGCTGGTGCAATGATCTACGAAGCACAAATAGGGTTTTCTGTGTTCGCAGGCCCCGAGGTCGCAAGCCCGTTTCAGTACAGCCCGTATCCCGAGGTGAACCATCTCACCGACGATCTAGACCGCATTCGTACACTTGGGTTTACGGTAATTCAGCTGATGCCTCGCCAGCCGTACCCCAGCTACAACGTTCATGATTACTGGAATGTTGACGTTTCGTACGGACCTCGGGCCATGTTGGTTGAACTCGTCGAGCGGTGTCACGCAAGGGGAATGCGCATCATCTTCGATGTGCTGCTTCACGGCGTACTCGATCAAGAATCGATTGGCGCTGCGGCAGACGGTGTTCGGTCGGGGCCGTTCGCCGACTTGGTAACTGCCGAGACCTCAGACAGTTTTGGGGGTGATGTGAACGATTGGCACAACTATCTCATTGCTTGGTCGCGTCATATCCTTGACTTTGAACCGTATTGGCGAGCGGGTAGCCCGGCGGTTTCACCGCTCATTACCGAGCATCCCGATTGGTTTGCTCGTGACTCGGACGGCAACGTTTCGGGCGTGTACACCAAGGCGTTTGATCCGCGCAATCGCGAATGGCAGGCGTATTTTACCGACGCAATGAGTTTTCTCATGATCGAGTTGGGCATTGATGGTTTCCGTTTTGACGCGCCGACTTACAACGACTTTCCCAACTGGGCAGCCTGGGCGAGGGGTCGAGCTGGCTCTTCGGCCCTCTCGTGCGTTGGTTTGTTTGAGCGGCTTCGACCGGTGCTCAAAGGAATCAAGGCTGATTCGTTGATGTACACCGAGCCTTCCGGCCATGCACTTCGCAAGTCGATGGACCTGAATTACAACTACGACGAGCAGTGGCTTGTCACCGCCATTACCGATCCGTTAGCCGTGAATGCATGGGGTGTTAAGACTGCAAAAGGCCTAGCCCGCTGGATGAGCGAACGCGATGCGTTGCTGCCGCACGGTTCGCTTACCGCCCATCATATTGACTCACACGATACGTTCTGGTGGCCTTCGTGGGGCAAGAAGTGGCGTCGAGAACAGTTCAGCGCTGCGCAGTTCCGGATGTTGACGGTTATCTTCGCAAGCCTTCCCGGCCCGTTCATGATGTTCAGCGGGGGCGAGGAAGGTATCGACGATCTACTTCCCATGCTGGCAGCGATCAAAGACCGCCCAGAGTGGAGCACCGGAAAGCTTTCTTGGTGGACCAGTGTCGAAGTGCCCGATGCGGTGTTTGGGCTCACTCGGTCGCTGCACGGCCAGACCACGACGGTATTGGTGAATTTCGCCGAAGTCGCGGTGACGGTCTCGATTCCTCATTTCGCCGGTTTGTCGACCGATGACCAAAACATCCTTTGCACCATGAAAGGCGAGGCGACTTCGACCGAGCCAGCCGATACGCCGATCGACCATACGTTCACAGATGACCGAATCGTCTTGGGTCCATTCGGTGCAGTTGCCTTCACGAACAGCTTGCCCGGCCAGGTTTCACCGTGAGACAGAGCGAAGTTCCGTTGCCCGACCGGCGGTCTCGGAGAGATGATTTTGCTCTGAAGATTGCCGTGGTTACTGGTGCGCTGGGTGGTATCGGCACCGCGACATGCGACCTTCTGATGTCTCGCGGATACCGTGTTATCGGGGTCGACCGACACGAAGGAAACCTTGCAAGCTTGTCTCACTTCTTTGTTGGCGATGTGTGCGACGAAGCACTGTGGACGAGGGTCCACGAGTACATCAACGAAACCTATGGTCATCTCGATACCCTCGTCAACATCGCCGGGCGCAACTATTTTGCGCTCATTGCGGACACCGACTTTGCCGAATGGCGATCGATGATGGATATCAATGTGTTGGGGATGGTCGCGCCCATTAAATACCTCGTCGGCCTCCTTCGCAAGGCCGACACACCAGCAATTGTGAACATAAGTTCGATTTCGGGCCAAATCGGATCGGTCGGATACAGCGCCTACGTCACGACAAAAGGGGCCGTAGATTCACTTACAAAATCACTTGCGCTTGAGCTCGCTCCCCAGATTCGTATCAACGCCGTCTGCCCCGGCTGGATCGAAACTCCTTTCACGACAGACGGCTTGAAACTTGTTGCCGATCCTGCCGCCTATCGACGTGAGATCGAAGCTATGCATGCTTTGGGTCGCGTGGGCACTCCATTGGAGGTCGCCGAAACGATCTGTTGGCTGGCTTCCCCGGCTGCATCATTCGTAACAGGGTCAATCGTCGTTGTTGACGGTGGCTACCTCATCAAGAACTAGGCCGGCATGTCTACTACCGCTCTCGAAATTGCTTACGAATCTCCCGCAGACTACCGCCTTGGTGGCGAAGCCGATCGGCGGGCCGTCGAGGCAGGATTGGCCGACGCCACGTGGTACCGCTCACCAATCGATCGTGATCTACTGGCGAAACTTTCGGAACGATCAGATCTTGCAGGTGCACTAAACACGTCTCTGTACGTCGTTCTTCTCATCGGCAGCGGGCTGTGGACCTACGCAACCCTCTGGTCTTGGTGGACGATTCCGGCTCTGTTTGTATACGGAACGTTGTACGGCAGTTCGGCCGATCCGCGGTGGCACGAGTGCGGGCATGGAACTGCGTTTAAAACCCGCTGGATGAATGACGCCGTCTACTACCCGGCGTCGTTCATGGTGCTGCGCGACCCAACCGTCTGGCGGTGGTCGCACGTACGCCACCATAGCGACACCATCATCGTGGGCCGAGATCCAGAAGTAGTACTCAAGCGTCCGCCGAGTTTGGGCAAATGGTTACTTGCGCTCTTCGCGTTGCCGTCAGGGATCAACTCAATCGCCCGAACGTTTCGGCATTCTGTCGGCCGCGTTTCTGACGCTGATCGCTCGTATATTCCGGAACGAGACATCCGGCGTGTGATGATCGAGGCGCGGTTGTTCGTTGGAATTTGGATCGCTTTGATTGGGTGGTGTCGCACGTCGAAGAGTTTGGTGCCGTTTCTATTTTTCGTTGGCCCATCATTTTTCGGCGCTTGGCTTGTTCACCTCTTTGGCACCACGCAACACCTCGGTCTTCGTGAAAACGTTCTTGACCATCGGCTTAACAGCCGCACGATGTACGTGAATCGAGTGCTTCGCTTTTTGTATTGGAACATGAACTACCACTGCGAGCACCACATGTTTCCGGCAGTGCCGTCGCACGCATTACCAAGGCTCCACGATGCGATAAAAGCCGACCTCGCGGTGCCGAGCCGATCGTTTTTGGATGCTTTAGGTGAAGTTCGCCGTGCGTTGTTGCATCAGCGCCGTGACCCGACCTGGGAATTGACACGGCCGTTGCCTTCACCACCTCTGCGCAGCGAGCAATCAAATGTTCCGTCGTTTGCTGCGGCAGCGGCAGACGACAACGGCTGGTTTGATGTAGGTGCTGTTGACGACTTGCCTGTCAACGGGATTGGACGGTTAAACGTTGGTGAACGAAACCTGGCGTTGTATCGATTGGAATCTGGGTACCGGGCGACCGACGGAATCTGTACACATAGCCGCCGCGTTCATCTCGCAGAAGGAACCGTGATCGACGGCGAAATCGAATGTCCGAAACATCTCGGTCGATTCGACATACTTACTGGTGAACCCACGCACCAGCCTGTTTGCGTCGCGCTTTCTACCTACGAAACCCGGGAGTGCGGTGGTCGAATTCAAGTAAAGGTAGTTCTGGCACATTCAACTGAGTAGCTTCGCGAAGCACAGTGATGCTGACTCGCCTCTGTACTGTGCAGAATTCTCGGTCTGACCAAAATTCTCTGTCCGTGTAAATCCGTTTCTTTCGTACAGCTTGATTGCTTCAGGTTGGCCGACACTTGTTTCAAGACGTAGTTGGTTCGCACCAAGATCGTGGGCAACACCGGTGAGGTGCGAAAGGATGGCACTTCCTAACTGCTGGCCTCTGAAAGCTTTGCGTACATACATGCGTTTGATCTCGGCTTCACCGGACTCGTTCAGCTGACGTATTGCGCCGCATCCGGCCAGCTCGCCATCTTTACGTACGACGAAAAATCCACCGGTGCCTGCTGCAACCTCGTCGATAGCGAGGGAAAAGTATCGAGCCGAATCTCGTTCAGGGTACCTGGCTGAGATATCGGCTTTGAGCTCAACTATCAGCTCTTGTGCCGTCGGATCGCTGAGTTCCGTTCGATGTACCGTCACGATGTTTGATGGATGATGACGGAAACCGAACGCGAGGTCACTGTGGCCGTATCGATCTATGTGGTTAAGTCGGGCCCATGCTTCGCCCGGTGTGGGAATGTGACCGACCGGGACATGCCAGAGCGCAGTAACTGTTTTCGGATACGGCAGAAACCATTCCCGTCGACGCCGAAGAAACGACGCATGGTCGGTTTTGAAAACGTATTCCTTCAACGCATCGATTGAAGTCCATACCGACATATTGACCAAAACTGAAGGGTCAGGAAACGGCCTGAGATCAGTTGCATTGTTTCCAGAACCAACGAGCCGCCACACAAAGCCCGGGGAACGTTCAGCCAGGGCGTTAATGGCGTCGAGGTTGTCCATGAATTCGGCCAGTTGCGGGTCGTCGACAGCTGCAGCCAACAGGCCTACATTTACTTGTGCAAGATGGGCCGGTGATTCAGTCATTTCACCCAACCTATCGAAACTGTAGTGACGTGAGAACCGCTGGCCTTTGCGCTACTTTTTGGGTGCTGGTGTAGGTCCGAAGCCGGCCCGGGTCATTTCGCCCCAACCTTTTACCTTCGGCTCGCGGAATGAAGTTAAGCGCCAATACAGTGTGAGCTGTCGGTAGCCGAATTGCATCAGTATTGCCCACGTCAGCAACCAGAACCGGTCGCTGGTTCGACGGTATACGTCGATATGTTTGCTTGCAATATTTACGGAAACGACCGCCATCATCATTCCGAACGCTTGCGACATCGACCACATCGAAAATGCCGCCATCGGCTTGACTCGGCCCGTTGTGACCAGCAAGAATATGATGATGTAACCAATGGATTCGACTATTGGTGCGCACCACTCAAAGAGAAACATTTGCCCGAGGCTGACCATTCCGAATCGCCCGTATCTTGGTCGCAAGATCAAATCCTTGTAGTCGTTTATGATTTCGCGTAAGCCGCGATGCCACCGAAGGCGTTGGCGCTGAAGCACCACCTTTGTGAACGGAAACTCGGTCCATACAATCGCTTCAGGAACCTGCACAAACTCGTATGCAATATTATGATCTCTCATGTACCGATGCACCCGCGTAGCCAGGTCAAGGTCTTCGCCAAGACTGCCGTGCTTTTGCCCATCGACAAGTAGCAGCACATCTCGTCGATACAGGCCGAAGCCACCCGATACGAAAGTCAGCGCATGCATTGAAGCTTGCCCCGGTCGGCTCGACATGAAAGCCGACAGGTATTCGACGATCTGAAAACCAACCCACTTATTGCGAGCTACGCGCGCTTCGATCATTTCGAAATCGACGATATGCCCTTCGTTGGTCGGAAGGAGGGTAGTTCCGACTGCCACAACGTTGCCGTGGGTGTGTACGGCTTCGATCATGCACTTACGAAGGGTGTCGCGGTTCAGCAGTTCGTCAGCATCCATGATTGCCACCCATGGCATGCGCGAGAAGTTAATCGCGCAGTTGATTCCATCAGCCTTGGCACCCGATGGATCTTTGTCGATCAACAACAGTCGGGGCTCTGTGACTGAACGGTACACAGCGCGAATGTGTTTCGTCTCGATGTGATGCGTTCCGTGAACCCCCGTGTCGATTTCCATGTTGAAAGCCTCGATAACAACCTCGACGGTGCGATCTTTTGACCCGTCGCTCACCACGATGACTTCGATGTTGGGGTAGTCACTCGCTAGTGCCGAAGTAACACAACCGACGATGACAACTTCTTCGTTGTAGGCCGGCATCGCCAATGTAATGCCGGGTAATAAGTTGTCGTGTACCAGCGATGGCCCCCGTCGTTTGCTGGCGCGGTTTGACCCTAAAAACCGGTTGGATGCCGCCGTAAAAATCGTGAGGAAGGCGTAATACGAGCCACCAAAGACCAGACACGCCCATGACAGTAATTCGACTGCGTCTAGGAACCGGCTACCCGCTTGCCCCACGAAAGTAGACACAAACGATCAGACAAAATCGGGAGAAAGCTCAACAAACCGAGCTTCAAGTTGAGGTTTTCCCGCTTCAACGAGAGCCAAAAGCTCTTCGTCTAAATCGTCGACTACGGTGACCCCTGACTTCCACAAGGCCAACGAGGCTGCCTCGGATACGTTCGGATCAACGCTGTTGGACATCGTCCGAAGCAGTGACTTTCCGCCCGTAAGTGTACGTATAGCTTCGGCAGCAGCAAAACGAACCATTCGTGAAGCATCGCCGACGAGCGCCGCTAACAGCATCACGTGCTCGTCTCGTCCGATTTGAGCAATCGCCCCAATTGCCGCCACACGAACCGCTTCAACATGGTCGTTGACAAGGCGTTCAAGCGCTGGCGAAGCTTCGTAGAAGGGTTGAGACCTGAGTATCGTCAAGGATCGAAGGCGCATCTCGGGGTCACCCGATTCGAGGGCTGACTCGAGCGCTCGTTTTGCAGAAGCTGGCATTGACTGATCAGCAATTCGCAGAAGTGCCGGTGTCGCTGACCAATCAAGTAGTCGAGCATTTACAGCATCACGCTGAACGTCATCCGTTGCCCGACCGGCAGTCGGACTGGCAGTCTGCGGGTCACCTGGGATTGACTGCTCAGTGCGAGCCAAGAGGTCGGCAAGTAGATCGCCTGCCCAACTTCCATCGGTTTCAATGACTCGAAGCAACGCCCCGATGGCCGCAGCCGGATCAATCGCCGCCAACGCTCGACATGCACCAGCACGAACAACCGGATCACTATCGTTGGTCGCAGCGGCGAGTGCACCACGACAAGTTCGCATCCGAAGACTCGCAATCACCTCAACAGCGTGAGCTCGTTCAAACTGATCTTTCGAACTGAGCCGTGCCTCAACCCAGACGGCTATGGCCCTATTGAGTGCATCACGGCCACGCAGGATTGAGGCGACCTGGGGTCGGGCCCGGGCTGCGTCCGCCAATGCCGCAACTGCATCGGTGACCGTCCGTTGAGACTTCAAAAGCACCGCGAGGGATTTCGCATGATGTTGGCCCGCAGTTGGATGAAGTTCTTTCCCCGATTGGTCTTGCATCTGGAGTAACCCTTCAACCGCAACAAGTACCCGTTCATACGTTTGCGATCGAGAACCAAGTTGGCGAGACCGCAACCATTGCTGGGTCAGGGTGGAGATTATTGCGGCAACGGTGAAGGTTCCGAATAGCCCAACGAGGAGCCAGGCGATATCAAAACCGTTTTTCACCAAAAACACATCGGACCACTCAGAGTGAACCTTTATCGAGATGTGGTGGTCGAATGACACATTGAGCGATTTCTAGGGCATTTATGCCCGAGTTGGTCGCCGTTTCCGAAAGAGTCGATGTGCGAAGGCCAAGATCCCACGGAGGCTGAGGAATCCGGCGATAATTGACAACGAGCTTGCGACACCTACCCCAAACGATTCGGTCCTGGTCAGACCAACTATCTCATCGCGATCAATCGTCTCATTGCGAGTCGCTTCGGTCTTGGGTTGCTGTGATGGCTGAACTGTGGCTGTTGGCTTGCTTGGCTGACGAGTCGGAACGGGTTGTGTAGAAGCTGGGTGATCGGCGTATCGGAGGGGAGCCACCATTGTGCCAACCCCAATGACTGCCGCTGTCATCACAACAAGCGCGTTTCCTCTCAGGCGGGGGACCATAGATTGTGCATCGGCTTGCAAAGGCCGCCACTGAAGAAACAACCGTCGCTGCACTGAGCGAAAGAAAAATTTCCAAGATTGTGAGCAACCTTCGATTCGACCAACTAAGGTGCAAGCCGAGGTTGCCGAATATGCAGCCTCGACCGTCCGGTAGATATGAGCATGTCGTTCACGTTTGCCGGTCGATCGTAAATCCATACAGGAGTAAAGCAAGATGGCAACAGGCGTCGTAAAATGGTTCAACAGCGAAAAGGGCTTCGGCTTTCTCACTCAGGACGCTGGAGGACCGGACGTGTTCGTTCATTTCTCGGCCATCCAGGGCGGGGGCTACAAAAGCCTCAACGAGAATGACAAGGTCGAGTACGAAGTGACGCAGGGGCCTAAGGGCGCCAACGCCGCAAACGTACACGTCATCTGACGTTTCTTAACCTCAGATTTCTTCCAAAGACGCCGATCGCAAGGTCGGCGTTTTTGCGCGCTTGTCGACTTGGTCTTCGTTCTGAGAACGCTGGGCACCAAGGCGACGCCCAAGCGACACCGGTTGCGAACAGCGCATCGTAGGCTGGGCCTCATGGTATCTCTTAGTCGATCGATCGAAACGTTCCAATCGGTCGTTAGGTTTCAACCAATTGAAACGAATCCGGTCACACGTCGCCTCAACCGGGCAGCCTCGGTTGAAGATATGCGCCGAATGGCGAAACGCAGAATGCCTCGTGGCGTGTTCGACTACATCGATGGCGGTGCTGAAGACGAACTCACCATGGTTGACAACCATGCTGCGTTCACGCGAACGAAGTTTCGACCGCGGGTACTTAACGATGTTGGTACCGTCGATTCGTCAACCAAGGTTCTCGGCAAGACTGTTGCGTTTCCGCTTATTTTGGCGCCGACCGGCTTTACGCGCATCGCTGACCCTGCGGGTGAATTGGCTGTAGCCCGAGCAGCCGAGAGGGCGGGCTTGCCTTATTCGTTGAGCACCATGGGAACCCGATCGATCGAAGACGTTCGTGCCGTAAGCAACGGTCGACTGTGGTTTCAGGTGTACGTATGGCGAGACCGAGCGCTGGTCGCTGACATGATCGCGCGAGCGGCTGCAAGTAAGTATGAAGCGCTACTACTTACGGTCGATACGGCAGTGTTGGGGCGCCGCGATCGTGATGCGCGCAGAGGGTTTTCGTTACCACCAAAGATCGGACCTGGCACCATCATCGACGGGGCCGTGCACCCCGGTTGGACATGGGATTTTGTTCGAGGTGACCCAATTCGATTCGCGAACGTATTGGGCACGGGCGTTGGATCAGGCGAGTCAGCGGTGACGCTTGCCGATTACATCAACTCACAATTCGACCCTGCCCTTTCTTGGAAAGACGTGGAGTGGCTGAAGTCGGTGTGGAACGGACCCATCATTCTAAAAGGAGTCCAGTCGGTTGCCGATGCTCGAATCGCTGCCGACATTGGTGTCGCAGCGATCGCCCTATCGAACCACGGTGGGCGCCAACTCGATACTGCCCCGGCATCCTTTGACCTGGTGGCCCCTGTCGCCGATGCAGTTGGTGGTCGCCTCGAAATCATTTGCGACGGTGGCATTCGTCGAGGGAGTGACATCGTCAAAGCGGTAGCGGCAGGGGCGACGGCAGCCATGGCCGGCCGGGCATACCTGTACGCCTTAGGAATGGGTGGCGAACGTGGGGTCGACCACGTATTGAACATGCTCGGCAACGACGTTCGCCGAACCATGGCTCTCGTTGGCGCAACGAATATCGCAAGCCTTAGTCGAGACCTCCTCGATCTGTCGTAACAAGTACAGGTGGTCCAATTGGCGCAACCGTGAGTTTTCGCCAAGCATGTAGTTATGTCTGAAGCAAACGCCATTGAAACGCCGCCCGCAGTTTTGACCGAAGTTCGCGGGAGGGTCCTGGTGATCACCCTAAATCGGCCCGAGGCCATGAATGCAATCAATACGGCGTTGGCTCAAGGGTTACTTGCCGCAGTTGATCAACTCGACAACGACCCCGGTTTGACTGTAGGTGTGCTTACCGGTGCGGGTCGTGGTTTCTGTGCCGGTATGGACCTCAAAGCGTTTGCCACCGAGGGCGGGCCGAGGGGGATGGACGTATTCATTGAAAATGGCGCAAAAAAGCCGCTCATAGCGGCCATCGAGGGTTTCGCCCTAGCTGGTGGGCTCGAACTGGCGCTGGCCTGCGATTTACTCGTTGCCGCCAACGGGGTCCAAATTGGTATTCCTGAAGTTGGCGTTGGTTTGTTTGCCGCTGGGGGTGGTCTGCTGCGCCTGCCGAGAGTACTTCCCTACGGTGTTGCTATGGAGTTGGCGTTAACCGGTGACCCGATCACGGCCGAGCAAGCGCATGCTTACGGTTTAATTAGTCGATTGAGCGAGAAAGGTGGCGCACTCGAGGCAGCGTTGGTGTTGGCCGAACGGATCGCCAAGAATGCGCCGCTGAGCGTGGCTGCGTCAAAGCAATTAGTTCGGTTAAGCCTCGACATGACCGAACCCGAGTTTTGGGAAGCGCAAAAACCGTTCATGGGCAAAGTGTTTACTTCAAACGACGCTAAAGAAGGCCCCAGGGCATTCGCCGAGAAACGATCGCCCAGTTGGTCGGGTAGCTGAGGCGTTACGTTAAGGGCGCGCGCTGAAGGCAGGACCAACTTCTCGGGTGCGCTTAACTTCGTATACGCCCTCAACCTGTGCGAGTAAGGCAAACGCATCCCACACCTTGAGTGCGTCATCCCCGGTCGGTGCCGGTGACATCACCGGACCAAACATCACACTTTTTGAACCGGCAATACGAATGATCGGAATTCCTACGCCCTTACCAACCAGGGCGATGCCTTCATCTGTAGACATGCGGATACCGTGATCCCATGACGCATCGTCGCCGTGGGCAAGAACGGTTGGGTCGACACCAGCTTCGCCAACTGCGGCAGCGAGCCCGCTCAGCAACTCGTCGCCGTCATGATGAATGTGAGCACCGAACGCCGTATACAACGCTGCGACGGCATCGTTGCCGTACCCGGCCCGAGCAGCTTCGATCACACGTAGCCCGGCCCACTGACCCTCAAGCGGCAACCGGTACTCGTCAGAAATCCCGGAACCGTTCAAATGCAGCAACGAGAAGGTCTTCCACGTGATGTCCAAGTCGCGAAGCGGAGCCACCTCCACCATCCAGCGTGAAGTTATCCACGTCCACGGGCAGGCAGGATCGAACCAAAAGTCAACAGCGGTCATACCCCGCAGAGTATCGCCCTACGATTAGTAACGAAACATTTTCCGAATCGACTGGTTCGATTGACTTGAAAGCGACATCTATATGAGTTCAGTTACGCTTGGCGGCAACCCGTTCAACACCGTTGGTTCACTTCCCGAGGTGGGCTCGACTCCAACTTTTTCCCTCACAAAGCCAGACCTTTCAGAAACAACAAATGCGGCCTACGCCGGAAAACGAGTGGTTCTGAACATTTTCCCAAGCGTCGATACCCCGACCTGCGCAACCAGCGTTCGCACCTTCAACGAACGAGCATCAGAGGCCGAAAACACCGTTGTGCTGTGTGTGTCCGCTGATCTTCCGTTCGCGCAGGGCCGCTTTTGTGGTTCTGAAGGCCTTTCGAAAGTAGAAACCGCCTCGACGTTTCGAAGCCCGGGTTTTGGTAGTGACTTTGGCGTAACGATGGCCGACGGACCGTTGGCTGGCCTGTTGGCCCGAGCCATTGTTGTGCTCGACGAAGCTGGTTCAGTGGTGCACACCGAACTCGTTTCCGAAATTGCCAATGAGCCAAACTACGACGCTGCCCTCGGGGCCCTCAAGTAACTTCAACATCAGACTTGGTTTACGGCGTCAATCAGTTGACGTAACCGTCCTGGTTGACGTCGATTGATGCGCGTGACAAGGCGGGGCGCGTCGAGTTCCTTCCCATCAGATATCTCCGCCGGAAGGGGAGTCGTGGTCTGTAGCCCCTCTGGGCCAAGCCACGTCGAAAAATCGGTGTTGATGGCAGCAAGCCGTTCATCTGACAAGGCCGTATGCAAACGTATGACCAGGCGATCACCGACCCAACGTAGCGATCGGAAGTTTGCATAGAAGTCAAGGATTTCGCTCACCGCAACCTCAGTATCGTTGGTCACGCAATACAGGGTTCGATCGGAATGGCCTGCGTAACCCTGGTCAATAACCACATCAACAAACGCTTCGAAGGCGTGCCAAAAACCCTGGCCGAGGCCAAGCATCACAACCGGTACCGGCGTGGCCTTACCGGTTTGAAGCAGGGTTAACAGTTCGAAGGCCTCGTCAAGGGTACCGAAGCCGCCTGGCATGACGATGAAGCCGTCACTTTCGCGAATCAGTGACAACTTTCGGGTGAAGAAGTACTTCATCTCGATCACGTTGTCTTCATCGAGAAATTCGTTTGCACCACTTTCGAACGGAAGACGAATCGTCACACCGAGCGCATGATCACGCCCAGCACCCTCTGAACCCGCAGCCATAATGCCCGGGCCAGCACCCGTAACAACCATCCAGTCATGTGCTGCGAACTTGGCTGCGACTTCACGAGTCTGTTGATAAAGCGGATCATCAGGAGCCGTACGAGCAGAGCCAAAGATCGTGACCTTGCGCCGACCTCGGTACGGCCCAAACAACTGAGTCGCTTCACGCATCTCGGCGAGGGCGGTGTTTGCAATCTTCAAATCAAGGCGCTCTGGCCGATCGAGCGCATAACCAATGGAATTGGACACCATCTCACGAATCTGATCACGGTTCACATCGCTGCCCGCCGCTTGCAGGGCAGCGTCAACGAGTTCATTGACTTGTCGATCTAGGTCCAAGTTTCCGGTAGTTGGGCGACCACTCATGCCACCATTATCGCCGCTTTAGTGAGGCCTCTTTGCGGCGGCCGGTAAACAAGCCAGCGGTCGCAAGGGCAACACAGACCAAGAGCACCACGGTTCCGAAGACGTTGATCTGCGGCGGTATCGATGATCGCTTTGTGATCCAGATCTTGATCGGAAACGTTTCGACCCGACCCGAGTTGAGGTACGTGATGATGAAGTCATCCAGGCTTAACGCGAACGTAAGTAGCGCCGCCGCGGCCACCCCGGGTGCAATGAGCGGAAGGGTAACCCGGCTAAAAGTTCGCCATGCATTTGCGCCCAAATCGGCGGCTGCTTCTTCTAAGCGCCAGTCAAAGCCCCGAATTCGGGCCTTAACGGTTGTCGTGATGTAACTCACACAAAACATCACATGTGAAATGACGATGGTCAATAAACCACGCGACACATTGGCGGAAACAAAAAGTGTGAGCAGCGAGAACCCCAACACAATCTCGGGCATCGTGAGGGGCAGCACCAACAGCATGTTGACGATGCCCTTGCCTTTGAAGTGGTATTTGACCAGGGCAAGCGACATCAGCGTGCCGAGAACCGTTGAGATCAAAACCACCCCCAGAGCAATTTTGACACTTCGCAAAAATGCTTCAGTGAGTTCGGGGTAACGATTCCATTCCGTCCAAGCCTTCAGCGAAAACCGCCCCCATTTGTAGTTGTAGCGGCCCGGCTGCCAACCGCCGTCACTTCGCAGTCGGCCTGGCTCGTTGAAGGAAAACAGAACCACGATAAGAATCGGGGCAAAGAGATAGGCAACAACAAGGGCTGACCAAATACTGAGAATGCGCGACGACCACCTGGTTTTCATGCGAGCTCCTCCGTACCAAGAATGCGCGCATACAGAAGAACGCCCCCAAGGATGAGCAACATCAGTACAAATGACAAGGCGCTCATTTCAGGCCGAAAGTTTTCGCGCAGAAAATTCGTGGAAATGATGTTCCCGATCATCCGTTGACGATCACCTCCAAGAAGCTCAGCGTTGACAAAGTCACCAGACGAAGGAATGAAGGTCAATAACGAACCGGCGAACACGCCCGGAAGCGACAAGGGCAGCACGACTTTCGTAAACGTCTGTCGTCCGTTTGCATACAAATCGGGTGCGGCTTCCAGTAATCGCTTATCAATCTTGTCGAGTGACACGTAGATCGGAAGCACCATGAACGGCAAGAAGTTGTACAACAACGCACCGATCACCGCAGCATGAGTGTTCAAAATGGTGCCATCAGACGAAAGTAAACCGGTCCATCGCAAGAAGCCTGCGACTGGCCCCTCATCAAACAACAAAATCTTCCATGCGAGCGTACGAATGAGGTAGGTCACAAAGAACGGTAGAACAACCGTTGCGAGGAGCAAGGTTTTCCACTTGCCGGCCTTCATCGAAATGAAATAGGCCAGCGGATACCCGAGCAACAACGCCAGCACAGTAGCTACGAACGCGTAGATAAACGTGCGAACAATGACGGTGCCGTTGTCAGAAAACACCGACGAGTAGTTTGAGAAACCTCCATCTTTGAGGGACCCACGACCAAGCTCGACTAGCGGAAAAACAAAGAAAACAAACAGCCAAATGAGCCCAGGACCAAGAAGAACCCACGGCACCCAAGCTTTTGACGGCTGGAGCCCTTCCCCCTTTTCCTTGAGGCCCTTACTTCCCGCTGTCATAAGTCGACCTTTGGCTACTGCTGGGTAGCTGCGACGAACGCTTCGTCGACCTTGTTTTGCTCGTCGTCGGTTAGGTCTCGCCATTCATACAGTGGCGTGCCGGCCGGCGGGTTTGTAAGCGAACTGGCTTTACCCGCCGCAGTCATCGAGTCGGCGGCGCCCTTCACTGGAGACCCATAACTAATGGCTTCAAACAGCGGACCCGAGACGGTCGGGTCGTAGAGGTAGTTGATCCAGGCGGACGCTGTCTCGACATTCCCGCCCTTCGGAATGATCAGGGTGTCTGATGACAAGATGCCACCCTCGGTCGGAAGCACCCATTTCAAATCGGGTGTATCCGTTTGAATACCGGCGACGTCACCTGACCATGCCATAGCTGCTGCAGTGTCACCGGCGCCCAAGTCTTCGATGTATCCGTTGCCAGTAATTTTGCGGAATTGGCCAGCATCTCGAAGCTTCTTCAATTCCTCGCAAGCTCGAAGCATTTCTTCCAGTTTGGCGTCAGCTGGTTTGATGCCCATTGACAACAGCATGAAGCCGACCGCGTCGCGCATCTCCGACAGAATCGTAATTTTGCCGTTGAGCTCTGGTTTGAACAGGTCTTTGATACTCGTGATCTCGAACCCAACCTTGTCGGGGTAGTAGGCGATACCCGTCTGAATGATCGAATACGGCATGGACTTCGAACGCGTAGGGTCCCATGCCGGGCTCGCCATAGCGTCGATTAAATTCTTCTTGTTCGGAACCAAGTCTGCCGGGATTTCCTCGACCCAACCATTTTTGATCCACTTTGAAGCCATCCAAGCGGTTGGCTGGGCAATGTCAAAGCCGATTCCTTTACCGGCCTTCAGGTCACCCTCAAACTTGGCCGTGAACGAAACATTGTCATCGATGGCGATTTTGTAATCAACATCGATACCGGTCGCCTTCATAAAGTTGACGATCGTGGCAGCTTCAAGCGGAGCCTGATCGTTTTCGATATAGAACGGCCATGCTGCGATGCTTACCTTTTTGCCGCTCTTGGCAGCGCCAGTCGACCCCGAACCGGAGGCACTATTGTCCGCCGAAGATGACGAACCGCCGCCGCATGCAGCCAGAAGCGCAGGGCCGCCAACACTGAGAAGAGCAGCTCGAATAAGAAAGGAACGTCGGTCAAGACCGTTCGCAGGATGGTTAGACATGTAAAAAACTCCTCAGTTCACGAGGTAACGGGTGTGGTGGTGGTGATGCCGGTGGGTGGTGATGCCGGTGGTTACAGCGATGCTTCAACCTGCTCTAAGTCGGTGCCCGTCGCACCGGCATAGGTAGTCACTTCAGGCATGATCCAGGCACTTCCAGAAGCCCAGCTCAGCCAAAGTCGTTCGCCAATTTTACAAGACAGCCCGTCGTCGGCCTCAAGATCGGCAACTAACTCGGTGCCATCTTCCGTCAGGACAATGACGTCAGAGGAAGCACCATGAAACACGATGTTACTGACGGTGGTCCACAGCCCAACACGCCCAGCGCGTTCGTTGTCGTCAAGTGAGATGCGTTCAGGACGCAACATCACGGTTACCGTTTGGCCGACAGTAAAAACCCGACCGTTTCTGGGTGAACTCACCAATGCGCCCCCGGCGATCGCTGCCACCACTTCGTCGATACCGACGGAGATAACTTTCGCCGGAAGTAGGTTTGCTGAACCAATGAAGCCCGCCACGAAAATGGTGGATGGTTGGTTGTAAATTTCCTCGGGTGTTCCGATTTGCTCAACACGACCCTGGCTCATCACAGCGATCCGATCGCTCATCGTGAGTGCTTCTTCTTGGTCGTGGGTCACGAAGATAAAGGTGATGCCTACTTCACGCTGAATCCGTTTCAGTTCAAGTTGCATCGCTTTGCGCAATTTGAGATCAAGTGCAGCAAGCGGCTCATCAAGTAGCAAAGCGCTCGGCTTATTGACCAATGCCCGAGCAAGCGCAACTCGTTGTTGTTGACCGCCAGACATCTGCTGCGGTTTACGACTGCCGAAGTCGCCAAGGCGCACAATGTCAAGCATTTCTTGGGCCAACTGACGGGCTTTCGCTTTGTCGACACCCTTATTTCGGGGGCCAAAGGCGACATTGTCGAGGACGGACATATGCGGAAACAATGAGTAGTTCTGGAACACGGTATTGACGTCGCGCTCGTGCGCAGGCGTACCAGCAACTGGTGCGCCCGAAATGAAGACCTCACCATTATCTGGTTGCTCGAAGCCAGCGATCATTCGTAGACAGGTGGTTTTACCGCACCCCGACGGGCCAAGAAGAGCCAAAAATTCGCCGGGTGCAACGTCGATGGTCACCCCGTCGACTGCCGTCATGGAACCGAACCGTTTCGTGACGGTAGCCAGCCGAACCGAACCGTTTGCACTCATGAACAACGACCTGTGAGGTAAGAACGATGAACCATCAGTCATGAATTCTGGCACACCCGTTTGACCAGTAAACCGCGGTTCCCCAAGCCGAGTCGTTCGTGAGCGGTGGTGATCTAGCAGTGTTCTTGCCGTGACGTTGCCGTGACGTGCGCCGGGCTTCACAGCTCTGTGCCAGGTTTATCGGCCGAGCAACCTGGCACACAACCGATCAAGGCGGCACGCGTTCCGGCGTGCACGGAATTCAACAAACGGTCAACCCCGATATGCAGTGTCGAATGTAGTTTGAGTCGCAGAGTTACGCCGAATAAACAGTTGACTTCTCTCTCTCTCTCTCTCTCTCTCTCTCTCCTTGCCTCTCTCATAATTTCTGTGTGGTCTCCAAATGAGTCTCAAGAACACCATCGTGCTTCTCGACACGCAACACCCTGACATTCGGAAGACCAATCAACAACTCCAACATCGAGAACTCATCACCAGAAGCCATGCACCAACAACCAACAACCAACAACCAACAATCAAAAACATACCACCCCGCCACATCGCGAAGAGCTAGAAATGTTCCCAACAATCGAAACGGCGATCGGCGTAGTCCCCTTTGCCTTAAGACTCCACGAATTATAGCTTTCGTGAGGCCACAAAAACAGATTCACAAATCAAAAATGTGATGAACAAAGCTATCGATAGTCGAATGAAGCCCGTTGCAGCGTCGTTTGGGTCTTGACATGATCCGAAGACCGTAAATCTTAGGATCAGGGTAGAAGACACTGTCCCAGCTATCAACAAACTGATGACATTCGCACGACGTGGATGGAATCTCAGTACGAACAGCACGACAGCGCCGACCCCTGTGAAGAGGATCAACACAGGGACACTCGAACGGAAAGGAAGAAAGTGTGGCTCCGAGGAGCTACACACTACCGAGTGGAGTGCTGATGCCAGCTTGCCACTGGCATCGGACGCATTCACAACAGCGAGACTCCTGACCCCACAAGTTGGTCATCCAACGCCAGGTAGTTACATGTTCCAAGAGCATCGAAAATTCCGCTACCGCCTTCGATGGTACCGGCTGGGACACTTTCCTGATACGGGCGAGGTTGCCATACCGGTCCGCCGCTGTCACCACTGCGACACGTCATGTAACTGGATCCTTCGGTGGTCCAAACGGTGATAGGGGAACCGTAAGCCGTGCCACTTATTGGGAAGTTTACTCTCTGAATTGTCCCACACCGTTGGGCGTTTGAGACAGATCCATAGTGACAGTAGTAGCCACCTTGGTAAATATGGGTCGGGTAGGCGGCCATATCTTCGTTGTACGCACCGTTGTAGACCAGCCAACTTGCCCCATTTGCCTGCAAGAACTGTCGATCTACGTAACCGCCGGCCACAATGCCAAAACTTCCGAATATCGGGTTACCCGATACTGAATTTAAAGGGCCACAGTGGGCGGCGGTGGTATACAACCCAACTCCACTCAAGACAACTCCAAACCCCGTCGTGCATTTGGTGTTGACCGTGAAAAGCCACAAGTAACTCGTTGGGCGGATCGCCTGTTGCCCGCCCCGAGCCAATGCGGGAGGTCGAGACTCTGATCTCTTCACCTCTTCGTTTGGATCGACAACTTCTTCGTCTGTAACTTTAGCTATGGCGTCAACTAGGTCAGCCCGCTCAGATTTTTCCGATGAAGCTTTTCTTCCTTCAAAATAGTGGGCAGTAAACTGATCTTTCATGGGATCGTACGTGAAACCGATCAAACC
>JANPBU010000025.1:0-1989 GCA_031430595.1 Acidimicrobiia bacterium
GAAGCCGACGAACAAAGCCGGGCAACCGGTGGCGGAGTTGGTGGAGCCAAGGCCGGGGACCAAGGGGAACGCGGAACAGCAACGCATGCTCCGGACACAGAGCCGGGATCGCATGTCCCAGTCGCTGGACCGCGTACGGAAAGCCGCAAGGCTGAGGAAGAAGGACCGGTTCACCGCGCTCTTCCACCATATCAACGTTGATACACTGCGGACGGCGTTCTACGCGCTCAGGCGCAAGGCCGCCCCCGGGGTGGATGGCATGACATGGCAGGACTACGAGGCAGACATCGAGCCCCGGCTCGGGGATCTGCACAAACGGGTCCATCGGGGAGCGTACCGCCCGCAACCGTCACGCCGGACGTATATACCCAAGGCGGACGGGAAGAAGCGGCCGTTGGCGATCGCAGCTCTGGAAGACAAAATCGTCCAAGGGGCTACCGTCATAGTGCTCAATGCCATCTATGAAGGCGACTTCTGCGGTTTCTCATACGGGTTTCGGCCCGGACGAGGCCCGCACGATGCGTTGGATGCACTGTGCACAGCGATCGACAAACGGAAGGTGAACTGGATCATTGACGCCGACATCCAAAACTTCTTCGGGGCGGTCAGCCAGGAATGGCTGGTGCGCTTTCTGGAGCATAGGATCGGCGACAACCGCATCACCCGCCTGATCCAGAAATGGGTGAAGGCGGGGGTTCTCGAGGACGGGGTCGTGACCGTCGATGACAGGGGCACTGGTCAAGGCTCGGTAATTTCGCCGCTCCTTGCCAATATCTACCTGCATTACGTTCTGGACGTGTGGGCCAAGCGCTGGCGACAGCGCGAGACTACTGGCGACATGGTCATCGTGCGCTATGCCGATGATGTCGTCATTGGCTTCGAGCACGAGGACGATGCTCGTCGCTTCCTCGATGCGATGCGTACGAGGCTTGAGGGGTTCATGCTGTCGCTCCATCCGGACAAGACCCGCCTGATTGAGTTTGGTCGCTTCGCGGCGACCAGTCGCAAGAAGCGCGGGCTCGCAAGGCCGGAGACCTTCGATTTCTTGGGGTTCAGTTTCATCTGCGGAAAGTCACGCCAAGGGCGCTTCCAACTTCAACGGAGGACCCGTGGCGACCGCATGCGAGCAAAGCTCCGGGACATCAAGGTGGATCTGCGGCGGCGGATGCACTGGCCGATCTCCGAACAGGGGAAATGGCTGAGGCAAATCGTGAGCGGGCACTATGCCTACTTCGCGGTTCCAACAAATATCCGGGCGCTCACCGCGCTACGATATCACGTGGTCGATCTCTGGCGACAATCGCTACGGCGGCGTAGCCAGAAAGACGGCGCTACGTGGGAACGGATCGTGAAGATTGCCAACGAGTATCTTCCAAGCCCTCGTATCCTTCACCCGTGGCCAAGTGTTCGCTTCGCCGTCAAACACCCGAGGTAGGAGCCACGTGCGGGTAAGCCGCCTGCGTGGATCTGTGCGGGGGGCGGTCAGCAATGACCGTCCCTACCGCGATACGAGGCGGCCGAACGAAGTGATGATTGACGCTGGCTGACGAAGTAGCAAGCGTTTTGATTGACGCGGCGCGTCAATCAAGTTTTTGGGCAATTTTCTGACGGTTCGGTTTTCTTCGCCCGCTTGCGATCAATGGCGGCGCGGCGGCGGTAGCTCTCGACGTTCATTTCGAGGATCGTCGCGTGATGCACGAGGCGATCGATGGACGCCAAGGTCATGGCTGGATCGGGGAAAATCTTGCCCCATTCGCCGAACGGCTGGTTGGCCGTGATCAGCATTGAGCGGCGCTCGTAACGCGCGGCGATCAGCTCGAACAGCACGCTGGTTTCGGCCTGATCCTTGGTGACGTAGGCGATGTCGTCCAGGATCAGCAGATCGTAGCGTTCGAGCTTGGTGATGGCGGCCTCCAGCGCCAGTTCTCGCCGCGCCACTTGCAACCGCTGCACGAGGTCGGTGGTGCGCGTGAACAGCACACGCCAGCC
>JANPBU010000026.1:0-1869 GCA_031430595.1 Acidimicrobiia bacterium
GCGGGAAGCGAGCTAGACTTCGCCGCAGCGTCCGAGTGGGTTCTCAGCTACCATCAAGCCGGTGGCAACGACTCCAGAAAAACTGGAGGGCAGGCCAAAAATCGCCCAGAACATGTCGATTTGCACGGTAATGTTAAAGACCAGCCCAACTAATGCGCCAACGATGATGCTAATCAGTCTTCTGCCCGTGTCATCCTGAATAGTTCGAACAAAGGCAGATGCTTGCTCCCGTACGCTCAACATCGTTTCTACAATCGTGTTCGCTTGGGTGTAGATTTGCGGGGCGATCTTTTGTAACTCAGAGAGCTGCTGTCCGAGCTGTGCGATAAATTTAAGCTCGCCTTTCCGACCTGGCAAGACATCCTTCCATTGAGTCTGATCGGCCAATGCTGCGGACAGACTATTGAGTAAAGCAGTTGCCTTTTGCAAATCCGCAGGCGTTAATGTCTTCGCAGTCTCAAGGTCTTTCAACAATGTTGTCGCCTCGTTAAAGTTGGGATCGATGCTCGTTTTGAGTTTCTTGGCAAACTCATCCAGGTCTGGCAACTTCAGCGCGGATGGAATGCCGGTCTTGTTAAACCGTTCCCAAAACAGCCAGCACATCTCGACAAAGCGTTCGATGGCCAGCGCAACAGAAGTAATCAGCCCCAAAGCGGCAGTAGCGGATATCCCTGGCTGCACGGGTACAGTCACTTTAATGAAAACATACCCGACGACAACGGCAATAATCAGCAAACCCAGCAATATGATCGCATTTCGCCTGGAAACATCTGCCATTTCTCCTCCATGCGCCAAAAACATCTGTTGCTGAAAGTGTGACCCAACAACACAAATAATTGTGGCAATCGACTAACGTCCACTTAATTGAGCCTTAACCGTTTGACCTGTTCATGCATTTAGCACAAAGCCCGCTTTTACGACCGCTGAATTGAGTCGACCCGTTGGTCATACGCAGATTATGATGAGCAAGCGTTTATTGACCGTTTGTCGGGGGTGCTACAACGCCAACTTGAAAAATACATCGCCGAGCAAGAAGGGCCGCAGCAATTGGCCGCCAAAAAGCACGCGGCGGAATTGCGCAGAGTCAACACCGAGATCAACTCGCTCAAACGGAAATTGGCCGCGCTCCAGAAACGCAAGGCTGAACTTGAGGTCACCGGCAAACCTCAAAAACCTTCTAAATAATAATTATTGTGCTACTATCCAAATAATTATTATTTTATGACTTCACTAGACTTCCTGCACCGTGAACAGGAGATGGCTGATCTTGATCAGCTCACGCGACAGACCCGCCCCAGTTTAGTCATCGTCTATGGACGCCGCCGGGTGGGCAAATCGACTTTGATGAAACACTGGGCCAAGAAGACCGGCTTGCCCTTCTTCTACTGGGAGTCACCGCGCTTAAATGTTGATGGGGTACGTGCATCGCTGGCCCGCGAGCTGTTATTGTGGAGTGGCGAGCCGACGGCGGTGGCCGAAGATCGCTCGGTATCGGGCGACTGGCTGAGTACCTTCCGTCTGATGCGGCGCATCATCGGGACAAAACCGACCGTAGCGGTGTTTGACGAGTTCCCTTGGGCGGTCGAGGCTGATCCGGGCTTCCCTTCCCTGCTAAAAAATGCTTGGGACAATGTCTTTGCCGACACCCAACTCAAACTGCTAATCGCCGGTTCGCATATCAGCGCGATGGAAAAACTGCTGCACTCGGATGCGCCGCTCTACGGGCGGCTGGAGGGCAAGGTGCAGGTGCATCCCTTCACCCTACCCCAAATCACGCCGTATTTGCAACGCTACTCGCCCGAAAAACGGCTGGCGGTCTATTCGATCTTGGGCGGGGTGCCGGATTATCTGCGACGCTGGGACGACAGC
>JANPBU010000027.1:0-111868 GCA_031430595.1 Acidimicrobiia bacterium
ACGAAATCGACAACCTTGTCCTCATCTGTCGCTTCCACCACCGCCACATCCACAAACACGCCATACAACTTCAATGGGCCCCAGACCACATCACCCTCACACTCCTCAGATTCCCCAACCAAAACCACAACTAGCCCACCACCGGGCTATCCGAAGATTCCTGTCCAACGGCCGGTCGGTAGGGCCGGAGGGCCTAGATCACCAAAGTGTTGTGACCGGGAATGCAACAAAGGCTGGGTCAGCTGTCACAAGCACGGCACCTTCGAGTGCAGCTTGGGCTGCAAGCATCCGGTCGAACGGGTCACGATGATCCATCGGGAATGAACCGGCGAGAGGGCTGTGCTCCATAGATATTGAAAGTGCTTCCGCATGAAGGTCGCGAACCGTCGCAACGAAACGTAGAACCACGGCATCACCTTCGAGAAGTTTGCCAAGCCGATGTTTAGTTGATGCCTCCCAGGCAGAGGCTGCGGAAACAAAAACGGTATTCGCCCGGTCATCAATTGCAGCAGAGGCGGGAGAGCTCAATCGCGACGACCCAACTGCGCGCCAAAAAGACATATACGTGTCTAGTAACAATTTCACTTTTCCCAAGTTCCACGCAACAAAGTGTCCTATGCGAAATGCTACTGAGCTTTACCGGTGGAGGGCGGGCTCGGTTTGGGTGACCTTCGTTCGGATGGTGAACACAGAGTCGCCAGACAGCACCGCACTACGAGCGAAAAGGCGGCCGTTCTCCCAATTCGACAATCCGAGTTCAGGCGCATTCAACGCAAACTGCCCATCGACCCAACGGGTAAACCCGTCACCCACAAACGGGCAATCGACTTGACGATAGAACTCATCGTGTTCGTCAGCATCACTACTGATCAACGAAGCAACCAACCGCGGGCTGTAGGTATTGAACAACGCAATCGCTTCGTCGAGCGATGGCACCACCACCAGTGACACTTCGGGGGAACCGTCCCACTCCCACTCGGTTGCAAGCTGGTCAACCCCAATACGCTCGGCCCTCGTCTCATCAACCAAACCCGACGCCCGATCAATCGGCCATTGACCATCACACCATTCATCGAGGGCAACATGCGACACATTCCCCGCAATATGCAGCTTAGGGTTTGCATTTCTCGCCACGCCAGCCGCAACCAGTGACTCAAGGAACACTGGGATCAATTCAGCAGCGTTCGCTTCCATCAGCACACATACGTTCAAGGTATTGCAGACCTTTCGATCAAGCGACCATCGAACCACCTGACGAAATCGTTCGACATCACACTGCGATGAAGCAACCATCCATGCCCCCCCAGTACCATGCAGGCTTACGGGTACACCAGCCTGCCTGGCAACTGCACCCAATTGGTTCACCGCTTCACCCGACCCTCGCGCCACGGCCAAGCCGATCGAGGGATGTGAAAACATCGCCCACCCGGTTGCCCGCGATGGGGAATCGAGTAATCCAACGGCACCGAGTGGAAGCCCGGCAGCTACCAACGCAGGTCTAACCGCTTGTTCCATGATTGCTCGTGCCGTATTGAGCGCGTCAGAGCCAATTCGAAACACAACGGTGTTTCCTGTACGCAACACCCCCGTCGCATCAGCAAACACGTTCGGGCGACCCTCAAAGACAAACCCCACTACCCCGAGCGGTGCTCGTCGTTGCTCGACCGTCCAGCCAACGTGTTCAATCGTGGCCACCGTGAGATCTCGCCTCGAGGGTGAATCTCGCCAAGCACGGAGGCCCGAAATCATATCGGCGCGCATACCTTCAGACAGCAGCAACCGAGTCGTTGATCGTCCACGAGATCGGGCCGACTCAACATCAATGACGTTCGCTGTGGCGATGAGTGAGAACGACTCGTGGTGTTCCAACAACGATGCGAACCGGTCGAAAAACAGTGAGACCGCATCATCAGACACGCTCGACAATTGGGTGAAAGCCGCACTCGCTGCACTCACCGCCGTGTCGACAAGAACCTGATCGGCAACTGGGATGTGCAGCAGTTCGTCACCCGCACTCAATAGCCGGTCACCGGAAACAAATCGGTCGACCAACTCAGAGCTTACGGTGACGAGACGATCACCGGCCAGAACCTGCATTCCGGCAACCAACGCAAACGACGATGATGGCACCGTTCTCACACGCCAATCGCCGGAATTTGTTGAGTGATGCAGTGTGGCCCGCCACCACCCAACGCAAGTGTGGCACCAGGAACAGCAACAACTGAACGGCCCGGGTAAGCCGTGGCTATCAACGCAAGCATATCTGCGTCAGCCGTATGCCCCGTAGTCGGCACGAAAACTGCACCGTTTGCCACGTAATAGTTCAAGTACGGAACACAGAGCCGCTCATTGTTCATTTCGACAAATGGCAAAACAGGGATGGTCAGTGTACTTATCGGTTCCGATTGGGCGTCAAGTGCACCATGAACCCACCGACGATTCGCTTCCATACGATAGGCATCGTCTTCGTCCGGGTCATCACACCCTTGCAGCAGCACATGCCCGGGTGCCGCGAAGGCTGCCACGTTGTCAACATGACCATCGGTATCGTCGTCAAGCGACAGCCCATACGGCAACCACATGACGACGCTTACGCCAAGCGAATCGCACAAACCAGTCTCTATTTGCATCCTGGTCAAACGAGGGTTTCGATTCGGATGAAACAAACACTGCTGGGTCGTGAGCAGAGTTCCCCCGCCATCGACCGATATCGACCCTCCCTCCAACACAAAGTCGAAATCACGTCGAACATCTGCGCGCAGGGTAGTTAAACGTTCGGCAAGTTTCGCATCGTCATCAAACGGCAAGTACTTTTCGCCCCACGAATTGAAGATGTAGTCGTTCGCTGCACGTTCGCCAGACTCGTTCAGCACGTACACGGGGCCGGTATCGCGGGCCCACGAATCGTCAATCGGAATCTCTACAATTGAGATATCAAACGTGGTTCCAGTACCACACAGGTCTGCAGCCAATTCAGCGTGCTCGGCACGACAAACCAACGTCACCGGTTCGAAACCTGCAATTGCCCGGGCGATTTCTGCGTAGTCAAGTTGGGCTTGGCGGAACCGGTTCTGCCACACCTGGGGCCTCGTCGGCCAGCACATCACCGTGCGTTCGTGAGGGGCCGTTTCGGCGGGCATCACCCAATTGGGCTGCGAGATGGACACCGAACCGGGAAGCGAACTCATGATCTCGATGGTACCGCCATCAATCCAGGGGCAGACTCCATGGCAGCAGCATCATTGGGCTACGGGGGTCACTGACCAGCAATTCGAGTACCTCTTCAAGGTCATCATTCTCTGTTTCTACGTCTTCGTCGTCCATCTCTCTCATTTGCTGCCAGACTGCTCGACCGGTATTGAACCCGACAACCATTTCGGTCCACGACCCATACGTTGCTTGCAGCCGCTTTCCGGCTTCAACCATCACCGGGAGGACCTCATCGAGGGTCACAAAACCTGAGCACACCCCACTTGTAGCCACCTGCATCAGCCGAACAAGATCCCACGCCAACGGATTTTCCTGGGGGAGTTCATCATCTTTACGTTGCATCTCGACCAAAGCACCGAAATGGCGGTCGTTCAAACAACCATCCACTGTCTCGAGTAGCGAAGCCCGATCATCGACACCCCAATCCCGAGACAAAACGATTGGCATCATTTCGGCTGGCTCAAGGCTGTCGATTGGTTCACCCCACCACGCCCGATAAATGGCTGCAACAGCGAGGCACCAATTCGTAGGTGACTCGGTGAATGACGGGTTGCCAAGCACTGCTTCGTGACGATAGAAAATCGCACTCGTAAGCCATTCCTTGCGAGCCATCTCGATATCCGCGTCGCCCTCGATAGGCAGAGGAAGATTCCACGAAACCAGCTGCCAAATTCCCGCTGGCTGCAACATGTTTGTTGCGCTCGCTTGGAACGATTGCATGTCTGACATGGTCTCTTGTTCGTCTTGGCCAACAATGGTTCGATGCAACGAGTAGATCTGGGCAAAGTCAACCAGTAACTCCTTCCAACTCGCATACAACCCCTGCAGGCGGCGACCAAGATTGTGCATGACTCGCCTGGCCTCATCGGGTTGCATCAACCCAGCGTTGCCCGCCGCCCGGCATGACAACAACCCAATCATAAGGTCATATACGAGCGGGTCAACCTGAGTGTTAGACGGATCATCTCGCTGGAACTGGGCGATGATCGCCCGCTCGCCACGATATAGCCGGTACACCAAATCAACGAGAACCGCATTGCGAGTATCTCGTTCCAACTGCTGAAGAAATTCTTGATGCTCGAATCGATAGTCGAGATCAAAGAGCTTTTGATTCGACAGGCCAACCAGATCAATCATTGGCATAAGCGCACCAAGTAACCATGCGTCGGTTGCGGTGATGTGCCCATCGGGGTGCTGAACTTCGGGGGTAAGCGGCTTGGCCATCACTAAAGGTAACGTGAGTTTGGCCAGTGGAGACACGGGGTGGAGACACGAGTAACTTCTTCACTATGCCCCGAACGCCTGAAGCAATCGATGCCCTCGTCGAACAACTCACCACCGAAGAACTCGCCGGGCTGCTCGGTGGTTCAGACGTATGGCACTCGACCGGTATTGAACGTCTCGGTATTCCTCGGGTTCGCGTCACGGATGGCCCTGCCGGGGCACGGGGTACAAGCTTCACCGGCCCAGCTTCAGCAAATGTTCCGTGCGGTACTGCGCTTGCTGCCACCTGGAATCCTCATTTAGTCCGCCGAATCGGTCACTTACTCGGTATCGAGGCGCGTTCAAAGGGTGCGAGGGTGTTGCTCGCCCCAACCATCAACCTGCACCGAACCCCGATCGGCGGAAGAAATTTTGAGTGCATGAGCGAAGACCCGTTGCTTACTGCCCAAACGGCCGTCCCGTACATCGAGGGGGTGCAGGCCGAAGGGGTCGCCTGTTGCACCAAGCATTTCGTCGGAAACGACACCGAACTCGAACGTATGAGTGTTGACGCCCACATCGATGAACGAACGTTGCGAGAGTTGTATCTCGTTCCGTTTGAAGCGGCTGTTACCGAGGCCAAGACCATGGCAATCATGACGGCCTACAACAAGGTAAACGGCCCGCACGCTGCCGACCACAAGCATCTCATCACCGAAGTACTGCGCGATGAATGGGGCTTCGACGGCATTGTGATGAGCGACTGGTTCGGCCTTCATTCAACAGTCGCGGGTGTCGAAGCCGGTCTCGATTTAGAGATGCCTGGTCCACCGATTCATCGAGGAAAACGCCTCGTCAAAGCAATCGAAGACGGAACAGTCGATATTGGCGCTGTTCGGGCAGCCGCAACAAGAATGCTTCGATTTCTCGATCGGTGTGGTGCCTTCGAAGACGGTGAGCCAAGCGATGAAATATCCCGTGATGACCAACAAGATCGGGCATTACTTCGTGAGGCAGCCGCTGCCTCCATGGTGTTACTGCGAAACGAAAACGGAGCGCTTCCATTGAGTGAGCCGGCACTGAAGAAGGTCGCTGTTATCGGGCCGAATGCCCGGCCCGGCCAAATCATGGGTGGCGGGTCGGCATTCGTAAACGCCGTACATTGGAGTGCCCCGCTCAATGCCATCACCGATCGACTTGGCGACCGAGCAACGTATGCACGCGGATGTTTGACCCACCGCCAACTGCCCCATCCGTCACGTCACCTTCTTGGGCCGGTCAACATCGACTACTTCGCCATGGGGCTTGGGACGACCCTGACCCGAAGCGAGGTTGGCCGCGGTTTACGCATGATGTGGATGTCCCCGCCAGCCGACGATGTGCCTCTCGACAATTTCGGGGTTGTGGTTTCAACCACGTTCACGCCAGATTCAACCGGAACCTGGACGTTCGGTTTAACCAGCCAGGGTGACGGAAAGATCTTCATCGACAATCAGATTGTTGTTGACGACGCCGGCGGGTTAGCCGGCGGTAGCTATTTCGGAATGGGAAAATCTGAACACACCGCAACCATCGAACTCGATGTATCGCGCACCTACGACCTTCGGGTTGAGTACCAACGAACCGAAATGGGAATGTTTGGGGCCTTCAACGTAGGGGCCCTTGCCCCGGTGACTACCGATTTAGTTGGCGAGGCAGTCGAACTGGCACTTCACAGTGACATTTCAATCGTTATCGTTGGAACAAACGACGACTGGGAAGCTGAAGGATACGATCGAGTAACAATTGACCTTCCCGGAGAACAGAACCGCCTCGTGGCCGAGGTTGCATCGGTAAGTAAACAAACGATAGTGGTAGTTAACGCGGGGTCACCGGTTTCGATGCCTTGGCTGAATGAAGTTGACGCCGTGCTCTTTACCTGGTTCCCGGGCCAAGAGTTCGGAGACGCTCTTGCCGATGTTCTGTTTGGTGCAAGCGAGCCCGGGGGGCGACTTCCCGTGACGTTCCCGAAGTCGCTTGAAGACACCCCCGCATTCGAGCATTATCCGTTCAGAAACGGCATCGCTAACTACGGAGAGGGCCGCCTTATCGGTTACCGGTGGTACGACACGATTGGGCGTGAACCATTGTTCGCGTTCGGCTTCGGAATGTCATACACGTCGTTCGATATCAGTGACAGCTCGATTGCTACCGATGGCACTGCGGTGGCCACGGTTACGAATACCGGTTCGTTGCCAGGATCAGAAGTTGCCCAGATATATGCGCGCACAGTATCGCCTGCGAACGAACGACCAAACGAACGACCAAACGGATCAGATCACCCGTTCCAGAAGCTGGTTGGCTTCACGCGAACTCCAACCCTGCAGCCCGGTGAATCAACGACGATAGCAATTTCAATTGACCCGAGAGCTCACCAAACGTGGAGCACGTCGACGCATTCATGGGTGAACACGATTGGTGAACACGAACTTCACATCGGAACCCATTCCCGCTCGCTGCACCGCATATGACGTTTCTGCAGTGATTCAATCTTCTGCAGGACTCACGACAGAAAGTCTTCATGCGATTGCTGCCCTTGAGCGCCGGTGCATCGGCGTTGATGGCGGTCGACTGAAGCTCGAATGGAGAACACTTCGGTCGCGGCCAGGCAACGAGGTCAACGATTTACTTTGGTGGGACACCTCTTCTGGATTGCTCGTCGGATTTCTTGGCCTCTATTGCTTTGACTCTCGCAACGTTGAACTCGTTGGGATGGTTGACCCGGCATCACGCCGAACCGGCAAAGCAACGGCACTGCTTGATGCGGCGATGGGGCTCTGCAGAGAGCGCTCATCTGCGAGTGTGCTGCTGGTCGTACCCCGAAATTCTGAGGCAGGGCGCTACCTTGCGCTCGGCCGCGGTGGGGTCCTCGATCATTCCGAATACGCACTGGTACTCGAGGGTGCCACAAGTGGTGGGCCGTCGGGGCCAGACGTGCATACTCGACCGACACAACTGGCGGATGTTCAAGAGATTGCACGCATACTTACGGCAGCATTTGGTGGCGTAGCCGATGATGCGGTCGAGCGCGTCATCGCCGACCTGCCCCGATCTCTGTCGATCGAGGTCGCCGGGCATCTCGTAGGAACCGTGCGTATCGAACGCGATGGCACTACCGGCGGAATCTACGGATTTGCCGTTGACCCTCAGCAACAGGGACGCGGCATCGGTCGCCAGGCTTTGCGTCAAATCTGTAACCATCTGCGCGCCGAGGGTATCGAGCGAATTGGCCTCGAAGTAGCCACACAGAACGAAAACGCGCTCGGCCTCTACACCTCGCTTGGATTCAAACCCGTAACAACCGAGGATTACTTCGCACTCGCGATGTAAAGTCGGCGAAGGCAAGGCATCTGAGTTTTCACTTCCAAAGTGTTGACAGCGGAAGGGCCGTGAGGCGATCGCCGAGAGGTTGGGGGCGGTCGCCAAGATGCAGCACCACACCATTCACGAACCGTTCGCCAAGATGGTCTCGAAGGTAGCGCAGCCAACGAGTGTCATCATGATCTACATCGACCGCTGCTTTAACTTCGACAGCGACAATCCGTCCGTCGGGGGCCTCCGCTACCAAATCGACTTCGCGTTGTTCCCGATCTCTGAAGTGGAAGAGGTCGGGCCGAACATTGCTCCAAGTTCTCCGGCGAACAAACTCGCCGATGACAAACGATTCAAGCAGCGCCCCAGCCTGAGAAGAGGTTGGGGGTGTCAACCGGTCCCGGCTGCAAGCCCCCCCAGAACTTGCGAGCTTCGCTACGTTGATTTCCTGCGCCGTGTAGGGGTCATAAGTCGAACGAGCCTAGGTAATTCTGCGATTTGGTGTAGACGGCGAATTTCGGTCAGATCACGTTCAATCAATGTACGGCGGTAGTCGTCGAACCAGTCTCGACGAAGCGACGCTGGAAGTCGATGGACGCGGACTGTGGATAACCGAGCTACGCCAATGCTGCAGGTTCAACCGACTGAACCATTACACGCGATGCGGGGGTGAGCACCTTCCACCCATTCCACCGTTTACCAGCGAAGGAAACAGCCAACGTGATAAACGCACCTACACCGGCAATGCGATGCGCGTTTGCAGCGCCAACCGTATCGGCCAACCACGAATTTACCGCGACACCGATTCCATAGAACGGCCCCATACAGGCGAAGAACACTGACATGACCCGCCCTCGAGATGCCTCTGGCGCGTCTCGTTGCATGATCGAAAGGAAAGTCACCAGTACACCTACGAAGGCACCTCCAAAAAGCCCGGTAAGAATTACCGCCGTAGCCTTCGTCGTCACAAATCCAAATCCAATGGTAATCAGTGCCGATGCAACCCAATGCAACAGCAAAGTACGATCTCGCCCAATTCTGGTTACCAAGAGTGGGATGAGCGCGGCCCCGCATACCGCCCCCACACCTTGGACGGTGCTCAGCACACTGGTCAAACCTTGGTCACCACCCAGGCGTCGAGCAAAGACTGGAAGCAGACCCATGAACGGCGCAAGGAACAGTTGCATTGGAATAAGTCCTTGCCATGCGACCCGACAACCAGGGGTGGCCCACAGTAATTTGGCCCCGCCTCTGATCTCCGATATCCACCGTGAAGAGACTGTTCCTATCGGAAGAAACGGTTGATGCAACGTCCAGATCGCGATCAGCATCAGGCCGAACGAAACAGCGTTGGCGGTAATGACACCGGTTGCCCCAAAAGCCCGTTCGCATACAAATGCCACTGCTGGGCCCACGATACGGCCCGTGTTCCACGATGCACTTCCCAGCGAAACGGCCGCAAGAAGTTCTTCCCGGGGAACAAGCGACGGCATCATGGCGCCTGCCGCTGCCCCACCGAACGACACAGATGCACCCTGGACAAGAACAATCCCGGCGATTACCGGTGCCCGTCGTTCACCAGAGCCAATCACCAGGGCCAGCACGCCAGTGATGATCGTCTGCGCGCTGAGTGCAACCATCAGAATCTTTCTGCGGTCGTATTTGTCGGCGAACAATCCACCAAGCGGCGCACCGACGAGCGAGGGAACAAACTGTGCGACCATCACCAGTCCAACAGCAAGCGTGCTTTTCGATGATCGAGCGACCAGCAAACCAAGTACCGTCAGCTGCATCCAGGTGCCGATATCGGACACCATCGTCGATGCCCAGACCGTCGCAAACGCGCGCCGTTTGAGGGGTCGAAATGTCGTGAACTGCACTGCCAGAAGATACCGGCTTGAGCGCCTGACAAGCGAATCCAAACCGCCGTCATACTTGGTAAGATGAAAGCTCACCAAGTGGAGGGATCAACGTGGTACCGACAACAGAGTTTCTCGTTTCAAAGAGCGGACAAATGTCAGTTCCAGCGAGTGTTCGACATCGTTGGGGTCTTGACGACGGAGGGCGTGTCACCGTCCTCGACCTTGGCGATGCAGTTCTCATTTTGCCCGCAGACGCGAAACACAGACTTCTTGACAGTGCGCTGAGCGCCGACGAGCATCAAACATTCGTCGCTAACCTCGATGACCCCGATCTTGCAACCACCTAGATGCCAACCGTAATTGTTGATGATCACTTGCTACGAGACGTTCTGACCGAATCTCGACCGCACGACCTCGGTGGACTCGCTACTTCCCTCGCAACCACGGGTCTCTGGCTTTTCCGGCTCAACAGCTCATGGGCCCAACCGGGTGTGTCCGGAAAACTCTCGAAGCCTGTCCGCCAGTTGTCCGCTCGGCAACAAAATGAGTTCCGGTCGCAGATAACGAAGTTACCCGACACGATTGAGGTGTTGCATCTTCGAGAGCTTGCCCGTTTAATGGCTCAACTACAACAGCGACATCGTAGTGAAGGGCGTCTTTTGTCGACTGCAATGGTCGAAGCGCTTGCGGCTGCACATTCCTTGGGTGCATCGATTGCAGTGTCAAAAAATGACGTTGGCCCACATCTTCAAGCGGCGGCCCTACGTGACGGAGTGGGCTTTCTCACGCTTTAGGCAATTACGCCATTCCGAAACGGCGGGCAACAGCAGTAGCAAGGGCGGCCGAAACAACCACGAACACAAACCCGCGCTTAGCTAACAGCGCAACAATCGCAGTTGCAAGACCCATGACTCTGGCATCGATTACCAACTGACCAGCTTTCGCGAAAGTCGCGGTGATCACCAACGCAGCGAGCAGGGGGGCTGGCAAAGTTGCGATCACTCGTTGCACCTTTGGCGGCAAGGTACGGTTACCAAGAAGTAAAGGCCCCGATGATTTAAGTGCATACGTTCCGGCTGCTACTACAAGCAGCACGACCCAACCTTCCATTAGTTCACCGATACTTTCCGCATAGGTAAGAACAGGGTCAATACTGCGAACGCAGAAGCAACGATTGGCAAACCTGGCCTCAGTATAGGAATCAACACCAACGCGATAACCGCGCCGATTGCTGCAACCCGACGTTGTTCAAGGCTTACTAATCTGGGCCACAAAAGTGCAACGAACGCTGCCGGAACCGTTGCATCTAGGCCCCATTTTTCAGTAAACCCGGTGTCAGACCCGATGACGATCGCACCAACAACCGTCGAGAGATTCCAAAATACGAACACCGAGAGACCGGCCGCAAGGTAACCGAAGCGCCGAGGGCCCGGTTGTTCGAAGGCGCTACCCACCGCGACTGATTCATCAATCATGAGATGAGCAGCGAGGGCGCGAAACCAGACCCGTCCGGTCAGGGTTGGCGCCATCATGAGCCCGTACACGAGCGAGCGAATACTCAAGAGCAAACCAGCAGCGATCGCCGCAATCGGCGACCCGCCGTCGGCCAGTACCCCGACGCTCGCAAACTGGCTGCCACCCGTAAACACCAGCGACGAAAACCCGAGTGCCTGAAACCAACTCAGGTCGGCCCTGCGACAAAGCACCCCGAACGCAAGGCCAAACGGAATGAGCGCAACCCCGATCGAAAGTGCTTGTTTTAGGATCGCTCGCCGTTCATCAGCCGTCACAACTGTGCCTGTCATCGCATCGCCCACCTAGTGAATGATACCAACCTCAGGTCAGCGGATAGGTTCTGTGATGTGACCACCGACATACCCTCGTTTCCCGACTTCCCAGCGACCCCTGAGGACATGACAGCAGATTGGATGACGTTGGTTCTTCGAGCCAATGGGGTCGATGCGACCGTCGCCTCACTCGAACAATCGAGAATCGGAACCGGCCAAATCGGGCAAAACATTCGGTTCACGCTCACCTACGAACCGGTACCAACTCGAAGTACACCAACCAACGCACCAACCACGCTCGTTGGAAAGTTTGTATCTCCCGACGAAACGTCGCGAGCAACCGGCCTCGCTCTCGGCATCTATGCAAAGGAAGCAGTCTTTTATCGCCAATTTGCGCCGCTGCTATCCGGAAACATGCGACTCGCGAAATGCTGGGCGGTGGAGTTTGATGAAACTCGGGGCGCAACAATCCTGCTTATGGAAGATCTTGCACCAGCGATTCAAGGCGACCAGATGGCTGGTTGCACCTTGACTGAAGCCGAAACGGCAATAGGGGAACTCGCAAAACTTCACGCCAAGTTTTGGGGTGACGATTCGTTGAACAGCATCGAAGTTTTTGCCGATCCGGGTGATCCTATGCGCGCAGCCTTTCTCAAACAGTTGATGGATGCGTACTGGCCCATGTTTATTGATCGCTACCAACATCGCCTTTCGCCGGAACAAATCAACCTCGGTAATGCCCTCGTTTCCAGCGTCGATAGATGGGTGACCGAACGTAAGGGTCCGCTTACCCTGGTTCATGGTGACTACCGGGCAGACAACCTCATGATCGCGCCTGGTTCTACGATCGCCGTCGATTGGCAAACCGTTGCGATCGGATTTGGCGGCGTCGATCTTGGTTACTTCATCGGGGCATCGCTCGTTCCCGAGCTTCGCCGAACCAACGAGCAGCGACTCATCGCCGAGTGGGTTGACCACCTTGAGGCAGCTGGGGTGACTGGCTATACCTTTGACATGGCCTGGCACGACTACCGAAACGGACAGTTCGCTGGTTTCATCACTGCGGTTGTGAGCTCAATGATCACTGGGCGGACGGATCGGGGCGACGAGATGTTCTGGACGATGGCTGACCGACATCTCACAACTGCCCTTGAAACCAACGCCGTTTCACTTATACCAACGAGTTAATGCTGGTTGTATAAACCTCGGGGCTTTAGGTGGCGCACTTCGTAGCCGATGGAATGTGGGTGACTGCCGACGAACAGCTACCCGAAAAGACCGGTCGGTCGACCGATGGAGTGACGGGTGAAATGTTGGGTGATGCTCAAACAACGGCCAGATTCGACGCGATCACGACTCTTATCCCCGAGTTCGTCGTCATTTATGGGCTTGACTCAGTCATTCGGTGGGTGTCCAACTCTGCGGCGCGATTTGCGGGGCGATCCGACCTGGTCGGTAAACGTACCGATGTTCTCGTCCATCCTGAAGACATCAAACCTCTGAGCCGCCTTGTTGCTGAACAGCTCAGGAATACCGATCGGTCGATTCCGTCACCATTAATTCTTGGCAGGGTGAAAGTTGCGAGTGGCTCGTGGCGTTGGGTCGAAACGACGTTTGTGTTGGCCGATGTGAACGGCGAAATTGAGATCATCACTACGAGCAGAGACTGCCACGACCGAAAACTAGCGACCGATCGCCTCATCGAACAGGCGTCTATCGACGACCTAACGGGTCTCGCGAACCGGCATGCTCTAATCGCAACCTTGGAAGATTTAGCGCTCAAACACGTTCCCCATTGCTTGCTGTTTTGCGACATAGATGACTTCAAAGCAATCAACGATCAAATGGGTCATCGCAGCGGTGACTTGGTGTTGCAACACGTTGCCCGACGAATTCAATGTGCTGTTCGTCCGAACGACGTGGTAGCCCGAATCGGTGGGGATGAGTTTCTCATCGTGCTTCTCGGGTCGGTCGCTGGCGACGCGCGGGCAATCACGTTGCGCATTGTCGAATCGATTGCGTATCCGGTAGAACTCGGTGGCTCGACCTACAAGGTGAAAGCCTCTCTGGGCATCGCTCAAGCGAAGCGCGGCATGACCCCCGAAGAACTTATTGATGCTGCAGATGCCGAGATGTACGCATCGAAGCGCCAGCGCAAAACGGAGTACAGCCCGCTCTAGCCAGAACCTCGGCGATCAATGTTCAGGGCTCGACTTCGACCGTATCTGACGGTTGCAACCAACGATCAATACTGACTTTGATCAGCACATTCTCCGAAGATTCACCGATGGCCCACGCGTACTTTGTCTGGAAGGCGTCGGCTACTGCGCCCGGTGCAACTGCCACTTCCACCAACTCCGCAGACCCTTGACCCGTGACCGGCGCGCTGGCATCTTCCAACGCAACGCTTACGGAAGGTCGAACCGACACGATGGCCGCCTTTACCGCTGAATGCTGGGTACACAGCCAGATTTGCTCACTGACCCAAACAAACCAAATGGGTGTGAGATGCGGTCGACCGTCGGCCCGGGTGCACGCGAACCAGATGTTTGACTCGATGGAAAGTCTTTCGTTGCGCGTCTTCATGACGGTGAGGTTACTTCGACAAGTTGCTGTACCGCCCGCGTTCGTGCCACGTAGAGTGCCCGCGAACCCCTAGCAACATCGTCGAACTCGCCAATGACCTCATTTGGAAACACCACCACAACAGCATCGAACTCGAGGCCCTTCGAAGCAACAGCACCGAGAACCGTAACGCCTTCGTCGAGTGAGCGGCCCCGGCGGGCATCTTCAGCATTGACCGGCGCCAGCACTGCAAGTACCTCGTCCACAAGCGCCACCGGTGCAATTACACCGACCGTCATCCACTTATCGTTAAGCGTACTTACCGTCTCAAGCAACGAATCAAACGGTATGGTTGATGGGTCAATGCCGCTAGGGCGAACGGAACGCGAGGGAATAATCAGCGGTGCCGCCACGGCAAGCAAGCTATTGGCTAATTCCAGAATCGGCGCTGGCACCCGGTATCCGAGTGTGAGGTCACATACTCGCCCACGAGCCTCGTCAACATGTCCGTGAGCAAGTTCGATCAGGGCATCGTCCCAACTCGTCTGTGCGCATACAGATGTTGCCTGGGCGAGGTCACCGAGTATCGTCAACGATCGCTTAGGTGATCGCCGAGCGACCATTCGAAGTTCCATTGCCGATAGATCTTGAGCTTCGTCAACCACCACGTGCCCATACGATCGGGTAATCCCCGAAATAAGCTGTTGGGCTTCATCAAGAAGCCCCAGGTCGGATCGGGTCCATTTCTCATCTTTAACTGAAGGGGCCGCTTTTCGACGCAGCAACTTCTGTTCGTCGATAGAAAGGATGCCGCCAGCCGCGTCTGAAAGTGCCTTTACTGATGACAGTAGCGAGCGGACGAGCGCAGCTGCACTATGGGCTGGCCAGGTTCTATTCATAAAGGCTTGAAACGACTTACGTGCCTTCAGATCGCTGTGAAAGGTGACGTTGTGGGCGGGATCGGCGGTTTCTCGCCGTGAGTAAATCTTCCAGGCCAACGCGATTAGTCGGTTACGAAGTACTTCGCGAGCATCATTTGAAGCCAGCTCACGATTCAGCATGTCGACGATAAGTACACGTAGGTCTTCAACTGGAATAATCACACTACCGAACGCCGAGTCGAGCACTACGTCTTCTTCGGGGATAGTCACCCGACCGTAGATTGCCCGGTGAACTACCTCAGCCATGCGGGGGTCGCCCTTCAGTTTTACAACCGCAAGATCACCTTCGACCGCCTTCACCACAAATAGACCAGGCAACCGTTCAATCGTCGTTTGAGTAACCGCACGTTCACCCAAGGAAGGAAGCACCTGAGAGATATAACGAAGGAATAAATCATTCGGGCCAACAACGAGTAGCCCTTGGCGTTCAAGATCGCGCCGATGTTCATAGAGAAGGTAGGCAGCACGATGCAGGCCGACGGCCGTTTTACCTGTTCCAGGCCCACCCTGCACAACCACAAGATCATCAAGGTTTGCCCGAATAATCACGTCTTGTTCGGCCTGAATGGTCGCCACAATGTCACGCATCTCGCCGCTTCGACCTCGTTCGAGTTCGGCAAGTAACGGGTCCGGAACGCCGCCACCTTCGCTGGCCCCATCGGGGTCGGTGAAGTCTTCGTCAAACAGCCCAGCGACGTTTCGACCTTCAACCGCAAGACGACGGCGAAGCTTTAAACCAAACGGGTCAGCCCACGTTGCCCGGTAGAACGGAACAGCGACCGGAACTCGCCAGTCGAGCACGACCGGATGACCTTCACTGTTTTCGACATGTCGCCGACCTATATGCCATCGATCACCGTTTGTTCCGACCTCGTCGATTCGTCCAAAAACTAGCGCAGCCTTTGATTCGGCTAGGTTCGCGATACGGGCCGTGAGGGTTGCTTCAATCACAGCGTTATCGACCCGGTCAACAGTCATATGATTATCTCGACGGGCTTGCGTGAGCGCAAACTCGGCCCGCGACCGCATGTCAGCAAGCAGGTCGTGGGCAGTATTTACCGCTTCCTGCTCGAAGTGAATCTCTGCTGTTCGCCGTTCAGCCGCATCCATAGGGCTGAAGATCTTAGACCGGTGCAACCACCCGGCGAGCACTGGTGTTCCGGCTCCTTGTTCTCAGTACGAAGCGTCCTCGTATCCTGCGTGCCGGTTGGCGCTCGCTTTAACCCTCTCTGGGCTTCTGCAACAACGATTCTGCTGAGGACGCAAGCCCCAAAGCAAACCCTGCTCTAATGCTTTGTGGTTTTAGATGTTTGGGAAGCACCGGCCCGAGCCGAGGCGGGCTAATCCGTTCTGATCTCCTAAGGAGTAAGACCTGATCGATTGCATCTCTTCAAACATCAATTGAGCCGGATCGTCGACATGATTCAGACCCATAACATGCCCCAATTCATGGAGGATGACCGCCTGAACCAGAGCTGGCCCCTCCGAGGTTTGCAGCATTTCTCGGATGGCTGGAGTGTCGAGCGCGATCGCTCCGGTCACGTACACGAACTTTGCTCTTCGGCCCCCTATTGCAAACGCCTGGCTTCCGCCCAAGCCGACAATGGTTCCTTCGAGTTTGGAGACCTTTTTCGGGTCTGACCAATCAATCAAAATAGGTGCCCATTTCTGGCCATATCGACCTGGTTGAAAGGCTGCACGCTTATCATTGTACTTTTCCTTCGTCTCGCCATCGAAAACGAACCGAAAACCAGTTGCGCGACTAACTTCGGCAATCGACTGCTCAATATAGGTTCCACCTTTTGGTGGAGCGTTGGTCCAGTTGACGACGTAATGCAACTCCCGGCACGGGTCATACGCAACCGGCTCATCCTTGCCACCCGGCTGCGTTCCAAGAAACCGGTAGTCATTACTGGATAAAAGGTCATCCGGCGGGCGGCCAAGAGCCCTCGATTTTCCATTGGGCGGAGGGGCCTCATAACTCCATAGCCGAAACGTCCCAGCGTCGCTGACTTGAGGGCTTTCAGCGATCAGCCCCAGCGCGTTCAGCCCACCGACAAAGCCTGCAATCACGAATCCGGATAGCAGGACTCGAACCCGCCCTCTCCTCCGACGAAGGTGCGCATGCTTCTCTCTCCGTCCTTGTGCAGCGGCCTTGTCATTCGCCTCGTCTTCCAGGCGTCGCCGAAGATCTTCCTGTCGGTAAACACGGGTCGAGCGACGAAGTCGCTCATCGCCCGATTCTTCCCTGATCGCGGCGTTACGAACAAAGTCCTCATCAAACATACCGAACTCGCCTGTCTTCTCGAATCCGGCTTGCTACTTCGGTTGATCCCAATGAGCGTGCGCATCAACAACGACCGTCGCCAACGACAAACTACAAAGGTCGTCCCGTCGAATAATCATGAGTTTGGTCACATCGGCCCCGTCTGATCTGTGTTGTTGCGGCATTGTAGGCAAACCACGCACATTTTGCTCGCTTAAAAGGCGATCCAATTCGGTCCTCGATTGTGAACTATCAAACCGATCAGCGACGTGAAAGCAAGTACATAGATGTGCCCTTCGGCTGTATTCCTCCGACCAAATTTTCTGCAAGGCCAAGGAGATCAACATCTAGGAATGGGTTCTTGAACCCAACGAACGCCAAACTCATTCCGTTCATAGCGCTAAATGGCCTAGACCAATGCAACCACCCGGCGAGCAAAACGAGTATCGAGGGTCTCAGGAACCGCCTCGCGCAGCGCACACACAAGATCGTCACGCAACGCCTCAACCGACGGGTCAGCCCAGCGATTGATCCGCTGAAGTGGATCGTCTGCCATGTTGTACAGCTCGCCCTCCGTTCCATCGTGCACTGTGCCCGCTCCGTACGTCGTGACCTGCCACCCATCTCGGTACAGCGTACGCAGGTGCATCTCTACGCCAAACAGCACAGAGTCCCATTCCGTGACCACTTGATGGTGTTCGCCGAGGCCGTCACTCGTTGGTAGTTCGTAGCCCTCCATCCACGTAGGGGCCTCAACGCCGGCAATCGCGCAAAACGTCGGCGCGAGATCTACCAGTCCGACCGGATCGGTCACCGAGTGTTCAAACTGGAGAGCAGCGTTCGCCGCTGGTCGCCATATCAACGGAAGTCGCATCAAACCATCGACATGATAGGGCCCCTTGAACAGCAGCCCAAAGTCACCCTGCAATTCACCATGGTCGGTTGAAACAATTACGTCGGTATCTGCGTTCCATCCGCGAGATCGAACCGTGCCCATGATTCGACCGATGGCTTCGTCGATCAATTCGTTTTCAACGTGTACCAGCGCGTTTACTTCTCGCACCTGGTTTGGGGTCATGGTGGCCGGGACCCACTTTGGTGGAGCTTCGAAATTCGCAACTAACGACCCGTCGTACCATTTTCGCCAGTGGGAAGGCTTGGAGTCAATCGTATGCTCGCGTAGCGACCTATCTTCTATGTACCCAGATGGAAGGTCGAGGTCACGCCACGGCACTCGGTGGGTTTCCGTTGCCGGTGGGTCCCAAGGATGATGGGGGTCAGGGAAACTCACCCAACAGAACCAATCTTCATCATCTGGAAGGCTGTTCAGCCAAACGACCGTTCGCTCGGCAATCCAGTCAGTGTGGTACCACTCACGAGGCATCGCATTGACATGTACCTGCGGTGCACCGGTATCGCCGCCACCTGCCCCATTCACGTTGAGGGTGCCGTCGAGAACCGGGTAGAACATGCCAACCCCGTCACCGTGATTGTTACGCAGCCAGGTTGCGTAGTGCAACCAGCCGGTTCCCGAGTGGGCTGCGAGTTCTAGGTGATCAAACCCCCGCAAAGCATCGTGTTGGCCATCTCTTGCTAACTTATTTTCGGGGAACGCAAGGAACGGATCAACGAACGGGTCGAAGTGGCTTTTACCGATAAGAGCAGTTTTGTATCCATGGTTACGAAGTACCGCTGCGACACTCGGGGCATCTTTTGGAAGTTGCACTCCGTTCATCCATACCCCGTGGGTGGCAACGTGTTGACCGGTAACGATCGTCGCTCGGCTTGGCATACACACCACCGATTGAGGGTGGGCTCGACGGTATGAAATACCTTCCGCAGCGAGGGCATTCACATTCGGTGTTCGCGCCACTACCCCACCGTTGCAGCCGTAAGCGTCGTAGCGTTGTTGGTCGGTCGTGATGAAAAGAATTTTTCGACCCATAACCTACGCCCCAACCTTTTGCGAGGCCCAAGCAGCCTCAGTTTGTGTTTTGAGTGTGTCGAGAGCTTGGCGAGTGGCCCCACCGAATGCGACGGCGAGTGGTGCTGGCGAAAGTTCTGTTGAATACACGACCATCGAAGTCGGTGCACCGGTCAGGTCGGTTACGTCGAGCACGTCAATCGTTGCGAGATGGTGGGTAATGAATCCGATTGGACGGAGACGGTATTGCAATCGTCGCTGTACCGAGTCAACTCTGATGATGTCTTCGGTCATTGCAAGACCGGTTCCGCCAACCACCATACGAACAGGCCGACCCGTTGCGTTGTCGAGGTCACACCACGACGTTTGCAACGAAGTGAACCACGAACTGTTGTTTTCAACGTCCGCGATTCGCGACCACACCAAATCAGGGGGAACTTCGATTATTACGTGCTCTCGTATCGACCCAACCGGTTCGGTGACCCCAAGTAGCCCGAAATTGAACTCCACAAGCCTATGTTCACATATTTTGCACTGTGAGTGCAAAGCAACCGAGCCCGAAAACGACAAAAGCGCCCTTGGGGGCGCTTAAGCGATTCTTTGCACACTCGGGTACGAAACCCGAACTTACTATTCTTCTTTTGCAGCGGCGCCCTTGCGTCCACCGAAGCGCTTGTTGAAGCGCTCGACTCGACCGGCAGTATCGACGATCTTCATCTTGCCAGTATAGAAAGGGTGACTTTGGTCAGAAAGTTCAACGTCGACGACCGGGTAGGTCACGCCGTCTTCCCAAACAATCGTCTTTTCGGTACGCACCGTTGACTTGGTCAAAAACGTGTACTCGGCCGACTGATCACGAAATACGGTTGGCCGATATGCGGGGTGAATGCCCTGTTGCATGTGAAAAAACTCCTGGGATACGGCCGGACGGCCTGAACTTCCTCGAGAGGTCTCCGGTAAAGACCAAATGAAAGCTCGTGAAAGTCTAGGACATCCGACGCCCACCCCGAGCCAACCGCTGGGCCCATCGACGGCGACGGGTCGCAGCCAACAACAAGGCACCGGCACCGAGCATTGCGCCGCCCGCTGCGCCTTGATCACCAAGCCCATCTGTCGGGCCAGTGAAGGCCAACTCACTCAGAATGTAAGGAACCAAAGGAATCGACCCAGCGTCAGTGCCCTTACCCAATTCAACTTCGAATTGCTTGCCGTTCACCTTGGTGTTCGACCCAAGTGGCTTAAAGCCCTGCGGAACAACAACCGTCACCCGGTAGTCACCTGGAGCGAGATCTGGGAGCGACCACGAGCCATCGCTACCGGTCACCGTGGTCGCAATGATTTTTCCGTCGAGGCTGTACACCTTGATGGTCACCCCGGCCAGTCCCTCTTCACCAGAATCGACTGTCCCGTTTTCGTTGCGGTCAACGTAGACCCGACCCGACACACCCTTCTCAGGCGACTTGGTCGGCTCGGCTGTCACCTGAGTAACGACAGTGGGGGCTGCCGCCGATGGTGGTGGTGTCGGAGCAACCGGAGATGGTGCGATTGGCAGAGCCTCAGGCTCAACCACTGGAGGAACAATCAACACGAGTGGTCCGCTCGTCGGTGGAACTACCGGCGGTCCCACTTCGACAGGCGGCACAACTACCGGCGGAACAACCACGGGTGGGATCACCGGGGGACGTTCGGCGAAGAGGTTGCTCACCGATGACTGTGTGGCACCAATCGTGACTTCGATAACGTCATTCGAAGGCAATGCGCCGCCAAGTGAACCGAGCGTCTCGATGCCATCCTCATAACCCGCAGGTTGCGATTCAACAACTCGATACGTACCCGGCACCAATCCCGTAAAGAAGTAAGCACCCGTTGCATCAGTAGTGGTTGTTGCGATGAGCGCACCTGAGGCGTCGAACAATTGAATCGTCACGCCGGCGATACCAACATCAACTGCGTCGGGAAGCCCGTCACCGTCAACATCAACAAACACTCGACCGGCAATGGAACCAGGCACCGGCGGATTGATCCGTTCGCCAAAGTTGTTGCCGGTGCTGCTCTGATTCGAGCCAATCGTGACTCTGATCCGGTCGTTGGCCGACAAAACTGCGCTAGTTCCGGCTGTGTCTTTTCCGTCGGCGTATCCACTCGGTTGACGTTCGGCGACGGTGTACACACCTGGCTGAAGATTTTCGAATCGGTACTTACCATCGGGGCTAGTGGTGACGGTCGCAACTACGGCACCATTCGCGTCGAGCAGGTCAAGAATCACACCAGCGAGAGGCGGCTCGCTTGCGTCACGAATCCCGTCGTTGTTGGCATCGGCCCACACCTGACCCTCGATCGAACCAGGCCGAATTTCACCGAAGTTGTTGCTTGTCGAGGATGTACCCGGGGCGAGCGCAGCCGTAAACACATCGTTGCCCGAAAGCGTCGCACCGTTTGTGCCGGGTGCGTCTTGACCATCAGCGAAGCCGACTGGCTGGGTTTCAGAAACCGAATAGGTGCCTGCTGCCAAACCAGCGAATCGCCACGTGCCATCGGCACCGGTGACCACCGAATCGATCGGATTATCGGTCGCGTCTCGCAAGGTCACAATCGCCCCAGAGATTGCTGGTTCGTTGGCGTCGCGGACACCGTTGCTGTTCAAGTCATCGAACACCATGCCAGAGATTTCGACCGGTGGACGTTCAGCAAAGTTGTTATTGATCGATTCACCTGCGGCAACAACGGTCACGGTCATTCGGTCGTTTCCAGCCAATGTGCTTCCGTTTGTTCCTGGTGTATCGAGCCCGTCAGAGAAGCCAACGGGTTGCACTTGAACCAGGGTGTACGTGCCAGGTGGAAGGTTTGGAACCGAGTACGACCCGTCTGAACCGGTCGAGATTAAGGCAACTTCGACCCCACTTGCGTTCAGTACGCTTATGGCCACACCTGAAATCGGATTTTCTCCAGGCTCTTGAATTCCGTTGTTGTTCAGATCGACGAATACCTTGCCAGCTACTGAGCCGGGGGCTGTCTCACCAAAATTGTTTCCGGTTGACTGTTGACCGGGCGCCAACGTGATGCTCATGGCATCGTTACCGGTCAGCGTTGCCCCGATACCGGCGGTGTCAGTCGTGTCACCATGAGTAGCGGGTTGCGTTTCCGCAAGGGTGTAGGTGCCAGCAGGAAGATTCTCAAATCGATACGTTCCGTCGGCCGCAGTCGTTGTGGTGAAGATGGTGCCCGTTGAGTTAGTCAACTTGACCGTGACCCCCGAGATTGGTTGGTCACCGGCCGATAGGGCACCCGAGCCATCGGCGTCAACAAATACTGTTCCGCTGACCGTTCCAGGAGGAAGCTCGGCGAAGTCGTTGTTGGCTGAACTGGCACCTGCTGCGAGCGTCACCGAAATCACATCGTTTGACGGGGAGGTTGCATCAGAACCGGGAACTTCGACACCGTCAAGATACTGAACCTGTTGAGTTTCAGTCACGGTATACACACCCGCACCCAAACCACTGAACGTGTACTTACCATCGGCGTCAGTCACGGCGGTGACTGCACCGCCGGGCCCGTTCAGCGTGACGGTTACCCCAGCGATCGGGTCTTCGCCGGCCTCACGAACACCGTTGTTGTTCACATCTGACCACACGACACCCGAGATGGTTCCGGGTGCAGCGGCTGGAAGTAGTTCGCCGAAGTTGTTGTTGGCTGAAGTTTGACCAGCGCCCATTGTCACCGCAATGACGTCGTTGCTGCTCACGGCAGCACCGTTTGAGCCGGCGGTGTCTTTTCCGTCAACGAATCCAGCAGGCTGGCTTTGGCTGATCGTGTAGGCGCCGGGGGCGAGCCCGTTGACACTGTATGAACCATCGGCCGCCGTGACGACCGTTGCTACAACCGTGTTCGAGCTGTCACGAACGGTGATCGTCACACCTTCAATCGGCATCTCGCCTGGCGATGCAATGCCATCGTTACCGGCATCAACGTAGACCTTGCCCGACAACGAAGCAGGTGCGGCGATTGGGCCAACCTCGCGGAACACATTGCCCGTTGAGTTCGGCGTACCCCCCGTAATCGTGACGACAAACACGTTCGTTGCCGCAATTGTTGCGCCAACTCCTGCTGTTTCGTTCACCGTATTGTATGCCGTTGGCTGGGTTTCTCGAACCTGATAGGAGCCGAGGGCGATGCCCGAGAAGCTCCATGCCCCGCTTGCATCGGTGGTTGTTGTAGCAACGGTGTTGCCACCTGCGTCAACGAGTGTAATAAGCACACCTGCTATTGGCAGATCACCGGCACTGGTTGTCGAGCTGGCGTCTTCGTCATCTTCAACCCGGCCTGAGATAGAACCGATTGTCGGCGGTATAGGCCGTTCACCGAATAGGTTGCCTGTTGACGAACTTCCAGCACTGAGGGTTACCGAGATGGTGTCGCTCACGGCAGTTGCCGACAGGTTGCCAGCAGTATCTTTGCCATCGTTGTGGGTAGCTGGTTGCGACTCTACAACGCTGTACTGGCCCGGGACCAAGTTCGCGAATGACCACGCACCGGTTGAAGAATCAGACGTAGTCGTTGCAACGGTGTTACCACCTGAGTCTTTGAGGGTGATGGTGACGCCGCCAATGATGGCTTCACCTGAATCTTGGATGCCGTTGTTATTGGCATCTTCGTACACGACGCCTGACACCGAAGCTGGTACGACAGGGGCGATTCGTTCACCAAAGTTGTTTCCGGTTGAGCTTTCACCTGCGCCGACTGTTACGGAGAAAGTATCGTTCGTTGAGGCTGGGATACTGGCACCGTTGGTACCGGGCGATTCAGCCCCGTCAAGGTGAGTTGTTGGTTGAACTTCAGTCACAGTGTAAGTGCCGGGTGCAACATTTTCGAAAAGGTAAGCACCGCTGGCATCGGTGATCGCGGTCTTGATCACATTGTTGGCCGAGTCACGCAGTTGAACGGTGGTTCCGGCAATTGGGTCTTCGCTTGAATCTCGAGACCCGTTGGTATTGGCATCAACATAGACGCTGCCCGAAATCGTGGCAGGTGGACGTTCGCCGAAGTTGTTGTTGGCACTTGATTGGCCCGCTGCAATCGTCACTGCAATGACGTCGTTAGTTGACCCAGGAATAGTTGAGCCATTCGTACCAGGTGTCTCGACACCATCAATGAATTCGATCGGTTGTGTCTCGGTCACTGTGTATGAGCCGGCAGGAACCTGATCGAACCGGTACGAGCCAGAGGCATCGGTTGTAGTGGTGCCTACGATGTTTCCACCACCATCGCGCAGGGTAACGGTAACACCAGAGATTGACCCTTCAACCGGGTCAAGTACCCCGTCATTGTTCAGGTCACGATAAATGCGACCGGAGACGGTGCCGGTGGTTCGTTCACCAAAGTTGTTACTCGTTGAGGTTTGGCCGGGGGCCAAGGTAACGGAGAACTTGTCGTTTGCTGGGGTTGATGCACCGTTAGTGCCCGGTGTGTCGATTCCGTCGCCGTAAGCAATTGGCTGGGTTTCGACGACCGTGTAGGTTCCCGCGGCGATGTTGTCGAATCGGTACGATCCGTCGGCTGCGGTAACCGTTGAGCGCACCTCAACACCGTTCACGTCGAGCAGTGAAATCGACACGCCAGCGATTGAAACCTCTGTTGCGTCTTTTACGCCGTCGTTGTTTGCATCGAGGTACACGTTTCCGGAAAGCGAAGCAGGGGCCCGCTCGCCGAAGTTGTTGTTGATCGAGCTTTGACCATAGGCCAGGGTGACCGTATGTGAATCGTTGGCCGGTGTTGTCGCCCCATTGGTGCCGGCAGAATCAAGGCCATCAGACCATCCGGCTGGTTGCGATTCATCAACGGTATAGGTCCCAGCTGGAAGGTTTTCGAATCGGTATGAACCGTCAGCTGCTGTTGTTACAGATGCGACCACTGAGCCGCTCGCGTTCTTCAACGAAATGACAACACCGGCGATTGGGGCTTCGCTCGCATCTTTCACACCGTCACCGTCGACATCTGAGTAAACAGTCCCCGAGATGCTGACCGGTTGACGTTCACCGAAGTTGTTTCCGGTTGACGCCTGCCCACCAGCCAACGTGACCGTCATAACGTCGTTCGCCGTTACCGTTGCTCCGTTGGTTCCGGCAGTGTCTGCGCCATCTGAATAGCCAGCAGGCTGTACTTCGTTTACCGTGTAAGTTCCCGGTATCAGGTTTTCGAATGCGTACGTACCGTCTGCACCGGTGGTTGTTGTGGCGACAATGGCGCCAGTCGAATCGCGTAGTGCAAGCGTTACCGCCGCGATTGGTGCTTCGTTGCTGTCAGGAATCCCGTCGCCATCGACGTCTGCGTATACCTTTCCAGCGATTCGAGCTGGGTTCGGACGTTCAGCAAACAGGTTGTTGATGCTTGATTCGCCGGCACCAATCGTTGCGGTAATTCGGTCGTTGGTTGACGCCGGTCGGGTGGCCCCGTTACTGCCCGGTGTTTCTTGGCCGTCGACATAGGTTGAAGGTTGTGTCTCTACTGCGGTGTATGTGCCCGGGTTGAGGTTTGTGAAGGCCCATGACCCGTCGGCCGCGGTCGTAGTGGTTCCTACGGTCGCACCGGCCCCATCGAGCAACGTTATGGTGATTCCGGCGAGGTTTGCTTCACCTGGTTCCTGCGAGCCCGAGTCATTGGCATCGATGTATACCTTGCCCGAGAATGTGCCGGGGTTAGGTATTTCACCGAAGTTGTTGTTCGCTGACGATTCTCCTGACGCAAGGGTGACAGCGTGCGTGTCGTTCGATGGGTTGGTAGCCCCGTTGGTTCCGGGTGTGTCTTTTCCATCGGAATGGGCGGCAGGCTGAGTTTCTACGACCACATAGGTTCCGGGCGCAAGATTCAAGAAACTGTAAGCACCATTGGTACCGGTTGTCGTCGTTGCAACAACGGCTCCGAGGGCGTTCTTGAGAGCGACGGTTGTGCCTGCGATCGGCGACTCACCGGCGTCGCGAACACCATCGTTATTACGGTCGGCGTACACGAAGCCCGAGATCTGGCCGGGCTTTGGTCGTTCACCGAAGTTGTTCGACGAAGACGTTTCACCCGCAGCGACCGTTGCGCTGATGACATCGTTGGTCGAAGGGGGAATTGACGACCCGTTCGTGCCCGCGGTCTCGATACCGTCAAGGTAAGCAACCGGCTGAGTTTGGGTCACGGTGTACGAACCGGGGGCAAGCGATGCGAACGAATACGAACCGTCGGGGTTGGTCGTAGTGGTCGCTACCGTTGTGCCAGCTGAATTCTTGATGTTGAGTGTGACCCCACCAATTGGTGCTTCGGCTGGGTCTTTGATGCCATTGTTGTCGGCATCGACGTATACGAAACCGGTAATGGCCGGTGGTGGAATTGCGGGAAGTAGTTCCGTAAAGTCGTTGTCGACCGACGAACCACCTGCGGCAAGCGTAACGGTGTGACTATCGTTTCCGTTGGCGGCAGCACCGGTTCCGGGGTTGTCACCAGCGTCGGTGTAACCAGAAGGCTGCGACTCGTTGACGGTGTACACCCCGGCTGCGACATTGGCGAACGAGTAGTTGCCTGAAGGATCGGTTGTTGTAGTAGCAACTACATTTCCAGCACTGTCACGCAATGTAACCGTGGTTCCAGCGATCGCTGTTTCTGTCGGATCAGCAATACCGTTGATGGCGCCCGAGCCGGTTCCGTCGATAACAACTGAACCTGAAATCAGCCCACCACGTTCACCGAAATTGTTCGCTGAACTGATTTGCCCAGCGGCAAGCGAGACTGCGATCCGGTCGTTTGACGGTGACGTTGCGGTACCGACGCTTGATGGGGTGTCAATACCATCGGCGTAAGCCGTTGGTTGGGTTTCGTCGACGAAGTACTCGCCGGGGGCAAGGTTCGTGAACGCATAGGCACCGGCGGCATCGGTCGTTGCCGTAGTAATGACGTTGCCTCCCGAATCGCGCAGCGTCACGGTAATTCCCGCCAGGCGACGTTCGGTTGGATCGGCGACGCCATCGTTGTTGGCGTCGACATACACCGTGCCGCGAATTTCACCGGCGACGAGAACCTCGGCGAAGTCATTTCCGGTCGATGACTGCCCTGCTGTCAACGTGATGTCGAACTGGTCGTTGGATGCGGCAGGAACAGTTGAACCGTTTGTACCGGCGGTGTCGATTCCGTCGGTGTAACCAGCGGGTTGCGACTCTTCGACCCGGTAGCTTCCAGGTTGAATATTTTCAAATGAGTACGACCCGTTACTGGCCGTTGTAGTTGTTGCGACAACGGTTCCGGTTGAATCGCGAAGGCTGATTGTGGTGGAAGGAATTGCTGCTTCACCAGCATCGCGGATGCCATCGTTGTCGAGGTCACGAAACACCTGACCGGCTATGCGTGAGAGTGCTGGCACTTCACCAAAGTTGTTGCCGGTCGATGTTTGTCCGCCGGTTAACGTGACACTGATTCGATCGTTTGTAGCTGCGGGAAGCGTTGCCCCGTTGGTTCCTGGCGTGTCGATGCCATCGGTGTAACCCGATGGCTGAGTTTCAACAACGGTGTACGTACCGGGCGCAAGGTTCGTGAACGAGTAGCTACCATCGGCACCGGTCACCGTCGTTGCGACGGTTGAACCGGCACTGTTTTGCAAGGTAACGGTCACACCAGCAAGGCGAGGTTCACCTGCGTCAAGGTCGCCTGCGAGGTCGGTATCGGCGAACACCGTGCCCGAGATACTGACTGGCTTTTCACGCTCACCAAAGTTGTTACCCGTCGACGCTTGCCCCGACGCAACGTTGACCGCGATGGCATCGTTGCCTGCGGTGGCTGCACCGTTGGTACCAGCGGTGTCTTTGCCGTCGTTGTAGGCAGATGGTTGGCCTTCTTCGACAATGTAGCTTCCGGCCGGAAGGTTTTCAAATGCGTACGTACCATCAGAGTCAGTGTTGGCCGTTGCAACAACCACGCCCGCTGCTGTCTTGAGGGTGACGAGTACTCCACCAAGGCGGGGTTCGCCGGTTGGCTGAGTACCATCGACGATACCGTCGTCATTCGTATCTACATAGACGGTTCCTGCGATTCGCGCCGGCGGCGGAATTTCACCGTAGTTGTTGTTGATCGACGATTGCCCGTTCGCAATCGTTACGTCAATACGGTCGTAGCCACCAGTGGTATTTGTTGATCGAACGGCCCCATTGGTGCCAGCGGTGTCGATTCCATCGGTGTAACCCGCCGGTTGCGGTTCACGAATTCGGTAGGTTCCAGCTGGGACATTCGGGAAGGAGTATGTTCCGTCGGCGTTGGTTGTGGTCGTGAATGCGGGTGGGATAGTGAATCCACCCGAACCGTCAGAGTTGAGGAGTTCCATGACGACACCGCCGATGCCACCTTCACCTGGGTCTTGTACCCCGTTATTGTTGGCGTCGGCGAATACTTTTCCGGAAATGAGCGTGCTTGCTAGTTCGGTGAAGTCGTTGTCGATCGATGTTCCGCCAGCGGGCAGCGCAACAGTGTGACTGTCGTTGCCGTTGGCCGTACCGAACGTACCCGGGTTGTCGAGACCATCGGTGTAGCTACCCGGCTGGGTTTCTGTCACGGTGTAGCTGCCAGCTGCAAGGTCGCCGAACGAATAGTTTCCGAGTGCATCGGTCGTGGTGGTTGCGACTACTACGTTCGCTGAGTTTCGCAGCGTTACCGTGGTTCCGGCGATTGGGGTTTCACCCAAATCCACAACCCCATTCGGGGTTCCTGCATCGACGGCAACAGAGCCAGCTATTGAGCCACCGAGTTCACCGAAGTTGTTTGAGAGGCTGCTTTCGCCTGCCCCGACGGTAACCGCAATTCGATTGTTGGTGGAAGCCGGGATGCTCGACCCATTAGTTCCGGCCGTCTCTTTGCCGTCGAGGTATGCGGTTGGTTGAATTTCTTCAACAACGTACGAACCCGGTGTGACCCCAGGGAACGAATAGTCACCGGTCGCGTTGGTGGTGGTGGTTGCCACGATTGCGCCAGCAGCGTTGCGTAGATTGATCGTTACCCCAGCAATGGGCTTTTCGGTGGCTGATTTAATTCCATCATCGCCGCGGTCAACGTACACCGACCCCGAAATGGTGGCCGGTGATTGTAATTCACCGAAGTTGTTGTTGAGGCTTGATTGACCCGCGGCCAACGTGACGGCAATACGGTCATTTGTGGCAGCAGGAATTGAGGCCCCGATGGTTCCGGCCGTGTCTTTGCCGTCGGTGTAGCCAGACGGCTGCGATTCGACAACAGTGTACGAACCAGCAGCCAGACCTACAAACGAGTAGCTTCCATCAGCCGCAGTCGTAGTTGTGCTTACTGTATTGCCGCTTCCGTCGAGCAGGGTAACTGATGCACCACCAATGGCCGTTTCGCCCGCACCCTTAATGCCGTCATCGCCAGCATCTTGGTACACAAAACCCGAGAGGCTTGCTGGGCTCGGGGCCAAGCGTTCACCGAAGTTGTTGTTTGCGCTTGTTTGGCCACCTGCGACCGTTACCGAGAACGAGTCGTTCCCATTTGCGGTTGCAAGGTTTCCAGGGGTGTCTTTGCCGTCAACGTGTGACGCCGGTTGGCTTTCGCTCACCGTATAGGTGCCTGGGGCAACGGTCGGAAACGAATAGGTTCCGTCCACGAGAGTTTGGGTTGTCGCTACGACGGTTCCGGCTGCATTGCGAAGGGTGATGGTTGTACCGCTAATGGGGGCTTCGCCGCTACCCACAATCCCGTCGTTATTTGTATCTACATATACCTTTCCAGAAACGGTCGCTGGTGGCGGTGGTGGTGGCTGGTAGCCGAAGTCAACGCTTGTTACAGCGGCACCGGTCACGTTTACCAAGGTCGAATTGTCTTTAACGGCATCGGGGTCGCCGGTCTGAACCACTCCGGCAGGCAGGGTCGTTGGATCGACCGCAACGGTGTACCCGAATGGCGGAAGTTGAGGGAACGAATACGAACCGTTTGCGCCGGTAACTGTCGTACCAACTACGTTGCCGTCGGGGTCTTTCAAACGCACGGTTACGCCGCTGAGTCCGGGTTCGGCTGGGTCTTGGATGCCGTCACCGTCGGAATCGCTCCAAATACGGTCGCCAATTGAACCGGTACCAACGCAAATCGTGAAACCAGACATGCGAATGGCTTGGCCGTCAGACACACCCTGTCCAGGCGGCATCCACGATGGGCGCGGGCGACCAGCTTCGAGCGCTGCATCCCCCGGACCATTCGTGTAAATCGTCGAGAACGAAGTAACCGGATCAGAAGTATTGATGGCCACCGAACCCAACACGTCGGCTGGGTCAAGGTTACCGTTGACATTGAGCGCAATATTCGCAGTAACCGTCTGGCCGCTGGTTGACGTTTTGCCAGCCGCAGGCGGCGTGATGGTGAGCGGGACATTGTTTCCGCCTCGTTGCGTCGCCAACTTCACCTGGTCTTGATAGCTTTGTTCTGGTTCATTATTGACTGTCGTCGTGTAGCCAACCGAGTCGATGTCACCAACGATGTAGTCGCGAATAACAACGGGCTTGTCGAAGGCCATACGAATCTCGGCGCCTTCCCCGGTGTTCATCGTGCCGATACCAAACGTAAACCAGCCGGCCCCGTACGCCCCGTTCGACTTCGTATGGATACCGTTTAAACTGTCGAAGAGGTTACGACCGAGAAACGGTGCCGAGTTGAACGCATGGTTAGCATCAGCATTTCGGTTGCCCGGGTCGATCAGGCTCATCGTCATCGTGACCGCAGTGGCACCCGTTCCAACGGTATAGCTATTGGTGGTGTCGCCATCGGCCCACACCGCCTTGTTTCCCGATGCTGCACCCGACCACGTGAATGGAACACCGGTAGTGCCGGTTGGGCACGCCGCCGCATAAGCCGCCTGCGTTGGGCCGAAGATTGGTACACCAACGCCGAGCATTGCAGTCGTTACAGCTAGTGCGACCAATCGACGACGACGAGGGGTTGTACGGGCGACCGCTACCGAGGTTGGTGAACCCTGACGCCGCTTCCACCATTTCCCGTTTCGGCTGCGAATCAATCCAAACTTGAACGTTGACCCAACATCACCACTACGCCGACGTGCTGCACGATTCGAATGCACTTCTGTTTTCTCCAATTTCGCCGTGGACCCGGGGAGGACCTCACGGCAAAATGGATCGGCGACGCTTTTCTTGAACTGAAGGACCCTGCGGGTACAAATGCTCACCCCGGTGAAGTTTGATTGGTCAACCTTCCGCTGTGATGGGTTTCACACCGTGAATTCGCGTTCATATACCCACTGTTTTGCGTTCATATGTAGGCGATGGCGGGGGCCTTCGCTGTCGAGATTCGAGCCTTCGACAAGGGCAGCATCGGGGTGCCAGGCCACTACCAATCGATCGTCCTCTTTAACCATCGAAGTCAAGTACGTCGCCGGGTCTGTGTCCCGTGCTGCCCGAAGTGCCTCGGTAACGGTCGCCGATTGCGCAAGACATGTCAGCGTGACAAACGTCGGGGGGGCCATCCGGATGGTTTCAACGTCTCGTTGGCTCAGGAGGTCTGGAATCGTCGCCCACTGCGACCCCACGATCTCGGCCTCGTCGATGGTCACAATACCGTGCTCACCTTCCGGAATCGGGGCGAGAAAGAACCACGTACCAAATCGGCGAGGCTCAGTGACTGGGGGCGTCCAATGGCTGAATCGAACCAATGTCGTCGGGTCGAACGTGAGTCCGGTCTCTTCTTTGGCCTCTCGAACTGCACAAGAAATGTCGTCGGCATCGGTGTCGTCGACCCGGCCGCCAGGGAACACCCAGAACCCGGCAAACGCGCCTCGGCCACCATTGCGTTGCACCATCAGAACCTCAAGCCCGTTTTCGCCGTCTCGAATCGGAATGACCGTCGCAGCCGGAATCAGTGGTGCCGGAATCAGTGGTGCTGGAATCAGTGGTGCCGGCACGAAGGTTGCGTCATTCAAGCTCATGGTGCCTACTCTCCCATCGAAGGCCGCCCATCGGAAATCCGCAGCCCCGACGCTGCTGAGCGACTGCTAGTTGCTAAGGTTATTGACCCACGATCCAAGAGGCATGTCCTGTGCTCACCAGCATTTCCTATTCAGCAGTAGTAACCAACGTCGATGGCAAAGCCGCCGACTTCTTTTCCGGAAACATCCGGCTGTGGCATTGGGCGATCTTGGGAACTGCAATTTTGGTGGCCCTGTGCGCCGATCTGTTTCTACATCGGGGTGACCACGAACCAACGGTCAATGCGGCATTTCGCGAAACCATTATCTGGGTTCTGTACGGTCTTGCCTTCTCAGGTTTTATTGCATGGCAATTCGGCAGCAAGGCGTTCGGTGAGTATCTGTCGGGTTACGTCATCGAAGAATCACTGAGTATCGACAACGTATTTGTATGGGCACTTGCTTTTAGCGCGTTCGCGATACCTCTGAAGTATCAACACCGGGTGCTGTTTTGGGGCATCTTTGGGGCCTTGGTCTTTCGGGCCACCTTCATTTTCGCTGGCGCTGCACTTATTCAACAGTTCTGGTGGCTGCTACTGATTTTTGGCGCATTCCTTGTGTATACGGGGGCCAAGATTTTGATGGAGGGCCTCGACGATGACGACGAAACAGCGGAAACGAAAACTGCCGGGTTAACGCTTCTCAAACGATTTATGCCGGTGACCGACGAGTACGACGGCAACAAATTTCTGACCAAAGTTAACCTTCGCCGGGCAGCCACCCCCCTGCTCGCTTGCCTCGTCGTCGTCGAAGTGAGCGACATCATCTTCGCCGTCGACTCGGTCCCAGCCATTTTGGCGGTTTCGCGTGAAGAGTTCATTGTGTTTTCGTCGAACGCATTCGCGATTCTCGGCCTACGAGCTTTGTACTTCGTACTGGCCGATGCCAAGGAAAGATTCAAATACCTGTCGGTTTCGCTCGGCATCATCTTGGTGTTTGTTGGTCTCAAAATGGTCGCTGGGCACTGGTACCACCGCCCGTGGATCACTTGGGCCTCGCTGGCATTCATTGTTGTGATGCTTGCCGGAGGGGTTTTGGTCAGCCTGAAGGCCACCGAAAACACGGCGAAACCAATAATTGGCAACTCGTAGTCGCGATTAGCAACTTTTAGTTGCTAAGGTATCTAGGCGGTGACCGCTCACCGGCAGTACCTGACGATAAGGACCTGTGTTCCGTGTTGAACAACTTCTCCATTTTCGCCGCAGCAGACAGTGACAAAACCACTTTCTTTGATGGCAACATTCAAACCTGGCATTGGCTGGTGCTCGGGGGTCTGATCGCTGTCATGCTTGGCATCGACCTGTTTCGACATCGGGTCGACCACGAAATTTCAACTTCTGAGGCTCTCAAGGAAACCTTGTTTTGGGTGGCGTGTGGCCTGGCCTTTTCTGGTTTCGTCGCATGGCAATTCGGCAGCAAAGCATTCGGTGAATACCTCTCGGGTTACGTCATCGAAAAGTCACTCAGTGTTGACAACGTATTCGTATGGGCACTGATTTTCAGTGCGTTCGCGATTCCGCTCAAATACCAACACCGGGTGCTGTTTTGGGGCATCTTCGGCGCACTCGTGTTCCGGGCCATCTTCGTCTTTGCCGGTGCCGCCCTCATCGAGAAATTCTGGTGGCTACTTCTCTTGTTCGGTGGTTTCCTGATTTATACAGGTATCAAAATTTTGCGGCACGGAGACGACGACGATGCCAAAACCAAAACCACCGGCCTAAACCTGTTGCGAAAAATCATGCCGGTCACCGATAAGTACGACGGTCACAATTTCTTCACGATCGAAAACGCGAAACGGGCGGCAACGCCCTTGTTCGCCTGCCTTGTGGTGGTCGAAATTACCGACATCATCTTCGCGGTTGACTCGGTTCCGGCCATTTTGGCTGTCTCCCGTGAACCTTTTCTTGTGCTGTCATCCAACGCATTCGCCATACTCGGGCTTCGCGCCATGTACTTCGTGTTGGCCGACGCCAAAGAAAAATTCAAGTACCTGTCTGTTGCACTCGGCGTGATCTTGATTTACGTGGGCGTCAAGATGGTGGTGAGTCATTGGTATCACATCAACACCTTCATCTCACTGGCAGTAATCCTCGTTATACTTACGATCGGCGTGGTGGCCAGCCTCAAAAGCACGCCGAAAAAACCGCTCGACGCCGCAACCAGCGAGGTCGAACCAAAGCAACTCGTTTGATCCGCCAAGGGTGAAAAGTTGGTTGCGATGTACAGCCGACAACTATTCGTTGTCGGGCAGGAGCAATTCGGGGAGTCGATCGGCAAACAGTCCGAGGCGCTCCTCGATTCCCTGCGTCGCATTCTCCTTCCACCGTGTCACCAAAAGGTCGCCAAACGACTCTTTGCGGTCGCTGACAGATGCCTTTACCAACCACGTGATGATGTCGGCTCGTCAGGCACGATGCGCGCTTCGATGGACAACAGTCCCTCGCCAAGCCGTCTCGATCTCGGGAGGTGGGACGAATCCCCGAGGTGAACAATCCTCTGAGATAGTTATCAATGGATCGCGGAAGCTCATTTGGCGACATATTCCTCAGTGGCAGCAAACCGCCTCCAGCGAAGCGCCTCAGAAACTCCGGATGGGTAACGCCGTCTACGACGAAATCGCGGGGATCACTTTCAAAAAGTGCCTGCAACACATCAAGGGGGGTCCCTTCAAGTTCGCATTGCGTGAACGGATCAACACGGTACGACAATTGACGTCCGGCAAGTGCAGCGGTGCCACCAAGTTCGTTGTCGGGAGCAAAAGCCGAGCCGGTTAAGAGAAACTGTCCGGGTCGTCCGTTTCGTTCGTCAACAATGAGTTTCATCGTGAGTCGAAGGTTGGGTATCAACTGGTACTCATCGACTACGGAACCGAGTGGCAAACCTTCGAGCCGACCTCGGGGGTCTGAATTGGCGAAGCTGAAGTAGTTCGATTCGGGTACGACGATCTTCGCGAGCGTCGATTTCCCTGAAGCTCTCGGTCCTTCGAGACTAACAACAGGCTGAGAAGACCAAGCTGCCGTAATTCGCGGAAGCAACCCCCTGGGAAATGTAGTCACAAAGTGACACTCCCACAACCCACAAAGTGACACTCCCACTCCCTACAAAGTGACACTCTCAACTGTCACAAACTGCACGACCTAGCCGATTACCGGGCGTAGCACTACGCGACTTTCAGTGGTTGCTGCGCCGTTTGCTTTGCACCAACGAACAAAGCGGTCAAGCCCTTCGGGTCCGGCGCAGTCAACTAGTACCGCGTAATCAGCAGCCCCCGTGACGTACGCGGCAAACCACACTTCGTCACGCTCGCTCAATGCTGCCTCAAACGTTTCAGGCACGACGTCGGCGCGCAACTGAAGTTCAACGACCGACCGTAGCGAACGTCCGACCGCCGCGGGGTCAATGACTGCGCGGTACCCACTAATCACACCATCACGCTCTAAGCGTTTGACCCGCTCGCCGGTAGATGTAGGTGAAAGATGCACCAATTCGCCCAGCTCTCGCCAACTCATTCGTCCGTCTTTTGCCAGGGCACCAACGATTCGATGGTCAATCTGGTCTATCAGCTTCGATTCCATGGTCAAAGAGTGTATCCAGCCCGTATAACGACCGGAAAAACGCCTTACAACCATGCAGAGTGTGGATATGCATTCAGCCGGATCGACATCGTTACCAAAACCCCTCAATGTAGGTGTTCCAACCGAAATCAAAACCTCTGAAGGTCGCGTAGCGCTTACGCCGGACGGTGTGCGCGAACTCGTGCGGGGCGGGTCGACTGTTGCGATTCAGAGCGGTGCGGGCCTCGGTTCGTCGATCACCGATGAGCAGTACAAAGCCGCTGGTGCAACCATCGTCGCAACCGCTGCGGACGCTTGGGCTCAAGACATGGTGGTGAAGGTTAAGGAACCTCAAGAATCAGAATTCGGGTTCCTTCGATCCGACCTGACGCTGTTCACCTACCTGCACCTTGCGGCATATCCGGCAGTAGCGGCCGCACTGATCGATTCGAAGTGCACAGCCATCGCATACGAAACGGTTGAAGGCCCGGGCAAGTCACTACCGTTGCTTGCCCCGATGAGCGAGATCGCTGGTCGACTCGCCCCGCAAATGGGTGCTCACTTTTTGGAACGTCATAGCGGCGGACGCGGTGTGCTTATGGGCGGTGCGCTCGGTGTGGCCCCGGCACGCGTCGTTGTGCTCGGTGCCGGAAATGTCGGTTGGAACGCCGCTCTTATTGCTGCAGGGATGGAAGCCGATGTGTGGTTGGTCGACAAGAACCTCGACCGTCTTCGTTTCATCGACCAGATTCGCCGGGGACGAATGACGACCATCGCGTCGAACGCCGGGTCAGTCGAACGTGCCGTGGCAGAAGCTGACCTGGTGATCGGTGCGGTGCTCGTTGCTGGTGCCCGAGCACCACGAGTTGTCACCGAAGACATGGTTCGAAACATGAAAAAGGGCTCCGTCATTGTTGACGTTGCGATCGATCAGGGTGGCTGTGTCGAGACCATTCACGAAACCAAGCACACCGACCCCGTTTTCGAAAAGCACGGCGTGCTGCACTACGCCGTTGGCAATATGCCGGGTGCCGTTCCTCACACGAGTACCTATGCCCTCACGAACGCCACGGTTCCGTACGTGGCAAGGCTTGCATCGCACGGGCTCCTCGGAATTGCTTCCGACCCAATGTTCGCCGCCGGAATCAACTGTGTCGTTGGTTCCTATGTCAACGAAACCGTTGCAAGCGCTTTGAATGCTGCATCGGTTCCACTCGCCGCAGTGTTGTAAACGAGCTCGAAAACACCCCGTTCACAAAGCGTTCACGCGACACCACACACCTGAGCAGCTACAGGGTGCATAATCGCAGACGATGACATCGCTCGCGCCGGTTCCCGATGCAGTCGCCACACCTCGAATCCCTTGGGATGAGTTACGCCACCACGATGGGACAGCACGCTCTGCCGGTCGAACGTTGGCTGCGCATCTCGAGCGCGTCACGCCATCGGAACTGCTTGACCGCCAAAACCAGGTCGATGTGGAGATTTTGGCGAACGGCATCACCTTCACTGTGTACTCCGATGGTCTAGGAATCGACCGGGCGTGGCCATTCGACATCATCCCGAGGGTTATCGACGGTCAGGAATGGGATCATGTGTCCGTCGGTCTGACGCAGCGACTCACTGCCCTGAATCGCTTTATCGATGATCTGTACAACGATCAAAACGTCATTGCCGATGGAGTGTTTCCGACTGAACTGCTCGATGGTTCAGTAAACCTCCGAAAAGAGTGCATGGGTATCCGGCCTAAATTTGGTGTTTGGGCTCACATCCGCGGAACCGACCTGGTTCGCGATGTTGACGGCGAATTCAGGGTGCTGGAAGACAACCTCAGGGTACCTTCCGGTGTCAGCTACCTTCTGGAAAATCGCCTGTTGTCGAAGCGCACCCTCGGAGACTTATTTCGCCAGCAAAGCATTCGCCCGGTAGATGACTACCCCGATGCGTTGTTGACGCTATTGCGATCAATTGCACCAGACGACGTTGATGACCCGACTGTCGTGGTGTTGACCCCAGGGGTGTTCAATTCGGCCTACTTCGAGCACAGTTTTTTGGCCCGCCGAATGGGGGTTGCGTTGGTCGAAGGGCCAGATCTTGTGGTTCGTAACGACCGCGTGTTTATGCGAACGATCGATGGTTTGCGTCCGGTACATGTCGTGTACCGACGAGTTGATGACATGTACCTCGACCCAGAGGTGTTCAATCCCGATTCAACACTCGGCGTACCCGGTCTTATGCGCGCTTGGAAAGCAGGAAACGTTGCTATCGCAAATGCTCCGGGGGCTGGGGTCGCCGACGACAAGGTCGTGTACGCGTGGGTACCCGACCTCATTCGCTATTACCTCGGTGAAGAACCATTGTTGGCCTCTGTTCCAACCTATCGATGTATGTATGCAGATGAACGCTCGTACGTACTCGACCATTTGCATGAGCTTGTGGCTAAACCCGCCAACGAGAGCGGCGGCTACGGCATTTGTATCGGCGACCGAGCGACGGCGGCTGACCTAGCTGAGACGCGGGCGAGTATCGAAGCCGACCCGAGAAATTGGGTGGCCCAACCGATTTTGGCATTGTCAACGGCCCCAACACTGTGTGACGAAGGGGTCGAAGCACGACACGTCGATCTTCGTCCGTTCATTTTGTCGGGTGAATCGAGTTACGTGACGCGTGGCGGGCTTACCCGCGTTGCCAGGCGAAAGGGTTCGCTGATCGTCAACTCGTCGCAGGGTGGGGGCAGCAAAGACACCTGGGTCGTTGATGCCGACGCTGTTGAAGCTACCGGTGCGGTGCGCCTTACGAACGCTGCGTCTGTTTGATGTTGCTATCGCGCGTTGGCGGAAGCCTGTATTGGGCAGCCAGGTACCTTGAACGAGCAGCAACCACTAGTCGAATTGTTCGTGAGCATACTAATTTGCTTATCGATCTTCCTGTTAACGAACCCCTCACTTGGGAACCGCTTCTCTCGATTAGTTCAACCCTTGATGAGTACGCAAAACTACATACCGCCGCCGATGAGGATGGTGTTATTTCTTGGGTACTCAGTGAACAAACGAACCCGAATGCCGTTTTGAATACGGTCGCAAATGCTCGCGAGAATCTCCGATCGGTTCGAGAGGTCATCCCGTCTGCGCTCTGGACAACCGTCAACGATCTTTTCCTGTTTGTTACCGCCCACACCGATCAAGGCGAAGATCGAACGAGTCGAACCCGGTTTCTTGATCGAGTCATCAAAGATGTTCAGTTGTGTTGGGGCATTGTTGAAGATTCGATGCGACGTGACGAGGCGAATGCGCTCTTAGCGTTAGGCCGAAACATTGAGCGGGCCGATATGACAACGCGGGTGCTCGATGTGCGCGCCGTTGGCCTAACTACTCTCGGAGATCTTCATCAGCACGCAGATCTTCAGTGGGCAGCAGTTCTGCGCTCGGTGTCAGCACTTCACATGTATCAACGCACCGTCAGTAATGCGGTAACTGGGCCTGACGTTGTTCAATTTTTGCTGGGTGATGAATCGTTTCCTAGGTCGGTCAGACACTGCCTGCATCAGTTAGAACGAATCACTGCCACACTCCCCCGTTCGGCTCAACCACTACAGGCTTGTGCTCACGCTCGTGCGGTTCTTTCGAGTCGTTGGACCCATCTCACCGCAGCAGAGCCGGTAGCGCTCCGGTCTGGTCTCGATGCGCTACAAATGAGCATCGGTCAGGTTTCGCAATCGCTGGTGCGCACATATGTGTATCCAGACGCGGCAAGCTGAACGGGTGCCCCAAACAGAATTTCTGGCTGATCCGATGCAACGAGATCGTCTTGCCCGAAGATTCACCGCGTCTTTTTTGGCGGAAGGACAGGCGAGTCAAGCCGCTGACCCAATTCGGATTGCGCCTGAACCACTCATTATCGACGCCGACGAGTGGTTTTCGCTACGTCAAGGCGTAGTGCAACGAGCCCGCCTCCTGTCGTTACTGGCCGAGGAACTTCGACGCATCGGATCGCACTCTTCGAGGAATCCGAAGCGAAAGGTCAACAATGACTTACTCGATTTGTTGCTCAGTGACGCCGAATCGGTGCAGCTTGTTCAGCCTTCCCCATCGGGTCTGGTCGCCCCATCGGTGGTCTTGTACTCCGTTGACGTCGTTCGAGGCGCTTCGAATGGAGCCGGAACCGCAACCTTGCACGCAGTTCGCGACCACCTTGATCGACCAAGTGGTTTGGGGTCCGCATTGCTACTGCGGTCAATCGTGGGTCGCCAGTTCGGCGACGACATGGCTTCACTCGCGGTTACCAACCACGCCGACTACCTCACTCGAATGCGTGAAGCACTTGCCGATCTTGCCCCTCACGGCCGCCGGGCACCACGAACCGTTGTGCTCGCCCCAATGTCGGGGGAGGTCGGCCATGTTGAAACCGCCTTCCTGGCCACACGACTCGGGCATCACTTGGCGTCACCGGCCGACCTGGTTGTGTTGAAGGATCGTGTCTGGCTGCGTACGCTTTCCGGAACCGAAGCGGTCGATGTCGTTTTACGTGCAACTTCAGGCGCCGTTACTGACCCGTTGGTAAGTGAGCTACTTGAAGCCGCAAACGGGGTTGCCGCACTATCGCTTGCTTGGCGACACGACGGGGTGGGGCTAGCTAACCCACTCGGGTTGGCAGCGTTCGAACGGGTAGGCCAACGCGTTGACGGCGCTCAGTTACTCAATGCTGCGTTGGAAACCCTCGGAGGTCAGCAACTACGACTACGCCTCCGTTCACCACTCGATAGCTCTCACTCACCAACAACCATCCGTATGCATACTGTTATGCAGGGTGATCAGGTTCATGTGTTTCCTGGTGGGGTCGCAACGCAAGTTGTTAACGGCGTGAAGCACCTGAGCGACGTTTGGGTGAGAACCGGAACAGTCACTCGGTCAACTGCGCGCGGTCGGGCCGAGGTACCGGTTGATCTCGCTGACTCAGTGCCTACTTCAGCCGCGGAAGGGCTCTTTTGGGCAGGTCGAAATGCCGAGCAGGCCGAGGTCGCTGCTCGCATGCTTCGAATGATTGTGCGACACGCCCCCGATAGCGAACCCGAAACGCTTGCTCGATTCTCAGATATTGCTCAAGCTGTTACTGACGGATCAACGTTCGGATCAACATTCGGTTCAACTACAGAATTGTCAGATTTGGCGCAAACCGGTGAGCAAAATCTGAGGGGCATCACGCATGCGCTTTGGGTGAGTTCAACCGGGTCGGTGAGCAGTTCAATTCGTTTTCTCAACCGTAACCTTCAGTCGGCACGACCGTTCGTTTCGGCCTCGACCTGGAATGTGTTGCACGACCTTGATGCCACCCTAAGAACAAGCGGCAGCGACCCCGAGGGCGCAACGTTTGAACTTGCCGAACATGCAGAACGAACCCTCAACAACCTCGCTGCGCTTTCCGGTCTGATCGAAGAAAGTACAGTTCGAAGCCCGGCCAGAACGTTCCTACTGATCGGAAGAAGGCTGCAACGAATGCACCGTTTGAACGGTGCTCTGTTTGTGGCATTAAATCAACAACTCAACGGAGATGCCAGCCAGTCTCCTGGGCTCTACGAGGGTTTGCTCAACGCCTGGGAAAGCCTGATTGCCTACCGTCGACGCTTTCGCTCAGACATGCAACTCGACCAAATTCTGCACCTGCTCGTTGTAGATGTTGCGAACCCGCGAAGTTTGGCATTTCAGGTACAAGAACTCGGCCGATTGTTCAACGAATTACCTCGCCACACCGCCCACGAGCCCCATCAACGCCAGGTGTCGGTTTTGCACGAAAGAACAGGTGACGAAACCGCGTGGCGAAGGTATCCTCTAGACACGCTCGTAGCAGTTGATCGATTGACTCAGACACTCATTGGTTCTGTACTCGACGAATGGTTCTCGGTTGATCGAATGCGTGGCAATGGGTTCTTTGGTAGCACCATGATTGGGGGTTAGTTTGCATGCAACGATATCGCGTTAATCACACCACTACGTATACGTACCTTCCCGGCGTGCGGCTCTCTCACGCAGTGCTTCATCTGCGTCCGGCCGATTTTGTAGGTCAACATATCAACGCAACAACGTTAGTGATTGATCCGGCACCCGACACGCTGCTTGAGTCAGTAGATGTGTTTGGCAATCCAACGACCTGGGTCAGTATCGAGAGGCCTCATACCATCTCGCAGTACACATCAACCCTCGATATCACCGTCGGGCTTACGACAGAAGCCGATCCGGCCCTGCTGCTGCCATGGGAAGCCGTAGTCAGTGCAGCAACTTCGGGTGACCGTCTCGACGTTCGGTGGACTCGCCAAGGTTCGCCGTACGTCGTTCTCGATGCTCAGATCATGTTGCAATTCGAACACGAACTTGGTGCTGCGTTCACTCCAGGTCGAGTGTTGTTCGACGTATTGAAAGATGTGCTTGCGTGGTTCGCACAGTCGTTTCGCTTCGATCCGACTTCCACCGAAGTGTCAACCCCTATCGCCGAGGTACTGCAGTCTCGGGCTGGGGTGTGCCAAGACTTCGCTCATCTGGCTATCGCAATTTTTCGGGCTAGGGGTTTTGCGGCCCGTTACACCAGCGGCTACCTGAAGACCCTGTCTGATGCTGGTGGTGAACACCTCGTTGGTGCCGACGCTTCTCACGCCTGGGTGTCGGTTTGGTCAGGAAACTCGTGGATTGATATCGATCCGACGAACAACATATTGGTCGCTGATCAGCACGTTCGACTCGCAGTTGGCCGAGACTATTCCGATGTCGCTCCGATTAAAGGGGTAACCATTGGCCCCCCTCACAGCGAGACGCTCAGCATTTCCGTTGATACGCAACTCGTTGGTTGACGGGTAAATCGTTGGTTGAACGGGTAAATCGTTAGTTGAACGGGTAAACCGTAGGTTGAACGGGTAAATAAGCCTAAACGACGCTAAATCTTCGCAAACTGGAAACACAGTGGTTGCATAACTCTGGAAGTGCCGTTAACATCGTTGGCGAAGGGTCGTGCCAATCCGTCGTGGCACGGCCCTTCACCTATTCCACCAGGTGAGGCTGCCGAAGTCTCACGCTCCACAAGGCGCGTCTCATCCTTCGGGAGGATGCGCGTACGAGGCGCTCAAGACAGACTGAGCTGTGACACTTCTGCGGACTCAGTTCTCAAAGCACAATTATGTGTTGCGGGCGCTTGCAAGCTTTGTCGGTTTGTGGGTGACTTCGTATAACCGGTACGACGAGCATTTAGGGTTTGCGCTGCGTGTGGGGTTATGCGGTGGGGCTGGTGGATTGCTGTTCTTGGCCAAATACCGTCCGGTGCTGAGCTTGGTTGGTTTGTCGCTGTTTTGCGTGTTGATCGGGCTTATAGCTCCGAACCTCATCCAGGTGCAGTTTCTGCTCATCATTGTGGTGTTCCTCGTGTCCTGGCAGACCTCGTTTTCCTTGGTCGCAACCCTCGCCATCGGTAGCTCAGGGATTACCGCGATGTATTACACCAAGCATTTTGGTGAGGGCAGAAACGAGCTGTTTTCATTTGTGCTCGACGCCGTTTTGACGAATGGTTTGGCGGTTGGTTTCGGTTCACAGACTCGTCGACTCCGAGTGGCCAATGATCGGTTGGTTACCCTTGCCGTGGTCGATCGTCGCAATGCCGTTGTTGAAGAGCGCCGCCGAATTGCCCGTGAGCTTCATGATGTTGCCGCGCACCACTTAAGCGCCGTGATTGTGAAAAGCAAAGTCGCGCTCAAACTCGACAACGTCGACGACCTTCGCTCGGCGAATCACTTTGCATCGACAACGGCGACCGAAGCACTGAACTCGATGAGAGCACTGGTAGGTGTGCTGAGCGATGTGGACGAAGGCGCTGAGTTTCTACCGCAACCCCGCCTCGACGAATTGCTAGGAATCAAACAGCGAATGGAGTCAGCCGGCCTTCGCGTTGAGTTGCAGCAAACTGCCACGCTTCCACCGTTGACCCGACAAGTAGAGCTAGCCATTGTCCGAATCGTGCAAGAGAGCCTCACCAATGTGCTTCGCCATCGAGGTCCGGGACGGGCTTGGATTGCCATAGTCCCAGGCACTTCAAACGGGAAGAGTACCGGGTCAGGCAATCTGCGGATCACGATCGATGATGACGGTGCGGTCCCACCAGACCCCGGCGTCAACTACAACTCCGGACACGGCCTGCTGAGTATGCGCGAACGCGCCCTTGCGTGCGGCGGCACCTTCGTTGTGGAACGATCACCACGCGGTGGTTGGCGAATCGATGCCCTGTTTCCCAGCCAGCAGGCAGTGAACCCGTGACTACGCCGGACCCCACCCAGGCCAAGGCCATTGAGACGATTCGAGTCGTTCTTGCCGACGATGACCTAAGCGTACGTAGCGATCTTCGACGACTGCTTGAGATCGAACCGGATATATCAGTGGTAGCGGTCGCTCATGATGGACAGGACGCGTTTCAGCAATGTATGCAGCATGCTCCCGATGTGGTTGTGCTCGATGTTCGCATGCCCGTGCTCGACGGAATCTCTGCCGCAAAACAGCTCAGTGCTGCGCATAGCCAAGCACGGACCCGCCCCCCGGCGATTCTCATTCTGACGACGTTTGATCTGGATGAGTACGTGTTGGGGGCGATTCGTGCTGGCGCGGCGGGATTTCTTCTGAAGGACCAAGCACCAGAACAACTTGGCGAAGCCATCCGTACGGTTTCTCGCGGTGATGCCATTCTTGCCCCGAGGGCAACGGCCCGGGTACTCGAAGAGCTCACGCGGCCGGTTTCGGTTGAAGCACCCGTTCTCGCTGCGCTTACTCGGCGAGAACGTGACGTTCTGGGTCTCGTTGTACTTGGTAAAAACAATACCGAGATTTCGGACGAGCTGATCGTGTCCCTGGCCACCGTGAAAACCCATGTCAGTAATTTGCTGCTCAAGTTGGGGCTAGACAATCGGTTGCAAGTTGTTGTGTGGGCATACGAAAATGGTGTGGTGCGGGCAGGCTCGGAAAAATAGTAAAAACCATCCCAGCGAACGAGGCGCTAGGGCGACTACTCCTGCCAAAGTGTCAGGTATGAATCGGCGAACCCCGTCACGACAACCCCGGGCCCAAAAAGTACCGAACGCAGCCAAATCAAGGGTGTTTGTAATGGTTGCGTGTTTGCTCGGCGCACAACTTGTGGCCCCCGCCATGGCGGTAACCAAAGCCCAAATTTCGTTCGATACTTCGAACCTTCCAGTGCTTCTTTCGGGGTGTGCAGCGATACTTGGTGCGGCGCTGGTTGCCGTGATCAGGCTTGTTCGTCCTTCAGCCAGTAGTGGTGAACCAACGCAACAGCAACGCCTAGTCCCTCCACTTCTGCTCGGCCTCGGCGGGTTGTTGCAAGTAGGTGCACCGTCTGTGGGCATATGGGGCATGGGAACGCTTTTGGTTGGTATAGGAACTGGAACCTGGCTGCTGTCGAATCGCTTGAACCAAGCGAATTCGACCTATTGGGCGGTACTGCGTGGGTTGGTTGTCGGGCCGGTCATCGGTGTGTTTCTGGTCGGAATCTCCTGGCGAGCTGTGGCACTCATTGCTCTACTCACTGCGGCAGCTACCTACGTGATTTCGTTGAGTAACTCTCAGACCACCGGTCAGGCAATGGACTTGTTTCCCAGCCCGGCACGCGCATCGAATCGATCTCTTGTAGCTGGTGGTCTTGTCTTGTGTACATCCTGCGCAATCGTGTTTCCCCCAACACTGTTTCTGGTTCGCAACGCCACTATCCTTAAAGAACAACCACAGCCAATCGCCGTAATGCTCTCCGTTGGTGGCCTGTTGGGTTTATGGCGAGGACGGGTGATGGCCGAACGAAGCTTGGCTCGGCGATCTATTCGCCAGGGAGCTTGGTGGGTTCTCATTGTTGGCGTGGGCGGATCGGTGGTGTTGCGTAATAATTTCTCTGGACCGATTCCGATTGTTTTGGGGTTCTTGGTTGCCTTTGGCGGCAGTCGTATGTTGGGCTCCTCATTTTCGGTTTTTGCTGGTGCCTTAGCCACGCCGCAATCCAAACCCAAACCCAAATTGCGAGCTATTGCTCCCGTGTTTTTGGGGTTGGCCCTGGGTGTGATTCCGTTGGCGACGGCAGGACACGAATCTCTTTTTTGGCAGGTTCGCGAACTTCGACAGACGTACCCGGCCTCGCGAACCCTTGAGGAACTTCACCGAGGAATTCTGTCGTTGCCCACCTCATTTGATGTGGCCAACGATCCAAGAACCGGTTCGTTGACTGGCCCTATTCGTTCTGCAGCAACGTTCATGTCTAAACAGCATTTGGCTCTGGTGTTGTTGTTTTCGTCAGGAATAGCGGCCCTGTTGGCCTTGCTTGCTTCATTGGGCCTGCCCCGTCAGCAACGACAGCCGGGGAACAAAACGATTCTTCAAGCAAAGGGGAACTCATGAAACTCACTGTAAACAGCACAGTACAAAACGTTGCTGACGACTACAGCGAAGAACCACTCCTGTGGGCGATTCGCGATGGACTTGGGTTGACCGGAACGCACTACGGATGTGGCATCGGCAAGTGCGGTTCGTGCATGGTGCTGATCGATAATCAACCCACCCGGTCGTGCCAAACACCATCCGACTCGGTTGGCAACGGGGCAATCACGACGATCGAAGGACTGGCTTCTAGAGGCCCGGTTGATGGAAGCCCGGCCGATGGAGCCTCAGTCGATGGCGCCGCGACCACCTTGCATTACGTTCAGGAAGCGTTTCTTGAGTTCCCTTTGCAATGTATGTGGTGCCTACCGGGCCACATCATGACCGCGGTCGCACTGGTGGAAAGTAACCCGAACCCTACGGCCGAAGATATCGAATCAGCCATTGCCGACAATCTTTGCCGATGCGGTGGGTACAACCAGATTCGCAAAGCCATTCTCAGTAGTGCCGAACGGAAGCGCAACGCATGAAATTCAAACGTAAACAGCAAAAGCCTTTGGAGACTGCGCAGTTCGATCTTGATGAATCGGGTGAACAACTACGTGCGCAGAGTATTGACAGATTCGTTGACGACAACGGATTGGCGTTCCGCGAGGGTTCCTACCTTCTGAGTCGCAGAGGGCTGCTGACCGGCCTCGCCGGTACCGGAGCCTTGGTCGTCGGTGGCTACGTGCAACGCAACACCATTGTGCAGGCGTTACTTCCTTTGGTCGAAGAGGGTGGCGTTCCAACTCAAACTGCAATCAATAGCGGTATTGGTCGACCGGACATGTGGTTTGAGGTACCCATCGAGGGACCAATCGTTCTCTATTCGCCAAAGGTGGAAATAGGGCAGGGAATCCACACTGTTCTCACGCAAGTTGCACTAGAGGAACTGGGCCTGCGGCCCGAGCAGCTAGTGCTTCGCGATGTCTCAACCACAAGAAGCCCAATCTTCCCGGTTGATTCGCGTGGCTTCGGCAATCTGGCAAGTACCGCAGCAAGTCAATCGACTCAGAGTGCGTTCGGCCCGCTCCGTCTGTCAGCAGCCACGCTTCGCGAAATGCTGTTGATTGAAGGCGCGCAACAGCTAGGCGTATCCCGCACCGAGGTTGAGGCTGTTGACGGTGTAGTACGTATACAAACGAATCAATCTCGGATGCTTACCTACGGTGCAGTGGTGGCCGGTCGAACCGATCGGCTCGGCAACTGGAAGCCACCAACCACCGAAGTGAAGCTGAAATCTCAGAAGGACTTTACAATCATCGGCACTGATTTTCCTCGTGTTGATGGCCCCGCTAAGGTCGCAGGGACAGCTATCTACGGATTCGATGCACGATTACCCGACATGCTCTTCGGCGCAGTTGTTCACCCACCCCGTTACGGGGCCAAGCTCGTTGCAGGCAAACCCGGATCCGCTCAATCAATGCCCGGTGTCACCAAGGTTGTGATTGATGCCAAAGCGAATTTTGCTGGGGTGGTGGCAAAAACCCGAGGTCAAGCCGAGCGAGCAGCGGCAAAACTCGATCTGGAATGGACAGGTGGATCAACCAACGATACGACCAGTTTGCTGAGCCTGCTCTCTGCTGTGCCGACGGTCCCTGTTCGAGAAACGGGAACTGCTGCTGAGAAACTTGGCGATAAGAACGGCGCAATTGAGGCAACGTATGCAACCCCATTTGCTGCGCACGCACACCTTGAACCAGTAAGCGCACTTGCATCTGTCACGAAGGATCATTGTGAGGTTTGGGTTTGCACACAATCAGCAGAACCTGTCGCCGATCAGGTTGGCCGGGCACTCAAAGCTGCCAGGGTCGTGACGGTTCATCCCACCTACGTTGGGGGTGGATTTGGACGAAAATTCTCGGTTCATGCGGCGGCTGAAGCAGCGAGACTATCCGAAGCCGTTGGAAAGCCTGTACACGTAGGGTGGACTCGCGAACAAGATATGGCTTTCGGGCCGTTCCGACCACCTAGCCAAACGTCGTTTCGTGGGCTCGTGTCCAAGCAGGGCAAGATCGTCGCGATTGATCAAGAATCACGATCACTGGCAATGACGGGGATTCCGAAATTCGCAATCAATCTCATTGGATTCGATCCAACCGCCATGCAAGGACAGTTTTTGCCCTACGAACTCGACCACTATCGGGTACGAGCAGGCGCGGTACCTTCTCCGGTACCAACGGGAATCTGGCGAGGGGTAGGGCTGTTGCCGAATGTCTTCGGCGTGGAAAGTTTCATTGACGAACTGGCGCATTCGGCAAACATCGATCCGTTGGCCTTTCGACTCAATCATCTGCCATCCAACGACGCCGGAGATCGATTCAAACGAGTACTGAACGAAGTGTCCAAACGATCCGGTTGGGAAACCTCTCTGCCTGCTGGAGAGGGACGCGGGATTGCCTGTTCTGGTTCTTCAGGGGCAACGGTTGCAGTGGTGGTCCGCGTTCGGGTAGCTGGCAAGGAAAAGGACAAAGTCGCTACCGTTCAGCAGGTACACGTTTGCGCTGACCCTGGCTTGGTGGTGAACCCAGCCGGAGCGAAATTGCAACTCGTCGGTGCCGTGATGATGAGCTTGAGCTCGGCGTTTCATGAATCATTGACGTTTCGCAACGGGATGGTAGAACAACAGAACTTCGACGACTACACCATCCTCGGGCCCCAAGGAGCCCCCTCGGTAGACGTGCACCTCATAGGAACGGGCGATGTTCCAGGAGGACTCGGCGAACCAGGCGTTGGCCCCATCGCTGCGGCGCTAGCCAACGCTATCTTCACCGCTTCGGGAACCCGTCTTCGCTCTCTACCGCTCACTTTTTCGGCGCAGTGATCATTGGCTTACTCCTCGCTCGGCCGAGCAGTCTCGCAACGTACATCGGGCCTATTCCAAGACAGCACCCTCGCCGTAAGCTCCGAAGGTGATCAGGGAATCTAGGGCAGACACCAAGTCTCTTCCCCTCGAGTAGCCGCGCTTGTTAATCGCAATAACTGCAATTCGAGCGATGTCCCAATCAGCAGGGCTACACACTTCGCGCAGCGCCCGCAGATCATCAGCGTCGGCCGGACGTTGCCGGTCGTCTCGGGCAAGAAGTTTCATTGCAATGAGATCACCGATACTCGCAACCGGAAGTATTAGTGCTGGGATCACCGAAATCAGGGTTGAGCGTTGAACAATTTCTTGCTCAATTCCCGACGAAGCAAACAACAAATCGGTAATGACCGATCCCTCAGTTTCAAGGCGTACCGTCGACATACGACCGGTGGCTTCTTGCTCAATCACCGCAAGTACGGAGTACCCAATATTTTGCATTGCAAAGACGACCTGTTCGGCTTGTTGGTCGCTTTCAACGGCAATCGCCAGATCTGCGTCACGAGTCATTCTCGGCTCGGCGCGAGCCGAAACTGCCAATCCACCAACGACGGCAAAACTCGCACCAATCAACTTCATGTCGTTCGCAGCCTTGCGCAATTGCTGCTCTATAGACGTCATGACCGGGGCCAGGAAACTTGACGACCAATCGCGTCACCAAAAGGCGCACCTGGTCGATCTCTTCTCCAAGCGAGAACAACGGCGGCAACCTCTTCCTCACTCGCTTCAGGGTGCTCCCTGCGGTGACGTTCTCCCCTCATCAGGACTGCCAGTTCCAAGAGTTCGAATGCGACAGCCATGCCATTTCTAGGCTGCTCACCGGCATCTATAGACATGCTAAAACCCTAGTAGGTCTGATTAGGCAGCGTTCGGAAGCGCAACTTCGCCTTCGTTCCGGGGCCAGCTCACTGGCAAGAGGCACCGGTAAAGGTTTCAGTCTGATAAGCCGATGTATCGATATGGCTGTTTCTGCCGCGGCACTAGTCGCCCACGTTCTTCGCCGGTGCGCGATCGCGCCCACCCCCGCCACGGTGAGCCGATTCGCTAGCTCGGCTCCCGACCCGAGAAGTGCGGCAAATGCTGCTCTTGATTGGGTTCTCAGTGCTGCACCCCGGCCCATCCAACCGCCCCAAATCAACCGTGACGGTTGGGAAGCAAACCTTGTTGGGTGGACCACCAATCTACGGTCGGCTGATGCGGGGCTTCACGAGCGAATGACTTGGTTTTGGCATGGTCACTTTCCAGTTGGGGGTGGAAAGGTTGGCAACCTTCCCATGATGCATGCCAACCAACAGTTGCTACGTACGCATGCAATGGGAAATTTCAGCACGCTGCTTCATCAGTTACTCAACGACCCGGCTACCCTGATCATGCTTGATCTGGCTGGTTCAAGCGTGGCCGCCCCAAATGAAAACTTCGCCCGAGAGTTGATGGAGCTGTTCACTACAGGCCCCGGCGTGTACACCGAAGACGATGTCAAAGCCGCAGCGCTTGCCCTGGCCGGTATCGAGGTTGACTATGACACGGCGAAAATCACTCGTAATCCGGAACGAGCACTGGGTGGCGAGGTCGTGTTTCTCGGCCGTCGAGGACGCCTTTCGCCGGAAGATGTGATCGATACTGTGCTCGCCCACGAAGCAACCGCACCTTTCGTTGCCGGAAAAATTCACCATCACCTCGCCGGGGTGCAGCCCTCACCCGAAATACGAGCCGACCTAGCGAACATTTTCCGAACTTCCGGGTGGGAAATAAAACCGGTTGTCGAACGCATCGTTAGAAGCGAAGCGTTTTTAGAGTCACGCCTCAACCGACCAAAGTTCCCCATCGAATGGTGGGTCGGGGCGTTGGGTTCGCTACTTCCCTATCGATCGGGCGAATCAACCGATGTCAATACGTGGTTTCTACACGATCTCAACCAAATGCCAAATGACCCGCCCAACGTCGCTGGGTGGCCAATCTCTAATCGGTGGCTGTCGTCTGACCAGCAACTTGCGCGAGCTTCGTATGTACGCAGCACATCGTGGAGATGTGCACCCCTTGTAGTGCCTGCCGGTGGAGACCTTGTGTCTGCGACTCTCGCTCGGTGCAGCCTGTACGAGGTGTCTGATCGAACTCTGAATGTTCTTCGAAATGCCGCTATCGCTGTTGCCGGTCAAGCTGATGAGCTCACCATTAGCCGCCGCCTGATCACCGCCGCCCTTTGCTCACCGGAGTTTGCGCTCGCATGAACAACAATTCCGCCAAATCCAACCACGAGTTGTTGAATGGCTCACTTGATACGCGTACGAATATTCACGATGCGCAAGATGCTGGGCTTCACATCCCCGTTGGCGTGACTCGACGCAGGCTGTTGTCGATGGTGGGGGTTGGCACAGCGGCTGCCCTTGCACCCTTCGAATCGGCTAATGCTGCGAACAAGAAGAAGAAGTCGAAACCTCCGGCATCGGGCAAAGCCGCCCAGGTTGGACCAACTTCTGCTGGACCACGTGTACTTATCGTCATCGAATTGCAGGGCGGCAATGATGGTTTCTCGATGCTGATTCCAACGGGCGATGCACGCTTTCGAAGTCTTCGAGACCGGGCCTGGCTTGACCCGAAAAGTATGTCTCGCCTCGACGACCGGTACTCAATCGCTGCAGGCCTCGCCCCAATCGCAGCCCGATTGTCGTTTGTCGAAGGTGTAGGGGTAGCGAAGCCTGAGCTCAGCCATACTGCGATGATGACTCGGTGGTGGCAAGGCGACCCTGACGGAAGCGGCATCGATCGTTCTGGTTTTCTGGGTCGACTTTGCGATGTGCTCGGTGAACCAACGGGAAACCCGATTACCGGCGTCGGCCTCGGCGGTGGAACCAGCCCATCGCTCCTTAGTGTCAGGCCAACGACGGTTTCGCTACCAGAACTTTGGTCACTGAAGGAGTTAGTCAAAGACCAAGACGTTCAGATGCGCCCAACCCTGTCTGCGCTTGCTGAGGGTGGTACCGAGACGGCCGGATTGACTGTTGCTTCGGGCGATTTGATTGCAGCAGCCCGAATGGGAATGTCGGGTGGGCTCAACCTGGCCGGGTCACTCAGTGGTCTGAATGGTAAGCCTGTTGGGTATCCCGATAACGGTTTGTCTGGGGGCTTAGCAATGGCTCGCGAACTCATATCGTTGAACCTCGGCACCCGTGTCATGCACGTGAAGTGGGGGTCGTTCGATACCCACACGGGCCATGCCTGGGCGCACCCCGATCAGATGCGACAGCTTGGTGCAACGTTGGTTGCGTTCCATAACGACCTTGTAAAACATGGGTTGGCGAACCGGGTGCTCGTTGCCACGGTCAGCGAGTTCGGCCGACGTCCCCAGGCGAATGCCGGTGGTACCGATCACGGAACCGCCTCAACCATGCTGCTGATGGGTCCACAACGGCCCGGTCGTCATGGCGTCGCACCCGATTTCGGAAGGCTTGATTCCGCCGGAAACGTCACTGCGTCAGTGTCGATGACCGACTACTACGCATCGTTGGCTTCTTGGGTCGGGGTGCCGACCGGTGCAGTGTTGAAATCGGGAACACCGATCGCCTCGCTTGGCATCTGAACAAGTTCCCATATCTGAACGAGTTCGCAGTTTCATTTGTCAGTTTGAGGCTCATTTGTCAGGTTCAGGCGGTCCCAGGCTGACAAGTGGGCACGAAACTGACAAACGAGATTAGGTCGCTAGTTCGAGCTTGATGAGGGTCCAGTCGCCGATGCGGGTTACCGCCGTCGAGACCGGCACCGATTTTCCCGCCAAGACGATCGACGGTGTTGCATCGGCTTCGAGGTTGCGCACCCACTGCGATGTTGCCCGGACGGTCGACACGAATAGTGTGTTGCCAAATCGTTGGGCAAGCACTGGTACTCGACGTGGCGTGCCACTTTTTCGGCCCCTAGTCTCAACAACGATGAGGCCCGAACCGACTAGCCACGGGCTGCCAATACCCCGCTGAACCAGCCCGTTAACGATCGAGTTAATAGTCACCCCTGAACCTTAGGGGTACCGTGGGGCTGTGAATAATTGGGAGCAAGGCTTCATCGAGTCAAACGGCGCGCAACTGAATTACTTCCGTTCGGGCGGAAATTTGCCTCCGATCGTGCTTGTGCACGGGTTCACCGATTCAGCGGTGTACTTCACCCGTCTTGCTGAGTCACTTGCCACCGATTGGGACGTGGTGGCCTACGATGCGAGGGGTCATGGCAAGTCGTCTCGCTACGTTGACTCTGGAAGTCGATTTGATGATCAGGTTCGGGTGAGCGATCTCGTGAACGTGATCGAATATCTTTCACTTGATCGTCCCGTGTTGATTGGCCACAGCATGGGTGCCGCCACAATTGCGCTCACACTTGCAGAACATCCACAGATCAGCCGGGGTGCGGTACTTGAAGACCCGGCATGGTGGGAACTTGATGATGACCAACTCGAATTGCGTCGAGCCGGTCGAGCGCAACAGGCTGCGGCATGGCGAGAGTGGGTGCTGGCATTTCAGGCAATGTCGATCGAGGACGGAATTGCGATGCGTACGACCGATGAACCAACCTGGAACTCGACAGACGTTGAAACGTCAAGCTATGCGCGCATACATTTCGATCTTGACCTATTCGAACCGTTCCTACCCGAGCGCTCGCCGTGGAGGGCTTCGGTCCGAGCCTTTCAACAACCTGTACTCCTGATGCTCGGTTCTATGCCGGAACGCTCAGCGATCATCACCCCCCAATTGGCAATCGAAGCCCGTGAACTTAACCCCATGTTGACTTGGAACCAAATCGATGCAGCCGGGCACCATCTTCGCTACGACCAGTTTGATGCGTTCATCGGTGCAGTTAATACTTTTTTTGCCGATACCGGAATGCGAACAAGAGCCTAGGGAGTTTCGTCTAGATGACCACTACGTCAACCCCCAAAATCTCCATTCGTCGCGCCCTTATACTTTCGCTGCTTGCTGGCTCGATGAGCCTTGCTGCGGCAAGCCCGTCACAGGCTGCTACCGCTAAAGCCGGAACCGTCTGTAAAAAGGTAAACGCTAAATCAGGTACTGGTTCCAAGGCTGTTGTCTGCAAAAAGACTACAAAGGGCCTGCGCTGGACCCCTGTCAAGGCCGCCCCGAAGAAGGCTGCTGACACCACCCTTCCACCTAAGAAGGCGACGGATACGACGCTTCCGCCAAAGAAAGCAACCGACACCACGATTGCACCTAAAAAGGCAGCCGACACCACGCTTCCGCCAAAGAAGTAATCGAACTTATGGTTGGTTAGCATGGCACCATCCGTTTGCTCTCACCTTTGCGAGTTATATGGTGATGCCGTGCTCACAATCGCTGACCTAGCTCTTGCCGTGGCCGAGAGCTTGGCGGACGAGCTCGAACCAGATGGGTTTCGATTGCGATTGGTGCGACAATTCCTCATGGATGCTTCGCGTGGGGACGTACAGGCGATGGTGGAAGCGGCACCACCTTCTACCGGATCTGTTAACTTGGACGCGTTCGCCAACCGAGGGGTTTTCATCAGCCGAGACTCGTTGGTAAACATCTAGTGGCTTCGTCAAACTCCTTCGGCTTGACTAAGCCTCAAATCGACGACCTACTGCAAAGGGTTTCCGATGGGGCCGTACGCAGGGAGGTATCGTAAGATGGTCAGTGCGCTTAGGGTCTTGCTCGTCGTGAGTCTTTGACAAGCCACGCCCACCGTTTGGCCTCTTCAGATCGCAACCTGGCATCGCTGCGCATTCCGTGATGAAGCTGCTCTCGTTGCAACTTCTTCCAACCCGACAGGCGAGCCTGATCAAGCAACCCATTCGCAAGTGCACTGGTAATTGAGCATCCGGGTTCGTTTCCGTGCGAGCAGTTAGAAAATCGACAGGATTGCGCAATCTCTTCGACTTCAGCAAAGGTCGACGACAAGATTGCATCCAAGTAAACAATTCGCCAAGGTTGACTTTCCAGCTCCTGAGGGTCCGATTACGGCGATTGTTTTGCCCGGAATGATCCACGGCCCAAGCAGGTCAATTCCCACACCGGAAACCGAGTCGACTTCGACCACATCGGCGCCCAACCGTAGGAAGGTCATATGCTGACGTAGTTTTACGTAGTCGACCTCGAAGATCAGCAATCAGTTCACCATGTGTACTTTGAATCGTCCATGAGCCACGGTCATGGCGGGTGACCCGAGCAGGTTCTTGGTATGCGGGCAGATCAACGAGATCAATATCTCGACGGGTTGACCAACCAAATGAGAGAGGAAACAGAAATGGGGAAGGCAAAGGGTGAAGCTGAGACACAACGGTTCTCCTGAACATGACACGGCAAATGGAGCGCAAGAAATACCAACAAAGTGAGGTGCTGAGTTGCATCGACGCGAACCGAATCGGTTGGCAAAGAGTTGCGGTTTTGCTGACCAGGTCAGCAGACGCTACGCAAAGAGACGAGGGCAGTTATTGAAGCCATTGAAATCGTCCCCTTTCGTGCACGTACATCGGTCACCGAAGACCCGACCACAACATACCAGAAGGCACTCTTTGTCACCGTTCGAATTTACGGCGAGGTCACCGGTATGCCGCTGCCTGGATGGCGTACAACTCGGCGTAGGTGCCGCCGAGCGCCGCTAGTTCTTCGTGACTGCCCACTTCAACCACCTTGGTGCCAGAAAGCACGATGATGAGGTCGGCCATACGGACGGTCGAAAAGCGATGGGAGACGAGGACTGTCACCCTTCCAGCCTCTTTTGCGATGCGGGCTTGGTCCGCGAAACGCTCGAAGAGTGCGTGTTCGGTTTCGGCATCGAGCGCTGAGGTGGGTTCGTCGAGCACGACAAGAAGTGGGTCTTCGCGCACCAGCCCACGAGCCAAAGCAACCTTTTGCCACTGTCCACCCGAGAGGTCGACACCGCCGGGCCAGGTAGGGCCAAGCTGCGTTGAGAGACCTTCGGGTAGTCGCTCGATTACGTCGACTGCACCGGCGCGAGTGACAGCACCGCGCACAGCTACTTCGTCATCAACGCGAGGAAGGTCACCCAAACCAATCGAGCCTTGGGCAGGGAATTCAAATCTTACGAAGTCTTGGAATGCGCCCGCCATACGCTTCCGCCATGCCAGCGCATTCATACTTGCGAGGTCGATGCGGTCAACGAGGATACGGCCGCCAGTTGGTTCATAAAGTTTGGCCAAGAGCTTTACGAGCGTCGACTTACCGGCCCCATTTTCACCGACAACGGCGATCACCGAGCCGGCTGGCAGGCGCAGGTTGACGTGTTCGAGAACAAATGGTTGGTTAGAGCCGGGGTAGGAGAATGACACGTTTTCAAAGGTGAAGCCATCGTGAAGCCTTTGGGGTGGTTCTTGATCGGCATTGCGGTGTCGACACTCGACAAGTTCTTCTAACCAGAGAAGCCGCTGTGACCCCTGAACAAAGAATCCCCATGTGTTGACTTGCGTTGCTGCGAGGCCAATGTATGCAGTCAGCCGGGCACCTGCCGCAACAACAATGAGAGCACCCGACGCATCGGTTGCCCCGTTAACGGAAAGGACTACTCCAGCAACGAACGCGGCTGCGAACACCGACCACGCCGCGGTCTGGGCGAAACCCGACCGCAAACGGATTCGCTTCAGAGGGCGTTGGAAATCTTCCCACGCTTTTACCCGGGCAGCGTCGACAGCCTCTGTCGCACCTGCGACGCGCAACTCTTTTGCTGAGGCCGCTTCAGTATGCAGAACAAAGAGGTGGCGGGCCAAGCGGCGATTTGCGGCTTGGCCTTCCCAAACTGCCGACACCCGCCGACCGACCGTAGATGCAACAACCACGGGAGGTAGTGCGGCAATGCCAAGAAGTATTAGGACGGGGTTAACCGAGGCCAGCACCCCCATCACCACAACGAGGCGTACGGCAATTCCGAAGAAGCCAAATAAGGATAGGAAGATGTGATCGAGTGTGAATACCTGATCGCGAAGCATCGCGAGCCGGTCAAGCACCTCGGGTCGTTCGTGTTGCTCTATGCCTACGGTTGTGGCTTGCAACCGCGCAACATGCGTTTCGAGTGCGACGCCGAGGCGTTGGCGAAAACGCTGATGCAGGCGGTCGGAACCGCTGCGAAGCACCCAACCACCAACACATGAAAACGCAGTTCCAGCACCGGCAATCAGAAGCAACTTTTTATCGGGTTCGCCCGGCGTATGTAACCCTCTGGCGATGAGCCCGAGCCAGAGAGCGACAAGGGCGTCAGGTAGGGCTCCAATAATGGTTGTGCCCAAGGAAATCCACAGCAGTTTCGGTTCGAACCTAAACCCGAGGCGCAGAATATGAACAATGGCGAGGCGCTGCCCCGGGAGGTCGGCCAGAACTTCATCGCTGGCGTTGCTCATTCCGCCACCTCTGATGCTTCGAGCAGAAGGTTGAGGACAGCGATCTCTTCATCGCTGTCGCTGTCGGTGTCGGTGTCGTTGTCCTCGTCGTTGTCGTTGAAGCGCGCCGCTTGCATATCAAACATCTCTTTGTACCGGCCTGCCACTGCCATAAGTTCGTCGTGAGACCCCTGCTCGATGACGAGACCGTCCTCAATGACGGCGATGCAGTCGGCACGACGGACGGTGGAAAAACGATGCGAAATGAGGATTGTTGTACAACCTGCTGTGGCGGCCAGCAGCCGTTCGAAGATGGCAGCCTCTGCTCGCACGTCGAGTTGGGCTGTTGGTTCATCGAGAATGACAACACCTGCGCCAAGATGTACTGCTGCCAGCGCCCGCGCCAACGCGACACGCTGCCACTGACCGCCAGACAAGTCAGTTCCACCCGGTTGCGCTTTCGACAAAGGCTGATCGAAATCAGCGAGCCCGTTGGCACCTGCGATCTCGAGAATACGACCAAGTTCGGCATCATCGATTGAAGCACCGTCGATTGAAGCACCGTCGAGAACAACGTTGCGGCGCAGCGACAGTTCGAAGCGGACGAAGTCTTGGAACACGACGCTGACGCGTTTGCGCCACGCACCAATATCGAGCGTCTTAAGGTCTTGACCGTCGACGGTGATAACACCAGAAGTCGGGTCGTACAGTCGGCAAAGCAACTTCACCAGCGTCGTTTTTCCGACACCGTTTCGTCCAACGATTGCCAGCGACTTTCCAGCTGGGATGGTGAGATTAAGTCGGCGGTAAACGGGCACACCTCCAGTTGGATATGAGAAGCCAACGTCGTTGAACTGAATTGACTGCGTTGGTAGTCCCTTCGCAGGGCTTGTGCTCACCTTGGTGTCGAGTGCCCCTTCCTTGGCCATGCGAGCCGCTAGCCGTTCAACGACGAGTATCGGCTGCGCTGCACCTTCAAGCGCCCAGGCAAAGCCACCTACTGCAAGCGCGCTGGCCCCGAGAAGCGCCTGGATACCAACGACGAGGTGTCCGAGCGACACCTGACCGTGAATCGCCGACGACATCAACGGCACCAAAACCACTGCGTGGGCTGCGCCAAGCACCGCAAAAACCGTGGAGAGTGAACGCTGACGTAACCGCATCGCGTTCCATTGCAAATCCACCAGACGAAGACGGCGAGCAACGAATCGCTCGACCGTCCAGTCACCCAGCCCGAAAACCCGAAGTTCCTTGGCAGGCTGCGCCTCGACGGCCAAGCGGTAGGCGTAGTCAGCGTGGCGCTGCTCGGCCATCACTTCAGGATCCGTTCGGTTCGACCACACCGAACTTTCCCGCAGCAGCCAGTGGGTTGACAGCCATGCGCCCCCGATAACGAACGGCGCCCACCACAACACGGTGCCGAGCACGATCGTTTGCGCCACCCCACCGCCTAACTCGACCAGGCCAGCCGAGATGAAACCGAGAGCGACCGAGAGCGGCGGGCCGGTAATACCGAGGTCAAAGTCGCGGCCCATAGTCAGTTCGTCTGCCAAACCCGGCCGTTCCAAATGGCTGATTCCGGGCGGATTGGAACACGCTGCGCTCAGCGATGTTTGCAGCCAGCCCGATGTTCTGTCGCCAAGGATTGACCCAACCTGTGTGTGGATCGGGGAGGAAACGCTGAGCAGTGCGAACGAACCGGTGACCAACAGCAACGATGGCCCTACCGACCGACCGCTAGCGATGGCCGAAACCAGCGAACCGAGCCCTACCGTCAAACCAGCCGGTAGTAACGACCGAAACAATACGAGCCCCCACCATGCCGCAGCCAATGGTTTACTCGCCCCCCAAGTGGCGCGACCCAATGCCAGAGGCGCCCAGTTGTTGAGCCAACGGTGGTGTTGAACCTGTTCGGTAGCGCCCATGCCCGTTACCTTAACTTTTTGTTGGCACCGTTAACTCGTGGCTTACATCAAGCTACGTTCCTAGATGTGAATATTGTGCCCCGAAAGGTCGGCATCAGCATCGCAATCGTGGTGCTCGTTGCCGGTGGTCTCACCCAGCAAAGCGCGGGCCGGACCAAGAAAAAGGTGGTGCGGAAACCGACTATCTCATCGAAGCCAACGTCGACCAAGGCCACTACAACGATTCCTGCTTCGAATTCATCGGGTCCGAATATTGGGGGCTGCCTCGTGTTTCCGTCTGACAATGCTTGGAATACCGACATTTCAAGGTACCCGATTCATCCAATGTCATCAGCCTGGGTTGCGTCGGTCAATGCAGGTAGGCGAACCCTGCACCCCGATACCGGCTCAAATCCTGAGTACGGCATCCCCTTTGTTGTGGTGGGTGCGACCCAGCCGATGGTAAACGTTCGTTACACAGAGTACGGCGACGAGAGCGACCCTGGACCGTTTCCCATTCCGCCAACCGCACCAATCGAAGGCGGACCGAACGCTTCCGGCGATCGGCATGTAATCGTCATCCAACAAGAAACATGTCGTTTGATCGAGCTCTTCAATGCTTCAAAAACATCCACTGGATGGGATGCTAGTTCTGGCGCTTCGTTTAATCTGCGTACGAATGATCTGCGTACAAAGGGTTGGACCAGTGCCGATGCTGCAGGATTGGCGATCTTTCCGGGCCTTATGCGCCTCGAAGAGGTTCGCAGCGGTGAGGTTCGTCACGCGTTAAGATTCACCGCCCAAAAAACCCAAAACGGTTTCATTGCGCCGGCTCAACATTTTGCGGGACGCAACGATGCAACCCTTCCTCCGATGGGGGCCCGTTTTCGTCTCAGAGCAAACGTCGACCTTTCCTCGTACAGGGGTGACGCATTGGTGATTCTCAAGGCACTGCAGAAGTATGGGATGTTGCTGGCCGACAACGGGTCTTCATGGTTCATCTCGGGTGCGACCGATTCGCGTTGGAACGACGATGATCTTGGTCAACTTAAACAGGTTCCTGGCGATTGGTTCGAGGTAGTCGCAACCGGCCCCATTGAACGCTGAGCCTGTGAGTTACAGAAGCTCGTACACCTCGTAGGTCACTTCGTCTTTGCCTGGCGTGCCAATGCCAATCGCCTGAAGGTTGTTAAGCCACTGATAACGCTCGTCACCAGCTTGAAACAACGGGGCGGTTCGGGCACGCCTGTCGTCACCGACACCAAGTATTCCGTTGTACGTCATCGCTATGACTGCGTTGTCATCGGTGACAAGGGTAAGGCGAACATCGAGATGGCATACTCCGTCTGATCGCACTGTGACCCAATCAGAACCTGGCGCCACGGTCGCAGTAATACGTGGACCTACAACTGTGCCGCTCAACACCGGCGCGAAAACACGCGTGCCGTGTGGCCCTCCACCCATGACAACATTGCGGCCAAGGTTCAGGTGCATACTGAACAAGAACTCCACGGGTAACGAAGTTTGGTCACCAGGCATCTAGGCGTCCATATAAGCGTCGAGGGTATTGTGGAAATGACGAATACGACTTTCCTGATACCGGGCAAGTGTTACACCGGGTTTACGTGAGGTACGTAAGCCTCGCTGAATTCGCATCAGGTTGTCGGTGTCTTGGTCAGCAACCATCGCCGCCGAACCAAGTTCGGGGGCATCAGCCCACTTTTGATCTTTGCTCAGCATCGTCATGGTTGCGGGAGGAGGATGGCTACCGTCGGGTGCCTTCGAGAAAAGAAACATGATCTCCATAATCGAACTTTCTGGGTCGTCACCGTTTGGCCGAAAGCGGTACGTGATAGGTAGGGCCTGCCCGCCCCAAGGAACCATATTCGGAAACAACATGTATTCAATAAGATCGAGTGACTCGGTGTCGGAAAGCTGCGACACATCACGACCGATGGAACGAGAAATTTTTTCCCGCGCTCGCTGCGCAAGTTTCCCTCTCGCCGTTTCACCCGGACCGACCTCGATTGGTCTTCCGGCAAAGAAAGGAACGTCGCGACGCATCTCTTCGATAGTTCGTTCAGGGGCAATACTCTTTAGCGCCGGGCTGGGAACACCCTGTACACTTATCATTCGACTCACGTGACGAATACCTGGCCAAACGTCGTACTGAGTGTTTGTGTCGCCGTAGTAACCAAGCACCTGTGGGTGAGCTGATGACACGTGGTACGCCTCGACAAATGCTTCCATCGCAAGCTTCCAATTGCACGGCATGATTTTCGCAACGTGCGCCGCCTTGTAACGATCTTCCAAGTTGAACGCAGCGAAGTGCTCGGGAAGGTTCTCAAGGTAGCTCTCGAGCGGCTCGCAGTTTTGGTCGAAGTTCACGAACACAAACCCACCCCAACAACCGACCTGCACTTCAGGAAGTGACATGGCCTCCTGATCAACGTGGGGCATATCCCACTGTTGGGGAATGTGTGCCAACTTTCCGTTAAGCGTCCATGTCCAACCGTGAAATGGACAACGCAGCCGCTTCACACAACCGCCCTGTGTTCGAAGCATGGTGCCTCGATGCAGACACGAGTTTACATACGCCTTGATTTCATCTGTGTCTGTACGAACGACGATCACCGAATCATGAACGATGTCGTAGACAACATGATCACCTTCGTTCGGAATTTCTTCGACACGACACGCGAGTTGCCAACACTTCCGCCACACCTGATCAACTTCTCGATCGTGCCAGTCCTTCGAAAAGTACCGATCAATCGACAGATCTTCGGTGCTGTGACCTTGCGCTGGCGACTCGTTCAACATCACGGTGGGTGCGGGGTTGGTGTCGTTGGCAAACACGTCTTGCACCGAAGGCCTGGGGCGGCCCGAGATCAAGTTCATTGGGTTCACAGAGTCGTCAGGGGTTTCGATAATCGCAGTGTATGCGAGCGAGTCACAATTTTCTCTTCCGACTTGCCCTCGTTGGTTGTCGCTTTTCGCCCAAGCGTTCGGCAACGGCGATCGCTTCGCCTGCCTCAGCGAGAAAGTCGAGCGCAACGCTGAAGGCTTCAATCGGATCACGATTTGGATCAATCATTGCATGGAGGCCAAACCCGTCGTCCATGGCAACAATCATCGCAGCGAGCGCCTTGCGATTATCGGCAGCGTGAAGGCCAAGGCTGGTTGCACCTTGCTCAATGACTCGCCATACAGCCGCTTGTTGTCGGTCTAAGCGCTCTTTCAACAATGGTCGAGCCGCCTCATTGCGCATGGCGTAGAGCACCAGCTCTGTGGTGAGTACCGGATGGTGATTTCCCAATTTTCGTTTGGGGTCAGCGATCAATTGCTGCGTAGCTCGTACATAGTCACCTGGGTCAGGGTGGTTGAGTAGTAGCGATTCGATCTCGGCCACAGAGTCTTCGCTGAGTCGTTGAAGTAGGGCGAGTACGAGTTCATCCTTGTCAGCGAAATTCGAATAGACCGCACCTCGTGAGAAGCCTGCAGCGGCGGCTATTTCGTCGACCGAAGTTGCCGAAATTCCTTGAGCAATGAAGACCTCGATTGCGGCATCAAGCAAGCGGGCCTTCGTTTCTTCGCGGGTTGGTCGACGTTGACGCTCGATTGCCATCCTCCCACCCTATGGGAATTTCGATACGAAGTTGTATCGGGTATCGTTTTTGGATACACTCACGTATCCGATGCAATATTGAATCTGAACGGACCCCACCATATGAGCATGTCTGAGCCCGACCTTTTCACCCTGTTGATGAGCAGCGAAGTACGACGCGACCCCTACCCCACCTACGCCCGTTTCAGACACCACGACGCTGTTTCAGATACTGGTTTTGGGGTGTGGTTTGTATTCGGTTACCAAGACTGTCTGACCTTATTGCGTGACCGGCGAACATCGGTGCAACCTCAGAACGTTTCCGGTTTCGACTTACCTGCGGAAAGCCCGCCGACCTTGATTCATCTCGACCCACCTGATCACGACCGCCTTCGTCGACTCGTTCAACTAGCGTTCACGCCGAGCCGAGTGGCACTCATTCGTACCCGGGCGATCGAACTGGTCGATGAAAGTCTTAACCGATTTGGCCCGGGCGACAACATCGACCTGGTTGCAGAACTGGCTTATCCCATGCCACTTACGATCATCTGCGAGATGCTCGGCGTCGAACCAAGCGATCGCCACCTCATCAAAGATTGGTCAGTATGGTTGGCGCGAAGTATCGATCCCGATCCGCTTCGGCCCCCCGAAGTCAACCAAAAAATTGAGGAAGCGAAAGAGGCATTTCTTGAATTCATCAAAACAGTGATTGCTCGGAAACGCACCAAGCCGGGTGATGATTTACTTTCACAACTTGTTGCGGCCGAACTCGATGGCGATCGCTTAAACGAAGACGAACTTCTCGGCCTGGCACTACTTCTGCTCGTTGCTGGACACGAGACGACGGTCAGCCTGATCGGCAATGGCATGGTCGGGCTTCTCAGTAGGCCAGATCAGAGTGCTCATTGGAGGGCGGGCGATGTCGACGATCGACGGGCTATCGATGAATTGTTGCGATACGACTCGCCGGTGCAAATGACCAGCCGAATAGCTCTCGAACCCATCGAGCTCAGTACTACGACTATCCCCCGTGGCCAAGTGGCGATCTTGATGCTCGGCTCGGCCAACCATGACTGCAGTGTGTTTAGTTCACCCGACACCCTCGACCTTGGGGTTGAACGATCATCCGTACACCTATCATTCGGAAGTGGTATCCATCATTGTTTGGGCGCAGCACTTGCACGAGCAGAAGGAGACGCTGCTCTTACTCAACTCGTTCGTCGATTTCCAAACATGGAACTGACGTCTGAACCAACCTTGCGACCAACATTCGTGTTGCGCGGACGCGAAGATCTACAGGTACGTCTGTAAAACCGTTCTGATCCGCGGTCATCGCCACATCGCGTGCAAGGGTGTTCTATGCCAGCCGACACCGACGAAGGCCACGACGAAGGCCACAGTCATGGCCACAGCCATTCAGGGCCGCTTGGGCCAGTTGGGATGCGAGTCAAGCAAGTGCTCGCAGCAATAGTCATTCCGCTGATGGTTGGGACAATTGTGGCGATGGTCTGGTTATGGCCATCATCGACGACCAGAAGCCCCCTCAGTGGCCCGTCTGCAAACAACCTTGTTTCGGCCAAGGTGATTGCGGTCGACCCACAGAAATGCGTCACGCCGATCGATGAGGAAACGGGGATTGACCTGTGCGACCTCATCACCATTCAACTCACTGCATCAAAGACCGCCACCTTCGAGCAATCACCGTATGCAAACGTACCACTTCACCGAGGTGACCGCATCTACGTTGATCGTTTCGACAACAAAGCTGAAGACGGATCAGTTACGACGATGTACGCATTTTACGAGTTCAAGCGAGAGCGCCCACTGGTGTTTCTTTCCCTTGCGTTCGTGGCGGTTGCTATCATCATCGGGCGGCAGCGCGGGTTCAGGGCACTTGTTGCACTGCTCATTTCCCTAGTTGTACTGGCCAAGTTTATGTTGCCTGCCATTGCCCAAGGCGGTTCCCCTCTCGTTATCGCACTCGTCGGTGCATCCGCTGTGATGTTCCTTGCCCTGTATTTATCGCATGGGGTCAATGCTCGAACCACTTCGGCGGTCATTGGTACCCTCGCGTCGCTGGGTATCACCGGCCTGCTTGCTGCTGTTGCAGTATCAGCGGCACGTTTCACAGGATTGAGCGATGAATCAGCTGCGTACTTACGAGCGACATCAAGCGGAATTGACGTTCGAGGCATTCTCCTTGCCGGCATCATCATCGGCGCGCTTGGCGTGCTCGATGACGTCACGATTACGCAATCTTCAGCAGTTTGGGAGTTGCACCAGGCCGACCCCACAATGCATGTTAAGGACCTGTACAACAGTGCCATTCGAATAGGTCGAGACCATATTGCGTCGGCAGTAAACACTCTCGTGCTGGCGTATGCCGGTGCCAGCCTTCCGATTTTGTTGTTATTTTCTCAAACCGGAACACCACTTGGTGAAGTACTTAACGGTGAACCCGTCGCAACAGAAATCGTCCGTATGCTTGCGGGCAGTATTGGCCTGATGGCATCGGTGCCGATCACCACAGCCCTGACTGCGCTTGTTGTGCAAAGTGATCGATCCGCACCGATGCGTGGTGCAGTTTCAAACATGCGCTCAGAGTACCGACCACCGAAACGGGAACGTGAGTTCCGCTCGTAGTACTCAGTACCGATAGAACGGTGCAACCAGTATGTTGAAAGGTCATGAAATTTCGTTCACTGATTCCTGCATCGATTTTGGTCAGTGCGTTTGTAGCCACTGCATGCGGGTCGTCGGCACCATCCACAGAAACCAGTGTTGCAGACGAAGCTTCGCCACAATCCACTGTTGTGGAGTCAGCAACTGGCGGGTCGTGGTTTAGCTGCTCGCCTTCCACGCCGTTCGAAGGTCTGTCACCAATTGCGGCCGGCGAGCGCTTGCAAATCGCGACGACTGTCGCACCAATTACTTCGATTATCGCCAATGTTGCTGGTGGTTCTGCTGACATTTTCGGTGTGGTTCCTGAGGGAACGAACAGTCATACGTTTGAACCGAAACCAAGTGTTGCCGCCGATCTCGCAAAAGCCGACCTCATTTTCATAAACGGGTTGAAACTCGAAGAACCAACAAAAGATCTTGCGAACGCCAACCTGAAAAACGGTTCTGTAATTGTAGAACTCGGAACCAGAACGATCACCCCCGAGCAAGAACTGTACGACTTTTCGTTTCCGAAAGAGGGTGGCAAACCAAACCCTCATCTGTGGACGAACCCTCCGATGGCTGCCTGTTACGCCCAAGTAGCTGCCAGCGCATTGAGCACGGCAGACCCCGCAAACGCATCGCAGTACGCTGCGAACGCTACCGCGTATATTGCAAAAATCGAGGGGCTTGATTTAGCGTTCAAAACCGCTTCGGCGACCGTTCCGGAAGGAAACCGCAAGTTGCTGACCTACCACGACGCTTACGCCTATTTTGCTCAAACCTATGGCTGGGAAGTCATTGGTGCCATTCAGGTAAGCAGCTTTGAAGAGCCAACGCCACGTGAAGTCGTTGATCTGATCAAACAGGTAAAGGCCACCAAGGTTCCGGCAATATTTGGTTCTGAGGTTTTTCCTTCAACTGTCCTTGAACAAATCGGAAAAGAGGCCGGTGTTAAGTACGTTGATGTTCTGCGCGACGACGATTTGATCGGTGCGCCGGGCGACCCTGACCATTCGTTCCTTGGCCTCATGCGTTTCGATTACACCACCATGGTCGAATCGCTGGGCGGCAATGCCGAGGCACTCAAAGCCCTCGACATCACCGACGTAGCGCCCGACACTGCGAAGTATCCGCAGTGACGGGCTCGCACCTCGCTAGTTGATCAAACCAAGCTTGCGCCCGATCTTTTCGATGTCTTTGTACAGGTCGGGGTTAGCGGTCACAAACTTCTTGCCACCAAGTAGGTTCAGTGCCTTTGCGCCGTCGGTATCTGTATCGGCAGCCAAAAGTGAGGCACGAATCTTTTCAGTGAACCCGGCACCAAACCGGCTGTCAGTTTTTGGTCCTGAGATCCAGTGATAATCCTTATATCCAGGCGTACGGAAAATAACCTTGACCTTGTTCTGATCAACTGTGCCAGCGGCTACTCGGCGCTGCCAAACCTGTTCGTTGAGCGCACCAGCCTCATACGTTCCTGATTGAACCAGGTCAATGGTTTTGTCGTGTGAACCGCTAAAACCTACGGGGCCTTCGAAATCGTCTTTGTCGTTGAGCTTGGCTTGATCAAGGAAGAAGGCCGGCATCAGCCGACCCGACGTCGAAACTTCACTTCCGTACGTAAAACGGGTTCCCTTCAAAAACACCAGGTTGCCAACGGTGTTGATCGGCGGAAGTTTTACTGAGTTGTTGGCTATGAATACTGAGTGGAAGTTCTCGTCGATGTCACGCTGGGCCAGCACCGTTGCGCCAGGTGTTTGTAAGCGTGCTTGCACACCGGTGAGACCACCGAACCAAACCAGATCGAGATCTCCCAGGCGGAACAGGTTCACCGCTGCGGTGTAGTCAGATACCGGTACGTATTCAACTTTGACGCCGAGCGACTTCTCTAGGTACGTCGCCATGGTTCCGTTGATTTGTTGAAGCTTTTCGGGGGTCACGTCGGGAATGGCCCCGATTCGTAGCGTGGCCTTGGGCGCTGGGGCGGTTGTGGGGGCGACCGTCACCGCCGGCTTTTTTACTGTGGTGGAAGGTTTGGCTGGCTTCTTGGCTTTCGTGGCCGCCGAGACCGGGCCTGAAGCCAAGCCAACAGCCAAACAAACGGCCAAAATCAAACGTTTTTTCATAGACCAAAACTAACCCGGCGACTCTCAACCAGAATTCCCACATGGCAGTTCGCCGCTCAGCGAAGACACTTGACAAGTAACTTAGGTTCACCTAAACAGAAGGGTATGGTTTCCCGACGCAACTTCATTCTTCTCAGTATGGGTCTCGCACTCACTGCAGTAGTGCCAACATCCGCAATCGCCCAAAGCACAACAACCCCCGCGAGCACAACCGTGGTCACTTCGACAGCGGTTCCGGTCGCTAAGCCGGTTCCCAAACTGCCAGCTCGAGTTTCCTCAATCGGCGACGGGGTGGTCGAGGTCGCTGATGTGAGTCGCATCGTGGCCCTCAATGGTGACGTCAACGAAATCTTGTACGCACTCGGTCTAGGCGACAACATCGTGGCCAACGACATCACTGGTTACTATCCTGCCGAGTCGCTGAAAAAGCCGAAAATCGGCTACCAACGTCAACTCTCAGCAGAAGGCATCCTGTCGTTCAAGCCGACACTCATCATTGGAAACGAAGACGCTGGCCCAAAGTCAACCATCACTCAACTACGAGCAGCTGGGGCAACGGTGGTGATCATTCCTGCGGGCGAGTCGGTATACGACTCGGCGAAAAAGATTCGCGTCGTCGGGCAAGCTGTTGGGCTCACCAAGGCCGGTGATGCCCTCGCCGACAAAACGTATGCGGCCATAAAAGCGGTACAGAAGAAGTGGGAAAAAACCACCAACCGATGGGAACCTCGGGCCGTATTTCTTTACCTCCGCGGCCCTCGAACCCTTCTTCTCGGCGGGTCAGGAACCCGTGCCGCTGCCATGTTTGAAGCCGCCGGCGTAACCGACGGGGCGGCCTTCTCAGCCGACGTTCAAGGATATGTGCCCTTAACAAGTGAAGCACTGGTGCTATCGAAACCAGATGTGATCGTCGTGCTGACCGAGGGCCTCAAGTCAGTCGGCGGGATAGAAGGCGTACTTAAGATTCCTGGGGTTTCGCTAACCCCGGCGGGTCAGAACAAGCGCATCGTCGACTTTGATGACCTCGAACTTCTTGAGCTTGGGCCGCGAACACCGAAGGCACTCGAAGGTCTCATTGCAGCCCTTTACCAGTAGTGACATGACGGTTACTACCCAACCAACACTGCGAACCCGAGGGGTTCATACAACGCCAATCACTTCGAAACGTCGAAGCGCAGTTCGAACGCCAGCACTCATATCAGCGTTGACCATTTTGCTGATCGCTGCATTCTTGCTTGGCGTGGGGCGCGGCGCCGTACCAATTTCACTCGGTGAGATTTTTCGGATACTTAGCCGCCGCGCCGGTCTGGCGATTGGAGAATCAGTTGACACTCAAAAAAGCGCCGTCCTTTGGTCGATCCGTCTACCGCGTGTCGTTCTCGCTATGACGGTTGGTGCGGCTCTGGGGGTTTCGGGGGCGGCACTTCAAGGGGTGTTTCGGAACCCATTGGCCGACCCGGGGCTGATCGGGGTTTCTTCAGGGGCAGCATTCGGTGCCGTTGTCACTATTGTTGCGGGCTTTTCGTTTCTCGGCATTTGGACCATACCGGTGATGGCATTCATCAGCGCGCTGATTACCAGTCTCCTCGTTTTCCGGGTCGCACATCGCAACGGGCGCGTCGAGGTTGTAACGCTCGTACTGTGCGGAATTGCCATCAATGCGCTCATCGGTGGGGGCATTGGTTTGCTCACAAGCGTCGCCAGCGAAACCGAACTTCGAGACATCACGTTCTGGCAACTCGGATCTGTTGGTGGGGCGACGTGGTCGCTGGTGTGGGCATGCCTTCCGTTTGTGATTGCCGCAATTGTTGTTCTGCCAACGATGGCCGATCGACTCGACCTGATGGCGCTCGGTGAACGTGAAGCTAAACACCTCGGGGTTTCGGTCGAACGAACTCGCCTAATCGTGATCATCCTTGCAGCCATGGCCGTTGCCGCATCGGTTGCTGTTGCCGGAATTCTTGGGTTTGTCGGGCTCATTGTTCCTCACCTGATTCGATTGATCAACGGACCCAAGCACCGAGTGCTTCTACCAGCAAGTGCACTGGGCGGTGCAGCAGTCTTGGTTGTTGCCGACCTCGTCGCCCGAACAGTGGCTGTTCCCCGAGAAGTTCCACTGGGCGTTATGACTGCACTCATCGGGGCGCCTCTCTTCCTTTGGCTTATCCGAACCAGCCGTCAGGAAGCGGGTGGGTTCGCATGACAACCTTGGAATGTCAAGATGCCTCGGTTGTCATTGGTGCTGCAACGCTCCTCGCTGACGCAACTTTGATAGCGACACCGGGAGAATTAATCGCCATCGTCGGCCCAAACGGTGCTGGGAAAACGACCCTGATGTCGGTGCTGTCGGGTGATCGGCAGCCCGACTCCGGAATTGTGTCCTTAGGAGGTCAATTGATACGCGCGCTAAGTGTAAAAAAGCTGGCGCGGTTACGGTCAGTATTACCGCAACAAACCAAAACCCTATTTTCTTTCACAGCACGCGACGTCGTAACAATGGGTCGATTCGATTGTGACAACTCGAACGATGACGAGTCAATCATTGACGAGGTGATGGCGCTCACTGGAACCTCGACACTTGCGCATCGTAACTATCCAAGCCTGTCTGGCGGTGAGCAGTCACTGGTGAATTTGGCTCGCGTCCTCGCACAGCACACCCCGATCGTTATGCTCGACGAGCCAACTGCCGCCCTCGATGTCGCCAATCAAGAACATGTGTGTGGCATCGCCCGATCGGTCGCCCACGAGGGTCGCACCGTCATCGCAGTGTTACACGATCTCAATTTGGCGAGTCGGTATGCCGACCGAATCGTGGTGCTGTCATCGGGTCGAATCGTCGCCGACGCTTCCCCCCTCGCGGCATTGACCACCGATTTGCTTTCCGATGTGTACCGAACCCCGCTTGCTGTCGTGGCGCATCCCTTTCACTCAAACATTCCACTCGTACTCGCCACCTCAGGAGGACAATATGTCAGCTGATACCGCCATTCCAACCGTAAGCACACAGACTTTCGACCCACATCGAGATGGAGGGTTCGACCCCCAGCCTCAGGTCCCACGGTTGACGCACGCCGAACAAGCGAAAACCCTAGTCAGTCGTTCCGGCCGCGCCATGCTCTCGACGATTGCACGTGAGCCAGCCGGCTACCCATTTGGCTCACTGGTTTCCTTTTTGGCCGACGAGCAAGGTGCACCGTGGCTACTCATCTCTGCAATGGCCGAACATACGCGCAATGCCCGCACGGAACCTCGGGCCTCGTTGATGGTTTCTGAAGAAGCACCCGACGGAGTTGACCCGTTAGCGCTTGCCCGTTTATCACTTATTGGTTGCCTGTCGGAGGCAACACCGACCACAGAGTTCAAGGCACAGTTTCTTGACCGTAACCCCGGGGCCCGTGTCTACGTTGACTTTCCCGATTTCTCATGGTGGCGGCTCGATGTTATCGCCATTCGGTATGTCGGCGGATTTGGTCATATGAGTTGGATAGAAACCGGTGACTATGCAACTGCCGCGCCAGACCCAATTGCATCAGTTTCGGCGGGGATATGTGAACATATGAATGAAGACCATGCAGAGTCACAGGTCGACCTTATTCGCTTTTACCTTGATCGCTCCGATGTCACCAGTGCACATATGGTTTCGGTCGATCGGCTTGGATGCGACTTCGATACCGTGTCTCCAAGCGGAAACCTTCCGCTGCGCCTTCCTTTTCCCGCACCCGTGACTGATTCAACGAGTGTTCGAACGACGCTCGTTTCGATGCTTCACGCCACTCGAACAGCCGGTGCAAAATGACACCGTTCGGAATTCGCCAGCTTCAGGTCGCCGCAACATTGGCCCACGCCATGCCTGGTGTCACACTTCGACTTCGTAGTGGTGCAGACCCTCTGCTGTATGTTGGCGACAAGCCTCACGGGTGCGGTGCGAAGTGGGTGTCGGCCTGTGCGCTGAGACGAAGTGTGATCGACATGTTGCATACCAGTGGCCCTGATCGACGGGTGGCGTTCCTTTGTTTGCCAGAAGGACAAGACCCAGCGATCGATCTGGGTGCTGGCGAAAGGTGCCGTATTCACCCTGGCGGGATCGTGACTGCGTTTACTCACGGTCGCATGGTTCATGCGTTTGCCACGACGCTCAATTCGGTGCAGGTTCGCGCTGCCGTGTCTGATCGAATGGCAACCTCACTTGGGGAAGGAAGCTGTGCACTAGGTGTACATAAGGTTCAGCTTCATACCGATACCGGTCTGCTCACCACCCTCGTATCGATTGAACAACTCACGGTAGAAGATGATGCAACCCACAGCCGCGCAGTCACCACCTTGCATACCGTTTTGGCACGGTGCAGCGCCGAGGAAACCGACGGTGACCTACGAGTACTCGCCCTCATGGCGGGTTAAGCAAAAGCAAACACGCAAACCGCAAGTACACGAACCGGTACCGGTACCCGCGCCCTCGTCTGCTGCCGTTAAGTTGTATTAGAAGAATTTGGAACTATCCTGTGCAAATCCTCTCTTTCTGTCATACCCGTCCGTCACCATGAAGGGCATGGGTGCAATGGCCGCAACACTTTTCACTGCCGACGACTACATCACCACAGGTGATTCACGACCTCGTGCGACCGAACTCATCAACGGAGAGGTAGTGATGAACAATCCAACAGTCCGGCACCAAAGCGTCGTGAGTTTCATCCACTTTGAGCTGATGCTATGGACGCGCGGCGGGGCGGGGCGCGGGAAGTCTCCCGGTCAACTCGATATTAAATTTGACAATGGGAACGTGCTCGCGCCAGATGTACTCTGGGTTTCTGAGGGCCGCCTTCCCACGGATGCGGTGTTTCTTGAGTTTGCTCCAGACTTAGTGGTTGAGGTCAGGTCACCGTCGACATGGCGTTATGACACGACCGTGAAGTTCCGTACCTACGAGGCCGCCGGGGTGGCCGAAGTATGGCTCGTCGACACGGCGTCCAAGTCGGTTCTGGTCCACCGAAGGTCTCATGACGCCAGCCCTGATTTTGATGTCGCTCTCGAACTAGGCGAGGGCGAGTTTCTCGTGAGCCAGATGTTGGAGGGTTTTTCCTTGGACATCACCGCGTTGTTCAACCAGTAGGGAACTCGCAATCCCGGGTGGTGGCGGTGTTCACCCATGTCGATGTCGAACCCTGAACTACATGAATCGCTTACGGCTTCATCGTTCTCACTCATACGGCAATGTATTGCCGTTTAAATGCCAATTGTCTATGCTTTTGGTATGCCAACCACTGTCAATCGAACGGTAACGGCCTCTGAGCTACGCGACCCTGATGTACTCGCCGAGGCTGGTCGGTGGCCAATCGGGGTCTACGACGCGAGGCGTCAAGACTCACTTGTCTTGATGTCGAGAGCCGCCTTTGACACCGATCAGGCACTCCAGAAGTACATGGGTTTATTGGCTCATGCAGTTGTTGAATTGAGCCGAGACGATCCGTCCCCAGCCGCTTTAGGCGAAGTTGGGTATGTTGCTACCTGGCTTCCGGCCGACCGGGCTTGGTGGCTTCGAGGCTTCGCCGAAGCTGTTTCAGCGGCGGTATCGGTTGCGATGTTGGACCCAATTACCGGCTTTATCGAGCTAGCCAGAGATGCCGATTCTGCCCGCACACCATCGACACTCGAAGCCCCAATCGACGCCAGCTTGTTTTCGAGCGAGGTCAAAACCAAACTCGCTCAACGACATCCGTGATGACGCAGTCTCCCGGAATGCATCACAATGAAAATTATTAGGGTCACTGCTCAGAACCTGTGGCGCCTCAACCAAATCGAACGAACGCCCTATCCGAATATTTGGACGAGTGAGGCAGAAGGGTTTCTTTTCGATGGTCGCGCTGTTTCAATTCTGCGGAATAACGGGACCATCTTTCTTGCTTCCGAAGCGAACAGACAAGATCCGACCGATCCGCTTCGCTTTGTGGGCGTCGCAATTTCCTATGTCGACCTCCAATATCACGACACAACTCGACTCGGTTCACTTGCCGTCGATCACCGATTCCGGTCGCAAGGAATTGGTCGAGCCCTTTTCACAGCGCTCCTTGACGAGTCGCTCCGTGAACGATCGTACTCAGTTGGGCTTGTCCACGAAGAAAACGTCGAAATGCTTGCCCTCGTTCGATCAATAGTAAACGTGACCGACGAGGCCCGAACATCATCTGGGTACATCCAATTCTTCGCAGAGCGACCAGCTAGAGGGATAGTGGATCCGTAAACCGCGCCGGGCACGATTGAAGGTTCTGCAACCTGGCCTGTTTGCTAGTTACTCGCCGGGCCGTACGACGTTTGACGACGTCGTGTCCTCATTGAGTCAAGGTCGCCTTAGTACCAGCCGTGGTACTGGTTGACACCCACCAAACGATTATTGGTGCTGTTTAGCGTATTGGCCAACCTGCCGAAGAGACAGCATGACAAATAGTGACTTGGGCAGCGACACTCAGCTCTTCGTGCGACTGCACAGAGCGCTGGTCCGCGGCAGCTCATGCACCACCGTCTTTTTGAGCGCTGATTTTGTGATCCGTTTCGTGTCGGCGAGCGTGAAGGTTCTGCTTGGCTTTGACCCGCAATTGCTCGTAGGACGTTTCGCGCCCGATCTGGTTCATCCAGATGACATGGGTGAACTTGCGGAAATGATGCTGCACGAGGAACTTTCTCCAACGTCGTTTGAAGAAGCAGGGCACGGGCGTCTCGCGCTTCGCACCATCCGGCTCGCCACAGCCAATGGGGGTTGGCGCGCTCTCGACCTTGCAGCGGCAAACCTTCTCGATGATGAATTCGTAAACGGGTTTGTTCTGCATTTCGTCGACGCCGAAATTCGGTCCGCTGAACTCAATGCCTACCGCTCGCTGGTCGACCTAACCGATCCGGTCGACTCCCTCGATGCCATTGCCCATTTTACGAGCACCCGTCTGGAAGGTGCGCTCACCATGATTGAGGCTGACGGTGCCACGAATCGTCTCGATGGCGAACAGGTCGCAAGGTTTCGATTACTCGGAATGGATCGGCCCGACGTACTGCGGGTACCGGTAAACGTTGATGGGCAACAAGTCGGATTACTTCTGGCCTGCGATCCGAAAGGTCGACCCTTTTCCCTTTGGAGCCTCACACTCTGTGAAGAATCCGCTGAACTCGTGGCCAAACTCGTGTTGCGCGAGCGATCTAACAAGGTCCTAGCTAGGGCTGCCAACACCGATGCTCTCACTGGCCTCGCCAACCGTCACGCCTTTAACTCGGCTATCGACAAGCGGCGCTCCCGGTCCGATGACCGAACAATTGTTGCGTTGATTTACCTTGACCTGGATGGGTTCAAACAAATCAACGATCGCCTCGGACACGTAGCCGGTGATCAAGTGCTCGTCGTTGTTGGCGAACGTCTTTCGACAATCGTTCGAGGCGCCGATGTTGTTGCTCGTATGGGTGGAGATGAGTTCTGTGTGCTCGCCACCGTAGCGTCATCAACAGCCGCACAGATACTAGGTGAACGTATTGTTCACGAGCTCAGCCAACCAATGTTGATTGACGGGACCGATATCCGGATTGGGGCCACCGTGGGAATTGCGGTCGCGTCAGGCTCCGGTGTCGACATCGGGCTCGTGAAGGCAGCCGATGACCTGGTCATACACATGAAGGGCCAACGAAGAGGTTCCGTTGCCTTGACTCTTCTTGAGGCCCCAGTTTGAGAAGTCTTCTGGCCCCCGACCAATCAAAAAGCAATCAGACGGTTGGTCCGCCTTTGATTCCAGCTATCAACCGATTGACCCCCCACGAGGAGGGGCCACTGAAAGTGCCTCGCGGGGCGTCTAGCGTGTAACCAGCAGATTCTGCAGACGGCCGAGTGACATGCTCGCCAATTACCTGGGCCACAACAGATCGCAAGATAGTAACGGCATCGCTCGATTGCCATCCGATTGTTGTCAAGAGCGTGACGCAATGCTCGGCAGCCATCTGCATGTTGGGGCCAATCGTGGGGCGGGCGAACAACGATGACATCGCCGGATGCGCGTCGAGTACCTCTCCAAGACCGATTGCAATCTCAAGTAGGGCAGTCTCAGGCAACGAACAAAGCACCACCCTTTGGCTAAGAAACTCAAGCATGAAGTCTGGAAGCAGCGCCAACAAAGCCTCTTTGTCAGCTACGTGTCGGTACACACTCATTGGGCTAGCGTCTAAATCTCTCGCTATTGACCGCATCGTGCAGCCAGCAATGCCTTCACGATCTATGAGGGCCACCGCCGCATCGCATATGGCCATCGTTGTAATGGTCGGTGGCCGACCAAGGCGCGTTCCTTTTTCAGACATGTGAAATTCGCATTGTCATCACGATTAAGTATACAACGTTATCGTAATGTTCTAGGGTTACTTCGTGACCAAAAATCAACACCACGGGATCGTCGCATTCGACTCCTGGATAAGAAACGGGTCTCGCCTTGCGCTCCGACACTTTCCGCTCCTAGTCATGGTGGCGGCCGTCGTCGAAATTCCGATAGCGGCGCTCAGCGTGCTTAAGGAACACACGGCGTCTGGCTGGGCGTTCTTCTTAGGCGTTCCTGCCGTTGCGTTGATCACACCCATCGGAAAAGTTGCCGCGCTGGTTGCCCTCAAGCAAGCATCCGAAGGAGCCAAGCCATCGTTTCGATTGGCATACGGGGCGGTGCTGAACCGATTCGCAATCGTCCTAGTGGCCAGCGCACTCTGGCTGCTTGGAGTGTTCGCCGGGGTAGCTGCCCTTGTTATTCCGGGTATCGTGCTGCTCATCGGTGGCCAATGCCTCTTGGGTGCAGTCGTGGTTGAACGACAGGGGATTCGAGCGGCTGTCGAACGAAGCTGGAAACTCGTTCGCCCGGTATGGTTCGCAGTGTTCTTCTTGTTCATTGTCGTCGAACTTGCCGGCGTGTTTGGCGACGCATTGGTTACCGCAGCCCTCAGCCCCCTTGCACCGAGCGGTGTAGTAAGCGAGCTTACGGTTGCAATCATCGCCAGAGTACTCAGTGCGCCACTGCCTTACTCGTTCTTGGCGGCGCTATTTCTCGAACGTACACATACGGTTTCATCTGATTCGTGAGCGGATTCGACTTAACCCTGCCAACGCGTTGTTGCTTTCGTTCGCTGGCGTCAGGTCTGGCTGACGCGAGAGAACAAAAGTCGCTGAGCAAGGGGACAACGCGTCCGTGAACATCAAAAACCGCGAGTTTGCAACGTGGGTCTAAATCTGCGCTACGGTGCTCTCGTTCTGGTGTTCGGGAAGCTGGTGAAAGTCCAGCGCGGTGCCGCCACTGTAAGCAGGAAGTAACCGTTCGTAGTTCCACCGGCCCAATCAGGGTCGACAAGGTGATCGGAAGCGTTGATCTGCAAGTCAGGAGACCGGTCAGAACGCACATATTCCGACCACAGCCCCACGATGCATGGGGACAGGAGCTTCAGACCACATGTTTCACGTCTTCGGACGGTCTATTGACCGTTCCCGAACCGCTCGCCGTATAACGGCAGGCCTGTTCATCACTGCTTTACTCGTTTCCGCCACTGCCTCGCAGACGGCCACCGCAGCTGAGAAGGCCGGTTCGACCTGCACAAAACCGGGCGGTCGGTCAGCATCGGCTAACCCGCAGTTGATATGTACCCGTACCAACGGAAAGCTTATTTGGGTTGCAAAGTCTTCGCCAACTACGCAGCCCACAACAGTTGCCCCACCTGCAACCACTGCCACCCTCACCAAAAACGCCAGCGGGTGTGTCACCTCGTCAGACGGAGATCTCTTTCCAGAGAAAGCCACCATCACCGATGCAAAGGGCCTGAAGATCACTTATCAGAAAACCTACAAAGTCGTTGAGGTACCGCTTCCGTGGCGAGGTGCCAAGACCGGGTTTAAGTACGTACTCGTACAATGTGGAACTAAGGCCCCCGATCTCACCGGCGCCTTGGCTGGTGCAACTGTCATCGAGATTCCCATTAAAACGGCCTCGATCATGTCAACCGTTCATGCCCCAAACTTTGATGTGCTCGGACAATCTGACAAGGTCATTTCCGTCGACGACACCTCGTACTATTCAACCCCGTCGATCGTGAAGCGAATTTCCAACAAACAGATCAGGGCTACTGGTGGAGGTTCACGAACAAACGTTGAGCTCCTGGTGACACTGAAGCCAAGCGTAGTCATCACCTACGGAACGGGTGCTGCTTCGTTCGACGGAATCGACAAGTTGCTAGATGCAAAACTTCCAGCGCTAGTAGAGGCTGGCTACATGGAGGAGACCCCTCTCGGTCGGTCCGAGTGGGTAAAACTTGTAGGCGCACTGACCAACACGGAAGGCCTTGCCGAATCTGAATTCTCAAAGTGGAAAGCAAGCTACACGGCACTGGCCGCCAAAACAACTGGGGTAAAAAACAAACCGGTCGTTATCAGCGGTTCAATGTTCAAAGGCACCTGGTATGCACCAGGCGGAAAGAGCTTTGTCGCTCAGTACATCGCTGATGCTGGCGGTATTTACCCGTGGGCTGACGACAAAACGACTGGTTCACTCAGCCTCGACTTTGAAACGGTATTTGAAAAGGGTTATGACGCGACCCTATGGATCAACGCCGGATACCAATGGAACACCAGAAGCGATGTAGTGGCCGAAGATTCTCGATATGCGCGCATGCTTCCCTACAAAACTCAGCGTATGTGGGGCAACGATAAACGTGTCAATGAAACTGGCGGATCTGACTACTTCGAAACAGCTGTCGTTCGGCCCGACCTCGTACTTGCTGACCTCATCTCCATCTTCCACCCTCAACTACTACCCAACCACACCACAACGTGGTACCGACAGATTAAGGACTGACAATTTCATGGAATCCGCTTTAGTCAATGCCAGCTCCGATCAACAACGCATCGCGAGTCTGATTCCGTCGGGTACCGACCTTGTGTGTGCACTCGGCTTGGCGCATTGCCTCGTTGGTGTGTCGCACGAGTGTGACCACCTCGATGCTGTCGGTCTTCCTGTACTGACTTCTAGCGTGATTCCGCCACCAACCATCGACGGGCCGTCGATCTCACCATTAGAAATCGACCGGCTCGTGTGCTCGACCGTACAGGCTGGTGACAGCCTGTACATCACCGATCGACCGCTCTTGCATTCGTTGACCCCAACGCACCTGGTCAGTCAAGACGTATGTGATGTGTGCGCCGTTAACGCTGACAGTGCACAGTGCGACATCCCACCGAACTGCGACCTTGTGCTGCTGACAGCTACCTCAATTGGCGGGCTGTACGACGACATTGACCGTCTGGCTACGTTTCTTTCAGTACCAAAAGAGGGGCAACGACTCGTTGATCATGTGCGAAGAAATCTTGACGCCGTGTCCTTAGAGGGCGAACGCTTGGCAACGTTGAGGGGACGTCGACCGAGGGTTCTGACACTCGAATGGAGCGACCCTCCCTTTCTCGGGGGCCACTGGGTGCCAGAACTTGTTGAACTGATTGGGGCAGAACATGTGCTGTCGGGCCCCGGAGAACCTTCGAGGCGATCGACCTGGGAGGAAATCGCTGAAGCTGACCCCGACATCATCATTTTTTGTCCGTGCGGTTACTCGCTTCACCAAGCCCAACTCGAAGCTCGCAAACTGTTTTTGCGGCCCGAAGTGGCAAACCTTGGAGCGGTTCGTGACGATCAGTTTTTCGCCGTCGACGCTAACCGATTGCTTTCGCGGTGCACGACGAACCTGGTAGAGGCTTCCGCTGTGTTGTTCGACATTATATGGGGGCAGACAATGAACGAACCACAAGACGGCTACCTACGACTTCAACTCGCCGCTTCAACTTGAACGCACTCCCCCGGTTTACCCGCTTCACCCGCTTCACACAGTGGCTGCTCGCACTGGGGGTCCTCGCCTTCCTTGCTGTCGTCGCCGTAGCTATTGGCTCGGTTCGGCTTCCGGTTCGCGACGTATTCGATGTGGTCTGGCACCGAAACGGCGGTGAAGACATCGTTCGAACCATCGTGTGGAGTATTCGGCTGCCCCGAACTATCACCGCAATTGCCGCCGGCGCAGGTCTTTCGGTCGCAGGGCTACTCATGCAAACACTGTTCCGTAACCCACTCGCCGATGCATCGGTTCTTGGTGTTACTTCTGGTGCCGCGCTCGGGGTTGCCATAGTTGTTCTCGGATCAGCTTCAAGTATCGAACTTATCGGTCGCTATCAAGGCTTTGCTGCACTCAACGTAACCGTAGCGGCAGCCATCGGAAGCTCGGTTGTTTTAGTCGCCATTCTTGCAATCGCCCACCGAGTCGAAAGCCCCGTGACAGTGCTGGTCGCAGGCCTTATGGTTGCCACCCTCGTTGGGTCAATCGTAAGTTTACTTGCTTACTTCGCCTCGCTTGAGGCTGCTCGTAGTTTTGGCGCATGGTCTCTTGGTAGCTTTCGAGGCACATCATGGCATGAGGTGACGTTGTTGGTGGCTGCCGTCACCCTCGGACTGTTCATTGCTGTGCTCTCAACGAAACAACTTGACGCACTGCTGTTGGGCGAACGTGATGCAGCCGCACTCGGAACCAACCTGCGCTTCGCCCGAGCCCAGCTTATTGGGGCAGCAGCGATCGTAACCGGGGCAACGACGGCGTTCTGTGGCCCTATTGCCTTCCTCGGAATTGCCGCACCTCAATTGGCTCGTTCGCTGATGGGAACGAGCCGACATCGGGTACTGCTTCCGGCAACTGCACTCGTTGGCTCGATCCTCGCGCTGGCTTGCGAGCTCATTGCTCAGTGGCCGGGCGACGATCGGGTTCTTCCCATCAATGCTGTCACCGCGGCGTTCGGCGCACCGGTAGTGCTCTGGGTACTCATTCGACGTCGGGCCCCTCGGTGAACACGTCGTTGTTGCCTTCCATTCAGGTTCAGTCGCTCACTGCTGGATATCGGTCAAGGCGACAGCAGACGTCGGTATTGAGTGAAGTGAATTTGACGGTTGCGCCCCACGACCTCGTGGCGATTATCGGCTCGAACGGTGCAGGAAAGTCGACATTGCTTCGCACGCTTACGGGTGTTCAACCTCCGCTCAGCGGTGATGTGTGTATCGGCGGGATGAGTCTTCGGTCGCTGTCAGCAAAAGATCGTGCCAAACAGATTGCCGTTGTATCGACTGAACGAGTCGATGTGGCGATGCTTCGGGTTGAAGAGGTCGTTGGGCTCGGACGACATCCGCATACCGGATGGACCGCGACACTCGGCTCAGACGATCAGCAAATCGTTGAACGGTGCATCGCCCAGGTTCGAGCGGAAAGTCTCACAGGCCGATTCTTTAGTTCGCTTTCCGATGGTGAAAAGCAACGGGTAACGATTGCTCGAGCCCTGGCCCAAGAGCCATCAATACTGGTACTTGACGAGCCAACCGCATTCCTCGACCCTCGTGCGAAAGCCCGGCTAATGGCATTAGTAACGGAACTTATCAATACGTCAGATCTCTCAGTGCTGCTTGCTACCCATGATCTCGACCTGGTCGTGCCAAAAGCCACCCAAACCTGGATCGTTGGGGCCGGAACCGTAAAGCATGGTCTGCTTGGTGAACCTCACATGGTCGCAGCGCTTCATATCGAGCTGGGTGCAACTGCTTTCGAGACAGATTCGGGTCTGCGAATTACCCTCGACGACATCGGTTCCGACTGATCGAGAAGTCACGCTTAGGGTAAGAAGGCAAACCAAGTTTCTCTCGGTTCACCCTTCTTGATTGACCTCGGTGCGATCCGCATGAGCAACGTACTATTCACCGAAGTTGCCGCAACGAAGGTGCATACATTTCCAGTGATGGTGCCGTTATTTTGTGTGAGTTTTGCTTCGTTCACTTGCTTTATTCCGGCGCTGCTGCAATCTACTTCCCCGCGCTTGAATGCGTACAGCGGATAGGCCTTGTTTGCGGCATCGATGAAATCGGATTGCAGACCAGCTGAAGGCGCAGGCTTGGTGCCAAGGAGGGTAATGACAACGCCAGCTGATACCGGTCGGTAGCCAGCAGGAACGATGCCCTTGTCGATTGCCCGCTGGCTAATCGTGACGTCGGCGGTGGCATCCGGATTTCCACCAGTAACGCGAACCGTATAACTCTGCTTCCACGCTGCGCCGACATATCTCGAGATTGTGGCCGTTTCACCGACTCGGAATGGGTTTAGCCGAGTGCCTTTCGTTCGCCATGTTTGACCCGATGGCGTTGTGACACAATCAAGAGAAGTCCCCTCCGCATGTGCTCCAAGTGTCTCGCAGACCGCACCCTCGGAAGGGGCCGGTGCAGCATTGGCGGGTGTTCCACCGAACACCGTGGAACTAACAGCAGCCGCTGTAGCAGCGACGAGAGCTATGTACGACCGTGAACGCAAAGTTGGTAAGTTGGCATTTGATTTCATGAGTGTCTCCGTCAGTGAGCATCACGCGTCTTTGTAACCGAGTGTCGGCAAGCCTTTGCAGTATCAGGCAACCTGGGTTGAATTGTCCAGAGACCGAACCTTGGAATGAGGAAATTCATCAATCGTGACGAGGTTCGCCTACGCCAACAAACAAATGGCCCCAGGCCAAAACCCTTTACAGGTCGAGTAAATCAAAGGCGGCACCGACGATTGTTGGTACATCAATGCCAAAGTATTCGTACAGATCATCGAGATCACCCGACCGACCGAATTCACTCACACCAAGGTTCGTAATCGGGGTGTTGTTGATCGAACCAAGGAATGACAATGTGTGTGGGTGGCCGTCAATCACGGTAACAACGGGGGCCGCCCGCAAGGCCGGGAACAGGCGGTCGAGAATGCTTGAATCACCGTTGCCGATACCGCTTCGAGCCTGTACCGCCCGAAAGATGAGGTCGGCAGACGTCAAACAAATCACGTCAGCATCAATGTCAAAAGCTTCCAGGCGAGCCGCCGCATCAAGCACCTCCGGCAACATCACTCCCACCCCAACCAGCGTGACGGCAGGATGCCCGCCGCTTCGCTTAACGGCGTACCCACCGGCCAACACGTCTCGACGGCGTTGTTCAACGTCTTCGTTCGCCTGAAAGGCATACGGGGCGTCTTGGTCAAGATTACGGGTGCTCAAACGAAAATAAGCAGACGTGCCATCGGGTTTGCCCAGCGAGTCGATGGCGTGCAGTAGACACCATTCAAGATCTTGCGTGTAGGCGGGCTCCCACGCCACACACTGAGGCTGTTCGATACCTATTGACGGCGTGATGATTGATTGATGTGCGCCACCTTCGGCTGCAAGGGTGATTCCCGATGGTGTGCCTACCAGAATTGACTGACCACCTGCGTACATACCAAATGACCATGGCTCTAATGCCCTGGTCACGAATGGGTCGTAAATTGTTCCGATCGGAAATAGTGGTTCGCCATCGCGCGACCACGTGGCACCTAATTCACCAAGCAGCCCAACAAGGTTGCCTTCAGCGATTCCCAATTCGATGTGTTGACCAGCCGAATTTTCGGTCCAGTGCAAAATGGTGTCGTTGTCATCGGCAAACCAATCGGTGCGATCGTCCATGTTCCACACGCCAACCTTGTTTATCCAGCCACCAAGGTTCGTAGATGACGCCACGTCAGGGCTAACGGTGACGATCCTTTTCGCAACTTCTGGTGCTTCGTGGGAAAGATCAGTAAGCACACGTCCGAATGCCTGTTGAGTTGAATTCTGACCGTTGTGTCGCCGTGCCAAAGTCGTGGGCACCACCGGTCGAATTGCCTCGACGGCACGCTGACGTGTGAGTCGTGATGCAACTTCTGCGCACCGCTTGGCCTCTACGCTTCCCTCGTCGAACAGGGCGAACGGGTTCTCAATATCGGCACCGAGTTGGCGGGCCAGCGTCGCATATTGGTCGTTCGTTAACAACGCAGAGTGATTAGACGGATGACCCTGCGTAGGGAACTTCCACGCTTTGATCGTGTAGGCGAACACAACGGTCGGCCGATCAGTAGATGACCGAGCGGTTCGATATGCCTCTCGTAGCTCTGCAAGATCATGGCCACCAAGGTCACGAACTGCACGCAACACCTCATCGTCGTTCAGTTCGTCGATGACTCGTTGAACCCCCGAATGAGTAACTCGATCCGCGACGAGCCTTTCACGGGCTTCTGCGGCCGGAGACCTCAACAGTCGTTGATATTCCTCATTGCTCATGCCATCGATACGTGCACGTAGCTCTTCACCGCCACGACGGGTAAACAGTTCCTGCAACCACCGCCCGTACTTGACGACGATTGATTGCCAACCCGCTGCGTTGAACATTGCACCGATACGACCGGCGGCGATATCGGGGACCACACGGTCGAGAGACTGTCGGTTGAGGTCAACCACCCAGAGCAACTCGCCGAGGTTTGGAACCATTGGGTCAACCAGTGCTTCCCAAATGGCACCCTCGTCGAGTTCGGCATCCCCGAGCAGAGCAATATGTCGACCCGTCGAGTCACCTTCATAATGGGTGTTCACATATCGTTTGGAAATGGCGCTCCAAATGGTTGCGGTTGCCCCGATGCCAACTGAGCCGGTAGAAAAATCGACGGGGTCGGGGTCTTTCGTGCGGCTCGGATAGCTTTGAAGGCCGTTGAAAGATCGGAGTTCGGTGAGGTACGACGGGTCGAGACGGCCAAGCACAGCATTAATGGCATGCAGAATTGGTGAAGCGTGGGGTTTTACCGACACCCGATCTTCAGCGCGTAGATGCTCGAAATACAAAGCCGTCATGATGCTTACGATCGATGCAGACGAGGCCTGATGACCACCAACTTTTAGGCCAGAACGGTTCGGTCGCACCTTGTTTGCATGGTGAATCATGCTGGTGGCAAGCCACAGCACCCGATCCTGGATTCGTTCCAGCACCAACGGATCGTTGATGTCGCTAACAGCAGTGGGTACCGGGGGTAGGGCAAGATCAGTCACCTCTCGACGCTACGTCGCGAACCCCGACACAACAACAGATCTGCGTGTATCGAACTAATTTTGCAAGATTATTGCGCTGTTGACCCTTGAGACGCCAGAATTCTGGTGTGACACCCCCTGAAAGTAAACCAGATCATGTTCCGGACAACATTGACCAAAGGATCGTTTCGCTGCTCAAGAAGAATGCGAAGAGCACCCTGAGCGAAATCGGCCATCACGTTGGCCTATCGGCACCTGCGGTTAAACGCCGGATTGATCGCCTCGAAGCGACCGGTGTGATCCTCGGGTATACCGTCGTTGTTGATCACGCGAAACTTGGTCGTCCGATCGAAGCGTTTGCCGAGCTTCGCTTTGCCGGTACAGCGAGGGTCGACGACATCGCAGGTATCGCTGACGGAATCGACGAGGTGGAGGCGGTGTTCACCATGGCAGGCGACCCCGACGCATTGGCGTGGATCCGCGTACGTGACGTGAATGATCTCAAACGAGTCATTGACCAAATTCGAAACAGCGGACGAGTGATCGGCACGAAAACGTTGATGGTGCTCGGCCGATCAGCCGAACCGCCGACACACAACAATTCATAGGTTTCATGCTGCACAGAGACGGGTATGTGGCGACCACCAATAGTGGTGCCGCCTTGGCACTTCTTACAAAGGGAGCCACCGTGTCGACACATACCTACACACCAGATCGAAAACGCATCATTATCTTCGCTGCACTGCTTATGGTCGCAGCGGGGGCAATGAGCCCACTAGCAAATGCGGCCACCAAGAAAAAGTCAGCAACCAGTTTGTCGCTCGTATTTCTCGGCAATGAACGCACGATTTCCGCAGGTGCCACGGGTACCTACAGTTTCAATGTTGTTCCGAACGGGGTACTGCGAAATCCTGTCACCTTCGACATTCCCGACCTTCCAGCTGGAACAACAGCCACTGTTGCTGCAACCGGCGCAACGGCCTACTCACTAAATGTAGTCACTACTGCAGCATCAGCGGGGGGAACGGCGGTGTATGCGCTTCGGGCGCGTTCTGGCACGCTGGTTCGAACAGCTACGTTCCGACTTACTGTTGCAGCTGCGCCCTGCGTGGTACCAGCAACCACGCTTCCCACCCCGACGACGACTCCTACGAGCGCTAGTGACTTTTCGATCTCTTCGGCTGGTGGCACCGTCGCTGCAACGCCTTCAGCCACAAGCGCACTTACGGTCAACGTGGTGAGAAGTGCTGGCTTTACCGGCGCGGTTACCTTTACTGCAGATGGGATCCCGGCCAACGTCGCCGTTTCATTCTCTCCAAGTCCAACGACGACTGGTACCACTATGTACGTCACGCCTGGCGCTTCGGCTCTTTCCGGCACGTACCTGATTGTCATCAATGCAACTGCAGGGGCAACGACGCGATCAATCGCACAAGCACTCGTCATCACGCGAAGCGGCCCTTTCGCAATCGCAATCTCACCTCGCGACATCAGCACACCCCAGGGTATGTCGGCATCGACGACGGTGACTGTTGGTCCGGCGGGGAACGCGACGATCGCTCCAGATGTCAAATACTCTGTTTCAGGAAACCCGGCCGGTATTGCGTTGCTCACCCCGATCACTACCGGAGTAAGCACCAAGTTGACGTTTCTCACCAGCACAGCGGTAAACCCAGGCGTTTACCCCTTGGTGGTTAATGCTCGAAGCGGCACCTTCACCCAGGGGTTGCAAATCCGTTTGACCGTGACGTCGAACGTCGCGGGCTTTGGGTTGTCGGCTCTTCCAACCAGTCAAACGGTGACAAGGGGAACCGTGGCAAGTTACGAAATTACAGCTGCCAGAACTAACAACTTCAATGCACCCATAACGTTTGGCCTTGTCGGCCTTCCGAATACCGCAACGGCTAACTTCGAGGCAACCAGCACCGGGGTAACACTCAAAATAACGACGCTAGCGACCATGGCACCAACCACGTACCCGCTTCAAGTCACCGGTACCAGTGGCACCCTCGTGTCGTCAGTATCTCTGTCCCTGACTGTCACCTCGCCAGCGGTCTAGCCAGGTACTCGTACTCGAACCACTCACCGCGCCCAGCGCGGTGAGTGGTTCGAGTAGTCACCATCATTAGGAAGTGTGTTCGCGAACCACGAGTACCGGGCAAGGGGCGTGGCGAATGACGTACTCAGATACCGACGGGTCGAAGAGTCGAGACATCCATGACTTTGATCGCCGTCCAACCACCACCACATCGGCATGAATCACCGAAGCTTCGTTGCATATTGCCGGGCCGGGTGAACCCAACGCCACCGTTTCAAGCCCGGTTCCGTTAAGCACATCCTGTGCTTCTTCAATGGCTTTGTCGGCCTCGTTTTCCGCGGACACCAACATTTGTTCGGTGAGACCAGCATCGAAAACACCGCCCCCGATCGGATCAGCAACGGCATAAGGGGTGATCGAAGCTGCGCTCATCACAATATGTTCAGCGTCGGGAAATAGTCGGCGCGCAACGAGCACTGCTTCATGGGATACCTCGGTCGTGTCAACGGCAATCAAAATTTTCATCTTGACCGAGTACCCGCGTTTCGGCGTTGCAAACAAATTCGACAACATTTTCCTAAAAATATGTTTATTGTCCTCGCGCTGGGGTATAACCCAGTTGATGCCCCGAATCTTTCGTGTCCTTGACCCCAAACCCTGCACGTCTCTTACTGATTACATAGCGACCGGAGGGGGCGACGCGCTTCATGCCGCCCGCCTTCTTGAGTCCGGCGTGATCATCGATACCATCCGCGATAGCGGCCTAAGGGGACGGGGCGGTGCCGGGTTTCCTACCGCCACCAAATGGACGTCGGTACTCGAAAATTCACCCGGCTACCTCACCCCCGTCATCATCAATGGTGCCGAAGGAGAACCGTCTACATTCAAAGACCGAACGATCCTTCGATCAAACCCCTACCGAGTGTTGGAGGGTGCCTTGATTGGGTGTGCGGTATTGAATTCATCTGAACTCGTCGTTTGTTTGAAAGAGTCCTTTACCGAAGAATGGGATCGTGTTTCTAGCGCCCTTGCCGAAATGCGGCTTGCCGGTAGGTGGCTTGAAGAAATCGGCGTTCGGCTAGTGGCCGGCCCCAGTTCATACCTCTTCGGCGAAGAGACGGCCATGTTGGAAGTGATTAGTGGGCGTCATCCATTCCCGAGGGTGACACCACCATGGCGTCGCGGCCTTGACAAACAAACCGAAACTTCAGCTGAGGCCGTGTTGGCTGGGCCAGACGAAGAAGAGGGAACCCCAGCCCTAGTGAATAACGTTGAAACATTTGCGAACATCACCCTCATTATTCGCAATGGTGCGGCGTGGTTCCGCGAAATAGGAACCGCACAATCACCTGGAAGCATGGTGTGTACGGTGAGCGGAGACTGCGTTCGAAGCGCTGTAGGTGAGTTTGCCTTGGGCACCCCGTTGATTGAGGTGCTTACTGAACTTGGCGGCGGAGCCAGACCCGGACGCAACCTCGTCGCCGTTCTGCCCGGAGCCTCGAGTGCCGTTGTGAGCAGTGCGGACTTTGATGTTCCTCTGACGTACGAGGCCTTTCGCGATATCGGCAGTGGTCTTGGTTCTGCTGGGTTTCGGTGCATCGATGATCTGACGAATCCGATTGATTTCGCGTATGGCGTGTCGAGGTTTTTGTCGGTCGAATCTTGTGGGCAATGCACGCCGTGTAAAGACGATGGTTTGGCAGTAACCCAGTTGCTGGGTGCGATGTTGGACGGGGCAAGTAACCAAGCGAAACTTAACGAGATCGATAAACGCTTGGAAACCATCACCGGTGGTGCACGCTGCAGCCTCGCCAGTCAGCAACAAGTAGTGATTCGGTCGATACTCGACCATGTTCCGTCGCACACCCTTGCAACCCCACTTGAACCTGACGAGTTCGGCTCAGAGGACCTCAGCCAGGCAAGTGACCTGTTTGCCCCGATTGTTAAGATCGTCGAAGGCACGATGGTGGTTGACGAGACACACCAGCACAAACAACCTGACTGGTCATACAACGACGTTGATTCGGGGGAATACCCTGTACAACGCCTCACCAACACCGCTCCCGTGCCAACTTCACCCCCAAAAGAAAAGGTTTTAGACGTTGCGCAACGGGTACGCGATTGATATGAACACACAAACCGTCATCGCAACCGCTACGTACATGCTTCCCGAACTTCGTTACGACTTCGGTGATCTCGCCCCAGTTGTAAGCGCCCAGACAATGGAACTTCACCACGGCACCCACCATGCTGGCTACGTAAAAATGGCCAACGAACTGAGCGAGAAGCTCGAAGCTCTTGGTGCCGACGAAGACCCCTCTGCACTTGAGCGCTCGTTAAGTTTCAATTTGGGTGCACACAAACTTCACTCTCTGTTGTGGACGTCAATGTGCCCTTCAGGTTCGGCTGCATCCACATCTTTAGCAACCGAAATTAATCGTTGTTTCGGCTCGCTCGATGCCTTGTGCAGCCGACTGAGCAACACGGTAGGAAAGCTTGCGGGAAGCGGATGGGGAGTACTCAGCTGGGAACCGGTCGGTCGCCGCCTTCAGGTGAGTCAATTACACGATCACCAAAACGATCACCTGATCGACACCACCCCCCTTCTGGTGATCGACGGATGGGAGCACGCTTACTATCTTCAGTACCATGCTGATCGAGCTGGGTGGGCTAAGTCGTTCTTCGAGGTCGCAGACTGGCAGTCAGCCTCCATCCGGTTTCAGTCGGCTCTCGATTAACAACCCATCTCCGTCAGGAGACCAACGTGAACGTGCTTTCCCTCAACTTCCCCCCAAACGACTCTAACGCCCGCTATGTAAGAGACGAGATTCGGGAGTGGGCCATTGTCGGCGCGCTTGACAACGAACTCCTGAACGACACGCTGTTAGTGGCCAGCGAGCTTTTCAGTAACGCTGTACGAGCGTCTACCGGGGCCACCATCTATGTGAACATAACACTCACGAATGGCAGTGTGACGGTCGACGTCACTAATCAAGGTAGGGGGTTCGATATGAACCTTCTTCCCACGCCGAATCTCGAAAGTTCAGGCGGGCGTGGCGTCATGATGATTCGTCGCCTCGGCGACCTCACTGTGCAGCAGACGGGACGCGACACAAAGGCATCTGTGGTGATGCGTTCTGTAGGTTGACTAACCGGTTCAGTCGTCCTCTTTACCCACGCCCAAAACCCGCGACATCTGTTCGAGCGCTTCGGTGAGCAATCGCGATACATGCATCTGGCTCATCCCTACTGCCTCAGCTATTTCGACCTGCGACAGGTTTTCGAAGTACCGCAACTCAACGATGCGACGCGATCTTTGCGAAAGCAGTGGAAGTAGACGCTCAACGGTCGCCCGCGCTTCGACAGCATCAAAAGCTTCTTCGGCAGCTTGCGACCGAAGCTGTGTTTCTGCCCTCCCCGGAGACCCACCTTGAGGGCTTAGCGGCACGTCAAGCGACGCAGCTCGAAACGCGCCAGTGACTTCCATGGCTCGGAGCACCGCCTCTTGGCTGAGACCAATGCGGTTAGCAAGCTCAAGAACAGTCGGGGCTCGTTGCAACTCTTGCTGAAGCTCACTGAGCGCTGGGCCTATTTGTAAGCTTGCTTCTTGTAATCCCCGTGGCACTCTGACGCTCCAAAGTGTTCGGAAGTGACGGCGAAGCTCACCAAGCACCGTGGGCGTTGCGAAACTGAGGAATGGAAAGCCGAGGTCGGGGTCAAATCGATCAACGGCATGAAGAAGACCGATTTGGGCCACCTGAATAAGGTCGTCTAGTTCGGCACCCCGATCTCGGAAACGACGAGCGAGACCAATTGCAATACCTTGCGCATCGGAGACTATTGCGTCTCGAATACCAATGTCACCGGTTCGACGCCACTCCCGGAACCGTGCGATCTCGATCGACCGAAACTCGACCCGGTTCACTTCCAGCTCAGGTAGTGGCGCGCCCTTTTCAGATGACAACTGCAGCACCGCCAGGTTCTCGAGACAAACATTTGGCGCAAACTTCACTGCCAAGTGTTTCAATCGAAAATGATTGCACGACAGCAGCGACGATTTGGGTCGCGAGTGGGTCAAGGCAGGCCTGCACGTCTTCAATCGACATCAACGGATCAAACATCGGGCCTACGACCTCAAACGTCAATGCGCTGTTCGTTTCGGAAATCGATATGCGTACTGTGTTTCCCGGAGCTACAGCCGCGATCACAGCGCTCACCAATTCGTCGGCAACCATCCGAAGGTCTTCGACCTCGTCAATATCAAAACCCATATCGGCAGCCATCGACGACACCACTAGGCGAACAATGCGAACGTACGAAGCGGCCGCAGGAATTGTTACAGATACGACCGACTCAACTACGGAAGGCGAATCGGATGGGGCAGACATGAGTTCCTCGTATCGAAGCGTTTCGAAGCGTTGCGTTTGTAATGCAACTGCGTGATCGAACGCTAACCGAAAAAGAACCAGGTTTGAACGTTGCTCAACCGGGTACCAACAACTGACACCGCTACGCAGTCCGCGTTTGGCACTCATCAGGAGGAATACCATGGCAACACAGGGGCGACAACATGAAACGACGGCACAACCAGCTTTTACCGTCCCCGGTATGAAGCTTCGGGACGGGTCAGATATGGCCATCATTCTTCAGCGACGTCTGGAAGCCCTCATCGATCTTGGTCTGACACTGAAACATATCCATTGGAATGTCGTGGGGCCATTCTTCATCGGTGTGCATTCCATGCTTGACACTCAGGTCGACGGCGTCGCTGCGATGATTGATCAGACGGCAGAGCGAATCGCCACACTTGGGATTGCCCCAAACGGGTTAGCTGGAAACTTAATAAAGCAACGAGCGTGGGACGACTATTCACTCACTAGAGGCTTGGTAGCTGAACATCTCGGTGCGCTCGACTTGGTGTATACCGGCATCATTGAAGACCACCGAAAGTCGATGGTTAAAGCAACCGATCTTGATCCAGTCAGCGAAGACATGCTTATCCAGCACTGCGCTTCACTTGAGCAATACCACTGGTTTATACGCGCGCATCTCGAATCGGCCGCTGGGGTGCTGTCGACAAGGGGTACACAAACGGAAAAACAAGCTGCGAGGAAGGCTTCCTAGTATCCTCAATAGGGCATGTCTTCTACCCAGTTTGCTGAAGTCGATGGTTCAAGCGAGGGTCGAGTTACGCGCCTTAGCGGGCTCATGCTTGTGGCCATCGTGGTGCTCGGGGCGTCGCTGGCTGGCCTTCAGTATCGAACGAGTCGGGCCATTGTGTATGCCCGAGCGAAGGAGGACGCTGAAACAACCGCCCTTTCCGCCGACCGCCTTCTCCAGGGGCGCATCGTTACCCTGACGGCCATCGCTTCAGCACCCGACGTGGCAGGTCTACATCGAGAAGGGATGAAAAAGCACTTTGATCAGTTCATAGCATCGGCAGATGACCGAGCCGGATCTTTGGCCTGGGTAGACACGTCGGGAAAAGTTCAAGTTTCTACCGAGTTTGCACTCGACCAACGTCAAATAGGCCTGGGTGACCGGGAGTACGTGCGAAACGTAACTGAGCTTAAGAAACCGTATGTGAGCGAGGGCCTTGTTTCTCGAGTTGACCAGGGTCCATTTTTTGTTATCGCCATTCCGTTGAACGATGTCTCGGGTGTGTTCCGAGGAACCCTTTTCTGGGGTACACGTATCGACCGGCTTGGCAACGAACTACGAGCGGCTATTCGATCTGATGACATCGTAATCATCGACCGACGAGGTCAGGTCTTGTTCAGCCCTGATGTCGAACCTCTGTCTCGGCCTGCGGATTCGTTCAACGTAGAGCAATTGCGCAAAAAGTCACCATCGGTGAGTGCAGCTGGAGTGAGCACAACCGGCAAAGCTGGCCAGTTAGTTGCCACGGCGGAGGCACCAACGGCTAACTGGCTGATCGTTCGTTCACGCCCTCTCAGCTCTGTACTTAAGCCAGCGAGGCAGGCCCTATATATCGAACTGGCAATTTTGGGTGTTGTTTCTCTAGGCCTGCTGCTTTTTGCAGCGCGGACCCAGCGAAGTTTGCGACGCTCAGAGGAACGTCGCAGAGTAGCAAGCGAACGTAGCGAACTCGTCAGAGAATTTGCTATTCGCTTAACCCCAGCACCAACACAGAATGAGGTGACGAACGTGATTACTACGTTCGCCCCGTTCGTAACAAGCGCTTCCATCGTCAAAGTTGGAGCACCCATGGGATACCGGCCGCTGGCAAATGGCGACGAAGTGGTGCTTCCATTGTCGAGTTCAGGTTCACATGAAGAAACGCAAGAGTGGCAGCAAATCTTGGTTGATGTGGCCACACCGATGCGCGACGCGTTCAGCACCGGGGTCCCCATTTGGCTCAAAAACAAACGCGAACGTGACGCCCAATATGCACACCTCGTTGAGGCTTCTCAAAAGGCCGGGGTCATTGCTTCAGCGTCGCTACCGCTTTTCGATAGTTTGGGGCGACGCGTTGGTTGCATCTCTTTCGGGTGGAATCAAGAGCAAACGTTCGATCAAGACCAGATGGCCATGATCGACACCACGGCACGATTATGTGGCCAGGCGCTCGAACGTTCTGCACTGCTTGATAGAGAACAGGCTGCTCGTCACCAGGCTGAGGCCCTTCAGGCATTCACAACGAAATTGTCGTCTACCACCGACCCCAGCCGTATTCTTCAGCTGATCGCCCCAGAGCTTTTGAAGGTAACCGGTACCATTCGCTCAACGGTGTCGGTGCTCGACCGGGGCCGACACGCGTTTGCACTCATTGCTTCGGCCGGGTATTCGAATCACGAACCAATTCCCTCGTGGTGCACAGCAGATTTGGAAACTCAAACGCTCACGACTCAGGCGCTTCGATCGAATCAGATCACACCAGAACCCACTACAGGCGCACCTCGATGGCTCGCACTCTCGTTACCGGTTGAGTTATTCGATTCGACGGTGATCGTGCTTGAGTTTGACCAACACGGTGCACCAGACCAAGCCACGTTTTCCGTCACCGACCTCGACGACATTGGCCGCAGAGCTGCTCAAGCCCTTGATCGTGGTCACCGATTGGTGACTGCTGAACGGTCGGCAGAGCGGGCTCGACTTCTTGCCCTTGCCGTAAGTGCACTTGCTAGTGCAGAAACTCGCGCTGAAGTAGCCACAGCGTTTACTGACTCGGTCCCGTTGCTTCTGTGCTCAGATGGTTTTTTGGGCGTGATTGGTGATGATGCTGAAACACTCGATGTGCTGCATGCTCCGCGTCGAAGTGCTGCGACGAGCAACGATGCCAACGCCCTCACCATTCCTTTGGGCGACACCCGCATCGGCCGATTCTTGGCGACGAATCAACCGCGCTTTGCATCGAACGCGCTCGTCGAGTCGTTGGAAGATGTCGTTGGTGAGGGCTCTCATGTACTCATAGAGTCACTGGCTGTTCAACCACTCTCGTGGGTGGTATTGCCACTTACGAATGCGGGAAGAAGGATTGGGCTTGTTGGTTTCTTTTACGACACAGCCCAAGAATTTTCAGACGAGCAACGCATCGATCTCACGAGCTACTCCGCGCTCTGCGCCAACGCGCTGGCCAGAGCCGAGCGTTTTGAGCTTGAACACGAAATCGCAGTGACCCTCCAGGACTCACTGCTTCCGGGGGTACCCCAGCACATTGATGGTACGCAACTAGCGGGCCGATACCAGCCGAGCACACGAAACGTTTCGGTCGGTGGAGACTGGTTCGATGCGATACGTCTGCCAGACGATCGGTTTCTTCTTGTTGTGGGTGACGTAGTTGGCCATGGAATACATTCAGCAGCAGCGATGGGGAAGCTTTCGACTGCTACTCGCGCACTGGCGTCCATGTTTCCAGACCCGGCCCGTTTGCTTGAGCGCCTCGATAATTTCGCCGCCAATGATCACGACACCCTCTTCGCGAGTATGGCCCTAGTGCTCGTTGATCCGACGAAAGGGACCCTCGTTTGCTCGTTAGCCGGCCACCCTGCACCACTCTTGAAAACGGCGGATGGATTGGTCACGAACATCTCGGCGGGAAGGGGCCCGGCACTTGGCGTTTCCTCAACAATGCGCGAACAGCGACAAACCCTATTCGACAATCATGAGCAACTCGTTATGTTCACAGATGGTCTAATCGAACGTCGCAGCGACCATATCGATCTTCGTTTGGAGGTGCTTCGAGCAATGATCGCAGTATCCAACACTTCCGTCGCAAAACTCGCCGATACCCTACTGAGCGACATGCTCGATCAGGATCACACCGACGACGTGGCATTGCTCTGCGTTCAACTCGCAACACACCATGTCGATTTCAAAACTTCGATCATCGGGGAAGTCGGGTCGCTGTACCAACTAAGAATTGACCTTCGCACGTGGCTTACCCAGATAGCCGCACCTCGAAACGACATCGATGATTTTCTGTTGGCCTCGGGCGAAGCAGTCACGAATGCTATCGAGCACGGTCATCGATTTGCTCCCCAAGACATCGCTATATATGGTCGACGTGTCGGCCCCCTTGTTACCTTGCGAATTGCTGATCAAGGTACTTGGCGACCCGAACCACTCGACCCCGGAAATCGGGGACAGGGTCTGGCCATCATGCGAGCAGTTATGGATACAGTGAGCGTGGAACCGACAAGCAGCGGTACAATCATTGAACTCACAAAAGCTTTATCTACGGATGACCCTTCCGAGGGACCACACGAGAAGACGGAACCGTGACACTATGCAGCAACCACTGGCCAAAATGACCCTCACCTGGCACGATGACACCGCTGTCGTCACTCTCAGCGGCGAGATTGACCGTTCGAATGCGGGCGAGCTAGGCAGCGGGATACAAAAGTCGTCATCAGCTTCGAAGGCCCTCGTGCTTGACCTCAGCGAGCTTGGCTACCTCGACAGTGCCGCGCTCACCATGGTGCACGGTTTATCTACGATAAATGTGTTGACTCTCGTTGCACCGGCCGGTTGCCGGGCACGGCGTCTGGTCGAAATCGCTGGTATGGATACCGTGCTGAACGTCACCGAGACCGTAGAAGCAGCACTCAGCGGCGTCCAGTAGGACGCTTCAGCACCTGACCGTATAGGTCGGCATACTTTTTCACCATTGTTTGGCTGCTAAACCTGCCTCGTGTATTGGCACGCAGCGCAGGCCGATGTATGCCAGCCACCCCTTCGGCTGCAGCAACGGCCTCGTCAACGCCGTTCACGAGAAATCCCGTCTCGCCGTCCGCAATGAGTTCCTTCATTGACCCTCGGTTGGAAGCGATTACCGGGGTGCCGCAAGCCATTGCTTCTATCACGCTGAAGCCGAACGGCTCATCGAAATCGATCAGGTGCAACAATGCGTAAGCCTGACCAAGCAATTCGGCGCGATCTTTTGCTTCTACCAACCCAATGAAGCGCACACGATCACCATCTACGTGGGGTTCTACTTCGTTTCGAAAATACGTTTCGTCTTGGATCAAACCAGCGATAATGAGTGGCCGACCAACACGACGAGCGACCTCGATGGCCGCCGCAGTGCCCTTGTCGGGGTGAATCCTTCCGAAAAACAGGAGGTAATCGCCGATGGCTGCCGGTAGCGCGAAAGCATCAACGTCTATGCCATGGTGAATGGTTGCTGCGTAATTTAAGCGGGGGCTGCGATCAGCATCGCTAATGGAAATATATGTGGTCGTGGCGTTATAGCGCTCGTACACCGAGATGATCTTCGGAGAAGAAAAGCCGTGAATGGTGGTGACGACTCGGGTATCGACTAACCCGCTGTAAGTAAGCGGAAGGAAGTCGAACCCGTTATGGATGATGTCGAACTCGCTCGCCCGTTCGAAGACCGAAGCAATATGTGTGCACTCTGCCACCTTCGGATCAATGTTGGGGTCTTCCGACCAACCACAGGCACTGGTCGAATGGAGCTTGGCCGTCGTTACCGAGTCGGCCGTCGCGAAAAGCGTGACATCGTGACCCAACGACACAAGCCCATCGGCGAGCAATGATGCAAACTGTTCCCACGGTCCGTAGCTTTTTGGTGGTGTGCGCCACGAAATTGGTGAAAGAACGGCCACACGCAGCGAATCTTCGTGCTTCACGAAACTGCCCTCGCAAATTCACACACACGTTCAGTAAGTTCTGTCGGCCAGCCTTCCGGACGAGATATGGCCGATCCAGCGAATTGGGCCAGCACAATCGTCGGGTCATCGGGGTCCGTCTGAGTGATTGCCCCAAGACGCCTGAAGGTCTTCACCGCTGCCCGGTTCTCTCTCAAGATACTGGCCACGAACATGTTGTCACCGAGTTGTTCTTGCAGCCGTTGTCGCAACTGTTCTTGCCACACTGCAATAAGCACACGTAGCAACAATTCGCCTATCCTACGACCGTGGTAGTCGTCGATAACCGTTACTGCGAGTTCTGCCGGTTCGGTCGCATCGAGTTGGATCGATCGGGCCACGCCGATTCCGTTTCCAATCTCGTCGGTGTCATGAAAGGCACCGACTGCCACATGGCGGAATCCGTCGAGATCGGCCAGGCGGTTGAGTAGATCGTCATTGAAAACCGGCATGGCCGAAAAGAAGCGGCTGCGCCGAGACGCAGCGCTGAGCTTCCCGAACCCATCAAGCAAATGAGCCCGATCGGTAGGTGTGAGTAAACGAATAGACACCGGAGAGCCATCGGTCAAGGTGACCTTCAGCACTGCGCCAGATACAACTACGGTTTGCTTCATTAGCTACTACGGATTGGTTGGATTCTTTCGAGCAGTATCGCGAGCGCTATCGATAGCATCTTTAGCCTTCGATTGGGCGGAACCAACGACGTCTTTTGCCTTTCCTGCGAGGTGATTGGCCTGGCCCGAACGCTTCATTTCCTTGTTGCCGATGAGAGCACCAAAGGCTCCTTTGATTCGACTCGTAAACTCATCAAGTATTCCCATGGGGTTACCTCACTAGGTTGCGATTGGCAGAAGTTGCCGATCGCTGATTCACCCATACCCGGCAGCGTTGAGAACTAAACCACGGCAGCTAGTTATTTTTCAGAACAACGACATTGATCGAATGACCAGCAGTAGGCCAGCGCCAACGATCGCAGAACCCGACACGAGGGGAAGTGCTTCGACGATTCGGTTGACGCCTACGCCGATCGGGGTCTCTCGCCGTGAACCCCAGCGCCGAACGCTTTGCTCAAACCGCACGAGTAGCAACCCGGCCGCAACCAGGGTCAACGCAAGACCGACACCGTAGGCAGCAACTAAAGCCAAACCGAACGGAATACGGCCCAACGCAATGGCAGCCAACAACACCACCAGGGCCGAAGGACTCGGAACCATTCCCCCGGCCAATCCCATTGCAATCAGTTCTCGCCTTCGCACCATTGCACCAGGGGCAGGGAGCACATGCTCATGCTGCCATCCACCGTGAGCATGACTCGTGGTGACAAAACGACGGTCTGACTCGTGCGGATGAGGTTGACCGTGGTGGTCGTGAGTGTGGTCGTGAGTGTGGTCGTGGTCGTATTGGTGTTCGTGGTGATCGTGTGAATGGCTCGACCGGGCCTTTTCATTACGGATCGACCGGGCTGCATTGACTCGGCTGCGAACCAAACTCACACCTACTGAAGTGACGAGTATTCCTGAGGCCACTGACGCCCACCGAAGCGCCCCTTCCGACGAAACGACAGAGGTCGCGGAAATGATGGTGCCCAACGCCAAAATGCCAAAGGTGTGGGTTAAGGCAACGGTCAAACCTATTGACAGAATGTCTCCCCTTCGCCCACGCCGACTTACGGCATACGCGGCCATGATTGTTTTTCCGTGTCCCGGAGCAAGTGCATGCAGCCCGCCCAGCACCAGCGCGATCAGCATGGCGGCAATAGCAAACGGAAGACTCACTTCACGGCGAGCTACTAACGATTGAAATCGTTGCGTCAGCCCATCATTACCTCGGTTCGTAGTTTCGTTTGTTGCTAGCTGCTTCGCTTCTGATTTCATGGCCGTCCCAAGTTTCATGGTGAAACTGAGACTCTTTTGATGAAGTGGCGAAGTCACTGCCCCACTCGGATACTTGGTGAGTAGTTCAGTCGGCGAAACCGAAGCAACTGCTTCTGTAGCCTGACGCCCGGCACCAACCACGGTAATTTCTCGCCACCCAAGACGATCTGGAAAATTGGCGTCGGCAAATTGGAAGCGGTATTTACTACCGGTTTTCGGGGCGACCGCACCATCAAATGTGCACTCAAGACGCAACGTCGTTAAACCAGCCTGCCCGGGCGGAAACGTCACGTGTGATGTGGTGGCCCGCAACGCAATCAACACTTCGTCTGCGGCGAAGGAAAGCGCTTTGCCAAGCGTGTCGCACGTAGCCGTTCGCCAAGTAGTCGAAACCGCAACAGGCACCTCGCCGGTCGCTGCATTCAGTGATTGGCGCACTTTCAAAGCCGGTATTTCAGCCAAATCGACCACATACAAAAGTTTGACGGAGTCACCACTCAATACGATTCTGGTTGCCGTGTTGGTGGTGAAGTTTCCGAGCGGATGCGCCGATACCGAGCTCGACCCCAGCAAAAATGCGGTCATCAGTACGAATACGAATACTGCTACTCGCTTTATCTGTGCAGTTGTCATGATGCTCCTAGGCGTTTGGAAAGACTGACGAGGGCAAGGCGTTGGGTTGGCGAGAACCACTTGTTCGGTGAAGCGGCAAGAAGTTCGGCTTTCGCTGCGGCGACGTCTCCGTTGGCAGCGAAAATTGCTGCTGCGTGCCAACGAACGGAAGCGGCGGACGGTTTGGCTGCGATTGCCTTCTTGGCAAATGAAACGGCGTCTTTTGGCTGGCCCGACTGAAACAGTGCCCAAGCCATTGCATCGGCGGTGAAAATGGTTTGCCGATCGGCATAGGCCTTTTTAGCGGCCAACACCGCCGCACGTTGCGACCCTGCTCCTCGGTCGGCGAGCAACACCGCCATTTCAGAATCTACGACTGCACCGTTAACCTCATACAAACGAACGGTGGCATCGACTAATTGATTAGCCGCAAGTTCGACCGCGCGGTTACCCGACGCCCGAGCTATGTCTGCTTGCAAGCCGAGCACTGCGGGGGTCGGCGCCCGTTCGGAGAGTGTTTCAAGGAGTTCGTTTGCTTTCTTCCAGTCGCGATCTTCGGCATAAATCGTTGCTAGCCCAATCGATGCAACTATCGAACCGGGGTTGATTGCCAACGCCTGACGAAAAGACCGGGTAGCGGCGTCGCCCTTTCCACGTTCCAGAAGTACTTCACCGAGATAGGCGAGCGCAACCGAACGATCGATCGAACCGTCTTGCGAGGCGGCAACTGCAGAGCGCATCGCCGCTTCCGCCCCCAGAAGGTCGCCTCGTAGTTGCCTGACATACGAAAGACGAGACAGCGAAGCGACTCCGGCGCGTTGAGTTACCAACGCTTCCACTTGAACATCGGCCTCGTCATACCTGCCCAGTTCGATGTTTGCATCGAGAAGGGCCAACTTTGCATCGAAGCTCGTTGGGTTGATAACAAGGGCCTTGACCGCCAACTCGCGAGCGTTTCGAAATTGGTGTCGAGCAAGTGCCAGAAAGGCCTGACCCGAAAACACTTCAGGGGAGGTTTCCGTAAGTTTCTCGGCCTGCTCAAAAGATCGGGCAGCCAAGGGGTAATAGGTAGGGTCGCCAGTTTCATAAGCGCGCCTGGTATAACCGACGCCAAGTTCCGTCCAGCTGCGAACGTCTTTCGGATTCTTTTCGACCTTTGCCTTAAGTGAGGCAATTTGTCGTTCAGTTGAAGTTTCAACCTGAAGTGGCGTAGAAAACGCGCCACTGGAAGACGCCAGCAAGATCACTGTAACGCTAAGTACAAGTAGGATTACACGACGACCGATGGCGGCCGTACCCAGATTCTGATGCGACCGCACATCGTTCGTCATGACCATCACCTAGCGCTTGTTATCAAGCGGGTCGCCGTTAGTTGACGGATACGAGTAGTACCCATCAGCCGGCCAGCCCACATATGGGAAGCGATTGAGAAGTTCCCTATCACTAAAATCAACACCGTCAGTCAAAGCATTGTTCGGGAACACCTTGAACTCTTTCGAGAAATCGGTGGCTCCGGCAACGACTTGGAGTGCGGTATCAATCACATCGTCTGAGAGCGTGCGTCCATTCGGGAAACCCGACTTTGGAATTGACGTATTCAAACGAAGTTGTTCCGAAGGTTTCACACCCTTGGGCTGATTTAGCCCTGGAATGCCGGTGAGGAAGATGACTGCGAGGTCCTCGCGTCCACCAAGCCCGAGGCCAGCATTCACCGCAGTAGGAACCTTGACACCGGGATACAAGACCGGGATCAGTTTTCCGAGTTCAGGTTCGAGCACACCCTTCGCAAACTGCAAGTCTTTGTCGGGCGACGAGCTGTTGAAGAGGTCTTTCGCCCCAACCGGAACAATGACTTCGTTCACCAACGGCTGACCAAGACGAGCTACTTGCTTCCAGGTATCAGTCGCACCGGCAGCACCAGGAACCCGTCGGGATGTGGTTGACCACATTCCGATAACCGGATCACCGGCCACGATTCGACTGGATGGAACCTGAAGCACGATTGAGTGCACATTGAACCCAGCCAGATAGTCACGGCCCGGTGCTGTCTTTAAAGGAATCAGGTGAGCTTGATTGAGGGGCCGTAGCCCACCAAGGTCAAAGATTGCCCCGAGGTCAGCGAAGAACGGATCGTCGCGTGGGCCTGCAAATACCTTCATGGAGTTGTTTTCCATGGGGTATACCGCGGCATCGGCCAATGCTCGGTAATTCGGCATCGATCGAGGCCCTACGTTGGCAGGAGCCGCAATTGCTCCGGCTCCGATTTCTTTCGCTACGCCTTCCTTTACCTCTGTGACCGTATAGGTCTGGCGAACATTGAGGTCAGGGTCAGTAAGTGAAGTTACTTGGTTGGTGTTGTAGAGGAACGTGTTCGGATTTGAATACGTGGTTTTGAACCTGAACTGATACTTGATGTTCGCAATCGCATCACCATTGTTGTCAATGTTGAACTCATAGAGCACATCATCACCAAATCGGTGAAAGTTTGGGCCTCCTCCGGGTGACTCGAACGGATTGACGTTCATCACAAGGGTGGTCATGGCCGCATTGTCGGGGCTCACAAACGCATACACGTCGGTAAGGTCGGCGACCGGGTCTTCGCTGATACCCGGCGCCTCTCGATGGCTTGAAGCGTTGGCTACCGTAGTAAATGAGAGTGCCAAACTCGCAGCAAGCCCAATGGCTGGGATGATCTTCCCAACTTTTGTTCTTTTCATGGTTGGTACCTTTCGTAGGTTGTGGTGGTTCGCGCCTCACGTCAGTGAGGCGCGTTTGAAGAAGCCGGTTCTCCAACTTCTTCACTCGATGCGGGGTCGCATCAAGATTCAGAGATCGATGGGCGAGCTATTGCCACCACGATCCAGTCTTTTCCCGTTGGGGCTAGAACAACGCTCATTGCAACGGGCGCTGAGATCTTGACAACCCGCGCCCAACTCGCTGCTGAAGAGCCAAAGGCTTGAAAGAGCGGGTCTGGCTCGTCAAGGCCATAGAGGTCCTGCACCTCGCCAATCACAGGTGTACCTACGGTTTTGCACAGCGCATCAGCTAACCCAACAACACCAACAAGACCACTTGAGTACTGGTTTGATGGCTGGGTTTCGCATGCCTGCCTTGACTTGGCCCACGCGGTCACACTTTGCTGAACCGCTAGGTTTTCTATTGCTGACATCTCAGGGAAGATCTGCTCCGTCGTCCGCTTACTCCAGAGAACTCTGTACCCACCATCTTCGGCAATTGTCTTCACCCGTACAATGGCGTGCTCTGCGATAACCCCGTCGATCTCACTTATCTTTGGTACCTGTTTTACCTTCACGGTCACCGTGTCGAGCGTTGAGCTTTCAACGGCGAAGTCAGTCCAACCGGCCGCGTTAAACTCTTCAACCAGTCGCTGCACGTACCCAATTCGTTGCTGGTCGGCTCGGCTGACGTGGGCCCACGCGGCAGAGAAGTCACGCGCTATGGCCGAACTGATAAGCGCTTTTACTGCCCCAAGTGACGTCGACGACCCTGGTACCGCGTTGGGCTCGGGGTTCGGTTCAATCGACGGGCTCGAATCGACTGCATTCGGCGCAGGCTTTACCGCAAAATCGAGTGCCTTCACCCGTTTACCGAAGGCCCGAGTTTCCAATGGTTTATCGATTACCGTCACTACAGGAACGGCGGCGCCTTGAGCCGAGTCAGTCGTTGCGGTCGAGCAGCCTGCGATGGCGATTATCAAAAGTGCACAGGCCGCCAGCGGTGCGGCGAATGAGCGGATCGACTTCGAATTGGTGTGCACGTGCGATTGTTCGATACGGTCACCGCCCTTGGATGTGCAGAGTTGAAACTCTTGTTTCATCATGATGAAACGACGTTTACCCCGGACGATTGAAATCAAACATCTCAGATAAGCCCATGCCTACTCGGGCTTTTCGGTAGCAAACTCGGCGTGTATTCGGTCGAGGTCAGAGCTGCTGGCCTCTTCAAGAGTGATCATCCTGTTGGTTGCATTCTCAGAGGCTCGTATCAGCTCGCCTAATTTTAGCTGGGTCACCCGGTTTGCGTGACTTTGAGTATGTTGCACGATGGTAAGCAGGAGTAGGGAAACCATAGGCACACCTATTGTCACTGTGAGCTCCCACCATCGTGGAAAGTGTGAAAGTTTGCCGACCAACACCCAGATCGTGAAGAGAGCGACGAGACAAACACCAAAAGCTACCGATCCGGTCCAGTCAGAAAAAGTGAACGCCATACGGCTCATCCGCGGTCTAACCGAACGTTCGGCCGAAGCAGCATGAACACCCTCGCCGAGTTCATTCTCGTCGCGTTCTCCTATCACAACCGTCTTCGAAACGGTCGCGGCGACGGTTTTGCCTGCGGGCGCAACCACGTCGTCACACGTTGGCGGGTTGGCTACTCGAACGAGCCGAACGGCGAAAGCCGTCAATCGCTTGATGGGCTTGCAGCAATGCCAAAGTCGATTCGGCACCACAATTGCGATTCACATCGTATGATCCCAAACCGTCGTAACACGACCCAGTGAGCGGTTCGGCTAACGATTGGCCTAGGCGATTAGCTCCGTAAAACCAGTCGAGACCACGCAGTGCAGCATGCTCATGGGACGAATCGTGCGTAATTTCATATGCCTGCAGATGAGCCTCGATGAATGCGAGTGCCTCAAGGGGTTGTTCGTCTCCACTCCACTGTAACGGAGCAGCTTTTGTCCACCCGCGGTGGCCCGGAAACCTCAGATACGTCTGTTGATCACACTGAGCAGTCAGCCATTGCAAGCATTCAAGACCGCGTTCGATGGCCAAAGGGTCTTCGAGCAAACGGCCCCCGACAAGAAGCGCCTGAGGGAATCGACCCTGGTCGTATCGTACGGTCGCTTCTGGCCATCGCCACGAAGCGTTCGCGTTCGAGTCATACGCCCCAGTCAATCGCTTAAGCATGCCGCGCGCTGTTGCTTCATTGAGCAGATGCGGTGCAAGCCCTTGTGCTATGAGCGCATACGAATCGGGGTGAAGGGGGCTGTCGCCCGGCCAATTCAGCAGCAGTGAGGCAGCGAGCGGCCCGACTACGGTGAAGTAGGCCGGGTCGTTCGGCACAGATGAGAGCCCAAGTAGCGCCCGGCCGACGTGATCACCGAAATGAGGTTGATCAATCCATTCGCCACTCCATGTCATGAAGTTTTTCATGAGGTGCGAATCCGGTCGATGCGCGTCAGCGAGTGCAGAGATCGACCGGGCAAAGACACCCTCCCAAAAGTTTGCGGTCTCACTCGCCTCGTGAACGGCCACCAAACCTTTCGCCACAGGAATGACTCGAGCAATGTCATCGATGCAGTAGCCACTCGAAAGTAGCGGCACCACGCCCGTTGCGTGCTGAATGATCCCCCTATCGTCGACTAGTCGGCGAAGGTGGCGCGTCGGTAGTTCACTTCGAGCGAGGGCAACTGCGGGGCCGGGCGACGAGACAACCATCGTCAGATCAACGATCGACGGGGCCAACACCGGAACAAGTTGAAACGAACTCGATAGGTGAGGTGCAGCGGCCTTGGGCCGCGAAACATTGGCAGCCAAAAGGGCGACTCGCTCACCAACCGCAGACCATCGCATCAGTTTTCCAATTTCAGTAGCTCTGCGCCGAACGGTCATTCGGTGTTCGTCTGAACCAAGTTCACATATGGCCGCAGCAAACGAATTTGGCAACCGGCCTTCGACGATGGTCCCTCCACCGTCAGCGAGTTGATCAACGGCGTACAGATACGGGGTTGAAACAATCGGACATCCTGAGGCCAACGCGAAGGTCAGTGCCCCGGAGACGATTTGATTGAGGTTCACATAGGGTGTCACGAAGACATCAGTAACAGCGAGGATGTCAGCAACAGCTTCAATACTCATGAAGCCATCAATGAACGTTACCCGTTCAGCTACTCCAAGACTTTTGGCCAGCTCTTTCAAGGACTCTCGATAACTTTCTCCGTCACGTCGAACAACGTCTGGGTGAGTTCTTCCGGCGAGAAGGAGTTGAACATTTGGAATTTGATCCGCGACCAGGGGAAGCGCTTCAATGGCCAACTCAAGCCCCTTGCCCGCTGAGAGCAAGCCGAAACTTGACAGCACGAAACGATCGGCTACGTCAAGCGAATTGCGGGCCGTACATCGATCAGCTGCATAGATTGCGTCTGGTGCACCATGCGGAATGACCACGATCTGCGATTCACTTGCTATTTCCTGATCGGCGACGAGCCGAGATGCGGTGGAGGTGAAAACACAGGTCGCGGCAGCTTTGACGCAGGCTTGTTTCAGCACGGCGGTTTGCGAACTCGAAAACATGGGAAGAACGGTGTGCAGGGTAATCACATACGGAACGGAAAGGCCGTTCAAAAAATGCAGAAGGTAGGAACCGTCGTCTCCACCGAAAATCCCAAATTCGTGTTGTACGAGCACCACGTCTGCCCACCGGTTGGCTTGTTTGGCAGCCAGTTCGTAGCTTTCGCAAGCATCGTCTCGGATTCGCGCCACATAAGGTGTTGCCTCCCCAGAAGTCTGTACCGTTTCAGAATCGGTCAGCCGCTCAATTGCGATGATGCCAACTGACTTCACGCCTACGGCGGTGCGAAGCGAATCGGCAAGGTCGCTCGCGAACGTCGCGAGACCACATGCACGCGGTGGGTATGTTGAAACGATTGCAACGTTAAGACCACCAGGTTGGGCTTTTTCGAACATCTACGTGTACCTATCTGTATGTGCGGCAGAACTTGCGCATCGACCCTCAGCCAATACCCGAACACACCCGACTGAAACATTGAAGATCAAATGTTTGAAGATCACCCATCCGGGGAATCCGTTGGTTGGTAAGTACTCTCACTTCTCAACACAAAGGAAATAATTATGCAAACCATTCTTTGGGTAGCTGCAGTAATCCTGGTCGTCTCTGGGATCGTAAGCATTGTTAAGGGTCAACTCACGTCGGGGATTATTCTTATTGCCCTCGGCCTGTTGGTTGGTCCCGCCGGCGTCAGCATCGTTGGTTGACCATGGGAACCGCACTCAGTGTTGCTGCAGCTCTGCTGGCTATAGCTGGCATCGTGTCAATTCTCTCTGGCTCGATAACGGCCGGGGTAATTCTCATCCTCGTCGCTCTCATCGTCGGCCCTGGCGGATACAGCCTGTCGCGCCGATGACCGACGACACATTCCGCCCGGTGAAAACTCGTTCGTTCAAACAGATGCTCGCATGGATAATGGGAGACCGAAAAATGGAATCTCGGGCACTGGCTGCCGAGACTTCAGCTGCAACGAGTCTCACCGAGCCCGAAGCTTTGAAGGCTGCCGAAACGGCCGTAGCTGAAGCGCACGGTGACCTCGGGGTGGGTGATGCCAACGACCATATGGGTGAGCATTCGAGTGACGTTGCTCGACCATCCGATGTGGTAGCCGTTGACCGGCAGCAAAGTTCGAATAATTCAGTTTGAACCCAGGGTGAACGGGTAACGGAAACGTACGCCACTACCAATTTGGCAGGCCGTTTTGGCCAAAGACCTGAGGAGAACTCAATGGATACAAAAGAAACTCGCCACGTACTCGATGAACTCATGCAAACACTCAAAGATGGAGATGAGGGTTACACGAAGGCAGCTGAAGAGCTTTCAAAATCGACCCGCCCCGATCTGTCCGCCCACTTCATCGCTTGCGCAAAACAACGTCGAGACTTCCATAACGAGCTGAGCGGTATCACTGCTGACCTCGGAGGTGAACCGTCTGAAAAAGGAACGGTGATTGGCACCCTTCATAGAGGATGGATGGCCGTCAAAGACGCTATGTCAGGTGATGATCCTGAAAGCGTTCTCAAAGCCGCAGAAAAAGGTGAAGAGCATGCTGTCGCCCAGTACGAAGAAGCCTGCAAAGCAGACCTTTCCACAGATGTACGAACAATTGTTGAGCGCCAGTTCCGTGACGTCAAGGCTGCGAAAGCCAAACTGACGATGTTGGCCGAAGCTGCATAGCGACACCGCAATTAGCGAAGTCGTTGACCCTGGCGAACCTGTCGAACCGTTAACCGCACTGCACGCGGGTAACGGTTCGAATAGCTCGCCCAACGGGCAGAATTTCACCAAAAAATACTTGGTTCATAACGATCACGCCGGGTCTGGCGAATTGCCATCGGGCTTATTCCATGATTTCGTCCTTGTCTCACTTGCTACTGCCGACTACACACTGAAAGAGGCGATCGCAAAAAGTCACGACAATGTGTTGATAGCGGTATGGGGCGGCGACGGCACGAGCCGAAGCATTGCCTGCTTGACCGCCGACACAGACGCAACGTTTCTGCCATGTCCGGGAGGGACACACAACCATTTCGCGAAGGCAGCAGGTTTCTCTAACGTCGACGACGTTGGTCAGGCCCTTGCGCACACCGCCAGTCATTTGGTGGACGTGGGCAAAGTTGACGATGAAGTCTTCCTGAACAACCTCAGCATCGGGTGGTACGTAGACTTAGTAGCGCGGCGGGAGCGATACCAAAAACACATGCCCAGGCAACTGGCGAAGATTGTTTCAGTGTTCGTGCATATGTTCTACATCCGCCGCCTCAGGGTAACAATCGATGAACAGCCCGAGCGAGTGTGGATGGTTTGGATTGGCAATGGAATCTTCGCAGGTGAACCGGGCGAGGTACCACAACGAGAAAGCCTTACGAGCGGAATGCTTGACATTCGAATCCTTAGAGCCGGCACCCGATTCCCGAAGTTCAAGGCGCTCATAGCTATTCTGGGCCGAAGAGTAGAGACGTCGCCACTCATCGATCAGCGCACTGCCAACTCATGCATGGTCACATTTCGAAGCCCATCAATTGACGTTGCTCTTGACGGAGAGCGAGTTCGCCTATCTAAGCCGCTACACGTTTTCAGCACTCAGTCTTTACGACTGATGAACCCCAATTGAACACCAAACCCTAGGGTGCCAATTGCAGTCACAGCCCAGCCGAGGCTCATACCTGCTGAAACATCGGTCAACCAATGAACTCCGAGAATTACCCTCGTGGCACCGGCGGTCAACGTTCCTCGGCCTGTGCGTCGTGCTGGGCGTAGCGTTCGTGGCCGGTACCTTTGTACTGACAGACACCATTAAACGGGTGTTTACACAAGTGTTCGATCAGGCATACCAGGGCACGGCCGTCAGTGTCAGATCGTCATCTGAACTTGGGGCGATGACCAGCCGACCCCCACTACCCGCATCATTACTCACGAAAGTTCGCGCGGTCTCGGGTGTTCGCTTCGCCGAAGGTGCGGTGTTCGTAATCGGCGGCCGCATCTTCGATGCCAACGGCAAAGTCGCGGGAAACCAGTTTGCGCCTACGTTTCTTGCGAGTTGGCCAACCAAATCTGAATTGAACTCTTTTCGAATAGTCAAAGGTGTTGCACCGACCCACGCCGATGAAGTGGCCGTTGACCTACAGGCTGCCACACAGGCAAAATTCAAACTCGTTGATCAAATACGCGTACAGACGACAAAGGGAATGCAAACGTTTCGTCTTGTGGGTATGGCCAAGTATGGAAGTGCGGGCAATATGGCAGGTGCATCCGCTGCGCTGTTCGACCTTGCCACCGCCCAACAGCAAGCAAACCGAATAGGCCAATTCGACGACATCGCCATTGCCGGCGACAAGGGCCTTGCCGACTCGGTACTGCAAGATCGCGTACAAGCTGCTATCGGCGCCAAATACGAGGCCGTAACCGGTACCGAACTCAGCTCGGAAAATAGCGACTCAATCAATAGCGGGCTGTCGTTCTTCACCACCTTCCTGCTGGTATTTGCAGCTGTATCGTTGTTCGTCGGTGCCGTCATCGTCTACAACACCTTCGCCATTGTGGTGGCTCAACGAACTCGCGAAATGGCGCTGCTACGAGCACTCGGCACCGATAGCGAGCAGGTGATTGGGTCGATCATCGTCGAGTCAGTCGTGATAGGCGTGATCGCTTCGGCTTTCGGTTTACTGGGTGGTGTCGGCTTGGCTTTTGGGCTGAGCGTTTGCTCTCTGCACTCGGCATTTCAATTCCATCTGGCCCGCTTACAATCCTGCCCCGAACCATCATTGTAAGCATGCTTGGTGGTGTCGTAATGACCGTTGTGTCAGCGATCGCTCCGGCAATCAAGGCCTCCCGTGTCCCTCCGCTTGCTGCTGTGCGTACAGTGACCACGACCACTGTCACGCAGCGCCGCACGAAGCTCATGGTGGGTGCGATTATGACGGTGGTTGGCGTTGGGGCAACCGCTTTCGCTGCGAGATCGGTAAACCTTGCCGTGCTCGGGGCCGGCGCTGTAGCCACCGTGTTAGGCGTTGCTTTGCTCGCACCGTCAATTGTTCCGCCATTTATACACGTGTTGGCGACGCCCATCCGTCGACTTCGGGGCGTGTCTGGGCAGTTGGCCGAAGAGAACGCAACCAGAGGGGCGCAACGCACAGCCACCGCCGCAGCCGCACTCATGATCGGAACTGCCCTGATCGCAGCTTCACTGGTGCTCGCAGCTTCGATTAACACCTCGACGAACAAGATTCTTGATCAAGGCGTGCGGTCGGAACTGATTGTGTCGGCCGATCGAGTCAGCGGGATCGGCCCCACAGTCACCGAAGCCATACGGTCAACTGAGGGTGTCGCCACAGTTGCGCAATACCGGTATGGGTCATTCAAGATCGGTAACGCCACAAAACTTGTGGTGGCTATGGATGGACCTTCCCTCGATGCGACCAACCCCAATGGTGCACTTGACCTCGACGTCTTGAGCGGTTCATTTTCGGGCCTCGATGGGGGCGGCGTCGCGGTATCCGAGCGAGTGGCGAGCGACCACCGGTGGAAGGTTGGCAACACTGTTCCCATGGTGTTTGCGACCGGCCCACACCCCCAGAAGATAGTTGCAACGTTCAAGACGACCGCATTCGGCGATTACATCATTTCGCTTAAAACCCACCAAGGCGTGTTCACCGATGCACTCGACCAACTGGCCTTTGTGAACATCGAACCCGGCGCCAATGTTGAAACAGTGAAAGGCCGAATTTCCAGCTTACTGAAGACTGCGGCACCGTCTTCGAAGGTACAAACACAGAAGGAATACGGCGCACAGATTCGGGCGCAAGTCAGCCAGCTTTTGAACCTCATTACTGCTTTGGTGCTGCTGGCAATCATCATTGCTTTGATGGGTGTGCTTATCACTATGCTGCTTTCGGTTCTCGAGCGAACGCACGAACTTGGCCTTTTGCGAGCGGTTGGCATGGACCGCCGCGACGTGCGATCAATGGTTCGTTGGGAGGCCGCAATTATCTCGACCTTTGGCGCTGCCCTCGGTGTCGCCCTCGGCATTGGTCTTGGCTATGCCCTCACACGCACACTCCGAGACCAAGGCATCACCACGATGGAACTCCCCTACCGTTCCCTCATCATCATGATCTTGGCAGTCACTGTCGCTGGTGTGATGGCTTCGCTGTATCCGGCACGACGGGCGTCCCGGCTCAACGTTCTACAGGCCATCGCCACCGACTAACTATTGCTTTCGAATAGCAGACACCTCGATCTCAAGATTGACTATCTCGCTTACCAGCACACCCCCAGTTTCCAGGGCCGTATTCCACACGATCCCCCAATCCTTGCGGTTAACGGACGCACTTCCTTCGAGGCCTATGCGATGGTTTTGGTACGGGTCGACAGCGTGTCCGGTGTACTCAAATTCGATGTCTATCGGCTTCGTAACGTCTTTGATGGTGAGATCGCCCGTGACCATATAACGATTCTCGTCCAGCTTCTTCACCATCGTGCTTACGAACTTGATAAACGGGTAGTTATCCATATCGAAAAAATCATCAGCCCGCAGATGAGCGTCTCGGTCGGCGCTCTGTGTGTCGATGCTCGTCGCCCTAATCGACAGCGAGACCGAGCTCTTTGAAGGGTCGTCAGGATCGAAGTAACCGCTTCCTTCGTAGTCGCTGAACGAACCATGAATCTTTGTCACCATCGCGTGTCGGACGGTGAATCCGAGGCGGCTGTGGGCAGGATCAATAGCGTACGTTCCAGCGAGGGTATCGGTCGTATTTGACATGATGTTCCTTTTGGTCGAGCGGGCGCTCGACGACCAAAACAACTACCCAGTAGAGCGCGCTCTAAACAACCCACGAGGCAGGTTTCAAAGCCCTGGTCCAGTAATCACTCTTGAATCGACGGACGCCCTACGGGGTGCATGGCCTTTTGCTAGGCCAATCAAGGGAAACGCCGACCGCTTGAACCGGCCTATTCGTTCGTTCCGTAATGATCGAACCCGTCCGGGTTCGTTTGCACTTAGTCCGACCTATTCGTTCGTTCCGTAATGATCGGGGTCGACTCAATCGCACTACGGGCGTCGCGTGAAGGCCGACAGTTTCATTACGGAATGAACGAAGAAGAACCTGTCTAAACCGAAAACTCAACGGGAACAACGGAAACAAATGCAGTCGGTCCTCGACAAACCATCACCCACGCAAACCTGTCATACCCTCCTGTGATACTCAGATGCATGCCAACAACAACTACACACAGTCAAAACATTCACCCTCAGGGCTACCTATATTGCGAATGGTGCGCAACCCGGTACGAACCACGATCACACTCAGGTCGCACCCCCCGGTTCTGCAAAGCCTCACACCGCGTTCGAGCATGCGAACGAAGGCGGGGACTACTACGCCCAACCCAAGCACCTCATC
>JANPBU010000028.1:0-203136 GCA_031430595.1 Acidimicrobiia bacterium
GGATGAGAACTCGCCGCAACCAGGACACGGGGCCTTGGTCCGAGTCGCTATGACTTCAACGGCTAGTTCGTTGTCCGATTCGGTGGCGTGCAGCACGGTGTACTCGGATAAGCCCGTCAACACGCGCACAAGCGTCTCGCAGGCAATAGCATCAGAACTCATCTGGGGTCTTCCGGTTGGAGGTGTGAGAATCACCAGCCTGGAAGACCCCAGACCCTCAAACGCGGATCACTGCCGCGCCGACCGCGAAGAACCGCTTTGACTACCCACTCGGCTCCGGTTTCGAGCAAAGCGACTACAAGGACGGCGGTGAGCGCTTGCCAGTTGTTTGCTCGGTATGGTGGCTTGCAACGGATCGCCATTAACTTCGGACACGTCATTGGCGTTTCCAGATTGCACCGATCCACAACGATCCGTTCGACCGACCGGGACGGGGTGCCAACCATCGACGCCAGGCGTTAGCGAAGGAAAATCCAGCAGAGTGTTGCTCAGGTGCTCGATTCGGCTCTCACAGCGCAGGGCACTATTGTGTGGAAGATCTAATTCTACTATTCGTGGAAGAGTGCCTTGGGCGATGAACGAAACTGAGGTAGTCGACCCTGACCAACTTACTGTTTGATTGTCGGGCATCCCTGAGAAAGTTGGAGTTCGGGCCTTGCCGCCTGACGGCTCGATGTCCTTGCAAGGTTTCCAACCCTCGGCGCAACTCGTAAGCCCAATTGCGATGGAGGAGTTATCGGATGAAGCGGAAGGGCAATCACCAATTTTCTGTGTTTCGGTATTCGGAGGGGTTGATGTCGTTGGTCCGTGTGTATTTGCTGTTTGGTAGGTACCAATGGGATGGGTGCTTATCAAGCGTGGCTCGTTGATTGAGCCACCATGTGGGTGCTGGGTTAGTTCGGGTGGGGTGGGGCTCGGTGCGGAGTACAGCGAAGTGGTTTCCTGTTTCGGCCTGTCGCATCAACCAGACTCCGAAGGGGCGAAGGGTGATAGGTGAGGTCAATAGTTCGCTCAGGCGTTCGAGGAACGAATCATCTTCGTTGAAGCCGGTTGATTCGTATATTTCGTATGCCGTGACAGGGTCGATAAGTACACCTACGAGTGCTTGTACCGCTTTGTTGTAGGTTCCAGCGACAAGGAATTGGAAGTGGTGGTCGCGAGTAAACTCGCCGCCGCCGATTAAGTCGATTGTAGTGATTTGTTTTGCCAGCCGTTCACGCTCGGACATGCCGAGGCCGTGTACTTGGCCGATGATTGCGGCCCAGAACGACCGGTAATCGACTAGCGCAATTAAGAGTGTTTCGGTGATGAACGTCTTGAGGTTTTCGTATTGGAATTGGTCGGGTTCGACAAGTTCGTTTGGTTCTACTGGTGCTTCGGAGTTCATGGCATCACGGGGCAGAAACTGTATGTGAGGAAACCGCGTGCGAGCCGGGGTGCCTTGAAGAGCACCATGAGGTAGTCGAATTCATCTCCCAAACTGATCTCAGTCTCGGTCCATGCTCTTACACCGGTGGCACCAGGGACGATCGGTTCTCCAGGGTTTCGGTCTGGTACCCGGTACCTACCGCGGACTGTTAGGGCCCGCATGGCAGGTTGGCCCGTAAATTTGTCGATGCGTGCCACATTCTGCGGGTCAGCAAACGCGACTCGTAGGGCGTCTTCGCGGAAGTCGCGAGACCGCCATTGCGTTGAGTCGACGCCTTGCGTGCCAGCAAAGCCAGTGAGACGGTTGTTGGCCCGGTCAGCCAACCATGCCGCACCCCGATCAATGTAGGTTGTGCGTGGGTGCCCACCGGCGAACAATGGCGGATAGAGCAAACGATCAGCCACAAGCAACAGCCACGCACCCAAGTCGTCGGTAAACGAAGTCCAACCGTTCTTATCAAACTCCCCTTCCAGCTCTGCTGGCGATAGACGCTCCACTAACTCGGTTATAGCAACTGAGGTTCGAGTAACTACTTTGCGAAACTCCCGCATGTCATCGAACGATGCGCGGTCATATGCCGGTCCTCGGGAAAAATCGTCAACAGCATCCTCCCAGCAATCGTAGTCATAATCGAAATCTTGAGTGAAGTAGCAGGTGAAAAAGTGCTGCAAATCATCGCTTCGCATCGGAACTCATATTAATTCGGAAATGACGTGATGACAAAAAATCCATCTGGTGCGGTTACGTCTTTTGCAAGGACGACACGAACCAATCGGCTGTCCGTAACGATGAATCCTGTTTCTGGAGTTGAGTTTCGGACGACTCGTCCTACGATCAATCCGTTTCGACTTGCAACGTCGAACGATTGATAGGTCTTGCTGGATGACATGAACGCATTGATGCCGGCTTGTGGGATGTCTTGAAACGCTTCCAACGTAAAAAGTTCTGCATCTGCAGCAGTCTTAAAGGAGGAACTTCCTTTAATGTTCGGGTACGCAAGTTGCCCATTCGTCTTCATCAGCCCAAATCGCCGGATCAATCCGTTATCGGAATAGCCAACATGACGCTTGAGTGTGTGGCCAGTCCACTGCTCATTGGCGAGGACGGAACCGCCCGGGAGTTGACGTAAAGACTGGACAATGGTTGAAGGTATCGGCGGTAGGTTGCGCGGTTTGGCGGTGAATTGGCGGTTGCGGATTGTTGCGAGGGCCTTGCCACCGACCTCGGCGATGGCTCCAGTTATTGCTGCGTCCCATGCGGCGTCGTTGTATGCGGATCGCTTGCCATCTTCACGGCTCAGGCCACAGCGTTCCTCTACTTCGAGCAGGACGGATGGTGGCTGGGATTCGAAAAACAAGCCAATCCCCAGTAGGTACCGCCATTCTTCCTCCGCACGGGCGGATCTGGTCTGAGTTTGTATTAGCGATCCGTCCGGCTGCAGTCGGATGACAAAACCGTTCTTTTCGACGAAATCTGTCGGGATTCCTGTGATGCCTCGGCTGAAGATGTTTCTTGGGAAGAACATTCCACCTTGGGTCACGAGAAGCCACCCGCCGGTTTCAGGGCCGGATGCAGTTAAGCGTCGGTCCCTTACAGGGAGGTTGACGAAGCTTGCAACTGCAAAAAGTTCCGATGCTGTTGCTGCGCGCAAATCAATGTCGGTGTACGTAAATACGAGATCGGCGTACAGGTCCACGACCGCTGGGTTAATTGGGCCTTGAACCGGAGCCTTGTCGTACCAGAGTTGGGTGCCGTCGGTTGGGTTGCAGGTGACGAGTTGTGGTGTGGTGGTTCCTCCGAGGCAGAGTCCTGTTTTTTGTTTCGTGGTTGGGTTGATTTGGTGGAGGTTGAATTTGAGGCCGTCGGGGGCGATTTGGTCGTCCCAGATGGTTTGGGTTGAGCATGGTGTGGTGGTGACGGCGAGGCTGTTTGTGGCGAGGCAGAGACCTGTGTTTTCGAGTTGTAGGTTCCATCCGCCATTGATTTGTATTGGTACATAGGATTCGCATGAGCCGACGTCGGCGGGTAGCCCGATAGTGATTGTTGTGCCGGTGCCTGCGAGTAGACAGTTGAGGTCGGTGGCGCGTTCGAGACTGGTTGCGATGTTGGGTTGAAGGATGTGCGAACCGGTTGGTGGTTGCGGGCAGGTGTTTGTTTGTTCGCAGGTTGGTGGGCTGGGTGTCCAGTCGCGTTCGGCTGGTGCCCATTGTTGCCAGTCAACGTTGGGTTGGCATTCGTATTGGATGACTGGGGTGTCGTCGGCGAAGATGTTGCCGGTGGTTCCGCCATCGTTTCCGGTTCCTGCGGTTGCGTGGGCGGAGAGGCATGGTTGGTTCCAACCGGCGTAGTTGTAGGCGGGTTTTGCCCAGTACCACCCGTCGCCTCTGAGGACCATGGTGAATTTGTCGTCAAGATAGTTGTTACCGGAAAATGGGTCTGCGCAGCTTCCCCATTCGGCTTTCAACGCATTTCTGGCGTTCGTTGTGTCATATTCCCCGGATGGGTTTCGGCTGATCCGTAAGCAGGTAGATGAATCGCCGGTTGGATGGATTTTCCAGTCGCCGAAATCGGAACTTTCGAATGAAATGCCGCGTCGGGAGGCATCTCCGCATGACGCCAACGCAGCAACATTGTCGATAGCCCTGCGGGCCAGGCAGGCCCCTTGCCCTGGTGCTGTTAAGTCGCTGTATTTCGTTTTGAAATAGTTCGCCGGTGAGCTGAATGGTGCGGGTCGTGGGGGGAGTGGGGGTGTTGTTGTTACGGGTGGTTGGTAGATGGTTGTTGTGGTGACACCGGGCGTGGTTGTCGTTGGGTTTGTTGTTCCGTTCCAGGACGGGATGACAGCGAATATTTCGAGTTTGTAGTCGCCGCCTTGCGGGATGCAGTTTTGCGTGATGACGAGTAGGTAGCTGGTGACAATACCGCCTGAAGGAATCGAAGGAAGAGCTGTTGGTGCCGCGTTTGCTGTGACTTGAATGTTCGGCGCTATTGAGCCGGGTACGCCGTTGAGGGTGTAGTTAACGGTGAGCGTGCCGAGCCCGTATCCGAGGCCTGTCGCGTTGAGGTTGCCTGCGTTCCACGCTTCGCTTGGAATGAGGGTGCCGTATTGTGGGATGCCGGATTGCCCGTAACAGGTCTGTCCTTGTGTTGGTGGAGTGTTGTTCGTATTGAAGCCCGCGACCATTGCGTTGGATCCTGGGTACGACGTCGGTCGTGGCGTCGTGGGAGGAACTACCACCGTCGTTGTCGACGCGATCGTTGTTGTCAACGCGATCGTGGTTGTCGTCGCAACCGTCGTGGGTGGCCTTGTCGTTGTTGCTGCGAGGGTCGTTGGTGGCCTTGTTGTCGTGGCTGCGATCGTGGTCGTTGCCGGTCGTGTGGTTGTTCCGGCGATCGTTGTTGCTGGTCGGGTGGTTGTGGTCGCAGCTCGAGTCGTCGCAACGGCTGTGGTTGCTGGCCGTGTTGTTGTTGCTACGGCGGTCGTTGGTGGCCTGGTGGTCGTGGTGGTGGCTGGTGGGAGTGTTCCGGTTGTGGTTGGTGGTGGGGTAGCGGTTCCGAGTTTGATGTCGTCGAGGTAGACGGTTGGTTGGTCGTTACCCGTTTGGGCGCCGATGCTGACTTCGATGGGTGACCCCGCGGCGACGGGTGCAGGGAAGGTGAGCGTGACGCTTTGCCATCCTGGGGTGAGTGTCAGTTGGCGACTCGCTATGGTTTGTTGGTTACTCGTGGCCGCTACAACAATTTGTTGGCCGCCTGCTGTTCCACCATTAATTTGTATGCTTAGGGTTCGGACTGCGGTACTGATTTGGTCGGCGTGGAACGTGAGGCCTTTCCAGTTGTCTGCTTCAAACGAGATTGATCTGGTACCTAGGGCTGGGGCCTGGTTGTCGAGGTTGTGTGTGGCCCATGACCAGTTTCTGAATGCGTCGGAGAGTTTGTCGTCGTAGACAACGATTTGGTTTCCGTTTGGTACTGCGATTTCTGGGAGTATTTCGAAGTCGGGGCTGATTCCTATGACTTCTCCGGGGGTGTTGGTGTAGAGCACTGCTTTGTAGATGCCGGGGGTGAGGGTATTAAATAGTGTTTGACCTGCGGCGTTTACTGGGGCTGTTGGCCCGCAGTTTGTGCACGAGTTCGGGTCGGTTGCTGCTTGTACCCTGATGAACGTTCGACCTGTTATGGCGGGGTCCCAGACGCCGCTGATAGTGACGGGCACACTTACCCCGGCCGGGTACGTCTGGTTAGTAGTGACGGTTATGAATGGTCGAGCGAAAAGGGTCACGGCCCGTAGCGTGTAGGTGCCGGTGGCGGTGAGAGTTACTCGTACTGGTAGGGCACCGAGTGGTGTCGTGAACGGTATCGAGTGGATTGTGTTTCCGGCAGTAACTGTGAAGTCTGCGAATGTTCGAGTGCCGTCTTGGGTGCTGACTTGTATTTTGACTGGCACGGTCGAGTTCATATCTACACGTAGGGCTCTAGCCCCAAGTTTCGCTGGCCCATCAATCGTTAGTGCCAGCGGTGCAGTTGGTGACGTGAGGGTGGGTGTCGATGTGAAACCGGTTGCATAAGCGACGGGTCCGGTTTGAACAATGTTCAGATCGGTGGCCAGTGGTGTTCCCGGGTCTACGGGGGTTCCACCGTCAACCAGCGTGGCATGCGGGGTACATCTGGCACCGGACACCATCGCGAGACCAGCAAGCACTGTTGGGAGTAACGCTGTAGCGAATTTTGTTCCGCCGGTCACGTTGTAGTGGGTGTCGTCGGCGTAATCACCGATGACCATGGTTTGTTGTTGCATGCCAGCGAACACGTTCGCGAAGAGGACACGGTCGGTTGTTGAGATTGCGCCGAGTGCTTGGGCTTTTGCGCGAAGCGCAGCGCGTTCGGCCGATACGGTTCCAGTAATTTCGGGTCGTGATTGGGCGAGGCCCCCAACAACAATGACTGCGTACGGGGCGATTTGTTGTAAACGTGCGACAAGGGCGGTGAGTTGGTCGGGGGTCCCACCGTTATGGCCGATATTGAGGATGATGAGGTCGGGGTCGACGGGGCCGACAGCTGCGAGGGTTGCTACCTGGTCGAGCATGAACGGTATGTCTCGGCCGCCGTATCCCGAATGAGAAAACTCATCGCTCACACCAGCCGGAAGGTTGCCGCCCCAACCACCAGCGCGACCTAGGTCACCACGGAACTGCACATTTGAGTACCCGTTCACACCGAGTAAACGGAACAGTTCGTAACGGTACGAGTCACGGAATGGGGTTGGCCCGTCGTAGTTACCGGTGCCGTAGCCGCCAACAGTTAGTGAATCACCAATCGGCCAAACCCGCAACGCTCCAGTGCGGTTCGGACACGGGTTCGGTGACACAACACCGCCGGTGCCGTTACCTCCGGTGCCGGTTCCAGCGGTTTTGACTGAGATGCCCGTGATCGTGACCGACGCCGCGTTCACGCCGGTGAAGTACAACATTCCGAACGGCGTTGCTGGGAGGGCGAATACGGCTTTGCCTGTCGATGCAACAACACCAGTCACCCCGGCCCCACTTATAGCTGCGTTTACTGTCGCATCCCACGGGGCAAGGCCAACAGTTTTGCCGACCATTGACGGCCCGAACGTGACCTCAACCGACCCGAAACCGTTACCTGGCCCGAAAAGTCGAAAGGCGTTTTCGGTGTTCGGTGCAAAGCTGATCCCACCGTTCGCTGGTGTGAGCCCATTGAAATTGGAGTCGGCAACGACCCGCCAACCCGCCAAAACTGCTGTTGGAGTAACAACAACAAGATCGGTTTGCGTACCCGGGTTCGTGGTTGGAGGACCGCTAACAGCAGCGGCCTTGACCGTGATGTTCGTGATCGTGACCGACGCAGCGTTTACGCCGGTGAAATACAACATCCCGAACGGGGCCGTTGGAAGCGCAAATACTGCTTTGCCAGTTGCGTCGACTATCCCTGTTACGCCTGCACCGCTGATAGCCGCGCTTACGGTTGCGTCCCACGGTGCAAGGCCAACTGTTTTGCCGATCATTGATGGCCCGAATGTGACTTCGACGCTTCTGAAGCCGGTTCCCGGACCGAACACGCGGAACGCCGTCTCAGAATTCGGAGCAAACGTGATACCCCCGTTTGCTGGTGTGATTCCGTTGAAGTTTGCGTCGACGACGACCCGCCAACCGGCCGCAACCGAAGTAGTCGTGGCTATTGCTAGGTCTGTTTGGGTGCCTGGCGTGGTGGTTGGTGGCCCGCTCACAACAGCGGCTTTCGCAATGATGCCGGTGATCGTGACCGACGGGGCGTTGACGCCGGTGAAATACAACATTCCGAACGGGGTCGTTGGAAGTGAGAATATTGCTTTGCCGGCAGCGTCGACGGTTGAGGAAGTACCTGCGCCACTGATAGCTGCGCTTACTGTCGCGTCCCACGGGGCCAGGCCAACTGTTTTGCCGACCATTGACGGGCCGAACGTCACCTCAACACTTCGAAAACCGTTCCCTGGCCCGAATACACGGAACGCCGTCTCAGTATTCGGGGTAAACGTGATGCCACCATTCGCTGGTGCGATTCCGTTGAAGTTTGCATCGACGACGACCCGCCAACCAGCCGCAACCGTCGTCGTGGTGGCAACAGCAACATCAGCTTGGCCGCCCACAACAGTTGTTGGTGGTCCACCCACAACAGCAACTTTCGCCGCTATTCCTGTAATCGTGACCGCTGCCGCGTTGATACCAGTGAAGTACAACATTCCGAACGGAGTCGTTGGAAGCGCGAACACGGCCTTGCCGGTCGCGTCAACAGTGGACGAGGTACCAGCACCACTGATAGCCGCGCTTACTGTCGCGTCCCACGGAGTCAGCCCGACAGTCTTCCCGACCATCGACGGCCCGAACGACACCTCAACACTCCGAAAACCGGTACCCGGTCCGAATACACGGAACGCGGTCTCAGAATTCGGAGCAAACGTGATGCCACCATTCGATGGTGTGATTCCGTTGAAGTTTGCATCAACAACAACACGCCAACCCGGTGCAACAGAGGTGGTCGTTGATACTGCCACGTCACCCTGAACGACAGGAACAGTCGTTGTCGCCCCAGAAACGGTTGTCGTTACAGCGCTTGTCGTCGGTGCCGTGGTCACTCCTGGAACAGGAGCAGACCCGAAAACGACACCAGTAATCGTGATAGTCGGGGAGTTGCTCGAACCGTAACCCAAGAATTCTGGGCAAAAACCTGAACCTTCAACTACTAGTGGACGACGAGTTCACCACGAATAGCCGTTTGAAGAACCACTAACCGCGCCAGGCGCGGCTATCGGTTCTACAAAGTCTGAGCCGTGATCGGACAGCGAGTTAATCAAGGGAGCGGAAAACGATTCCGCTTCGAGGCTTCGGCCAGAAGAATGTGGTCTTGGCCGGCATCCGGGTTCGGGTTTCGGCTACCTTGCGAATCTGTTGCACGGTGGCTGGCCTGAGGAGTACAGCCCCAGCAGCGCTTTCGTCGAAAACCGCAGTTCGCAGTGCATCAACATCGTGGTGGAATGCCACCGAGTGATCAGCAGCGGTAGCGAGCATATGGGCAACACGTTCGGAGTCAAGGGTGAGTTCGGCCGGAAAGGAATCGAGCCTCGGTGTCGCAAACCAAGCTCCGCTAGCGGTCAGCAACACCATCGAACCCCGCGCTTCGAGCTCATTCGAAAGGGCAACATCGACAAGGTTCAGGTCGACCGCCTGAAGGTCGCAGAATCGACCGAATAACTCGACAAGGTCTTCTGTGCACGTACGAATGATGCGGTGAATGGCTCGAACATCGAGCTGATCGTCAGCCAATTCAACGACGAACGCCAACAATGCAGACGCTCCGGCGTCAGATGAATTTCCGGCAGCTGAACGTTCCTCTTGATACGTAAGAGCAGTTTCGAAACGATGGTGACCGTCGGCGACAACAATCGGTGATCGCCCGATCGCCTCGCAGATCGCCTGAACTCGAATCGGGTCGCTCAACACCCACGATTCATGAACGACACCGTCGTCATCAACGGCTCGATGGAGAGGCGAACCCTCGGGTTGGTAGAGAAGGTTAAGCCCGGGGGTCATCGACAACCCCCAAATCGGCGAGGTGTTCACCCGTGTTGCTCGAAGCAGTGAGAGTCGGTCAGCTTTGTCTTTGGTGGTGGTTTGCTCGTGCGGCAAGATGTCGCCGGTGCCAGGTTGCTCTAACCCAAGCGCACCCATGACCCCAGTGGTGATCGACACATTTCCGCCAGCGTCGGTAGCTGTCATTCGGTAGATCGTTAACGAGTGCTCAGCTTCGCGGGCGAGTACACCGCCTGCAGTCCACGAAATCAGACGCCGGGCAACGCGTTGGTATCGATCCAGCCCATCTGGTCGGGGCTGAACTTCATCTCGAGGGTAATCAATGCGTACCGCGTTCGCCGGATGACTGTCTTCGAGCGCTAGTCGTTGAGTATCGGAAATCACGTCGTATGGCGGTGCAACAAGGGCATCGAGATCGGGTGATCGTCGGTAGCGCAACGCAATGAACGGGGAGAAGCTGGTCACAGGCAACACTGTTACATGTCTTCAGCCTGGATTTTTGACCTAGATGGTGTTGTTTGGCGAGGAAAGGTGCCGATTAAGGGTTCGGTCGAGACCATTAAACGGCTTTGCGATAGGGGCGACCGAGTCCTTTTTGCCTCAAATAATTCGTCGTTGACGGTCGAGGCGTATCAGCAAAAGTTTTCTGATTTCGGGTTGACGGTCGCAGCCGAGAATATTGTGACATCTGCCCAGGCTGCCGCAACCTTGGTTTTGGCTAGCGCCCGCGTGCTGGTTGTTGGAGGTGCAGGAATTTTGGAGGCGTTGGCGAATCGTGGCGTCAACGCAACGATGGTCGCCGACGTGCCCGACGGTCAAGATGCAACGGGATTCGACACCGTCATGGTTGGTCTTGACATCGAATTCGATTACCGACGGTTTCAGGTCGCAACCCGGGCGGTGTTGGCCGGGGCACGATTGATTGCCACTAACCAAGATCCAACGTATCCGGCGGCCGACGGAATGAACCCGGGTGGCGGTTCGATTGCCGCAGCAATCGCGTACGCCGGCGGTCAGTCAGCAGAGTTTGCCGGAAAGCCCCACCAGCCCATGGCTGACGTCATCACGGCCCGTCTCGGTGGGGTCGGGGCCACAGCAATGGTTGGCGACCAACCGCTCACCGACGGCGGTCTAGCCCGCACGTTAGGCATTCCTTTTTGGATGGTGTTGAGCGGGGTGGCATCGAGTTCGGAGGGGGCTGACCCGTCACCCGAACGGTGCGCCAACGACGTTGAATCGCTGTTCAGCGATAGATGACCCCGGCAGGACGTGCGCTTTCAGGTTTGCCGTGTGGGCCTCGATGAATCAGGGCCACAGCAATGCCAAACAAGAAGCCGCCAACGTGGGCGACCCAAGCCACTCCGGCGCTTGGGGCAATGAAAAACTGCGACACAAACCAGACACCAAGAACAACCCACGCAGGTAATTTCGTGGTGAACAGGATCAACACCGGAATGACCGTGGTAACCCGAACCTTCGGATACAGCACGAGGTAGGCGCCCATCACCCCAGCAATCGCGCCTGAAGCGCCGACAACGGGAATCGTCGAATTGGGGGCGGCAAATACATGGGCAAGCGTGGCAAATAGGCCAGCGGCCAAATAGAACAATAGGTACTTGCCTTTTCCCCATCGATCTTCAATGTTGTTGCCAAAGATGAAGAGAAACAGCATATTTCCGGCGAGGTGCAAAAGCCCACCATGCAAGAAGATTGAGACAAACAACGATGCGGCTACTGATTTTGACGGAAACGCTTCAGCTGCAGCGAGCACCGCTTGTTTAGGTTTCCCGCAAGCCTCTGATGCGCCGTCTTCGAACGTGGCCAAAACTTCGCCTACCGTAAGCGGACGTTGTTTCTTCACTTCGCACGGCACCGCAGCCCAACCCAACGTGAACGACAGGTCTTTTGCCTCAGCTGACGTGCCAATATCGAGCACGCTTTTTGGGGTGATGTTGAGAACACTCTTAGCCCCGTGCGGCTGAGCAACCAACCACACCAGGCTGGTGAAAGCAATGATTCCCCAAGTCACCCAGCTTCTTGAGCGGGTCGGGTTATCGTCTCGAAGGGGGATCACAGGTGCGACCGTAGCCGTACGGTGAACCACGGTGTCGTCATCTCGCCTGCGATCTCGCCTGCGATTATTGCCTACGATCATTGAAATGCGCCGCCGGTTAGACGTAGATCTCGTCAGACGTGGGCTTGTTGCCTCACGTGAACAAGCTCAAGACGCCATTTTGGCCAGCCGAGTAATGGTCAGCGGTTCATTGGTAACTAAGTCGTCGTACCAGGTTGATGCTGGTCAACCAGTCGAGCTGGTCGGCCCCGGGCCACGATTCGTTGGCCGTGGCGGCGAAAAACTTGATGCCGCGCTAGAACGTTTTTCGATCGATGTTTCGGGCTGCACCGCCCTCGACGCCGGGGCGTCGACAGGCGGGTTCACCGACTGCATGCTTCAGCGTGGTGCCACCGCGGTGGTCGCTGTCGATGTTGGCCACGGCCAGTTGCACGAACGTCTTCGAGCCGATGACCGGGTCGAAAACCATGAACGAGTCAACATCCGCACGATTGCCCCGGCCGACCTCGGTGATCGCCGGTTTCACATCATCGTGGGTGATCTGTCGTTTATATCGTTGAAGACGGTCGCACCGTCGCTGGTTGCGCTTTGTGGCGTGGGCGCTCATCTTGTGCTGCTGGTAAAGCCACAATTCGAGGCTGCCCGGGCTGAAGTAGCGAAAGGAAAGGGCGTCATTAAAGACCCCCAGGTGTGGGAAAGGGCTATCACGACGGTCGCCGTGAAGTTTTTGTCGTTGGGTGCGGTCATGATGGATGTCATGCGATCACCGATTACCGGCGCCGACGGAAATGTCGAGTTCCTTATTCACCTATTGCACGCGCCTGATGCCCAACTCAGCGATACTCAACCCGGCGACACTCAACTCGGTGATACCCAGCTGGCAATGATTCAATCGGTGTTGGCATGAGCGAAGGTGAACAACGCCCTGTGGTCGGAATTGTGCCCCACCATGTGCGGGCCCAGGCCCATACGCTGGCGGCTCGTCTCGCCCGGCAGTTCGAAGACCTTGGGGCCGAAGTGCGCGTACCGGCTCTCGATGCGCAACCGAGTGGTCTTAATCGTTGGTCGGTAAGCGAAGATACGTTTGCCGACTCGATGACGGTCGCGTTGAGTATCGGCGGCGATGGCACGATGCTTCGAACTGTCGATCTTGTTGGGGCAGAAAATGTTGGTGTGCTTGGCATCAACGTTGGTCAACTCGGGTATCTCACCGCCCTCACCCCCCTCGAAGTTGAAGAGGGCGGAATTGCGATGCTTCAAGATCTACTTGAGGGTCGATATCTTGTCGAAGAACGCATGACGCTCACCGTTGCTGCCAACGGAACGGTGTTTCGGGCACTCAATGAAGCTGTAGTCGAGAAGTCGTCTGCCGGAAATACTGTGCGCTTAGGGGTGGCGTTTGACGGTGAGCCATTTACTGACTACTCGGCAGATGGATTGATCGTTGCGACACCAACCGGATCGACTGCCTACGCGTTCAGTGCTCGTGGGCCGGTGGTTTCGCCGTTGATCCGAGCGATGGTTGTTGTGCCAGTTTCAGCCCACAACCTGTTTGATCGAAGCTTGGTGCTCGGGGCCAGCCAACGCGTAACCATTACCGTTCTTGATCGACGTGATGCCTCGTTGTTTGTCGATGGTCGGGCGTGTGGATCATTGCCTGAGGGTTCGGTGATAACCGTTACCGAGGGCGATGTTCCTGCGAAGTTTGTGACCTTCACCGAACGTCACTTTCATCAGATTCTTCGAACCAAATTCGGGTTGGCCGCACCGAGACCATGGAACCCCGGATCCCAACATGTTGGTTGAGTTGGTCGTAAAAAATCTTGGCGTAATCGACAACGTCACCCTGTTGCCGGGGGCCTCGATGACGGCGTTGACCGGTGAAACCGGTGCCGGTAAAACCCTGATTGTCGGGGCAGTCTCGCTGTTGCTCGGGGCGCGTGCCGATGCTGTGATGGTTCGTGCCGGCTGTTCCGAGGCCCGGATCGATGGGCGCTTCGAGGTTGACGGTGTTGAACAGATTCTGTCTCGGGTTGTTACCAGCGCGGGTAGGTCGCGAGCTTACCTTGACGGATTGCCGGTTACGATTTCCCAGCTTGAAGAAGTGGGGGCCAGGTTGGTTGATTTGCATGGCCAACATGCTCACCAGTCGCTGCTCTCGGTCGCTGCTCAGCGAGATGCTCTTGACGCATACGGTCGTGTCGATCGCAGTGAACTTATCGAGGCGAGAGAGAAAATGGCGTCGCTCAGTAAGCAGCTCAACGATCTTGGGGGCGACGAGCGGGCAAGGGCGCGTGAGCTCGACCTCTTGCGTTTTCAAGCAACCGAGATCGATGCAGCATCGTTGGTTGACCCCGACGAAGATCGAATGCTCGCTGAGCGTGAAGACCTACTCAGCGATGCACAGGCTCATCGCGAAGCAGCGTCGCTTGCACTGGATGCCTTGCGTGACGAAGGTGGTGCACGTGACCTGATTGGTTCGGCGGCGGCTGCGATCGCGCGGCGTCAACCCTTCGCCAAGGTAGAGACGCGATTGCAGGCACTTACCGCAGAACTCGATGACCTCATTGGTGACTTGAGGGGTTCGGTCGAAGCAATAGAAGACGACCCAGAACGGCTTCACGAAATTCGGTCGCGTCGCCAACTCATTCGTGACGTGCTTCGTAAATACGGTGATTCGATTGGTACGGTCGTGCAATTCCGCAAGGAACTTGAACAGCGAATCGTTGAGCTGAGTACCCATGAAGAACGAGCGACCGAACTGGAACGCCAACGCGAGATTATACGCATACATGCAGTTTCTGTCGGCTGCAAGGTAGCCTTAGCTCGTCGATCAGCGGCCGGTCTTTTGGCCACTTCGATTGAACGCAGGTTGGGAGATTTGGCAATGGCGAAAGCAAAGATCGCCATCGAAATTGGAGTCGGTGTCGATTCGCTTGGCATAGACGAAGGTTCCGACGTCATGTTTCTTCTCTCGGCAAACCCAGGCACCCCGCTGCAGCCGCTCGCGAAGGTTGCTTCGGGCGGCGAACTGGCGCGCACGATGTTGGCGTTGCGACTCGCACTGCTCGAAGGCCGAGTGGCGCTCGGTGGTATTCCCGATACCTTGATCTTTGATGAGGTTGATGCAGGCATCGGCGGCCAAGCTGCGGTTGCTGTTGGCCACGCACTTGCTGAACTTGGGGCCGGACGTCAAGTCATAGTGGTGACGCACCTTCCTCAGGTAGCTGCAAGAGCTACCGATCATCTGCTTGTCGAGAAGATGACAAGTGGAGCATCAACCTCGACGGTTGTCACCGCCCAGGAACGCGAAGGTCGAATCGTTGAACTGACCCGAATGCTCGCCGGACACCCCGATTCAGAGTCAGGCCGCCGCCACGCCGCGGAACTGCTCGACGAACGAGCGACTGCATCCCGGCCAGGCAAAGCGCCGGTCAAGGTTCCGACCAAGAAAAAATCTCGACCGGTTTCGGTTTACCCAGCCGGGTAAACCGGGGTAACGTTCAATCCCGTGACCAAACACGTCTTTGTGACCGGTGGTGTGGCTTCTTCCCTTGGGAAGGGTCTGACGGCAGCCTCGCTGGGGCGCCTGCTCAAGCAGCGTGGCCTGAGGGTCACCATGCAGAAGCTCGACCCCTATATCAACGTCGACCCAGGAACGATGAATCCGTTCGAACACGGTGAGGTGTTCGTGACCGAGGATGGCGGCGAAACCGACCTCGACCTTGGTCATTACGAGCGATTTATCGATGAAAACCTTCCCAAGGGTGGAAACGCAACGACGGGGTCGGTGTACCAGTCAGTGCTGGCAAAAGAACGGCGCGGTGATTACCTCGGCAAGACCGTACAGGTCATTCCGCACATCACCGATGAGATCAAACGTCGAATCACGATGCTTGGGTCTGACGAGATCGATGTGGTGATCACCGAAGTTGGCGGAACCGTCGGCGATATCGAAATTTTGCCGTTCCTCGAGGCGATTCGACAACTCCGAAAAGACATCGGTCGAGACCACGTCTGTTACATCCACGTCACGCTCGTGCCGTTTCTTGGCCCGTCGGGTGAACAGAAAACTAAGCCGACGCAGCACTCGGTTACCGAGTTGCGAAGCCGCGGCATACAGCCTGATGTGATCGTGGCTCGATGCGACCGTGAACTTTCAGATGACGTCAAACGAAAAATCAGTGGGCTATGCGACGTTCCGGCTGAAGCCGTGATCACTGCGGCTGACGCCGACACGTTGTACGAGATTCCCGTGATATTGCACAACCAGGGGCTCGATTCGTATGTGTGCAGTATTCTACGAATAGACACCGATCAGTACCCCATTGATTTGACGTCCTGGCAGCAACTTGTGTCACGAATCAAAGGCGCAAAGAAGGAAGTGAAAATCGGGTTGATTGGCAAGTATGTCGATTTGGTCGATGCGTACCTTTCCGTGGTTGAATCACTTCGACATGCTGGCTGGTGGCACGGTGCGAACGTGTCGATCGACTGGATTCAGGCCGAACAGGTTCCCGATTTGTTGCTGTCTGATCCGGCTCGGTTTTCGGCACTCGATGGGATTGTCATACCGGGCGGGTTCGGGGAACGGGGCATTGAAGGCAAAATTGCTGCAGCTCAGTGGTCACGTGAAAACAAGGTTCCGTGCCTCGGTATTTGTCTCGGCATGCAGGTGATGGTGATCGAGGCTGCTCGGCATTTGCTCGGCCTGACCGAGGCTCATTCCACCGAGTTCAATGAGCACACACCCGACCCGGTCGTCGATTTGATGGAAGATCAGCGCGGTGTGACCGACAAGGGTGGCACCATGCGCCTCGGCCTGTATCCCGCGCGCCTCATGCAAGATTCGCAAGTTGCTCTCGCTTACGGTGAACCGGTGGTCTACGAGCGACACCGCCATCGGTGGGAAATTAACGCTCGGTATCATCGTCGGTTGTTAGAGGCTGGCCTGGTGATCAGCGGCATCTCACCCGACGGTCGCCTCGCTGAATTTGTTGAGCTTCCGGGTCACCCGTATTGGGTTGGTACCCAAGCACATCCGGAATTTTTATCCCGACCGAACCGACCGCATCCTTTGTTCAGAGAGCTGATTGCGGCGGCGCTTCACTACGGAAGCGACCGGTCGCCTCGGCTTATTGATCTCGAATCGTTCGACAATTTGCAGTCGGAGAATTTGCAGTCGGACAGCCTGTGACGGTTGAAAACTCGTCGGGGCACGGATTTCGGTTGATCGATGAAGCCCTGATCTTTGAGAACCCCATCTACCGGTTGCTCGACGTAACGTTCGAATCTCCGAGTGGTGATCGGTTCACCCGTCAAATCATTCGTCACCCTGGTGCGGTCGCGGTGATTCCTATCACTGACGATGGTGACGTGATCTTTGTCAAACAGTTCCGTGGTGCCGTGAACGCTGAACTCGTCGAAATCCCTGCTGGCCTGCTCGACATTGAGGGCGAAGACCTTGAAACCGCAGCTCGACGTGAACTCCGCGAAGAGACCGGAATGATTGCCACGTCGGTCGAGCGGCTCGTTGCCTTCAATGCTGCCGTTGGTTTCGCTGACGAACAGATCACGGTGTTTGTCGCCCGCGGGTTGGTCGACGTAGGGGTCGATCTCAAGGGTCCGGAAGAGCAACACATGACGACCATCCGAATTCCGCTTGCCGAGGCAAAGGCAATGGCCAAACGGGGCGAATTTCCTGATGTGAAGACCGCCTTTGCCATACTGGTGGTGTGATCACACGACTTTCACTCCCCGATGAGTGTGAAGAATTTCTGACGTGGCTTCGGGTTGAACGAGGCCGATCAGCTAATACCCTCAGTGCTTATCGTCGCGATTTGTATGCGTACGTCACTTGGTTGAATTCCCAAGGCCTGGAGGTTGAAGGGGTTGCGGCAGATCATCTAAACGCTTATGTCGGTGTGTTGCGCTCTGTGGGCGGAGCGCCAGCCTCAGTGAAGCGGGCGATGGTAACCGTGACCTCGATGCACCGGTTCCTTGCCGACGAAGGCTTGGTGTCAAAAGATCCGACTGCCACGATTGAAACCCCCCGTGTCCCGTCGTCATTGCCAAAAGCATTGACAGTCGACGAAGTAACCATGCTGCTTAACGCAGTCGTTGGCGATGATGCGGTGACGCGCAGAGACCGGGCCATGCTTGAGGTGCTTTACGCCGGAGGTATCCGAATAAGCGAGTTAGTTGGATTGTCGACGGGTGATTTACTCCTCGATGATGGGGCCATTCGAGTCTTTGGGAAAGGCTCAAAAGAACGTGTGGTTACGATTGGGCGCTACGCCGTCGATGCGTTACATCAATGGCTTGAACCGGTTGGTCGTGAACAACTGATGCCCGCACGGTTCAAAAAGCGCTCAGATGCCGATGCTATTTTTCTGAATCAACGCGGTGGACGGCTCAGCCGGCAGGGCGCTTGGTTGGTGATGGAGATTTACGCTGATCGAGTTGGGCTTGGCCATCGCGCTCACCCCCACGTACTTCGCCATAGCTGCGCCACTCATATGGTCGAGGGTGGGGCCGACCTTCGTAGCGTTCAAGAACTGTTGGGCCATGCCAGTTTGTCGACGACCCAGATCTACACGAAAGTCACGGCCGAACGACTGCGAAGTGTGTACGACGACGCTCATCCGAGGGCCAGAATGACGAATGTAATCCCATAATCGCAGCGAAAGATGAACCTTTTGCTAGACGAACGCCAAACTTTCAACTATGAACAGAGTTGATGAAAAATCGGCACTTTTTTATGTATGGATCCTTCGCGGTGTTAGCGCTGGTCGCCAGTGCGTGCAGCGGTGGGAGTGACAAGCCCGCTGTAACGAGCGTTGCGGCCGTTTCGGCGAGCACCACTGTCGCTGCGGCTGCTGGGGTAAAGGACCTTGCGTCCATGAAAAACGCAGTTGTCCAAATTTTGGTCGAAGGTGAAATCCGTGATCCGGGTGATGGGTCAAAGGGGTTTGCGGGTTCAGGGTCAGGTTTCTTAATTTCCGCTGATGGCATCATCGTGACGAACAACCACGTGGTCACCGGCTCGGGGGCCATCACAGTTCGTGTTGGCGGCGACAAAAATGTTGAGATTCCGGCCAAGGTGCTTGGTGTTTCCGAGTGTAGCGACCTGGCAGTTATCAAACTCGCTTCGACTGGGCCATACCCCTTCCTTACCTGGTCGAAAAAGGTACTTCAGCCACCGCTTGAGGTGTACGCGGCTGGCTTCCCGCTTGGCGACCCTGAATATACGGTGACTCGTGGCGTCATCAGTAAGGCACAAGCAGCTGGCGATACCAATTGGGCCTCGGTAGCCCACGTCATCGAACACGACGCCAATATTCAGCCCGGCAACTCGGGCGGTGCCCTGGTCGACAATGAAGGAAAGTTGGTTGGCGTCAACTATGCCGGTGCCGATCTCGAAACAGGCACCTCACAGTTCTTCGCAATCGCCGAAGATTTGGCTCAGCCCGTCGTGCAACAGCTGCTGAAGGGTGACCAAGAATCGATTGGCGTCAACGGTCGAGCATTCGTCGACAAAGACCTCAACCTGGCCGGCGTTTTCGTTCGTGGCGTTGCTCCCGGTGGCGCAGCTTCGAAATCAGGCGTGAAGCCAGGCGACGTGATCACGACGTTGAACGGTGTCGACCTTGGCGGCGGAACGTATTCGCAGTATTGCAAGGTATTGCGATCTGCTCGCGACAACGCACCCATTTCGATTCGCGTCGTGCGCTTCGATACCCAGCAGGTACTCGAAGGTGAACTAAACGGTAAGCCACTCGAAGCGGTGTTTTCGTTTGCCGAAACATTGAAAGAAGAAGTTCCGAAGGGTGCTTCGACTGGCCCGGCAAAGTCTGGTGACTTCGTTCGCCTCACCGACGATTCTGGTCGTATCAGTGTTGAAGTTCCGGTCGAATGGAGCGACACCAGTACCGAAGGTAAAGACCTTCTCGGTGTCGGAACCTCGCAGCCGACCATTTTGGCTGCGCCGTCGTACCCAGAGTTTGATAACGGGCAAGGAGCGGGCATGGCCATGGTGCTGATCGACTTGGCCGGTGTTGGTACCCTCGACAAAGACACGCTGCTTGATTCGGTTGATCAGAGTTTGAGTGACTGCCAAAAGGGAACCCGCAACGACTTCGCCGGCGACAAGTTCACTGGCCGATATTTGACTGCCGACTGCGGAAATAACCTGGTGATCGTGGCCGTGGTGTCGAAACCCGAAAACCCTGACCAGGCTGTGCTGCTGATTTCGCGAGCCACAAACGAGTCAGACCTCACGGCCATCGACCGTATCCTTTCGACCTTCACCGCCAAGTAACCCGCCACCCGACCAACACCCGACATCGCCTTAATTGGAGGAATTCCGGCTTGTTAAGCCGGAATTCCTCCAATTAGCGAATTGAATAGGGGGTTAGGCGGGGAGGAGGCCAATGTTTTCTTCGGCTCTCGCCAACGTGACGGACGCAATTGCACGGGCTTTGGCTGCGCCTATAGACAACACTTCTCGCACGTACTCGGGTTGTGACGCCAGTTCGGCATAGCGCTGTTGAGTGGGCCGCAGAAACTCGATCAGTGCTGCGGCAGTATCGGCTTTTAACGGCCCGTATTGGGAATACTTTTCGGCTAGCGATGCTGGGTCCGCCACCCCGGTTGCAACCGCCAAGATGGTTAACAGGTTTGCGATACCGGGCTTATTGGTTGGGTCGAACCGAACTTCGCCATCTGTGTCGGTAACCGCTCGCTTGATCTTGCGTTCAAGAATTGCGGGAGGGTCAAGCAACATCACCGTGCCCTGAGGCGAATCAGCTGATTTCGACATTTTGTTGGTGGGCTCTTGAAGATCCATGATCCGAGCCCCAACTTTTGCAATTGTTGCCTTCGGTACTTTGAACGTTGGCCCGTAACGATTGTTGAACCGTTGAGCAATATCTCGAGTGATTTCGAGATGTTGACGCTGATCTTCGCCCACCGGAACCTCGTCAGCGTCGTACAGCAAAATGTCAGCAGCCATCAAGGCCGGGTAGGTGAACAATGCGGCCGAGATGAACCCGTCGCCGATGCTGTCGCCTTTGTCTTTGAACTGCGTCATTCGGCTGAGTTCCCCAAACGAAACGGTGCAGTTCATCAACCAGGCGAGGCGAACATGTTCGGGCACATGTGATTGCACGAAGATCGTGGTGACGTCGGGGTCAAGGCCAGCGGCGAGAAGCACGAGGGCTGCATCAAGGGTCATGGCCCGAAGTTCGGCCGGGTCACGAGGAATGGTAAGTGCATGCTGATCAACAACGCCGTGGTAACTCTCAGAACTTTGGTCGTCGACCCAATGTCGAATAGCACCAAGGTAATTTCCGAGGGTCATTTCGCCTGTCGGTTGAAGGCAGGAAAGCACGCGAGTCATCTACCTAGCCTACGGGCGAGCGACGAGGGCAAGCGGTCAAATTTTGCCGGAGTATTCTGGAGACGTGCCGTACGCAGTGTCTACCCCCGTATTCGAGGGGCCTTTCGACCTGTTGCTACACCTGATCACCCGCGAGCAGGTCGATCTGTACGAAATCAACCTCTCGTTGATAGTCGATGCGTACGTAGCTGAACTCAACAACATGAAAGCCCTCGATCTCGATGTGGCGACTGAATTTTTGTTGATCGCAGCCACGCTCATTGAGTTGAAGTTGCGTCGATTGCTGCCAGAACGTGAGGGCATCGATCTTGACGAAGAACTAGCGCTACTCGAAGAGCGTGACTTGCTACTCGCAAAGTTGCTTGAATACCGAACATTTAAGGAAGCTGCGAAAGCCATCGACCGTCGAATGGTTGGTGCCGCGAAGTCGGTTCCTCGCCCGGGTGGGTTGGAAGAGCGATTCTCTGATCTCACCCCAGATCTGCTGAGTGGCGTTACCCCTGAACGCTTGCGTGCGGCTTTTATGAGCGCAGTCAAGCGGTTCTTGACCCCCAAGCCCGATCCGAAGGTAAAACTTGATCACGTCACGGCGGTGCGAATTTCAGTTGCTGAGTTGGTTGGTGAGTTGGCCCGTTCATTGCCCAGCCTTGGTCGGGTGAGCTTCAGAGATCTCACTGAGGATTGCGAACTTCGTATCGATGTGATCATCCATTTCTTGGCTGTTTTAGAGCTCTGTAAGCAGGGTTGGGTCGATCTCGATCAAACTAAGAATTTTGCCGAGCTCACCGTGATGTGGCGGGCGCAGGGTCCAGATCTAGACGAAATTGAAGCGGTCATCGGAGAAATCTTGAGCGACGCACATGCCCCTAATCGTGGCCTCGCTGATGCGACCGCCCCGGTTCTTGAATTGCAGGAAGTTGACAACTATGACGGCTGAATTTGACGAACCCGTAGGTGCCGGGCCAGAACCGGTAAGTGCAGAGCCAGAACCGGTGATTTCAGATGGAGTGGTGCAACACGAACCTTCACCCGAGACGCGCCGCGCCCTTGAAGCCATTTTGATGGTTGCAGATCAACCATCTGACCCGGCAATGTTGTCGCAGTTGCTTGAGGTGTCGGCAGCTGCGATCGACGATATTTGTGGTCAGTTCGCCGAGGAATACGAGTCAGCGAACCGAGGATTTCAGCTGGTGCGCGTTGCTGGGGGTTGGCGTTTTCAAAGTCACCCCGACATGGTTGCCTATGTTGAGCGGTTCGTTTTAGATGGCCAGGTCGCTCGTTTGTCGGGTGCATCGCTCGAGACCCTGGCCATCGTGGCCTACAAACAACCGATTTCTCGTGCCCAAATTGCTCAGATTCGTGGAGTAAACGTCGATGGGGTGATGAGAACTCTCGTGGCACGCGGGTTCGTGGCGGAAATCGGAACAGATCCGGGCCCCGGCCAGGCAACCCTGTTCGGAACCACAACGGCCTTCCTTACCGGCTTAGGAATTGATTCGATTGCCGACCTGGCCCCGCTCGCCGACTTCGTTCCCGGGTCAGAAATTATGGAAGCCCTTGAGGCGGGTTTGCGAGTCGATCGATCCCCCGAGCCCGACGTAGCGACTTCCCAGCCTGACGTCGCCGTGACAACCGAATGAGCCCTTCGCAGCATTCGCGGCAGCGGCGAACCCCACCCGCTCGGCCAAACCGAGGATTTGATCCGCCGAAAAAGCCAGTCGAGCCTGCATCGCTTGACGAAATGTTCGATTGGCTCCCCGACGAAACAGCGGTGCCGGCACTTGACGGTGAAAAGCTGCAAAAGGTGATGGCGAGGGCCGGTTTAGCGAGTCGGCGGGTCTGTGAGGAAATGATTGCCGCCGGCCGGGTGAAGGTCAACGGGGAACGTGTGCAGCTTGGGTCACGGGTCGATTCGGCCGTCGATGTGATTGAGGTCGACGGGTCACTGCTTTCCGTCGAAATCGGCCTCGTGCATTACCTGTTGAACAAACCAGCCGGAGTGGTAACGACGTCAAGTGACCCGCAGGGTCGTCGAACGGTGATTGAGTTCGTGCCGGGTGAACCGCGAGTCTTTCCCGTTGGTCGACTTGACTCTGAAACCGAGGGGTTGTTGATTCTGACCAATGATGGGCCGCTCACACAGCGTCTTACTCACCCTTCCTTCGGGGTCGAGAAGGAATATCTTGCTGAAGTATTTGGCACGCTTAGCCCGGGTGCATTGCGGGCACTGCGTGACGGTGTCGACCTTGAAGATGGCATGACTGCCCCGGCCCGAGTGTCGCAACCTGCGCCCGGCCTCGTTCGCCTCATCATTCATGAGGGCCGTAATCGCCAGGTTCGTCGAATGCTGGCATCGGTTGGTCATCCGGTACAACGCCTCGTTCGGGTTCGCATCGGCAGGTTGACCTCGCCAAATCTTCCTCCTGGCGCATGGAGAATTCTGTCGACGGCCGAAGTTCGCCAGTTGTCGGTTGATGTTCGCCCAGCTGCGAAACTCAGGCCACAGAGGGGAACCGGGCGAGCGTCGTAATCGAGAAACTACCGAGAGTGACAATTACTCATACGGAAATGCTCTATCTAGGGGATTCTGAATTTCGGTTCATTCTTGTACTCTCGTTCTGTGGCCGATTCTCCCGACGAAATGCTGCTTCGCGATACCATCGCCAGCCAGCCAACGAATGTCACTGCCCGTCACCGTCTTTCTGAGCTATTACTCGAAGAAGGACGCATAGAAGAGGCGCTGAGCCAAGCTCACGCCGGAATGCAGTACGTGCCTGATCACCCCGGCCTTCTTGGCATTTCGGTGATGGCTGCGGAGCTTTCAGGCCAAACCGATCTCGCGAGTCGTTACTCTCGCCTGCTTTCGGTACTCGCCGATGAAAACCTGCGAAGTGACCCAAGTATGGCTACTTCAGCCACCGGGGTTCGATGGGGACGCCGCCAGAGCGACCGAGTGGGCGATCAAGAACTCATCGATCTCACCGGCCCCGCTGAATTCCCGGTGCTAGATGACCAGCCGGGGCTCGGTGACGTAAGCGACCCTGGCTCAGACAACGGGTTCAGCAACCAACCAGACGTGGGGCGACGCGACAAATTACCTGTGTCTCGTGATCGTGAGTCGCGCTGGTCGCTCCCAAAACGACTTCGCCCGCCGAAGCCGTCATCGTTGCCTGAAAGGGCGATGGCCATAGATTCGGCATCAAGCCTGGCCGATGTTGCTGGAATGACGGATCTGAAATGGCGTTTGCAGGGTTTGCTGAGTGCCGCTAGCGGCGGGGTAGGCGTGCATACTGGCGGCGTCTTGTTGTTTGGCCCGGCCGGATGCGGCAAACGCTTCGTTGCTGAAGCGGTAGCTGGGCAGTTGGGTGCTCGGATTGTTCACCTGAACCTGGGTTCTGCGGTCGAAGCCGGTGACCAGGATGGCGGCGAACTCATTCGTGGGGCGTTTGCGGCCGCTCGTGAAGCTGCACCGTGCGTGTTGATTTTGAGTGAAGTGGATGCACTCAACGACCAGTACAAGATGCACGCACGTCGAGTTGACTTGCTGGCGAATCGACTCGGTGAACAGCTTGATGCTGTGCTCGGTGCTCGTGATCTCACAATTATTGCGCTCACCAATGCGCCATGGCGCGTTGACCCAACGCTTCGGGCAGCTGGTCGTCTTGAGCGAGCCTTGTTCGTTCCACCACCAGACCTCCTGGCTCGTGGTCGAATCCTGGTAGATCGATTGTCGTTCCTGCCGCTTGGCCCCGACGTGAGCCCCGGAGAATTGGCTGTCGAAACGGAAGGCCTCACTGCCAGCGAACTCATCGGAATTTGTTCGGCCGCCGCCGAGCATGCCCTCTGCGTAACCAAGCACTCAGGTGTGATGTGGTCGTTGCAACATCGCGACCTACGACGTGCCCTTGATCGAACCGACCCGCGTAGCCGAGACTGGTTTATTCACGCCCATGGCGCGCTCCGTAATGCGGGCTCTGAAGTTGACCCCGTTTACGACTACATCCGACGCCATATTCGTAGGATGTGACGCTCGGCCCCTCCTAAGATGTCCTTCCGTGCCATCCGACGAGCAGCCTGTCCAAGCGACGACTACAAACCAGCCGCGACGGGTATTGGCGTTACGGGGGGCTACGACGGTTGAAGCAGACGACCCACGTCAGGTCGATGAACGTACTCAAGAAATGATGGCGCTCTTGATTGAGCGAAACGAACTTGATCACGACGATTTGATCAGTGTTCTGTTTTCTTGTACCCACGATTTGGTTTCTCGCAATCCAGCGACAGCGACTCGGGCCATGGGTATTGGTGACGTTCCGTTGCTCGGGGTGCAGGAAGCTTCGATGGCTGGGGCACTTCCACTGTGTATTCGCGTGATGATTCATGTTGAAACAAGTCTTAAGCGTGCCGAGCTTCGCCATGTTTTCATCCGGGGCGCAAAGGTGCTCCGGCCTGACTTGGTGGAAGCTGGCGATCTGTAATGTCGTCTCAGACCCCTGCTCCTTCAGCCGAATTACCTTCGCGCGCCTGCGTTATTGGTGCCGGGTTGATGGGCGGAAGTGTGGCATTGGCCCTGCGAGCGCGAGGGTGGTTCGTTGCCGGAATCGATCAGCTCCCCGAACGCGTTGCGCGTGGCCTCGAGCTTGGTGTGTTCGATGTTGCCGGTCCGATTGACAACGTCGACGTCACGTTCATATGTACACCTGTTTCCTCGGTGAGTCATCTGGCAAAGCAAGCACTTGAACTTGGCGGAATAGTGACCGACATTGGGTCGACGAAAGGTGCGGTTGTCCGCTCTATCGATCACCCCCGGTTCGTTGGCGGGCACCCTATGGCTGGGTCTGAGCAAGACGGTCTAGAGGGTTCCGACGCGAACATGTTCGAGGGAAGAACGTGGGTTCTGACCCCTACCGATGCCACCGACCCCGATGCCTATGCGACAGTGCATGCCCTTGTCTCCTCGTTCGGTGCGACCGTCGTTTCGGTCTCACCTGACCATCACGATGAACTTGTTGCCGTGGTGTCTCACGTGCCGCATCTGGCTGCAGCGACGCTGATGTCGGTCGCTTCGGAATCTGCTGAAGAACATGTGACGCTGCTGCGCCTCGCTGCGGGCGGGTTTCGAGATATGACTCGAATCGCAGCTGGGCATCCATCGATTTGGCTTGATATCTGTGCAGATAATCGTGACGCGATCGTTTCCACTATGAACCGCCTTATTGGTGAATTGTCGTCGATGAGAGATCTTGTTGCTGACGATGATCGCGCCCAGTTGAGCGCCGTATTGATGAAGGCCCGAGTTGCCCGAATCAACCTTCCAACGGGTGCACCTGCTGCCGATGATCTGGTCGAGGTTCGCGTCTCGATTCCTGATCGTCCTGGGTTTATCGCCGAAGTATCTCGTTTGGCTAGCGACCTCGGTGTCAACATTTACGACATCGAGATTTCGCATGCGATTGATGTCAATGGCGGAACCTTGGTGATGGTGATTAGTAAGGCGTCTACAGATTTGCTTCGTGGTGGTCTGTTAGCTCGCGGCTTTCGGCCGTCGGTGTCGTCGCTTGGTGACCGATGACGCAAGAACCGTATGTGATGCATCCCTTTACTCAACCCATCGATGCAGTCGCTGCGCTTCCCGGTTCAAAGTCGATTACGAACCGCGCGCTGGTGTGTGCGTCATTGGCTCACGGCAAGACCGTACTCAGTGGGGTGCTTGTTGCCGATGACACCGAAGCAATGCTCAGCTGTTTGCGAGGCGTCGGAGTAACGATTTCGACTGTCGACGGCGTTGCGACAACCCTGAGTGTCGAGGGGTGTTCGGGCCAAATTCAACCAGGCCCGGCTTCACTTAATGCCCGACTTTCCGGGACAACGTCGCGTTTCGTAGCCCCGCTTTGCACCCTCGGAGTTGGCGAGTACGTGTTAGATGCTGAGGCCCCTATGCGGGTGCGGCCAATGAAAGATCTTGTGCAAGCGCTGCAAGGAATCGGCCTTGACGTATCTGCTGGGGAAGGTGATTTTCTGCCCATCACGGTTCGGGTATCGAGAAGCGATGCGAAGGCCGTTGGGGCGGTCAAGCGAGTGGTACACGTTCCCGGAAATCGGTCGAGCCAGTTCCTCTCAGGGTTGTTGTTGGTCGCGCCCTGTTGGGCAGGTGGTGCCGAAATTTTGGTAACCGGCGAACTGGTTTCGAGACCATATGTAGACATGACACTTGCGGTGATGAGGGCGTTCGGTGCTGTAGTGACCGAGCCTCAACCGGGTCGGTTTTTGGTCGACGATACGGGCTATACGTCGCCCGGACAGTTCGAAATTGAACCAGACGCCAGCGCGGCTAGCTATTTTCTCGGTGCGGCAGCGATCTGTGGGGGTCGCATTGTGATTTATGGTCTCGGTTCGAAGAGCTACCAGGGTGACGTTCGATTTGCGTCGATATTGGGGCAAATGGGCTGCGATGTTCAGATTTCGGATGACCGAATTGTGCTGACCGCACCCGCACCCGCACCCGCAGTCGGCCCAGGCACTGGTCGGTTGCGTGGTGTCAGCGTTGATATGGCTGATTGTTCTGACACCGCTCAAACACTGGCTGCGGTGGCGGTGTTTGCTGATGGACCAACGACTGTCACCGGCATCGACTTTATTCGCCGAAAGGAAACCGACCGAATCGCCGCAGTTGTCAGCGAGCTTCGTCGTTGTGGGATCGAAGCAACCGAAGACGCTGATGGTTTTACGATCTTGCCCGGCCCGATACGAAGCGCGCAGATAGAGACGTATCACGATCACCGAATGGCAATGAGTTTTGCGTTGATCGGATTGCGGACTGAGGGCATCTCAATCCTCGACCCTGGCTGTGTCGAAAAAACGTTTCCTGATTACTTCGCAGCGATCGAAAAGTTGCGTTTTCTCTGATGGGCCGATCACTACGAGTCATTGCGATCGATGGGCCGGCAGGTTCCGGGAAAAGCACTATTGCGAAAGCACTTTCTCAGCGTTTGCACCTCGAACATTTAGATACCGGGGCGATGTATCGAAGTGTGGCTTTGATTTGTTTGCAACGTGGCGTTGATCTTGTTGACGTCGGGGCTATGGCCGCGGTCGTCGAGTCGGTGGATATCTCATTAGGAACCGACTTACTTGGTGCGCAGCGGGTAACAGTCGACGGTGTCGACGTCACAAGCGAAATTAGAACACCCGGGGTTGACGTCGCTGTTGGTGCCGTGGCGTCAGCGGCACCGGTGCGCGCTGCGCTTGTTGCCCAGCAACGCAAGTGGGCAGTTGAACACGGCGGAGGTGTACTTGAGGGTCGCGATATCGCCACCGTCGTGTTTCCTGATGCGCTGGTTAAGGTGTACCTCACCGCTACCGTGGCCGAGCGGGCACGCCGTCGAACCGAGCAACTCGGTGGTGAGGTGCAGGCAGTTGCTGCCGACATTGAGCGCCGCGACCATGTCGATTCGACCAGAACGGCTGACCCGTTACAAGTAGCTGACGGTGCGAGCATCGTTGACACCACGGGTTTAAGTGTTAACGAGGTACTCGACCAAATTGAAAAGCTGGTTTTCGCTGCCGAAGCGGCAACTGCTGTGATCGCACCCCAGTTCCCGACCCCGGTACTTAACCGTCGAGAACGATTCGTGTACCGCGCTGTGCAAGTGTTTGTCCGAACCCTACTGCGTACATACGTTCCAACAACCTATGTTGGCTTAGAGAATGTCCCTTCCACCGGCCCCTTCATTTTGGCCCCGGTTCACCGGTCGGTGATCGATTTTATGATCGTTGGCTTGGTCACAAAACGCCGAATGCGTTACGTCGGCAAAGACAGTGTGTGGGAAGCAAAGTGGTTTGTGCCCATGGCAAATACGTTGGGTGGAATCCCTGTTTCGCGAGGCACAACAGATCGCGATTCGATGAATCGATGCGTTGAAGCTTTGAAATCGGGTGAGCCCCTCGTGCTGTTTCCGGAAGGTAAGCGCAAGTCAGGCCCGATTGTTGAAGACCTCTTCGACGGCGTGGCTTACATTGCGCTCAAGGCTGGCGTCCCAATCATTCCGGTGGGTATCGGGGGTTCCGACCGGGTGTTGCCCCTCGGTGCAAAACTTCCGCGACGACGTAGGGTCTTGGTCAAGGTTGGCGCGCCTATTGAACTTCCACCCGTGGGTAAGAGTGTCAGGAAAGTTGCCCCTCAACTCACGTCGACCCTGCGCGACCGCATTCAGGGGCTGTACGACGAAGCCCAGCGAGAGTTCCAGCGATGAGCCGGGCATGTAGTGCAGTCGTCTAACTCAGTCGTCTAACGCAGTCGTCTAACGCAGTCCCTAGAGCATGGCCTTTGGTTTAGCGAAAATTCGGCGGACCATAGGCTCGAAATGTTCGAGTGGCAGTGTGTCGTACTGTGGGTCGAACGCTTTTTGGTCCCACTCGTCAGCGAATTTCTGTGCGAGGTCAAACGCCGGATTATCGCGGTACTTTTCGCGGGCGTCGGGGTCAAGCCCAAAGTGCGCATAGTAATGGCGGCCTTGAAAGTCTTGATGGGCTTCAATCATGAAGTGCACTTGCGGGCTCACGTATGGCTTAAGGATGGATGCTGCGATTGCAGGATGATTCGGAACACTAATTGCTTTTCCGATGTCATGACACAGCGATGCAACAATCGTTTCTTCGTCGGCACCGTTACGTTCGGCGAGGGTCGCTGTCTGTAAACAGTGTGTGAGTTGATCGGTGACGAACCCGTCTTCAATGACAGCGAGTGACCGCAGCAGATCAAGCACTCGATCGGCTACCCGAGGTTGATTAGCGGAGGTCTCTGCGCCGATACGCAGCCATTCTTCTTTGGTTGAAACGTCCATAGAAGTAAAGGTGGCTCGAGTAGGCGATTCTGTGGTGTCGGTGCTCGGGTTCATACCCCAATAGTCGCACTCACTGGGCATAATTGCGAGTTTTATTGAGCGACGGCCGTCACTTTGCGATCAAGGGGTGATCTGGTCGCTAGTCTGTGTGGTGCTTCATCCGGGGTCGCCCGATGGCACAGGGGGTCGTCATGAGTGGATTAGATGAACTGTTGAGCGGTGCGCTCGGAGGTTCTGCGATTGGCAAAATTGCCTCGATGCTCGGCTCTGATGAAGGCGGAACGCAGAATGCCCTTTCCGCAGCGCTTCCCCAACTGATTGGTCGCTTGCAATCAAATGCGTCAACGACTGACGGTGCCAATGCTCTCGATGCTGCACTCGGCAAACACGACGGCTCGGTGCTCGACGACGTGAATGGTTACCTTGATCGTGGAGACCACGACGGGTCACAAGGCCGATTTGTTTCGAAGGTATTCGGCGACGATCGCGAATCAACGGTGAATTCCCTCGCAGGCCAAACCGGCATGGACATGTCAAAGATCGTCAAACTTCTTGGAATCCTTGGACCAATCGTGCTTGGGGCAATGAGCAAGTCGGGCGCCCGTTCCCAAGGATCTGGTGGTTTAGCTGGTGCACTCGGAGGCCTGTTTGGCGGCGGAGGTGGCGCAGGCGGTGCTGGTGGTCTTGGCGGCCTACTCGGCGGTTTGTTAGGAGGTGGCGGTGCCGGTGGTGGCCTAGGAGCGTTGCTTGGTGACGCATTGGGCGGCGGTTCTCAGGGCCTGTCCGGTGCAGCAAACCTGTCTGGCTCGGGCGTTGCAGCAAGCGGAGCCGCATCGGTGGGTGGCGGCGGTGCGGGCGGTGCAATCGGAAAAGTTTCTGGGATGCTCGACCGCGACGGTGACGGTAGCCCGATAAACGATATCCAGAAGATGGCTAAGAGCGGCTTTGGTCAGAAACTTCTTGGCATGTTGAAGAAGCGCTGACAGAGCGCAAAGAAGCCACCCGACCACCGGCCTTCGGACAGTTCTCGTTGCCTGAACATTTATGAATAGTGAACCCGTCGACGCTGACGCGCGCTCGTTTCTCGATCTTCAAGCGACAGATGAAGCGTTGCGTTGGCGACTTGTTGTTCGGCCGCGTCTCTGCAATCTGTCGGGTGTGTTGTTTGGCGGGGCGGCGCTGGGGGCAGGGATCGAGGCGTTGCAGTCAGTCACCGAGCGTCCGGTGGTGTGGGCGACCGCCCAATATCTAACGTTTGCGCCAGTCGGTTCGGAACTTGATCTCGAAGTTGTGGTGCCCGTCCATGGCAAAAACACCAGCCAAGCTCGGGTCATTGGGCGTTTGGGCGACACCGAAGTCTTTACGGTGTTTGGGGCGTTCGGTTCTCGAGCCGATGTGCCGGGTGAAGGTCGTTTCATGGAACGTCCGTTGGTTCGGCGTCCGAATGACTCGCCCGAACGCACGTTTCGTCAATCGATTGAGAAATCTATTAACGAGCACCTTGAAATGCGTGTCGCAAAGGGCCGCCACTGGGAAGACCTTGACGGCACCCCATCATCAGATGGTCGGTGCGCTCTCTGGGCCCGAATGCCAGGTGTACGTAACATGTCGGCTTCGGCACTCGCGATACTTGGCGACTGGGTACCGTTCGGTGTTGGACAGGCCTTGGGTCAGCGGGCAAGTGGTAACTCGATAGATAACACGCTACGCGTCGTCAAATTCGTGGAGACAGAATGGGTGCTGCTCGATATTCGTGTGCACGCAGTTCACGACGGTTTTGCCCATGGTGTTGTGCACCTTTGGGCTGAAGATGGCACCTTGCTTGCGGTAGCCAGCCAAACGGTCATGGTTCGATACTGGAGCGATGTACTTCCCGCCGGAAGCACACCGACACCGAATTAGCCGTACCGATTAAACCGTAAGCGCGCCTAGCTATACGGTGTACGGAAGGTGTTTGATTCCGTTGATGAACGATGACAGCAAACGGTCGGCGGGTCCCGTGGCCACGATGTTTGGTACCCGGGTGAGAAGTTCTTTGAACATCACCCCAATTTCACGGCGGGCCAAATGGGCACCGAGACAGAAGTGGGGCCCGGGACCACCGAAACCAACATGCGGGTTGGGGCTGCGAGTGATATCAAAGGTATACGGGTTCGCAAACACCTTGGCGTCACGACACGCCGACCAGTAGTAAAGAATCATCTTCGAGTCGGCCGGAATGTGTTGACCGTTCAGCACCACATCTTGCGTGGTCGTTCGGCGCATCCAAATTACCGGCGACGAGTACCGAACTATTTCTTCGACTGCATTGTTGGCATGTTGTTCGACGTCTTGCAGCCATAAGGCCTTTTGGTCTGGATTCTGGGTGAGCAGGTTGAGCCCGTGAGCAATTGCGTTGCGAGTCGTTTCATTTCCGGCAACAACCAGCAAAATGAAAAACGAACCAAGTTCTTGATCGGTGATTGAATCACCGTCGACAACAGCGTTCACGAGCGCGCTGGTGAGGTCATCGGTTGGGTTGGCACGACGTTCGGCACCAAGTTCGCTTACTAATGTGTGTAGATCGCTGCCAGCCTGTAGCAGTTTCATGATGATCACGTTGGCATCGACTTCTGGCATGTACTCCTCATCGGCCAGCCCAAGAATAATATTCGACCGGGTGAAAATGGTGTCGTAACTATCCTTAGGGATACCCATCATGTCGCAAATGACCTTTAAAGGAAGCTTGGCCGCAACGTCGAGCACAAAGTCACCGGTTCCGTTGCCAGCTAGTAGGTCATCAACGATTTCTTTAGCTGCTTTGGCTACATCGTCTTCAACCTTCTTCAACATTTTCGGGGTGAAGGCGTGGCTCACAATCTTGCGAAGGCGGGCGTGGCGGGGGTCGTCCATATTGATCATCGAACCGAAGTAGTCGAGCATGAACTCGGGCATGTCAGTGATTGACGTTGCACCTTTTCCCGAGCAGTACAGGTCTGATTGGCGGCTAATTTCGAGAATGTCTGCGTGACGAGTGACGGCGTAATAGCCGGGCCCGACTTCCATTCCGTCGGCCAACACTTCCGGTTCGGCAAAAAACTGCAAGAGAGGTTCGTCTCTAAGTTGCTGGAAGGCCTGTTCTCTGGCGTCGAGTGGGTCGCGCCAAAACTCGAGGTCGGATAGGTTCGGGAAAGGATTTCCAGCGTTCACATTAAAGAATCTACGTGGGCATGCCTTCAGTTACCAACTCAAGCGCATCAGTTACCAACTCACTCGCAGCGAGCCAACTTGCTTGCTCATTATTAGGATCGTGGCTAATGATGAATCGTTCGTATCGTCAAATTTCTCTTATTGCCGTTACGGTCGCTGCGATTTTGGGTGCGGTACTCATTGAGCGAACGTTCGCTGCCATTACAGAGGGTCTGGAAGCTGCAGTTGAGGTGAGCCAGGTGTCAGCTGAGGCGGCCGGGTCGATCGACGAACTTTCAGCCGGTATTGGAAGCCTCATTGATTCTGTTGATGACCTGACGGTGAATGCCCAGTCGGTTTCCTCTGACGCGTCATCTGCTGCGAATGGGGTGGCCGACGCAGCAGATGGAAGTGTCGGTCAGGCACTTACTGCAACGGCGAAGACCACGGAAAAACTTGCTCCGGTCGTGGGTGCCATTGAAAAACTCACCGGTAATCGGGGAACCGCGAAGGAGCTCGAGGCGCTTTCGAAAAGTTTGAAACCACTTCCGAAAGAACTTGACGGTATCGCTGCGAACCTACGTTCAACTGCGAAGTCGCTCGATGCCACATGGTCATCGCTTGATCAGGTTCGAAAAGATTTGGCCACCACGAAGGCTTCGGTCGACAGGGGCCGAACGGCGCTGACCCGCCTACCGAGTGCGGCCAAGAAAGCCGAATCGGCAGCTTCTGCGCCGCTGCAGCGACTGAAGTTCACGGTGTGGCTCTGGCGCATCGCTCTATTCGCCCTGTGGCTAGCCGCTGTGGCATCAATAATTGGTAAGGGGCGCATTCGCCAGCCATGATGGGTACATGCGAGTTGTGGTTGATCGATTGAAATGCGAAAGCAACGGGATGTGTGTGACTGCTGCACCAAACGTGTTTGAAGTTGATGATGACGACGAGCTCGTTGTGCTGAACGAAACGCCTGACGAAGCGTTGCGTTTGTCAGTCGAAATGGCTGTTCGAATGTGTCCGAAACAGGCGCTGTCGATCGCCGAGTGACAAATCATCAGTCAGCGATTCCGCTGGGCACGATCCAAAGTTGATGCTGTTAATCATCTGTTAAATATATCGAGCTTGCTGGTTGTCAGACGATGTGTTTCAACACGTCGCTGGCGAAGACTTCACGGTCGTTCGCTGCCGGGCCCTGTAGGGGGATGACTGCACCGAGGCTGTACGCCCAGACGGCCGCAACCGAACCAACAAAGTCTCTGAGGCCACGGGGGAGCGGGAAGTACTCGTCTTCTTCTTGGGTCCGAACATGACGAACCTTGTCGGGTGTGGTGATTCGCGCAACGATTGCCTCGACCAGTTCTTCGGGCGCCGATGCTCCGCTGGTCACCACAACGGTTCCGAAAAGGTCATCCGGAACCTCTTCAACGGTGTTTATTCGAAGCACCCTCGGGCACCCGGTGGTGCTGGCTACCTTGGCCAATGCAACAGTATTCGATGAATTGGCCGACCCAACCACGATAACGACATCGGCCGTGGGGCTCACGGTTTTGAGTGCCGACTGGCGGTTCGTGGTGGCGTAACAGAGGTCGGAATGTCCGGGAACCCACATGTCGGGAAACTTGGCTTGGGCCGCGTCTTGAATATCGGCCCAGTCGAAATGGCTGAGGGTGGTTTGGGCGAGCAATGCAACCGGTCCGGTCAGATTCAAAGCATTCACCTGTTCGGCTGACTCAACAAGGTGCATCGCGCCGGGTGCGACCGCCATCGTGCCAACTGCTTCGTCGTGTCCCTCGTGGCCGATGTACACAATATTGAACCCCTTGCCCGATCGAACCTTGGCTTCGTGATGCACCTTGGTAACGAGCGGACATACGGCGTCAACAATGAAACCGCCAATTGCTTTGGCCTGGGCCACCACGTCGGGGGCCGACCCGTGGGCACTCAACATCAGCGGTGCGCCAAGAGGTACTTCGGAAAGGTCATCGACAAAAATGACGCCAGCATCGATGAATCGGTCAACAACGACCCGGTTATGAACGATCTCGTGATAGCAGTAAACCGGTGCCGGGAAGGCTTTCACCATCCATGCAAGGGCTTTGATAGCCATTTCGACCCCAGCGCAAAAGCCTCGGGGTGACACCAGGAGAACCTCATCAACAGCCATTGTTGGCAAGGTTATGCGCCAGTTGGGCAAAGCGTGAGCGCGAGCGACGTAAGGCACGGCTTGTCGAGGCAAAGTGGGCAGTATCCTATGGAGATGGCTTCTCCTACTGTCGTCGCTGTGACGCCTGGCTCTGCGGCCGAACGATGCGGTGTGCAAGCCGGCGATGAAATCACGCTCGTTAACGGTCAGGCGGTGCGCGACATCATTCAGTGGCGCCTTGCGGTTGACGATGCCGACCCCGATTTGGTTATTCGTCGAGGTGGGCTTCAGTTTGATTTGATGGTCGAAAAAGAAGTCGGCGAGGCATTTGGGGCCGAGATTTCTTCGGCGCTTTTCGATCAAATGCGTACGTGCGATAACCATTGCAGCTTCTGTTTTATCTACCAACTGCCTCCGGGAATGCGACCTTCGCTGTACCAAAAGGATGACGACTTCCGGCTCAGCTTTTTATACGGAAACTTCACCACCCTCACTCGCTTCACCGAGTCTGATTTAGAACGAGTGATTACTGAAGGTTTGTCGCCATTAAATGTGTCGATTCATGCAACGCACCCCGACCGGCGAAGTGATTTGCTACGCAATCGTCGCGGTGCGGCAAGTTTGCGTTGGCTGAGGGCCATGCTTGATGCCGACATTGAAGTGCATGGGCAACTTGTGGTGTGTCCGGGGCTGAACGATGGTGATGTGCTCGACGAAACCCTGGCCGGTATTCTCGACCGGTTTCCCGATATCTCTTCGATTCATGCTGTGCCGCTTGGTATCTCGAAGTACAACAAAGAGGTTGGGCTTCGTCTGCATACCTACGAAGAAGCTGTGGCTGTTGTTGAAACCGTTCATCGTTGGCAAGAAACGTTTCTCTCGGTACTCGGTCGCCGGGTCATTTTTGCTGCCGACGAGTACTACCTGATGGCCAATATGGCGTTTCCTGAGGCCGACAGCTACGAGGGGTTTTGCCAACACGAAAATGGGGTTGGCATGGTTCGTACCCTTGAACTTGAGTTGGCCGGTGAGGTTGAAGCGGCAACCGGGGTCGCCGATGGTTTCTTTGCGTGGGTAGAAGGGCGCACCGATGGTGGTACTTCTGAGGCAACGCCTGGAACCCCACTCAACGGTGCAATTCGTGGTGGTGCGCCAGCCGACGGTTACCGAGCCGAGCGGGCACCTGTCGCTGCAGGTTCGATTGCGCTACTTCCTCGACGAAACGCGCCGGTTGGCATCTTGACCGGTTCATACGGGGCTGTGGTGTTGGCCGAGTTGCTTCCGTCGGTGCTTCAAGAAGTTGGTCGTAAGTTCGATGATGAAGATGTGAGAATCATCGAAGTGGTTAACGAATTCTTCGGTGGTAACACTGGGGTCGCTGGCCTCATGGTGGGTGCCGATCTCGTACGTGTGCTTAGTTCTCAGCCTAAGGGGCATCGCTATTTGTTGCCCGATGTGTGTTTGTCTCGCGGGGTATTCCTCGACGGGGTTCGCGTCGAAGATCTTCCCCGCCCGGTGGAGATTGTTAAGACTGATGGTTTGGCGCTCAGGGCGGCGCTTGTGCCTCGATCAAGTGTGCCAGGAGGCCAAGAATGAGTGAACAAGCCAAACGACGAGAGCGTCAATCGCGTCGATCAAAAGTAACTATGACTAACCCGCAGGGGCTTCCAACGGTCGCGATCGTGGGTCGGCCCAACGTGGGTAAGTCAACGTTGATGAATCGAATCATTGGGCGACGCGAGGCCATCGTCGAAGAAAAGTCTGGCGTTACTCGTGACCGAAAAGACCTTCCTGCCGAATGGACCGGCATTGATTTCATGCTGACCGATACCGGGGGTTGGATGGTCAGCGGTTCAACGCTCGACGACAAGGTGTCTCAGCAGTCAGAACGGGCGCTTGAAGATGCCGACGTCGTCATCGTTGTGGTTGACGTTACGATCGGGGTTACCGAGGAAGACGAACAAATTGCAACGTTGATACGTCGTAAGCGCACCGATAAAGAATTTGTGTTCTTGGCCGTTAACAAAGTCGATGGTGAAACCCGAGATTCCGATATCTGGATGTTCTCTCGTCTTGGTCTCGGTGACCCGTACCCAATTAGCGCATTGCACGGACGGGGCAGCGGTGACTTTCTTGATCTGATCGTGGCGAAGCTTCCTGTCGCTGAGAATCCTGCCGGTGCACCCACGCCACGGTTCGATTACGGCGATGCGCTTGAGGCATCAAAGTTTGACTCGCCCGAATCGACGATGCGCGGGGTGGGTGGTGGCAATGTTCCAGCTGTTGTTATTGCGGGCCGCCCGAACGTTGGAAAGTCAACCCTGTTCAATCGACTTATTGGCGATGAACGCTCGGTCGTACACGACATGTCCGGCACCACTCGTGATTCGATTGACACGATTGTTGAAACCGCAGAAGGGCATATCAAGTTTATTGATACGGCCGGAATGCGACGTAAGGCCAGAATCGACGAGGCGACCGAATACTTCTCGATGGTACGCGCGCTTCAGTCAATTGACCGTGCCGATGCTGCCTTGTTTGTGATCGATGCCACCGAGGGAATCACTCACCAAGATCAGCGATTGGCCGAACGGATCGACGCGGCTGGTTGTCCGATTGTGATTTGTTTGAACAAATGGGATTTGGTGACGAATGCAGAGCGACGGGCCGAAATCAAGGCCCAGATTGTTGACCGATTGGGTTTCGTTGGCTATGCGCCGGTACTCACGGTAAGTGCGCTGAGTGGTTCAGGTGTACAGAAGTTGATGCCGATGCTGGCTGAGGCGATTACGAAATATCACATGCGGGTTCCTACAAAAGCGTTGAACACGTTCATTCACGAGGTACAACTCGGCTTTCCTGGCTACAACGGAAAAGTGCTGTACGCGACCCAAGGTGCCACCGATCCTCCTACGTTCACGCTGTTCTCGAACCGGGTGCTTTCGCAACAGTTCTTACGTTTTTTAGAAAAGCGTTTGAGAGAGCATTTCGGTTTTGGGGCAACACCCATCAAGTTGCGGGTCCGTAAGCGCGGCGGATGATTTCTCGCCGTTTGGTGCTGATGATCGCCCTCATGGGGGCGTTTTTGTCGGGTTGTTCTCACTCTTCGGTACCCGTCGAATACTCCGGCATTCGTTACCCGAGTGTGGCGTTTGTGGTGACGTGTCGTCTCAGCCACGAGCTACCCGACGACCCGATTGTGCACCCAGGTAAACCTGGTGCGTCACATCGGCACTCGTTTTTCGGCAACATGACAACGAGCGCTCGATCTACTCAAGAATCGATGGCTGGTGCACCTACTACCTGTTCAGATCCGCTTGACACCGGGGCCTATTGGGCCCCCAGTCCTGCGGGTAGAACACTGCGCGCTTATTATGACCGTGGTTCCGTTGATCAGCAGACTGTCACGGCGCCTCCAGTCGGGACCAAGCTGATCTCTGGCAACCCGTCAGCGTCGACACCCGTTGGAATCGACACGGTTGCGTTCCGTTGTGGGGTCATCTCTGACGGACCAGACCGAGGCGAATGGTTGCCCGAAGCGCCATCAGCGTGTGGCGGAGGTGCGTTACCAATTGTGCGGTTCACCTTCGCCCAGTGTGCAGGTAGGTGCACAGACGAATCGCCAAGGTTCGCACGTTTGCGCCTCGTGATGGACTGGGCCGGCCAGTCACCAATGGGTATCGCCCCCCACGCCGACTTTTGGAATACCTGGAATCAAGCCCGCCTCGATGAACTCACAGCCGTGTGTATACGCGGCGAACGAACCACCAACCTGGCGATCAAGCAGTGCGGCCTCCCAGGCGCTAGTTGAACGGTCGCCGCCCGATGCTGTTGTTGTTTGCGCCGGGTGGAGTGTCGGGCTGACCGGAACCTCCGGGATTCAGGCCTTAGTGCGGGATGTACCGCTTCTTTGAGGCTTCGATTTCACGCCACGCAGCAGCTGCGCCTTCGTAGCCGAGCGTGGTTGACTGTTTCCCGGGTTCAAGCATCTTGTACACGTCGAAAAAGTGCACGATCTCATCGATGAGTTCCTTCGGAAGGTCTTCGATGTCTTCAACGCCCCTCCATCGCGGTTCACCCGGTGGTACGCACAGCACTTTTGCGTCAGGGCCCTGCTCGTCTTGCATCCACAACACACCAACCGGCCTGGCTTCAACCCATACGCCGGGGTAAGTCGCGTCTTCAAGCAAGACAAGGGCATCGAGGGGGTCGCCGTCGCCGCCAAGGGTGTCAGGGATGAATCCGTAATCGGCGGGATACACCGTTGCCGAAAACAAACGACGGTCTAGAAAGACCCGGCCGGTCTCGTGGTCAATCTCGTATTTGTTACGACTTCCACGGGGAATCTCGACGACGACGTGAATACAGCCGTCTCTGGGGGTCATTGTCATCTGGTGATCCTTCCACGATCGAGGTGCGGTAGCGCGCTGGTTCGGTGTCATCGGCAGCGAGATGCTCAAACTCAAGGTGGTTAGATAAAGCGACACAGGTCACATACCTCAACCATTTCCGTTAGTTTGAGTACATCATTCGTTGCTATGGAGGCTTTCTGTTATGTCAGTTGTTGAATCGACGTCAAATATTTCGTGCGCCGCTGACATTGTTCGGCATTGGGCTGCGGCGAAAGATGGCCAGGTCGCGGTCAAGTTTCTCGACGAAACGGTCACGTGGAACCAGCTTGATGTTGAATCGAGTCGTGTAGGTGCTGCCCTCGTGGCTGGCGGAATCGCCCCGCAAAGCCGAATTGGTTTCCTTGAAAAGAATTCTATTGAGTACTTCGAAGTGCTGTTTGGTTCATCGAAGGCGAATGTGGTCGATGTCGCTATTAACTGGCGGCTCGCCCCACCCGAAATTCTGTACACGGCTAACGACGCCGAAGCGCAGATCTTGTTTGTCGGTGCCGACTTCTTCGAGGCGGTCGAGGCAATCGAAGATCAATTCACGACGGTAAAAACAATTGTTGCCCTCGGCGACCATCCACGTTGGCCTTCGTATGCCGATTGGAAGGGTGCCCAAGACCCGCTCGACCCCAAGGTTCCGGCACTGATGAGCGACATAGCGTTCCAGTTGTATACGTCGGGCACAACCGGTCTTCCGAAAGGTGTGATGACGGCCAATTCGTCGTTGTTTCAGTTGCTCACCAACGTGCTTGGCCCATGGGGTATGAACGAAACATCGAAAAATGTGGCGACTATGCCGCTGTTTCATATCGGCGGCTCGGGTTGGGCGTTGGCCGGAATGTTCACCGGGGCCGAAACCCATCTGGTTCGTGACCCAGCGCCGGGAGCATTGCTTGACCTCATGCACAACGAAAAGACCACGAACGCGTTTTATGTTCCGGCGTTGTTGGGATTTATGGCACTCGTCCAGTCGCAGCCTGGTCAGCCCGCACGCGATTTTTCGTCGATGCGGTCGGTGGTTTACGGCGCGTCCCCAATCACTAATGACGTGCTGATTGGGTCAATGGCAACCTTGAAGTGTCCGCATATTCAGGTATATGGCATGACTGAAACAACCGGCGCGATTACCGAACTGTCGCCCGAAGATCATGACCCGACCGGGCCACGTGCGCATCTGCTTCGATCGGCAGGTAAACCGTATCCGTGGGTTGAAATGAAAATTGTTGATGTCGATACCGGGGCCGATATGGCACCGTCGGTAGTCGGCGAATTGTGGACTCGGTCGTCGCAAAATATGGTCGGGTATTGGAACAAAGCTGAAGAGACCGAGAAGTGTTTGACGGCCGATGGGTGGCTGAAAACCGGCGATGCGGGGTACCTCGATGAAGAAGGGTTTTTGTTTCTTACCGACCGGGTGAAAGACATGATTGTGTCAGGCGGAGAGAACGTGTACCCGGCTGAGGTTGAGAATGCGATTGCGTCGCACCCGGCAGTCGCTGAAGTTGCGGTGATTGGCGTGCCGTCTGAGAAGTGGGGCGAAACGGCGAAGGCAGTCATTGTGCTGAAGCCAGGTATGGAGGTGACTCCGGCCGAAATCATTGCCCATTCGAAGGCGTTGTTGGCAGGTTACAAGTGCCCAACCTCGGTCGACTTCATCGATGCGCTTCCTCGTAACCCCACCGGAAAGGTGTTGAAGAAAGATCTTCGAGCACCGTTCTGGGCGGGCCGAGACCGACAAATCAACTGATAACTGTCGAACTGTAGAGGCAAGCAGACGGCTTTCTCTTTTTCCAACAAGCCAGACATCAGACAAATGATGTCACCTGACGGTATGAACCGTTTCTTGGGCACGGTCACTGCGGTGCCGGATCAGCATTGAGATTGTGAGCCGGGTCTATCCGTCGGCAACACTAGGGGTATGACGTCTGACTTCGCCGCTGTAACGGAACGCGCTCAGCAAGGAAACCTTCACAAAGAAGCAGCGAAACTTGAAAAGCAGGGGAAGCTGTTTGTTCGTGAACGTATTCGGCTTTTGATTGATGAAGGATCGTTTGTTGAAGACGGGCTACTTGCGAATGCAAGTGCACCTACAAATGACCTTCCGGCTGATGGAGTCGTAACCGGTACGGCGCTCGTCGATGGGCGACCGGTGATGATTATGGCCAACGATCCAACGGTCAAGGCCGGGTCATGGGGGGCGCGGACCGTCGAGAAGATCATTCGAGTAACTGAAATGGCGTTGGCCAACCAGCTACCTATTTTTTGGTTGGTTGACTCGGCCGGTGCTCGAATCACTGATCAGGTCGAGCTGTTCCCCGGACGCAGAGGGGCTGGCCGCATTTTTTACAACGAGGTGCAACTCAGCGGAATGGTCCCGCAGATCTGTTGCCTGTTCGGCCCATCCGCAGCGGGCGGTGCGTACATACCTGCCTTCTGCGACGTGGTGATTATGGTTGACGGGAACGCTTCGATGTATCTCGGGTCGCCTCGAATGGTCGAGATGGTGACCGGCGAGGTCACCACGCTTGAAGAGATGGGTGGGGCCAAAATGCACACCACGGTTTCGGGGTGCGGCGACTTCCTGGTGAAAACCGATGCCGAGGCAATCGAAACCGCGAAACGGTACTTCTCGTACATGCCCCAAACTTGGGAAACACCGGTGCCAGTTGCCGAACCGGTTGAACCAGCAAAGTTGTTCACGAGGGCGATCGTTCCGGAATCTGATAGGCAGGCATACGACATGCACAAGGTCGTCGATGCGTTGTTCGACGCTGGTACGTTCCTCGAAGTCAAGAAAGGCTTTGCGAAAGAACTGATCGTCGGGTTTGGTCGCCTCGCTGGCAAGGTGATTGGTGTCGTTGCGAACAACCCGATGCAAAAGGGTGGCGTGCTCTTTGTCGATTCGGCCGATAAGGCCGCACGGTTCATTTGGTGTTGTGATGCGTACGGTATTCCGCTGTTGTTCTTGTCTGATGTTCCGGGTTTCATGGTTGGCACAGCGGTAGAGAAGCAGGGGATTATTCGCCACGGGGCCAAGATGATTACTGCGGTGTCAGAGGCAACGGTTCCGAAGATTTGTGTGGTGGTTCGCAAGTCGTATGGGGCTGGGTTGTACGCGATGTGCGGGCCGGCATTCGGGCCAGAGGCAACCCTTGCGCTTCCGATGGCCAAAATTGCCGTCATGGGCCCTGAGCCCGCCGTGAATGCCGTTTATGCGAACAAGATCGCCGAGATAGACGACGATGAAGACCGAGCGGCGTTCGTAGCGGCGAGGCGGGCCGAATACGAAGAAGACGTGGATCTGTTGCGACTCGCTTCGGAGATGATTGTTGATTCCATCATCGAGCCCGAGGCGCTACGGGCTGAGCTGGTCGCCCGGTTCGAACGGGCCGAAGGCAAGGTGCGTCCTCGGGTGAACAAACGTCATGCGGTCTTTCCGGTGTAGCTCGTCATCAACCTTTCCAGAATTTCTCGGAACCGATGTGGGTCGGTCCGCGTCATAGAGCTATGAACATGTTCATGATGGGTAACCCTGAACCGATACCCCTCAATTTGCCGGGTGCTGTTGAGAGAGAGACGGTGTCTGGGCAGGCCGTGGTTGAGAGCGACCTGTCAGTCGAGGTCGTTTTCAACCAGCAGTGGAAGTCGTTGGTTCGTTTTGCGACGGTTCTTGTGGGTAACGCCACTGTGGGCGAGGAATTAGCCCAGGAAGCATTCACTCGTTGGTATGTGCACCGGGGGTCGGTTGAATATCCGGCTGCTTACCTTCGCAGTACCGTGGTCAATCTGATTCGCGGTCAACATCGACGCTTCAAGGTTTCTCGTCGGCGTGCTTACCTGTTGGAGGTTGACGGAGATCGCAGTCTGACGTCGCCGCACGACGTGATGCTTGATCAGATTGACGCACTTCCGCAACGCCAACGAACAGCTGTGGTGTTGCGCTTTTACGAAGGGTGCTCTGAAGCTGAAATTGCCGACATCATCGGGTGTCGGCCAGGAACTGTCAAATCACTGCTCTCTCGGGCCTTGGCAACACTTCGCCTCGGTATCGAACGCTGAAGGAAAGGTTTCTCATCATGGGTACACATACAGATGTTCAAGACGAACGCATCACCTCCGCCGTTGTTGAAGCTCTCCAGCATCGAGCCGGTTCGGTAGTTGATACTGAGGGGCAATTGGATTCGATTGTCTCCAACGGCAAGATGAATGAACGACGGCGCACTACATCAAGGCGCATACTGGGGTCTGTGACGGCGATTGCCCTAGCGTTCGGTGCAATTGGTGTGGCACAAGTCGTATCCAAACGTAATGAGAACCTTGCGGTGCCGGTGCTTTCGCCTGAATTGTTAGAGATGCCCTCTTTTCGGCTGATACCGAGTGATGGAATCGATGACTACATACTCCAAGATGACATGGGGACTGCCGGGCCAAGCGGTCCATTCGGCGGGTTTGCATCTTTTTGGGGTGATGCCTCGAGGCACGTATCTGTATCTGTGGGTACTTTTCCGATAACGGACGACCTGAGACAAAGTGCCGCTGATTTGCCTCGGTCAGTTGAGGCCATGATCGCTGTCGGCCCCAACGGAAGTCAACCTTCGAATCAACCGGAATCTGTAATGCCACCCATGAGCTATTGGCGCTCGGAAAACGACAAGTTTGGCGTACACGTCACGTTTCCTCCTGATACTGCATGGAAGGATCAGGTGGCGGTTGCTCGAACTATTCGCATTGGTGATTTCGGCGAGATAAGCGCCACTGCTCCACCATTCGGGCTGCAGTTGGTGTTCAATGGGCCGTTGTCGGAGCTGGAACCGCTTGAGCGTTGGGCCATCTGGAATAGACGTGACTACTGGGTGGCGGCTCAACGACCGAGCAAGGTTGCCGAGAAACTTGATCGTCTCGGGTTCACCGGATTCGGTTTTGCAGCAAACGAGGAGGTGGTTGTACGCGGACTAACGGGATCGTTATTCAAAAACCCGGAAAGGCTTTCTTGGGTCGAGAAGGGTTGGACGGTAACGGTTAATCGTTTTGAAACACCGAACCAGGACCCGGCCGAAACCAAAGCTGAATTGTTGAAGTTTGCCGAAGGTCTTCGACCGGCGACGGAAAAAGAGTGGTCAAACCTGGCGCAGCCGGTGGATTCATTGTTACGAGTTTCTGCGGACATGAAGAAACCGACCCGGATGGTTTCTCAAACCGAGGTTGCCGGGACACAATGGAAACTTCTCGTAGGTGAAGCGGTGACTGATGCAAAGTGCGTCAACATCTCGGTAACTTCGTCCGGTTCAGGTGAGGTCAACTTAGCGAAAGATTGTGTGCCGGTCTCGGGAGGACCCGCTCTGTTTAGTTCAATTGTTGCGGTTGGTGACCAACGGGTGCTTGTTGCGCTGTTCAACGAGACGGTCCAGGCCGTGAAGGTTCGAGGTTCGAGTGACCCAAACGAATCAATCGTGACCGATGGTTTGCTGGTAGCAAACAATCCGGAATGGACATACGTCGGCTCGGTAATTGTTCCATTGGTCGGAAACGATGACGTGGTTATCGAAGCGCTTCGGGTTCTGCCGTCAGAGGGTATTGACGTGGATGCACCCGATGTTGAGGCACCTCCACTTTCTGACGAGGAGATCGCTGCGCTCGACAACGAGGTGCTTGATCAACCGCCGACCGAGTCGCTCGGGCTGTTTCCGGTGAAGTGACCGGAAGGAAAACAAAATCGGACGAACAGGAACTATTCGTGCAGCCAATTACGTCAGATAACCATGAACGGGCCAATGAGCGATCAACCGGTGCAACATCAATCGGCGGCCCAGCCCCAGGCCGGTTACATTGCCCCTCCGCCACCGTCTTCCCCGACTAGTGCCCTCCCTCCGCCCCCGTCGAACTACACAGCGGCGCCTCCAACCCAACCACAACAACGGCCACCATCGGGGTACTTCAACACCGCCCAGCATGCTCAAACCGCCCAGGCCGCGTTCAGTGAGGTAAAGCAGGCAGTAAAGATTTCCTCAAAACGTGAACCGTATGCGTTGCTCTCTGTTGTCTCTCTCGTCGGAACCTTCATTTGGATCATCTGGCCAGAGAACGGCAAGGTTGGTGCGCAAAATCTCAAACTCTGGACCGTCTTCGTGCTTGGGTCTGCAGCTTTGATTTTCGCACCGATGACGCGCAAGGTATTTCGATTGGCCGATGAACGGGCCTGGCAGTTTGCGGTTGGCGGCGCTGCTGGAATGGGTTTCGCCTGGGTGGCTTTCCTGCTCCCATCGATCAACTCAAATCAAGCATTTTTCGGAACCATTGCGACTGCGTCCGCCGGTTTGGCTGCGTGGACTGCGCCCGGTCGTGTTCCTCAGGTAGACGACGCTGATGCGAACCCCGCCGACCCGAATGTCTAAACGGAACCCAAGTAACGTTTTCCCCATCATCGCCGCAGTACTTCTCGGCCTGTCACTTGGCTTTCCGTGGGCGGTTCAATCGGGCTCCGAAAGTTTTTACACCGGGAGCAACTACGTACCTGGAAGCTGCGTCAATGTCACCGGCTTCGACGGCTACATGTCGACGGAGTGCACGCCTGGTCAGGTGCTTGTAGGCCTATATTATCCGGGTACCGACGGAACAATCGTGTCGGGACGTATGCACCCAGGGCGATTCGCCCTTGTTGGCGGAATGGTGTTGGTGGCGCTCGGAATTCGCAAACGTAACCACCGATACTTCGGTTGGGCAGGCGCAATTGTTGCTATAGTAAGCGTACTTACGGGTGGTCTAGCTCCGTTTACTTCCGGGGTGATGGTTGCCCTACTCGCGGCTGTCATCTTGCTCGGCAGCAGTGGTTTCGAAAACTCGGCCGGCCGGGCGGTTCGAAACGATTCCCTTGGCCCGAAGAGTCGGGTTAGGCTTAGCCCACTTCAGTCTAAAAACTGAAACGTTGGCGTCGAAGTAAGGACCGATATGTCTGAAGCCCTTAACAGTAGGCAAGTGACTTTTTCGGCCGACCGCGTGATGAATGCCATCAATAACCTGCACAGACAGGCATTTCTTATCATTGGTAGCGACCTTGTCATTGAGTGGGCAAGCGATGGTGTGATGTCGCTGATTGCGATGTCCCCCGCGCAGGTAATGGGCCGATCAGCGCTCGATTTTGTTCACCCAGACGACGTTGGTGAGGTAGCGGCTATGGTGCTTCCCGACCTCCAACCCGGCATTGCTCGTCGCGACCTTGGCCACCGGCCGACCATGGATTTTCGCCTCGCTCACGCCGAACATGGGTGGGTGACCCTCACGGTGCACTCTTCGCATGCTCTTGATGCTGATGACGTTCGGGGTTTGGTCGTTCAACTGTCGCCGCCTGATCAACTTCGCGATGTTGCCAATGGCGTTATCGCAGCAGCCAACGGCCGTCCGCTCGAAGTGTGTCTTACGTTGCTGATTCGATCGATTGGGTTGGGGCTACCGGCTGATCCAAAGGCTGTGATGGTCGACGTATTCAACAACGTGCTGGCCGCAACCCCCGAGTCGTCTTCACACAGAGGAGCTCAATTTGAACTTGAGACGTGGATGAAGGAGGAAGGCTCGCTTTGGTCGACGCCAATCTACGGACCGATCTCCGGCCGTCGATTGGGTCAGCTAGTCATGTTTTCGCCACTTATGCGCGTACCACTCTTTGATATTCGGGCGGGTATCGACGTGGCAGCGCATAGCGGTGTGCTCATTGAGGGTGACCGTGACCGTCGAGCGCTTGAACGAGCAGCTACCACTGATCCATTAACCGGGTTGCATAACAAGGCAGCGCTGCTCGACCAAATGAGTGTGTCGCAAACTCAACCGTCTTCTCGGTACGTGATTTTCATTGACCTTGACGGGTTCAAATCGATCAACGACCAGTATGGTCATGGGGTCGGTGACGACTTGCTCATCGAAGTGGGTCGAATTCTTCGTTCCGCCGTTCGAGGTGACGATTTGGTGGCTCGAATTGGCGGTGATGAGTTCGCCGTCGTCGTCACGAGCTCGGCGACTGCCGATCAGATTTTGGATCGTTTGAAGGAAGCCTTCAATGGCGCAACAATGGTCTCGGGAACCTACCGGATTCCGGTTCGGGCCAGCATCGGTATCGCCGTGTTTGGCGATGATGCACATGCAGCGCTCGATGCTGCCGATAAAGCTATGTACAAAGATAAATCGGCAAGAATGGCTATTGGTTCAATCGAACAGCAGTCGCTACGTTTCGAGCGTTAACCATTATCCGATAACAAACTACGCAACAATGGCGTAGGCCCGCACCGGGAACGTTGCAAACCCTCGAATCGCTGGCGGGACAGCATGAAATTTGAACCCGGTCGAAGGCAATCGATCGAGCTGGCAAAGGTGTTCAACAATCGGTATGCCTGCTTGCAATAAACCGGTATGTGCTGGGCGACTCGGATCCGTCATGTCGTCGATGTTTACCGAGTCGATTCCGACGAGTGCCGCACCGTTTTGAACGAGCCAGGTTGTTGCCTCACGGGTGATGAACGGAGCATTGATTCCGTATTCTGGCGTCCTCCAATGCCGGCTCCAGCCGGTATGGATGAGGACCGCCTTTTCGCGAACGTCAAACGGGGTGAGATCGGCAACGTTTACGCCACGACAGTTAGCTGGTGGCGCCGAGATCACCAGCCCATCGAGGTTTGCGAGCTGTTCAAGGCTGAGGCCAGCCAGATCGGTAGCTCCGGCGAAACGATGAAATGGGCTGTCGATATAGGTTCCGGTGTTCGCAACCATTGAGATACGACCGATATGAAACGTAACGCCAGGACCGTATGTCGTTTCTGCCTGGTCTCTCGTGAGGTGGTCAGTGAAGTCGGGCCCGGGTATTCCCGGATACGTGACCATGGCCTCTTCAATCGGGTGGCTCAGATCAATAAGGGTCATGACGATTTACCCTTCGTTGAACGTCGCAAAACTCTGTCGTCGTCGGTCAACGGTGAGCCTGGTGACGTCGGGTCGGGAATAGTGTCCTGCGAGATCAAAGTTTTGTCTTTCGCGGCGAACCTCGAGTTGGTCGATAGTTGCCACGATTAGCCCTTCTTTGTCGGCGACGGGTTCGACTACCCAGGCTCCATTCGGGGCTGCAATGCAAGATCCGCCGGTCGCCATAACGTCTGGGCATCGTTCGAGTATTTCGTTGAGGTGCGGGGTGCTGGCGGGAAAGTCGGTCTTTCGCATGAGGGCAGATACCGATGTGACATAGCTTCGTGATTCGAGTGCAATGAAGCGAGTGATGTCGACCGTGTTGCGAACGTTGCCGGGCCAAATGGCAACATGTAGGTCTTCGCCCTGCGCATACAGGGCAGCACGCGTCAACGGCATCCAGTTTTCGTAACAGTTCAAACCGCCTACCGTAAATGGGCCGACCGCGTGTACCTGCAATCCGTGCCCGTCGCCTGGCGCCCACGTTAACCGCTCTTCGTATGTGGGCATAAGTTTTCGGTGAACCGATGCGATAACACCGTCGGCCCCAATATGCACCCGTGAGCAGTAGATGCTGTAGCCCCCGCGATCTGTGGGGCGTTCGATGATGCCGAGCATCACGGCAATGTTGTTACGTGCAGCAGCTGCACAGATTGTGTCGAGGTGCCCCGCCTCGATTTGGACTGCTTGTTCGAGATAGTGAGCGTGTACATCTTTTTGGAAGTCGGAATTGAACCGGGCGCCATCTGTCCATTCGATGGTGAACGGGTACCCGGGGAGAATTGCCTCGCCGAACACAACAAACCCACACCGCTGAGCTGCGGCTTGATCGATATACGAAATGATCTTGGTGGTTGTGGCTTCGCGGTCGAGCCACACCCCAGCGATCTGGGCCATGCCGACGGTCAACAATTGTGAAGGATGTGATGTCATCAAGTTCAAGTTTTTCTCTCAGGTAGCGAAGAGCTGGGATGGGTCGGCGAACGCTTTGAATTCCAGCGCGTTACCAGACGGGTCGAGGAAGAACATGGTCGACTGCTCGCCGACAAGACCTTGAAAGCGAACGCACGGCTCAATAACGAACGCCACCTGTTCGGCCTTCAAACGTGAAGCGAATGTGTCGAACTCGCTGAGCGAAAGTACAACCCCAAAGTGCGGTACCGGAACGTCGTGAGCGTCAACCTCGTTGTGGTGCAACGCTTGGCGGGTTGAGCTGAGATGACACACAATCTGGTGGCCAAACAGGTTGAAATCAATCCATTCGCTACTTGAGCGACCTTCAGGGCAACCGAGGATTGAGCCGTAAAACTGACGGGCTGCGTCAAGATCATCGACCGGAAATGCCAGGTGGAACGGATTCATTAGATCAGTATTTCGTATCAGGTGATGTAAGTACAGCAACGATTCTCAACAGTGTATGTAAGAATGGTTTACATGGATGTAGACCCGCGACGGCTGAGGGTGCTGCGTGTGGTCGTGGCGGCTGGCGGCGTGGTTGAAGCGGGCCGGATACTCAACCTCACCCCGCAAGCCATATCGTTACAGATGACTGCGCTCGAACGAGAAGTAGGTGTGCTGCTTTTCGATCGGTCGCGTCGAAGGCTTTCGCCAACGAAACTCGCCATTGATTTATCAATTCATGCCGAACGAATCGACGCAGAGTTAGTCGCGGCTCGCCGAACGATTGCGACGTTCACTGGGTCTCCAACCGGAACCGTGCGCATCGCAGCATTTCAGAGTGCGATCCAATGGCTTGTTGCCGATGCGCTTCCAAGAATTCGCCAAGACGCACCAGGAGTAGTTGCCGAGGTGGTTGAACTGTCTGGTCATCAAAGCGACCAAGCGCTCAGAACCGGTTCGATCGATTTAGTGATTGACGAACAAGATGGCGAAATCGCGGCGGTTTCTCGTCGCGGGGTGCATACCGAGTTGATCCAGGTTGATCCGTACCGAATCGTTGCGCCGTACGGTTACGGCCGAAAGACTCGAACGATCAAACAAGCCTTGGGTAATGATTGGATTGCTGCGCCTGTCGGTGCGGCGTGTCGCATGGCGCTTGACCGCCTTTGCCGAGAACATGAAGTGACGCCTCGAATTGTTCATACCTGTCTTGAGTTTCCCGCCGTTCTTGCGCTTGTAGCGGCCGGCGAAGGGGTGGCGATAGTTCCGACACTTGCGCTGTTTGGTAGCGACAAAGTTGATCAGTGTCGTATTAGCGGGCTTGGGTCACGTCACCTGGTTACGGTCCAGCGAACGTCTCGGCGAGGAACTGAACCAGCTGTTGATGCCGTGATCAATGCGCTTGCGAACCGAGCGTCTACCGAATCGGTCTTGTAACCCGCTACCGTTCTTTGCGTGCCCTGGTGCGATACATGCAACGAATACCGACCCCCAAAAGAGGTCAATACTGACGGATCTTGCCCGACGTGCGGGGTGGTTCTCGCCACCAAGGGGGCTTTGCGTACCGAGGCACGGGCCCTTGGGCTACCTGGTCCCGGACAAGAAGAAGGTGAGGCACCGAAGGCTCCGTGGCATTTCAAGCTGCTTATGGTTGCCGTGATGCTGTACCTCGGGTGGCGACTAGTGCAAGGTGTCGAATGGCTCATCACTCGATAGGCGGCGCTCGCGCACTACGGGTTGATTTCTAGTGCTTCTTACAATTCTCGATCTTCTCGGGGTTTTTGTATTCGCGCTTTCTGGTGCGCTTGAAGGGGTTCAGAAACGGCTCGACTTCTTTGGCGTAGTGGTCATCGGAACAATCTCGTCAATCGGCGGTGGTTTGATACGCGATGTCGTCATCGGTGCAACCCCACCGGCAGCGATTAAAGACTGGCGGTATCTCATTGCTCCGTTTGCTGCTGCAGTAATTGCTGCGTATCGGGGAAATCGAATAACCCGAATGAAGCGTCCGATCGAAGTGATTGATGCGCTCGGGCTGGGGGTATTTGCCGTTGCCGGTGCCCGCAAGGCCCTCGATGTTGGCCTTTCCCCGTTGGCGTGCCTTGGCGTGGGCGTGCTGTCGGCGGTTGGGGGAGGGCTGTTGCGCGACGTGCTTCTGCGTGAGATTCCACACGTACTGCGACCGAGTGAACCGTATGGGATTGCTGCACTGGCCGGTGCCGCAGTGGTTGCAATGGCTGACGTAATAGACGCGCCGCAATCCGTGTCGGCTGCGACTGGCGTGTTTGTCGTGTTTGCGATCCGGGTACTTGGTGTCAAACGAAATTGGACCACCAAGCAGGTTGGTCAGTGATAGTCACGACGCTATGTCAAACGTCGAATGGCGCGAATCCCGTCTTGCGATACATACACACCTGAAGCCGGGTCAACCACCACATCGATTGGGTAGCCGAACTTGGCGAAACCGATGTCACCGCCATCACCGACTGTTTCGTTTTGCCACTTTTGTGCAGTGAGATGAGCAAGGTTGCCAGCGGTATCGACGATTCTGATTCCGTTGTACTGGTCGACAACGACGTAGCTGCCGTTCGGAAGCACTGCAGCGCTGCGGGCGTTCGCTTCAAAAGTCTGGGCAGTTTGACCAGCTGAAATTCCACCCGGATTTCCCAGCAACCAGCTTAGGCTGCCATCCTGAATATCGTAAGTAAGCAGATAGTCCCTGGTGGATATGAGGAGTGATCCATCAGCAAAGGCAACGTCGTAGGCATCTCGGAGGTTCCAAAAAGTAGCGGGGCGAGCACCCAGGAGGGGCGTTGAAATCGTTTGCGTACCGCCCCCAACAATGGTCGAGATTGCCTTAAAAGGGGTTATTTTGAGCACACGATTGACGAAGTCTTGAACCGCATACAGGTTTCCGTTGTTGTCGAAGACCATTGACTGGTAGGCGGCCCCGTTAGTCGGAAGCCAACTGGTCAAGGTGCCATTGGTGACATCAAGGGTGTTAACCGATTGATCAAATCGGGAGAAAAAGTAGAGAAGCCCATCTACCGGGTTAAAGGCAAGACCCTCGGGGGCGCTCACACCATCGCCGCTGTTGAAACGACGCACAAAAGCACCGCTTGGGCTGAGCACCACGATTCCTTCTGTGTAGTCGGCAATGTACAGGTTGCCGTCGGGTCCGATAGTGATCTGCGACGGATTGACCAGCCCTGAGTTAGCGGCATCGGTCCGTTTAGCGTCGCCCGCGTGAGCGAAGGTTTCAACGAACAATCCGTCGGTCGTATCAAACGGACGCTGTGGCACCTGCACGTGGTGGAGGGCAAGACTTGGCCCAGTCGGTTCAGGGCTCATCTCGAAACGAAGAACGCTGTCGAGAATGGTTTCGAAGTACTCAATTGAAATTGTATGTGACCCTACGAGTGTTGCGGCATAAGTGTCGAGCGTTACTGGGTGAATCGTCCAGTTTTCGAACACCAGATTCCCGTCAATGTACAGGCGAACACCGTCGTCCGACAGGATCGAGAATGTGACGGGACCATTGAAGGTTCGTACCGTCGTGTACCTGGCCGAGAAGTTGTCTTCGAGACCTGCAACGATGGATTCGCGTCCGACCATCAGATCGAAACCCTGCACGCACGCCATCGATTCAGGGTTGGCAGGGCCCACGAGTCCAATATTCGAAAACAACTCTTGGGTCCAACAAGTTGCGACAGGTGGGACAACCGTGGTGCTTGTGCTGGCGGTGGTTGTCGTGCTTGTTGTGCTTGTTGTGCTGGTTGTTGTCGTGCTTGTTGTGCTGGTTGTTGTTGTGCTGGTGGCGGAGGGGGCGGTCGTTGTCGTTGTCGTCGTTGTCGCAACCGGAATTGCGGTCGTTGGTGTCACCGAAATTGGTGGTGTCGTTGAGGTGGTATCTATGACCACCGGGCTTGTGGTGATGGGCTGCGTCGTTGCAGGTTCGACGGTGGTGCTGGGTGATAGTTCGGTTGTGGAAGGAGATCGAGTTGTTTGAATGCTGCTCGGTCGTTTTGTTGTCGGGGGAGTAGTCGCTGTCGTTGCCTTTTTGGTGGTCGGGATCCTTTTGGTCGTTGTCGCTGGTTTGGGGGTTTGATCAATCACTGGGGGAGGAGACCCAGCTGAGACGGTTGAGGCTTGGGTTGTGCCTTGTGGTCGATCAACGCTGCCATCAGGTTGCGTAATAGTTACGTCGGGCCCAACGGAGCTGGTGAGAACGGAAGTCTGCACACTTAGCGTCGTTGTAATAGACGTTGGAACAATTTCCGCTAACGAGCTGGTCGTTGCAGTATCGATCAAAGTCTCATTGATGGGCGCGACGGTTGTGGTGGTTGGAGCTGCCACTACAAACTCTGTTTGATAATCACCGTCATCGGCGAAGGCAAGGTTTGAAGGGAGCGTGGTTGCGGCAATAGCGACGTTCTGTGTCACTGGAGGCCCAGGCGGCGCTGCGACCGGAAGCGCCGCTGCCGAAGCGGTAGAAACCACTGCTGCCACGCCGATGGTCTTGATTGCCTCAGCCCCGAGTTTGAGAACCTGAATTGGCGAGCTTCCTTGGCTGATGGCCGACAAGATTGATCGCTGAGAGCCGACTAATTCCCCGGTCCACGATGAGAGGAAGCCAGCCGCGAACCGGCGATTCTTTCCGCCTACTCGGGCAAAGGCGCGGACGACTTTCGGGTCGAAATGGGTTCCCGAGCAGTTGACTAACTCGGCTCGGGCATCATCGTAGGACATCGCCTTTTTGTATGACCTCGTTGCAGTCATACATTCGAACGCATCGGCAACTGCGACGATGCGTGAACCGAGTGGCATCTGGTCGCCCTTGATGCCGAGCGGGTATCCGGTTCCGTCATAACGTTCGTGATGTTGGTACACGCATTTTGCGAAGTCGCCAAGCCAAGATTCCAGTGGTTTGATTCGCCACTCACCGGCACCAGGATGTCCCTTGAGGGTCGTCCATTCTTCTGCGGTTGGTTTGCCTGCTTTGTTGAGAATCTCCGACGGCACAGACAGTTTTCCGATGTCGTGGAGTAGCGAGCCCCAGCGCAGAAGATTGCGGTCGTCTTCTGGAAGGTTCATTTCTTCGGCAATGACATCGGCCAAAGCCCGGACCCGTTCCGAATGGCCCCGTGTTCGGCGGTCGTGACGATTAAGCGCCTCAACAAGATGGAGGGTCTCGATGGCCGCCGTTTGGGGGTCAGGAGTTAGGCCCTGCCGCTGAAAGTCGGCCACTACCTTGTCGCCGTTGGCGGAGTTTCCGAGGCGCAGCGCCAATTTGATTCTGCCGGGTGCGGTTTCGGGGAATGCCAGGTTCATTTGGCACAGGGCAGAGAGCGGGAGGAGCCGCTCGGTAAAGCGGGCAACGCCAGAGGCAATCAAGCTGGCAGCCAGGAACATTGCCACGGCCCAGCCGATTCGGCCTGAGATCGACCAGTCTGAGTGAGCAAACAATCGCCCAAGGATTGTTGTGACCAGCAGGGCGACGATGAGCGGGACTGCCGCGATGGAGATTCGCAGTGCGCGGCCAAGCCACGGTCGGGCCTGCCAGGTTTTCCTGTTGTCGTAATTCTGGGGTTTTGGTCCCGGGGAGGTCACTTATTCTGATTCGGCACAGTGATTTGTCTCCTGAAGCATCATGGTGTGTGGTTTTTGGGTGATCCTGCCCTAAGTTGCTCGGCTAAGGTTTGCCTTTCGGGCTGTAGCGCAGCTTGGTAGCGCGCTTGACTGGGGGTCAAGAGGTCGTGGGTTCGAGTCCCGCCAGCCCGACAAAAGACCTGTTCAGAAGCTGGTTCCATTGATAAGCGCGCTTGCTGTGTTATCGCAGTTGCTCCGAATGTTCCCTTGAAAGGTGAACTCGCCGTCGGCAGGACGACTCCGGTCGACTTCGAGCAATGAGGGAGAAGCTTTGTCCGGTGCTCGAGGCTTGACTTCGGGGCGCTGGGCAGCGTTTTGACCATCGGCGAACTCGATCGAATTCTTCGGTTGACTGCCGGATCTGCTTCCTGGCGTCCTCGACCTTCATAGCTATTCACGAATCGATGGGCACGATGACGAAGTAGGAGTTCGAGACGACCGCCGCGTTCTCGTGAGGGTGCTCTCCAACGAGGAGCGGTCGATACTTCAGTGGAAGTTGGCCGGGCTTGGTGACGGACAGGTTGGTGGCCGTCTTGGAATTCCCCGTCGAACCGCTACGTACCGGAAGAGTCGTTTCTTCGCGATCGTGGAAGAGACCCTCGGGCCGCTTCGTTACGACGATCGGGTGGCCTGCGTGGATCGAGGTTGCCTTGACCACGTCGATTGATCGTGTAGGTTTATAGGTACTTCCTGCACGTATGATGCGCGAAGTACCACTCAACGTACATGGAGATGAGGGAAGTGAGGGTGCTCGATCGAACTGGGCGGGTTCCGTCCTCTGTTGCCTCCGTGGTGGCTCGACTCGCCCAGGACAGACCAGCGGTGCTTACCGTTGACGACCTCGCTGTCATCATCGACGAGACCGATACCGGCCGGGCAGTCGAGTCCGTACTGCGGGAGCTGGTCGCCTCGAACTGGCTGGTCCCATCGGGGCGACGCGGCGTGTGGGCATTCATCGCGCCAGGAGAAGCCGAGATCATCGACCCGTACATTGATCTTCGTGCGTGGGCCACGAAGACGGGGGTCGTCTTCGCTCTGGCCGGTGAGGCGGCGGCGTGGCATCTGGGCCTGCTGGCGCGCCGGGCTACCGGTCCGATCTCGATCTGGATCCCCGAGCACACGGTGATTCCCAGGGCGATGCGGGACGACTTCAGCACGGTCACGCTTGGTTGGGCAGCGGAGATGGTCGGCCGGGTTGGGCCGCGGCGTGCGTGGCTACGTGAGCGCGGGCTGGACCTGACCAGATGGTCGTCCGGTCTTCCTGCGTTCGGTGCCGAGGCGCTCCTCGTGCAGCTGGCAGCGCGGCCGACATCGTTTCGTCCTTGGGGTGATCTTGCGGTGAACCTTGGACAGCTCGCCAAAGCTTGTAGCCAGTCGACGTTGCTTGGTCTGCTTGAGGGTCAGAGCACCCCAGCGCACCAACGCGCCGCATATTTGCTGGACATCGGCCGGCAGCCCGAACTGGCTGCCAACGTTCTTGCTGCGCGCCCGACGCAACCGCTGTCGCGTCTCACGCTTGGCGATGGAACGGAAGGCGTGTGGTCCAAGACGTACCGGCTCACCGATCGGCTTGTGGTGCCGTTCCTTGCCGAGTTCGGGAAGGCGTGAAGCGGCGATGGCGCCAAGGCTGACGCAGGCGTTAGTGAGCCGCCACGCGTCGGGACGCCCGGGAGCGTACGGTGCGGCGTTGCTCGACATCGCGCAGGACCATCTGTTGTGGCTCCTCGCCGACGAAGGCCTCTTTGACGACGGGCGATTGATCTTCAAAGGCGGGACCAGTCTGCGAAAGTGTCGGCTCGGCACGTCCGGCCGGTTTTCGACGGATCTCGATTTCACCGCGCCCGACGATGACGTCGTGATCGCTGCGTGCGAGGTAATCAACGGCGCGGTGGTCGGAGGATTCACGTTCATCCTTGACGACCCGAGCGACGATGCTCGCCATTGGCGGTTACGGATCGACCACAGCGAACTTGGCACGCCCGATGTGGATGCCGCTGTTGAGTTTGCTCGCCGGCCGCTCGCATGTGCTCCCGAACGACTGCGTTTCATCGAGAGTCCGGTGCACAAGGCATACGACATCGCGCTCCCGGAACTGCCCATCATCGCGATCGAAGAGGCTTGCGCAGAAAAGCTGGCTCGTTACCGGCGGACGTCGCTAGCTCGTGACCTCTACGACCTTGCGAAGTTCGCAGAGCGCACGATGGATGAGGCGCTCGTGCGACGGTTGTGGGTGCTGAAGGTTTGGGGTGACGTTGTCGAAGACCAGAGAGGCGAGCCGCCCGTCGACCCGTTCGATGTTCTCAACGTACGGGCGGCATCGAAGTTCAAGCTTGAGTCGATCGGCATCCTGGTCGACCCGGCCGACATCGCCATCTGGGAATCAAGGGTGCGCTCCCGGTTCGGATTCCTTGCGCAGCTGGATGCGGACGAGCGGCGATGGGCCGCGTGTAGTCCCCGGGATCGTTACGAGGTGCACGATGCACTCGCTCGAATTGTTTCGAGATGAGAGCGAGGGTGGGCATGTCCTGGAAACTGTCCACGAACTCCTCTACGGGAGTCAAGCGCGGTAAGCGCGCATAGGGAAATGTTCTCCTAATGTTCTCTTAGAATGCATCACTGGGCGGAACCGGCACTACCAGACGAACAGACCATCGGACATAACCGCAGGTCAGAGGACTAAACGACATCAGACGAAATGAGCGTTAGGCGCCTGGGGGTCAAGAGGTCGTGGGTTCGAATCCCGCCAGCCCGACCACAACACCGCAGGTCAGAGGGTGTCTGGGACTCTCTGACCTGTGAGGCAACTTGACTTCTATGAGTTGCCGCCTCCGAATTGCCGGCATAGCATTCGGGACAGGCGTTATTTTCGGCTCATGAAGGGGCTCTGGTCGCTCGACACCGAGCAACGGAACACCGACGCCCGACAATCATGCCGAAGGCGTTGCACCGATTGAGTCTCCGCTGGGTCGGAGCCGCCGGGCTCGTCGCAGCGATGGCCACACGCCCAGCGTCGGCTGCGGTCACACCGATAACTAGCCTCGCCATCCAAAACAGCCGAGTAGTCGAGCTTTCCAACCCACCTCGAATCGATCGACCACTCGCACCACCTCACCGATTGCCACGCCTGCAGCTGGAGGTCGTACCTCTACAACTGCCGAGCATCAGACTTACTGGCAAGTCGCCGAAGCTACCCTCGGCGACGGTGCGCGCTGGCGGGAAATCCTCGACGCAAACCCGACCGAATCTGTGGAAGCTATCGGCACAAGAACTCGGTGACGCTCATGGTGCGAAACCTACCAATCGAGAGATCGTCCCGTGTCGGAAATCAGTGATCGCCACCAACGAAGACCAGCTTCGCAGCGGCGATCCCGACCTCATCTACTCAGGCGAAGAGATCACACTCCTGGCGATCAAAGATGATCAGCGCGCTGAACAACTGAAACCCTCGCCACCCATCGAAGAAGTGACTGTCGTGGTTGCTGATGAGGCAGGAACGCTTTCCTCCGGGACGGCGACGAAATCTGAGATAATGGAGGCGGTGCGCAAGATTTATGAGGATGAATATCCCGCGTTGTGGGCATCAATCTTGAAGGCGGGAGGTCCGATCTGATGATTACTTACCGTGAGGCTTGGACGACGGAGGACACGCCTCATCTTCGGGCCCTTGTCAAAGAAGCCGGTCTGCCGACACGTGGAGACGATGGAAAGTCATTTTGGTTGACCGCACCAGCGTCACACCCTATTTGGAGCAAACTCCCCATCAAGCAAAATTCGCTTGATCGGATGTTCTCTCATTTTGACGATTCCGAGTTCGAAATTGCGGAATGGTTTCAAGTGATTGGGATTCGCGGTTTGGGAGAAGTGAAGCTGCCAAAGCATCCCTTTCCGGAATCTTCTCCGGGGTGTGATCGCTGCATGGCCGGTGATGGCGGCGGCCCGAGGTTTCCGGGCCCCTATCAATTGAGAAAATCCGTTCCTCCACCGACAAAGAACATCGCCTTTTACCCAAAGTATGAATTTGACGAGCTCTGTTTTCGGGCCGAGGTTTTTGAGCGCTTGTTTGACAGTGTTTCCGGGGTGAGCGCCTGGCCTCTCTTCGGTCCGGGCATGCGAAAGATTGATGGGATTGTGCAGCTAAAAACAGAGTTTGTTCATCCCCTAGCGGGCGTGGATTTCAGTCCGCCCTGTGAGTTCACTGATGGGCATGGACCTGGTTGCGGGCGTGTTGCACTCGAAATTCCGATCATTGGTTATTTTCCCCGACCAGCTCAAATACCCAGCGGAGATGTTTGGCGGGTCGAACAGCCGATGCGCATCAAGGGACGAGTAGATAGCCGCTTTCCATTTATTTTTCACAAGCGAGTGGTGGAGAGGTTACGGGGCAATGGCGTCAAGTTTGGCTTTCATCCTCTCAGTCCGTTGGTGGAGGAACTCTCGTAATAAACGGCTTTTTTAGGGTCTGCCCGGAAAATCTCCCTAACCCGGCCTATTCGCTTTCGAATCGTTGACAACGCCGAAGAAACTCTTCGTTGCGCTCGGCTTGAGTGCGCTGCGAATCGTCTTCGTATGCGCACCGATCATCACCTCGATCGGCAGCGTCCTGGTCACGACAACATGGCTCTTGACCGGCTATCTCTCTGCGAGAGTGGACGGCGTTCTTCAAAGCAAAATTGTCGGACTAGACAATATTGTTCTGCAAGTCACGGTAAATTGAGGTAGACCACTGATTAGTTCGAGATGATCTACACACGTAGGTTCCGACATCAAAGAATATGAACTGTGATGTGAAGTAGATCGGCAACACGTTGCAGAAGCGGGGTAGCCGTTGCTGTGGCGATATCTAGGTCAGTTGCAATGGCGGAGGCAATCGCTTCGAGCGTTAGAAAGTTCGCCGGGGAAACAGTCGCAATGCTGGCCATCAGCGGAACAATGTCGCGAGGATCGATGGTTTGAATGTTTGGTGGAAGTCGATCGATCGAGTTCTGAAGTAGCGGCTGCTCGTCCTCGGGAAGGGACCGCATCTGCCGACTGAGAGCGCCGCCTTCGTCGGCAGAAATTGCTCGGGCTAATCGGAAGTACCACGAGGAGGTGGTGACGACACCGCCAGTAATTAGTTCCTCTAGTTGGGAGTCGACTCGGTGTGCGAGAACTCGGAAGAGAAGGTGGTCGTCGATGACGAGCACAGTTAATCGGCAAGCTCAGGGTCCGTTGCGGCAACTCGTTGAATCGCTTCTGCCAACTCGCCGCTCTCGATAGCCCAATCGGCGAACGCTGAAATCGCTGCGCTCAGCGGTGTGACATTTGGTGGGGTGGAGTCGAGAACGCCGATGGCCTCTCGAGCTCGCGCCGCAGCTCGAGCGATATCTGGCGGCAACAGCCGCACATCTACTGGCATGCGTCTACCTTACCTGCCACCCGGATCTACGAACAGGTCAAATTCAAGAGATTCACTGAACTATGGCGAGGGGCATCCGGAGTGCGCGAAGTCAAAGTAAAAGTCTAAGCGTACATACGGAAATGTTCGCCTAATGTTCTCTTAGAACGCATAACTAGACGGAACCTGCACTACCTGACGGACTTTCGGGGAGACATAACCGCAGCTCAGAGCACTAAACGAAATCAGATGAGACGAGCGTTAGGCACCTGGGGGTCAAGAGGTCGTGGGTTCGAATCCCGCCAGCCCGACAAAAAACCGCAGGTCACAAGCGGTTTGAGTTCTGCAAATACGGTTTTCTTGAGCGTCTGACTCCAATTTTGACAACAACCACCTGTCTGTTCCGGTTCTGGATTGAGGCTGGGACGAGCACAATAGTCATCGGGTAATCGTTTCTACGAGTTCCCAAACCGAAGTGCTCGGATTGCTTCGCGGGTGTGAACCGTTTCCTTCGTGTCGGATATCCAGGGCATGCGCTCGTGCCTTCGCTGCGAGAAATCTAGGTTTAAGCGCGTCAAGGTCATCCTGACTTGGTTTCTTCTCAAAACCGAACAGCGACTTGCTTCGCTTCTGAATGTCTGTTTGGTGGATGTAAGCCGTTTGGTCTTCGCTGTGAAGTGCGAACCACAACTCCAAGCAGGGGTTCGACAGTGCCACCCGGATGTCGTGTTCCGCTGCGAGAGTTAGGGCTCCTTCGAGATTCGGATGTTCGTCGACATCGAAGAAACACCAGTACTCGTCCTAGCCGGAACCACGGCCTCTTTTGGTTTCCGACATCTCGAACTTGCGTCGCGCGATGGCATTTTTTACGCACGCCATCGCATCGCCGTAGTTGTCGTCGACAACAACGATCACACGCTGACGATGAAGACGATGCCAGTATTTGACATAAATGTCCTCCGTATCGCACTCAACGAAGACCAGTATCCGTTTCTCATGCGGGCTTATTGACCTGGTTCGGCGTGGAGGTCCGCTCAACTAGCACCGACCGGTTCATTGGACTCGGCGAGTACGGCTGCGAACTCTGCGTCGCTGACGATTGGTATGCCACCATTCATTCCTTGAAGGTAACGACGGCTGACGTTTTCATCTCGCCGTGGGTCGAAATCAATCAAGGGATAGAGAGCGGTACTGCCGTCTGCGTGTTTTTCGGTGAACCAGACTTGATCGCGGCCGACGAGTCGACGATCGCTTGTTGAGTTCACCAGGTTCAGATCGTGCGCATTGGAAATCAACTGTGCACGGTTCGGGTTTGTTTCAGGGTTCTGGAACAACTTGACAATTCGCTCGACGAGGATCGGATGCAGGCTCGCATCGAGTTCGTCGGCCAGGAGGACGCGCCCTTGATCGAGCGCGTCGAGCACTGGGCCGAGGAGGCCGAGCCATACGAGTGTTCCGAGTGACTCGTCGTTGGTGTCGAGTTCGCAAGAATGGTCGCCCGCACGGTGTTGGAGTGTGATGCCGAATTCCTCGACTTTGAAGTTTTCTTCGGTCGTAGTCTCCTCACCCTCGCGACCGTTGAGTATGGCAACTGCACGTTTGATTCGGTCGCGTGTTTCGGGATCGATCGGCTTCTTCGTCACTCCGGTGACGCCAAGGTCTGCGACTTGCAGAAGCGCTCGTGCTCGCTTCGCCGTTGCGGGGTCGTTGAACATTTCGGCTGAACGAGCGAGTCGTAGGTGGCGGTTACGCGCTTCGGCCGTCTCCAAATTTCTTCGGGGCTCAGGGCAGACGGACCCACGTTGGTGTCCAGCCATTCGGTGATGGATTTTCCGTTGTTCATAAGCTCACGAATCTTTGTTGGTGCAGCTCTTGCGGCAAGCCACGCGGGTGCTCCAACTCGTTGCGAGACTTCGACGCCTTTCCATCGCAGCCACTCTCCCCGGGGGTGATCTGCCGCGAATCCCTTAGGGTTTCGTTTCAAGGGTTCGTATCGTCCCCCAAAAACGCTTTTGGGTTGCTCTCCATCGAGACAGGCGACGAACTGACTACCTGTTAGATCGTCGTCGAGAGCGTTGCGGTAAGTAGCGAGCTGGTCCGGCGCCATCATGGGGTATCCGCTACCGAGGAGTAATCCCTTGCTGCTGATTTGAAGGAAGTAGCCATTGCCGCTGGGCAGTTGCGTGACTGCCCCAATGAAGTCTTTATACGGGGACTTATCGTTGGCGAATCTGGTGTCTCGGTGAGGGCGATAGATCCGCCATGGTTGAAACTCAGTTCCGAGGTCGGTCAGAAGTTCCTCGAACGGCTGCCTGACGTCAGCTTCGTATCGGGTCTTGTTTTCTGCCCACCACTGCTTGTTGTTGTTCGATTGGAGTTCGACGAAGAACTGGACAGCCGAAGCCGGTATGCCATTGGAGCTCATTGCAAGCCCCGAGTTTTTTTGTGGTCGTAACCGAACTGAGCACTGTCGCCTATCGAACCAGTAACCGACATCTTCATAGACACCGTTCCTTTCTCTGATACATGTTGTGTCAGATCTTATTCTGACTCATTTTGTGTTGCAAGTTCGTAGGATCTGATCATGGCATCAGCAACAGCAGACCCCCGAGTTCTTCGAACACGCGATGTGGCACTTGAATCCGCACGAACGTTGCTGCTCCAGGGTGGAATTTCGGCGGTGAATCACCTGGCCGATGCCGTTCGCAATGGAACGATCCAGCGGATCGATATCGAAGAAGCTGCCAGCCTCATCGAAGGCCGTCTGTTCTACCGGACCATCGTTCGCAACGAAGCCGTACCGCGCCGAACCATCACAAAACTTGTCGACCAATTCCTCGCCAACCAACAGCGCTAATTGCGAGGTAAGAATGGCATCGCATCATCTCAACAATGACTCGTTCGGAGGAAACATGGCCAGCAAAAACACGATCTGCCTATGGTTTAACGGCACGGCCGAGGAAGCAGCGACGTTCTATGCGGCGACGTTTCCTGACAGCGAAGTAACAGGAGTGTTTCGGGCGCCAGGCGACTTTCCGGGTGGATCCGAGGGCGATGTCTTGACGGTTGACTTCACAGTGTTCGGAACTGCGTGTCTCGGGCTGAACGGAGGCCCATTCTTTACCCAGACCGAGGCGTTCTCGTTTCAGATTGCCACCGAAGACCAGGCAGAAACCGACCGCTACTGGAATGCGATTGTTGGCAACGGTGGGCAAGAGAGTGAGTGTGGATGGTGCAAGGACAAGTGGGGCGTATCGTGGCAGATCACGCCGAGAGTGCTGACCGACGCATTTGCAAACGCCGACCGCAATGTCGCCAAACGAGCCTTCGACGCCATGATGACGATGCGAAAAATAGACGTATCAATGATCGAAGCAGCGATCGCAGATCGGTAAGTTCTGTTAACTGGCTGTCCTTCGGGGTACGAACGAACACCGCATTGCAATGTACTAAACAGCCGAGCCGTTGATGAAGGTCTCGGCGATCAACGCGACGCCGGGGCGGTACACGAAATCAATTGGCTGGGTCGTATTCAGCACGATCAGGTTGGCTCGTGCCCCCGGCGAAAGATGGCCGATGTCGGTTCTTCGTAGGGCTGCAGCCCCTCCAGCGGTTGCAGCCCAGATCGCTTCATCGATCGTCATATGCATATCTCGAACGGCAAGTGCAATACAAAATGCCATTGATGTTGTGAAGCTTGAACCGGGATTGCAGTTCGCGGCAAGTGCTGCGGTTCCTCCCGCCTCTAGTAGCCGACGGGCATTCGGATAGGGCTGGCGGGTAGAAAAGTCGGTGGCAGGCAGAAACGTTGCCACCGTCGATCCGCCAGCCAACGCTTCGATGTCGGCATCGCAAAGGTATGTGCAGTGATCAGCTGACGCACAGTCGAGTTCTACCGCTAGCTGTACGCCGGGGCCGAAGCCCAATTGGTTGGCATGGAGTTTCAGCCCAAGCCCGTGAGCTCGACCAGCCTCTAGCACTGCTCGACTTTGCTCGGCATCGAAGGCACCTTGTTCGCAGAACGCATCGATCCAGCGAACATGTGGTGCGCACGCGTCGAGCATGTCAGTACAGACGAGCGATACATAGTCGTCGGTGCGGCCTTCAAACTCGGGTGGAACCACATGCGCGCCTAGGAACGTAACTTCATCTGTAAGTTCGTTTGCCACCGCCAGGATGCGTGCTTCGTCGACAACATTCAATCCGTAACCCGACTTAACTTCGATCGTCGTTGTTCCACCACGACGAGCCTCAGCTCGAAGGGCGGTTGCTCGCTTCAGTAGTTGCTCGTTCGTCGCAGCGCGAGTAGCGGCGACGGTGGTTCGAATACCACCGGCTGCGTATGGTGTCCCAGCCATTCGATTGGAAAACTCATCTGCTCGATCACCACCGAAAACAAGATGGCTATGGCTGTCAACGAAACCGGGCATGACACATCGACCGTTGGCATCGATTGATCGATCGGCTGGGGGAGGCGGGCCGTCACCCGATGCGGTGATATGCCCAGATTGCATCACTACCCAGGCGTTATGAAGCCCACCCGTTGGCCCATGCTGCCACGAAGGGTCATTGGTGATCAGCAAGCCGATATTGCTAATAACCGTACTGAGGTTCGCGCCATCGTCGCTACTGACGTCGCCACTAACGTTGTTATTGGTCATCGCGCACTGGTCATCGCGTACTCGTACTACGAACCTATTCGGGCGACGAACTGCGTGATTCGTTCAACGAACGCAGCTTGGTGGAATCGCTCAAACTGCTCCCATGTCGTGAAGGTCGTGGGGTCAGTTACGCGGTCAAGAAACAACACCCCATCGAGGTGATCGCACTCATGCTGAAACGTGCCAGCGGTAAGGCCCCGTTTGATTTCGTCATGAGCCACACCATAGCGATCAAGGTAACGCACCCGTATGTGCACGAAACGAGTAACCGTGCCACGTAAATTGGGTACCGACAGGCAACCCTCATTGATCTCAACGGTTTCAGTTGCGATTGGTTCAATAATCGCATTAACAACAATGGTGAGCGGAATCTTTGGTTTGTATGGATACCGAGGATTATCACCAACTTCGATGGCTGCGACCCGACGCGGCACACCAATCTGATTGGCTGCAAGACCAGCCCCGTTTGCGTGGCGCATAGTGGCTACGAGGTCGTCGATCAGGTCTTGCGTTTCAGGTAGCGCCAATTCTTCGATGCTGAAGTCGGTTGCTCGTTCACGAAGAACGGGGTGTCCAACCGTGACAATGTCTCGAATCGTCATGCGCGTTGCGCTCTCACGCAGGTTTGTTTTCGCTCATCGGAATTCGAACGCCGCGTTCGGCCGCCACGTCGATTGCCCGCTGGTATCCGGCATCGGCATGACGAATGACTCCCATCCCCGGGTCAGAAACCAAAACCCGCGAAAGCTTCTCCGCGGCCATATCGGTACCGTCAGCAACTACGACCATGCCGGCATGAATCGAGCGACCGATTCCAACACCACCACCATGATGGATGCTCACCCACGTTGCGCCACTTGACGTGTTCACCAGTGCGTTCAGCAACGGCCAGTCGGCGATTGCATCAGATCCGTCAGCCATTGATTCGGTTTCGCGATAGGGCGAAGCCACAGACCCGGAATCGAGGTGGTCACGACCAATCACTATTGGTGCGGAGAGCTCACCTGTGCGAACCATTTCGTTAAAGCGTAAGCCGAGGCGATGACGCTCACCATAGCCGAGCCAACATATGCGCGCTGGCAATCCTTGGAACGCGACCCGTTCACCCGCCAACTTGATCCAACGGTTCAGCCCTTCATCATCAGGAAACTCTTCTAAGACTGCTCGATCGGTGGCAGCAATATCGGCCGGATCACCTGACAGAGCCACCCAACGAAACGGGCCTTTGCCTTCACAAAACAGCGGCCGGATGTATGCCGGAAGAAACCCCGGATAATCAAAGGCCTGCCCGTAGCCGCCCAGTTTTGCTTCAGTGCGAAGGCTGTTGCCATAGTCAAACACTTCGCTACCAGCGTGCATGAACCCAACCATCGCCTGACAATGCGCAGCCATCGACAGACGCGACCTACGAATCAATTCTTGCGGATCGTTCGCTGCCATTTCCGCCGTCGCTTCGGAAGTGAGATCGGCCGGAACGTAGCTCAGGGGATCATGCGCGCTGGTTTGATCCGTGACGATGTCAGCCGGGAAATTCATTTCTAAGAGCCTCGGAAATAGCAGCGCCGCATTCCCAACAAGCCCCACAGATAACCCTCGTCGCTCGTCGCGAGCTTTCAGGCATCGGGCAACCGCATCGTCTAGCGAGTCGGCAACTTCATCAAGGTATCGGGTTTCGATTCGTCGCTGAATACGGGTCGGGTCAACATCGATACACAGCGCGACACCGTCGTTCATAGTGATCGATAGGGGTTGCGCGCCGCCCATTCCGCCCAGACCGGCGGTAAGCGTAATGGTGCCCGCAAGGGTTCCGTTGAACTTACGCCGCGCAATTTCAGCGAAGCATTCGTATGTGCCCTGAAGGATTCCCTGGGTACCAATGTAAATCCAAGACCCTGCTGTCATTTGCCCATACATCGTGAGCCCGAGTGCTTCTAAGCGACGAAACTCTTCCCAATTGCCCCACTCGGGAACCAGGTTCGAGTTAGCCAGCAATACCCGTGGTGCCCATTCATTTGTTCGGAACACACCAACCGGTTTGCCTGACTGCACGAGCATCGTTTCGTCATTCGCAAGGGTAGTGAGTGTACGTACTATTGCGTCGAAAGCTTCCCACGAGCGTGCCGCACGCCCGGTTCCGCCGTATACGACCAAGTCGTCTGGGCGCTCGGCCACCTCGGGGTCAAGGTTATTCATGAGCATCCGCAATGCAGCTTCCTGCTGCCACCCGCGACACGTGAGCGTGGTACCTCGGGTGGCCCGAACTGGTCGTGAACCAATCATCTGAAACTCCTCAACATTTGAAACCCCTCAACATTCGGTATTCGTATTCGATCGGTTAAAGCAAATGCCCGGTTGTCGATTCGACGGCGGCAACTACATCGCCACTCATCACGAGGCGCTCGGCGATACCAAGTTCGGGTGCCAGCCATCGGTCGGGGCCGGGGCCTTGCACCCCGGCTGCTCGTAGTGCTGCGACCGCAGCTTGGGTTGGCGGAGACGATTGCAACGGACCACGAAGTTCTATTCCACGTGCAGCGCAAACCAGTTCAGCCGCCAGAATGCGACCAAGATTCGTTACCGATTGACGTAGCTTGCGTGCCGCGCCCCAGCCCATCGAAACATGGTCTTCTTGCATCGCCGATGTGGGAAGTGAATCGACACTTGCCGGCGCAGCGAGACGCCGGTTTTCAGCAACCATCGCGGCCTGCGTGTACTGAGCGATCATCATGCCCGAGTTGACGCCTGCATCTTCGGCCAAAAATGCTGGCAGACCATGTGAACGATTTCGATCTAGTAGCCGGTCGGTTCGTCGCTCCGCGATTGCGCCAAGTTCTGCAGTTGCAATGGCCAAAAAGTCACAGACGAAACCAATCGGTGCACCGTGAAAATGACCGCACGACTCGACACGACCATCAGGCATCACACTTGGATTATCGATCGCCGACCCGAGTTCTATCTCGGCAACGCTTCGGGCGTAAGCAATCGTGTCACGCACCGCGCCGTGAACCTGTGGGGTGCATCGTAATGAGTAAGCATCCTGAACCCGTGTGTCATCAGCGCGGTGACTGGCCATGATTTCGCTGTTGGCCAACAACACGCGAAGGTTGGCTGCCGAATTGGTCTGACCCTGATGGGGGCGAAGGGCCATAAGGTCGGCTGCAAACGCACGGTCTGTACCCATGAGGGCCTCAATGCTCATTGCTGCAGCGATATCGGCCGTTTTGGCCAGCATGTCGAGATCACTCAGTGCAAGTATCAGCATGCCAAGCATGCCGTCGGTTCCGTTGATAAGCGCTAAGCCTTCTTTGGCCCGTAACGTAACCGGTTGGATGCCAGCAGCTTGCATAGCCGCAGCTGATTCGCCTTCGCCAATGAGCGCGAGCGCAACCGCCGAAAGAGGAGCAAGATCGCCGCTTGCCCCCAGCGAGCCGTGCTCATGAACTGTGGGGCTGATACCCGCATTCAGCAACGCCAGGATGGTGTCGACGACCACCTGACGAACACCGGAGTATCCCATCGATAAAGTACGTGCACGTAGTAGCATCATAGCTCGAACTACTTCGTCTTCAACAGCAGGGCCCATGCCAGCGGCGTGAGATCGAATCAGCGAACGTTGTAATTCTTCGCGTCGACTCGCTGGTATCACCGTTGTTGCAAGTGATCCGAACCCCGTCGATACGCCGTAAACCGATTCTTCGCGTTCGGCCATTCCTTCAACAATCGCAGCGCTTATTGCAATTGCAGCTTGAGCCGAGGAGCTCAACGTAACTAGAGCGCCTCTCCGAGCGACACTCACGACATCGAGCGCGCTGACACCTTCGTTGCCAAGCGTTACGGTGCGTTCAGGGTTCACGTGGGTTCAGGGCTTCCGGTTGTTGAAACAGTTTCCATCTAGCGGTAGTCTATGCCGCCTGATGGAAGACAAGCAAACATCGCCGCTTCGTAGGTCTGTTGCCGGACCGGCGGTCGGAGAGTCAACTACCCGATCGGTCGAGCGAGCACTTCGCCTCATAACCGCCGCGGCGGAGGCTCCGGACGGAATTGGCCTCATTGAAGCTGCTCGTCTCACCGAACTTGCGCCATCGACCGTTACGCGAATTATGCGGACACTGCAAGATGCCCGTTTCGTTACTCGCCGAGACGATGGTTCCTATGTCGCAGGGATCGAACTGATCCGCTTAGCAGCGCTACAGGGTTCGGAATCACCCCTACTCAATGCTGCACAACCGCACCTCGACGAGTTATCTCGGACAACTGGCGAATCGTGCTACCTGGCCATGGCCGTCGACCATGAGTGGGCAACGTATGTACGCATGGCACAGAGCTTGCGCTCAGTGAGGCACGTGAGTTGGCTCGGTCGCCGTATTCCTCGATCCACCTCTGCTGTCGGCAAAGCGTTGGCCGGTGATGTCAACACTCGTGGCGTTGCAGTGGTGAAGCACGGGGTAGAGCCTGATACGACGGCGATTGCGATTCCGATCTGGAACGCTGCGACCATCGTGGCGGCAATCAATGTTGTGGGCCCAGCGTTTCGAATGACCAAAGCGGTGCAAAACACCGTGACAACTGCGCTCTCGGTAACGGCTGCCGAAGTGCAGTCAGCTATCACGTCAAGTAGCAACCGGCCGGAATCAAACAACCAACAACCAGCGTGACAATTTCGATCCTTCGCTCGACCGACCATCACCGCATGCAATGGGCCAATGGCGGTGGGTGGACCTCCGAGATCATTGCGTGGCCAAATCGCGCCGACTGGCAGTGGCGCTTGAGCGTTGCCGATGTTGAGGTGGATGGGCCGTTTTCCATTTTTTTCGGTATCGACCGACATATCGCAATGCTTGTTGGTGACGGCTTCGAGTTGGCGATTGGTAGCGAGCAAACGCAGACACATCGAATCAACCAGCCGTTTGTGCCATTCAAATTTCGAGGCGACGATCGTTCGTTCTGTCGTTTGATCAAGGGTGGTGTTCAGGATCTCAACCTGATGGTTCGCCGAGATGCCCCGCGCTTCAATAATCTTCAGTTGGCATTTGTGTCGCTGATCGAACCCGTTGACCTAGATGATGTCGAGGTCGTCGTAGTGGTTTCTGGGCAGGTGAAAGTTGAGGGCGTGATGCTCGGTCGCCTCGACGCGATTGTTCCAAGAGATCACCCCCTGAATATTTCGACGGCTGGACCGGAACCGGCCGTAATTGCTTTGGTAGCAAAACAACACATGGGCGGACTGTCGCCTTTGCTGAGCATGTCGTACTCTGTGAAAAGTGCAAATGACGGAAACATTTGGAGCCATGCTTCGCCGACTTCGGATGTCGACGGGGCTATCGCAGGAACGGTTGGCTGAACGCTCCGGTATCAGTGCCAACGGGATAGCGGCTTTAGAAGCAGGCCGACGTGAAACGCCACGTCTAAATACGGTTGGTTTACTGGCCGACGCTCTCAGGCTCGAAGATGCTCAGCGCTCCGAGTTGATGGTGGCTGCTACCAATGGTGGTGTTGTATTGGCCGTCGGCAACGGAATCGCCAGTAGGACAGACAGTGCCGATCGTTTCTTCGTGGGTCGTACCGATGAACGCCAAACCCTTCGCGACGCTTGGGAACGTAAAACTAAGGTGGTGCTTTTTTTTGGCGAAGCCGGCGTGGGAAAAAGTACGCTCGCAGATGAATTTGCAGCCGATCTCACCGCCCAGAACGTCACGACCCTTCGGGGTGTTGCCACGCAACAACAACTTGGGGTGTACGAATCGTTCGTTGAGCCCGTTCGCACAGCGCATAATCGCTTCGACGGCAAAATTCCGGCAAACCTCCGAGATCTTGGGCGGCTGGTGCCAGGTCTCATTGCGACGGGTGATCCTGGTAAGGGGTCAGATCCAGACGTTGACGTCGCCTTCTCTTCGAAACCGTAAGTACACTTTTGGCTTCGATGGGACCGACCCTATTGTTGCTTGACGACCTTCGATGGGCCGATCCAGGCACGCTCGCACTGTCGGCATTCCTCGCAGCGCAGCAGACGCTCTCGAACCTCATCGTCAGAGCTTGCACAACTCGTGGCCGAAGTTGCAGGGTCAACCGTTTCTAACGCTCTCATCGAAACGATCGTCAACGCTACCAACGGAAATCCGCTGTACATCAAGGAACTCACCGAGCATTTGCCGCAGACCGGTTTTGACAGTTCGGATAAAGCAGCGGTTCCTGATGGCATTCGCCACACGATTGAGTTACGGGTCGGTAGCCTGTCACCTGACGCACAGTCGTTACTCAGAGGCGGTGCAGCACTCGGCCAAAGTTTCGACCTCCAACTTGCTGGCCGGTTGGTCTCGCTCGCCGGTGAGCAATTGCTCGGCGCTGTTGAAGACGCGCTGCTTTCTGGCCTGCTTGTCGAAGAGTCTGCGACCAATGCCGCGTTTTCGCACGGGCTTGTCGCAACCACCGTGTACGAGGGCACGTCGTTGGCTCGACGGCTGGCGTTGCATCGATCCGCGGCGACGGCCCTCACTGACTTGATTCCCGATTCGGCTGCTCAGATTGTCAACGTTGCCCGACACTGGGCGTTCGTAGCGCAAGTCGATCCGACTGCGCGTAGCGTCGCAGCGCGATGGTCGGTGTTGGCAGGAGACGCAGCGGCGGCTTCTGCAGCAGTAGATGAAGTAATTGCCTGCTTCGAGCGAGCACTTGCAATGTACGACGGACCAACCGCTGAGCACGGTGACACGCTCGCCCGGCTTGGGGCGGCGCTGACCACCTCCGGAAAATTGGTCGAAGGAAACGAGCGTCTTCGGCGAGCTTTGGAGTGTGCTGAATTCGTCGGGGACGCATCTGTCTTCGCCAGGGCGACGCTTGGTTTGGCGGCTGGCGTTCGCTACGGCCAAAGCGATCCCGAACGAATCGCAGAGCTTGAGGCGGCAATCGTTAAGCTTGGCCCAAAGGAAATGGTGTTGCGACCAGCGTTGCTGGCGACACTGGGACGCCAATTGGGGTTTCTGGATACCCCGGAGGCGGACACACGTCGTAAGGAGGTTGCTGCCCTAGTGGTCGAGGCGGGATCGGCCCCAGACGTTTCTGATAAACTACTGATATCGATCGGCAATCTCCGAGACTAGTTGGTTGTCGATGACCCAATTCCTCTCGGTGAGTTGGCCCGCAAAATCATCAATGTCGCGACTGCACGCCAAGACCTACCCGTGCTTTCGACCGGGTTGTATCGACAGGTTTGGTCGGCACTCGAACTCGGCGATGCACCCTTGTTTCGTAACTCTGTATACGAGTATCGAAGGATTGCAGAAAAACTCAATCGCCCCTACGAGTTAGCTGTTTCATCGAACATGCTTGCCACGATCGCCCAAATCGAGGGACGCTTTGTAGATGCTGAAGCGTCTGGGCAGGAAGCGTTGGTGCACGCTGCGGACATCGAAAATGGAAACTTCAGCTGGGTCTATTTCGCAAACGCCGGACTTCGCTCAGTAGATACCGGGTCGGGCGGCGCAACATTTGATTTCATGCAAGCGGCCCGTTCAGGCTTCATAGGCATACCTACTTTTGCGGCAGCACATGCAGCTGTTGCCGCTCACGTTGGGGAGATCGCGGTCGCCAACGAGCTTGTCGAAGAGCAAGTCGGCAGGGGAGGAGAGAATCTTGATCAAGACTGGTCGTACCTCAGTGCCGAGCGTCTGCCGGTAGTGGGCTTCTTGGCGTGGGCTTGTGCCATGTCAGGTAACACCCTCCATGCGCAAACACTGCAGAATCGCTTGTCGGATATTGCTGCGTTCGGGGTGCGGGTGGTTCGCGTCGCACCGTTCGGTGCGTGGATCGGCCCGATAGACCACCACATTGGATCACTTCATCGTTTGCTGGGCGACTTCGACAGCGCAGACCGGCACTTAACCCAAGCACTTACGGTCGAAGCAGAAATGAACGGGCAACCGTTCCAAATTCGCACCATGCTCGAATTGGCCGCCGTGGCGACGGCCCAAGGCGGCCACGTCGCTCAGTCGGTGGCTGCGCGGTGGAGGGGAAAAGCAGAAGAGTTGGCGACCTCCATTGGACTGGAATCAATTGTCTTAGCGGATCTGATTCGCCAAATGTGAGGGTGATGTGAGGGTGTTGTCACTGGTTTCTGGGGGATAAAGAGCAGATTCTTAAACCCATGAACGCTGTGATCAACATGAACATGCTGCTGAGCTTCGCACTAACCGCCGCTGTCATCATTGTGGTACCCGGCCCGAGCGTCATGTTCATTGTCAGTCGGGCACTGGCTGTCGGACGACCCTCGGCAATAGCGGCTGCCGCCGGAAACTCGTTAGGTATGACGTCGCAAGGGGTGTTCGCTGCGTTTGGGCTTGGTTCAATCATCGGTGGATCACCGGTGTTGTTCAGCGTTATCAAATGGGTCGGTGCGTTGTATCTCACGAAGATGGGCGTCAAAATGCTTCGACACCGCGAACTTTCGTCGGTGGGAAGCGACTCACCTGAAGTAGGCGGATTGGGCCGAGATGCTCGTCAAGGTTTCCTCGTTGGCGTAACCAATCCGAAGATCGTGGTGTTTTTCGCTGCAGTGCTCCCACAGTTCGTCGACCGGTCGCTTGGATACGTTGTTCCGCAGATGATGTTGATGCTTGCGATCTTCGGGATCATGTCGTTGGTGAGTGACACTTCATGGGGATTCGCTGGCGGGTCGATTCGCAACTGGTCGGCCACTTCACCTCAACGGATGGAGTGGCTGATTGGTGGCGGTGGCGTCTGCATCATTTTGGTGGCTGTCGCACTAACGCTGTCGCATAGCGTCGGCTGAGTAAAGCGTCCTTACACCCTTTGGGCAACCACAGAAGTTCGTTTCTCTACCGGGTGCGATGCGTGATCAGTCGATGATTGTCTCGCAGTGCGTCGGCCGTTGGGCCGATGGAACGGAGGAATCGATCGAAATCCTGTGAGCTACGAAACGGCATATGACTAGTGCGGTGATCGAAGAACGGTGAGGTGTGCGGCCGTCGAAGGCCCGGTCGACGAGCACGTGATCCGAGCGCCGCTCGCAAGGCTTCGATGTCGAGACGATTGACCACCCCATCGCCGTTAACGTCTCGTGGGTTACGGGGAGTCGATACCGGGTTGGGGGTCGATCCGCCGCCTGCTGGTGCCGGAGTTGTGGTGACCGGGTTGGCGAGAACCGGCGTTGGGGGAACTGTTGGGACAGGTGCAACGGTAGGAACCTGAGGCACGGTCGGAACGGGCGGTACTGTTGGGACAGGCGGTACGGTTGGAACAGGCGGTACTGTCAATGCAGGTTGTGCTGGCCTTGGCGCTGGCGCAGTGGTGGGAACCGGAGGAATCGTCGGAATCGGTGGAACGGTTGGGATTGTAGGGACCGGCGGGACAGTTGGGACAGTAGGAACAGGCGGAACCGAAGGCATCGCCGGAACAGTCGGAACAGTCGGAACAGTCGGAACAGTTGGAACAGGCGGAACGGCTGGTGCCGATGGGACGGTTGGTACAGGGGGCACCGTGGGTACTGGTGGAACGGTAGGCACCTGTGGGATTGGCGGAGGAGTTGGACTTGGCGTGGGGCGGGGTGCGGGGTTTGGTGTTGGCGGCGCAGCCGGAGTTGGCGTGCCCCCGGAGACGCCGGGTGTCGGCAGCGGAGTCGGAACTGTCGCCCCGGGCCGACCTGGCTGACCCGGCCCAACTGGTTGCGAGCCCTGACGGGCATCAGAAGTCAGTTCAAACTCTTCGATGCGACGAACGAGTTTGCCGTCGCGCATCTCACTCCACGCAATGACCGCCCGATCGTTTTGTTGGGTTCCGTTTGCCGTCGTCGCCGGTGGCGCGTCGAATCGCATCACCGCGCGCTCGCCGAGCGGAAGCTGGTTTTGGTCGCCAATATCGAGGCCGTGTTCCAAAAAGTATTGCCGATACAAATCAAACTTTTGAGCTTCCGTCATCCCTGTCGTATTCGGCATCTTTGCGGTGTCGACCGGCGGTGGTGGCAATGCCCCAGGATTGTTGTTGCCATTCGAACGGGTATTGCCTGCGATAAGAATCGCAGCTGCGCTCAAGCTACTTTGATCGCCGGTTAAGAAGTCGCGCAGCATGCCTGCTCCGTCGGCGATTGCGGTTGCATCAGACCCGCTCAAGTTGTCTTTGATGACATCCGCAAGAATCACACCTGCCAGCTGGGCCTCAACCGTCGCCAATGCACCACCGCACGCAGCACCTGCCACCTGCAACGCAGTGACTGCTGCAACTTCAGCACCCATCGCGGCTGCGAGTGCTGGGCCGGTCCATGGCAGACCGCACCGCGCCACATGTTCGGCAATGGCAGCCGACGTGTACATGGCCGAACTCGCTTCGATTGCTGCTGCGAACGTTTGCAATATTGGTATGGCTGCTTGCAATGAGGTTGCCGCCCCTTGCACGGCCGTGCTTCGCCCACGAAGGTGACCAATGAACGAATCAGCTGCGGTGCCGGCCCACGTGCTCGCTGCTGTCTGCGCGGTGCCCGCAACTTGGGCCGCCTGTTGCTGAAGCCCCGAAACGAGCTGCTGCAGGTTTGCGGCAAAGGCTTGCAGCGGAGCTCCGTTGGCGTTGGGTGGGAAGGGGACTGACCCCTGAACTGTTACTGGCATCCCTCAATGATGAAGGCAACAACCTCGGTGCCGCTATGGGGAGAAGTAACGGTTTGTAGCCAACGAAACTACGTTCAGATTCAATTAGCGACGCAACTGCTGAGCTGAATCTGAGACGCTTCGATCGGCATTGGAATAGTTGTTGGTCACGTGACGAAATCGCTCTATGTCGTTGTGCAGTTCTGATGCGTTTTGGTCAATGAGTCCGCCAAGCGATGCCGATAGTTCGTTCATCGCTGCAGCAACTGTCGCAGCGCTTGCTCGCATGGCATCCGCCGGATCCATCAGCCGACGTAGCCCTCGGATCTCGTCTTCGATTGCTGCGAGCACAGTCGGAACTTGGTTGAGTCCCTCCCACTGGAACCAGAATTGAGACATGTCAGACATAGTGCCAATCTTCGCGGGGTGTGACCTAACCTGACCAGGGGCACTTCTACCGATACCGACAAGGTGAACACTTTCGAGAAGATAGACGCATGAGTGAAATCCCGGCGCCGATCTGCTTTCCGCCAAATCTCAACGCCTCCCCGATCGTTGCGTACGCACAACATCTTCAGCAATTGGGCGTTGGTTTGCAACGCCAATCGCAGTCGTTGGTCGATGCAACTCGGGCCGCTCGATCTCAATGGCTGGGGCAAGCATCAGAAGCGTTTGGTAACAAGCAACTCCAGCGGGCGGTGATTCTTGGAAGGGCTTCCCAGGCGATTGCAACTGCGCCCGATGCGTTGGTTCAATATGCCGAGACTATTCGGTGGGCGCAAAGCGCGCATGGCGATGCAATGCGGACATATTATGCGGCCTGGAATCAGTTGCCCCAATCGGAACCGGTGCTGCGTCAATGTGTGTCTATTCAGGCGCAGGTAATTGATACAGCGAATACCGCAGCGCAACGGTGTGCCGCAACCCTACAAGGTGTCAAGGCTCAGATCGCCAGCCTTTCAATCGGTTGGCTACTGCCAAACAGTCTCGATCTGTTCGCACCCTCGCCGTTCTTAACCGGACCCACCATGTCTGGAACTCCTTCCGCAGTTTCGCCATCACCGTTTGACTATACCTCTGTGCTGAAGGGCGGTAAGTACTTATACAAAGCTGGGCTGTGGACCGCTGAAGCCTTCGAGATCTACCTGCATCGCAGTGAGCACGACATCGCACACATGATCAAGGCCCACGGACGAAACGGGGGAGAGTCGTTCATGCGAAACGGGAAGTCGATGTTGGCCTGGAAGCCAGGGGCGAATCTCACGGCGACCGAAGGAACGCTCGCACAAACAACTGCGCGCCTGACAGCGCTTGAGGCTCGGCTCGCAACAATGAGGGTGGTACTCAAGGGTGCCAATGTGGCGGGCGCTGCCCTCTCTGGTGGTCTGCAAACGTACGAAGATTGGGATCGAAACTTTACTGTCGGTCAACGCACCGCCCGAGCGGCCACTTCAACTTTTTTTGAAGGCGGGGGAGCATGGGGCGGCTTTCTGGCAGGCGCAGCCGTGGGAGGTGCTGTAGGTACCGGATTCGGCATCGTGGGAGCCGTACCTGGAGCGATTATCGGCGGTGTATTCGGTTTGGGTGGAGCGCTGCTCGGCGGCTGGCTTGGTACCAAGGCCAAAGATGTTGTCTTCGAAAACGGACCACAGGAGGTTTTCGGTGGGCGTTGACCGATCGTTCAATATTCAGTACCCCGAAGGCTGGGTGCCGGTCGATTCACCTGGCGGTGCCGTTGCTCTAGTAATCGCGCCCGAGGTTACAAATGGCTTCCATTCGAATCTTGTGGTGACGTTTGTTGAACTGCCGATTCAGATGGTGCGTCCACATACAGATCGGTACCTCTGGGAAGCAATTGCCGGGCTGGAACGGGCGCTTACGCAGCCGTCAATCAGCGCGGTTTGGATCACCGAACCTGCTGATTTGCAACGACAGCAGCGCCTGATCGTGCACCACGAAGTCGAGGGCATCGACGTGGAACTGATTCAGCACCACACCTGGCTTGACGACGCAATCGTGGTGACCAGTGTGTCGATGGCCCGTGAAGCGAACCATGAAGACGACTTGATTGCACTGCTCGATGTGTGCCTTCTTTCGTTTGCAACCAACAAGTTGGCAGCCTTCACAGATTGGAAACCACTTGACGTGTCGTCGCCCTGGTCACCGTCTCCTGATGCGCACCGCATCGCCCACCTATAGCGACCAGCCGTTTTCTATTGAACGATTGGGGGTGGGATCACAGCGCGCTTAAGGTTCCGCCGCTTGGGCTCGTTGGCATCATCTCCACTCGACATGGATCCGCCGCCCATCGGCATCATCGGAAACTGACTCTTCGTTTTTTCGGCTTTCCCAAGCGGAAGCATGGATTTGGTAATCGCTGCGGAAATCGACGCAGCATCTTCACTGGTTGTCGAAACAGCGGCTGTGCCGGCGGCGCTCAAAGTTGACGTTGTCTTGTCGGCGACATTCGCTACACCGTCGCGGATGTCAGACATGTTTAGAGGACGAAGAGGAGCAGGAAGCGGACTTGCAAAGCTGTTCGGCCCTTGAGGGGCTATTTTTCGGGCGGAGATGACCCCCGGCAGAGGTGATTGAGAGGCAACCTTCACAGCCTTGCTAGCCACGGCAGCACCTTCAACGCCAAGTAATTCGTCAACCAGCCGGTCGAATGTCTCGTCCGTTAGTGGTGCAGTTAAGTCGCTGGGTACTGGTGGGACTGTACCTGCAGCCACCGCTCCAGAGGTAGGAGGGGTGCTACCACCGGTCGCAAGGGGAGCCATGATTTGAGATGCTTGGCCACTCGTACTGATTGTCTGCGCACTGACGAACTGTTGCTCACCCGCGGGCACAATAGGCGGCATGAGAAGTGGAACAAAGTCGATGATCTGAGGTGCAGCCGTGGGATTTACGGCTTGGGTCGACCCCTGGATTGGTGCCTGCGGCGTAACGGATGAAACTTCTCCACCCGGTATCGACGTCGGATCTGTTGCCGGACCGGTAGTCGGAGAGTCGACCGAGGACGCAGGCGGTGGAGGAACTACCTGATGGTGAACAAACACGCGATCGCCCGGTGGCCTGACCGGATGTACGGTTGGCGGGAGAGGAAGTGGCGTAATTGACGGCGGTAAATATCGGAATGATCCTTGGCCCGCTCCAAAGTTCACTTCGCCGTTCGCCAAACTTGTGAGATCGGCAGGCGTTCCAGGATTTGGCCAACTGACGTTCGTGGAAATCAACGAGGAAAGGTCGGTGACATCACCGGGGGCAGGAGGCAATGCGCATGTTCCGACGTTCACGCCGAGGTCAGTTGTATGCGCGCTTGTTTGAGTGGTGAGGTGTGAACAGAGCTGCGCGCCAGCCGTTTGCAGCCAATTCAACCAGTCTTGCGGCAACATTGCTGGGTTTGCCGGGTTCGGCCTGATGGCTGATTCGCTGAGAGCTTGTTCGATGAACTGCACCAACGTGCGATCGGCGACGTCGACATCGGTAGCGAAGTCTTGCAATGCTGCGCCCAGCCGCCGGCAATCGGCGGCGGTTACCCCGAGGTAACCAGTGTCGCCGGTCCAGGCCGACCATGTTTGGGTAAATCGGTCGGCAGCCTCACCGCGATAGTTGTCGGTGAGACGCTCGGCAACCGAATGTAGAACAGCCGTAATTTCGTCGATGACGTCGGCGGTTTGGTTCCAGCTGTCCGCAGCGATACGCAACGAGTTACCGTTGCCCTCAGGCCACCACATATCGAGTTGTTCGAGGAGGTCAATGAAGGCTGATGAAGAGCTCATGGTTTTCTCAAGTGTGCGAAGACGGGCGGTGTGAGGACGCCGTCAAAGGGTGTGATTGGTAAAGAGTTGATCGACTTGTTCGTAGTTGTCGCCAACGGCTCGAAGCGCAAAGGCAATTCGTTGCAGGCCGATTGAAAGCGCGCCGATGTTGTTCAGCACCGTTTGCGCTGCAGGCAGGTAGCAGGCCGCAAAGCGTTGTCCGACAATGTCAGCACCCCAACACGGCCCAAGGTCGGCGAGGTGTGCATCGAGTTTGCGGACGAGAATGCCTAACTCGTCAGCCTCGCTATGAAATGAACCAGCCGCCCCGCGAAGGGCGGCCGGTTCTACTTCGAAACCTGTTGAACGCGCTACGGTCATCCCCAAATGCCGCGGTTGGCAGATTCTGTCTGCTGGTAGCTGTCGTGGGTTTGGCCCAACATCTGGCTGATTTGTTGTAGTACCTGGTTGAGGTCGGTGGCGGCCGAATCCCAACGCTTTTGTAGCGTCTGGTAGTCGGTTGAGGCAGAGCCTTCCCAGCCTGCGACGAGGGGTGAAAGGTAGCTTTTCAGGTCGTTGAGTTGGCCATCGACCCGGCTAACTGTTGAGGCGACGTCGCCCTGGGCTTGCTGGATCGTTGCGAAAGTTACGGTAATTCCGGACATGTTGGTTCAGTTCCTTAAAAAAGTAGGTAGCGAGTGTAAAATTGCTGGGTGAACAAATTGACTGGGTGGCCAGTGGCCTAGAGAGCGCTCATGGTGCGAGCCATTTGCGACTGGACGGTGTCTTCCTGTGACTGATAGCGGTCACTGGCCTGCTTAAGGCCAAGCGAAATTTCGGCGAGTACCTGTCGAAGTTTGTTGGCATCTTCGGTCCACTTCGTATGTAGAGCCATGTACGACGAAGCGCCGGCACCGCGCCACGAACTGGCGATTGGCTGAATCTTTGAGTCGAGCGCTTGCAATTCCTGAGCGATGGTGTTGGCAACTTCGTCGACGTGTCGATACGCGGTTGTCATGGTCGCAACTTCGGTTACGAAAGCATTTCCGTTTGACATGGTTCTTGTTCTCCGTTGGTGGTTCCGTGATGACCCGTGGGTTCGGATCGGGTGATCCGAGGCTTCGGATCGAATGAGACCACTCAAGCGGGTTGGCGAAGTTTGCGGTATCGGCAGAAGTACCGGTTCGATGATTGCGGGCGAAAAACGTTGGCGGACAGGCAAAAGAGGCAAAAAATGAGGTTAAAACTGCCAAATTTACGCAGTTCTACCTATCCCGATTTCGCTGGCTAAGCATTACCCTGGCGCAATGACCGAAATGACCGCCGAATTCGCTGAACAGTTCGCAAACAAAGTGGCGGATGTATGCACCAACGTTGGCTCGGTTATTAAGGGAAAGCAAGAGGTCATCAGTCTCGCCTTGGTTTGTCTCTTCGCTGAAGGGCATCTGTTACTTGAAGATGTGCCAGGAACAGGGAAAACAAGGCTGGCGCAGGCGTTGGCCGCTTCGCTTGACGCTGTCAACCATCGGGTGCAGTTCACGCCCGACCTGCTGCCGTCAGATGTAACAGGGGTAACGATTTACCACCAGGGAACTGCGAAGTTTGAGTTTCATCCCGGGCCGGTATTTGCCAACGTTGTGCTTGCCGATGAAATCAACCGAGCGTCGCCCCGAACACAAGCAGCACTGCTTGAAGTAATGGAAGAGCGACAGGTCACCGTCGACGGGGTAGCGCAACCGGTACCCCGACCGTTCATGGTCATCGCAACCCAAAATCCGATCGATATGGACGGAACGTATCCGCTGCCCGAAGCCCAACTTGATCGATTCTTGATGCGCACGTCGATGGGATACCCGGACCATCAAGCAGAGATGGACATTCTTGCTGCAGATTCTCGGGGTGGCGCGTTGGCCACAATTCGGCCGGTGTTGTCGCTCGGCGATGCAGAGAAGATGGTTGCAGCTGTGCATCGAGTTCACGCAAGTGAAGAGGTTCGCGACTATCTCGTTCGCCTGGTGGCTGCGACTCGGTCGATGCCAGAGCTCCGACTTCCAGTAAGCCCGCGAGGCACGGTCGGGCTGATGCGTGCAGCTAAAGCACGTGCACTTACGATGGGTCGGCCATTTGTCACCCCTGACGATGTGAAAAGTCTTGCTGCCTCGGTGCTCTCTCACCGCATCATTCTCACCCCGGGCGCATCGATTGGTGGTTTGACCACCGCCTCGATTATCGACCGGGTAGTCAGCGGTATTGCGGTCCCGCATGCGAGTGCTCGGTCATAACGAATGAATCGAACCGGCCTACGAATCACGGCAGTCGGGGCAGTTGTGCTGTCGGCCGGTTTGTCGTTGATGGTTCTTGGCTTTGCGCTTGGTTACCGTACGCTCAGCGTCGCCGGAGTGGCTGTGTTGTTGGGCTCGCTCTTCGCTGCGGGGTCGACGATGTCCGTTCCGGCGTTAGACGTGGCGCGCGTGATCGAACCACAACGAGTCGCACGTGGAAATCCGGCCCACGGACTGGTTTCAGTCAAAAATCAGTTGGGCCGCCGCAGTAGGGCTTGTTCGGCCATCGAGGTGGTCGGCGATCGATTCGTTCAGGTTGCGATACCCGCACTTGGTCCACGTAAATCGATAGCGGTTTCGTATGAGCTTGCTACACACCGGCGAGGTGAACTGTTGGTTGGGCCGTTGTCGATTCACCGCAGTGATCCGTTGGGTCTGTTTGAGGTCAATCGCACCGTTGGCGAAAAGGTAAGTGTACTTGTTGAACCGAATATCTACGCACTCGATCCGCGCCCAGCCGGACGACTTCGACATCTCGAGGGGCCACGTTCAGACAAGGCCACCCAAGGAACAATGACGTTCCATTCGCTTCGCGAGTACACCCTTGGTGACGACATTCGACGTGTGCATTGGCGTTCATCAGCGCGTACCGGAACCTTGATGGTCAAGGAACACGTAGATACCAGCCTTCCGTCAACCGTTGTCATTCTTGACACCTGCGCGTCGCACTACACGGAAGATCTTTTCGAAGACGCAGTCGATGTGGCGGCGTCTGTTGTTGCGGCTTCGCAAGGACGAAACTTTCCAGTTCGATTCATGACGACAAGTGGGTTGACACTGTTTGTGCGTGCCGGCCAACGAGGACAGGAACTACGTGATCTTCTGGCGTCGGTGGAACCTGATGCTGGCGGCGAAATGCAACGAGCAACCGGCGAAGTGTTGCGTTGTCACGACCACGACACGCTGGTTGTGATCGGCGGAGCGCTCGGCATCGAAGACCTCGTGCAGGTTTCATCAATGGCTCGCCGGTTCTCGTCGGCCATCTTGGTCACGTTGAGACCGAATGACGGCAAAGGTTCGTTGTGGAATTCTGGCACGCATATTGAAGGCGACAGTGCGCTAAGTGTGCTTACTAGTTGGCAATTTGGTGGAATCGATGTTGGCAGTGGGGCGAACTCGCTATGAATGTACATCGATCGGGATCGCTTCGGCTGGTGCAACTCGGTGCCGTTGTTCTGTTGTGCTCGTTGCCCGGGGTGCTTCTCGGGCGCGTCGTCGAGGGTTATGACACCATCTGGGTGAGTGGGATAGCCGCATTCCTCGGAACTATCTGTGGTTATGTCGTTGCACGTGAGCGTCGATTGAACCTTGCAAGGAAACTTCTTTCCACCTTCGGCGCAGGTGTCGTGCTGTTGGTCGTAGTGGTCGCGGTAATCCCCGGAGTGACTAACCGGGTCCCCGTCGGTGCCGTTGTTGATGCGCTGCTTCGAGGATGGGCCGAGCTGGCAACATCACCAATTCCGGCGTTTGCCGAACCCCGAACGGTGGTGCCAGTGACGTTGGTCGCCTATCTCTCGGCCGCAGCGTCGGCATCGTGCCTGGCAAAAAAGAGGGGCCAACTGCTCGCACTACTCGCCCCCGGCTGTGCCTTTTTGGTTGCAGTTGTTGCGGCAGGGCAACACCCACTCGGTGCGGTTCCATGTGGGCTGGTCTTCGTCGTGGTTTCAGGGTGGATGCTATGGGTTCGGAACCAATCTGGCAGGGTTGGCATGCAATCTGGCAAGGCCGGGAACCAATCAACGATTGCGCGACGTCAAAACCGAATGGTGAAGAGTGCGTCGCTACTTGGGGTCGGTGCGCTCGCGGTCGCAGGTGCGTTGATGCTCGGGCCGACGTTGACATTCGGACGCGACAAGCAGCCATTTGACCCGCGCAATTACGTCAACCCGCCATCGCTTCCAGCTTCGGCAAACAACCCGTTGGAGTTGGTCGGGTCTCGTCGCCAAAGCGGCGATCGTCCCTTGTTTACGGTTCGAACAAACGAGGCGTTATACCCCCAAGACCTTCACCTCGTTGCACTCACTAACTTCGATGGGGCCACCTGGTCAACCACGGCTTCATACAAACGTGGTGGGGCTGTACTTGATGGTGCAACACGTCAATCGATTGCAACGTCATCGATCGACGCTGACGTAACAATTTCTGGTCTCGACGGACCATGGCTTCCTTCAATTGGTGACCCGGTCAGCGTTGTCGGCGTACCTTTCTTGGCTGATTCGATGAGTGGGTCATTGGTAGCTTCATCCAAAGTCAACAGCGCGAATGGTGCAAGCGGTGCCGTGTATCGGCTCAGGTCGCTTCGACCAGAACCGCAGGTTGAGCAACTCGTACAACTTCCGGTCGGTTCGAGCGAAGCAGCCCGTGAGGCGCTGATTGTTCCGCCAAACATGCCTGCTGTGCTTACCGAAATGGCACGCGCAGCCATTGGTGATTCCCAGTTGCCGTTTCAACGAGCGCTTGAGTTGCGCAACTATTTGCGGTCGTCGTTCACGCTGAACAACGCCGCACCGAGCGGTTTCTCTTACGGACACCTTGAACGGGCTTTCGTGAACACGGGCTCGGCGACCGATGAACAATTTGCAACGATGTTTGCGACACTGGGCCGCGTTGTTGGTCTTCCCACCCGGGTCGTTGTTGGCTTCGCTCCGCCGCCGCCAAACGAAGACGGGGACATCATCGTCCGCGGCTCCGATGCAAGGGTCTGGGCTGAAGTGCTCTTCGAAGAAGTTGGTTGGATGCCTTTCACCGCAACACCGCCTGCCGATGGAAAGGTTTCTTCGTCGATTGGGTTCGGTGGCCAAGACGAAGTCGAACTTCGTCAATCTCCTCAAACAGCCCTACCAACGCAGTCTCCGTCACCGCTCGTACAGCCCAACAATCCGGTATTGCAGGTTCAAACGCGTAGCGAACGAAACCTGTCGTCCGTTTTCGTTGGAATGGGTTTGCTAGTAACACTTATTAGTTTCGGGTTCGCAGGAATCGCCCTTGTCAAGCAACGTCGGACTGCTCGTCGCCGCATTGGCACGCCGCGTCAAGCTGTGATTGGGGCGTGGAGCGACGTTCTGGAACGCCTCAGCGAGACTGGCGTATCTAATACGTCAACAATGACAGTAGAAGAAGTGGTGAATGCCACCGAGGCTTCATCGGACGCACGATCACGTGTACTTACCGGCCTGTATCGACCGATATGCCGGGCTCTGTATAGCGACGGCGACATTTCTGAGGCAGATCGAGAACAGGCGTGGCGTGCTCGTGACCGGTTCGTGAGCGGCCTCAATCGACAATCAACTTTCCATCACCGCTTGTTGCGAACCGTGGACCCCCGTCCGTTGTTCACAGGTGACCAATCCATCGGAGCTCGACCATGATCAACCGATCATTTTTTGCCCCAGCAATCATCGTTACGGTGACCATGTGCATTACCGGCACGGCGTTGGCGCTCAACGACAACGTGAACACGATCGTGAGCTCATCACCGATTTCGGTTTGGTTTGGTAACAACGCCAACAAGTCGGCAACCCTTGTTGGCCCCACAGGGGCTAGCGCCACAGTCCCGCTCAAAAAACTCACTGCCCCAATTACGGTGGTGAATATTGCTGGCGTTGCTTACGTTCAAGACACCCTGGGTAACGCAGCGGCCATCGATCCAGTGCGGCTCGCTGTTGGTGCTGAGTCGAAACTCAGTCATGCCGATTCCCAACTCGTCGGAAATGGCGGCAAGCTGTATAGCGTTGATGTTCAAGACGGCGCAGTTCTAGAACTCGACCCGGTGAGCCTTGCGCCCCGAGGTGCACCCGTTGAAGTCAAGAACGGTTCGAAGGGTCTGGGTAAAGCTGTTGCCGACAAAGATGGCGTGCTGTGGGTTGCGAACCAGCAAACGGGTGACGTCGTGGCAGTCAAAGGGCCAGCGTTATCGTCGACGGTCTCAATAGCGAAGCCGAGCGAAGAGGTTCAACTTTCGGTTGTTAGCGGTTCGGTCACTACCGTCAATATGTCAACCGGAAAAGTTAAAGTGATAAGTGGTCAGCTTGCTGGCGCAAGTCACCAACTCTCGATCACCCCCACAAATGGTGTGCTGCTACCCAGCAACGTAAGTAACTCAACCATTCTTCCGATTCTCACTATCGACCATACGCTTACATTGATTGACGTCGCGAGCGGCAAGACTGTCATTCAAAAAGTAGGCGAGCCAGGTTCGATTCTCGGGATTCCGGTCTTGGCCGGAACCCGGGTCTACATTCCTGATTACACACGAGGCGTGCTCCTCGTTGTCGATGTTCGGTCTGCGAAGGTCCTCGAGACAGTGCCTATTACAGGTGGCGCCGGCGAGTTCGAGGTAGTTGAAAGCGGCGGCCGGGTGTTTGTCAACGATCCGAAAAGCGAGTCTGCCTGGACGATTGATGAGCAAGGGAAAGTGGTGCGAACGCAAAAGTACGACCCAAACGGGAAAGGTGGCGTTGCGACCGAGGTGCAAACAGCTGCGTCGATTCCCCCGAAAGTGAACCCATCGTCGACACAACCGTCCACTTCACAACCGCCAGTTCCGCAAACTTCTGCTCCACAGCCAACGACGCCAGAGTCTCCGCGCCCCACCACGACGATTGCGCTACCAGCGGGTGCTGCTGTGCCAACAACCAAAATTCCGGCCACCGTTGTTCCCGATGTGGTTGTGGTGACCAAACCGCCGAAAGTCATCCAGCTACCACCCCCCTCAACCAGTGTGATTCCGTCGACGCGACCTGCTGAGAATGAGCCAACGACCACTGTTGCGCCAGCGACACTTCCAAGCGAAGTCCGCGAAACCACTACACCTCGAGTGACCCCGGGTAAACGGCCTTCGACAACCGAAAACTCACCGCCAAAGACCCCAACGACGTTGCCGCCAATCGTGGTCCCGTCGATTGTGGTCCCGCCCGTTCCTGTGCCGCCCGAATCCCCTTCTGGGGTGACAACGACATCTGTAACTCCGCCGATCGGCCCGAGGGGTGGCGACCCGACGTCATCGAGTTCGCCGTCCACTACCTCCGCCACGATTGCGACCCGTCCGACCCCAGTTCCGCCGACAGCTGCGACAACCACGTCCACAACCATCGCGCTGACCTCCACGCCGGGTTCAGCGACGACGACAGCAGTGACAGCGACGACGTTGCCATCCACCACGACAACAATTGCAACAACTCCGACCATCGCTCGCACCCCGACAACTGGAACAACTCCGACCATCGCTGCAACAACGACAATCGTGGCAACGACGACCATCGCTGCAACAACGACAATCGCACCGACCACGCTTGCGGTCGGAAACGGAGCGGTGACCGGCCTAGTTGCAGCATCGAACAGCGTCGGAAGCATCACGGCAACCTGGACTCCGCCCGTTAACTGGTATTCGGTTACCGGGTACACCGTCACGCTGGTGCCAACCGGAACAAAGATCGACCTCTCGGCAGCGCAAACGTCGTACACATTTGCCGGCCTCGACAGCGGACAGCCCTATTCGATTCAGGTGGCGGCGAAGAGCGCGACCGCAACAGGTATTGCCACTCAGTCAATTGCCGTAACCCCGCTGCGCGCAACTGCTGGCGCACCCCAAAATGTGGCTGCGACCGGGGCGAGCGGAACGATAACTGTCACCTGGGGCGGGCCTGCGAGCGGTCAGGTTGATGGCTTCGTTGTTGACCTCACCGGTGCAGGTGCGACGACTTCTCAGCGAGTAGGTGGCACTGTTCGAACGGCCCAATTCTCGGGCCTCATTAATGGCGTGTCGTACAGCGTGACGGTCAAAAGTGAACTTACTAACGGATCATCGAGTAGCGCTGTGGCCGGCAATACCGTTGTGTTGGTCGGTGTGCCTTCTGCCCCAGGATCAGTCACAGCAACACTCACCGGAGCAACGTCTGTGACGCTCACGTGGACTGCCTCGGTCGCCAACGGTTCGCCAGTAACGGGTTACGCGATCTCAGGAACCATCGTCGCTGATCCTGGACCGACCGCAACCTCTGTCGTGATCAATGGGTTAGCGATTGGTCAGAGCTACACGTTTGGTGTTCGGGCGAGCAGCGCAGCCGGGGCCGGAGCCATTGCAACGGCTTCGCCGATCACGGTTGCGAAGCAAGCCCCCGATGAACCGGGCAGCGTTTCCGCTCTGGCCGGGGACGGCCAAAATACCGTGGCATGGACTGCGCCAAATGGCAATGCCACGACGGTAGCCAGATACGCCGTTACCGGGTCTGACGGAACCTCGTCAAGCGTGAATGCACCGGCAACATCGGCCACACTTGCCGCCGTCAACGGAACCGCGGTCACCTATTCGGTGACAGCCGTCGGGGCCAACAACGCAAGCAGCGGTGCAGTTTCCACTGCTTCGGTAACCGCAAGTGGTGCGCCGACCGCACCAGACATAACGCTCACAGCTACAGCAAACTCGTTGACGGCAAGCTTCACGTATCCCACGGCTTCCAACGGAACGACGGTGAGTAGCGTCGTGGTCAGCGTTAACGGCGCTGACTCTGCAGTCACGAGTAGCCCGTTTACAGCGACGGGGCTTACCCCGGCCACTTCGTACAACGTTGTGCTTACGGTTACCGGTGCGAACGGGAAGGTCAGTTCGAAAACAGGTTCGATAACCACCACAGCTGCCCCGGGGCCGGTGACGGGTCTTACGTACACCTCGTCTATCAATGGCCGTTCGGCGAACCTGAGTTGGGGTCCCTCGGTTGGAGCGACCTCGTACCGGGTCACCGTTGATGGCGTAGCCCAAACTATTTCGGCCACCACCCTGAGAATCGTCACTGTACCGGGGGGTGAGAAGTCAGTTACCGTGACGCCGCTTGATGCCGCTGGCGTCGAGGGTCTGAGTGCCTCCATCACGGTAATTACAGACCTGAATGAGGTTTGCGGTCCTGGTACCGGAATAATTTGCAAGTAGTGATGAAGCCAACGCCCGGTTGTGCCGGACTTTGCTGGGTGTGCCGAGTTTTAGAGTTGCCAAACATCGGCACGGGCAACCAAACATCGGCACAGGCTTCGCAGGTATGGCGCGATCGCTTGGGCGGTCGTGACCTCAGCCGATCTTGCCGCCGTTCAGGCAGACTGGCGCACTTTCGGCGAATCGACTCGGTAGCTCGATGACGGCCGAAACAACCACACAAATTGGTTCGGTGGCATCAAGTACCGGCGGAAGCACTAGGTACGAGTCGCCAACCTGGGTCACGACAGGGTCGAGTACGTCTTTACCCGGACCACGCGTGATCTTTATGAGATGTTGGCGTTGCCCGTTGGTACGGTCGCCGAATCGCACGCTGATCGCGCCATCTTGGGCGGCAACCAGCACATTCGTTGGGGTGTATCCCGAGTCGTCAACAATCGATGGCGTCGATGGGGTTGCCAGGGCGACAGTAGTCGCCACCGAATTCGAGCTGGTGTCGCTCGTCAGTGCCAGTACCGCAACTATCGCGACGGTCCCGAGGGAGCAGCCGACAACTACAGGAAGTACCCACCAGGGCCGCTTTCGTTGTGCTTCGACTGGCTGGGGCGGATGCAATTGTCGAGCAGAAATCGTGAGATCAGGATCAAACGTTGCGTGACTGACGACCGGAGGGTTTTGGAACGTAACCGTTGCTGTCGTCGCTACTGCAACCTCGGGTGCCGTGGGAGTCGTTGATGACGGACGTGTCGTTGGTGGCGTCGGTTTCGCTATGGAAACGACGGGCGTAGGAGTCACCTTCACCGGTTCAATCAATTTGATCGGTTCAATTACTTTGAGCGGTTCGATTGTTTGGGTGAGGTGATCGGGGCCCAGCAAGTTGTTGGATGCCAGATTCGTAGTTGCCTTGAGTGGACCCTCGACGGGAAGCACCGAGAGAGGGAGACCGAACTGGTGTTGCAGCGCCTGTAGACGTTCCCCGAACTCAACAGCCGATGGAATCCTTGATTCGGGTCGTTTGGCGAGCGAGTCGCGAAGCAGGTCGAGCAGCTCTCTGGGGGTGTCGTCGCGTGCGAGCGACGGAACATCACTTGTGGTGATTCGCAACAGTTGCGACAACATTCCTTCGCCGGCGGGCCCGGCAAAGGGTGCTGCGCCAGCGAGCAAGGTATACAGCGTCGATCCAAGCGCGTATACGTCGGTTTGAGGGGTCGGCTCTGAGCCTTCCAAGAGTTCGGGGGCAGCATGAACCGGTGTCAGCGCAGCCGTGTATGACTGTTCGAGTTCCAATATGGCGGCTATTCCGAAGTCGGCCAGTGCAGGTTCTTCGAGCCGAGACAGCAAAATATTGTTCGGTTTCACGTCTCGGTGAAGCACCCCGACCCGATGCGCACTTTCTAACGCACCAGCGATTCGCACGCCGATGTGCATGGTTAATCCGAGGTCAAACGGACCACGCTGTTTCAACCGATCAGCAAGTGACCCTTCTTCCAGGTACTCCATGACCAGGTACGGGTGGCGGCCATCGACGAACCCTGAATCGAGCACGGTGACCACGTTTGGATGATTGGAAAGCCGACCGTTAAGCGAACGTTCACGTTGAAATCGCTTCTGTGCCCGCCGATCTGAAATGTCGAGATGAAGCACTTTGACGGCAACTTCACGATCAAAGCCGTCTTGGGTAGCCCGGTACACCGTCGCGGTTGAGCCGTGGCCGATCACGGTCAAGTCGAGGAAACCACTAATCGAGGGAACGGTCGAAATAGCAGTGGCATCGCGTTCGATGATCGTTGAAAGCGTGCGGCGATCGGTCACCCCGTCGAATGGTGCGGTTGATCGATCTTTGCCTCGACGCCACACCACCGGTCCAGTATTGCCGATGGAGAACCACTGTGAGTACTCTTTGGTTGTTAACGGGCACCCCTGCTCAGGGCCGGACGCGCCGCCTGTGCAGTTCCTGCGAGTTGTTGTAATCCGAAGGAGGCGAGCTGACCGACGAGATCCTCCTGATTTTGATAGTTTTGTGCGACCTGGGCGATTCCGTCGATGTCGTTTCCTATTTCTTTGACGAGGTCGGCCAGTAGGTACGCCAACTCTGCGCTGAGCGCAATAATGGCAAGACTTGCTGGAGGTGAACCGGTCGAGGCTGCCGCTGCCGGAGCAGACGCGAGGGTTTGAAGCATCGAAATTCCGGTTCGAACTTCGCCCAGCATCGACGGAAGCTTGCCCAGGCAATCAAGAGAGGTGGTGATGTCAGACATGTATTGATGGTCGCAGGCCTCGGTCTAACCAACCAGAGGGAAAACTACCGGTTTCCGTCGCCTGACCGGGGGTCTGAAATTCGTTAGAACTACCCATGTCGCATTGGGCTCCGGTCGGCGATACTGGTGGTGTGATGAACGATTCACCGGTTGAGCGTTTTTGTTTACTTGAGATAAGCAGCGAGGCCGGAACGTCGCGTATGCCGACGCGAGGCGAACTGATTCGTATCGGCCGTGCCACCGACAATGATGTGGTGCTGAGCAGCGAACAGACGGTTTCTCGCTATCACGCTGAGGTGTCTTGCGGTGAAGACGGCTGGATGATCCGTGATGCGGGTAGCCACAACGGAACCCATGTCAACGGCAAGCGTCTTGGCGAACAAATCAGTCAATCGTTTTGTCCAACTGACATCGTGACGTTGGGAGCCGTAACGTTGCGACTCATTGAGGTTGATGACGACGATGGGTTGACGGTTGCCGACGGTCGGGGCTCGGAACTGCATCGCATACTTACCGCCCTGTCGCAGCGTGAACGCGAGGTGCTTACGTTGGTTGCACAGGGTAAGACCGACGACCAAGTCGCGGCAGAGTTGTATATCAGCGTCAAGACAGTTCATTCGCACCTCGATCGAATTCGCGACAAAACAGGTGTGCGTCGACGCGCCGAACTCACCCGGGTTGCGGTTCGGCTCGGGCTCGCAACTCAGTCTCGCTAGCAGCAACGGCTCACCTTGTTACGATTTCCGATAATCGTTGACGGCACCGACGCCGTCATTTCGATAGCTGATGGCGATGTCGTTGTCGGCGAAGTGTTGGATAGGTGTGATGGCCGCACAGCGGTTGAACAAGGCCCGAACAGCGTAACTATTGGCCAACGTTCGGTATCGGCGCAGACTTCGTTTATTGATGCTCGTATCCGGCCAGGTGAACGTCTTGGCAGCATTGCGGTAATTGGTCAACCGAAATCGTGTGCCGAGTGGGGTATCCACGTGTTGGCTGGCGTCGATGCGGGCCGTATCGTCGAGATAGACAACGCCACCCCTTCGGTTTCCATTGGACGCGGCGACACAATGAATGTGTGCATACAAAGCAACGGGGTATCGGTGCACCATTGCACCGTGACTATCGTGAACGCAACAATCACGGTGTCTGACGAAGGTTCTCGCAACGGTACAGTTATTCGACAACATCGAATTAGTAGCCCCACTGTCGTGGGCTCGGGCGAAGTAATTCGGTGTGGGCCAGCAGCGTTTTCGGTACGTCGACTTGTGCCCCACGATGTACCACGATCAGTTTTGGTTCAACTCGATTCGGCGGTCTCTGGGCCGGTGCCGTTCTATCGATCACCGATCGATCTGCCACCGTCACCAGGGCCAGAAGTAGCCGCACCTGCTGCGGCTCGGCGGCCACGTACGGGTAGGCCCGGTCTGCTCGGGTTGATGATTCCGGTGGCGATGGCTTCGGCGATTGTGTACTTCACGGGCAACTGGATGTTTGCCCTCTTTGCGTTGATGGGTCCGTTCATGATGCTCATCTCGACGGCAGATCGTGCGGGTCGCAATCGCACCACACGAAAGAAATCGCGTCGCCGGTATAAACAGGAAGTGGCCGATTTCGAAAAGGAACTCAGCGAAAGTGTGCAGGAAGAACTTGTGCGCCGTTGGCAGATGCATCCTGACCTGGCCGAGCTGATGCGTCGCTGTTCGGTCAGTGGGATTGCACTGTGGAGTCGTCGTTCAGCGCACCCGCAGTTTTTGGCGTTCTCACTTGGAATCGCAGACGTTCCGTGGGTGCCGCAGGTGGCCGGCATGTCACACGAACTCGACGATTTGGAAGCTCTGGTTGACCAGCACAGCTTGCTTCCCCAAGCACCGCTTGCGGTGTTGGCGAAGCCTGGCACGACGTTGGGCCTGGCTGGCGCGCGAGAAGCAGTTCTCGCCACTACCCGGGGCCTCATCATGCAGGTGGCGTCGCTCAGTGGCCCAGCCGAGGTGCGTATGGTCGTGGTGTGTAGCAGCGAAGCGGCGTCGAGTTGGGATTGGGTGAAATGGTTGCCTCATACCCGTCCGGCCTTTGCCGGCGGCCGGCTGCTCGCCATTGTTGCCGACCGCGATGGACGAATCGATGGGGCAGCGATTGACGACATGCTCGCTGATGCAGATGCAACGACCACGCTCGTGGTTGTCATCGATACGGTTGGGTTGTGCGATGCCGGAGACCTAGCGGTGCGGCGCCTATTGCGACGCCCCGAGGTAAAAGCCACCGGCATCGTGCTGTCGGCAACCGTCGATGGGCTCCCCGATCAATGTTCGGTCGTGCTCGATCATCACGAAGCGCTCGGGGAAGCAACATGTCGATGGCCAATGGAATCTGGTCGAACGCTTGAGGTGCTGGTTGCAGGTTTGAGTTTGGCAACCGCACTGGAAGCAGCTCGTTCGCTGGCAAAGTTGAATGACCCCGATGCTGGCGGCGGGAGTGGATCATTACCAGCGCGCATAGGTTTACTCGAAGTGTTGGAGTTGGGTGGAGCGCGATCTCAAGAAGTAACCGCACGCTGGTCGTCTGCTGGAAAGCTGACCGCGACCACCGGGGTTGGCGAAAACGGCCCTATTCGGGTTGACTTGGAAACCGACGGACCTCACCTTGTGGTTGTTGGGGCACGAGGCTCGGGAAAGTCAGAGCAGTTGGCTTCGATCGTGATGTCGCTATGTCTTGCCCATTCGCCAGACAAAGTGAACATTGTGTTGTGGGGTGAATCGTTTGGGCATCTGCAACGGTTACCTCACATAGCAAGTTCGGTAAGTCGTGTCGATGATGCAACCCTCGGCATGATGATGGAAGGGTTAGACCGTGAGCTCAGCCGACGCGAACGGCTGCGCACGATCGATGTCATCGCTAGCCCAAGCGCTAGCGCAGCAGCATCTGGCACTGGAGGAACGTCTGGTATTGGCGTAGGGAAGGGAAGCGGACCGAGTGGACCACGTCTTGTGGTCGTGATTGATGACATCGATATGATCACTCGGGTTGCACCAACTTCGGCCGATCAGTTTGTGCGCTTACTACGCAGAGCACGGGGGCTTGGCGTGCACGTGCTGTGGTCAACGAGTCGCCACGCCGGCGGAATCATGAACGAACTCGTTGACCTCTCGCAAATTCGGGTGGTATTGCGTGTGGTGTCGGTACCTGATTCCAACGATTTGCTTGGCAGCGAAGCAGCAGCCCGACTCGAACGGTCGTTACCCGGCCGAGGGTATGTGGTGTCTGGCCGTAGCGAACCCCGTGAGGTGCAGGGGGGTGCGGTATCGATTGGTGCTCCGCAACTTGGTGAGCGACTCGAAGTCTCTCCATTCACCTTGTCTGACGGCCGCAACGGTTTCATTCGAGTGGTTCTTGGGCCACCCGATGAACGGGCGATCGTTGCACTGCTTACGGCCGCCGGATCAAGTTTCCAACGACCACTCGATATTTTGTCGCCAGCATCGGCTGCGGCTGCTGCGTTAGAAAGCCCAGGGCTACTTGAGTTACTTTCGCTCGACGATCGAGGTGGTTTGGCCGAGGCCACCGATCATTGGCACACCATCGATGGCGAAGGGTTTCTTCGTGTTCCGATTGGTGTTGACCTCGAAATGCGTCCGGTGTACCTCGACCTAAAAGAGTCAGCCTTGGCTGGCATGGGCCCGCACGGATTGATGGTCGGGGCAACCGGGTCTGGAAAAAGCGAGCTGCTACGCACACTGGTATGTGCACTGGCGTTAATGCACTCACCCGAAGCGTTAGCGTTCGTGCTGGTTGACTTCAAAGGTGGTGCGAGCTTCGCGAGTTATGCGTCGCTGCCTCATGTCGCGGGGGTAGTGACCAACCTTGCCGATGATCTCGCCCTCGTTGATCGTATTCTTGCAGCGTTGGGTGGTGAGCAAAAGCGTCGTCAAGAAATGTTGGCAAAGGCCGGCAACCTCGGCAATGTTCGCGAGTATCGTGCGCTGTATCGAGCCGGAAAACTTCCCGCGGAGTTGGCAGATCAGCCAATGCCTGATCTGCTCGTCGTGGTCGACGAGTTCGCTGAACTGTTAGATACCGAACCCGCGTTTATTGATTTCTTCCTCACTATTGGTCGAGTTGGTCGCAGCCTCGGAATTCACCTTCTCCTTGCATCGCAACGACTTGAAGAAGGCAAGCTTCGGGGCCTCGATACGTACCTTTCGTATCGGCTCAGCCTTCGGACGTTTAGTGCCTCAGAAAGCCGGACGGTACTTGGTGTTCCCGATGCGTATTCGCTGCCCCAGGCGCCAGGGGGCGGGTACTTAAAGGTTGGCACAACATCGTTTGAGCGCTTACAAGCTTCTTACGTGTCGGGCCCAAATGCTGACGGTGTTTCGGTCATGGACAAGATCATCGAACAGCTCACCGATGCGGCCGATCCGGTGCATCAGATTTGGCTTCCTCCCCTTAGTCAAGAAATTCCGCTTGATGTCTTGATGGGCGGTTTTGTTAATGATCCTGACCGAGGGTTTGCTGCAGCAGGTTGGCCCGCTACGGGTACGTTGGCGATTCCGATTGGTATTGCCGATGAGCCGTCTCGTCAGCGACAACTTCCGCTTGCCATCGACTTTGCGGGGGCACAAGGAAACCTTGCTATTGCGGGTGCGCCGCAATCGGGGAAAAGCTTGTTACTCCGCACGATAATCCTGTCGTTAGCCGTAACGCATACCCCCGAAGAAGTGCAGATTTATGGTGTCGACTTTGGTGGTGGCGGGCTTGAATCGCTCTCGGCGTTGCCGCACGTTGGCACCATCGCAAGTCGACTCGACGCAGATTTGGTGCGCCGAGTGATTAGCCATATTGTAAGCACGCTTACTGAACGCGAGGCTTTGTTTCGAGAGTACGGGATTGATTCGGTTCAAACGTTTCGTCAAATGCGAGCCGAAGGGCAGTTGCCTGTCGATGCGGGCGGTGACGTGTTCTTCTTCCTCGATGGTTGGGCTGCGTTCAAGGAACGTTTTGAAATTCTTGAAGGAACCATTTCCGATCTTGCGTCACGTGGCCTTGGCTATGGCGTGCATGTCATCGTGACCATGAACCGCTGGATGGAGATGCGGGCGAGCGTGCTCGATGCGATTGGTGGGCGGCTAGAACTGCGCCTCAATAGCGCAATGGACTCGATGATCGATCGCAAGAAAGCAGCAGTCATTCGGTCGAACCAGCCGGGACGCGGCCTGCACCCGTCGACGTTGGTGTTTCAAGTGGGCCTTCCCCGACTCGACGGGAAAGACACTATTGACAGCTTGAGCGCAGCCACGAAAATTGCGGTTGACCATATTGCTTCTCGTTGGGAAGGTTGGGTTGCGTCGGCGGTAAGACTGCTACCAACGGCAATCAGCCTCGACGACTTGAAGTCCCTCGAAGACACCGTTGTGCCGGGTGTACTTGTTGGCCTAAAGGAAAAAGGGATGTCGCCATGGCATCTTGACCTCACCGGTGCCGAGCCGCACTTTACGATTTATGGCGATAGCGAAAGTGGGAAGACCACATTCTTGCAAACGTGGCTGACGAGTTTGTGTGAGGGGCACGGGTCGGATGAGGTTCAGGTTGTACTCGTTGACTACCGCCGCACGTTGCTTGGGGTTGTTCCAACATCTCACCTGCGTGGATATGCGGCCTCCGAGCCGGCCGCGCAAGAATTGATCGCAGCCCTCGTGGAAGATGCGAAAGCGCGACTGCCCGGGGTTGACGTCACGGCTCAGCAGCTCCGCGAGCGTTCATGGTGGACCGGACCCGACGTGTACGTAGTAGTTGATGACTATGACTTGATTGTTTCGCCGTCAGGTAACCCATTGGTGCCATTGCTTTCGTTGTTGGCTCAAGGTCGAGATGTTGGGTTGCACCTGGTCACCGCTCGACGAGTGGGAGGCGCGAGCAAAATGGCGTACGAACCAATCACTGCTCGGGTGCGCGAAGTAAGCCCGGCCGGCCTTATTTTGTCGGGAGATCGCGAAGAGGGGCAACTGCTGGGCGGTGTTCGCGCATCTGAACAACCTGCCGGGCGTGGGGTGCTCGTTACGCGTCGGTTGGTACCAATGCTGGTGCAGGTTGGTATAACTGACGAGGGTTCACGTTAAGCGGCGCTAGGGTCGTTTCATGGTGATTGTCATTGGTATGTTTCGAGTTGCAGCAGTCGATCGCGATGCGTTTATTGCAAATCGAATTCCCGTATCGGTTCATTCACGGGCCGAGCTTGGCTGCATCACCTATGCGTTTACGGCCGACCCCATTGACCCTGAAGTGGTCGTTCTTACCGAGCGTTGGGTCGATCGAGCCGCTCTCGATGCTCACCTCGCTGGGTTGAAAGCAGCGCCGCAACCTGCTGCGTTCCCGGCCGCATCGGCGCGAGAAATTGTTGTGTACCAGGCCGATGACGGAACTGCCCTGTAGCCATGATTCGTTTTGGGTATTTGTTCTTTTGCATCAGGTACGGCTGACGCGAACGAACAAACTTTTGAAAGCGGGAACTACTCGAAGGTGTGGTGAACCGCTTCAACATTGTTTCCGTCGGGGTCTCGAACGAAGACCCCAAAATATCCGGCGTGGTAATCCGGCCATTCCCGTGGCTCGTGCAACACCTCTTGACCGAGCGAGGCCGCCGCATCGCGGAATGCTTGCACAGCCTCGCGTGACGGTGCAGTGAACGCAATGTGCGATTCGCTGAAACCTACGCCGGAATTGTGCGGGCCAAGCCAGAAGCAGGGGAACGTGGTTCCGTAGCCGACGACGTCGCCGAAATCCATAATGCGTTTTCCGCCGATGGTTGCAAGCACGGTGTCGTAGAACGCAGTGGAAGCCTCGAAGTCGGCGCATTGAATTGAGAGATGATCAATCATGAACCCGAGCGTAAACGCTATCCGTTGAAATTTCCTGGTGGAACGTAGTCATCTACTTCGTCCATTTGGTAGGGGGTTCCGTCGTCTTGAAGCATTGGCCGGTAGGTACCGAAGTCGAGGTGGTCATAGAGCAATCGGTTGGCCTCGTTAAGGCCCTTGGCGTGCACTTCCCAGGTCAGCGTTTGCCCGTCGGCTTGTGCCATGGCGCGAGCTTGATCGTTGTAGTCAGGAAAGAACGAGTGACCGTGCTCATTTTGCCAAAGCTCGTAGCGTTGCATCGACGGCTTCGCCGTTATCGCTTTCGCTCAAATGGTTTCGCCATTGCTGCCGGTGGGGTTGACCCCTTCAAGAAAATAGACAACGCCAGCAGGCAAGCAACATACGGAACAGCATTGACCAGCTGGGATGGGAGGTCTACGCCCCAGGCAGACGCCTGCAGCGACAACGCTTCGAACAACCCGAAGAACAGACAACCAAGCACTACTTGAACTGGCTTCCACCGTCCAAAGATCACCGCAACAAGGGCAATAAACCCACGTCCGGAAACCATATTTTCCGTGAACCCAGGTGCCTGGCCCAGCGAAAGTGCGGCGCCGCCCATTCCGGCCAATAGTCCACAAAGCAACATCGCCTGAAAGCGAACCCGGTTCACGCTGAGACCGGCAGCATCTGCCGCTGCTGGTGCTTCCCCGACGGACTTCACCCGTAGACCCCAAGTTGTGCGCATCAGCACAAACCAGAGCACCGCAGCAACCGGAACGATCAGGAAGACGCTCACCTTTTGAGTAAACAGATCTGGCAGCCATCCGCCCCGACCGAATGGCCGTTTGATGGTCAACCCGTCGACCGAATTCAGTTCGGGCACTGACTTCACCACAATCGTCGTGATCCCAAGCGTCACCAGGTTCACACCGAATCCTGTGACGATTTGGTCGGCTTTAAGTACCAAGACCAACAACGCAATGAGCGCCATCACTGCCATGCCGCAGACCATCGCTGCAGCAAAGCCACCCCAAACGCCCCAACCGAGATAGGCCGCCACAGCAGCAGCACAGGCGCTCGACAGGAACACACCTTCGATGCCAATGTTGATGACGCCAGCTCGTTGGCTCACGGTTTCACCTAGCGCGACGAAGGCAATAAGAACGCCAAGGCGCAGCGCCTGGCCGCCAAGTTTTGAGAGATTCACTGCAGACGCATCGAACGCCGCGAGGACGAATGGGTGAATCATGAATGCATTCATGCCGCGGCTTCTTCAAGGTCGGCAACGACACGGGTTGTGCGGGCAAGAAGCAGCGCCGTTCCAGCCGCAGCCAAAATGATGGAACCTTGGATGACGCTCACTAGAGCATTAGAAACTTGCACTTTTGCTTCAAGCAGATTGCCACCTGCGAGGATTGCTCCGAACAGCATCGAGGCCGGAATGGCAGATAACACGTTTGCTCGGGCTATTAACGCCACGGCGATTCCAGCGAACCCAAACCCAACGCCGTAGCCCGGGGTAACTCGAAACTGTTCACCCAAGATAAGCGAGCAACCGGCCAAGCCTCCCAAACCGCCCGACACGAACATCACCCGCACCGACATGGATTGCACCGAGACACCCACCCGTGAAGCCATTGCTGGATTGAGCCCCAACATACGGACACGGAACCCGGGGACGGTTCGGTTCAACACAAACCAAATGGCAACAGCGAAAAGCACCGCAAGAATCACGCCAAGATGAACCGTTGACGTAGTGCCCGGCAACAAACGCCACAGTCGTCCTGATTGGGCGATTCGCGCGGATTGCGGTTCGGCATCACCATCACGAAGCAAGGATTTGCTGTCGATTGCAAACTCCACGAGGCGTAGCCCGATGTAGTTCAAAAGCAGGGTGGAGATCACCACGTTGACGCCACGTTTGGCGCGCAACCAGCCAGCGATTGCGCCCCAGATTCCTCCACCGACGAAACCACCCAACAAACCAATAATGGCCGGTAGGGGCGAGGGTAGATCAGTGGTTGCTAGTGCTGCAGCGGCACCGCAGAGTCCGCCAACATGCAGCTGACCTTCCGCCCCGATGGATACCAAGCCGCCTTTGGTGGCGAAGATGTATCCGCAGGCCACCAGCAGCAACACCGCAGCCTTTGTCAGCGTGTTTCCGACCGCAAATTCTGAGCCAAACGAGCCTTCAATAAGTGCCGACAACGAAGCTCCGACCGGCTTACCTTGGATGGCGACGACCAAGCCACCAATAACGAAGCCGAAGGCAATGCCACCCAGTGAGATAGCTGCGGATCGAACGGCGTTGGCCGACAGCCTCACGATCGCTCCGTGTTCACAAGGCCTGCCATTAGTTCACCAACCCGTTCAGTGGATGCCCCAAATCGGTCGAGTACGGCGAGGAATTCACCCCGGTACATCACAGCGATTCGGTCAGATAATGCCATCACTTCAGCGAGGTCAGAGGAAATCAACAAGACCGCGGCTCCAGCATCTCGTGCCGCCAAAACCCGTTCAGTAACTTCTTCAATTGCCCCCACATCGAGACCTCGAGTTGGTTGAGCAGCTACCAGTAAATGAACATGACGGCTTAGCTCACGCGCCAGTATCGCTCGCTGCTGATTTCCGCCAGACAGGGTTCGTATTTGTACATAGGGCCCCGGGGTCTTGACGCGGTAGTCCGCAATCAGTTTCCGGGCGGCGGTTTCGGTAGCAGTTTGAGAAATCACTCCGCGCCGACTGTACGGAGCAGTGCCGATTCGATCGAGAAGCAAGTTCTCGCCAACCGTCATATCCAACACGCAGCCGGTGGTGTGGCGATCCTCGGTGACCACACGCACTCCGGCCGTTGCAAAAGCGATCGGCCCACGGCGAGTGAAATCTTCGCCTGAAATCAGGACCTGACCTAGCGTCGCTATCGAGGTGCCAGAAAGAAGGTCTACCAATTCGCGTTGGCCGTTTCCTTCGACGCCTGCGACACCTACGATTTCGCCTGGCATGACTTGAAGGTTGAGGTTCTTCAAACGTTCGACACCATCGGCGGTGAGGCCAACATTGTATAGGGTCAAAGCCGGAACAGCGCCGGTGGAATGCAGAGCTTGTCGACGCTGGATAGCGTCTGTCTCCTCCAACGTTGGTGCCGTGTCGAGACCCACTAGGGCAGCTGTGGAGCGCAACTTTACGTCTCGACCCACCATCATTCGAGCAAGTGTTTGCCCGTCGACTTCTGTAGTCAAAACGGTGCCTGAACTTTTCCCATGCCGAAGCACCGTGACCCGATCAGTGACTGCCATCAACTCGTCGAGCTTGTGGGTAATGAGGACAACACCGCGACCTTCACTGGTAAGTGCACGGATTATTCCGGATAGATCCTCGATCTCAGGTGGCGTCAACACCGTCGACGGTTCATCGAAAATTACAACCTGTGGGTCGCGATAGAGACACTTCAAGATCTCAACCCGTTGCCGCTGCCCGATCGAAAGAGTGGAAACCAAAGCTGTTGGATCGAGGTCGAGCCGATAGCGCTGGCTCAATTCAGCGACCTGAGTTCCGAGCACTCGCCGTTTGATGATTCGCGATGGTTCGTTTCCAAGAATGACATTTTCAGTCACCGTCATGGTTGGCACTAGAGCGAAATGCTGCTGGACAATAGCCATCCCGGCCCGCAATGCAGCACGCGGATTCGGGATGACGATTGGAACACCATTGCGAAGAATTTCTCCTTCGTTGGGCTGATACAACCCGTACAACACCGACATCAGTGTTGACTTGCCCGCACCATTTTCACCAAGCAGGCCGTGAACTTCGCCCGGCAGAATAGAAAAAGAAACCCCATCGTTGGCGCGGACACCAGGAAACACTTTGACAATGTTTCGTAGTTCCGCCAAGGGAACTACGCCAGAGCTTGAAGTCACAGAAGGTTAATTGTGTTGGATTAAAAGAGGTATCGGGAGTTGGTTAAACAGGAAATAGCTACGGCTTAGCCGGGTTGATTCCAACCTTGATTTCGCCAGCAATGAGCTTCTTTTCGGCGTCAGCAAGCAGGGTCGCAGTTTTCGCCTTCGGTTTGCCGGTGCACAGAACGACGCCGAATGCGTTCGGGAACTCTAGGTTCGACCGCTTAGCGTTGGCCTTGTATGTGTTGGTGGCAAACGACTCGGCAATGTAACCGGTGGCGAAACTGGTCGACGAGTTCACGGCCCCAAAGTAGAACGCACCAGACTTCGGATCAGTGCACTTGTTGGTGGTGTTGTTGATCAAGAGAACGTCAGCTTCTGAGGCTGCTTGTTCCATTCCGACCAAACCGTTGTTCATCCCCGTGTAGATGTACTTAGCACCGGCATTTGCAGCAGCGAGAGTTGCCTCTTTGGCTTTCGCTACGTCATCCATGTTGCCAGTGAACGTGTTGATGTAGGCGATGTCCGGATCAACAGATCTGGCACCGTCAATGAATCCCGCAGACCCAAACTTCAACGGAGCGATTTCAATTCCTGCAACACGGCCAATCTTTTTTATGCCAGGGTTCTCGGCAGCGACCAAGATGCCGGCAAGGTACGCAACTTCGCCCTCTGCTAGAGACCACGCTGACAGGTTGGCTGCAGTTTTTGTTCCGTTGACGCCCATGAACTGCACATCGGGAAAGCTTGGGGCCACCGCTGCAATTGCGTCAGCAAACTGACCGCCGAGCGCCAAGACAACGGTTGGCTTCTGTGAGGCGAGGTTGCGAATTGCTTCCTGGGCGGAAGCCACAGCAACGTTCTCTTGGAAAATCACCTTGCCGCCAACCTTCTTGGCCGCAGTGACGACCCCGGTGTAGCCCGCCTCGGAGAATGCTTTGTCGTCCTTCGATGATGGGAGGATGATAGCGAAGACCAACTCCTTTTTGGCGGGCGCAAGTGTGGTCGCCGCGGCAGCCACCGTCGTTGGCGCCGTTTTGGTGGTCGTAGCCTTTTTGGTCGTCTTAGCCGTCTTTTTCGTTGCGGCCGGGCTGGGTGCAGCAAATGCTGAAGCCGCAAAAACAGCGGAGACGGAAACGGCAAGAACTGATCGGATACGCATGTTGTGGAAGCTCCCAGAGCGAAGAGATTTGCTGACTCAGCGACACTATCCACATTCATTGCGCCGTGTCTTTCGGTTGCGTGTCGGGAGCGTGAATTGATTCGTTTGTGGCGGTACTTTGGGTAAGCCTGCTCGCTGAACGCGCTCGGCACCCGGTGTTCGAGACTTCAGCCGTGACTCGAATCGGACCATTCGGGAACGCGGAGCCTGCGGTCCACTGGTTTACAGAGTCAACACGACCTGAAGCGAGCATAAAAAGAGTTCTTGTCAATGACTGGTGCCTCTCGATGCCAGATCTGGCGACCTAGGGTGCACTATGCGAGTCAGAGCAAAGTTTACCGGTTTGAGAATGCTTTCGATTGTCACCTGCTTGGTGGTCGCCTCGTCTGTGCTTTCTGGCTGTGGCTCCGCAGGTAAGCGATCAGGCGAAAGCGAAGTACTGGCAGTGAAGACGTTCACCCTGGCCAACGGAATGAAAGTAGTGATTCACGAAGATCACCGCGTTCCGCTGGTGAAGGTGAGTACCAAAGTTGGTGTTGGGTCGGCCGATGAACCGGCTGGTCGCGGTGGATTCGCCCATTTGTTCGAGCACCTCATGTTCATGGGAACGAAAGCGGCCCCAAACTTTGACGTAGTGATGGAACAAGTTGGCGGAGAAAACAATGCGTTCACCGATTTTGACGAGACCGTGTTTTACGAAAGCGGTCCGAGTAACGCCCTACCAACGTTGCTGTGGCTGGAGGCCGACCGGTTTTCAAACCTGGCCTCGTATATGACGGATGCAAAGGTTGACCTGCAACGTGACGTGGTGCTCAACGAGATGCGACAGAACGTGCTCGATACCCCGGGGGCATCGGCGGAGGAAGCGGCGAACACGGGTCTCTTCGCCAAAAAGCACCCGTACTATCGACCCGTCATTGGTTCGATCGCCGATCTTGAAGCGGCCAAGGTTGATGATGTCGTCGACTTTTTCGGTCGCTATTACGTGCCGTCAAACCTCACGATGATTGTTGCAGGCGATGTTGATACTGACGCAACGATTCAGAAGGTTGAAACGCTGTTCGGGCCACTTCCTAAGCGCCCATTACCAGCGAAGCCAGCCACGCCCAAAAAGATATGTTCACCTTGTTTATCGACTCAAACATTTGTTGACGCCGTTGCGAATCCGAAGGTGAATATCGAATGGGCAACACCGTCAACACGAGTGAACGGTTCGATAGCCAACCCTGACCTTGAACTAGCTGCAATCATGCTGAACGACTCGTTTTCAAACGCCCTCCAAAAGCACTTGGTGAGAGAGCAACGATTGGCAACGTCAATCGGGGTGTCGTATGACCCGAAAGAACTCGCCGGGTACTTTGAGGTGTCGGCTGAAGCAGCGCCCGATGTGAAAGCGTCAGTTCTGACAACTGCGATCGAAACCGAACTTGCGGCACTGGTTAAGAGCGGCTTCGAGCCTGTTGAGCTTGAGTCTGCCCGCGTTAAAGCATCCATTAGTACAGCCGAAGCACTTGAAGAGATTGGCGGTCGCACCGACCTGATCCAAACCGTCGTGACACGGTACGGTCGCGCTGACCAGTTCGGTGAGTTTCAGCGCCGATTCGATTCTGTTACCGGTCGGTCTGTAGAAACTGCCCTCGGTGAAATAATTGCATTTTCGCCACGGGTGACCCAAATAATTTCGCCGGGTGAACGAGGTGACTACCCGAAGGTACTCACCGATTCGAGTGGAGATCCATCGGGCGAGAAACTGCGAGCTCGTGCGGCGCGCGTCATCACCCGTCCATTCGACCTCGCCCGTGGCAAAGTTCAGGTTCCAGCACCAGATGAACGAACACTCAAAAACGGCATCACGATCGACTATTTCCGTCGACCCGATGCACCACGAACGAGGCTTCTCATCAGTCTCAACGGCGGGGCAGAACGTGACCCGAAAGGCAGCGAAGGACAGGCCGAATTTCTTGCTGCGTTGATGACCAGAGGGGCAGGTGAACGAAATGCTGAAGCGTTCACGAAGGCACTCACCCTCGCCGGTGCCGATGCATCTGTGACAGGCGATATTGGAAGCTATACGGTGCGCTTCGATGCCCCGACCGATGGTTTAGAAAAATCCTTATCGCTTCTGAGCGACGTCATTGAGCGGCCCCGCTTTGATCCGAAGGAAGCCGAGTTAGTGACCGGCGAGGCCGTAGCTGGGCTTGAATCTGCCACACAAGACCCAGCCGAAATGGCGATTCGGGCCATGTCAGCCTTTTATGCGCCAGGCGACCCCAACGGCCGCTATGCGACGATCGAGTCGTTGAAGCGCCTCACCCAAAAAGGTATGCGTACTGAGCATCGAGCAGTTTTTCAACCGCAGAATGCTTCGATTGTCGCTGCTGGTTCGGCCCCCGTCGAGGTGTTGGTTGAACAACTGAATACAGCGTTTACTGGTTGGACGAATAGTGGTGCACCAACCGACAAGTACGTTGACCAGCGCCCACCAAACGGCGAACTCACGACGCTGCTTGTTGACCTTCCAGGTGCCTCTCAAACTCGCTTGCTGTACCGCGCCACCGGGATCGGGCCGCAAGACAAGGGATACCGGGCCGCTGATGCTGCTGCATTGATACTCGGAGGAACCTTCACCAGCCGTTTGAACGCCAAGCTGCGCGAGGAAAAAGGCTATACCTATGGTGCATCCGCCCGGCTAGAACCGTATGCCAGCTTCGGATTAGTTCGAGGAGGTACAAGTGTCGAAGGGTCGGTGACCGGCCCGGCCCTACAAGAGTTTCTTAATGTTGTTCAGAAGTTCAGCACCGGAGATTTGACCGAGGCCGAAACGAGGATTGCTACGTCTTCATCGTTTGCGCAGTCGTTGAGTCTTATTTCGACCAGTTCCGGTTTGGTTGAAGCGTTTCAGGCAAGGAAGGACCTCGGGCTTGACTGGGCGTCGCTATCCGAAGACTTCAGTCAAGCTGCGCGCCTCCAACGTGCTGACCTCAACGCTGGAGCCACGATCCTGCTAGACGCAAAGCGTACGTACATTGTCGTAGCTGGTGACCTGGCCAAGATTCGAACACAACTCGACAGTCTTAAACTCGGGAAAGTGTCGGAAGTGAAGCCGCCGGTATAGGTGGCAAACCTTTTTCGCCATCGATGTCGATGGTAGGCAGAACTCGGTCAAGCCATTGAGGGATCCACCAATTTGCATTACCCATGAGTTTCATGGTGGCCGGTACCAAGACCATTCGTACGATGGTGGCGTCTACGAAGATGGCTGTTGCCAGGCCGAGGCCCATCATTTTCGTCACTGGGTCGGGGCTGAGCACAAACCCCATAAACACCGAGATCATGATCAATGCGGCTGACGTGATCACTTTCGCAGTACTGGCAATACCGTGCAAAACCGATGAGTCGTTGTCGCCAGTGACGAGATATTCCTCGCGTACCCTCGAAAGTAAAAACACTTCGTAGTCCATCGAGAGGCCAAACAGAATGGCAAACATGAACATTGGGATGAATGGCACAACAGGAATCGTCGACTCAAGCCCCACGATTTGTTTACCCCAACCCCATTGAAAGACCATCACCAACACTCCGTAGGCCGAGCCGATACTTAAGAGGTTCATTAACGCGGCCTTCAGCGGAACGACCACTGAACGAAACACCAGTATCAGTAGCAGGAACGAAAGTGCCACCACTGCAGCAATGAATTCTGGAAGGCGATCAGCGACCCGCCCTCCGAGGTCTGCCCAGGTCGCAGTTTGCCCACCAATGTGTGCGCTTGTTGGGCTTCCCTCAAGCACGTTAGGAAATACTTGAGAACGGAGGCGATTAATAGTGTTGATGGTTGCTTCGTCTTGCGGAGCAGACTTCGCGAAGACGACGATGGTTGCGACACCGGCCCGAGTATCGACATTGGCCGCTGTGATGCCCGCGACACCAGCATCGGACCGGATTGCCTCTCTGAGTGGTTCAATCAAAGAGGCATCCTGGGAAATATCAATCGCAACGATCAGTGGACCGTTAACACCAGGCCCGAATCCGGCAGCCACGAGATCGTATGCTCGCCGTTCAGTGCTGGTCTCACGAAGCGAACCTTCATCGGGAAACCCTAAGCGCAGTGAGAGAACTGGTGCAGCGATCAACAACAACAAACCTGTGACACCAATTGTATAGATCCATGCTTTTCGGGCAACGTGTGCACCCCACCGTTCCCACCGTGGGCTGACAGTAGGGCGTTTGGGTTTCGTATTGCGAGTTGTTCGCAGCCCGTTGATACGGTGCCCTGCTAGTCCGAGAAGCGCCGGTAGGAGTGTGACCGATGCGAGCACCATGAACAGGACTGTCACCGAAATCGCCACTCCTGAGGCTGTCATAAACGGAATGCCTGCAACGCTCAGACCGAGGATTGCAATCACCACGGTTCCTCCTGCGAATATGACGGCCTGGCCCGCAGTTGCGTTGGATCGACCGACCGATTCTTCGATTGTCATGCCACGGGCAAGAAATTCTCGGTGGCGGGTTACGAGAAAGAGGGCGTAGTCAATGCCTACCCCGAGGCCGACCATGCTCGCGATCTGCGGAGCCCAACTCGGAATGTCGACGATGTAGGTAACCAGCGACATCGAACTGACACCAAGCGCGAGACCAAAAACGGCTAGGCCGATCGGAAGGCCCATGGCGATCAGCGACCCGAATGCAAACAACAAAATGATGACCGCAGCTATCAACCCGAATGTTTCCCCCGCACCCGAACCGTCTGACTCGAACGAGAAGAAGAGGTCGCCGCCCAACTCGATGCGAAGCGACGAGTTTTGACTCATGTTGGTCTGTAGACGTTTGAGGTTGTCGAGGTCTTTGACACTGAGTTCTTCGAGCACCGCATATTGAACTCGAACGACAGCGACACGTCCATTTGGTGACAGCAGTCCATCAGTTGCAGCAACACCAGGATTTTCCATAAGTGCGCTGACGGTATCACTAGTCGTAACTACGTTCGGAAGTTCTCGCAGTTCCGCTTGTACCTGTGTGAGGGTCTCCCTGCTTGATGGAGAGTCGAAGAAGTTGTCTGTACTTGATCGGGGGGTAAGTACTACCTGTGCGGTTGGTCCGGCCGCTTTCGATTGGGTTGCAGTAAGCAACTCAAATGCCTTGGTTGAGTCAAGGCCAGGTGTCGCAAACGAGTCTTCGAGCTCGCGACCGAATGCCACTGATGATCCAACGACAGCTATAGCCATAACGATCCATACCCCAATGACCCTCCACGGGCGACGGGCGGCAAAGCGACCGAACCGATACAAAACGTGTGACATGGTCAATTTCTCCTCAAAGAAGCCCGGGTCCAAGACCCGTAAGCGGTGCGGAAATCGTGGCGGATTCACGGATGGAACGCATCGGTCGACCGGTCAGCAACTACTGGGCCGAACGTACGACGAACAGACCGTACTTTCGGTCGATCCTTTCGGGCAGGTGATTTTCGTATGCTGTAGCAATGTTGAGCGAAACGGTGCGCCAGTTGCTGGCTGAACCGAGAGTGCCGAATGCCCCGGTGCGCGTTTGGCGAGACTGGGTTGTTGTTTCGTTGCTTGTGGCGGCGGCGGCGATTGAAGCAATGCTGCGTACTGATATCAGTTGGAAGTACGCGGCACTGTTGCTCGGTGTCGTGCAGATCAGTTCGTCGTTATGGCGTCGTACACATCCTTTGCCGATCGTGTTCGTGGTGTTTGCCTCGCACGCCGCCAGCGAAGCATTCACGGTGCTTGGTGCAAAGCAAGCGGGTCTGTTGTATGCCAGCGGTGCTGCTGTGGTGCTTGTGCCCTACGCCCTTTCTCGTTGGGGCTCGGGGCGCGAAATTGTCATCGGGCTTGCCTTCATCGTGTTTGGACACCTGCCACTTGGCCAGTCGGCTGTTAACGGCTTCGAAGATATCGTTGGCATCATTGTGGTGCTGCTTTTTCCGGCTGCCCTCGGCGCGGCCGTGCGATACCGAAGCAGCGCAAGAATCCGTGAAATCGACCAGATCAAGCTGCGCGAACGCGAGCAGTTGGCTCGCGAACTGCACGACACCGTTGCGCACCATGTATCCGCCATCATTATCCAGGCCCAGGCCGGTCGAACGGTGGCGGCCACTCATCCTGATGTTGCTGTGAACGTGCTTGAGGTGATTGAACGAGAGGCCACCAAAACGTTGGCCGAAATGCGGATCATGGTTGGAGCACTTCGACAAACCGACACTGCAGATCTCGCTCCCGAGCGGCGCGCTGCTGACGTGGTTGGGCTGGCTCGCGAGGGAGGTGAGACCCCAAGTGTCAATGTGCGCCTCTCTGGGAGTCTTGACGACCTGAGACCCCCTGTTGGGGCGGCGGTATACCGACTAGCTCAAGAATCGGTAACGAATGCGATTCGCCATGCTCGGCACGCAACCACTATCGAGGTGTCAGTGTTGGCTGATGCAGAATGTGTTCGACTGAGTGTTCGCGATGATGGCGACTTGAATCCATTTGGCGGTGGGGCAGGCTACGGAATCATTGGGATGACCGAACGGGTGAATCTTCTTGGTGGCTCGCTCGTTGCAGGGCCAGGTTTGGAGCGAGGTTGGACGATTACCGCCGTACTTCCACGAAAAGGATCATTGCCATGACCATACGTGTACTTATCGCCGACGATCAGTATTTGGTTCGAACCGGTTTGAAAATGATTCTTGATGCGCAGCACGATATCGAGGTTGTTGCGGAAGCCTCAAACGGTCGAGAAGCTGTTGCGTTGGCGTTGCAGCTGCGGCCCGATGTGTGTCTGTTCGATATTCGGATGCCAGAAATGGACGGTATCGAGGCGACGCGAATTCTTGCTGGGCCAGGTGTGGAACATCCAATGGCAGTTGTGATCATTACGACGTTTGATCTTGATGAGTATGTGCACGGAGCACTTAAGGCTGGGGCCAGAGGATTCCTGTTGAAAGATGCCGGACCCGCACTGCTGGTTCAAGCGGTTCACGCCGCTGCAGATGGTGATGCGCTTATCGCACCAAGTGTTACGGCCCGCCTGCTGGCTGCGTTCTCGCAGCACCAGGCGAGGGCGATACCGATGCAACCGTTCGAGGCGCTGACCGAACGAGAGGAAGAGGTATTGGCTACCGTCGCTAAAGGGTGGACAAACGCAGAGATCGCGGAGGGTTTGCACATCAGTTTGAGCACCGCCAAGACTCATTTGGCAAGTTTGATGTCGAAGTTGGGCGCCCGCAACCGGGTGGAAATCGTCATGTGGGCCTACGAGACCGGCCGAATCAAAACTTGATCTCAAACTACCGACCACCCCGCAGGGAAATGAGTGGGCGTTGAGGGGCTCGAACCCCCGACATCTACCATGTCATGGTAGCGCTCTACCAACTGAGCTAAACGCCCTTCACGTAACGAAGTGCCAGAACCTTAGCAGCCGATTCAGGTCATAGAACTACTTTCAGAGCGGTCGACGCGACAGCGTGAACAGGGGCTACTTTTGCATATGGCTCAAACCTTCATGCCACCCGGCCCCGGACACTGGGCGCTCGACCGGTCACACTTTCCCGGTGGAGCGACCCCGATCTCGCAGTGGTTGATGGAAGAGGGCATGGAAGCGGGAATGCGGCGGGTGTTCGCTGAAATTGGCACTCCGGCCGACTCGATGCAGGCTCGTTTCGTGAACGGGTTCATGTACACGCGGCTACGACCTTTAGTCGGGGCAGATCACCCTCGAAGCAAACTTCCACCACTTCCAATCCTTCGCCTGGTGTCGCGGTTACATCCAGCGTTTCGGGCCCGAGCTGCGGCGGCACGAACCATTCTGGAGAACAGATCGTGGGTAAGCGTTGTTGAGCAGTGGGATTCGAAAATTCGTCCGGATCTTCTCGCACAAAATCTGGCGTTTCAAGCTGTGGACGTAGGACAACTCGATGACGAGGCGTTAAGCGGTCATGTTGGTGAACTGCTGCAATACTGTCGATCAAACCTCGAACTCCACTTTTGGCTGCACGGATACGACCTTGGTCCGGTCGCCCGGTTTTTGCACCTTTGTATTGGGTGGGGAATGTCGGCCCCGGAAGTACTCAGCGCGCTTGCTGGTTCGTCACCATCCACGGTGGCGCCGGTAAGGCGACTCGTAAAACTGAGAGCCGAACTTGAACGATTGTCGGTTGACCCCGTTTCGTTGGCCGACGTGAGGAACGCCTCACCAGTTGCGGCGGCGTTACTTGATGAACATATGAATGAGTGTGGAAATCGGCTCGTGACAGGGTACGACCTGCACTCGCGAACCCTCAATGAAATGCCGGGGTCGGTGCTGGCTGCAATACGATCAGCGAAAGAGCCACCAACGTTAAACCTTGACAACGTCAATGCCTCACTACGTTCGCAGGTGCCGACGGCGTCTTTGGAAACCTTCGAAGAGGCCCTCATCGATGCCAGGGGCGTAATGGACCTGCGAGATGACAATGGCCCGATGACCTATGAATGGCCTGCAGGATTGTTGAGGCGGGCACTGTTAGAAATGGCGAAGCGGCTCACCGAACGAGGGCGGCTACACGAGACGCAAGACATCTTTACGCTCACCCATCTTGAGGCACCGAATGTCCTTCTTGTTTCTGGACCCATGGCCGAAGACTTGTCGGCCCGGTCGAAACTGTGGGCTGAGCGGGCATTTCTTCAGCCGCCAGCGACGCTCGGGCCGATTGAACCCACCCCACCACTTGACGTGCTGCCCGAACCGCTTCCGGAAATGATTGCCATGGTGCAAACAGCGTTGGTACACCTGGGGATGGTCGAACAACGTCACACCGATCCGCTGGTCGGCGTCGGAATTGGAACCGAAAAATATGTGGGACGGGTTCGGCGGGCGTCATCGGCCGAAGAGGCAATCGAGCAAATGGAGCCCGGTGACGTGCTCGTTGTTCGGGCAACATCACCGGCGTTCAATGCGATTCTGGTGCTGGCTGGCGGTGTGATTACTAGTGACGGAGGGGCACTCTCGCACGCAGCCGTGTTAGCTCGCGAGTTGGGGATACCAGCTGTCGTCGGTGCCCCAGGGGCCCTTGATCTGGTTGACGGCTCACAAGTTGAGATCGATCCGGTCGCAGGTCGGGTTCGCATTATTGACTAAAGTCACCTGCTTCAGACAGGGGACCCACGCCATAACCTTTTCAACCACCGAACTTGCCCAAATGCTCGTCGACGCATGCCTGGCTGGCCGCGAGGCGACAGATGCCATGCAAGACCTTATATATGCAGACGATGTTATGAGTGTTGAAGCGTTTCCTATGGGCCCAGATGGTCCGGCCGTACAGGGATTGGTTGCAGTGCGAGGCAAAAGCGAGTTTTGGTACACAAACCACGACATTCACGCGATGTCGGCGGTCGGTCCGTTCGTAAACGGCGACCGATTCACCGTGATTTTCAACATGGATGTGACTGCAAAGGCCGGGCCAATGGGTGGACAACGTATGCAGGGCTCTGAAATTGCGCTGTACACAACCGCGAATGGAAAAGTAGTTTGCGAGGAGTTCTTTTCACCCCCAATGGCTTGAGCAGGGCAAACCTAGGGCGTAAGTTCAGGCACCGGGTGAGTCGAGCAGTACTCGTCAAACTTTTCTTGCGACCGTTCTTCGAAAAGGATGTCGCAAACTTCTTTTAAGCCTTCCGAGTTACGAATGTCTTCGTCTCGAACCACCAACGAAATTTTCGAACGGCGCCGAAGAAAATCCTCCAGTTTTGTGACCATTTCGGTATGTGCAGCGACGTGAAGCTCAACCCTGAGGTAGTCGGCGCTGTCCATGATGTCGTCGGCCATTGTTGGGTCGTCGCGGATTGCATCGAGCATCGCAAACGAACGAACGCCGTATCGCCGCCACAGACGATCTGAAAGTGGTTCGATATCGGCTCGGGCTCGAAAGTCATCTAGACGCATAAGGCGTGCCTGGCGGTAAAACTCTTCGCGAACTTCGCTGCCCGGCTCGCCGTACCAATCGTCGTTTGGGGGGCTGAGGTGCACCCCAAGTTTTTCAACTTCTTCCATTATTTCTTCGCCGATATTGAGGCAATCGGTTAGTTTTCCACCGAAGATGGTAATCACGTTGCGTTGATGGTCGGACTCGACTGCGTGCTTACGAGACAACGACGTCCAGTCGACGTGGTCAACGCTTCCGCTACTTTGCTTCACCACTAACGGCCTCACCCCGCAACGTTCAGAGATGATGTCATTGGTGGTGATGGGTTTCTCAAGTACTAAGCGTGCATTAATTTGTTCCAGCAAAAAAGATCGGTCTTCGTCGGTGACATGAGTGACCGGAACATCAACTCGGGTGTCAGTGGTTCCGATCACCGAGCGTTTGCCCATCGGAATGACATAGAACAGCCGCTGTGTATCGTCGAAAAATGCAAGTACACGTTCGTTTTTGGTGATCTGTGGAACGACGAGATGGATACCTTTTGAGTACACGATCTTGTGCTCACTTGAAATTTCAAACGTCTTGCTGAGGCCGTCTACAAACGGACCAGCTGCATTGATGACAACCTTGGCCGAACATGTGAACGGCTGAGCGTTTCTGTCGAGGTCTTTGAGCGTCACCTTCCAAGTGCCGTCAGCCCGTTCAGCACTGACCAACTCGGTGTAGTTGGCCGCAACGGTGCCAGACTCGACCGCCGAACGAACGAAACCGAACACAAAACGGGCGTCGTTATCTTTGAGGTACGCGTCGAAGTACTCAATGCCACCCTTGACCTTCGCAGTATTGACCATTGGCTCATCGCGTTTGATGGTTACGGCCTTCAGCAACCTTGGCCGATGCGTGCTGAGGTTGCCAATGCCCCAGTAGGCAACGCTTCCGAGGGCCGCCAACCACGGAGGAAACGGCCCTGAGGCATCAAGGGCAGCCAGAAAGCCGATTTCCTTAATGTTGTCGGGGTATGCCCGCATCAATCGGTTTCGTGACATGCAGAGGTTTCGTACGAGGGGTATTTCGTAATTTTCGAGATACTTGAAACCACCCCACACCAGATTTGATGATTCTTGGCTGGTGAACCCGCCGAAATCTCCTCGGTCAACGAGGGCTACCGAGGCACCTCGACCGGCCAACGCTGCTGCCGCAACAGCCCCATTTATGCCGCCTCCGATTATCAGAACGTCGAACGAGCCATTGGTTAACCGCTCGATATTTGACTGCCGCATACTCACAAACTCAAGGTTAGCGCCCCTACACTCCGATGTAGAAGTGGCCCACCGCTACCACTTTTGTTGACTAGGGTCGTATGTTCTGAGTACCTCCTACCGAAGGCCGTGATAATTGCCGTGAACAAGCCAGCCGCTCTCAACGAAACACCAGTTTTTGATTCACCCATCTCGTCTGCCCATCTTGCGATACCGACCCAACCCCTGTTGGCGTCAGAAGCTCTCCAGGCCGCAACTAACGACACCAGCGTTTATGAACGCCGAGAGTCGAATGTTCGCTCGTATTGCCGGTCGTTCCCCACAGTGTTCGCGACGTCTCGCGGATCAGTGCTGACCGATGCCAACGGCCGTGAGTACCTTGACTTCTTTGCCGGTGCTGGCGCTCTGAATTATGGGCATAACCATCCACGCCTCAAGCAGGTGTTGGTTGATTACATCACCGAAGATGGGTTGACCCATGGTCTCGACTTACACACCGCAGCCAAAACCGCGTTTCTCGAAACGTTCGAAGAGCGTGTACTCGCTCCTCGTGGTTTGCCACATCGGGTGCAATTTACGGGTCCGACTGGTGCGAATGCAGTTGAGGCTGCACTAAAGGTCGCAAGGAACTCGACCGGTCGAACGGGTGTGTTCAGCTTTATGGGTGGCTATCACGGGCATTCTTTGGGGGGCCTTGCGGCTACCGCTAACCGTGAGCATCGCGCCGCCGCCGGAACCGGCCTTCACGACACCACCTTCCTTCCTTTTCCTACGGGAAGTCTCGCGACCGACGCCGGCATCGACACGCTCGCTTACCTTCGTGCGATTCTTGCTGACGGCCACTCCGGTATCGAAGTTCCAGCTGCGGTAATTGTTGAAACCATTCAGGCCGAGGGTGGCATTTGTGTCGCCCCAACCGAGTGGCTTCAAGGTCTGCGCCAAATCTGTGACGAATACGGCATTGTTCTGATCATCGACGACATTCAAACGGGGTGTGGTCGTACCGGCCCATTCTTCAGCTTCGAGCGCGCTGGCATCGTTCCTGACATCATCACGTTGTCGAAATCGATCAGCGGCTTCGGCCTGCCGATGGCGTTGGTGTTGATCAAACCGGAACTAGACGTGTGGAAGCCAGCCGAACATACCGGAACCTTCCGAGGTAATCAATTGGCCTTCGTTACGGCCACAGAAGCGCTTCGTTTGTTTGACGACGAGGGGTTTGCCGAGACAACGGTTCAATTGGGTGCGCAGGTTGAAGCTTCGTTGCGGGCAATGGTTTGTCCGATTGACGAGCGAATCACCATTCGCGGTGTTGGTTTGATGTGGGGCGTCGACGTGGCAGCAATTGATCCGACTGGAGCGCTTGCAAAACTCGTCTCGCAACAATGTTTCGCTGATGGTTTGGTGATCGAGCGCGTGGGTCGAAACGACACTGTTTTGAAGATCTTGCCGCCGTTAGTCGTTACCCCGGAACAACTCGATCAGGGTCTGATGATTCTTGCCGGGGCTGTCAAACAGGCCGTTGACGTTTGGCAAACTGGTGGAGATGTCCGAAGCAACTGAAAAAGTCCCCGCTCTGGTAAAAGATCTGCGCGCATACTATAATAACGAGTCTGCTTCGTTTCATATGCCAGGTCACAAACAGAGCGGGGGAGTACATCCGCTCGGCGTCGAAGTGTTCGGAAACGCGATACTTCGAGCTGACGTAAGCGAGATGGGAGGTTTCGACTATCTCCATGCCCCCACCGGTGGCATCAAGCAAGCTCAAAACGATGCAGCCGTTGTGTTCGGAGCTTCGAAGACCTTCTTTTTGGTCAACGGTTCTACGGGCGGAAATTTGTCGGCCGTTACCGCCTTTGCCGCTGATGGTGAGTACGTGTTAGCGCTTCGTGGTTCGCACCGAAGCGTGTACACGGCAATGGTGTTGGCTGGCGCCCAACCGATATATGTACCTATGAAACACGATGAAGCCGAAGATGGTTGGTTTCTGGCTGACGAGCTGCCTCAGCAGCTACCGAACCGCTTAGCGGTAGTTCACGTCACCCGACCGAACTACTACGGGATGGCTTGTGATTTGGCGCCGTATCGTAAGCTCGCCGATGACACGGGGGCGATCCTTATCGTCGACGAGGCACACGGATCCCATTTTGGCTTGGTGAAGGGGCTACCTGCGAGCGCACTTCAACTTGGTGCCGATGTCGTCATTCAGTCAACCCACAAGACGCTAAGCGCGCTTACCCAAGCGTCGATGCTTCACGTGGGTGATCGTGTTGCAAACGACCCGGCGTTGTTGGCCCGTTTGACTCGTTCACTGGCAATGCTTCAATCATCGTCACCGAGTGCGTTACTCACCTTGTCGCTCGACCTCGCTGCAGCCCACCTCGCAGGTGCAGGTCGAGAAGCGCTCGTTGACACCGTTGCCCTTGCGTACAAGGCCCGGGTGCAGTTAGCTGCGTTGAACGGATTTCGCTTACTTTGGGGCCCTTCGGCGACGGCACGGGTCGAGGTAGACCCGACGAAGCTCGTTATCGATGTAAGCGACCTGGGCACCAATGGATTCGCTGCGGCTCAATGGCTGAGGGCGCATCACCGCATTCATGTCGAGCTAGCCGATTATCGCCGAATTGTTTGCTCAATAACGGGAGGCGACACCAGTGCCTCGGTCGATTTACTGATTGGGGCACTCAAAGAGTTTGTATCGTCTATACACATACCATCGGTGCTCGAAGGTGCAGCGTTACCGCCACTGCCTCCGATTCGCTCACTTCCCCGCGTTGCTGTGAATGCGAAGACCGAAAGTGTCATCGTTGGTGATTCAGTTGGCCGAGTCTGTGCCGAGTACGTGATCCCGTACCCTCCAGGTATCCCGCTCATCGTGCCGGGCGAAGAGGTCACCGCCCAGGTACTGCAAAGTTTGGCTGCGTTTGCCGCTGCTGGAAGCAACATTGTTGGCCCAAGCGATCAAACTATCGGTGAACTTCGAGTCATCGTCACCTGATTACTCGTCCGCTCAGACTGGCAACTGCAACGATCAGGCAATCAAATTCGCGCCACCAGGGTTGCGAATTCCTCCGAAAGAATTCGTTCGCTGATCGGTGCCCCAACGAGAATCCGTTCCAGTGCCGCGACCGGCTGTGGCCGGAAAAAGAGGTAACCCTGGAACAGTTCAACACCAAGTGATTTCAGTACGTTGAACTGGTGCTCTTGCTCGATACCTTCCGCAACGACTGATATGCCCCGATTGCGGGCAAACTCAGAAACCGCCCGAACGATAGCCAGGTCGGCCTCACTCGATTGCGCGGTCGAAGCAAGGCCGTCAACGATCGATTTGTCGATTTTGAGTTCCGAAACGTCGCCAAGCTGCCGAACCATGGTGAGCGAACTGTTGCCGAAGCCGAAGTCATCGAGGCTGAAGCGAATGCCGATTGCTTTCAGTAATTCAAGGGTGGGTACGGTGGCTGGTAGCCGTTCAAGCGCGGTTTCTTCTGAAATCTCAAGCATCAAACACTTCGGATCAATGCCGCTTGTGCGAACGTAGGTAGCAGCAACGTCGGCGAAGCTTGGGTCAAGCAGTTGTTCTTCAACGCAATTCACGTGAACAACAAGCGGCTTGAGATGGTGTTCGATTCGAATGTTGTTCCACCGGGCTACTTCGTTGCAGGCTTGCCCAAGAACGACAGAACTGATTTCAGCCAAAAGCCCAGCGGATTTCGCAGCAGGCAAAAAGACGCCCGGGGCTAGCAAACCACGTTCAGGATGTTCCCATCGCACCAGGGCTTCGAGTGCCTCAACTTCGCGGTTAACACCAACGATCGGTTGATACCAAGCGCGCAGTTGACCTGTGCCAAGGGCAGCTCGTAGCCCGATTTCGAGGTTGAGCTGATCAGCTCCGCTTTGCAGCACTTCATCTCCAGCAACAGCAACCCGGTTTCCACCACCACGCTTTGCGAGATACATCGCCATGTCTGCATCGCGTAACAAATCTGAGCGTGTTGTCGTGGTGCCATCCTTCGGACGACTGAGCCCAACGCTGACACCAATGACCGCTTGATCGCTACCGACCGCGAATGGTTCACGAAGGGCAGACACGATGCTGTCAGCCTTATCTACAGCCTGGGCCGCCGTGACCTGGGGCATGACAATGACAAACTCATCGCCGCCGAACCGCATAACGTGACCTGCTTCGCCAATAGCTGACTTGATTCGCTTTGCGACCTCGATGAGTACTAGGTCACCGGTTTCGTGACCCCTCGCATCATTGATGACCTTGAAGCGGTCTAGGTCGCACAGCAACACCGACGGAACCGCTTTTGTTGTGACGAGAGCATCGAGAAGTTCGTTGCAGGCCAACCGATTTCCGAGGCCGGTAAGTGCATCGGTTCGAGCAAGTTCCTTTGCTTCAGCAAGGTCGGCTTCGAATGCCACGAGGTGACGGCGTTGCCCCCTGGCCCCAACCCAGGCCGCGAGCAGCATCGTTGTAAGCAGGCCAACGAAGGCTGCCAGTAGCGGGTTGACGAGTTCGGTTGTACCGAGTCGGCGTTCGTAACCCAAAAGAACGGTCAGCGGAAAGTCTTTGCTTCCACCTGGGCTGGTTGTCCATCGCACGTCACTTGCTGCGGGCGGTTCGGTTGCTCGGCGCTGAACGAGAAGCGGTGCCGCAGAAGAAGTACCGGCGTGAACCGAAACAGTGAGCGCACTGGCTTGCTTGAGCCGGTCGATCGGGCTTGCCGCGCCTGCTGCCGAAAGTGGTGAAATGGCCCAACCAGTGTTCGGCATGGGAAGTGCGAGCGCCCAAACGATCGGTGTCGCCGCATCGCCCACCGTACCCTTCGCAAACAGTGACTGGTCGATAAGGGCTGCGGGGTCGAATGAAATGATCGACGATTTCGCGTCTGCCGCAGGTATTGGTGAAAGCCCAAGTTGTTTCAAGGTGGGAAGCACATTTTGGCTGATCCCCATCATGGTGCGGGTCAGACTTCCGTTGCCAGCAATTTCGTAGCGGTACGAAATACCAATGGCTGGCCGATCAATGGCTGGCGCTTTGACGGCGGGCTGTTCGATTACGAACTCGTCCGCGGACTGTTCGATAACGAACTCATCGCTCGTAACACTGTTAGACGCATCAGAGGGTGGTTCATCAGCGGTCGGCTCACCCTCGAGTGGACCGACGATGATTAGTTCACCAAACAACCGATTGGTTGCGGTAACCGACCGACCCTCCAACGGATCGGCACCGGGAATCGGCATGAGAACCACGGCTGGCTTGGCCAAGAGTAGCGAAGTCAACGATGACCGGTGGCCGTCAATTGAGGTTGCAATACTTTGTTCGACCTTTGTTGCTAAGGCTGACGCTGTCTCGGTGGCCTGGCGCTCTTGAAGTTTGGGCGGCAAAACCACAACTGCTGCAGTCGCCGCACAACCAATAAGCGCAACAGCAGCGGCCTTGAGCCAACTTGAGTTCGGTGATCCTGTTGAAGCCATATCGTTCATTCGACGCCCAGTGAGCCGCCGGATATAACAGAACGAACTAAAACGTGCTGAGTGGTCGTTCAGCTACTTTTGGTTAACCCGGCCACGCAGCGCCAACAACGACATTCCAAACCCGAGGGCGAATACCCCAGCAATCGCCGCCATACTGGCAAAAATTTGGGTGGTCCAACCATCGGTCACTACTGATCGCAAACCATCTAGAAGATACGTGACTGGGTTGAGCGAAACAACACCTTGTAACCACCCGCTCATCGCTTCTTTCGGTACGGCGGTTGTGGTGAGGAATGCGAACGGGAAGAAAATAAGGAACGCAGAATTGACTGCCGCTGGGTTGGCAGTTTTCAATGCAATCGCGTAGCTAAAACCGGTAAAGGCCAGACCCCAAAGCCCGCACAGCAACGCAAACGCAAACATGCCAGCGATGCCGGTTGTGAACCTGACACCGAACGCGCTGGCCACCGCGATGATTGGGAGGGTGAGCACGAACGCCAACGTGAAGTCTGCTGCCATGAGGCCGAGCAGTAGGGCTATTCGTCGAACGGGGGTAGCCAGCAAACGGTCGAAGTATCCGCTTTGGATATCAGTTACCAGTGCGCCAGCACGACTGAGGCCGGTAACAGCGAAGATCACCGCGGGTGGAAGTTGGAACGCTTCGTAGTTGCTCACGTTCGCCGCACCTTCACTGAGCTTTGCAAGCGTACCTACGTTTACAACATAAAAGAATGCGCCGATGATGAGCGGAGGAATCACTGCCTCTTTATCGCGAACCATACTTCGAAGCGAGCGTCGGGCCACGGTGGCAAGGTCACCGATAAGGCCCGCTGGCCGTGCAAGCAGGTTGTCTGTGTTCATAGTCTTGCTCCGGTAAGTTCGAGAAAAACGTCATCAAGTGTGGGTTGTCGAAGTGTCATTGACGTCATGACTACTCCTCCAGCTCCGAGGGCGATAGCCACTGGTCCAATCGACGCCGATCCGTTTGTTGCGACGACCGTAATTTCGTTGCCGTGCACATCGACGGGTCCGCAGCCCGGCACCGACGAAGCGATAGTCGCAGCTACTTGGGGGTCGCCCGTCACGGTAACAATAATGACGTCTGACCCGATCGAGCGTTTGAGTTCGTCAGGGGTACCCTCGGCAACGAGTAGGCCACCATCAATGATTGCGACGCGATCGGCCAAGGCATCGGCCTCTTCAAGATATTGCGTGGTAAGAAAAACCGTTACCTTTTGCTCGACATTAAGTCGTCGCACCTCATCCCAGATACTGGCTCGCGACGCGGGGTCGAGACCGGTTGTTGGTTCATCAAGGAAAACCACGGTTGGCTGATGGATGAGGGCCGTGGCTAAGTCGAGGCGTCGAGCCATTCCGCCAGAGTACGTACCAATCGGGCGGTCAAGGGCATCGCCGATGTCGATAAGTTCGCTGAGGGCTTTGACCCGGATAGCTCGGTTACTTTTCGTCATTCCGTAAAAACGACCCTGAAGGTCTAAGAGCTCTCGACCGGTTTGCTTCGCGTCGAGGGCACTCGACTGAAGTGCAACCCCGATTCGTAAGCGCACATCGGTTGCTTGGGAAGCAACGTCGAAACCAGCCACCGTGGCTGACCCGCCGGTTGGCGACAGCAGCGTTGACAGCATTTTTACGGTCGTCGATTTTCCGGCACCGTTTGGCCCAAGGAACCCGTAAATCTGACCAGCCTCAACGTGAAGGTCGACGCCCTTTACTGCCTCAACGTCACCGAATGTTCGCTTCAGGCCAACAGCGCGAATGGTTGCATCTGACATATTTACTGTTTAGTCGCTAGCTTCGGTGGTAGCTACCCGTGGAAGTGGTCGACGATTGGTTGCAGCTCGTCGAGCTTTGCGAGGGCCGCATCTCTATCAAGTGCAGGAAGGCCGAGTGCCGCAAATGTTGCACCTGACGCAACGTGTACTTCGAGTTTCGCGATGTCAGGAACTGCACCGTAAATCCCTAAAGTCAACGTAGATGGGTCGCGACCTGCATCTTCGGCTTCGCTCAGAACGTTCTGCCACGACTCACCAATCGGCCAACGGCCCTCAATTGGCATCCATGCGTCACCAAACTCGATGAGGTGGCGAAGGGTAACCGGAGACGCCGCTGCACCAAAAATGATAGGCGGGTATGGTTTCTGAATGGGTTTTGGCCACGACCAGGACGGCTCAAACTTCACGTACTCGCCGTCGAACGATGCCACATCTTTCGTCCAAATCTCTCGGCAAGCCAGCATCTTTTCTCGCACAATTGCGCGGCGACGGGTGTGGTCGACCCCGTGGTCTTCCATCTCCTCAAGGTTCCACCCGTACCCGACCCCAAACATCGCGCGACCGTTCGATAAGTGGTCGAGGGTTGCAACTTCTTTGGCCAGCCAAATGGGGTCACGTTGCGCAACGAGGGTGATGCCCGTGCCAACCTTGAGACGGGTCGTGACAGCCGCCGCAGTAGCCAACGCCATGAATTGATCATGGGTGCGCCAGTACTCCTCGGGTAAAGGTGGCGCTTGGTCTCGGCCTCCCCAAGGGGTACGACGTGAAACAGGGATATGAGAGTGTTCTGGCATCCACAACGCGTCGTATCCCCGAGCTTCAAGTTCGCGGGCTAATTCTGCAGGTTGAATGCCTTTGTCTGTAGCGAATATAAGTGCACCGATTTTCACGACAACAACCTACACAGACTCGATGCCAGCTGACCATTTGAACAATGTGTGCCGCCTGAAGTGGTCGTTGACAGCCCAATTCGGATGGTCGAATTCGTCACCGGCGAAGAAGCCGAGTTGTTCAAGCACGGCAATCGACTGGGTGTTCTTCCGTGACGTTGATGCAAATATGTGGTTCAGGTCGAGCTCTTCGGCCCCGTAGTGAAGTGCCGCCAATGTGGCTTCACGGGCGAACCCGTTTCCCCAAGCAGATCGATTTAGGCGAAAGGTCACCTCAATGGCAGGGTGAGTCGGAAGGTCAACCGTGCCAGTTAGCCCCACGATACCGACGAACTCGTGGGTATCTCTTCGTTCAACGGCCCAGGTACCGAAACCCCGGATAGCCAACGTGACACTGTTGGCATTGATCAATTGCGTGGTTGCTTCGGTTGAACGCACCCCACCCAAGAATTTCATGATCGTAGGGTCGCTTTCGATCTTGCTCGCCGGGACCGTGTCGGCGACGCGCCATTGCCTCAGGGCGAGGCGCTCGGTTGTAAGGGTTGGGGCCGCAAGATTGCGTACCGCTGCCAGACCGCCCCTCGTAAGCGCAGGTCCACGTCGCAAACCCCCTGATGTAATTGCACGAACAAGAAACCGACTGTCGACTGCCCTAGCCCCGTCAACTATCGCTAGTCGTCGATCATCTTCGTGTAAGTCGTAGTGATCTCCTTGAAAGGCAACGCGAGGTACACCGAGCACCCGGGCAAAAAGGTGAAGCTCATCGTAGGAAACATCGCTGACAAGGTGACACCACAATCGACCCCGAAAGGGCCAGCGACACTCGTCTACCAAAATCACGTGCTGGAAGTTATTCGCTGAGGTCCAGGGCGAGTTCGGTTTCGTACCCGGCGGTGAGTGAAGTTCGAACAGCATCGATTTGGTCGGCCGGGATGAGACCCTGGGCACTTAGGATGTCGATTGCATCGGGTGCCGAAGCCGGTGTCCAAGTAGATGGATCCCATAGGTGACTGCGCCGTAATGCCTTTGCGCAGTGAATGAAAACCTGGTCTGGTCGGACAACCAACGCAGCCTTCGGCGTTGCGAGTCCGACAGGGGTACACGATTGCATCAACACAGAATCGTTACTCACCCAGGCCGCGCCGTTCACTCGCAGGCTTTCCCCTTGGCCAGGAACAAAAAACAGCAATCCGGCCTGCCCGGTCGCGACAACGTTCGTATAGGTATCTATTAAATTGTTACCGTTAAGATCGGGCAGGACGACAAACGATTGATCGCCATCATTGATAACCGAAACAAAGCCGTTCGGACCACCTCGGGGTGAGACATCTTGAGCCCCAGATGCATCGCGTGAACCAACAAGTACGAACGGTGAATGAGCAATGAAGGCCAGGCTCGCCGAATCAAGGCCGCTTTTGACCTTTGACTGCACCACCGAACTGGGGGAGCGGTAGATCTTTCGAAGCCCATCGGTATCGGCAATCGTCGAAAACGTTGGCATGTGCATGGCTCTAGGGTACCGAGGATTTGACAACTGACATTCCGTGGTTGCTCTTGACCACAAAACCAAATGACAAGCCTGGCAAAATGAGTTCGATTACCGGAATACAGCGAGTCAACACCCGCGGCGGATCGCACCGTCAAGTGGATGTGCCGCCCAAACAAACGTAGGTACACGTATCGCCCAGGACTACGGGGCTGACTACGTGTTTCTTGCAAACAAGCAATTCCGGAGCTCGTGGATTTAATGCTGGCGGCCGCTGAGTGCAAGCTTTACCCCAAGGCCAACTATCGCGAGCCCGCCACCTCCGACCAATGTTTCAAGTCGTTTTGGTGACCGACCAAACCAACCTCGAACCGAACCTGCGAGCAGGCCCCATGCTCCGTCTGAAAGTAGCCCGATCGTTTCGAATATGAGCAACAGCACAAGCATTTGGGCGGACACTGACCCTCTGTCACGATCAATAAACTGCGGCAACGTCGCCGAAAAGAAGACCACGATTTTCGGGTTGGTGAATCCAACGACGAAGCCTTCGCGAATAATTTCTCGTGTGCTTTTTGAAGCGTCTCCAACGCCGACCGAACCATGGTCGACGGCCAATGATGTTCGATTGCGAAATGCGCTCCACCCGAGGTACATCAAATAAAACGCCCCTACAAACTTGATGATGTTGTACGCAGCAATCGAGTTCGTCACGATAGCCCCGAGGCCAAAAACAACGAGTAGCCCCTGAGAGCCAGCGCCCGCAGTGTTGCCGACTACCGTCGCCAGCGCAGCCCGGCGACCCAACGTCACCCCTCGGCTAATGACGAACAGAACACTTGGCCCGGGAATCACAATGATGACGAATGATGCAAGCGCAAACGTGATCAATTGTTGAGACGAGATCATCACTTGACCCTAGTATCTGACCCCTGATGGTTCGGAAGATAATTCACGGTTTCAAGTGGTTACTTCTATCGGTTGCCTGTGGTGTTTCTGCCGGTGTGACTTCGTATATTTTCTTAGTTGGCCTCGATGTTGTTACCGAAACACGGCTATCGAACACGTGGCTCGTGTACATGTTGCCTATTGCAGCCGGAATAACCGGGCTGGCCTATTACCGCTTGGGAAATGAATCGGGTCGGGGAAACGGGCTGATTTTCGAACATCTTCGTTTACCGGTGACTGACCTACCTAAACGTATGGGCGCTTTAGTTCTGGTTGGTTCTTGGACGACGCATCTTTTCGGGGGGTCGGCTGGCCGCGAAGGCACTGCGGTGCAACTGGCATATGTAGCTGCCGACCAGATCGCGTTACGAACCCGTTTGCCTGTTATCGAGCGTCAGCGCCTGCTGATATGTGCCTTTGCTGCAGCGTTCGGGGCTGCCTTTGGGGTTCCTTTTGGCGGGGCCGTATTCGCCCTAGAGGTTCAGTCGTTCCCCGAAGATACGTCGGTGCGCAGGCGTGCCGCACTTCCGGCGTTGATCGCAGCGCTCGTGGGCGATGGGGTAGTGACGCTTTTCGGGTACGACCACCAGCCACCTGCATGGTTGAAGCTCGAACCTTTCCAAGTGGTCGACGTGGGTTCCATGATCAAAGTGGGCGTGTGCGGCATCGTGTTTGGGGTCGTTGCCACACTGTTTTCGCAGGTGGTCAGTGCAATAAAGAACCTGTCTGTTCGGTTCATGTCGTTCGTGCCGCTTCGCCCCTTCATCGGTGGTTGCGCGATCGTCGGGTTGTCGCTCATTGTTGGTACTGAAGCGCTCGGTCTGTCTTCGCCTCTACTAGCTTCTGCGCTGGCCGGTCAGTCGGTTGGGTCGTGGGTTTGGTTGGCGAAGTTTGTCTTTACGGCCATCACGGTAGGTACCGCGATGCCGGGAGGCGAAGTGACACCGTTGTTCATCATCGGTGCAACCTTGGGGGCTGCCCTCGCTGCGCCACTTGGTCTGCCAATTGCGCTGCTTGCCGGTGTCGGTTTTGTTGCCGTGTTCGCCGGGGCATCTAACACGCCGTTCGCGTGCGTGATTATCGGAATCGAATTGCTTGGTTGGTTAATCGCTCCGTTGTTGCTGATCGGCTGCGGAATTTCGTATGTGTGCAGCTCACGGCGCGGTATCTATTCAGCGACACGACGTCACCGTTTCAAGTTGGTTACCCTTTTGGGTAATCGACTTGTCGTCGGTGCACGACGATAGACAACATGAGACCGATGATCGTGAAGACAATCGCAACGGCGCACGCCAACCGGAAACCAGCAACAATTGCTTGTTGAACATCGCCTGAAACTGCGATTGTTTTGCCGCTCAGAAGCTCTTGTACCGGTTTCACGCTTCCAATTCGCCTGCTGACAACCGTAAGCAAGACCGTACCGAAGACCGCAGTGCCCAGGGTTCCGCCAAGATTGCGCATGAACTGATGAGCAGACGAGGCTCGACCCATTTCCTCTGTGGTTGCCGTTCGCTGAAGCAGGCTGAGCGTGGAGTTGGTTACCGAACCAATGCCAAGGCCCTGTATAAACGAAAGACCGTACACAACGAAAAACGGGGTAGTTGTTCGGTATATCAGTGCGCAGATAATCAGGGCTGGAAGTGTGACGATAAAGCCTGCGATCATGATCTGCGTATTTGAGAAGCAGTCAAGTAGTCGGCTCGTGAGTTGGCTTCCGGCGGTCCAACCGATCGACAAAAACACGACGGCGAACGCCGCCGATCGAGAGCTTGCTCCGAGGCCACCTTGAACAAAAATAGGTATGTACACATCGACTGCGAGCGCGCCAGCGAAGAACGTGAACGGAATCATGTTGAGCCAGCCGAATGGCCAGGTAGAGAAATACCTTCGATCAAGAACTGGGTCCGTGATTCGACCGCTATGCCACCAGTACAGACCAGCCAAAGCGGTGCCGATGCCGAGTGCTATCCACGACCACCACTTCAACGCAGCGACCCCGAACAAAAATGCAGTGATAAGTGCACCGATAATCACCAAACCCGGTCCGTCGATTTTCAGGGTTGTCGGATGTAGTTTCTGGGGAAGGCGCGAACTTCCGACGAAGCCAGCAAGAGCCACCAATGGAAGATTGAGCCAAAAGATCAGCCGCCAACCGGTGTACTGGATGAGCAAGGCAACAATGGCCGGTCCCGCAAGAGCCATGGTTCCCCATACCGTCGAGTTTGCTGCAAACACTCGGGGTCGCATCTCTGGCGGATACGACAAACCAACATTCGCAATGGCAACAGCCATCACCATGCCACCGCCTGCCCCTTGAAGTACTCGGGCCGCAATCAGCCAAACAATCGAGGGGGCGACCGCACAGAGGAGGCTTCCGGCTGCGAACAAGCCAAGCGTGATCTGGAAGGTTCTTCGAACACCGAGGGCGTCGATCATCGGCCCGGCCAGCAGCATGGCAAGCGTAGATGTGAGAGCAAATGAGGTAAGCACCCACGGCAACAGGCCAACCCCAAGGTCACCACCAATTTTTGGCAAGGCAGCTCCGACGGCCATTCCGTCAAAGGCAGCTAAGGCAACCATCGTCAGCGTACTGAGCGTTATTGGAAGGTACTGAGACGAAAACGGTGATGGCGTCGAAATCGCTACGGGCAGGGCATTACTCACCTAACCAACCGTAACCTAGGTAAAGGTTCTACTCAGGTGCTTAGGTCAGTTGTTGGCAACAGTTGTCGAGCGACAGCGAAACCGTAGTTTTGGCCGATAAGGTCTTGAGCGTCGTGGGGCAACACCACGACGTTTTTTAGGGTCGGGTCGAGTGTCGATGCAAGGTAGGTCACTTCGGCAATCCACTCGACCTGTGCTGCGGTCACGTAGGCCTGTTCGGCCGAGTCGCCAAGGGCAACCACCCCATGATTGGCCAGCAAGATGGAACGACTTCCAGGTTGACGAGCAAAGGTTGTCGCAGCTTGATCGCCAAGGTCAACCGTTCCGGGTGCGTCATATTCGGTCACCAAAATCCGTTCGCTTCGGGGCCCAATATTTTCGTTGCAGACGAAAGGAAGGTCGACGCGGGCAATAGCAAAAGCCGCTGCGTGTTTCGAATGGGTATGGACGATTGCACCCAACGCAGGGTCGTTTTGCATAAGCCGTAGATGCAATGCAACCTCGCTGGTGGGTTTGTATTGGCCGATTGCCGAGCCGTCAAGTAGCGACACGACCGGGTGGTCACCAGAAGATAGGTGTTCGTACAGTTTTCCGCCAGCCGATACAACGATCGTGTTGGCATCGACCCGAACACTTACGTTGCCGGCCGATCCGACCACGAGCCGATCGGCAACCATACGAAGACAGGTCTCGTGAACTGCTTGTTGAGCAAGCCTGATTGCTGCTTGACGATTGGTTGAACCCAAATCTGGCATAGTCACGGATCATACCGACCCGGTTCATCCATAGATATTCATCTGTCAGCATGAGGTATGGCTTTTGACGTACCCGTAGGTTCGCTTCCTCGCACTATTGACTGGTGCGTCGACCATGCTGTCATCATCGACCAAACCCACCTGCCTGGTGAACTCGTGATGTTGGAAATCAGAACCGTCGACGAGATGATTGGGGCGATCCAACGCTTGGCTGTGCGCGGTGCCCCGGCGATCGGGGTGGCAGGTGCCCTCGGGGTTGCAATAGCTGCCGTGGAAGCCAAACGTAATGGCTACGACGCCGCCTGGTTGGCAGAGGAAGCGAATCGATTGTCGGTAGCCCGACCAACAGCCGTCAACCTCTCGTGGGCCGTAGGACAATTGCGCCCCTTATTGACGGGTTCGACCGAATCAATAGTCGAGGCAGCGATACAGATCTTGAACGACGATATTCGAGATGGTCGGGCGCTCGGTGAACGTGGTGCCGACTTGGTAAGTGAACTGTGTGGTTTATCGGTACGCGTGCAAACGCATTGCAATGCTGGTGGGCTGGCCTGCGTCGAAGTCGGTTCTGCCCTTGGCATTGTCAAGGTGCTGCACGAGAGGGGTTTCATCGAACGAGTTCACCTTGATGAAACAAGACCGCTTTTACAGGGAAGTCGTCTAACTGCCTATGAATTGGCGGCGATGGGGATTGACTACCGCATCCAGGTCGACGGGGCAGGCCCTTCGGCTATACGACTGGGCCTCGTCGACTGTGTGATTATCGGGGCTGACCGTGTTGCTGCAAACGGAGACACCGCTAACAAAGTCGGAAGTTACCCGCTGGCACTCGCTGCAAAACGGGCTGGAATTCCATTTATCGTCGCGGCACCCGAAGCCACAATCGACGATTCAACCTTGTCTGGCGATCAGATCCATATTGAGGAACGCTCGGCCGATGAAGTACTGCGGTTCGGGGGAATGCAGATGGCCCCAAATGGCGCACAGGTGTGGAACCCGGCATTTGACGTTACCCCGTTTGACCTTATAACTGCGATTGTAAGCGAGCAGCGAATCATTCGCCCTTAGAGGCCTGAAGGTGTTCCAATTGCTTCTGCTCTCACGGTCGCACTGAGTAGTCCGTCGTCATCAACTCGCCCGGGTAGGTACACACGCTTAACATCAGTGACGCATCGGTACGGCTCACCACCCTGGTCAAATACTCCAGCTCGTGCCGCCGACTCACATTCGATTTGAGACCACTCGATGGCAGATTCTGATGAGTCGAACGATGAAGACGTGTGAGCCGACGATACAACGAACCCACCGTTTTCATCACGAGTCACTTCTATTGTGACCAATTGGCTGATGACACCAACTGCAGCACCAACGGCGTTTGCGACCTGGGCAAATGGGGGAGACACCACAACACAATCGAGCCGCTGACCGACTTCGGGGTAGAACAATTCGGCTGGCCCGCCAACTGCCACCAAATCAACGGTGGGGCCAAGCGACACGCGCAGGTGCCCAAATGCTCCGGTATGTCCGCTCGTCACATGTTCAATGAGTGCGGCATCGCTCGGCGAAATAGAATCGGCCGGCAGGCATGCTTCAACGACAGCCTTCGCTGAAGCTGTAACCATGGCCGACCAAATCTCTTCGGCCAGCTTTTCGGCATCGACTTTGCTGAGAGCCTTGGCTGCAGTTATAGTTAACCCGAGGGAGGCTGCTTCAGTCGACCACAGGCGCTGGCGGTTCAGTGCGTGGGCAACGTCGCTTGGTGTTAAGCCAGCCTCGGCGACCAACCCAGCGCGAAGAAGTCGCTCAACGGTTAAACCTATGCGCGCAGTTTTAATGAGTTTGCGCCACGGTATTGGCCCAGATGCAAGTCGCTCCAAAACGGAACGCTCTTCGTCGCTGAGCTGTGTATTCGCAACGGTGCTGCTCCCGAATGGAAGCACGAGGAATCGTCCGGCATCTTCCCGTATCGGGTCTTCTGACAAGTCTGCTGTTAACAAACCTAAAACGCGTGGTTCAACCGATGCGAGAAGCGAAAGCGGAACTATTCGCTGAGGCCCGAGGCGGATGTGGCGACCAGTTGGGCGTTGCTCGATGGTGATCCGGCTGTCGCCGCCTAGGCCAACCGTTCGAACATCGATGGCCGGAACCATGGTGCGCCATCCACCGATTGCTGCACCGTCGGTCGATAAGACCGGGCGTCCGCCGGTAACGATGCTGATGTCGGTAGTTGTTCCGCCGATGTCGCTCATAACAAAGTCACTTAGCTCGCTCAGCCAAGCGGCCCCAACGGTGCTCGCCGCCGGACCAGACATAATCGTGTCAATCGGTGCTCGCCGCACCGTCGAGGCCAACGCCCGCGACCCGTCACCCTTAACAACCATGAGCGGGCAAACCAAACCGTTAAAGCTCATGGAACTCTGCACTGCATCTATGAGCGCACAGACCTTCCCGATGAGGCGGGCATTGAGTACGGCTGTGACCGCTCGGCGAGGGGCATCAAGCGACGTAGACAGGTCAACAGATTCGGTGACCGGAAGGTTGGTATGCATACGAATAAGAGCCGCACCACGTCGTTCGTGATCAGGGTTTCGCACCGCAAAAAGCGAACTCACAGCGACGGCCTCAACTGACGGGTCAAGCTGTTTAGCCCAGGTAACAATCGCTTGCTCATCAAGGGCTGCCACCTGATGACCTGACGAGGTATGTCCACCTGTAATTCGAACGATCGGCAAATCTGGGAAGGCGGTTTGGAGACCGGTTCGGGTAACCATCGCATCGTCAAATCCGATCATGACGGCAGCAACTCGACCACCGTGGCCTTCAACCACTGCGTTAGTCGCCAACGTTGTCGACACCGTCAAGAGCGAAATGTTTTCGACGGCGACCCCCGACAAGGTCAGAACCCCCGCCAGCGCCTCGGAAACCCCGATGGAAAGATCACCCTTCGTTGTGAGTGCCTTGGCCGAGGCCACCACCACACCACCGGGTTGCTTGGTGAAGTCAAGAACAACCGCGTCGGTGTACGTACCGCCAGTATCGATACCAACAACAAACGAAGCTTCAGACACCCTTCTATTGTCGCCCAAGCTAACCAAGGGTTTGGCCTCAAGCAGTGACCGCCTGAAGGGATACAGATTCATGTCATGATCCGCGGGTGGATTTGCCCTCGCGAAACGACAAACGCTTTGCTTATGGCTTCGTTGCTGATTTCTCGTAGCCGTTAAGGTAGATCTCGGCGGCTCGTCGCTGGATGATTCGGCCGATCGGGCCCGCAGCGCGCATCGGTAATGACTTTGCTCGAGAGAAAGCGGTGACGGTGAATGAAACCGTGCCATCTTCGCGGTGGTGCACCAAAAAGGCCTCCTCACCTGATTCAGGATGGTGGGGAAGGGTGCCGTAAATGAACCCAAATCGGAGCGGTTCATCGATGACACGCATAATTCGGCAGGCACCGGTTGCCCATAACCCCGATGGTTTCATCGGAAGGGCAAACACGAGAACTGCTCCTTCTCGAAATTCGGGCACACTCGGCTCGAGAACTAGGCCTAGCTCGGCCTGCGCAGTCCAACTCCGAATGGCATTTTGGCCACGCGAAAACAAGTCGGCACCAGACCCTATGACACGTTCCGCCCGGAGATGATGGTAAGCGTCAGGCAACGATTCGAGGGTTAGCCCCACCCCGGTGTAGGTGATGTCTTCGCTGCGTTGCGATTCGTGAATTTCCTTGAGCTGCGCAGTGGTTGGTTTGCTGAAGTGAAAGACATCAAAGATCGGGTTCACGCTCAGTGCCTATCATCACCTTTGCACCTACTGTCTTCTTTGTGAAATACAGCGTTCGAAAGTTCAATCCTGATGGTGGTCTCGTCGGTGGACTCGGGCTGGTTACTTGGTTTGTCGTCGTCTTGCTTGAAGGCCCAAGACTGGGGGTCATCTCGTCACTTTTGGCCCTTGGCCCGCTGGTCGTGGTTCCTTTGGGGTTTGCTGCAATTCGGCCGAACGACACGTGGGTGTGTATCGGAATTCCTGCTGCGGTGTTTGCGATTGTGTTGCGTTCGGGCAGCAGCGAGGTCAATCGGATGGCCGTTGCAATGGCCAGTGTTTGGCTCGCGATAGTTGCATCGGTATTCTTGCCCGCCGGTTACGTGTGGGCTACGCGGACAGGCGGGAAGCGGTTTGTGCTTGATGTATTTCTTCCTTTGGCAGCACTTGCTGAACTCACGGTTGCCGCAACGTGGTTACTCGCTTCAACGCTGCAAATCGAGCTACTTGGCTTCAGCGCAACGATCGTCCTTTTAACATCTGTGCACTTTCATTTCGCCGGGTTCGGAGCCTGTGTTGTGGCGGTAACCAGAATGCGAGGTGCCACCACCGAGAAAGAGCAAACGTGGTCGGGGAGGGCCGCTCTGTTGGTGCTTTTCGCCAGCCCGGTCGTAGCAATAGGCCATTTAACCGTTGGTGCTTTTGAACTGCTTGGTGGCGTTCTGCTTACCGCGGGTGTTTGGATAGTTTCATTTCTTGGATGGCGCGAATGTCGACGCTCAACGGGTGTAGTACGTGCGCTTTTGATGTTTGGTGCGTTGTCACCACTCGTTTCGATGCTTTTTGCGTTGCACTATGGGCTAACGAAAGTCACTGGGTTGCAGCAAATTCCGTACGCCAAGATTGCCTTGATTCACGGAGGTTTGAACGCATTCGGATTCATCATTGCAAACCTCATAGCGGCCGATGTGAAGGCTTCTCGGAACCGCTAAGTCTGTAGTCTGCGGGGACCAACCGCACCGGAATGCTTGCAGCGGGCCGAATTTGGTCTGGTGTGAGCCAATGTGGCGCATTCAGTTGAGCTTGTGCCAGCCTTTCGCGGCCTGTGACAACCGTTTGCGTCGCAACACCTCGGCTCAAGCATCCAACTCCTGGCACTGGCAACGTGATTTGGCGACAAGACCTAAGTTTCGGGTATACACCACCGGTCGCCTACGGTTTAGGGGTGCCTGAAGGACATACCATTCACCGACTCGCGCTCGACCACACGAAAGACCTGGTGGGAAAAGCCCTCGAAGTATCATCGCCTCAGGGTCGAGTTACTGAGGGGGCGGCACTGGTCAGCGGCAGTGTGCTTAAGAAGGTAGATCCGTACGGAAAGCACCTGTTCTATAGGTTTGGCCATGCCGACGCGTCGAAGGCAACGTCTATCCATGTGCACTTAGGGTTGTTCGGAAAATTTCGTCGTTTTGCGACGCCCGCCGAAGTACCGAGAGACACGACCCGGCTTCGTATGGTTGGGTCAAAATGGACAGTTGACCTTGTGGGCCCAACCGACTGTCGAATCGTAACGCCCGATGAAGAACAGGTGATCAGAGACCGACTCGGGCCAGACCCCATCCGTGACGATGCTGACCCCGAAGTTGCTTTCGCCCGTCTTTCCAAGAAACGAATTCCAGTTGGGGCGGCGCTGCTTGATCAGAAGGTGATGGCCGGGGTCGGGAATGTGTACCGTGCCGAAGCTCTCTTCGTGCATGGTATTCACCCGTCTCGCGCCGCAAACGAGGTGACCCGATGGGAATTTGATGCGCTGTGGGCCACGATCGTTGCGATGTTGCGTCAAGGTGTCATCGACAAACGAATCATCACCGTTGCCGAAGAAGAACTCGAATACTTCGGTCAGCCTCGCAAAAAGCTGAGGGGCAAAGAAGCGGTGTACGTATACAAAAAGGATAACTGTTTGCGGTGCGACACTGAAATTGATCGCTGGGATATGGCTGGGCGTTGGGCATACGCCTGCCCAACCTGCCAGCCCCGGTAGCATTTTCGTCATGCCCGACTGGACGTACCTACCGCTTCGTCGCATCACCGCGACGACCTTAGGTATCCGGCGTAGCCAGCGTTTTGCTCTCGCAGTAGTCAGTGGTGTGGCGCGTGTACCTGGCGGAACTCATGTTGTTCGGGCCATGGACTACACCCACCGTCATCCTGAAGCGTTGAGCGAAGTAAGCGGGTTGGCCTACTATTCGCCGGTCGGGGTTGTCATAAGTGGGCTTACAACCAGCAGTCGTGATGCCCTTTTGGCGATGGGGTTCGGTTTCGTTACTTCAGTTCCTCCTTCAGGCGCTGTTGAGGTACCGGGCTCGACGATCGAGAGCATTCTTGAAGCTCTCGACAGTGGGGCTCAACTTGTGTTGGTGAACAACCCAGTGATCGAACTCGGGCCCTGCGTGGCGCAACGAGTCAACGAAGTTCTGGCACAACGCAAGCGCGTCGAACGAAGCACAAACGTCGGGGAGTTGGGTGTTGAGCGGGTCAGCCTGGTTCGATTCTGGACCTGGCCAGCGTGGGTTTGGGCCCTGTGGCTAGGGATCGCCATGGTCTGCGCTGGTATCGGTGCCGCCATCATCTCACTTGGCCCGGTGTTGCTTGGTTACGACGTCAACTTCCTTCGAGCAAACGTGAGCGATCTGCGTGCGGTCAACGATCAGCTCGTTCCTTTCATCCAGCACGACCGAATCACTATGGCCGGATGCATGATGGCTATCGGAATGAACGACATTGGGATGGCGCTCGGAATTCGTCGCGGTTGGCGGTGGGCTCGTGCCAATTTTGCCATCGCCGGTGCGGTTGGCTTTCCGACGTTCTTTTTGTTTCTTGGCTACCGCTTTCTTGACCCACTCCATCTGGCAGTTGCGGTTGGGTTTTTTCCGCTGTACCTCTTGGGGGTGTTTGGGCGCAAAGTGCCACCGACTTGGCGGGTTCCGGTAAAGATCGATGAGGCTTCCCGGCGGCGTGCGGTCGTTGGTCAATTGATCATGGTTTCCGTTGCTCTTGGTGTACTTTTCGCCGGTGTCTACATCATGGTTATTGGGCTAACAGATGTACTCATACCTTCTGATCGTGCGTATCTCAATGGTTCGCAAGCTGCCTTCACCGGTGCGCTCGACGGCCGGTTGTTGCGGTTTATAGCTCATGATCGCGCCGGGTTCGGTGGGGCACTGACTTCGCTTGGTGCCGGAATTCTTGGAACGATTCTCTGGGGATGGCGGGCAGGGGAACGGTCTACGTTCTGGGCGCTGCTTGCTGCATCAACGTGTGGGTTGGGCGCGGCTCTGGCGGTCCATTGGTCTGTCGGATACACCGATGTGTTTCACCTTCTGCCGGTTTACCTTGCGGTACCGCTTGTCGGCGTCGCCTTACTGCTCAGCCGTGAATGGTTCTTCCGTAAAGTTTAGGCTGAACCTTCAGAGCTTGCGGGCCTCTGGAACGACTTCATGCAGGTACGCATCGAGGGCATCGCAATCCCAGGGGGCTCGTAGGGCAATATTGATACCCTGAGCTTCGGCTGCTTTGTAAGCACGAATACGTTCGATGGCATCGTCGGGGGTGCCGATCAAACCACCACCAACCACCCGATCAAAAGCCGGGGCCCACTCGGCTTTGAGTTTTCCGATTTCGGCATCAGCACACAACACCAAACAACCGATCTGAGCCCGCTCAGTAGAAGCAGCAAGAGCACCAAGCACAGTTAGTGCTTCAAAATGATCCAACGTTCCGCCGGCCGGTGGGGCTTCGTAGAGATGATCCCAACATGAAATCCAGTCGAGATGTTCATCGAAATGCCGCCACGCTGATCGCATCTCGGTCATACTCATATTTTGTTGACCGACATGAACCCCAAGACTTAGTGACATACCCCTTGCTTAGGCGGTAGTGGTGGTCGACGCAATTCTGCCGCCGTACGCGATGGTTTGCGGCCAGCAAGGCCCATGCGCAGTTCTGAACTTGGAAAAGGTTCCCGGGTTTAGGGCAACATAGGGGAGTGACAGATCGCGTGACGTTCGAAGCATTCCAACATATTCGCTTCGAACGCATGGGGCACGTACTCATCGTAACTATCTCGCATGCAACGAGCCCCATGAATGCAGTCGATGAAGAGCTACATTCTGAATTAGCGAGCCTGATGGCCCTACTGAAGCGAGAGTCACATGCCCGTGCCGTTGTGCTTACTGGCGAAGGAGCAGCGTTTTGTGCGGGCGGGGATTTTGCTTGGTTTCCGCAACTTCGGACTGTTGAAGCGATTGAGCATCTTCGCAAAGACGCCAAGGCGATTATTTGGGATCTTCTTGATGTGCCTATTCCGATCATCTGCGCGCTGAATGGTCATGCCGTGGGCCTGGGGGCTTCGATTGCGTTGCTGTGCGACTCGATCGTGATGTCGACCACGGCACGTATTGGTGACCCCCATGTTCGAGTTGGGTTGGTGGCCGGCGATGGCGGAACTGCGATTTGGCCCCTTGCTCTTGGGCCAGCACTCGCCAAGCGTTATCTGCTTACCGGTGATCAACTCGATGCTGACACGTGCCTTCGGCTCGGCCTGGTTACTGACCTTGCTGGCCCTGACGACCTCATGACCGTTGCGATGGCTCTCGCAAACAAAATGGCCTCGATGCCGCCGCTTGCAGTTCAATATACAAAGCAAGCCGTAAATCAGCAGGTTAAGACGGCTCTCATGCAGTCGTTTGATATAGCTACGGCTTTTGAGCTGGTAACGCTGCTCTCTGCCGACCATGTTGAAGCAGTAAGTGCAATTACGGAAAAACGCAACCCAATGTTTGAAGGACGATAATGACCGACGAAATTCAGCTACTTGACGGAATCATGACGCTGCGTGCGTTGCGTCGACTCAAGCCCGACCCGATTGACGTTAAAACCATTTGGAAAATTCTTGCTGCGGGCAACCAAGCCCCGAGTGGTGGCAATATTCAACCGTGGCAGTTTTTGGTTGTCGACGACCCGGGGGTTAAGGCCCCACTTGGTGACATGTACCGGACTGCCTATGCTCGCTACGAGGCGGCGTTATTGCCTGGTCGTCGTCCGGGGAAAACTGAGGCTGATGATCGAGCATGGCAGCGAACCATTGATGCGTCTCGGCACCTCGCCGAAAACTTTCATGAAGCCCCAATCATTGTGTTTGTGCTGGGCGCGAACATTGATCTGACGATTACTGATGAACATGGGCCGCTCGACATCGGCTCAGTACTTGGCTCAATTTTTCCGTCGGTACAAAACCTTATGCTTGCCGCGAGAAGCTTCGGGATCGGATGCGCACTCACAACTGTGCTTCGTATCGACCAGGCCGCCACGAAGGAACTACTTGGGGTGCCCGAACGTTGGCAGGTTATAGCCGCGATTCCGATGGGATACCCGGAAGGGAAGTTTGGTGTTGCCCCGCGTAAGCCGGTTGAACGAGTCACCCATTGGAATCACTTTGGTGAACTACGAACCCGTGACGACGGGTAAATACGTCGTGCGGCTAGTAACCGACTGACCGATCGACCAGATAGAGCGGAGTGTTTCCGTTAGCCATCCGGTGGATATTTTCGACGATGACTGGCAGGCAAGTTTCTGGGAGCGATTCAGCCGCGATGTGGGGTGTAACGGTCACCCGGGGATGGGTCCAATACGGATCGTCGGTTGGCAAGGGTTCAACATTGAATACATCGAGCACAGCGTGGCGAAGGTGGCCTGAATCGAGGGCTGAAATAAGGTCTTCGTCAATGAGGTGCGCCCCTCTGCCCACATTGATCAGCACAGCACCCAGAGGGAGTTTCGAGAACGTCTGCGCACAAAGTATGCCGCGGGTCGAGTCGGTGAGGGGCAGCAGATTCACCAAAATGTCAGCCTGCCTTAAAACGTTTTCGAGGTCAGTACTCACGATCACGTCTTCAACCGGGCGGCCGTGTCGACTAAACCCGATCACTCGAAACCCGACAGAAATCAAACCAACCGAAGCGGCCTGCCCAAGTTCGCCGAGACCCAAGATCGCAACAGTCGTTTGGCTGGTGGGCTTTTGACGATGCGACTTCCACACACCCGCTGCGCTATACCGGGCGTATACGTCGAGCTGGCGATGAGCGGCTAGCGCGTGAATCAAGACTGTTTCAGCCATCGAGGCCGGCATCGATGGGTCGACCATTCGGGCAATCGCAATTGAATGGTCGATGGTCGAGTCTTCAAGTAACCGATCTACCCCCATCCACGTCGATTGGATAAGTCGTAGGTTTGCATACGGTGCGAACGAATGATCACCAATCCAACCGACGACGGCAATATCTATCTCAGCTGGATTGTGCGACTCGCGGCTATCGATGATGACGTGCTCTGGTAAAGCTTCGCGTATGGGTTCGCACCAACGAGCTGTCGAAAGATTCGGGGTAACTAAGACGACACGCACGACCCAACCTTAGGACTGGCGACGAAGCAGCATCACCGGAATTTCTCTTCCGGCCGTACGCGATTGATAGGTGTCGTACCCGGCGTAGACCTTGGTTGCGATGTTCCACAGGCGGTCGCGTTCAGTACCCGTTGCGGTTGTCGCAACGTAATTGCCACTTCGTCGGTGAGCGATTACTTGACACGCTGGGGTTTTTACAAGGTTGTGATACCAGGCCGGATGGCTGGTAGACCCACCCTTTGACCCGATAAGAATGATGTCATCACCGTCGAGTGCGTACACGAGCGGGGTCTCGCGTCGCTGAGCTGACTTTGCCCCGGTGTGTTGTAGTAGCAAAACTGATTGTCCGGGTAGCGAACTTAGGCGGCCCTTGCTCGCCTTGAGTAAAGGCGGATCAATTTTCGCTGAGATGTTGATGACAAACCAAGCCCCGGGCCGTGAAGCAACAATACGGGTTACAACACCAAGAAGGCCAGGTGGGTAGTTTGTGGGTTTATCCATAGGTGTACGTTAGACACATGGTGAGACAACCTGTTGCCGCTGTCGCTAGTGGCCTCGTCGGTGTTTTGTTGGTCGGTGTTTTGTTGGTCGGTTGCTCGAACGGAACGCCGTCGTCGCCGGGTACCGTGCCCCAAACGAGTGCTGCGGTAATCGCTCTTCCAGTGACTACCCCATTTGTTGAAGCTGACGTGCCAAATCCGCCATCGGTAACATCTTCTGTGACGACTTCTGCCTCGGCCATCACGGCATCCGGTCGATTGGTGGCTGCGGCCCGAAAACAAATTGGTGTGACCGTTGGCTACGACCCGTCGTATGCTCGACTGGCGTATCCAGGCGGAGACGTTTCGTCGGCAACTGGTGTGTGTACAGATGTTTTGGTGCGAGCACTACGTGAACAGGGCATTGACCTACAAGAGCGAATTCACGTTGATATGGCGGCAAATTTTCAGGAGTACCCCAAATTTGGGGCCTCAAGGTGCCCGACACCAACATCGACCATCGGCGAGTTCCGAACATTGCCACCTACTTTTCGCGCCGTGGGTATGCGCTTGCGGTAACTCAAAACGCCGTGGACTATCAACCTGGCGACATTGTGTGGATCAAACTTCCCCTTGACCATACCGGCATTGTTAGTGACCGTACGAAAGACGGGAGGCCATTACTGATTCACAATGTCGGCAATGGAACGCAGGAAGAGGATGTGCTGTTTACTTGGAAAATCGTTGGACACTATCGAGTCTTGCGCTGAACGGGCTAGCGCCCTGACTCCCTACGGGCTGAGACGTGACGTCGACGGTATGTGGTGAGCGGATCGCAGCGACCACACAAACGCCAACACCATCAACACTGCACCGACGATCCACAGGCCGCTGAGGCTTCGATCGAGGCCAACGCCGCCCATAACATTTGCGAAGCCAAATCCTCCTTGAAACATCATGGCTGCAAGACCGAAGTATCGACCGAGTAACGCTGGCGGGGCCAATTCGGCGGTGAGCGGATTTCTTACCGGCCCAAGGAAACATTCGGCCAGACCACCAAATGCTTGGGCTATGCCAATCATAAGTATCGCTACGGTGAGAGATCGGCCGACCGATGTCACTGCGAAGCCGAACGAGATTGCGAAAAGTGTGAACATCACACTCAGCGAACTCATTCGCTGTCTTCCTCTGACCGCTTTAGAAATTGGGATTTGGGCGAGTACCACCACCAACGCACCTAACAAGGTAAGCAAACCAACGGTTTGTTCACTTGCGCCTAGTCGCTTGACGAACGTGGTTGGCATGACCAAAAAGGCCAATCCGAAGGCGATGCCAGTAGCCAAGTCGAGTGGAAGAAGCCGAACAAAGAACCGGTTTGACAGAACTTCGCGGTAGCCACCGTTGGGTTTACCAACATCGCTTATGTGCTTGGCAGTCACCACAGGGTTTATAGTCGCAACAATTGCTATGTACCCAAGGTAAGTGGCTGCGTTTGCTACAAACAAGATAGTAAACGTAGATGGGCGCTCAACATCGGCGATGAATCCCCCGATGCCTGCACCGAGACCGGCTCCGATATTCAAGAGCACCCGCAACCAAGACGACATTGCTGGTCGGGCTTCAGGATCAACGATGACAGATGCGAAGGCCTGTTGTGCTGGAAACGACATTCCGGCACAAAACCCGGTGAACATCGACATAACGAACGCGAGGGTGACTGTTCGGTTGGCCCCATAGGTTCCGAATGCAACCGCTGAAATCAGATTGGCTGCGATGAGTGCCCGCTTGGGCCCGATGTGATCTGATACCCAGCCCCCGAAGGTGGTTGTGAGCAGGGTAACGACCGTGCCTGCAGCAAGAATCCAACCGGTTAAAGACCCTGAGTATTTTCGAACATCGTGGAGGTAGATGAACACGAAGGCAAACATCATGCCGTTACCCATCATATTGACGAGGGTGGCAACGAGATAGCGCTGGACTCCGCGAGGTAATGACCGGAAACCGTGGCTACTCACTCGAAGAGCCTAGGTGAACATAGGGACTTCGGGCCGGGCAATTCTTCGTACGGCAAGCGATGCAGGTTGATAATGTCACGATGGCTGACAAGAAAAGGTCTCAGGGGTCAGGAGGCTGTCACTGCGAGGCGATTCGGTACAACGTGTCGGGGCCCCTTCGAAACGTAACGAATTGCCACAGTGACCGGTGCCGACGAATCACTGGGCAATTTATGGCTGCGTCTTCGGCCGCCATTGATGACCTTGAGGTAGTTGACGATCGGGGTGCCTTGCGTTGGTACGAACCGGCTTCGGGCGTCTATTACGGGTTTTGTCAGGTGTGTGGGTCGACGCTGTTTTGGCGCACAAACAACAACCCTGCGTACTGGTCAATCGCTGCGGGAACTCTTGACCAACCAACTGGCCTCGTGACTGTCGACGCCTGGTTCGTGGCCGATGCGAGTGACTATCACCGACTCGATTCTGAACTCATTCAGCATGCTTACGATGGAGGCTGACTAGCGCCCGGCCCAACCTGGCCTTTGACGTTAGCGAACGGCGAAGGCCCAAAGAGATTGCTCCCATCAATTCGTCGTCAAACTGACCAAGTGGTTCAATAAGGTCGTATCTGTCAACCGTTGCGATTTGAGTCACGTTCACTACCGAAGCTTTTGGAAGACCAACAACCCCCATGGCGAGCACAACGTTTCCGGACGCAGCACCAAGCCGAAGGTTCGACGTTATAACAACAACAACGATGGTCGAGGTGGCGCTGCGGTTGTAAGTATCGGCCGATATCACGACCGCTGGACGAATCGGGCCCGGTTCAGAGCCACGCGGTTCGCCCAGGTCAACCCACCAGACCGACCCACGAACTATCACCATTCGGTTTTGGCAAAAACCCGGCGTGCCGCCGATTTTACAGAGGGTTCGATCTGGTCGACTTCTGTGTACACAGCAGCGAGCGACATGGTTATCTGGTGATCGTTGACCAGCAGAGCGCGCAGTGCGTTCGCATACAATTCGCTTCTGCTGACCCCGGTGCGATGGGCAAGATCTTCAGCGGCCTCGAATACATCATTAGGGATGGACACTGCGGTCTTCATGCAGAAGAGTATTACCCCGGTAGGAAAGTGGGAGCAATCGGTGTCTGAAAATCAGTTCGCCATCGTTCAGCCAGCAGCGCGGCGGCGTTCGATCTCGGCAGTAATTGCAGGAACCACAGTGTGCAGGTCACCAATCACGGCATAGTCAGCCCGGGCGACCATGTTTGCATCTTTGTCGGTATTGATGGCCAAAATCTTCTTCGAAGCCATGGCCCCGACCCAGTGCTGGATTGCGCCAGAGATTCCGCATGGAATGTAGATGTCGGGTGCTATCCGATTCCCGGTTTGGCCAACCTGATCGGTGTGGTTACGCCAGCCGTTGTTCGTCACGGCTCGCGAACACCCGACTGCACCATTCATGGCTGCGGCAAGTTGTTCGAGCGGCGCGAAACCTTCAGGTGAACCAACCCCGCGACCGCCACTGACGACGACCCGAGCGGTCGTCAGCGTTACCCCCGCCGTGCGAACGACTCGGTCAACAATTGAGGTTCGACCGAACGAATCGTCGAGCACTGGGGTAAAGGTTGACCGAATCTCGATGACTTCGCTAGGCACCGTATCGGCGACGTGATGGGCAATCGTGACGAGCTTGATTGGCGCATCGAGGGTGACGTCTTCGAGAAGCGAACCGCCCCATTGCACACGCGTGATGCTCCAAACCGCAGCCGTGGTTTCGATATGGTTTGCGTTAGCAACCATGGGAGCATCGAGAATGGCGGCTACGTGGGCCATGACTTCGTTTCCGCGGTCAGTTCCGCAGGCAACAACTGCGGCCGGTTGCCGCTCAGTCACGAGTTGAGCAATCGACTCACCCCATGCTTCGGGTGCATAATCCGTGAGGAATTGGTGCTGAAGATCGATGACCTCAGTTGCCCCGTAACCCGCGCAAGCTGCTGCAAGAGCATCGGTTCCGCCGCAAACAGCTGCAACCATGGTGAGGCCGAGATGTCGGGCAGCCGTAAGGGCCTCTAGCGATGCTGGTGCAATGTCACCTCGGTCGTGTTCGATAACGACGAGAACAATGTCAGTGCTCATGACCACGCTTATGACAACACCCCCAGTTCCTCAAATAGATCAACGACAGCCGAAGCTGCATCTGGTCCGGTACCCAAAATAATCGTATTGCTGACCTTGTCAGGTGGTCGGTGCAATTTGACGCGTGTTTGGCCACCCACAACAGATTCGCCGTTAAGTACCTCAACCGGAACCTTCTTTGAAGACAGGCGACCTTTCATCGTGGGGTACCGCGGAAGGTTGATACCTTCACGAACTCCGACCACGGCCGGGCGGGGAAGCGAATACACCTCGAACCCAGCATCGATCGATCGCTTTACCGTGACTGTATCGTCAGCAATATCGATTCCCTTGGCACCGTTTACGACCGGGCGACCGAGGGCATGAGCAACCCGTATGCCCACTTGGTATCCGGCAGAATCGGCCGATTCATTTCCGAAAAGGACCAGGTCGAACACACCGTCTCGGGCCTCAACAAGTTTGATTGCGTCGGTGATGGCACGAGCGGTTCGTTGCGGATCCCAAGTAGACGGTTCGTTAACCGAAATTAAAATCGCATTGTGAACACCGACACTTGCTGCGTAACGCAACTGCTCTTCGGCCTCGGGGGCACCAAGCGTGAGGACGGTAGCCGTGCCACCGTGGAGTTCAGCTAGTTGAACGGCCGCCTCAACCGCACACTCTTCGTGGGGTGACGTAGTGAACCCAAGGTTCGTTGAGTCAACCGACTGTTCGTCGGCCGTTACGTTGATTCGAGACCCGGGTGACGGAACTCGCTTTACGCACACGCAAACCCGAAGGGGCAGTTGGGAGGCCATAACTATTCTCAGCCTTTCATGCGGCTATCGGTGGAGTCGAACAGAGGGGTGCTACCGGCTCGCTCGATTAGCACCGGATACATCTCGTTCATGTACATGATTTTTAGGTCGGCGTTTCCTTCGACAGCATGTTCAGGTGGAAGGTAGGCAAACATAAGGAACTTTCCGACCGACGGGCCCATGCCAGCAGTTGTTACCCGCGACACTCGGCCGTGTGAATCGAGGATGCGCTCACCACTCGCAGTCAAGATTGGCTCGTTGCCACCAACGGGGTAGCGCTTGATGCCAGAAGCCGATGTGTGATCAGACATGCTCAGTGTGCACAGCACGGTGGCGGCAGGCTTTGACCTTGCTTCCACGTAGGCCTGCTTACCAATGAAGTCAGCAACCTTTACCTTGGGGCGATCGAGGCCAGCCTCGTGCGGCATGTACTCACTTTCGAGTTCTGAACCCATCAGGCGGTATCCCTTTTCAAGGCGACCGGTGACGGCGTAGACGCCAATACCAACAGGTATGAGCCCGTGAGGTTGCCCGGCCGCAGCCAGTGCATCCCACAACTTCAAGCCATGTTCCATCTTCGTGGTGATTTCCCAGCCATGCTCGCCAACGTAAGAGATACGAAACAACGTGCACGGAATACCTGCGAGCAGACGATCAAGCACTGCGCCGTACGGAAACGACTCGTTGTCAAGGCCACCTTCACCGCGCTGCGGCGTATGAATCGACGACACAATTGCGCCAGCATTTGGGCCCCAGACGCCAATGGTGCACAACCCATTCGACTTGTTTTCGAATGTAACGCTTCCATCGAGTGGCATATTGCGGCGAACCCAGTGTTCGTCTCGACCACCGTCAAACGCGCCGGTGATGACACGGAAGTGCTCGGTCCCGAGACGTTGCACGGTGAAGTCGGCCCGGAAGCCACCATGGGGCGTGAGCATTGGTGTGTACACACCCTTGCCAACGGCAACATCGATTTGATTCACACAAAGCTTTTGCATCAGATCGAGCGCACCCAGACCAGACACGTCGAACTGATTGAAGGCGGTGAGGTCAACCATGCCAGCGGTTTCGCGCATTTGCATGTGCTCTGCATTGATGATCGGTGACCACCAGCGGCCATCCCACTCATGCTCACGAGGTTCGCAGACCGCCGCGAACTTCTCGGTGAGGGCGGCGTTCGAGATATACCACTGCGGACGTTCCCAGCCACGAGCATCGAAGAACACTGCGCCTAGTGCTTCTTCGCGTGCATAGAACGGCGAACGACGCATGTCGCGTTGCGATGCCCACTGTTCGCGTGGATGCACAATGCCGTACGTCTTGTTGAAATGCTCTGCACACCTAGCTTCTACGTGGTGTTCAGTCATTTCGTGCGGGTAGAAACGACTGATGTCAGAGCTGTGCGGGTCACACATCTTCGGGTAGCCGTACGTCATCCATTCGGCGACCATCTGGGCGATACCCGGGCCTTCTTTAATCCATACCGCGGCAGCCGACCACAGATTGCGCATCCCCGGGATCTCGCCAAGGGTTGGCATCGCATCGGGTGTAAGTGAGAGCAACCCGTTGATCGCATATTTTATCTCGGCATCGCCCAACATTTCCATGAGGTCGATGGCTTGCTCCATTTGCGGCTCAAAGTCTTCGTAGGTCAATGGCAGTTCTGTTGGCGACAGCGCAGATTCTTCGTTTGATGGAATATCGTTTGGGTGATGGAATATTGGTCGGTGCGCATATGAACCAACCTCCATAGAGCCCGCTGACTGACGTTCGTAACAGAACGTGTCCATGTCTCGAACAATTGGATACGCCAACTCGGTGTTGGACTCGACCAGTACTTGAATTGGTCCGACGTCAGCCATTTGGTGAACGGCTGGAATCAGCGGAATGGTGACGCCAGCCATCTTCGCGATTCGTGGGCTCCACACGCCGCAAGCAATAGCGACATGTTCACATTCGATTCGGCCTTTCGACGTGACGACCGCTCTAACGTATCCGCCTTCGGTTTCGATGTTCAACACTTCGGTGTTCGCAAACACCATTGCAGCGCCTGCGTTGACTGCCTTTTCTCGCATCAAGGTTCCGGCTCGCAACGAGTCGACCGCCGAAACGCTCGGGGTGTAAAAGCCGCCAAGCACAATGTCTTCGTTGATAAACGGAACAAGTTCTTTGACTTCGGCCGGGGTCATGAGGCGCGAATCGATTCCCCACGCTTTTGCCGACGTCATCCGGCGATTAAATTCTTCAAGGCGATGCTCTTCGCGAGCAACCTCGATACCGCCACATTCGTTGTTGACACCGAGGCCTACGTACTGGCGCTGGCTTTCCAACGTCAAAAAGGCCATTTCCTTATTGTGATCGGTAGGGAAAATGAAGTTCGAAGCGTGACCGGTTGACCCGCCAGGGTTAGGTAGGGGGCCTTTGTCGATCAGCACCATGTCGGTCCAGCCAAGATCGGCCAGGTGTCCGACCAAACAGTTACCGACGATCCCTGCGCCAATGATTACGCACTTGGCACTCGTAGGAAATTCGCTCACTTAAAACCCCCAAAACAGTCTGATATATCTGACGATAGGTTACTGCAATATGGCCTGACACGTGAAGGCAAGCATTCTGCATCCTTTCCATGCATCTACGATCCATGGCATGACGACTTCGTTGAGCGAAATGGCTTACCGGGAGCTGAAACGACTGATCGTTACGCTCGAACTTCCGCCCGGTGCCGTCATTGACGAAAACAGCATCAGAGATTCGCTCATGATCGGTCGAACCCCAATTCGCGAAGCAGTGCAACGCCTTGCAAGAGAACAGTTTGTTACTGTCCGTCCGCGCCGTGGGGTGTTCGTCACCGATGTTGACGTGAACGAACTCTCCGTTTTGTTTGAAACTCGTTCGGTCATTGAACCGTATGCAGCGGTTCTTGCCGCTGAACGAGGAACCAGTTACCACTGGGATGAGATGGGTGCCGTGCTGGCGGAAGCCGAGACTTGGTCATCGCCAGTTGATCTGTTGGCGCTTGATCGGCGTTGCCATGAAATCATGTGGTCAGCCGCTGGCAACCGGTTTCTTACCGATACCCTCGAAATGCTTTACTCGCAAAGCGAACGGGTGTGGCACCTATACCTGAGTTCGGTTGCAGATATGCCGTCGGCCCTTGCCGAGCATCGCGAGGTGCTCGAAGCACTGACCGCTTCGAGCGGCGCACGAGCCGGTGAGTTGATCGCTGCTCACGTTGGCACTTTCCATGAAGAGATCAAAGGCCACGTCGCCTCGGAATAGGCCTCCCGCCAAGACTCCTCGAAGGGGCCTAGTCGAGCCGTTGCATTAACTAGGAACGGGTTCTTCTTTGCGTCCATCGGGATGTACGGCGAATCGGTGATGGAGATGTCCGTGCGTTGGGTCGTCGCTCGCCCACGGCCAGCCACCAAACTCTGTCGCTTGGTAATCAGCGAACGCCTGGCGAATTTCTGATTCGTTGGTCATGACAAACGGGCCGTGTTGGGCTACCGGTTCTGCGATGGGTAGACCCTGCAGCAGAAGCACGTCGGCTGGCGCAGTTCCGGTGAAGCCAAGGGTGAGTGGTGCGAGTGGGTCAACCAAAACGCCATGGCGTGCCGACAGGGTTTCCCCATCGATATGTATGCCTTCGTTACCAAAGACGTACAGGGTGCGCACCGTATCTGGGTGCGTAGCCACGGGCAGTGTCCAAGTAGAGCCAGGTTCGATGACGATGTGCCAGATAGCAAAGTCGGCGTCGGGGCGTGCACCCCATGAATCAGGGGGTGGACTCGACGGCGTTGCATCACCGAGGCGGCCGGCGATGACCGTGACACACACACCGGGTGCCGTTGTCACTTTCGGAATGTTTTCGTTCCATAACATCGTGAAGTACGGATCAACCATTTTGTCGACGCTTGGAAGATTGACCCATATCTGAAACAGCTCAAGCGGGTTTGGCTCATCTGAATTTAGCAGCGGAAACATTTCACAATGCTGAATCCCTCGGCCGGCGGTCATCCACTGCACATCACCACGACCGAACCTGGCTTGGGCACCCAACGAATCAGAGTGATCGCAGTACCCCTGACGAACATAGGTAACAGTCTCGAAACCTCGGTGAGGATGCTTCGGGAACCCGGGGACAGAATCACCGTGGTACATATTCCAGCCGTTCACGTTGGCAAAATCGTTACCGATCGAACGGCCGGTGAGCGAGTCGCTCGGGGTGAGATCGTTTTTACCAGCTGGATAGTTGTCGTTATGGTGAACGCAGAACAGAAACGGGTCGATGGTTGGCCACGGACCCGATGCGGGTAAAGCCACGAGTTGTCGAATAGAACTCATAAATAAACGCTACTTACTTTGCCGGCCTAACAGACCAACTTTTGCTGGCCTATCGGCTAGGCCGAAACCGCCACGTTCATTCTGGATACAGCGTTGGCTGAAAGGTTAAGCCCGGCGGCCAGCTTGGCCAGGTACGCTGCTTCAGGCCCGCTGACGGCGTCGATGGCCAGCAGAGAAACGGCATAGACCTCTTCTTCGAGGCCGCTCGGAACAATCTCCAACAGTGCATCGAGGTCAACCGGGCCAGACAACTCTCGTCGCAAAAGAGCAGCTTCTTCCGCCCCAACTTCGCCGAGACGATCCATAATTGCGTTTATTTCCTGCTCATCAACGCTTCCGTCTGACTTTGCGGCAAAGCACATGGCGCGAAGCAAAACTTCAGCGTGAGCTTCGGAGATGTCTTCGTGCCCTTCGGCAGGAAGTAGCCCTCCGTCGTGCGCGAGGTTTGTGGTCTGACCTTGAGATGGTGACGATGTTTTGTTGCGTCCGAGACCACCGAGGCCCCCGAACATGCTTCCTAAACGACTGAGGCCTTGGCCCCCAAGCATCGAGCCGGCAAGGCTGCCAATCATTCTTCCCGTATTTCCGCCGATAGCACCGCCCAATGCACGACCGCCGAATGAACCAAGCAAACTTCCAAGAATTGGACCGAGTCGCACTGCTAAACCCCTTGACAAGAGCGCCCGAAATACCCGGACGACTCAGACGCTAGCGGTTCTGTACGTAGTCGAAACCGAAGCGGCCCTTAATGCATAAGTTTCCGTGGGTGACCGAATGATCTTCGGGTGAAGTGACCTTAACAATGCGTTCGTCTTGAACATGCAACGTAAGCGCACAGCCAACACCGCAGTACGGGCAAATGGTGTCGGTTTGGGTTTGGCGATCTTCTGCCCACGTACCATCTGCACGCATCGAATGTTCTGAACGGAACATGAGTGCGCCAGTGGGGCAGACCTGCACACAGTTTCCGCAATATACACATGCCGAATCGGTAAGGTCGACATTGAACTCAGTTGAAATTCGAATTTCGAAGCCGCGTCCTGCGACACCGATAGCGAACGTGTTCTGCCATTGCTCTCCGCAGGCATCGACGCACTGGTAGCACATGATGCATTTTGAATAGTCGCGGACGTACAGGTCGTTATCGTCTTTGACGGCCTGCGCAACGGTTTCGGCGAGCGAGCCGTTCGAGACGTGGTGGTGGCCCGTGGGGCGATCGTCACGGTGACGAAAGTCAGGAGTTTCGTCACCGTGACGATCAACTAATGGGTCAGAAAACTCGCCGCAGTGTCGGTTCGTGTCAACTTCGTACTCAGCGTTCCATCGGTCAACGTTCTTCGCAATCGACAAATCAACAGAACTGCCAAGCAGTTCAAGCACCATCCGTCGACTGACATCGACTCGCTCGTTTCGTGTCGTCACGACCATGTCGGCTTCGACGGCGCGAGAGCATGACGGAACCAACGTCCTCGACCCGGCCACCTCGACCATGCACACACGACAAGCATTCTTCGGGGTCAGGGTTTCGCCACGGCAAAGCACCGGTATTTCGGTTCCGCGTTCGCGACACGCTTCAAAAATGGTCGTGCCGTCGACTACCTTCACCACTTCGCCATCGATGGTCGCCTCGATTAGTCGTTTTGGAAAACCGATTGGAACACCGTTCATACAAAAATCCCAAGTTTGATCGCTGAATCGATAGCGTTGTGAGCGGTTTGGCCCAAGCCACAAATACTGGCATCTCGCATAACCTGACCTAAGTCTTTTAGCAGCGCCAACTCGTCAGTTTTCGAACGGTCTGGCCGAGAACCAATAGCCAGTCGGGTGAGCGCTTCTTGTTGGCGAACAGTACCGACCCGACACGGCACGCACTGCCCACAGGATTCATTTCGAAAGAAAGCGGCGATCCGGCGTACCTGATCAACCATATCAACCGTGTCGTCAAAGACGCAGACGACCCCTGAACCAAGGGTCGCCCCGATGGCTCTTGTCGCTTCGAGAGTGAGCGCAACGTCAAGTTGATCGGTCCCAATGAAAGATCCTGCAGCCCCTCCGAGAAGTACTGCCTGGATTATGCGTCCTTTCGTGACCCCACCGGCCATCGTGATCAGCTCACGTAGCGTTGCACCGTAAACAACCTCATACACACCCGGTGCAGCGACCGAACCAGACACACAAAACAACTTCCGTCCAGTTGATCCGTCAGTACCAAGCTCGGCGTAGGCCTGACCGCCGCCAGTCAGAATGGGAAGGACGTTGATAAGCGTCTCTACATTGTTGACCACGGTTGGTTTGTCGAACAAGCCCTTTTCGACGGGGAACGGGGGTTTGTTTCTGGGCTCGCCTCGATACCCCTCGATCGAATTGAAGATGGCCGTTTCTTCGCCGCAAATGTACGCGCCGGCGCCGCGAGTGATCTCGATATCAAAGTCGAACCCCGAGCCGAGAATGTCTTTTCCGAGGTAACCGCGTTCTCTGGCGGTCTGGAGTGCGGCGGTTAGCGTTTTGTTTGCGCGCGGGTATTCAGCACGCAGATAAATCCATCCGTGATCGCATCCGGTCGCGTAGGCAGCGATGGTCATTGCTTCGATGAGGGCGAACGGGTCACCTTCCATGACGACTCGGTCTTTGAACGTACCCGGTTCTGACTCATCGGCATTACACACAAGGTGATGCGGGCGAGCCGGTTGACGCGCTACCGCTTCCCATTTGCGTCCGGTCGGAAACGCAGCACCGCCGCGACCGAGCAGCTTTGCCTCAGTAACCTCACGAATAACGTTAACCGGCCCGAGCAAGAATGCCCGCCGTAGTGCCTCGTATCCGCCGTGGGTTCGGTAGTCATCGAGGCTTCTCGGGTCGACAAGACCGATCCGCTTCAGCAGGGTGAGTTCAGACGATGGTTGGGGGAGCGCAGCACCGACGGCTGCCTCGTCGTCAGGCCACCGGATAGCACCACTCACGAGGTCAGCGATTCGCTGCGAGGTAGCCCGCTCGACCAGGGCCATCTTTGGTTCGGTTCCGGCTTTGATGATTAAGGCAACCGGTGCGCGTTCGCATGCACCGAGACACGGAGAAGCATGGGCTCCGACGGGAAGGTTGTCATCGGTTGATCCTGCGGCTCGGCATGCTGCATCTACGCATACGTGAACCTGGCGGGGTTCACAATTCGTTAAGGCGAAGAGCGCGTAAAAGCTTGCAACTGCGAACACATCGGCGGGTGCAATATCGGTACGCGTACTTATCTCATTGATTGCGCCGGGTGAAATCCAACCAACTCGATCGTTGACAGCATGAAGCACACTGAGTAGTTCGTGGCGACGGGTGCGGAGTTGTTGGCCACCCACCCCCATATGCAAATCAGATTCACCCCGTTCGATTTCCCGCCAACCATCGATGGCTGGACCAAGAATTGAAATGACTGCAGCGCGTTCGACGTCGTTGGCAGATGCAGCGTTAGTTTTTACGTCCATATTCAGGGGCTACTGGCCAGCAACGAGCGCTGGGGTGTTGACTTTGTCAATGCGAACCGCGCTGGCTTTGAATTCCGCAGTACCAGATTTCGGGTCGATTGCTTCGATTGTCAAGGTGTTGACATCAACCTGTTCGGGAAAGTGGTAAGTCATGAACACCAGACCGGGCCGCAACGACGCGTCAACACGAACCGGTGCCACGATTGCGCCCCGGCGAGAAGCCACCGAAACGAGTTCGCCATCTGTAATTGCAAGGCGTCGTGCGTCTTCAGGAGAGACGTCCACGGTTTCACCGAACCTGAGAGGGCTTGCGAAAGCGCCTGATTGCACGCCGGTGTTGTACGAATCAAGTCGTCGGCCCGTGGTCAGTCGAAGCGGAAATTCGTCGCTTAACGTGTCGGACGGGGGGTCGTCAATGACAACGGAGAACGGGGCAAGACGACCACGATCCTCGCGTTCATCGGCCCAAAGGCGACCGTGAAGATACGATGGTTCGAGTGAGTCAGGTGAAGGACATGGCCATTGGATGCCGTCTAGCTCTTTCAAGCGCGCATACGACATTCCAAAATGCATTGGCGACAGGGCCCGCATTTCGTCCCAAACTGCTTCGGCGACCTCTCGTGGTGTCGACCCATACGACCATTCGTGACCGAGATGCGCGGCAAGCGACACAATGATGGCGATATCATCGCGTGCTTCACCGGGCGGGTTGAGTGCTTTGCGGGTTCGCTGAACCCGGCGTTCTGAGTTCGTTACGGTTCCTTCGCTTTCGCACCAGCTGGCAGAACCGGGAAGCACCACATCGGCAAGCTCAGCGGTCTTGGTGAGAAAAATGTCTTGCACCACGAGATGATTTAGGCCTTCGAGCAGTTGGGTAGCGTGCGACGAGTCGGCTTCTGATTGAGCCGGGTTTTCACCAATTACGTACAAGGCGCGCAGATTACCGGTACCCATAGCTTCGAACATCGCCGTGAGGTGCATGCCGTACTGATCTTGAATTTCGGTATCGGTTGACGCGAGTGACCAGGCGCTGTTGTATTTGGCGCGAACCGTGGGGTCAAGAATGTCTTGGAAACCTGGCATGCGGTTAGGGATGGCACCCATATCTCCACCGCCTTGAACGTTGTTTTGCCCCCGAAGCGGGTTAAGGCCAGCCCCGAAGCGTCCGACGTGGCCACACAGTAAAGCCAAGTTGATAAGCGCGAGTACGTTATCGACACCGTTGTGGTGTTCGGTGATGCCGAGTGTCCAGCACATCTGAGCTCGATGAGCACGAGCATAGGTATGGGCGAGTTGTCGGATGGCCTCAGGCGGAATGCCGGTTACTTCGCTACCTCGAGCCAACGTCCAAGGTTCAACCGAGGCAGCGTACGCCTCAAAGTCTGAGGTTGACCGCTCGATGAACGACTGGTTGGCAAGACCGGCATGGATGATCTCGCGACCAATGGTGTTTGACAACGCGATGTCGGTACCTACATGGGGCCCGACCCAGAGATCGGCCCACTGGGCTGTCTCGGTGCGGCGCGGATCGACAACAATGAGTTTGGCACCACGACGAATTCCCTTAAGCACGTGCTGGAAAAATATCGGGTGGGCGGCGCGGGCGTTCGAGCCCCACAGCACAATGACGTCGGTGTCTTCAATCTCGGCGTAGCTCGATGTACCGCCGCCTGCTCCGAATACTGTGGCCAGACCGACCACGGAAGGAGCGTGTCAGGTGCGGTTACACGAATCAATATTGTTGGTACCGATGACCGCCCGAATGAACTTTTGGGCGATGTAGTTCATTTCGTTTGTTGACTTCGAGCACGAAAACAGCCCCACCGAATTTTTTCCGTGATCAGCCTTTGACGCGGCGAAGCCGGCCGCTGCTCGGCTGAGCGCCTCGTCCCAAGTGGCTTCACGCAATACCCCATTGTCACGAACCATGGGCGTCGTGAGACGGGTCAACGTGGAGGTTCGGAGACCTCGTGATCGGCGACGGATTGCAGATGGCATACCCACACCATAGCGATGAACATCTACCAATTAGGGAATCGACGAGACCGCGCCACATGGCCGTCGTGAGGTTGCTGTGTGAACTCGCCCGTCGGGGCCGCAAAGTAGTCCGAAACCTGCTTTGAGAAGGGTGTTGCCGTCGGTGAGTTGGCCAAGACCCGCGAGTGCCAGCTCCCAGTTACCAAATGTCTCATCACTCAGCACAACGTCCGGAGGGCACTCGTCACTCAGATGAAAATGCACCTGGAAAACATCTTGACGAGACCCCGCATTGACCAGCATCCAAGGGGTTTCGTATCGAGCCTGCCATTGTGCTGTTTGTTGCCAAAGCTCAGCACGAAGCTCATCGTGTCGATTGCTGGCCAGGGAGGAAATGTCTCGAATACCGCGTAACGGGACGGCGAGCAAGTGAGTCGACCCGTACACCGGGCGGGGGTGACGATACAGAGCGACCCGTTTCGAGGCGGCCAGTCGTTCCAACGGAAGTAGGCGTGAGAATCGGCCGAACATCAAACGAACTACGGCACCGGCTGGGCGGGACCTTGCAATACCGAACGCAAATTGTCGAACTTCCACTTCCGAACCGTAGCTGGCTGAGGTCATCGAATGTGCGGGCGGGCAAGAAAAACGTTGCGATCGGTTGGGTGGCCATCACGATGGCGTTGACCGTCGGCTCGGTCAGCGTTGTACGCGACTTCTCGATGCCACGCCGCCAGGCCAGTTTCGTCGAGGCGTTCATGGTGGGTTCCAAGGTCATCGTGGTCGAGCACCTCAGTCCGAATTCCAATAGAGCCATCGGTCGCTTTCACAATCTCGACCGATCGAATTTGGCATGGCCAATCGATGACCGAGGAGGTCGTAATTTCCCAGAAACCTGGAAGCCCGTCGTGAGGGTTTTGAACCGGGCGGATTCGATGAACATGTCGATGGCCGACTAACCAGGCAACGACGTTTCCGTAGCGAAGCAAAACCGTTTCGAGTTCGACTCCGAGGCGTCGATCGGTAGGGTCGGCGTTGCCGTAGGTGTTGTCGAGTGAAACGGCACCGTGGTGACTGGCAACGACCACGGGCCGGTCTTTGGCTTCGACAAGTCGTTGATCGAGCCAATCTAATTGTGCCTGGCCGACGCTTCCTTGGTAGTGGCCGGTCGGGTGATTGGTTTCGAGCACGATGATTCGTACGTGTTCGGTGTCGGTGATGTAGTCGCCACTACCTATTTCGCTAAAACCGTGATTTCCTGAATCAATGTGTGCACGTATGAACTCAGCTTTGTCGATCGATCGCCTGGAAGCAACTTGTGACACCTGGAAACGTGGTTGACCTTCCGTGAAGATACCGGGGTTTTCGAGGTATGCACGCTTCGGATCATCGGGGTCGAAGCCGGTGGGCGCTCCCAAAGCCCGCCATGCTCCGGTGGCAACGGTTTCGATAGCTGGGGTCGTAAAAACAGTTCCTTGACGCATGACGTCATGGTTTCCGAGCACCCCCAGCCAGTCCATGTTGATACCTTCGCAGTGGGCGAGTGATGAAGTGGCGTCGAGTAGGGCGGGTAGTTTCGGAAAGCCCCGTAACGCAGTCCATCGATCAACAACGTCACTTGGTTCAGGAATCCAGAACGGCCACAATCCATCACCTTCATGAGTGAAGACATGGTCGTTGGTTGCCCAGGATGCTCGTTGCGGGCCCTCGTATTTGAAACCGAAGCTTCCCCCGTCGAACAATGCTAAGTACGCATTCAATTCGTTGCGTTGTGAATTGTCGATGTTGTCACCTGTCACGATCGCCAAATCCGCAAACTCATGACCATTTTCTGCGATTGCTCTCATGAACGCTGCAGTTCCCCACGTCGCGAGGGTGTCATGAGGGCGTGCCATATGAAGCAGTGGATGCCACTTCAGATCGTTCGACCGAGCCTCGACCCAATCAAGGCGGGCCGGTGACCCAGCATCCATCACGTGTAGATCTGTGAGATGAAGCAGGCGCAGCAAGACCTGCGAGCCTCGGCTCAGACCCAGCGGATCGCCACCAAAGTCGTCACGAAGTTGGTAACTCTCACCCTGTTTGGTTTCTAAGGCGGCGAATTGTTCGGTCGACACGGCAGATGGGTGGTCCGCCGTCGGGCCGATGCGTTGCTGCGTTGTCGAAACCAGTCGAGTCACCCAGTCAATCTAGATCTCAGATTCGCTGTGACTTCAGGAACCCCTCGTTATTGCTGAATTTCGAGAAGTTCTCCGATGCCGAAATCTTGCAAATCAATTTCGGTCAGCCAACCTCTGCTTGTTGTCGTGCATGGCACCACCACAACTGCAGCTTGGCCAAACTCGAGGACATCGTTGGACGTTACGACCACTGCCGGTCGAATGAAGCCTGGCTCGCCTCTTGCTGGCGTTCCAAAATCGATCTGGACTACGTCACCCGCACGCATCGTTCACGTCACTTGCTGAAGCGTTTAGAACCGTAAAATCATCGGGCGTCAAAGTTCCGGCACTCAATTGTTGCCCGATAATCCTCCGCCTCTCCCGGCCTACTAATGCTTCTATTTCACGCAACCGTCGGTTTCGGAAATTGAACGTAGTGAGAGCCCGGCAATCCCGACGGTGCGTCGTTATGTTGAAGCGATCGGCGCACACCTCGAAATCACCGCAGTGTTCGACGACGGGCGCCGCATTCTTCTCGACGTATAGGTCTTGCCCGTCCGGAACCTCGGGCTAAGCAGTTACTACAACATCACTGGATCCGTTAAGAATCGAAATACTCAGCGCTGCGTCAGTCGTATGCATGCAAAGCATTGCAAGAGTTGATCCTTCACCTCCACTTCTGCAACACGGACCCCACTTGACGCTTCGGCGCAACGACCGAAATGTCTCGATCTAGCTATTCGACGTACACTTCGACTTTGAGTGGGTTTAGATCTTCGAAATACACGGCGTAGTAGCCGTCTGGGTATCCGGCGGGGGTCATCGCGCCACCGTAGAGCGGAGTTATTCGACGACACCTGCGGAAATTTCATACCAATCGCACAACAACGCGAGGCCATCGCCATCGCAACCCCGACCGCAAACAAAACTTCGACCCCAGGTGCCCCCCCAACACCGGGAAGGACTGCACGGGGACCGCTGCAGCAGTTTTGTTAGCTGGCGACGTCGACGGCGCTGACGATGTGGGTCGGTGTGAGTTTGACGAGCAGTTCGCCGGGGACTGCGTTGCGTGTGCCGTACTCCTCGGAGCGGTCACGACCCATGTAGCGGCCACCGATACGAGCGGCCCACTTCCGCACGAGGTCGATGCCATTGATGAGCTCGACGGTCCCTTCCACCATGACAAACGAGAATGGCGGTCGATCGTCTTGAACGCAGATCGTTGCCGCGCCGGTACGTGCCAGATTGCGGCCCTTGATCGTGTCGGCGCCGGTGTTGAACCAGACGGCGCCATCGTCGAAGTCGATCCAGATGGGTGCCGCGTGCGGTCTGCCATCAGGGCGCACCGTGGCCAGCACCGCCGGCCGAGCTTCGGCGATGAGGAACGCTGGCCACTCCTCATCCGTCATAGATCGAGAGGCCATGGTGATGATCTTGCCACAGCCGGTTTCAACACAGCATCCCGCCACGGGGCTGACGCCAGGACCCGAAGGGATGCGCGCAATGCCCCTACCGTCGGCTTTGTGACCGTGAGAGTCGCCAAGGAACGGTTATCGCTCCAGCACCTGGTGTCGAATCTTGAGTGCGCCGCAAGTATTTCGGATCCCAGGGCTATCGTCACGCGACGAGACAAGGAGACGAGCACCGAGTCGCTCAGCTGCGGCAACAGCCTCGGAGGCGAGCGTTGAAAGTCCAACATATTCGTGAACCAACTGGCCCATCCGCCATGCCAGATCGATCATGGGGATAACGGCAAAGGACTCCGGGAGTGCAATGAGGCCAGCAATCACCGTCTCGCTTTCCTTGCCGGACCACGAGTCAAGCAAAGCACCACCACCGTAACCATCGCACTCTTACATAAGCGCGCATACCAAAGGTTGGTGGTTGCTGCAATTCGCATAATGAACATCGGCCGGAAGAACCTGATCGAGTAGTCGCCCTGTCGCGCCAGCGGGAACTGTCAACACACCAAAGCCAAGATCGATCACGTCGACCTGTCCACCCCCACCGAGATGCCAGCGCCGCCGAACAGCAGGCGGAAGCGAGAGTTGACCAGAAGTCGACACCTTGAAACGTTCAGTCCGAGCCATCACACAATCACACTTGGTAAAAAGTGAAGTCTACCAAGCCAACCTCCACCAGAGTCAGCCCCTGCCAACTGCGGCCAACTGCGGCCAACTGCGGCGCTTCTGCGAACACTCACGTACGTAACCAGCACAATGCCGTCGGCCACTTCGTCGCCATAGAGTTCGCTTACCTCCTCCGGTTCGACCAGCACGGCCTCTTCGGGCAAAGTCCGAAGGGTTTGTTCCCGTGTCCACCATCTGCCCGACTGTGCCCGCTCCCAAAGTCAGGATGAAGCAGGTTGTCGACCATCGATTGGTTTGCCCAGACCGTCGGGTCAAGCAACGATCGCTCGCCCGCCAGGGACGCTTCGATACGATTCACCGGATCGGCGCCCTTCGGCGAGATGTTGGTTGCATCCGGCGTTAGTTTCCGCTTTTCGGGTCTACTCCTGGCGCGGATGATACTTGTCGCACCATGGAACCTGCGAGGGCGGCATCGTCGTCTAATGAGTATGCAGACCAAAACCAAGCCACGTTTCTTTCCCGCCACTGTTATCGGTTTGACCCTTGGGTTCGTTCTCATAGCGTCGGTTCTTGCTGCGAGCCCTTTGAACGCAAAGTCCACAAGCCCAGCCCTCAAGCTTGAGTACAGCTTCGCTGACTCGAGCATTCCTGAGGCCAGAGACCTTCGAGTGAAAATCGGCGGTTCGAAGCTCACCATCGAAGTTTTGGGGGCCGGGAAAACAATTAAGCGATTGGAGGCAAGAATCCCACCAAAATTGCTGGCTGGCACCAGCGCTGAAGTTCAAAAACTTGTGAACGTTAAACTGACCGGGAACATATGCCCGGGCGCAGAAACAAACACTCTGGAATTCACCATCGGAAAAAAGAAGGTCAAGCGCAAATCGGCTTCATGCTCGGGGGATGACGCAGCTGCGAACAAAAAGAACAAGGAAGAGTTCTACAAAACCGAAGCACTGATGTTGCCGCTTTTCACTTTGGTTGGAGATCGAGAAACTGCGTTCGGCACTCGGTAGCCGGACTGGTCTTGCTCGATCGAAATTGTTGCGAATGCACTGCGGGTCGTTGAAGTCGTGGTGGGCGATTGATACCAAATTTGCCAAGAGTGGACATTCGTCGACATCTTTGAACTTCCGTTCTACGTTTACTTTGTAGAAAACCAGTAGATGGCTGGGTAGGCAAGCGCTACCAGTATGAACACGGTTGCGATGCCGATCGGGATCTCGGGCTTCCGTCCAGCGGCAAGTTTGGGTGCGATGAATGCCACAAGCCAGATGCTTTTGTAGATGACTTGTAGCGGGATGATGAGTTTGACTGCGTTTGGCCTCGCTAGGCCGATAAATGACGCAAGCAGTATTGCAGTCCAGAGGCTCGCGACCATGAGTCTTAGCCCTTCGCTTTCGGCAACCGCATTCTGAAACACAGCAATCGTTCCTGTGGGTCGGTACATCGAAGCGCACACCGGAACAAGAATGATGATGTTGGCCATGTAGGCAATCTTGAGAGCATTAATGTGATTCATATGGCGGGATGCATTTGAATAATCGGTACTGATCTGGTCAGCGTTTTGAGGTAGTCGTTGTAGCCGGGGTTCGCAGCTATCGCTGCATTCCAGAGTCGATCTCGGTCTCCCGCTTTGATTTCGACTGCGTTATATGATGTCCAGGAACCATTGATTCGTATGCGTACAATCGGATTTGCACGGACGTTTTTGACCCATGCCGGCTCGCGGTCGAGACCGGCGTTGGTTCCAAACACGACCGGACCAGCCGGGTCTCCGCCGCCGCAAGGCTGGGACTCGACGCTGCCGAGTGGACCGCGAAAGAACCACTCCGCACCAAGGCTTCAACTCAACGCCGCAAGCAGGTGTTCGACAGGTTCCCCGTTCGGATCCCGTCACGAGGGCCGGTCGACATCACGAACGACTCGGGCAGCTAAACAACGAAGCGTCGACTCAGTAACTGATCAGGCTTTCCAGGTGGTGCCGTCGGGGTAGTGATACTCAACCTGATCAAAGGACGCTGTCGCGAAACAGTAGAAGAGTTGCGCTAATCCGTTACCGACATTGGTTATTTCGTGCCAGGCGCTGCCCGGGACGAAGACGGTGTCACCGGCACTGACCGTGAACAACTCGTCGTTGACGCGAACGGTGCACGTCCCGGAGATGAAGTGGTACACCTCAGCTTGCACGTGATGGTGACGGGGCACTTCGCCGTTGACCGGCAAAAAGCAAACGCCTGTGGTCAGCTCCCTGCTCGGAGTTCGGTCGGCACTGGTCAGTGTTCTCCACGACATGCCGTGCACGTTGCCCGCTTCCCAGGTCTCGAGCGGCGTGGTGTCGGATCGAGCGACAAAGGGACGAACTTTCGACGAACTCATCGGACCGATTTTGTCAGAAGATTCACCCTTTGACCAAAATTCATTGAAGGGTAGCGGTCACTGCGGGTGCGGCTTTGCGAACAGCAGCGATGGCACTCCGTCGCGTGATGCGCAAACAGCGTTGGCCGTTGGATTGGTCGGCGCTGTGCTCATCGCTGCGCCGTCGCTTGGCCAAGGTCGTAGTTCAACTATCGGCGTAGCGCTTGTCTTGTGTGCTTTGATTTTCTACGGTTTCGCTATCAATTTGGCGCGACCCTTGCAGCAACGCAATGGGGCGCTCTCGGTTATCTGGCGCGCCGTCGGCATAGGTGCTGTGATGACCGCTCCGACCGGGGTTCATGCTGCGGGATTTATCATTCTCGCAGAATTAGCTGATGAGAATGTTTGAGCCTGTGCCGACTTTTTGCTGCATGTGCCGACGATGTGCATCACAAAAACCCGGCACAGGCCACCAACCCCTGGCACAGGCAAAGGAGCGGCCAGGCAATTGCGCGCTTTATATCGGCAAATGTCCGACTTCCCGGACGACGACAGTGATGCAGCCCGCTGGCCGCCGGTGCGTTACGGCCCGCCCGTTGCAGCCAGCCACCGGGTGATGTGCTCATCCCAAAGGATTGCGTCTACAGCGACCAGTTGATCAATCAGTACACGCCACGGTCGCCCTTCGCTTACCAAACCAGCATCAAGCACCCGGTTGCGGGTCGCAGAAATGGCAGCAACGACCGCAAGGGTTGACTCATCGATAATCGAACCGGCGAGGTCGCGTAACCACTGGGCAATGGCTGGTGACTGTCCTTGGGTGGCCACGGTGATCGTGATGGGTCCGGTTCGGTTAACGGCCGGCAGTGTAAATGCGCAGGCGTCGGGTTGATCGGCCGCGTTCACCAAAACGTTGAACGACTCGCCGTCAGAAAACACGTCTCTGTTGACATCGGGTGATGATGTTGCTGCGATGACCAACCGGTAGCCCCGCACATCGCCTCGTTCGTAAGCTCGCTCATGCCACCGAGCAATCTGCGAGGTGCCCAGTTCTTGAGTAATCGTCGGCGATATAACTGTCACGATCGCCCCAGCCGCGATAAGGCCCTGGGCTTTACTCGTTGCGACCGGTCCTCCGCCAACGATCAGGCACGGTCGGCCTTCAAGAACTACGCCAATGGGATAAAGGAGAGAAGCAACACCTCGCGACACACGACTATTCAACTCGAAAAGTCTCGGTTTGTACGAGAAGCCACCTACCGTAGGGGGGTGGAATTCTTTAGGCACTCGGTCGACCGCTCGCGAGTCGCAGTTTTCGTGGCGATGTTCGCTGTCGACATTGCGGTATACCTCGTCGTTGACTCGCCGCTCATTGCCGGCCTGTACTTCGTGGTCGGTATTTTGCCGAAGGGTGTGGTGTGTGCCTTTAACCACCATCATCAACACGTATCAACCTTCAAAGTAACAATTCTCAATCGTGCCCTCGAACTCATGTATGGCCTTCAGACCGGGGTGACGAGCCACACCTGGGTACTGCACCATTCGGTCGGACATCATCTGAACTATCTCGACCAAGAAAAGGACGAGTCTCGTTGGATGCGAAAAGACGGTTCGGTGATGGGCCAGATTGAATATGCGTTTGTGAACGCAGCGATGGCCTATCCGCGGGCCTGGAAAGTTGGTGTGCGGCACCCGAAGTTTCGCCGAGTATTCATCATGATGGGTGTGCTTACGGCTGCTCTCGTCGCTTCCCTTGTTTGGTATCGGCCGGTCGCCGGGTTTTTCATCTTCGTTTTGGCGCCTGCTTTTTCACTTTTCGGAACGGCTTGGGCGACGTACGCCCATCACACCAATCGAAAAACCGATTCACCGTTCGAGGCATCAAACAACGTGATGCAGCCCCTCTATAACTTCTGTACAGGAAATCTTGGCTACCACACAGCGCACCACTATCGACCAGGCGTCCACTGGTCGAAACTGAAAGAATTGCATCAACGCATCGAAGCGAATATCCCGGTTGATGCCTACGTTGCTGCCGGTTGGCCGTGGCGATTAGCTGGTACCGGTTTGCCGAAACTACCCGTACGAATCCCCGACGCCGTGGCGTAACCGCGGGATACGAATTCGACCTTTGATCGGCGGAAGTGGCATGTGAGCCGCGCGTCGCGAGATGATTGCGTTATGCCAGGATCAGTAATCGTTGCCGGTGCCCGAACCCCTATCGGAAAATTGTCTGGAGTGCTGGGTGGGTTTAGCGCTGCACAGCTTGGTGGTTTTGCGATTGCTGAGGCACTTAAACGTGCTGGAGTACCAGCTGACCAGGTAGATCACGTCATTCTTGGGCAGGTGTTGTTAGCTGGCGCCGGGCAACTTCCAGCCCGACAGGCTGCGGTAAATGCCGGTATCCCAATGAGTGTTCCGGCGACCATTGTGAACAAGGTGTGCCTCTCAGGGCTGAATGCGATCTACCAAGCCGACCAAATGATTCAAGCTGGCGACGCCGATATAGTCGTGGCTGGCGGAATGGAATCGATGACTCAGGCGCCGTATCTGGTTCCGAACGGTCGTAGCGGTTACCGGTACGGAAACGCAGCGCTGCTTGACGCGACGTACCACGACGGGTTGTTTTGTGCCCTTGACCATGTTGCAATGGGCGAAGGAACCGAGAACTACGGACGCGGGAAGGCGAGCCTCGATCGAGCCCGTCAAGATGCCTTCGCGGCAAAATCCCATGAGCGTGCGGCGAACGCTGCGAAGGCTGGCCGTCTCGGTGAAGAGATTGTTCCGGTAGCGATCGCGCAACGCAAAGGTGAGCCGATGCTGATCGATACCGACGAAGGAGTTCGTCCCGGAACGACCAGTGAATCGCTTGGCGGGCTGAAGGCAGCTTTCGCAATAGATGGTCAAATTACGGCAGGTAACGCAAGCCAACTTTCCGATGGGGCTAGCGCCACAATTTTGATGTCAGCTTCGGCAGCCGCTCGCCTCGGCATTACCCCGCTTGCGACCATTGTTTCCTACGGGATGGTGGCTGGTCCGGATTCGGCTTCGTTGTTATTGCAACCAGCGAACGCCATTCGAAAAGCGCTGCTGAAGGCCGGGATGAGCGTGACCGATGTAAACCTTTTTGAAATGAATGAGGCCTTCGCGTCGGTCGCGCTCGCCAGTATCGATGACCTCGGGGTGAGCGAAGACATTGTGAACGTTAACGGCGGTGCAATTGCGCTTGGCCACCCAATCGGAGCTTCGGGGAATCGGCTGGCACTCACGCTGGCCATGGAACTTTGCCGCAGGGGTGGGGGAGTTGGGGCAGCAGCCTTATGTGGCGGTGGCGGCCAAGGCGACGCACTCGTACTTCGGGTGTAGTTAATCGGCCGGAAACAATTCGGCCATCGTCGAGAAATCCGAATCGCGTACCTTTGAGGCCATGGCCACTCCCGTGGGTCTTAGCGACCAAGAACATGCAGTCTTCAACGCGATCAATGCCGCTCGAGGGCGACTGATTACCCGAACAGAGTTGGCACGCGTTGCTCAGGTGCCGGTAACGCCGGCCCGCCGAGTCGACGGACTACTTATTAATGTTCGTAGGGCACTTGCCCCGGAGGAACTCATTAACGTCCGCCGACGGGGTTGGATGCTCGAAGCGGAACTTTGCCGGGCGTGATACTTGCTTCGATTGTTGCCCTCGCTGAAGGGGCAAGTAAGAACGTTTTGTTGGAAATTCTCATCATTTTGGTTGCCGCCAAATGCGCCGCTGAGATTGCGGATCGACTGAAAATACCAACTGTCGTTGGCGAAATTGTTGCTGGCATAGCCATTGGCCCGCATTCGCTGCGCCTGGTTTCAACCAACGACGTACTGATCACCCTCGCCGAGATCGGCGTCATTTTGTTGCTACTTGAAGTCGGAATGGAGATGGACCTCCGGGAACTGAAGTCGGTCGGCAAGGCTGCGCTTTCGGTCGCCGTCGTTGGGGTCGTTGTGCCGATTGCTGGCGGTTTTGGGGTCACGAGGGCCCTCGGTCTCAACCGCAATGCCGCACTCTTCATCGCGGCAGCACTTACTGCAACAAGCGTTGGAATTACCGCTCGCGTGTTCGGCGACCTGCGAGCGCTTGCCACCAGAGAAGCGCAAACAGTGTTGGGCGCGGCTGTCGCCGACGATGTTATTGGCCTCATCGTTTTGACTGTGGTCGTTCGAATCGTGACCGGAACCGGAAGCGTTTCGGTGATGTCGGTTGGTGGCGTAATAGTTCTCGCCGTGGCATTTTTGGTCGTCTGTACCACGGTAGGTGTGCTTGGGGCACCGAGACTCTTTACTTGGATTGAACGCCGAGCCCGATCGTCTTCGACACTGTTGGTTTTGGCTTTGGCTTTCGCACTTGGTGTGGCCCAACTGGCAACCCTCGCAAAACTTGCCCCGATCATTGGTGCGTTCGTCGCTGGCCTCTCGCTCGGAAGAACAGATTCTGCTGCCCGTATTCAACGTGAACTTACGCCGGTTGGGCACATGTTCATCCCGGTCTTTTTCTTGCAAATTGGTATCAATGTAGATGTACGTACCTTTGTCGACCCGAGGGTGTTGGGCATCGCTGCAGTCGTGACCGTTGTTGCAATTCTTGGAAAAGTTGTCGCAGGGTGGGCGGCGGTAGGAACTTCGTCTGACCGCTTACTGATTGGTCTTGGCATGATCCCTCGTGGTGAGGTCGGCTTGATCTTTGCCTCGATCGGTCTGAAAAATGGTGTCCTTGACAAAGACCTTTATGCTGCGGTGTTGTTGATGGTGTTGGTAACCACGCTGGTTACTCCACCGCTCTTGAGTTGGCGGGTTGGGCGCATGAGAGCCAACGCGTTTGAAGTTGCATCAGCTACGTCAACTTCCCAAAACGGAGAACAATATTTGGCATTTGTGTTGCAATCAGCAATTGATGCTGCGCGCGCCCAACCGACAGCATCCACACTTGATCGACTCGCTGTGGAGCACGATGGACCGCTGAAGTGGGGTAGTCAAGAACGAGGGTTGTTTGATCGGTTGTTGATTGAAGGATCACCACGATCATGGCGTTTGCTTGACTCAACCCGGGTTCTTGATCGGGCACTTCCGGAACTTGAAACGTTCCTTGAACGTCGTCGACGAGATTCGAGCATTCTTGACCCGGCGGCCGTCCATCGCTTCGATGTGCTCGACCGTATAAGGTTGGCGACACACAACAGCGAAGCTGACTATGCGACCCGAGGCGATGCTCGTGCTCACAAACGCTATTTGTCGCTGCAACACCCTCGTCGGGTTCTGCTCGCTGCGTGGCTCATCGATCTCATTGGGTCAGACCCCGAAGCGTTTCGGTCATGTCGCTCAACCATTGAACAGCTCGGTGGTGACGCAGACGACATCGATGCGATTGGATCTCTCATTGAAGAACAAGAACTGCTTCGTGCTGCGGCCATTCGACCAGACGGATTAAGCCACGACAGTGTGCTTCGTGTGGCGGTTCATTTACGTGAACGAGAACGTGCCAGTGCACTTTCCGTATTGAGTATCTCGATTAACTCACTCGAACCGTGGGAACGTTCGCGTCTCGATGAACTTGATGACTTGGTTCATGCTTCGCTGAACTCGCCACTTCTGGCAGGTTCTGCGGTCACGTTGATTGATGCGAAGCGATCACAAGCCACCGCCTTGTTGCGGCCCGGCTCGCCAGCGGTCGATCGCGTCTCGACGGCACCAATTTCCTACATTTTGTGCGAAGAGCCTGCGGCGATTGCTACACAGGTAGCGTTGCTTGACCCGATTCCGGCAAAGAACAAATTTGTGGTCGCTTTGCAACATGACGACGATGATGTCACCCGGATTCTGATTGCAAGCCGGGACAGGCAAGGCCTACTCGCGCACACCACCGCAGTACTAGAACGTTTCGGTGCTGACCTGAGCGATGCCGTGATCGCAACATGGGGTGACGGCGGCGCGTTGCAGGTATTCAGAGCCCGCAAACTCAAAGCCACTATTGATGACCTGGCTCTGCTCGGTGCCGAGTTGGCCTCTGAGTTAGAACGAACGGTTGGCACGGTTCGAGCGTCGACCCCCATTCCCGATGCGATCGTTCATTTTGATAACGGGGCGTCGCCGTGGCACACCATCTGCGAGGTTCGAGCAACTGATCGGCGTGGTCTGCTTCACGCCCTGGCCTCTGCGGTCGCGGTTGCTGGTGCAGACGTGCACGCAGCACGCATCACAACGGCCGACGACATGGCCCTCGACACGTTTGATGTGACTGACCGTACCGGGCGAAAACTTGATGAGTCGATGCAAAATGCGCTTCGCGAGACGCTTCGAATGGGCAGTGCGGCAACGACAACTACACAACGCCGCTTCCTGGGAACCAAAATTGGGCCGAAAACCGGCTCTACGAACAGGCTTGGAACAAAGTCGAAACATTCGTGACGCAGAGGCGAAATTTCTTGTTTGTAGGTTGAAAGGGTCATCACGACACCACCACCTGAATCGCAAGGAGCTGCGAAACACCTATGTCCACCTCCCGTTTTTTGAAAACCCCTCGTTACCTGAAACTAGGTGCGCTGACTATCGGGGCTCTTGCAGTATCTCTGGTGCTCGCACCCGGTGCGCTAGCCCAGGCCATTGATCCGAAGATCTCTGTTACGGGCAAAGAACTTGCCGCGACGAACGAGTCGTTAAACCTTCTCTGGATTGTGATCGGAGCCGCACTTGTCGTCTTTATGCAGGCCGGGTTTGCGCTGGTTGAAACTGGCATGTGCCGAGCCAAACATGCGGCGCATGTGGTCAGCACTAACTTTGCAATCTTCGGTCTTGGTTTCGTTGGGTTCATGCTCATCGGCTTCCCCTTAGCTTTCGGAAACTGGTCGTATCCTGGTTACTTCGGCTACGACAAAGCAGTCGGTCAGGCATTACTTGGCAGCGGAGATTGGATCTTCCTGAACTGGGCGAAACCGTTTCTTTTCGGTGGCGCCCAAAGCACGCCTGCCGTACTTGGCTTCTTCCTCTACATGGTGGCCTTCATGGACACCGTCGCCACGATTCCAACCGGTTCAATGGCGGAGCGTTGGAAGTGGAACAGTTTCGTTATCTGGGGTTTGTTTTGCGGGGCGATCTATTACCCAATCTTTGCGGCCTGGACGTGGGGAGGCGGTTGGTTGAGCCAAATCGGCGATTCGATGAGCCTTGGTCACGGCTACGTTGACTTTGCTGGTTCTGGAGTGGTGCACGCAGTCGGAGGCGTCGCCGCCCTTGCGGGCGCGTTGGTGCTGGGCCCTCGAATCGGCAAGTTTGGGTCCGACGGCAAACCCCGAACCTTGACCGCTCATCACCTTCCCATGGCCATGCTTGGTACGTTCATCTTGTTGTTTGGTTGGTTCGGGTTCAACGCAGCATCAACGTTCGCGGCGACTGACCGTCAGTTTGCGATCGTCGCAGCCAACACCGGAATCGCCGCAGCATTCGGCGCTGTTGCTGCGATGTTTCAGGTGATGTTCACCGGCGGCAAGAAGCCCGACCCTGGAATGATGATTAACGGAATGCTTGCCGGGCTCGTTGCCATCACCGCACCATGCGCCTTTGTTTCACCTTGGGCCGCTGCCGTCATTGGCGTAACTGCATCAATCATCATGAGTTTCTCGGTCAAGTTCTGGGAAGCACGAGGGATCGACGACCCGGTAGGTGCCATAAGCGTACATGGTGTTTGCGGCATCTATGGGGTGCTCTGCGTAGGCATCTTCGCAAACGGGTCGTACGGTGCCGGATGGAATTTCCTTGATCGTCAATGGACCAAAGACAACGGCGTCACTGGTTTGCTTTATGGCGAAACCGGTCAGTTTCTTGCCCAACTCGTTGGTGCAGTAGTACTCGCGACCGTAATCTTTGGGGTTGCGTATGCATTCTTCGCCATCCAGAACAAGCTCACCAAGGGCGGAATTCGCTCGAGTGAAGAAGACGAACTGGAAGGCCTCGACATGCCTGAGATGGGCGTACTTGCGTACCCAGAGTTTGCAATGGCCGAATAGCAAAGGATTCCAGGACATTTACGTCACCCCTGATCGTAAGTGTCTTGGTTTTCTGGTCACTCAACACGGGAGGTGAGTGATCGGTAAAGATCGGGCCGGTACCTGAAAAGGTATCGGCCCGGTTTTCGTCTCGTCAGGTAATCGCGCTTAAGCGGTGGTCAAGTAGCAGCTAGGTAGTTTCGTGCCGGTTGATTTGGCTGATTCGGGCTAGCAACATGTCGATGGCAGGTTCGTTCATACCGCCATGAGGAATGATGACATCGGCGTAGCGTTTGGAAGGTTCGATGAATTGCAGATGCGCTGGTCGTACCGTGTCGAGGTATTGCTGAATGACTGATTCCGCGCTTCGTCCACGTTGTGAAATGTCTCGCTGTAGGCGCCGGATGAATCGAACGTCGGCATCGGCATCGACGAACACTTTAAGATCCATAAGTGAACGTAGTTCTGGTTCCCAGAGCACCAATAGACCCTCAACCACAATAATTGGTGCGCTGCGTACATACGTTGTTGTGGGTAGTCTTGCGTGAGTTGCAAAGTCGTAAACCGGCACTTCAACGGGGTTCCCCCCACGTAACGAAGCCAACTGACAACGCATGAGTTCCCAATCGAACGCATCAGGGTGGTCGTAATCGACGCTGACGCGCTCATCGAACGAAAGATGCTCACGGTTCGCGTAATACGAGTCAAGCGCCATTACCGCCACACGCTCGTGGCCAGCCATGGCAATCACCCGGTCGGCAACGGTGCTTTTTCCTGATCCACTTCCGCCCGCAACGCCTATGACAAAAGTTTGTTGATCAGCCACAGACTCAACCTACCTTGCGTTCAAGTGACGGCATTGCGTTGATGAAACTTGGGTTGATCCCATTCGTTGGATGCCATAATTTCGTATAGATGTTGCACCGCGTCGTTTACATCGACGAACTGCAGATACAGCGGCGTGAAACCGAATCGAACGAGGTTAGGGGCCCGAAAGTCACCAATGACACCCCTGGCAATCAGGGCCTGCATAATCGGATATCCGTGTTCGTGAGCATACGAAACTTGGCTTCCACGTTGTGCCGAGTCGGTTGGGCTCGCCAGGATGAAGTTGAAGCCGTTTGCGATGAGGCGCTCGGCAACCAAACGAATAAAGAAGTCAGACAACTCAACGCTTTTTGCTCTGACTACCGCCATTTCGATGCCGTCATACGTTGCGACACCCTCGCCAAGGGCAATCATCGACAGTACCGGTGGCGTGCCGATGGTGAGTCGACCAACCCCCTCGGCAGGAACATACGACTCGGCGAGCGAAAACGGGTCGACGTGCCCGAGCCACCCCTGAAGCATCGGGCGGACCAATGGTTGTAGTCGACGGGCGACGTACATAAACGCGGGTGCACCCGGCCCACCGTTGAGGTACTTATATCCGCAGCCAGCAGCGAAATCAACATCAAGGCCGTTGAGGTCGACCTCCACTGCGCCAGCTGAATGGGCAAGGTCCCACAGGACGAGCGCGCCTTGCGAATGGGCTGCATCCGTCACACCTCGCATATCGAATCGCTCACCCGAGCGGTAGTCAACATCTGTGACCACGACCAGTGCAGTGTCGTTATCGATAGAGGCCGCAATGTCACAACGTTCAACGCGCCGAACCTCGTGGCCAAGCACCGAAGCGATTCCTTCCAAAACGTACAGGTCGGAAGGGAAGTTGTGAGACTCGGTCAAGATGACCCTTCGATCTGGGCGCAATCGAAGTGCCGCGGTCACGAGTTTGAAGAGGTTCGTGGAAAGGTTATCGGCACATATCACCGTGTCGGGGGCTGCACCGATGAGCCGGGCAATGCTGTTTCCGATGGTTTGAGCCATCGTCATCCAACCGTGGTCGTTCCAACCTCGAATGAGACTGTTTCCCCACTCGGTCGTCATCGCTTCAACGACCCGGGCCTTTGTCGAACGGGGCAGCACTCCAAGGCTATTCCCGTCGAGGTAGATGACGTCGGCGGGAAGATCGAACCGGTCACGGGCGAAGGCCAATGGGTCGAGCCGATCTCGTTCGATAGCGTCAGCGCGAGAAACAGGTTGCAGCGTGAGATCAGACATCGGCCGAGATCCTACGCGACGCATTGCTTGTCTCCCGAAGCACACGAGGTTCAGGAGCACACCACGTTCTACAGTGATCGACGTGAACGTTCGTGACGCAGATTACAAAGATCTTGGCGAAATTTGCGGTTTGTATAACGCACTGATCCAAACCGAAACCATTACTTGGACTGAAGATCTGCAAACGCTGCAAGAACGAACCCAATGGTATGAGCAACAAAGACTTCGGCTGCGTCCCGTGTTGGTTGCTGAGGTTGATGCGGTGGTCGTCGGGTTCGCGTCATACGGCGATTTTCGGGGTGCAGGGAAGTGGTCGGGTTACCGCGACACTGTTGAACACACCATTCATGTGGCGCGCTCCCATTGGGGAAACGGGGTTGGTCGTGCACTTATTGAGGTGCTTATCGCTCGTGCCATTCTCGACGGCGTGCACGTCATGGTCGGTGGGATCGATAGTGCCAATACTGCGTCATTGGTGTTTCACAACCGACTCGGCTTTTCTGAAGTGGGTCGGATGCCCGAGGTGGGTCAAAAGTTCGGTCGTTGGCTTGACCTGGTTTTTATGCAGTTGATACTTTCGAAAGAGTGACTATTCCGCAGATGAAATGAACCTCCGGAACCTACGGTCCCCTCCGACACCCCTCCGGAACCTCTCCGGAACCCCTCCGACACCCAAAACCCCCAAAAAGGGGTGTTTCCTTCGAGGATCGGGGCGCTATTCGGGGTTTTGGGCGTGGACCATGGGGTTTTGGGCGTTTTACCGTTGTTTCGGTGGCTCGGATTGTGGGACCACCCGCGATGTGGGACAGTAAGGAATGACCGGTGTGCAATCAATCGAACGGGCCTTCACTGTTCTTGCTTGCATTCGCGCCGGGGCCGCCGGGGTTTCCGAAATCGCCCAAGGGACGGGCCTTCCCAAAAGCACGGTCTCACGGCTGTTGCTGACGCTGGCCGACGTTGGCGCTGTAGAAGTCATTCCAAGTGGCCACGGGTACCGAATTGGGCCCGTTCTGTACGACCTCGGCACTTCGGTTGGCCCGCGACGCTCGATTATCGACGTCGCTCGACCGTTCCTGATTGAACTAACTCGGCTTACTGGCGAGGCGGCCGGACTATCCGTTCTTGCCGGAAACAAGTCGTTGTGCGTCGAAAGTATCGAGTCCCATACCGATATTCAGGTACGTGACTGGACAGGTGTGCGGGCGGACCCGTATCTCGGATCGGGTGGTCTTGTGTTGCTGAGTGGACTAACCATCGAAGCGGTTGCCGCAGTTTGTCCTGAACCGCTTAACACCCCAACCCCGTTTTCGATCTCGACGCTCGCAGAATTGCACGCCCGCCTGGTGGTCATACGCCGCGAAGGTCATGGTTGGGCCGTCAACGAATTCGTTGATGGTCTCACTTCGGTTGCTGCTCCGGTTCACGATCGAAAAACCGGCCTCATCATTGCAGCTGTTCATGTGCACGGCCCGTCGTTTCGGTTTCCGGGAGCTGCGACCAAAGAACTGGTTGATCAAGTCACTGCTGCGGCGAGCCGAATAACTGCCTTGCTTCACAAAGAACGCTAAGCTAAATCCCGCTATACGGAACTGTCCCACCTGGTGGGACTGGTCCGGTCAGAACTCGGTACCCACAATCGAAGGAGTCACCATGAGTGACGCAGACGAACTCGACCTCTCAAGCCTCAGTGACGAAGACCTCGTCGCGCAAATGCATGATGACCTCTACGACGGCATGGCGCCCGAAATTGCAGAGGGTACTCAATTGCTGCTTGACCGCAACTGGACAGCACAAGCAGTGCTCGACAAAGCGTTGGTTGAGGGAATGCGAATTGTGGGCATTGACTTTAGAGACGGCATTTTGTTCGTTCCAGAGGTACTGCTTTCAGCGAACGCCATGAAGGCAGGAATGGCCCTACTTCGCCCAATCCTTGCTGCGAATGGTGCCGAACCAATTGGTCGAGTCGTCATAGGAACTGTGAAGGGCGATATTCACGACATCGGAAAGAACCTGGTGGCCATGATGATGGAAGGTGCCGGTTTCGAGGTATTTGACCTCGGTATCAATACCGATGTCGATAGCTACCTTGGCGCACTCGCCGAACACAAGCCCGACATTCTCGGTATGTCAGCGCTGCTCACGACCACCATGCCCTACATGAAGGTTGTCATCGACACCTTGATTGAACGAGGTATGCGCAGTGATTACATCGTTCTGGTGGGTGGTGCGCCGCTCAACGAAGAGTTCGGAAAAGCAATCGGTGCTGACGCGTATTGCCGTGACGCTGCAGTTGCGGCCGAGACGGCCAAGACTCTGGTTGCTGCGCGCCGCCTCGCCGCCTAAGTATCTGGTGGTTGCACATGATTGACTCCGAAGGTCTCCTGCCCAACCGGCGGTCTGTGAACGAGCCTGATGCTGTCGAAGCGCCCCGTCCGGCACGGGGTCGCGGACGAGGAACCGACACACCCCAAATCATCGTCATTAGCTGGCGGGATATCCCGGCTCAGGTGAATGCGCAACGTGGCCGTGAACGCGAACAGTACGTGCTCTCTGCCAAGTTTCAACGGGCTATCGACCGGGCTAAACGCAAAGCCAAGATCTATACCGCACATGAAGATATTGCCCAGTGGAATCGGGTGTCGCGACCCTGCGGTGACGACCTTGCAGCAGAGGTATTTGCCGAAGCGCAGCGCATCGAAGCTGAGTTCTCAAAGGAACACCTGGGGCAACTGGGATTCTCGGGCGGATTCGAGCCACATAACCGCCCAATTGATGCCGAGGAAATTGTCGACGAGGGTGAAGCCGAAGACCCTGAAGACGATCCTGAAACTGCACCAGACTCAATTTCTGATTGGGGAACTTGGTCAGCAAAACGAAATGCGGAATCGGCGGCACCGGAAACCGCATCAGCAGACGCTCTATCCACTAGTGAGGACCAACCATGACCGACACGATATTGAGCTCAGCAACGCGTGAAGTTGTCATGGGCTTTGACCGTCCGTTTGTGATGATCGGTGAAAAAATCAACCCAACCGGTCGCTCGATGTTTGGCGTTGAACTCAAGAACGGCGACTTCAGCCGTGTCACCGTTGACGCCCTGGCCCAGGTTGAAGCCGGCGCTCAAATGCTTGATGTTAACTGTGGTGTTCCGCTCACCGACGAACCGGCGCTGCTGGCCCACGCCATTCAGCTGGTGCAATCAGTCACCGATGTGCCGCTGTGCATTGATTCGTCGATCATCGCAGCGCTCGAGGCAGCCCTCCCCGTGTACAAAGGTAAGGCGCTCGTCAACTCAACTACCGGCGAAGAAGAAGTAATGGAACGTGTTTTGCCGTTGGTGGCTAAGTACGGAGCAGCCGTCATTGCGGTGTCGAACGACGAAACCGGTATTGACGACAATATGGAAAAACGTTTCTTGATCGCCAAGAAAATCGTTGAGCGCGCTGCTGACTACGGAATTCCCAGCTGCGACGTCATAGTCGACCCTCTGTTTATGCCCATTGGTGCGGTAAACCTTGCTGCCCGCCAGGCGTTCGGTTTGATTCGACGATTACGAGAAGAACTGAAGGTGAATACGACGGGGGGAGCCGGAAACGTAAGTTTCGGGCTTCCAAATCGTCATGTGGTTACCGGAACGTTCCTTGCGATGGGAATCGGAAATGGTTTGACATCGGCCATTATGAATCCTCTGCACGCAGAGGTTCGCAATGCTGTGCTCGCCGCCGACATTATGGCTGGCCACGACGATCACTGTGCATCTTGGATCCGTTCCAACCGCGACCCGAATGCTGCGACCGGAGCCGGTGGCGACCGCGGTGAACGCGGCCGTCGACGAGCTCGGTAACGAAAACAGAAAAGAAGTAAGTACAAGTATGGTTCGCGTCGTCTTTACTCCATCAGGTCTAAACGGGGAAGTCGAGACCGGAACAACGATCCTTGACGCCGCCCGACAACTTGGGGTCGATCTTGATTCGGTATGTGGTGGCCGCGGAATCTGTGGTCGTTGCCAAATTGTTCCGAGCGCCGGAAACTTTCCGAAGTGGGGGATTGTCTCTACCGACGAAGCGTTGTCAGCGCCGGACTCGACCGAACTCGACTATCGGGGTCGTCGGGCACTGCAGGTCGGCCGGCGACTGGGGTGTGCGGCAAGCTTGTGCTCAGATGCTGTTGTCGACATACCGGCCGATAGTCAGGTACACCGCCAGGTCATACGAAAAACGGTTGACCTGTCTGGTGTTGTTGTCGATCCAACGGTCGCCCTTGCGTTTCTCGAGGTCGGGCCTAACCTCGAAGGTATTGCGGCATCGACGGTCGTCAGTGAGGCACTGATGACGCAGCATGGTGTGCGGGCGGTGCTTGGGCGGCATTTGCTTCCGACCATCGTCAGGCGGCTTGAAAAGTGCGGCGGGTCCATCACTGTCGCCCATCGGGCCGTCATTGGTGATGTGGGTTTGGTTGGTTCTCGTCGAGAAATAGTTGCAGTGTGGGACGGTTTTGTAGACGTTGCCTACGGAATTGCCGTCGACGTTGGTTCGACCACCATCGCCGGGTATTTGTGTGATCTCTTCACCGGTGAAGTTTTGTCGACCGCAGGTCGAATGAACCCGCAGATTCGATTCGGCGAAGATCTCATGAGTCGCGTATCGTATGTGATGATGAACCCCGGTGGTGAAGTTTCGTTAACCCAGGCGGTCAGAAGTGCGCTTAACGAACTAGTAGACGAACTTATAGATGTAGCGAACTCCGGCGGTGTTACTGACCTTACCCGTGACGACATTCTCGACATGGTGCTCGTCGGAAACCCAGTTATGCATCACCTGCTCATGGGGTTTGATTGTGTTCCGCTTGGCCAAAGCCCCTTTACGCTTGCAACCGGTGACGCCATCAACGGTCGTGCCGTCGACGTTGACATCGACCTGACGAATTCATCGCTGTACGTTGGCCCATGTATCGCAGGGCACGTCGGTGCCGATACCACCGCAGCCATGCTCGCCGAAGGCCCGCACCGTGGCTCCGAGTGGCAGTTGTTGGTAGACGTCGGTACAAATGCCGAAATCGTTTTGGGTCGTGTTGGCGAAACGTACGCTGCATCTTCACCAACGGGCCCTGCGTTCGAAGGGGCGCAACTCACGTGCGGTCAACGAGCAACAGCGGGTGCGATCGAACGTGTACGTATTAACCCAGAAACCCTCGAACCGCGTTTTAGAGTTATCGGTGTGGAACCGTGGTCTGATGAGCCCGGGTTTGCCGAGGGTGTCGCTAAAACTGGGGTCACCGGAATCTGCGGGTCTGGCATCATCGAAGTTATTGCCGAGATGTACCTGACATCGATCATCAATCCGGAAGGTGTCATCGACGGAAGCCTCGTTGATCGAAGCAGTCGCATCATCCCCGACGGACGTACGTTCACCTATGTGTTGTGGGAGCACGATGATCGACGGGTGGTCGTCACCCAAACCGATATTCGGGCCATCCAACTCGGTAAGGCCGCACTTAGGGCAGGCATAGACCTACTGATGGAACATGCCAGTGTTACTGAACTTGGTGATATCCGCCTTGCCGGTGCGTTCGGCGCCCATATCAACCCGCTACACGCAATGATCCTTGGGCTGGTTCCTGACTGCGAGTTAGCTGGCGTTCGCGGGGTAGGAAACGCAGCAGGTGCCGGGGCGATTCGAACGCTTCTGAGTAGCTCGTTGCGGGCCGAATTGGAATCAGCAGCACGGGCAGTGACCAAAATCGAAACGGCCACCGAGCCCAGATTTCAAGAACTTTTCGTGAATGCCATGGCCTTTCCGCACGCCACCGCGCCAACACCGCACCTCTCATCACTCGTCACGCTGCCCGAACGCCGAGTTGCTTCGACGGATTCCGGTCGACGCCGACGTTCCAGCCGGTAGCTTCTCTCAGACTGCCGGTAGCAATGGAACTACGTAACCTATCCGTCTGATATATCTGAGTGATACGGTGTGAAAATACCGCCAACGAGGAGCCTCCTACATGTCCGAAGCACCAGCAGGTCGACGCAGCGGTGGACGCTCCGCGCGCCAAGAATTGCGGGCATCGCATGTTGTCGCAAGAGATCCCTTCATCACCCGTACCCACAAGCCGTACGAACTTGTGTCCGACGAGGCGCTGTCAATCATCGAAGCGAACGCTGACCGAATCTTGGCCGAAGCGGGGGTCTTGATTCGTGACTACCCGAGCGCTATCGAAGTGTTTCGAAATGCCGGAGCAGACGTAACGGGCGACCAGGTTCGCTTCCCCGAGGGGCTTGCGCGAAAGCTTGTTCAGGCCACCGCTCCGCGTACGTACATTCAGCACGCCCGTAATCCGGAGAACAATGTACAGATTGGCGGAGACGCCACTGTATTTGCCCCGAACTACGGGTCTCCGTTTGTGTACGACATAGACCGCGGGCGCCGCTACGCAACTCTCGAAGATTTTCACAACATTGTGAAGCTCGCATACATGTCGCCGAACCTGCACCACTCTGGCGGAACCGTCTGTGAGCCAGTCGATGTTCCTGTGAGAGAGCGTCACCTCGACATGGTGTATGCACACCTACGGTATTCCGACAAGCCGTTTATGGGCTCTGTTACTGCAGGAAGCCGCGCTGCTGACAGTGTCGAACTCGCTCGCATCGGTTTTGGCGGTGACCTGGCTGACCGTACGGTGATGACGAGCTTGATCAATGCATCATCACCATTGGTATGGGATGCAACGATGCTGGCCGCAGCTGAAACCTATGCACTGGCGAACCAAGCGTGCATTATTACGCCGTTCATTTTGGCGGGGGCCATGGCGCCAACCACTTCGGCTGGCGTCGCAACTCAAACTCTGGCTGAAGCACTCGTTGGTATGGCCTTTACTCAACTCATTCGTCCGGGCGCGCCGGTGGTGTTTGGTTCGTTTGCATCATCGATGAGTATGCAAACGGGCGCACCAACCTTCGGAACCCCCGAGCCAGCGCTCGTGCTGTACTGCGTTGGCCAACTCGCTCGGCGCCTTGGTGTTCCATTCAGAAGCGGCGGGTCGCTCTGCGCATCGAAACTTCCCGATGCTCAGGCTGCTTACGAAAGTGCTTCGACGATGTTTCCGACCATGATGGGCGGGGTTAACTTTGTATTGCACTCGGCCGGATGGCTCGAAGGTGGCCTGTCGGTGGGTTACGAAAAGTTCATTCTCGATGACGACCAACTAGGAATGTTTGCGACCTTCGCCAAGGGCCTCGACGTATCAGAGAACGGGCTGGCCTTTGAAGCCATCAGCGAAAACCCTCCCGGACAACACTTCCTCGGAACCGCTCACACCCTGGCGAATTTTGAGACTGCCTTTTACCGCTCGGAAACCGCCGACAACTCAAGTTTTGAGCAGTGGACCGAAGAAGGCGGTTTGGATTCCGCGCAACGGGCAAACAAGATTTGGAAAAAACGTCTGGGTGCTTACGTTGCCCCGGCCCTCGATGAATCAATCGACGAAGCTTTGAACGATTTTATGGCCCGCCGCAAAATCGAACTCGTTAACGAACAACTGTGATCTGAACTCATGCTCAATCACCCCATCTACGAACTCATACCAATATCAACCGTTGATGCAGCGATCGCGGCGCTTCCGCCTGCCTCATCGGTATCGGTCACCTGTTCACCCGTAAAAGGGCTTCAGGCCACCTACGAACTAACTGAACGTGTGTTGGCCCTCGGTCATCATCCGGTTCCTCATATTTCGGCTCGGCTCGTTGCCGATGAAGCCAACGTCAGGGCACTGGCTGCGTGGTGTCGTTCTCTCGGTCTCGACACCCTGTTCGTTGTCGGCGGTGATGCGGAAAATCCAGTAGGTCCGTTCGATAGTGGGCTGAGTTTTCTTCGGTTGTTTCTACAACACGACCACGGTCTCACAACCATTGGGGTACCCGGCTATCCCGACGGACATGCTCTGATCGCCCCCTTGGCGATTCAGCAAGCTTTGCGTGACAAGGTTCGGTTGATCGAAGGGGCGGGCCTACAAACATTTGTCAGCACACAGATGTGTTTTGACCCTGCCCTGATTTGTCGCTGGCTTGAAATTGAACGCAGTGCGTCAATGACAGCGCCTGTTCATCTTGGGGTTCCCGGTGCGATTGATCGGGCAAAGCTGATCACCATGGGGGCACGTCTCGGAATTGGTGCTTCACTGCGGTTTCTGAAAAAGAATCGGTCAACGCTTCGACAGTTGGTCAGCCCATCGAGCTTTGACCCACTCGAGCTAGTTGAACCGTTGCAGGCCCAAGCCACCCAACTCGGTATCGAAGGTATTCATCTGTTCACGTTCAATCAGGTTGAAGCAACACGAAAGTGGCTTGAAGACGCTAAACGACAATTTGATCTCTCGGGAAGGTCGGAGCCCAAGGCTGGATAGTCGCTTCGGACTGTCACGGCACCCGAATTGCCTGTGTGGTGTGCCCGGCAAGCACACCAGACCACACCGTTCGACCCTGTCGATTGCGACACGATGCGGCTGCAGAAGCATTACTTGGATTCGTTGCCAACAGCACTACACCGCCAGACTCAACTGAGCGTCGAGCAACAACACCCGCAGAGCAAGTAATGTCCGTTTCTAAAGCGGTCGCAGTCCACAAATCACGCCACCAGGCCGAAACCGCAGATGTCGTTGATTCCTCTGGTGCTGGGCCTTCAATACCTGAGCGCCCGGCCACTGCTGCATCACTGTCCAGTAGGTTCGCCCATCGTGTTCGACATCCGCCGTTGGCCTCGCACCATGCCCATCGACCGCTAGCTGCCGTGATCGAAGTTGCGTCGGGGTAGCGGCTCAAACTCATGGGGCCGAGGGGCAGCAGGCGAATTCCGAGAGCAGATTCGGGTGCCGGGTCAAACCATGTGGAGTTATCGATTTTGCCAGCCCAAACCACCCCCGACCACGGGCGTATAGACAAATCGCTTGGGGGCCTTCTGGGAAGCCAGTCGTCGCCCGTTACGTGCGATTCAATTGTAAGCATACTGATAAAGCGTTCAGCTCGTTTGGGTTGCCCGGTGGCGATGAACCAACGTGCCGCGGCCCACCAGGCGGATGAACTTTCACTAATCGACTCAAGATTGTTGCCTGCACCAAACGACCCGATACCCGAAGCCCACGAATGACCCTCGTAAGGGTTCCATGTGCCAAATGGGTCAACGGTCGTGTTCGGTGTACCTGTTCCGCCATAATCGGCAATCAACAACTCAACCGCATCTCGAAGTTTTGGCACCAGTGCCGGGTCAGCCTCAGCAAGAATCGAAGCGGCGAGTACCCAGTAGCCGTTTTGTAATTGATGGTCGTTCAGCGCATCGAGGGCACCAAACTCAGCGGGTTCAATGATCGCCTTGCCCCATTGATCTTCCCAGGCCAGTTGTGGAGTAGCCACAGGGTCAACAAGATCGAGGAGTATCGACTTCGCGTGTTCAAGGTGCTGTGATCGAAGCGTTGTATCAGCGGTCAACTGTGATGACAGAGCAGCCGTCGCCGCAGCCTTTCCGCCGAAGTACGAGCCGCGAGATACTGAAGCCAAAGGTGGTGGCGAATCTGGTGCGACCGGGAACCCGTTTCCGTTCAGTGATACGGGTGACCACAAGATCGGTACCGGTTGAAACACAAAACTGAGTACTGAGGCCGACACCACAGGCTGAACGCCTCGAGCGGTCACTAGCGACCCAACACGTTCAGCATCACCCACTTTGAGCTTTGTCGTGTTTTGTTTTGTCGTGTTTGGTTTACTTGTGTTGCTTGGTTTTGTGGTGTTGCTCTGTTTGAGTACGACGGTATTGGCCTGATGTGCGTTCAACGTCCAAAGTTCCGGTCGGCTCTTTCCGGCGCGCGTCAAGCCGAGAGTTTGAATCACCGACCCATCCTCGCTGAGCTGCAAAGTTTCGGTGGTGTCGACAAGTGGTCGCGCCAGAACATCTGCAGCAAACGCCACAACGGAAGCACCCATACCATCTGGCACGGGCCCAGCTACTAAACGACCGCGACCAGTCCAAGCAATCTCGAACTGATCACCAACAACGGTTGCTGTGGCGTTACTCGCGGCAAACACCCATGGGCCAGTCGATGTTTGGGCGATAGTGCCTGTTGCAAGATTTCGAATCGAAAGGCCTTTGAGGGCCGGAACTACCAATGACAATGTGCCGGTGCCTTCCAGTTCGATGAATGGTGAGCCTTGACTCATGGTGATGTCAACTGAGCCGGTGGGAGTTGAGTGTCGCCAGGTGGCATGAAGTGCACCACTACTCGCGACTACAGGGGTCGAACCAAATTCGGTGAACACAGTAGGAATTGCTTCGCCTTCGAACGTTCCGTCTGGTCGATCAATTCGTCGCGGTAGCCCAAACTCGAAGCGACCCGCTGCACTGATTCGAGCAGCAAGGGGGTGTGCCCACACGCCAGGGCCGCCCGAGCCTGTTGTGAGCTGTGACCACCAGTTGTTTGTTGGAATGGCCCGCTGCGATCCAGCCCATCCGGACGGTGCCGGGGGCCGCACGCCCGATGGAGCTGGCAATACAGTGCCGTTGATTGCAGGGCTGATCGATCGGTTCGCCAATTGCTGCACCGCAATCGTGGTGGTTGCGGTTGGTTGGCTCGAAGGCTCTGGTGTGTTTGATCGTGTTGACACGATCGCAAGACCGGATGCCAGAATGGCCATTAGTCCACCACTCACAAGTTTCATCGGATCTCGCAACCAGCGTCGTTGAGGTCTACCCACAAGTCAGCGATCCTTGGTGCTAACCGTGACATCAGCACTTACCGATGTGCCGACGGTGACACTGGTCAGCGGAGTCGAGTTTCCGGGCAACGAAAGCGAGTTTGCCACCACAGAACTTGTTGGACTTGCATCGGGTGTTGCGTTCGGAGTCGCGTCGGAAGTTGCTGTTACGTTCGATGTAAACACGAGTGGTGGTGCATCCTTTGGTACCGACTTCAAATCGATGCGGGCCGAGAATCGAACCCCCGGAATGAGCAATGAGATTTTCTCGACGTCTGGCTTGATCCGAACGTTCACGAGTTCCTGCGTGGTTGGGTTGTAGTCAGTGCCGAGTAGCGGAATAGCTGAAATCACCGTGCCAGAAATGGTGCCTTTGAGCAATGGGGTTTTCAGTTTTACCTTCATGCCAGCTCGAAGGAGTTCAAGTGTTTCTGGTTGAACTGTCATGATCACATACATCCTGCTTGGGTCGTAAACGGTCGCGACCGGTTGGCCCGGAAAGGTGACTCCACCTTCAAGTTGGTCAATTGAAGCAAAGCGAGCATCGAACGGCGCAGAGATAACCGTCTCCTCTAGGCGTAAACCGTCGCGGGTCAGACCTTCGACCCGCGCAATTGGCGACCCGGCTGGCAGGATGGAATCGAGGCGACTCGACGGGTCAACGTAAAGTTCGACAACTCGTGAAGCGCGTGACGGGCTGAGTTGAACGGGTTGCGCAGAAAGTACTCCGGTTCGTAGCACGAGGGTTCCAAGCGAAGACAAGCGGTAGTTGAGTTCCGGAATGATCAGCCAACTCAAAAGCAATATGAAAACTGCCGTTGCCGACATCGAAAGAGCGCGCGAGACAAGAGGGCTTCCGGGTCGAACAACCGGTGTGAACGGCATCTCCGCCGGGTCAATCCACGTTTGTTGCAGGGTGGCGGTTGGCCGGCCCCTCGGAGCTGCTCGGCGTTCGACAATACCGGCATCATCTCTCGTGTCGGGAGCACTCATTGCAGTTCTAGGAGCCGCCCGGCGGTCGTCTATGTGAGCACGGTCGTCGGGTTCAGCACGGGCGACAGTTTCGGTTCGGGGTCCGCTGACCGCAGAGGTGGTGCGACCGTGGTTCGGCTGCCGTTGAGAGGTGTGACGGCGCGACGAAGCCAGGTTCGATGCTTCCTGAATCACACGCTCAAGGTCGTCGGCCAGTTCAGAAATGCTGCCGTTTAGGTTAGGCGGCGATGACAAGCTGCGGCCTCCAACGCCGTACAGAGACATATTCACGAAGCAACTTCAGGGCATCTTCAAGCGACGGTTCAAGCGCATCGTTCGCGTCGGCAATTCGTTCAGCTCGCCGAGACCCGACAATCGTGACGATCAAAATGGCAACCTGAAGCAATGCGAAGAACGAAGCAATAATCGTCGATTTCAGATTTTCCCCACGAAACGACCAGCCAAAAATCAGTGCCACAAGGGAAAGTATCGCAACGAAAATCTGCGGAATGATCAACCGAAGACTGAAGCCACCCTGCTTTGAGTTCGTCACGCTCCAAGTTGCTTGGCGTTTCGTGGCGGTCATCAGAAACCCCCGAAGCTGCGACGGGGCAGCGGCGAGCGACACGATGATTGCCGACAGTTTTACTTTCCCAGCCTGAATAAACGGAATCGCAATAGTGAGTGTGTAAAACGGAATGTAGTGGATGGCCCAGTCAGCAAACGGAGCGGCGATCGGGGAGCGGTCGGCCAGCAGATAGATCGGCGACATGACCGAGAATATGACTGAAGCAAACGACAGCATGTAGTGACTTGGAACCAGCATGTACTGAATCTTTTGTGACAACGTCAACCGATGTGACTTCAGAACACCACCGATCAACAAGATTTCCCAGCCGCCAGATGACCACCGAAACTGTTGCTTCAGAAACGGTCCGAGCCGGTCTGGAGTGAGGCCTTGGGTGACGACCTTCGGAACAAACACCGTTCGCCAGCCGCGTCGGTGAAGCTCAAGCGACGTCCAAATGTCTTCGCTATTCGACCCCACCCAAATGCCACCCTCTGGGTACTCTTCGCCCAGTGCCGTAATGGTTCGAGCATCGGTGTCTTCTTCAAGTTTGTGCTTGCGACGTTCCTTCTTTGTGAGTTCGCGTTCGGTAAGCGACTTCAGCGCCGAGCGTCGGAATACCACGTTTGTACCTACGCAAAACGCGGCATTCGATACATTTTTGGCGGGCATGATTGCTTCGTAAAAGAGGTCTTGCGACACAGCGGCACCTTCCGACACCATGCCTCGATCGTTGGTGTAGTAAGTCTGGGGGGTCTGTACCATCGCAATCGACGGATTCGCAATAAGGTGCGGCAGGGTTTGGGTGAGAAAGTCGGGACGTGGCACGTGGTCGGCATCAAGAATCACCACAAATCGCCCGTTCGTTCGTTGAAACGCAGCGTTCACGTTTCCCGCCTTGGCATGGGCGTTCGTTGTCCGCTTGATATAGCCGACACCGAGTAGCTCGGCTGCTTCGCGGTTCGCGGCCTTTTTGCCATCGTCAAGAATCCACGTGTTGTGTGGAAGCGTCATCTCTTGAGCAGCGATCACTGTTTTCCAAATGATGTGTTCCGGTTCGCCAGCACAACAGATGTACACGTCAACGGTTGGTGTTTCGATTTCCCCGGTGATAAGTGCGCGTCGTATTACGGCGAGTTCTTCAGGTTCAGGAATGTCAGTCCGGTAAGAAATGAGTGTCGTCCAGATACCAAGTGTGTGTAGCACCACGATTGATTCGCCAATGAGCGTTGCGATCCAAAGAATTGGCGCATTCTCATGTGACCGGTCGTACACGAAGGTGAGGTAGAAACAACCGGCGATGATGCCGAGCATCACACCGAACTTTGTCGCTTGCTGAAAGTCGCGCCACGGAACGTCGTGCTGCTCTACGGGTGGTGGCGTAAAATAGTGACGCGTTTCAAGGCGATGTGACGGGGTGGCGACCAGTTCAATTGCTGCCGATTTACGCTTAGTTCGTGCCACTTTTATGCGACCTCAGCGACCATCGCGGAAATGACGGCCAGCAACCTACTTGTCGTTCGCTCATTTTCTATAATGCGGCGTTCAAGTTGCAGCAGTTGGCGTTCCACCGAGCCAAGACGAAAATTGCTGACCGAGTCAGCTGTTGCGGTAGGCGAAACTGCTTTTTGGGTTGTTACGCCAATAGTGCCGAGCAATTCCCTCGCAGTTACACTGTTTTCCCGGTAGTTGCTTGGGTGTGTGCCGGAGTTACTGGGGTGTGAACCGGTCATAGCGAGTCGTGCGGACGAAATCGAGGCTGGACTTCCCTCGACACGAGGTTGTTGAGCACGAGGTTGTTGAGCAGTGCGGTCAGGCTGAGCAGTGCGCTCAGATCGTGAGCTGTTTGGCTGTTGGGTGAAGGCAGTCGAACTGGTCGGTGGTACCGCTCTGGCGGACATCGGGGTGTACTGACTTGAGCTGAAGTTCTGAGATTCAGACACAACAGCAGGCTTGGCTACCTCGGCAGAAGGCGACCAAGCGCGTGTCGATAGGTTGCGTTTTTCAACCCCGTCGTGGCTCACTGCGGTCGGTGCGGGTGAGGTCGGCGCGGTCGGTGTGATCGTTGCGGTTGGTGTCGGAGTAGCTGGTTGCTCACGTAGGAGTGCCAGCACTCGGTTGAGGTGCTCGCGAAGCTGATCATTTTCAGCTTCTAGTGCGGATATCACTTCGTCAAACTCACTGTTGTGGGTTTCGCCGCCTTCAATGGGCTGGTCGCCCACGTGACCGACCAGCTCGTCGTCGTCCAACTCGCTGTTATCCCAGTCATCGTCATCCCAGTCGTCACTGGAAAGGCCATCAGTAAAAGTGTTGTCGGGTTCGGCATGTTGCACCGCCAGTGCGCTCGACCCCCTAATTTCACCTGATTTCGCCCAAAATCGTTGGGTTTTCACTGAACGCATGCTTCATTCTTCGGTGGTCATTCACCAAACCTTAAGTAGTCAATTCTAAAAAGAAAGTATTTGCTCACCTTCCAGGAGGGTTCTCTCGGAGGTTTTGTCGTTGCTCTCTCGGGGTATTGTCTTCGGCGTGAAGTCGAAAGATCATGTGCTGTGTCTTGCCCGCCTCGAAGGTGAACTTCGAACAACCAGCGATCCCGAATTGCTCGGTTTGGTGAAAGCCGCCGCCCCCGATACTCAGGAATATCTTTCCTCGATTGCGGCTCCGCTCGATGGCGACGAATTGGTGAACGTTTCGGCACTGAGGGGTGCGATGTCTCGTGGCCGCATGAAGGGTATGCCAGACCGCATCATGGCGGCGTTGACCGAGCCATGCCTTAACTCGTGCATTGCAGCCCTTGGTGAGAAGGCAGAGTATCCGAGTGAAGCCGACCTTATGGCAGTGACACCGGCGCTTGTTACGTCGTGGGGTCGGTCAACGACGCGTTTGATGCTTGCTTCCGCCGCTCTTTCTGAGGCACCGGCAGCGAACGCGATAATGAAAGTGTTGCGAAACGACCCAGCGTTGGCTGCTGCGTCATTGGATGCGCCAGTTTCAGGCCAACGTCCAGCGCTGCCGTCGCTCGCAATTCCACCCGCCGCTGGCTGAACTGACGTAGTCGATATGGCGGTTGTCGCGGCAGGAGACGAATTGTGGCGGCCGAGTGCCGATCGAGTTGAACAATCGAACCTTGTCGCGTTCGCGCAAGAGGTAGGCCTGCCCCTCAGCTTGTTGCATCGTTGGTCAGTTGATGACCCGGAAGGGTTTTGGACGCTGCTGTGGAGTTTTTGTCAAGTCATCGGTGAACCGGGCGCGAATGCTTTCAGTGGTGGTGCCGGAATTCGCGATGACCGCTACTTTCCTGAGGCCCGCTTAAACCTCGCCGCCAATCTGTTGGCGCGCGGTGGTGCAACCGATGCCATTGTCGCCTACGACGAGTCGGGCATCCGTCGGTCGTTGAGTTGGGATGCCTTGCGGATAGAGGTTGGTGCCTGCGCGTCGGCGCTGCAAGAAGTCGGGGTTGTTGCCGGCGATCGAGTGTGTGCTTATCTTCCCCACGGCATCGAGGCGATAGTTGCCATGATCGCAACCGCATCGCTCGGCGCAGCTTTTTCCTCGGCATCACCCGATTTTGGAACCGTCGGGGTACTAGATCGATTCTCTCAAATCGACCCTGTCGTGTTGTTTGGGTGCGACGGTTATTTGTACGGCGGAAAGTGGTTTGACACGGTCGGTCGGTTCGAAGATATTTGTGCCGGGTTACCAACACTTCGCAAGGTGATTCGGGTCTCGGCTGGCGATGCCGGTGAGCCTGGCGGCTATGAAGCTTTTCTTGCACCGCATCGTGGGAGTGCGGTACCTCATGAACTGCACCCGTACGATCAACCGTGGTACGTGCTCTATTCATCGGGTACGACGGGCCAACCCAAGTGTTTCGTGCATCGAGCTGGCGGGGTGCTGCTTCAGCATCGAAAAGAACATGTCCTGAATTGCGATTTACGACCTGGCGATGTTGTGCTGTATTTCACGACGACCGGCTGGATGATGTGGAACTGGCTCGTGTCGGCATTAGCGACTGGCTGTACCGTTGTGTGCGTTGATGGAAGCCCATTTCAACCGACACCAGCAGCACTGTTTGACGTCGTTGATCGAGAAGCCGTGACGCTGCTTGGGTTGGGCGCCAAATTTGTAGATGCCATCCGAAAGTCTGGCCTTCGGCCAAAAGACACACACGATCTCAGTAGTCTGCGCACCGTTTGCGCGACTGGTTCACCTCTAGTCGTCGAATCGTTCGCTTACGTGTACGACGCAATCAAAACCGATGTGCACCTTGCTTCGATTTCAGGCGGAACTGATCTGTGCGCATGTTTTGTTGGAGGCGACCCTACCCAACCAGTGTTCGCCGGTGAAATTCAATCCAAAGCTTTGGGTATGGCGGTCGATATTTGGGATGATGCGGGTGAAACCTTAGAGAGTCGACCGGGGGAACGCGGTGAATTGGTCTGTACGCAGAGCTTTCCCTCGATGCCAATCGGCTTCTGGAACGACCCTGACGGATCGAAGTACTCCGCTGCGTACTTCGAGCGATTTCCAGGTCGTGATGTTTGGGCTCACGGTGATTTTGCCGCATATTCGAGTCATTCGGGCTTCGTGATTCTCGGGCGAAGCGATGCCACCCTCAACCCTGGTGGCGTTCGAATCGGAACCGCTGAAATCACCCGCCAAGTTGAATGTGATCCGTTGATTCTTGAGTCGATGGTTTTCTCCCAGGACTGGCAAGATGACTCACGTATTGTCTTGTTGGTTCGGATGGTTGACTGGGCGGTACTGACTGACGAAGGCGTCGTCGAGCTGAAACAACGTATACGGTCGAATTGTTCGCCTCGACACGTTCCGGCGGTGGTGATGAGCGTTGACGACCTACCTCGAACCAGAAGCGGAAAACTTACCGAGTTAGCAATGGGTGACGCAGTGAACGGTAGAACGATAAGAAACACTGAAGCAATCGCCAATCCTGAGGCACTTTGGGCTATCGCTGCTCGGGCTGAGTTACAGCCGATTCCTCAATCTGGATGACCCTCAGACTGCCGGTCGGGAAACGGAACTTCGTTCTGACCGATGGGCTTCAGTTGAACACCAAAAATGACGATGGGACGAATGTGGCAAGTGTCGATGCGATCATCAATCAGGTTGTTGATGACTTCTTCCCGATCGGGGTGTTCTCGATTGACGAGTCGTTCTTGATCAATTACGTAAACCAAGGTACGAAAAACTTGCTTGGTGACCAACCGTTAATCGGAATATCAGCCCTTGGGCTAGTTCATCCTGAGGATATGTCAATCATTGCGAGAACAATGGCCGACTTTACCGGTGGACCGCGTTTGGGCGTTCCGACGCCGATTCGGTTGCTGCACCAATCTGGTGAGTACGTGCCGATTGAGTGTTGGGTACAAAAGAGTTTTGCGACCGGCCCGGTTCGGTTTGTGATGGCGCTTCGTGATGCAACGCCAGAAAATTGTCTCGATCGATTTCTTGAAGGCGTTCAGCAACAGGAGCCACTCGACGTTGTGTTGAAGTGGCTGGTTCGAAGCCTTGATTCTCGAGCGGGTGCAAGTACCCACGCCATCGTTTGGGATTGGAACGGTGAACGTTTCCTTCAAGGTGTTGCCACGGGCACCAACGTCGACGTGTTGCTGAATCACCCATTCCTGCTTCGGGGCAGACAAAAAGGTGACTTGCCACTCAACGATGTTCGCGGTGACTGGACGGTCACCGCCTTCGATGCGACGTCGGTTCCACTCTTTGTTGCCGACGGATCAGCTGCTACCCATGTTTCATTGTTGGTACCTGCACAGATGGTTGACGCAAAAGAAACTTCGGTTTGCTGTGTCGTCTCACTTTCGCAGCACGGTATTGCCGTCGGTGCCGGCGCCCAACTGGCGTGTGAGCGAATTGCTCACTTCGCCCAATTGGCTATTGCACACAGCCACCGCGCTGCGCAAGTACTGCATGATTCGCTTACCGATTCGCTGACGAACCTCATGAACCGCAGAGCAATTTGTTCGCGACTCGAAAACTGGATACTCGGCAAAGTAGAAGGAGCAGTAGTACTCATCGACCTTGATGGCTTCAAGGCCGTAAATGATGCGCTTGGTCACGCTGCTGGAGACGACCTGTTGGTGGAATTTTCCAAACGCATCATGAATGCGATTGGCCCGTACGACTTTGTTGGCCGACTTGGGGGAGACGAATTTGCGGTGCTGCTTCACGGTACTTCTCGTGCCGTCGCTGACGCGGTCGTGCGGCTTCACCGCATCTTCGACGATCCGTTTCCCGTCGCTGGGATGTCGTTTTCGCTTGGAGCTTCGCTTGGCAGCACTGAGCTTCAGATCGGAACAGACGATCTTGAATCAGCGCTCGGTCGAGCCGACCGTGAGATGTACAGAGCGAAACGTAATCGTCAACTTGAACAAATCAGTGGCGCTCTCAGTACCTGAAAGTTGGAACTGGCCTGTCGAAACTGGCCTGTCGAAACTGACCCGTGAACACCGAGCGTTTAGTTCGGCGGCGTGAGCGCAGCAATAGCTTTCAACACACGAACATCGCTCACCGGCCCGTTGGTTCCTAGCTGTTGGGCGAACAGCCCGACGCGTAGTTCCTCAATCATCCAACGAACATCACCTACATCGGCAGTGATCTGGTCAGGTGTCAGCGACAGCAACAAGGCCTCATAGCGCCGCTCCAGGTTTCGTATTTTTGCTGCACGTTCTTGATCTCTCACAACGCCCGCAGGAAGTAGCTCGATGCGTCTTTCAGCAGCCTTGAGGTAGCGCTCGATATCGGCGAGGCGCCCCGGTCCACTGATGGTCACAAACCCTTGCTGCACCAGGCGATCTACTTGAATACCGACGTCTGCAACCGCTGAAATGCACGAGGCATGTGTAAGTGCACTGAGTTGTAATTCAATCTTGCCGGCGCTGGTGTAGATGCGTCCAGCCGTTCGGCCTATTTCGAGGGCAGTATCGAGAAGATCAGCGCGCACAGTATCTCGAAGTTTCTTGAAGCCTTCTTCCGACCAGGCAGAGCCACCGTTCTGAATGATCAACAGGTCGAGCGCAGCAGCGACGCAGTCATCGAGAAGCTCGGACATACTTCCGTGGCGATTTAACGCTATTGCTAGTTCTGGTGTCGCACCAACGGCACGCAACAATTGTTTCATTGGAAGCGAACTGGTAAGTAACAACAATCGCCGGGTACCTAAGGCCATCGCCCGTTGTTGGGCCGAACGGGTTGTGAATACCTTCAACCCGACCGAGGTTTTCTCATCGACCAACGCCGGGTACCCCTGAACGGTGACCCCATCGATTGAGGTCGTCAGCATTCGCTGAATCGCTCCAAAGGTCCAGGTTGTTTGTTTGGTTGATTCGACGTGAGGAAACATCGCACCGACGACAACCCGGGTCTTCGGGCGCAAACGGTCTCGCAATGCACCCAGATCGTTTCCAACTGCGATTGGTTGATCGGCGTTTTCGGCGTGTCGCGATTCGATACTGAAATTCAGACGTAGGTAGGCCGGGAGTGCCTCAAGGCGAATGTCCGCGCGGCGAACTTCGAGACCTGTGAGCCAGGTCAGCGCATCGACCATTGAATCAACGAACGGCTGATCAAACGGTGCACACTTCGCCAGTAACTGTGGAACTACTTCAGGCGCAGGGCCAAGCTCTTTGCGAAGATCCTTGGGAAGGTTACGAACAACACTGGCGAGTAATTCAGCCCGAAAGCCCGGGATATGCCACTCGAAATCGAACGTACGTAAACGTTCAAGAACGGGAAGCGTGATGTGAACCGTGACACCGTCTTGGTCGTGGCTAGGGGAGTGCCGGTAAGAAACGGGAAGCCGAATTTCGCCTTGAACCCATTCGTCTGGGTAGTCAACGAGCCTGACCGGTGTCGCACCTGGTCGCTGAACGTCTTCAATCTTGAAGGTCAACAGGTCGGGGTTGGCAGCTCGAGCTTGCTTCCACCATCGATCGAAATGTCGAGCCGAAACCACCTCGGCGGGGATTCGGTTTTCAAAAAGATCGAACATGGCGTCATCATCAACGATGAGGTCATCACGGCGTGCCCGCGCGGCAAGGTCGGCGAGTGCGGCAGCCATTGTTTGGTTTTCTTCGACGAACCCGTGATGAGTTTCCCAATCGTGCTCGACGAGTGCATGGCGAATGAAAAGTTCACGGGCAAGCGGGGCATTTAGTTTGGAAAGCAGCACCCGCCGGTTGCGAACTATCGGCAAACCGTAGAGCGTCACGTTTTCGCTGATGACCGCAGAGCCTTGATGCGCATCCCATTTTGGTTCGGCATAGTTGCGTTGGCACAGGTGTGCACCGATGTCTTCGACCCACGATGGTTGAATCATCGCGACCGATCGGGCCCAAAGGCGATTCGTTTCAACCAGTTCGCCAGCCATCACCCAAGCTGGGTTTCGGCGGGTAAGCGACGACCCTGGCGCGATAGCGAATCGGGCGTCGCGAGCACCGATGTATTCAGATTTTGTTGGCCTCTTCGCTTCGGGCTTTCCTTTGGCGCTCGGTTTTTTGTTAGTCGGGTTCTTTTCTTCTTCGCGCATACCAAGTTGCGATAACAGCCCCGACAATAGTGACTGGTGGATGTGGTCGTGATGTGCGCCACCTGCCGACATCGATATACCTACGGTGTTAAGTGTCTGGCGTAGTTGTGCGTGAACGTCTTGCCATTCGCGGATTCGCAAAAAGTTGAGGTACTCGGCCTTACATTTGCGACGGAACTGATTTTTGGTGAGTTCCTTTTGTTGCACCTTGAGGTAGGCCCAGATGTTTAGCCAAGCAACAAAATCAGAGTCGTCGTCGCTGAAGCGCTTGTGTGACTCTTGGGCTTGCTGTTGCTTTTCCTTCGGTCGTTCACGTGGATCTTGGATACTCAGCGCGCTGGCAATGATGAGAACCTCTTTTACGCAGCCAAGCCGGTTTGCCTCAATAATCATCCGCCCCAGCCGCGGGTCAATCGGTAGTTGAGCAAGGCGTCGACCCAGTGGGGTCAGCCGTTTATCTGCGTCATTTTCTTTTGGAACGAACGCTCCAAGTTCTTCAAGTAGCGCAACTCCGTCCCTAATCGCCGATCGATCGGGTGGGTCAACGAATGGAAATTTGGCGACATCACCTAACTGAATCGCCGACATTTGAAGCAACACAGAAGCAAGGTTGGTTCGAAGAATTTCCGGTTCGGTAAATTCGGTGCGCGAGTCAAAGTCCTCGGGGCCGTAAAGGCGGATCGCGATACCGGGCGCGACTCTGCCGCACCGTCCCGAGCGTTGGTTCGCCGACGCCTGAGAAATAGGCTCAATTGGAAGCCGTTGCACTTTAAGACGGCGGCTAAAGCGTGAAATGCGTGCGGTTCCGGTGTCGATCACATACCGAATCCCCGGAACTGTGAGCGAGGTCTCTGCCACGTTTGTAGACAGCACTACTCGCCGACCTTTGTGCGGTTCAAAAACTCGGTGTTGATCGGCCGAAGAGAGGCGCGCATACAAAGGGAGCACTTCGAAGCGACCGGCGGATTGATCAGCAAGTGCGTCCGCGGTATCAATAATTTCGCGTTCACCAGAAAGGAACACCAGAATGTCTCCGGGCCCTTCTCGGCAGAGTTCGTCTACCGCGTCGGCGATGGCCTGGCCCTGATCGCGTTCGTCCCCAATGTCGGCTTCGGCGTGATCGCCGAAGGGTTGGTACCTGAGTTCAACTGGGAAGGTTCGACCCGTCACCTCAATAATTGGTGCAGGTACACCGTTGGTGGCGAAGTGGTCGGAAAAGCGTTGTGTATCGATAGTCGCCGAGGTGACAATCAATTGAAGGTCTGGTCGGCGACCCCGTAACTGACTGAGGTAACCAAGCAGAAAATCGATATTCAGGCTGCGCTCATGGGCTTCATCGATGATGATCGCGTCGTATGCGAGCAAGTCTTTGTCGCGCTGCAATTCGGCCAACAGAATTCCGTCGGTCATGACCTTGATGAGCGTTTGATCGGTGACTCGGTCGGTGAATCGAACTGCGTAGCCAACCGCCGCACCCACGGTTGTTCCCAGCTCTTCGGCCACCCGTTCGGCAATGGTTCTAGCTGCCAAGCGTCGAGGTTGGGTATGGCCAATCATTCCCTTCACCCCTCGGCCAGCTTCAAGTAAGAGCTTGGGAAGTTGTGTGCTTTTCCCTGACCCTGTCTCACCAGCCACAATGACGACCGGTGAGTTTCTGAGAATGTCCAACATCTCGTGGCGGCGAAGTGAAACAGGCAGCTGTTCGGGGTAGCTAATCAGAGGAATAGCGGTGCTTCGCCGAGCAACCCGAGCTTCAGCTTCAACTATCGCTCGAAGAACTGATTCCGTCGTGACAGGTGGGCGGCCCTTTGTTCGATGGGAAGGCTTCGGCGATTGGCGAACCTGGCCCAAGCCTGAAAGCTGACGGCGAATTCGATCTTGGTCGCGCAGCATCAACCCGTCGCAGCGGGTGGTCAACGCGTCAAGGTTGTGGTGCTCTGACATCGGTACAAAGAGTTTGGCCGCCAAATTGGTGGTTCGGTGACCATTTTCAGAAGCGAACCGCATTGCTATTGATTATGAGAACGATTCTATGTTAGGTTCTCCCGAATGAAATTGAAGCGAGCAGCTTTGACTGTCGTGGCAGCTGTCCTCACCGGAGCTGTCTTAACCGGGTGTAGTTCCGAAGCTGTGCCGGAACAACGAACCTCAGAAAGCGGTCGGCCGCTGAAAGTTGTCGCTGCCTTCGGTCCGCTTGCAGAAATGGTTTCCTTTGTAGGGGGTCCGTTTGTGAAGGTGACCAATTTGACCGGTGTGGGAATTGAGCCCCACGACCTGGAGTTGAGCGGCGACCAAATTGACATGGTGCTCGATGCTGATCTTGTCGTGTTTGTGGGGAGCTCATTTCAACCATCGCTTACGAAAGCCCTAACAGGCAGGGCAAAAGCGTCAACCGATGTACTCAAATCGATAAAAACACTTACAAGTGAGGAGTACCAAATCGACCCACACTTTTGGCTTGATCCGCTCCGGTTCGGCGAAGCTGGCGCTTCAGTGGCAAAAGAGTTATCCGTTCTTGACCCGGAGCACGCCGTTGAGTACCAAGCGAACGTAAAGCAATATTCGAAAACGATGGCTGACCTGAATAGAGAATTCGTAACCGGGCTTGCGAGCTGCAGCCGTCGAGAGATTGTGACCGCTCACAGCGCGTTTGGCTACCTCGCCGATCGGTACAACCTCGAACAAATACCAGTTGCCGGAATCTCGCCGGAAGCTGAGCCCGACGCCCAACGAATGGCTGAGATTGCTGATCTGATTGTCAAAAGGGGTGTAACAACGCTGTTTACCGAGGAATTGGTTTCTCCAAAGGTTGCGCAAGCGCTGGCGCGTGAAGCGAACGTAAAAACTGAAGTTCTCTCACCAATTGAAGGCTTTACCCCAGACGAGGTCAGTGCCGGCGTCGCTTACGCTGACAAGATGCGCTCCAACTTGAAAGCCCTTTCTGGCGCACTCGGCTGTTCGTGAGCGAGACACCTTCTCATTCTGAGCTTGTGGCTGGTCGTGATCTCTCATTTGCCTATGGTGAGCGATTGGTTCTGAAGGGTGTTTCGTTTGGTATCAGTCGTGGTGAGTGTTGTGCGTTGGTTGGTTCGAATGGCAGCGGCAAAACAACATTGGTTCGGCTGCTGCTTGGCCTGGCACGTTCGGTCAGTGGGTTGGTGTCGATGCCAAGTGGGACCATCAACATTGGCTATGTGCCCCAGCGAACACGACTCGATGCTGATGTTCCGGCCACCGTGGCCGAGATTGTTTCAACGGGGCTCCTCGGAAGCGGGCGAATCACGGGGGCTGAACGTGCTCGTCGAGTGAGCGAGGCCTTGGAAAATGTTCACGTGGCTGATCGAGCCGGAAGTCGTCTTGGTGAACTGTCTGGCGGACAACAACAACGGGTGCTTATTGCCCGCGCCATTGTTCGCCAACCAGACCTTTTGGTGCTCGATGAGCCGGTTGCCGGCGTAGATGCGGCGTCGCAAACGGCGTTTCACGACATCCTTCAATTTCAACTCGCGAAGGGTACGGCGGTGCTTCTTGTTTCGCACGAACTTGGGGCCGTTGCCGACTTACTCGACCGTGTCGTTATTTTGCGCAATCAGGAGGTCGAGTTTGATGGGCCACCCCACGAACTCTCGCAACGCGGCGTGAGTCTCGGGGTGCACGCCCACGATCTACCCGTTTGGCTTGAGCGAATATGATCATTTCGCAGACACTCAGCGTGCTTGGTATGGGTCTGCCATATCCGTTCGATCGAACGTATATGCGGCTGGCTTTGGTGGCTGGGTTGGCAGTCGGAATCGGTGCACCCCTACTTGGCACCTTTTTGGTTGAGCGGCGCATGTCATTAATTGGCGACGGTATTGGTCATGTGGCGTTCGCTGGCATCTCGCTGGGGCTGTTCACCGGAACATGGCCCATCGGAGCTGCGCTGGTCGTATCGGTCGTTGGCGCCGTTGCGCTCGAAATGTTGAGGGGTAGCGGACGCGCCGCAGGCGACCTTGGCTTAGCTGTGTTGCTGTACGCCGGGGTTGGGGGTGGGGTCGTGCTTGCCGGCGCGGCTGGTTCCTTTAATGCGAGCGTGTTGCAGTATCTATTCGGGTCGCCACTCACGGTCACTCGAAGTGAGGCACTCACGATGGTCGGGCTGTGTGCCGTAATCGTCGGTGTGATTGGTTGGAAATGGCGAACGTTGCTGGCCGTGGTTGCCGATTCCGACTTTGCCCGAACGCTCGGCATACCGGTGAGATTCGTTGACTACTCGTTGGCAATTGGAACCGCGTTAGTGATCGTTGCTTCAATGCGAGTGGTTGGGGTGCTTCTCGTGGGGGCCATGATTGTGTTGCCGGTGGGTGCAGCGCGCCTGTTGGCACCGTCCTTCGTGGCGACCTTGGTGGGGTCAGCCGTCATTGGTTCAGTAATTGTGATCGCCGGTTTGTGGACGGCCCGGACGCAGGGTTTGCCGGCGGGAGGCACGATTGTTTGCCTTGGGGTGGTGGCCGTTGGGCTGGCGGCAATACTTTCCGTCGCGTTAAAGAGGCGTCGGTAGCCCACCACAAATCAAGTCAGTTGCAGTTCGAAACTGATGAGTTGCTTTTTGCAACTCAGCTACGTAATGTGCAAGGTGATGGATGCGCAGAATTACGAACTTGCGGGGAAAGATCTTGGCGTGCCTGATTGTTCAATCGAGGCCACGGTCAGCATCATCGGCGATAAGTGGACGCTTCTCATTCTTCGTGACGCATTTCGAGGTATCCGGCGATTCGACGATCTGCAACGAGACCTCGGAATTGCCAGAAACCTATTGACCGACCGATTGACCCGGTTGGTTGAGCATGGGGTGCTCGAAAAGGTGCCGTATCAAGAAAAACCGGTTCGTTATGAGTATCGCCTCACCCATAAGGGAATCGAACTTTCTCCTCCGCTGGTGGCGCTCATGCATTGGGGCGATCGGTGGGTGGTTGGCGATGGACAACCGCCGGTCGTACTCGTACACGACGTCTGCGGAACCCCTGTCCGTCAAGAATTCGTTTGTGACACGTGCGCTTCGGAAGTGACACCTCTGCAGCTACGAAGCCGTCACCCCGTTGCACCCGCTACGCCAGACCTGCCTGATTCGACTGACCCTGTAAAGGTATCGTATGCACACCGATGAACTGCTTTCCCTTGATCAAGGTTTACTGATGAAACGAGCCGCGGCTGTTCGTGATGCGGCCTTCGGAACCCGGGTTACGTATTCGCCAAAGGTATTCATTCCATTAACCAGGTTGTGTAACTCAACGTGTGGTTACTGTACGTTTGCTCAAGCCCCGGCAAATGTCGACTCACCGTACATGTCACTCGAACAGGTCATTGAAGTCGCGCGAGCCGGTGCTCGTCAGGGTTGTCATGAAGCCCTGTTTACGCTGGGTGAGCGGCCAGAAGATCGTTATGAAGTAGCCCGCAACTGGCTCCGGTCAAACGGCTACGACTCGACTGTGCACTATGTAGCTGAGGCTGCCAAAGCTGTTCTCAAAGAAACGGGTTTGTTGCCGCACGCGAACTGTGGTGCGTTATCGATGAATGAATTGGTGCAGTTGCGGCCCTACAGCGCCTCGCAAGGGATGATGCTTGAGTCGCTGAACGCGAACCTTGAGTGCCATCGTTTGGCCCCCGACAAAAAACCGGCGCGTCGACTCGCCACCCTCGAAGCAGCTGGCGAGTTGCAGATCCCGTTCACCACCGGAATCTTGGTTGGAATTGGTGAGTCAAGGGTTGATCGCATCGAAGCTTTACAAGCCATTGTTGATTCACATGCCCGCCATGGTCATGTGCAAGAAGTAATTGTGCAGAACTTTGTTCCGAAAGAACGCACGTTAATGCGAAACGCTCAAGCGTGCCCAAGCGATGAAGAGTTGTGGACGCTGGCCGTGGCACGGATCATGCTTCCGACGTCAGTACATCTTCAGGCTCCACCGAACCTGACCGATGATTTCGGTTCGCTGCTTGATGCGGGTATCGACGACTGGGGTGGCGTTTCGCCGGTGACCGCAGATCACGTCAATCCTGAACGGCCGTGGCCCGCAGTTGAGCGCCTACGAGAAGTTACCGAATCAAGAGGTTTCTCGTTGGCCTCGCGGCTTACCGTTTACCCCGAATTCGCAGCAGAGCCCAAACGTTGGTGCGACCCCGGTTTGGTCTTTTCTGTCATGGATCGGTCGGATTCTGAATACATGGGCCGAGATGACCCCGGTTCGTTTTTCCCTGAAAAGGTAAGCCATTTCGTTGACACAGCCGACGGGGCAGAAGTGGTGCTCATCGGTGATCGCTCGACTGCTTGGTACTCGGGGGCATCGACCGACCCGGCCATGTTGGTCATCACGCCCTCACGTCGGGTTGGCGGGGCTATTCGAGAGGTGCTCGACGCTGTAGTCGCCGGTGAAGTACCCGGTCAAAACGAGTTGGAAGCGCTGTTTGCGGCCCGCGGTGCCGAGGTTGAAGCTGTAGCTGAGGTTGCCGACTATCTACGTACGCAGATTGTCGGTGAACACATCACATGGGTACACAATCGAAACATCAACTACACCAACGTGTGCACCTTCAAGTGCAAGTTCTGTGGTTTTTCAAAAGGGCCGTTGTCACTCAACCTGCGTGGCAAGCCGTACTTGTTGACCCTCGAAGACGTCGCCGATCGAGTCCGCGAGGCTTGGCAACTTGGGGCAACTGAAGTCACACTTCAAGGTGGAATCCACCCTGACTTTGACGGCGAGTATTACCTCGATGTGTGTCGGGCCGTGAAAGAAGCTGCGCCCGATATCCATGTGCACGGTTTCACTGCGCTAGAAGTCACTGAAGGCGCTAGGCGCAGCAGCGAAGACCTTGAAACCTACCTTCGACGCCTCAAAGATGCGGGCTTACGATCGTTGCCTGGCACCGCAGCCGAAATTCTTGACGACGATATTCGGGCCATTTTGTGCCCCGACAAGATCAACACTCAACAGTGGCTTGACTGTCACGAGATCGCGCACAACGTGGGGCTCGGCTCGAACGTAACGATCATGCACGGGTCGGTTGAACAACCAGAGCATTGGGCTCGTCATATGATCCGGACCCGTGACGTTCAGGCGAGAACGGGTGGGTTCACCGAATTCATTCCGCTTCCGTTTGTACACATGGCTTCACCCATTTACCTCCAACGCAAATCACGTCGAGGGCCTACGTTTCGCGAAGTTGTGTTGATGCACGCAGTTGGAAGAATTGCTTACGCAAACGGCCCCGGTCGCATCACAAACGTTCAGGCCAGCTGGGTCAAGATTGGCGTGGAAGGCGTACGTCAGTTGCTTCGGGCAGGGGTGAATGACCTCGGCGGAACACTCATGAACGAGAACATCTCACGAGCAGCAGGAGCGACGCACGGCCAAGGAAAAACCCCGATCGAAATCGCCGAACTCGTCGCGCCTCTAACAGATCGTGTGTTGAAGCAACGAACGACCCTGTACGGCGAGTTTCCGGTGTTGCAACCTGTGCCGGTAGCCTGATCAACATGTTTACGGGCATTGTGGAAGAAATCGGTTCGGTCATTGAACGCACAGATACCAGCGGCGGAGCAACGTTTCGATTCAAAGCATCGGTCGTGCTCGAAGATGTCGAACTGGGCGCGTCTATTGCAGTGAATGGATGTTGCCTCACCGTGACTGATTGGAACGCTGCTGATGGTTGGTGGCGGGCCGATGCGGTGCAGGAAACCCTCGACAGAACGAATTTGGCCGAGGTTGTCGTCGGCGACACCGTCAATTTGGAACGCCCGGTGCGGTTAGCCGATCGCCTCGGCGGCCATCTAGTGCAGGGTCACGTCGACGCAGTGGGTGAGATCGTTACCCCTGCCCCAAATCTTCAAATTCGTGTTCCGAAGGATCTCACCCGGTACATTGTCGAAAAGGGTTCGATCACGGTCGACGGATGCAGTCTCACGGTTGTTAAACCCCTCGAAGACGGCTTTACGATCGCCATCATTCCGCATACCCAGGAAGTCACGAGCCTCGGACGCAAAGGTGTTGGTAGTCGCGTCAATATCGAGGTCGACGTGATGGCCAAGTACGCCGAAAGACTGCTGGCATTTGCTGGTGTCAACCCAACCACCGATTCACCATCGGTTCTTAATCCAGTTTCACAAGACGGGGAGTAAGCCGCCATGCCGGTTGCCGCAATCGAAGATGCCATCGCAGCTATTGCGAGAGGTGAAATTATTATCGTCGTCGATGACGAGGATCGGGAGAATGAGGGCGACCTCGTTATGGCCGCCTCGGCGGTTACCCCAGAAAAAATCGCTTTCTTTCTTGAGCACACCGCCGGATACATTTGCGCCCCTATTACCGGTGAGCGCTGCGACGAACTCGACCTTCCGCTCATGGTTCTCTCGAACACCGAGAGTCATCGAACCGCGTTTACTGTAACCGTCGATTACCGCCACGGTACCTCAACCGGTATCAGTGCTTACGATCGTTCAGCAACGATTGCGTCGCTTGTCGACCCTCGAACTCGTGCCGGAGACCTATCACGACCGGGCCATATCTGCCCATTGCGTGCAGCCCCGGGTGGGGTACTGAAACGTGCCGGCCATACCGAAGCAGCGGTCGACCTTGCGCGAATGGCTGGTTTGCCGGCCGCAGGGGTTATTTGCGAAATCGTCGACGCCAAAAAGATGGATATGGCCCGGTTCCCAGAGCTTGAGCAGTTCGCTGAACGCCACGGGCTGCTGTTAATCACCATCGCCGACCTCATCCGGTACCGTCGCCGCCACGAGAAGCTCGTGAAGCGTTTCTCGGAAGCGCGTATCCCAACCCCGTATGGTGAATTCACCTGTTACGCATTTCAGTCAGTGCTCGACGGAACCGAACACCTTGCCTTCGTCAAGGGCGACGTCGCGGGTGCAAGCAATGTGTTGGTTCGTGTGCATAGTGAATGTCTCACCGGCGACGTATTCGGATCCTTGCGCTGCGATTGTGGTCCACAACTCACCGACGCCATGCAAATGGTCGATGACGCTGGCCTCGGTGTCGTTGTGTACCTTCGAGGCCACGAGGGTCGCGGGATTGGTATCGGGCACAAACTTCGAGCCTATGAATTGCAGGAAAATGGGGCCGATACTGTCGACGCCAACACGGCACTTGGGCTTCCGGTTGACTCGCGCGAATACGGTATCGGGGCCCAAATTCTTAACGATTTAGGTGTCACGACGATGCGGCTCATCACCAACAACCCGGCCAAGATTGGTGGGCTGAAGGGCTTCGGCCTCGACATTGTCGATCGGGTTCCCATGCCAAGTCGCGTGAACCCCGAAAATGCTGCGTACTTAGAAACCAAGCGCGAGCGAATGGGTCATCTCATCACCGAGGTTGATGCCTCGCAGGTCTCGGCCACCCCGGTCCAATCGTGAGTGGGGCGGGCGCACCACAACTAAATATTTCTGGTGCGGCCGACCTGCGCGTTGCGATTGTGTCGACGCAATGGCATGTTGCATTGGCTGATGCCCTTCTTGCCGGGGCGCTGCGGGCCGTCGTCGATGCTGGCATTACGGCTGAACCCACCATTGTGATGGTTCCTGGTGCGTTCGAATTGCCGGTCGCTGCATCTGTGCTGGCCCGAAGCGGCACTTTTGATGCGGTCGTATGTCTTGGACTCGTGATCCGTGGCGGTACACCTCACTTCGAGTACGTGTGTCAAGGCGTAACGAACGGAATCACTCAAGTAAGCGTCGAGACTGGTATTCCGATTGGTTTCGGGGTACTGACGTGTGACAACGAGCAACAGGCGTTCGATCGCTCGGGTCTTCCCGGATCGAAGGAAGACAAAGGTCATGAAGCAATGTCGGCGGCGATAGCAACCGCATTGGTGTTGCGACAGTTTCGGTAACGATGAGCGTTTCTGAGGCCGAATTCGCTGCCCAGGATGAGCGAATGATGCGGTTGGCAATCGAGTCGTCGAACTCAGTGTTTTCGATACGGGCAGCCTCACCGAATCCCTGCGTGGGGGCTGTTGTAGTGACTGCCACCCAGGACGTGTTTGCTGGCTGCACCGAAGCCTACGGAGGGGCGCACGGCGAAATAGTTGCTCTGCGCGCAGCTCGTGTGGCTGGCGCTGATTTGGTTGGTGCCACGCTGTATACGACCCTCGAACCGTGCAATCACCATGGGCGCACCGGGCCTTGTAGCGAAGCGGTCATTGAAGCAGGGATTCATCGCGTCGTCGTAGGCGTAGCTGACCCCGATACACAAGTGAGTGGGGCTGGGCTCAACCGGCTACGTGCTGCAGGTCTTGCGGTAACCGTAGGTGTGCTTGGTAAACAGGTAGCTAACCAATTGCGGTTTTACCTGCATCACCGTCGAACCGGTCGACCATTTGTCACGCTGAAATTGGCATCGAGTCTTGACGGTCGAACTGCCGCCCCCGACGGGTCAAGCCAATGGATTACCGGGATCGAATCTCGAACCGACACCCATCGACTTCGGGCCGAGCATGACGCAATTTTGGTGGGCGCTGGTACCGTTCGGGCCGATGACCCGTCGTTGACTGTTCGCTTGGTAGACGGACCTGACCCAAAGCGGATCGTTTTGGGAACCGCTTCGTCATCGTCGCGAGTGCAACCCTGCGTCTGCTTGGCCGGGCCCCTTGCTCAGGTACTGGCCGAAGTGTCGGCACTCGGCGTTTTGAGTGTCTTTGTCGAAGGTGGAGCCTCAGTGGCGCGCGAGTTTCATGCAGCTCGGCTCGTTGATTCCTACGTGATTTACCTGGCCCCGGCGCTGTTCGGGGGAGACGATGCGCTTGGTATGTTCCGTGGAACCGGGGCCTCGACGATGGATAACTTGTGGCGAGGAACCTTGCGTTCGGTCGAGCAATTCGGGTCAGACCTTCGAATAGTGCTTGATCCTGAGACATCTTTTACTGATCCTGAGTAATTCACCCAAGGGATCTCCCCGAACGCCGCGTCGGGGAAGCACGGGGGGTGAGATGCATCTACAGTCAAACGTGTCCACCTACACAGGGAGAATTTTCAATGGGACTGTTTGATTTTGCACGTAACGCTGGCGCCAAAATTGGCATTGGCAAAAGCATGGATGAGCGTAAGACCGAGGCTGCTGCTGCGGTTGCGGCCACGAAGGCTGTGGCGCACGCTGCTGCCGTAAAGGACATGAAGGAGACTGCTGCGGCAGTAAAGAGCGCCCAGGACGCATTTAGCCGAACCACGGCGGAACAGGCTGCCGCAGCTGCGGCCACACGAGCTGCTGCCGCTAAGGTCGAAATGAATCGTGCTGCGATGGAAGCTAGCCAAGAAGCAGGCAAGTCGCTTGAACTTGAAGCCTTCATCATCAAGATGGGCTTGCCAGCCACGAACCTTGATATCCGTTTTGACGGTGGCATTGCATACATTTCAGGCGAAACACCGACCCAGGCCGACCTTGAAAAGATTGTTCTTGCCGTTGGAAACGTTGGCGAAGTAGACCGAGTCATCGAATACATGACCGTCACAGCCGAATCCGACGAAAGCCAAATTTATACCGTGGTCAGCGGAGACACCCTTTCAAAGATTGCTAAGCACTACTACGGTGACGCCACCAAGTACCCGGTAATCTTCGAAGCCAATAAGCCAATGCTCAGCCATCCCGACAAGATTTTCCCTGGACAAGCGCTTCGCATTCCTGCTCTTTAGGAAATCACAGACGTCCAGTTTTTTGACAGCCGCGTACCCTCGGGTGCGCGGCTGTTTGTACGCTGCACTACCGTTACGGTATCCCAATGGGCAATCCGCAAGCGGTAACAGGTAACTTTGGTCAAAGCGGATCCCGACCGTTTTTTGTACACGGTGAAGGGGATTCGCATATCTCACCGGTGATAACTCGAACCGGGATGTGGGAGCCCATGACCACGCAGGTAGTCTCGGCACTGTTGCGACTAGGCGATCACATGCTCGACATCGGAGCCAACATCGGTTGGTAAGCCGTCCTGAGTGACAACTTCTTCGTCTGTAACTTTAGCTATGGCGTCAACTAGGTCAGCCCGCTCAGATTTTTCCGATGAAGCTTTTCTTCCTTCAAAATAGTGGGCAGTAAACTGATCTTTCATGGGATCGTACGTGAAACCGATCAAACC
>JANPBU010000029.1:0-1548 GCA_031430595.1 Acidimicrobiia bacterium
GAAGCGGCACCGCACGGCCATCGTGAACGGCGAACAGGGTGTGGGCAAGAGTGTGATTGCTTGCGGGGTGCTGGAGGTGATCAACGGGTATCCAGCGGTAGTGATCTGCCCACCCCATCTCGTGCACAAGTGGGTGCATGAGATCGAGCGTGCGATCCCAGGTGCGCAGGCGCGGATTGTGAATTGCATCGAATCGGGTGCTGATAGTTCGTCAGGTTCAGGACATTCTGAACCTGACGAACCTTCAACACCTGCTACCCGCTATTCCATCATGGACTTCGTCCGCGACTACCGGGCTGGCAAACTGGGCCAGAAGGCGGTGGCGGTCATTAGCCGCGAGCGTGCCAAGCTCGGTAGCGGATGGGCACCGATTGCTGCGATACGCAAAGTGTGGGTGCAAGAGGACCACCAGTGGCATGCGTATCTGGCTGATCCAAATACCGGCAAGTTGCTGCTCGACGACGATGATCTGCCGCTCTCAGATGATGCAGCCTCATGGAAATGGTTGGCGGTCAAACAACGCTTCAGTCATACCGAACCCGTGGCAGGTTGGGAGGTATCGTGTGAGGCGGGCAAATTAGCGCGCCGCACGGGCCATTGGGGCAAGCGCGAGCCACGCACACCACTCTTCACGCAGGGTCAAGGCACCGGCAGTTTGGCGGGTGAGATCAATGCCGAACAACGCGTGGGTTTCCGCCGCTATCCGATTGCCTCGTTTATTCATCGCAAGTTAAAGGGTTTCTTCAAAGTGTTGATCGGCGATGAAGCCCATCAATTTGGCGCGGCCCGCAGCGATCAGGCTATCGCCTTTCACCAGATCTCGCGGGCATGCCGGTATACATTGGGTCTGACCGGCACGATCTTTGGTGGCAAGGCCTCGAGTCTGTATCACTTGGTGCATCGCACCTCATCCGAGATGCGGGCGGAGTTTGGTCCGCATGATGAGCGCAAGTGGAGTCAGCGCTACGGGGTGTTGGAGACCACGCGATATCAGTCTGGCAGCCCAAGCCAAGAGGAAAGCGAGGACAGCGCCTTCAGTGGTTACAGCCGCGAGCGGGTGGTGGTGCGCGAACTGCCCGGCATCAGCCCAGCCGTGATTCGCTACCTGCTGCCACAGACGATCTTTGCTCGTATTGCTGATTTAGGCTACGCCTTGCCGCCGTATCGCGAGCAAGTGGTGCGTTTGGAGATGGACGATCTGCAACGCGAACAATACTGGGACAAGGTCTACGATCCGCGCACGGACAGTGGCGCACTCTACACGTTGATGCTGGATGCTTTGAAGTCTGGCGACAATGCGCTGCTCAGTGTATGGCTGCAGACTGCCTTGGCGCGGCCCAATTCATGCTTTCGGCAGGAGGGCGTCGAGCGACTGGTGCGCAAGATGAGCTTCGACGAGCCCAGTGTCGACACGCGCATTGTGAATCAGCGTCGCCAGTTGCTGAAGAAGCAGGTGGAGTACATGCGGGTGATGACGCTGGATGCGGTCAATCGACCGGGTCACTGGTTGCCCAAGGAGCGCTGGCTACAACAATACTGCACTGAGCA
>JANPBU010000030.1:0-221909 GCA_031430595.1 Acidimicrobiia bacterium
TAATATTGCGGTGGTGGTTGAGTTGGGGAAGTCGATTGCGATGGAGGATGGTTTGAAGTTTGCGATTCGTGAGGGTGGTCGTACTGTTGGTGCTGGTCGTGTGACGAAGATTTTGAAGTGAACGGACTGAACTGACATGGCACAAAAAATCCGCATTCGTTTGAAGGCTTACGACCACGAGATCATCGATCAATCCACCAAAAAGATCGTGGAAACTGTCGTTCGCACCGCCTCGAAGGTTCGGGGCCCCGTCCCCTTGCCCACCGAGAAGCATCGATACACGGTTATCCGTGGTCCTCATAAAGACAAAGACAGTCGTGAGCATTTCGAAATGCGTGTTCACAAGCGTCTGCTTGACATTCTTGAACCGTCCCCGAAGACAGTCGACTCGCTCCAGCGTCTCGACCTTCCTGCCGGTGTTGAGATCGAAATCAAAATACTGAACGTGTAGCGAAAAAGCAGCACAAGATGGACTTCGAGATCCTCGCTTCGGCGAGGATTTTGGTTTTTCTGATCCTAAAACCCTGCTAGCTTCTTACAGCCCCCGAAGAGCTAGGCGTCAGTCCGATCGTCACAGAGACGTTCGTCTGCCGACCCGAAAGCCCTTCGAGGAACCAAAGTCGATGTCCAGTCGAGCCCGCTAGCGGGAACCGCCTGGCAAACCCATACGTGCGCTCTGCACGGCCTTCAGCCGTGTGGAGCGTTTGCGTGTCAGGCCCCTGACACGTACGTGCAACTGAGCCCGCTCGAAACGAAACCAGCGAGACAAACCATGACCCGTACAGCGATAGTCGGCGAAAAAGTCGGCATGACACAGCTCTGGGAGAACGACGTCGTCGTTCCCGTGACTGTTGTCAAGGTCAGCCCAGCGCGTGTCGTCCAGGTGAAAACCCCAGAGCGCGACGGTTACGCCGCAATCCAGGTCACCTTCGGCAGCGTGAAGGCCAACCGAGTAAACAAACCCGATAAGGGCCACTTCGACAAGGCAGGCGTTGAGCCTGGTGTCGAGCTTCTTGAATTCCGTGTCGAAGACGCCGCTGCTTGGTCGGTTGGCCAAATCATTGGGGTTGACGCACTGGTTGCAGGGCAACTAGTTGACGTGACGGCGGTGAGCAAGGGTAAAGGTTTCGCTGGTGTGATGAAGCGCCACAACTTCAAGGGCTTGCCAGCGTCGCACGGTGCTCACCGTAACCATCGCCTACCAGGGTCAATCGGCGCTTGCGCGACTCCAGGGCGTGTGTTCGTCGGTCAAAAGATGGCCGGTCGAATGGGGGCCGAACAGGTCACCACTCAAAACCTCAAAGTCATCCGTGCCGATGCCGAGCGGGAAGTTCTTTTGGTCCGTGGTGCGGTCCCCGGACCTCGAGGCGGCACCGTCGTTATTCGTTTGGCTGCAAAGGGCGGTAACTAATCATGACTGATCTCAAGCTCCGTTCGCAGGCTGGAGCCGACCTCGGTTCTATTGCTGGCGATGCCAACTGGTTCGGCATCGAGCCGAACATGTCGGTCATGCACCAAGTGGTCACCGCTCAACTGGCTGCCCGTCGTGCTGGCACCCAGAGTACGAAGACCCGAGCCGAAGTCTCTCGTTCTGGCCGCAAGGCCCGTAAGCAAAAGGGCGGCGGTACATCTCGTCAGGGCTCAATGCGTGGTCCTCAGTGGGTCGGCGGCGGTGTGGCCCTTGGGCCAAAACCACGCAAGTACTTGCAGCGCACACCAAAGAAGATGGTGAACTTGGCTCTCCGCTCGGCGCTGTCCGACCGAGCTACCGACGGACACGTCATCGTCATCGACGCGTTCACCTCGACTGCCCCGAGTACTAAAGACGGTTCAAAGTCATTGACCGCTATGGGCATTGACGGCAAAGTCCTGGTCGTGCTCGACGCATCAAATGAGTCCGAGACTATTGGTGCGCTTTCGCTTCGCAATATTGGAAACGTGCAACTCATCGAGGCTGGCGAACTCAACGCCTACGACGTGTTGCGCAATGACTGGGTCGTGTTCTCCAAGGGCACTCTTCCCGGGGAGCAGAACTAACATGAAAGACCCACGCGACGTCATCATTTCGCCAGTCGTGAGCGAAAAGTCTTACTCGCTCATTGAAAATGGTGTCTATACCTTTGTTGTTGCCCCTGGCACCAACAAAACTGAGATTCGCCAAGCCGTTGAAGCCATCTTCTCTGTCAAGGTGAAGAGCGTGAACACGCTGAACCGCCAGGGAAAACGCACCCGTAATCGCAAAACTGGGAAGTTCAATTCTCAGCCCGACCACAAGCGTGCCATCGTTTCCCTTGCCGGCAACGACCGCATCCCGTTGTTCGAGAACTAGGCCAGGACAGTCATGGCAATTCGTCATCGCAAACCAACCAGCCCCGGTCGTCGATTTCAGTCGACTTCGGACTTCGCTGAGATTACTACCGACCGTCCTGAGAAGTCGTTGCTGGCCCCCCTCACGAAGAGCGGTGGGCGCAATAGCTACGGACGCAAGACATCTCGACACCGTGGTGGTGGCCACAAGCGTCAATACCGCATTATTGACTTCAAGCGCCTCAAGGACGGGGTTCCCGCCAAGGTCGCTACGGTCGAATACGATCCAAACCGAACGTGTCGCATTGCGTTGCTTCATTACGCCGATGGTGAGAAGCGCTACATCTTGGCTCCGGCCAAGTTGAACGTAGGTGACACGGTTATCAGTGGCCAGGGCTCAGATATCAAGCCTGGTAACTCGATGCAGCTTCGCTACATGCCAGTCGGTACCGTGGTCCACAACGTCGAGATCAAACCTGGCGGGGGCGGAAAAATGGCTCGTGCTGCCGGAATGGGCGTGCAACTTGTTGCGAAAGAGGGCGACTTTGCCACCCTTCGTCTCCCAAGCTCGGAAATGCGCCGTGTTCCGATCGACTGCCGAGCCACCGTTGGCGAAGTAGGCAACTCAGAGCACGAACTCGAAACACTCGGCAAAGCTGGCCGTGCTCGTTGGAAGGGTCGTCGCCCACAAACTCGTGGTGTAGCTATGAACCCAGTTGACCATCCGCATGGTGGTGGCGAAGGTAAAACGTCCGGTGGACGACATCCAGTATCGCCGTGGGGCAAGCCTGAAGGCCGTACCCGCGACAAGAACAAAGAAAGCCAGAAGCTCATCGTGCGCCGCCGTCGTTCACGTGGCAGCCGGCGCTAAGGGATAGAGGAACGTTATGCCCCGTAGTCTCAAAAAGGGTCCGTTCGTTGACGACCATCTGTTGAAGAAGGTCGATGCGTTGAACGAAAAGGGCGACAAAAAGGTCATCAAGACCTGGTCACGTCGCTCGACCATTATCCCCGACATGATCGGCCATACCATTGCTGTGCACGACGGACGTAAGCACGTTCCGGTGTATGTCACTGAGTCCATGGTCGGACACAAGCTTGGCGAATTCGCACCAACCCGAACCTTCCGGTTTCACGCCGGCCAGGAAAAGTCAGGGAAGCGCTGATTATGACCGCTGCTAAAACCAACGAGTCCCCTGCCCTTGCCCGCAAGGGCGGCCAACGTGGTCCTTCCAATGAACAGGTTCGTTCAATCGCCAAATACGTGCGGACATCGCCGTACAAGATGCGAGTTGTTCTTGACCTCATCCGTGGCCACAAGGTTTCCGATGCTGCTGATATTCTTCGCTTGTGTGAGCGCGACGCAGCGATCACCATCGGTAAGGTACTTCGCTCTGCTGTGTCCAACGCCGTAAACAACGAAGGTCGTGCTGCTGAAGAGCTGTATGTCTCGGCTTGCTTTGCTGACGAGGGTCCAACGATTAAGCGCTTCCGTCCACGTGCTCGTGGACGCACCGGTCAGATTTTGAAGCGTACGTGCCACGTCACGGTGGTCGTGAGCTCTCTTCCAGAGAACTTGATGGCCGAAGCTCGTTCGAAGGGTGCAGCTTCAGTTGAAGCTCGTGCTCGTCGCACAGCTGGTAATCGAGCTCAAGCCGAAGCGAATGCAGCCGACACTCGTCGTGCCGCTTCGGGTACGGCCGAGACGGTTGCCGGGGCCACGTTGGAAGATTCAGCGCCTTCGGAAATTGCCGAAACGACAGTCGTTGCTACCGAGGTGCAAGCCCTCGTTGCAGCTACCGACGATGAAAGCACCAACGTTGAAAGCACCGACGTTGAAAGCACCGAAGTAAGCAATACGGAATCAACTGAATCAACCGGTTCAGCAGACAAGCTCAATCAGATCATCGGCATTGGCCCGAAGCTCGAAGTTGAACTCAACGCCGCCGGAATCCACACCTTCGCCCAGCTCGCTGCTCTCTCTGATGAAGAGATTGTGGCACTCGACGCCAAGGTAACCCGCTCTGCCGAGCAGATCACTGACTGGCGTACCCAAGCCCAGCAGATCATCGACGGCACGTGGGTCGACACCAGTACCAAGAACACCTGAGATCGGAATAGAACGCACTCATGGGCCAGAAAGTAAATCCATACGGATTCCGCCTCGGTATTACCACCGAGTGGAAGTCCCGCTGGTTCGCCGATCGGGAGTACCGCAAGTACCTCATCGAAGACCACCAAATTCGTGTCTATCTGATGGCAGAGCTGAAGAAAGCTTTCGTTAGCCGGGTAGAAATCGAACGTACTCGTGATCGCTTACGAGTCGACGTTCACACTGCTCGGCCGGGTATCGTCATCGGCCGTAAAGGTACTGAAAGTCAGCGTCTCACTGCTGGTTTGCAGAAGATCACGAGCAATCCGAAGGTTCAGCTCAACATTGTAGAGATCAAGCAACCCGAACTTGACTCTGCGCTGATCGCACAGGGCGTCGCCGACCAGCTTGCTGGCCGTGTGAGCTTCCGTCGTGCAATGAAGCGTGCCGTTCAAACTGCTCAGAAGGCTGGTGCCCTTGGCATCAAGGTGCAGTGTTCTGGTCGACTTGGCGGGGCTGAGATGAGTCGCTCCGAGTGGTATCGCGAGGGTCGTGTTCCATTGCACACCTTGCGCGCTGACATCGATTACGGGTTCCGCGAGGCCGAAACGACGTATGGTCGCCTCGGCGTCAAGGTGTGGATCTACAAGGGTGACATTCTTCCCTACAAGACTTCCGTTAATGACAAGGCAATCCGTGAGGCAGCACTTGCTGTCGGCGAACCTGTCGGTGCAGCCGATCGACCACGTCGTGTCATCAGCGCCGGTGGTGGACGTCGCAAGGAAGAAACGACTGCGGTTGACGTCGAGGCAATTGCTTCGGCAGATCTGCCTGTCGATGTTGCACCGATCATCCAAACCGCTGATCCCGAGCTTGAAGCACGCTTGAACCGTGAAGAGGAACTTGAGCGCCGTGCTAACGCCGGTCACGAGACCCCACACTTCCGAATGGGTGAGGAGTAGTCATGTTGATGCCCCGTCGAGTAGCTCACCGTAAGCAGCAGCGTGGTCGTATGACCGGCACTGCGAAGGGTGGAACCGAACTCAATTTCGGCGAATATGGAATTCAGGCTATGGAACCTGCGTGGGTCACCGCTCGCCAGATTGAAGCAGCCCGTATTGCCATGACCCGTCGTGTCAAGCGTGGTGGCAAGATCTGGATCCGTGTGTTCCCAGATAAGCCGGTCACCCAGAAGCCAGCCGAAACCCGCATGGGTTCGGGTAAAGGTAACCCTGAGTACTGGGTTGCCGTAGTTAAGCCTGGTCGAATTTTGTTCGAGATGTCAGGGGTCACCGAAGAGCTTGCCAAAGAGGCTTTGACGCTTGCCATCCAGAAGCTGCCAATGAAGGCACGCTTCGTAACCAAGGAAGAGAGCCTCTGATGGCCAAAGCCATTACAGCGTTCACGAACTTGAGCGATACCGAATTGGTCACCAAGCTCGCTGAAACCAAGCAGGAACTTTTCAACCTGCGATTTCAGCGTGCGCAAGGTCAACTCGAAAACTCCGCTCGTATGGGCATCCTCCGTAAGGATGTGGCCCGCATCAACATGCTGTTGCGCTCACGTGAGATAGCCGCAGCCGAAACATCCCTCGCAGGGAAGAAGTGATCACGATGAGTGACGAAACCAACATCACTGAAGCTGCCGCAGAACCTGCTGTCGAAGCTCGCGCGAACCGCAAGGTTCGTGAGGGCCGAGTTGCATCTTGCGGTATGGAAAAGACCATCGTTGTGACGGTCGTCGACCGAGTGCGCCATGGTCGCTACTCGAAGACGATTCAGAGGACGCAACGCCTCTATGCCCATGACGAATTGAACGACGCAAAGGTAGGTGATCGGGTAACCATCATGGAAACTCGTCCGCTCTCAAAACTTAAGCGTTGGCGTCTCGTAGAGGTTTTGGAGCGTGCACGATGATTCAGACCGAATCCCGACTCCGTGTCGCCGACAACACTGGTGCCAAAGAAGTTTTGGTTATCAAGGTGCTTGGTGGCACTCGCCGCCGCTACGCCAGCGTCGGTGACGTCATTATCTGCGCTGTGAAAGACGCAATGCCTAATGGCAGCGTCAAGCGCGGTGACGTTGTTCGATGTGTAGTTGTTCGTACAAAGAAGGAAAAGCGCCGCAAAGATGGCAGCTACATCCGCTTTGACGACAACGCTGCCGTGGTCATTAACGACAAACTTGAACCGCGTGGAACGCGTATCTTTGGCCCGGTTGGCCGTGAGCTACGTGACAAGAAGTTCATGCGTATTGTTTCGCTCGCACCGGAAGTTATTTGATATGCCAGGAATGCGAATCAAGAAGGGTGACACCGTCGTGGTGCTCACTGGCAAAGACAAGGGCAAGGTTGGCACTGTGCTGATCGCTCGCCCGAAAGATGGCACCGTTATTGTTGACGGCGTGAACGTTGTGAAGCGTCACACCAAGCAAAAGTCGGCGACCGACCAAGCTGGAATTGTTGACAAGATCATGCCTTTGGCCGTGTCGAATGTTGCGATCGCCGGACCTGGCAACAAGCCGGCTCGGGTTGGTTACAAAATTGCTGCCGACGGAACCAAGTCACGCATCAACAAGCGAACTGGAGCTGCACTATGAGCGCCGCCGCAAGCACCGTGTTGCCGGGTGTTGAAACACCTCGGCTCAAGCTTCGTTACAACGAGACGGTCCGGTCGCAGCTTAAAGATCAGCTTGGTCTCGGTAACATCATGGAAGTGCCTCGATTTGAAAAGATCGTTGTTAACTCCGGTGTCGGCCGTGCCACCCAGCAGCCTTCGTTGCTTGACGGAGCCATAACGGACATCACGAAAATCACTGGCCAAAAGCCCATGATTGCCCGTGCTACCCAGTCGATCGCTGGCTTCAAGCTTCGAGAGACTCAGGCTATCGGCGTGAAGGTAACTCTTCGTGGTGACCGCATGTGGGAATTCTTCGACCGTCTTGTGTCGTTGGCCATCCCACGTATCCGTGACTTCCGGGGTTTGAACCCGAAGTCGTTTGATGGCCGGGGCAACTACACGTTCGGTATCACCGAACAGCTGATCTTTCCGGAGATCGAATATGACAAGGTTGACGCGCCTCGTGGTTTTGATATCACGATCGTGACTTCTGCACGCACCAATGCCGAAGGTAAAGCACTACTTGATGCTTTCGGTTTCCCGTTCAAGCGCGAAGGGCAAAACTGACATGGCGAAGAAGGCGCTTATCGAAAAAGCGAACCGCAAGCCGAAGTTCAAGGTCCGGGCATATACCCGGTGCCAGCGTTGCGGTCGTCCGCGCGCTGTATTCCAGAAGTTCGGTCTCTGTCGGATCTGTTTGCGTGAGATGGTTCACGCAGGCGAAGTTCCTGGTGTGACCAAGGCGAGCTGGTGAGGAGTAACTCATGACAATGACCGACCCAATCGCCGACATGCTGACCCGGGTGCGTAATGCCAACACGGCAATGCACGATGTTGTTCGCATGCCATCGTCGAAACTTAAAGCTTCCCTGGCCGGAATCCTCCTACGCGAGGGCTACATCGCCGGTTTCCAAGTGACAAACAACGAGGGTAAACCTGGTTCTACGCTTGAAATCGAAATGAAGTACTCGCCAGAGCGTGCCCGCACAATCTCGGGTATTCAGCGGGTGTCCAAACCTGGCCTTCGTGTGTACCGTCAAGCCGATCAGATCCCTCGGGTTCTGGGTGGTCTCGGTGTCGCAGTTCTATCCACCAGCCAAGGCCTTCTCACTGACCGCGAGGCGTACAAGCGCCACGTGGGCGGCGAAATCGTCTGCTTCGTTTGGTGATCGTGAGCACATAAATGTCACGTATCGGAAGAACCCCAATCGCAGTACCCACTGGTGTCACAGTGTCAGTCGCTGATCGTTCAATCCTGGTCAAGGGTGCAAAAGGCACGCTGACCCGGGTGCTGCCCGGCATGATCACTGTTCGTGAAGAGGGCACAACCCTTGTGGTTGAGCGTCCGAACGATGAGCGCGCGAGCAAAGCCCTTCACGGTCTTACTCGCACCCTGGTCTCAAACATGGTCATCGGTGTGTCCGGTGGATTTTCCAAGGAATTGGAAATCCAGGGTGTTGGTTATCGTGCCGTCGCCCAAGGAACCACCAAGCTTGACCTGTCACTCGGCTTCTCACACCAGGTTGTCGTGGAAGCTCCCGCTGGCATCGAGTTCGAGGTTCCGACCCCGACTCGTATCATTATCAAGGGTATTGATAAGGAACTCGTTGGCCAAGTTGCTGCGAATATCCGTAAGATCCGAAAGCCCGAGCCTTACAAAGGCAAGGGTGTCCGTTATCAAGGCGAAGTAGTTCGCCGCAAGGCCGGCAAAGCCGCCAAGAAGTGATGGGGAAGTAGATGCCCACCGCAACTCAAAAGAAACAAATCGGTCGTCTCCGGCGTCATGCGCGAGCTCGAAAAAAGGTTTCAGGTACGTCGCTTCGGCCTCGTCTTGCTGTTTTTCGTTCGAACAAGCACATCGTTGCTCAGGTGATCGACGACCTAACGGGTCGTACCCTCGCAGCCGCCTCATCACACGAGGCGGCAGTGAAGGCCGCCGGTTCCACAAGCAACGTTGCTGCGTCAACCGCCGTTGGTGCGTTGGTTGCCGAGCGCGCTAAGGCTGCAGGCGTCGAAAAGGTCGTTTTCGACCGCGGCGGCCACATTTACCACGGTCGCATCGCTGCGGTCGCCGATGCTGCTCGCGCAGCAGGACTGGAGTTCTGAGATGGCCAACGAGCGAGAAACACGTGGTCCTGAGCGGCCCGATCGCGCCGATGGCTTCGAAGAACGGGTCATCCACATCAATCGTGTTGCCAAGGTCGTAAAGGGTGGTCGACGCTTTCAGTTCACCGCTCTTGTGGTCATTGGTGACGGTAACGGTCGAGTCGGATTGGGATACGGCAAGGCTAAAGAGGTTCCAGCCGCGATTGCCAAGGGTATCGAAGCCGCGAAGCGTGAACTCTTTAATGTTCCGTTGGCCGGTTCGACCATCACGCATCCGATCATCGGTGAGCGTGGTGCAGGCCGAGTTATGTTGAAGCCTGCTGCTCCGGGTACCGGTGTTATCGCTGGCGGCGCCGCCCGTATGATTCTTGAAGCGGCCGGTATCCACGATGTGTTGTGTAAGTCACTGGGTTCGTCGAACGGGTTGAACGTGGCCCATGCGACGATTCAAGGTCTCAAAGGTCTCAAGAGCCCCGACGACATCGCCCGGCTTCGTGGCAAGACACCTGAAGAAGTAACTCCCGGTGGGGTACTTCGAGCATTCAACGAAACCAAGAAGGCTAAGTCTTCTTCAACCGGTGAGGTTCGGGTCTGATGCGCCTTAAGGTAACGCAGCGTCGTTCAACCATCGCAACGCTTCCTGCTCAGCGGGGCACGATTCGTGCTCTTGGTCTGGGCAAGATTGGTCGTAGCAATACTCTTCCAGATCGTCCCGAAATCCGCGGGATGATCAACGCCGTACGCCACATGGTGACGGTTGAAGAGGTTCCAGAAGAAACGAAGGAATAGTTATGGCGATCAAACTTCATGATCTCGCCCCTACCCCGGGTTCGAGCAAAGATCGAAAGCGCGTCGGTCGTGGTATTGCTGCCAGTGGCGGTAAAACTGCGGGACGCGGTACGAAGGGCCAGAAGGCTCGCCGTCAAATAAAGCCTGGCTTCGAAGGTGGACAGACTCCTCTGTACCGTCGTCTGCCAAAGCTTCGTGGTTTTAATAACCCATTCCGCGTCGAATACGAAACCATCAATATCGATGCGATCCAGCGTTTTGCTGAGGTCCATGGTTCATTGATTACCCCCGACACTTTGCGCGAGCACAGTGCGGTTCCGAAGAAGGGCCTGATCAAGGTGCTCGGAAACGGCGAGCTTACGGTCAAGGTCGAGGTGAGCGCCCACGGTTTCTCGAAGTCGGCCACCGCAGCTATTGTCGCTGCGGGCGGTACGGTAACTGAACTACCGAAGCCTTTTGGTGTTCGACCAGCGGCCAAGGGTAACCAGTTCACCAACCGGTGAGTGCTGCTCACTCAAAGTTTTGACGGTTGGGCCGGGCGTTCTCGCCCGGCTCGTCGTCGTTGTTGTATGTATTTTTCTGTATCCATTCTCGATGTAGCCGCTGAAAGGAACCGGACCCGTGTCCAGCCTGCTCAACGTTTTTAAAGTCCCAGAACTTCGCAAAAAGATTGGCTTTACGCTTTTCGTACTTGCGCTGTACCGCCTCGGAACCCATATTCCTTCACCTGGCATCTCAATCGATCAGGTTCGTCGGCTTTCTGATCAAGGAAACCAGGGCGGGGTCGTTGGTTTCCTTAACCTGTTCTCAGGTGGTGCACTTACGCAGTTCTCGGTGTTTGCTCTCGGCATTATGCCGTACATCACGGCATCGATCATCATGCAACTGTTGCAGGTGGTTATCCCGAAGCTTGAGAAGTGGGCCAAAGAGGGTGCAACCGGCCAAAAGAAGATTACTCAATGGACTCGCTACGTAACGATGGCCTTGGCGTTATTGCAGGCCTCTACGTTCACGTACATCTTCCATCGGGGTGACTTCCTCGGGGCCGGCAGCAATTTTGATCTCTTCGATGGCAAATTCACGCCGGGCCGTGTTTCCCTTGTCGTGTTGACCTTGGTCGCTGGTGTTGCATTAGTGATGTGGATGGGCGAGCTCATCACGCAGCGAGGCATCGGCAACGGTATGTCAATCATGATTTTTGCGAACGTGGTGAGCCGCCTTCCGGCCTCATTGAACGCGATTCGTACTAGCCGCGGTTTAGTGATCTTCCTGTTGGTCTTGGCAATCATTACGGCGATGATTATTGCGATTGTGATTATCGAAAACGGTCAACGCCGAATTCCGGTCGAGTTTGCCAAGCGAATGGTCGGACGCAAAATGATGGGTGGACAGCACACCTACATTCCGTTGAAGGTCAACCAAGCCGGCGTTGTGCCGATCATTTTCGCATCGTCGGTGTTGAACTTCCCGGTGCTTCTTTCCAATGTGTTGCCCGAGGGAGCCCGCGCGTGGGTAAGCAACAACCTGGCGAAGTCTGACAACCTGTGGCACATCTTCTTCTACGGCCTTCTGATCGTGTTCTTCGCGTATTTCTACACAGCCATTTCGTTTGACCCGCGCCAGCAAGCCGAGAATCTGCAGAAGCAGGGTGGTTACATTCGGCCGATTCGCCCGGGTCGCGACACGGAAACGTACCTGCAGCGATTGCTTAACCGCATCACGCTTCCTGGGGCGATTTTCATTATGATCATCGCGCTCATCCCGTCGTTGCTGTTGCTGTTGTTGAATGTCAACAACTTCCAGTTTGCCGGAACTTCCATCTTGATTGCTGTTGGTGTTGCACTCGAGACCGTTAAGCAGATTGACTCGCAATTGATGTTGCGCAACTACGACGGCTTTCTTGAGGGTTCAGCAACCCGTCGTCGCCCGTCGCAGTTGGTCCGCTAAATCCTGGTTTGAGCTGACTTGCTTGCGATGGGTCGCGCAGACCAAGCTGGACCGTTATGAGTTCGGGCGTACGTCTCGTGATCTTGGGCAAGCAGGGTGCCGGTAAGGGAACACAGTGTGTTCAACTTTCTCGCCACTTCGTCGTTCCGCATGTATCTACCGGCGACATGTTCCGTGCTGCCATGAAGCAGGGTACCGACATGGGGCGCTTGGCCCGCACCTTCGTCGATGACGGCAATCTTGTTCCTGACGAGGTGGTCATTGGCATCGTTGCTGAACGTGTGTCTGAAAAGGACACGCTCAGCCGTGGTTTCATTCTTGATGGATTTCCGCGGACGGTTCACCAGGCCACTGCGCTGACCGAATTGCTGTTGCCGTTGGGGCTCGACATTGTCATTGATCTCGCGGTCGATACTTCTCTCGTGCTAGAGCGGCTTGCGTCGAGGCGGGTGTGTTCGGCATGTGGAAATAATTATTCAGTGAAAACCCCGCCAAAGGTAGGTTGGACATGTGATCACTGTGGTGGCGAAGTGGTTCAACGAGACGACGACAAGGCAGAAGCGATTCAAACGCGTCTTGACCACTATGAGTCTCAAACCAGCCCCCTAATTGACCACTACCGACGAGAAGAATTGCTCTACCAGGTCGATGGGTCGCAGCCCATGGATGATGTCTTCCAAGAAATTTGCCGCGCTGTTGCTGTCCGACAGCAGAAGTAGGCCGTTTCTCCGCCCTGGTGGCGTTCATGACGGGAAATGGCCCGCGATGTCGGTGCTACACTTTCCCCTCGGCTCGATGACCGACAGAGGTTTGCGCGTGTAACTCGTGCCTTTGCTCGTCAACGACCTCCCCGTAGTACCGCAGTATTTTTACCGTCTTGTTCCAACCCTGTACCTCGTCAGTACCCGTCCCAGGAGGACGTTCTGCCAAAGCCAAAGGAAGATGCGATTGTGCTTGAGGGCACCGTCGTCGAGCCCCTCCCGAATGCAATGTTCCGGGTTGAGCTTGAAAATGGCCACAAGGTCTTGGCCCATATCTCTGGGAAGATGAGGATGCATTACATCCGAATTCTTCCTGGTGACAAGGTCCAGGTTGAACTCACCCCGTACGACCTCACCCGAGGTCGGATCACCTATCGATACAAGTAGCGAGAGATCCGTGAAGAACTCTATACAGGCAGGTCGGGCATGAAGGTCCGTCCGAGCGTCAAAGCGATCTGCGAGAAGTGCAAGGTCATTCGCCGCCACGGTTGTGTGCGTGTGATCTGTACCAATCCGCGGCACAAGCAGAAGCAGGGCTGAACCCATGGCTCGTCTATCAGGCGTTGACATCCCGCGCGAAAAGCGTGTTGAGATTTCACTCACTTACATTTTCGGCATCGGCCGCAACATCTCGCAGCAGATTCTCGACGGTTGTGGCATCGGCCGCGATACTCGAGTGCGCGACTTGACCGACGAAGAAGTCAACAAGCTTCGTGCCTACATCGACCAGCACGTCAAGGTCGAAGGCGATCTGCGACGAGATATCGCTCAAGATATCAAACGCAAAATGGAAATTGGTTGCTATCAGGGCCTACGCCACCGTCGTGGTTTGCCGGTCCGTGGTCAGCGAACCCACACCAATGCTCGTACTCGTAAAGGCCCGAAAAAGACGGTTGCCGGCAAGAAGAAGGCTCCAAGGAAGTAAATCATGGCAAAGCCAAAGCCGGGCGGTCGCCGTCCACGCAAACGCGAGCGAAAGAACATCACCTTCGGTGTTGCTCATATCAAAAGCTCGTTCAACAACACAATCGTGTCCATCTCAGACGCCGAGGGCAATGTGCTCTCGTGGGCCTCATCGGGCAACGTGGGCTTCAAGGGAAGCCGCAAGTCGACTCCCTTTGCCGCTCAGCTGGCCGCCGAGGCCGCTGGTCGTCGGGCGATGGAGCACGGTGTGAAGCGAGTAGATGTGATGGTCAAGGGTCCCGGTTCAGGCCGTGACCTTGCCATTCGTGCTCTAGGAAACGTTGGTATCGAGGTGGGCGCCATTCGTGATGTCACCCCGATGCCCCACAATGGGTGCCGCCCCCCCAAGCGGCGGAGGGTATAAGCCATGGCTCGTTACACCGGACCGGTGTGTCGTCTGTGCCGCCGCGAAAAGCAGAAGTTGTTCCTCAAGGGACCAAAATGTGATTCGACGAAATGCCCGATCGAGCAGCGTCCTTACCCTCCTGGTGAGCATGGTCGCGGCCGGGTAAAAGAATCTGAGTACATGATGCAGCTGCGCGAAAAGCAAAAGGCCCGTCGTATTTACGGGGTTCTTGAAAAGCAGTTCCGCAACCTGTTCGCAGAGGCCGATCGTCAGACTGGCGTTACGGGTGAAAACCTGTTGCGCATGCTTGAACAGCGCCTCGACAACGTTGCGTTTCGTGCTGGTTGGGGCGCAAGTCGCTCACAGTCGCGTCAGCTTGTTCGTCACGGCCACGTAGCCGTAAACGGTAAGCGGTTGACGATTCCGAGCTACCAGGTTCGTCGTGGCGATGTGGTCACGCTTCGTGCCAAGGGTCGCGACATGATCGTCGTTCAGCACAACATCGATACCCTCGACCGGGCACTCGTGCCATGGCTTGAGAAGGGCGATGAAGGCAAGTCAGTAACTGTCCGTGAACTTCCGCTTCGGGAACATATCGATATTCCCGTTCGCGAAGCACTCATTGTCGAGTTGTACAACAAGTAACCGTCCGCTGGATCGGGGCAGACTCGTTCGAGTTTGTCCCTTCCGCTCGAGCCCATAAAGAGACATTCCTATGCTCATCATTCAGCGGCCCTCCGTCGAAGCACTCGGCGAACAAGAAGGCAACCGTCAGAAGTTTGCGATTGGTCCACTAGAGCCTGGCTTCGGCCACACGCTCGGTGCCACCCTTCGTCGCACCCTACTTTCGTCCATTCCAGGCGCAGCCATCACGCAGGTTCGTTTCGACGACTCATTGCATGAATTCGCCACCATCGCAGGGGTCAAAGAAGATGTTACCGACATCATCTTGAACCTCAAAGATCTCGTTGTCAGCATTGAAGACGATGAGCCTGTTCAGCTTCGTCTCGATGTGCGCGGTCCTGGTACCGCTACCGCCGGAAGTTTTCCGCTTCCGACCGGCGTTGAGATTATGAATCCCGATCTCGTCATTGCAACCTTGAACGGAAATGGCCGCTTGGCCCTTGACGTGACCGTTGAGCGTGGCCGGGGTTACGTGTCGGCTGATCGCAACAAGAAGTCGTCGATTATTGGCGTTATCCCGGTTGACTCGATTTTCTCGCCGGTACGTCGTGTGTCGTTCACCGTTGAACCCACCCGGGTCGAACAGTCAACCAACTTTGACAAGCTCACCCTTGACATCGAAACTGACGGTTCAATCAGCCCACAAGATGCCTTGGCTTCAGCCGGAGACACCTTGCGTACGCTGTTTGGTCTTGTCGCCGACATGAGCGATGAGCCACAAGGTTTGTCACTTGGCGAAACGTCGACCATTGGTTCAGGCTCACCAGACCTCGACCTGGCGATCGAAGATCTTGAACTGTCAGAGCGACCACGTAACTGTCTCAAGCGCGCCCAGGTCAACACCATTGGCGAACTTGTAACGCAGACAGAAGACGATCTGCTCGCCATTACTAACTTCGGACAGAAGTCTCTCGACGAAGTTCTCCAAAAGCTCGATGAGCGTGGCCTGTCGCTGCGCACGAAAGACCGGTAGAAAATCATGCCAGCAACCCCAAAGAAGGGCCACCGTCTCGGTTCGGGCCCCGCACATCAAAAAGCCATGCTTGGCAACTTGGTGGCTTCGCTTATTGCCGCAGAGTATGTGGTGACGACTGAGGCCAAGGCTAAGACGCTTCGCCCGGTCGCTGAAAAGATGATCACGAAGGCCCGAGCTGGCGGTGTTCACAATCAGCGTCAAGTTGTTTCGTTTATTCGTGACAAAGACATGGCCTCAAAGTTGTTCTCTGAGATTGGTCCGCGCTATGCCGACCGCAACGGAGGTTACCTACGTATCTTGAAGCTCGGTCCACGCCACGGCGACAACGCGCCAATGGCTCGTATCGAATTCGTTTGATCTGACGCTCCGGTATTCCTGGCTTTGAATAGCGCCCCTCTGGGGCGTTTTTTCTTTTCCAGCTCTCAACCGAGTTTTCAGAAATCGTATGTTCGCTTGGTAATGAATCGCGTGGTTGTTGCTTCGCGCTGAAGTGGAGAACGGCGACGGGCAGTTCACCTCGTGGGGTTTGGCAACATACATCACCCGAACCAGCACGGTTGGCGGTGGGGCCCCGGCCGCACCGACGTGTACTGCCGCTACGCTTGGTAGCAGAGCTCATGTTCTTTACGCTGCTGCCTACAACGTGTCTCAAGCAAACCCTGAGATTCGTTGTCAACCGAATACCCCACCCCCGATTTCTGCCCACAAAGCTCGCTTGGTGGTTGAGAGATCTAGATCCAGAACTCAGTCGTTAGATTGATAGAAATCGGCGTCCTTCGGGGTGCCGATTTCGCGTGGGGTAACTTGTTGGCGTGGTTCGAATTCGAGTAGACGTGGGGTATCACGGCGGGGCATTTTTTGGGTTGGCTATTCAGCCGAACCAAAGAACGGTGATTGGCGAAATCATCAAGGTACTTATGACTATCTGTCGGCTGCCTGATCCGCCGCACATCATCATGTCTGGCCGCACCGACACCGGTGTTCATGGGTGGGGCCAGGTTCTGGCCATCGATCTTCCCGACGGGCTTGATCTTGATCGAGTAACGCGGTCAATGCGAAAGATGTTGGCCCCAGAAATCGTGATTCGTGATGTGCGCATAGCGGCGCCTGACTTCGATGCTCGCTATGACGCGATTTGGCGACGGTATCGATACACCGTCCTTAACGATCCGGTTGGTGATCCGTTTTTGGCAGACACCACCTGGCATGTGACAGCGCCCCTTGACCTCGACTTGTTACGTTTAGGGTGTGATCCGTTGATAGGTACACATGACTTTTCTTCGTTCTGTCCTGCTGTCGAGCGACCCAATCAAACAAATACTCGTATCGTGATGTCGGCCGCTTGGACCCGCCTCAAACACGATCCTCGACTGTTGGTGTTTGAGATCGTTGGTAACGCGTTTTGTCGGCAAATGGTTCGTTCGATCACGGGCGTGCTTGTCGATGTGGGGCGTGGGGGTCGCACGGCTGGCGAGATTTTGTCGATATTGCGGGCCAAGGACCGAAGCCGCCTTCCGCCCGTTGCCCCTGCTCACGGGTTGTGTTTATGGGAAGTGGGCTACCCCGAACCGAGTGGCGCTGGTAGCAACACCCCTCGACCATACTGAACTTATGCGTATTCAAGGTTCGGGCCGGAACAAGTTGTTGACCGCCTCTGTGATGATCCTAAGTTTGGGGGTCTGGTCTGGTGTCGTTGCACCGTCTGCCCCGGCGAAGAAGAGGACGAAGCCGGCTGCGGAAGCTGCGGTTCGCTTCGAGCTATCAAGTCGAACCGAAGACTTCGTAGACTTCACCCGGGGAACTGCCAAGACGGCTGCCTCGGCGGCAACTACCTCGCGCAAACTGCGTACCTTGGTACTTACCCCAAAAGATGCAAAGCGCAAGTTTCCTCTCTTTGTTTTTTCGCATGGCTTGGGAGGCGAACCCGAACTGTACCGGCCGCTTCTCGAAGCAATCGCCGCACGTGGGTATGTCGTTGCTGCACCAACGTTTCCGTTGAGCAATGCGAAGTCGCCTGGTGGCCCCAACCTGTTTGATGAACCAAATCAGCCTGGTGACGTGTCGTTTGTAATTACGCAAATGTCGAAGGATTCTGCGGTGAACCCCGACCTGATTGTTACCGGAGGTCATTCCCTAGGTGCGATTACGACTGTTGATCTCATTGGAAATTCGTGCTGTTTCGATAAACGAGTCGATGCTGCAGTAATCGTTGCCGGAACGGCCAACGTGTTTTCGACGGGCAAGTTGTTCCAAGGGGCCGCCGTCCCGTCGTTGTATATTCACGGCGACCAAGACGCGACGGTGTCGTACTCGCTCGGATATTCCACTTGGAAAACAGCGCAAACGCCGAAGTGGTTCATGACCGTCATTGGTGGCGATCATTCGTTCGGGATTGCTGGAAAACCAGAATTGTTGAAAGCGACCGGTGCGTTCATTGTTGATGCGATGGTTCGCTTTGCTGACAGTCGAGTTGGCGTCGGGGTAAGTTCCCCTGCCTCCGATGTCGAAACGACGAAGGCGTTGCAGAGGGCAGTTACTGCAAACCCGAAGGTGTTCCGCTTAGAGTCCACCGCAAAGTAACTCTTTTCAAACGATGCGTTAGGCCTGGGGTGCTGGACCCCTCGGAGTAGTAACTACACCTGGTGCTTGTGGTGCTGGTCCTCGTGGGGTGCTCGGCGAAACCGGTGATTGCGGCACCGGAACTCGACCTATTCGAAACGTGCCGACATTGCTCTCATTGCCTTCATTCCAGGGTGGGCCGTATGAGGTTCTCGAGACCATTTTGACCTCGATGTCAACCTGATCCCAGGTGGGGGGAACGGCGAGAACTATCGAACCAGATTCGCCGAAGACCGTGCCAACGGCGGTCCATGTTCCAATCGTTGGGTTGCGCATGTACAGATCGATTGACGTTGTTGCTACCGGGGCATACGAGGCCCCGCCATCCCATTCGACGGTTAGCTGATTGAGTTCGCTGTTGAACCGAAGGCGCCGCAGAGTTGGGCTTAACGGCTTGGCCAACACTTCGCTGGACGTCGCCCCTTGGCTTGTAGCGGTTTCGCCCAATTGATTTCGTACCGCTACACGCCCATAGAGTCGATCCGGCGCAGCTAACCCCGAGAACGACGCTGACGTTGTGGTGGTCTCGACGGGCGCCGTACAACGACCCGATGTCGTGCTGCACAACTGAACTGAATAGGTATACGCGCTGTATGGAATGTTGGCCCATGAAGCAACCATGGTGCGATCACCGGTCGGTGTCACCGTTATACCGATTGGCGGGTAGGGCGGCGGAATAACTCTGGCGGCGATACGGAAGTAGCCGAGGCTGTCGTAACTAGAGAATCCATCGAGGGGGCTTAAATACGACCCACCGGCTACCCCCACGTAATAACGGCCGGGCGGAAGGAGCGATTGGTCAAGTCGCAACGAACCCGAGTTGACGATTTGGGTTGAAGCAAGAGCCACCCCGGAGGGGTTGTATAGCGTTGCGATGGCTGAGAGGTTCGGATCTACTGCTGATCTCTCAAGGTCTATTCGTGCGTATCCCTGGGTGACATCAAAGGCGTAGAAGTCGGTGTCACCAACGAACCCGATGACTTGATCGGTTGTAAAAGCGCCGGTCGAAGGGAGAAGGGTAGCGCTAGCAAACGAGTTGTTTTCATCAGGAACGAAACCTGTCTGCGCGCCTACGATCGCAATATCGTCCTGGCCCGTATTGGGGCCGGTATATGCGTTGTTGGCACCCGAGTACTCACCTTTTGACCACTGGGTATATTGGCGCGAACTAGCGCCCATAATCGGACCCCAGACACCATGCCCGCTGTAATAGTCGGGGTTAGCGGTACCACCGTCATGTTGCAGCGCAAGGTTGTGGCCAACCTCGTGCGAAACGGTGGATGCGATGTAGCGAGTCGACGTGCTGGCACTTGGCAAAGCCCATGCGGGTCCGAAATACGGCCCGTCAGAAAATACATCGAGATACGCAACGCCGCCACAGCTGCCACAAAGCCAAGACTTGTTACCCGTAGTGACTACAGCCATGACGCCGTATGTGGGGTCTGACGGCGAACTCTTGAAGAATGCATCGGGGCCGGGTCGTTGGGTGGTGACGTTGACATCGAACGGGGCGAAGTCTTCTGCGACAGCTAGCCATACGTCTCGAACCACTGCCAAGTCAGTAGCACCGAAGGCGGGGTCAGCATCGCGACTAAACGGTGGCATCGTGACTGAGAAATATGGGTCCCGGTTCCAAAAGGTGTTCGCCACTGTTTCGCCGTCAAAGTCGATGTAGATGGTTTTAGTGCTGCCCGGTCGACTGTTCAATTCGAACACTGACCCAGTTGGAATGGTTGAACCCTCTAGTGCCACTGGTTCGGTAGCCACAGGTAAGGCTTCGGAATCGATCAGTGTTTCCGGACCGGGCGCAGCTTCGACGAAGAAAATTTCGCCTCGGCCATCGACGTAGGCAGTTGAGTCGCCGGCCAGCTCTAGAAGTTTTGGGTCAAGAGCTGTTGCAGTTGAGTTCCGCGATGATTGCGCTTGAGCGACCACTTCACTGACCCGGCGACCGAGCGAAGTTGGCACTGCTGCGGTGGACGTTGCGGTTGTCGTTTCACTCGAGGTTGACGGTAAGGGCGAGCTTGGAGGGTTGGGGGCGGGCGACTGTACTTGTGCTGGTACCTGCTGGCTTTTGACTTTCGACGATTTTGACAACCGTTTTGTTTGAGTCGATAGTTTCGACGTACCGCCGCTTGCTTGAACTTGTACTGCAAACAGCGCTACGCCAATTGTTACCGCCACTATTCGAACTCTTGACCGCATCGCACTATTCAACTACACAGGCAGCACCACAAACTTGATGAAATTTTCCGGTCGCTTAGGTCAGCATCATCGCGAGTTGGCGGCTTTCGGCGACTAGGTTGCCAGCTTCGTCCCACAGTTCGCCATGCTCTTCGAAGCGTCCGTTAATGATGTGTTTGGTAACAAACGAGGCGCGAATCCAGCCGGGTACAGGGTTGGCTCGAACGTGGACCGTCATCTCTATGGTAGGTACCCACGCCCGGTCGCGGAAAAGCTCAAACACTGTTGGGGGAAACGCGTCTGGGAAGAACAACAACCCCCACGGGTCGATTGGTCGGCCATCGGTGAACCGTATCCAACCGGTCATGGTCGGTGTGCCAGTTGGTTCGCCACGTATCCAGCCAGTATCGGGATGCATCCGCACATCGGTCACGAGCCCAATACTGCTCAGCGGTTGATCGGATAACGACCCGCCAACCTCGCCCCGACCAATGCATTCCTCGGGTGGCGGCAAATCTGGCGGTGTACCCAGTTCATTGGTGAATCCGGTGGTTAACAAATCACCGAAAGTCGCTAACGTATGCACACGTAGCTTTCCTTCTTGCCATAAGCCGCCCTGGGCAGTACTGAAGGTTCGACCGGTGCGCAGCAACTCTGTGGTGTGATCGAACTGACCCGGCTGCGTCGGGCGAAGGTAGTGCGTCGTGACGGTCACGGGGTGCGGATGGGGTGACCCATCCCGTTCGGCCCCTGTCCGAAGGGCCCGTGCCGATGCTGCCATCACGTACCCGCCATTGGGGATGGTGCCGATGTTCCAAGAGTCGCCAAGTTGAGGGCCGGTGGTGTCTGTGTCAAAAAGGTAAGTCATTCATCTATGAACTTACGAGATATTGGTACCCGTATTCCAACCGAGATTGCGCACGGGTAGCGTGGTGCCATGAGGAATCGTGCGGGTGGTGTTCATCAGTTGCGAGATAACGAGTTCGGGTTCGGTTGCGTCGATTCGGTGACCCACGTTTTGACAGTTTTCATTGGGATGGTTGACGAATAGTTGGGTCGGAACATGTTCGTGTCCGTCGGCGGTTCGAACCCGAAAACCGGTCCACGTTGCGGTGACTGATGGGGCTTCGCAGTCACAAAACCATTCGGTCCAAACGCATACGCTTCGCAATTGATTACCGTCTGCCCAGAGGTCACGAATGACTGTCGTGGTATTGGTCGCGAGGTCGGTAACGCTTGCCCGCCAGCCACGTTCGGGTGATGGCGAAATGCTGAGCCGGTAGGGGCGTCGGGGCTGCCATCCGAATGTTCTGGTGTTCGGGTCGTTGTTGACCGTTGGAAGGGTTGGTTCGGTCCCTCCGAACACCTTTTTCCAATTCTGGTGCTTTGGCGGGTACCCTCCCCAGTTCACTGCTCGTCCACCGGGGTGGCCGGGGTTCCATTGCAGCCCGGTGTGCGCAGCACCGAAGTCGGCCCCGTCATCATCGGTGAAGGAGGCTTGGAGCGCCCAAAAGTACAGTTCGTCGATCGTTGGTGGCACGGCAACCTCGAGCGTCACCCAGGCAGAAATGACTGGGCCGATTGCATCGGGAAGGGTCCACATCAGGTGCATACGCCCCAGCCTGCCACGTAGCCTGCCAGAGTGAGTTCTTCTTCGGTTGCTAGTGATGTTCCTGCGGTCAGTTTGTCGCGGGTTTCGATTTCTCATGACGGTGAGAACTGGGCGTTGCGAGAGTTGTCGTTGACGGTTGCTGCCGGGGAACGCTGGGTTGTACTCGGGCCGAATGGGTGCGGAAAGTCGACGTTGGTGCAGGTCATTACCGGGTGGAACCATGCATCGAGTGGTGACGTTGCCCTGTTGGGTGCTCGTCTTGGGCAGGGCGTTGATTGGCGTCGCCATCGCCAACGCATCGGTGTGGTGAGTGCGGCGTTTGCGAACATGTTCCGACCAGAAATATGCGCGCGTGACATTGTGATGACGGCGATTCATGCCGCGCTTGAACCTTGGTGGCACGAGTATTCGGCGGACGATCGCCACCGTGCGCAGTTGCTGCTTGACGAAGCCGGGTTTGGCTATTTGGGTGACCGTCCGTTTGGCATTTTGAGTGAAGGTGAGCGTCAGCAGGTGCAGTTGGCTCGAACCCTGATGGGAAATTCGGAACTCCTCGTTCTCGACGAACCGGCCGCAGGGCTTGACCTTGGGGCCCGTGAACGATTCGTGAGCAGACTCGCCACGTTGGCCGCGAATCCGGCGACTGCACCGATTGTTCTCGTGACTCACCATGTTGAAGAGATCCCGCCGGCGTTTACCCATGCATTGCTGTTGAGGGCGGGTTGTCAGGTAGCTCAGGGCCTAATTGGTGATGTGCTGACATCAGAACTTGTGTCTGAGGCCTTCGGACTAAGTGTTCGGGTGGTGGCTGAAGACGGCCGATTTGCATGCCGGTTTAGTTAGGTGCCTACGCCAACGGATTGAGCCGGTAGAGAGACCAGGCGAGTGCGGTAGCAATGCCCACCGAAACGCATGTCGGAACGAACAGCGCGCCGGCGAGTCTGTCGACTGTGAAGCACGCAATCGTGGTGGCGATGACGAGTACAAGCACCCCGCTCAGCCACCAGGCCGAAAGGTGAAGCCGACCCGGCCCGAATATGACTGCTTGCCACATAATCGATGTAACGAATTGTGCGACGACGAGGCCGATTGCCGCTTTCGATGCATGCTTCGATGATTGGGTGAGGCGCAACAATGCCACCGCCTGAAGTGCCCACAGGCTGAACCAGGCCAGGGGAAAGGCCCAATTGGGCGGTATCCAGTTGGGCTTTTGCAACGATTCGAAGAAACTCACCCCTGATATTTACCATCTGACCGTGTGTCACCTATGTTCTGCTGGTGGCTGCACAGACTGTTCCTGGAATTGATGTTGTTAACGTTTCAACCTGGCTCGCCGGGCAGGGTCTTGCTGGGCCGTTTTCGTTTGACATGATTACCGGAGGAAAGTCGAACCTGACGTATCGGGTATCGGCGAGGGACGACCGAATGTACGTGTTGCGCCGACCACCTCTTGGAAACGTTTTGGCCACCGCTCACGATGTGGCACGCGAGTACAAAATCATACGTGCGCTTGCTGGTTCTGCGGTTCCTGTTGCCCCTGTGATTGGTGTGTGTACTGATGATTCGGTTAATGGTGCACCGTTCTACGTTATGGATCTTGTCGAGGGGGTAGTTCTCGATTCTCCTGCGGCCGGCGCCTTGTTGAGCATTGATGCCCGTGAGCGCGCCTCACACGATCTCATCGATACGTTGGTTGCTTTGCACAGCATTGATCCTGATGAGGTTGGTTTGGGTGACCTTGCTAAGCGCGATGGTTTCCTTGCCCGCCAGTTGCGTCGGTGGCAAATGCAGTGGGACCAGTCGAAGACTCGCGAGCAACCGTTGATGGATGAAGTGAATCGCCGGTTGGTCTCGGCTCAGCCCGAGCAGCGCGCTGCCGGAATTGTTCACGGCGACTATCGGCTGGGCAACTGTTTGGTTGACCGAACGTGCGGTGAAGTGCGCGCAGTTCTTGATTGGGAACTCTGCACCCTTGGTGATGTGCTTGCCGATGTTGGATATCTGTTGGTGTACTGGAGTGATCCGGGGCCAGACGCCGTGCGAGTAGCCGAAAACGACCCGTCCGGACAGACGGGATTTCCGTCTCGCGCTGACATGGTTGCTCGGTATTCTGCTGCGACCGGTCGCGACACGGCAGAGATTTCGTATTACGAGGCGTTTTCGTGTTGGCGCTTAGCCTCGATTGCCGAGGGCGTCTTGTCCCGGTACATGGCTGGTGTGATGGGTGATGGGTCAGGATTCGACATCGCAGGTGGTGCAGCCCGAGTTGATGGGTTAGCCATTCGGGCGGCAACCTTGCTTGATGGTATTGGTGCTTAGTACATTTCGAGCCTAGCGAACGAGTACCAGGCAGAACGGGTGACCTGCGGGGTCAAGGTAAACCCGAAAATGCGGGTCATTCGATGGGCCCGCTGATCGTGCTCCGATGGCCATAATCGCCGCTTCCGCCACATCGAGGTCGACAACATCAAAGTCGAGGTGGGCTTGTTGGGGACGTTCTTGGCCGGGCCAGATTGGGGCGTGGTAATCGTTGACCTGTTGGAATGCAATCGACGCGCCAACCTCGCTCTGCAGCACAACCCAGTCGTCCTCGTCTTGGTCTTTGATTGTGCCACCGCAGATGGCGGCATAGAACAAGGCGAGCTCTTGGGGGTTTGGGCAGTCGAGTGCGACCAAACTGAAACTGGCGATAGGGCTGTTCATCTCTCAACCCTAATGGCGCGGGGTGGTTTCTGCAGTTGTGTCAGCTTGCGCTTACGCAACTGCAGAAACGAGCACCTCGGCGAGCACTTCGAGTAGCGACGATGCGTTGCGGGTATCGGCAACCACTACCGGAAGAATGACCCAACCGTTGGCGCTCAGTTCCCGATCTCGAACCATCGTGCGACCCCAGTCGGAAGGGTTTGAATGGAATTGCCAGCTTTGCGCCTCAAGGCCTATTCGGAATTGCGGCCAGGCCACATCGATCTCACGGCGTTTCCCAGTGCGCAGGGTTATGCGGTAATTCCGGATGGGTGTTGGAAGCCCGTGCTTTCGCAGGACGTTGCTGAGATCTTGCTCAAGGAAGCTGCGAACAAGACCTTGTCCATTGAGTCGATCATCAAGAATTCGATCGATCATCCTTCGACCCCGATACCAGCCATTTTCGTTGTGGGCACGTTGAAGTCGATTGAGCGACGTCAGCTTTGTGTGAATCAGAGAATCGGCAGCGACAGCTAGTTCATCTTCCGAGAGAACCGATGCGCTTTCGATGATCGCCTGCCAGGGTCGCGAGATTGCGATGTCGAAGTGCCGTCCAAGGTTCGATAATCCGGGGCCGGCCACCTGATGGGTGCGGATGTTTGCGAGGCGAATTTGTCGGGTGCACGAGATCTCGGCTCGTTGGGATTGGGTTCGTAACGTGGCCCCGTGGATGGCGAGCGCAGAGGTGTGCGAAACCCATGCATCCTCGGTGACGAGTACAGCGGCTAACGCTTGGCGTTGCGGCGTCAGTGAGACATTCGACAGTGCACGTACCCCCCGTCTGACATGGCTGAGGGAGTCGATAGCGACTCGAGCGTGCACCGCCTCGCGGCAGTGCCCGGCGTTGTACAACTGAGCGGTCGGAATAAGGCCGTCGTACGTGGCGGCTAGTTCTGCGATGAGGCGATCTAGGGCGAGGGTTTGCATCAGGTGCTCCTCTGGTCGAATGAAGTGACATGTGAGGCGAACCTGGTTTCTGCAGTTGTGTCAGTAACGACTGACGCAAGTGAAGAAACGGCTGCGAGATGCTGGCAAAGGGACCTTACCTCGGCCCGGCGGCGTACTACGTTGGGTGCATGCACACGGGCGGAGGCGACGAATGAATACGGCCCCGGTGTTTGTTTCCCGAATTGTGGGCCTTCCTCTTTCTGACCCAGATGGTTCAGTGGTCGGAAGGCTGGTCGATGTCATCCTGGGGCATCCGGCGGTTGATTCGCCTCCGCCAGTTGTGGGGTTCGTGGCGGAAGTGCAGCGTCGCCAAATTTTCGTTGGTTCAAACCGGGTTTCTGAACTCGATATCACCGGGGCGCGGTTGTTAGTCGGAACGGTTGATCTTCGCCGGTTCAAGCTTCGTACCGGTGAGTTGATGTGTCGGCGCGACCTGTTTGATCAGCCGACTAATCGCGAAATCATCAACGACGTTGCGATCCGAATCGTGGCGGGGCAGGCTCGGCAGTGGGAAGTGGCCGGGGTGTCGCTGGTGTCGAGCGGTATCTTGCGCCGTCGCCGCACGGGCCGTTTAACAAACGCCGATGTGTTGGTTCCGTTTTTTCCAAGCGGAACCGTAGCTATGCATATCTCTGAGTTGCGCGAGATGCATGCTGCTGATGCGGCAACTCACGTGTCAACGATGACTAATGCCGATCGGGCTGCGGTTGCCGACGCACTTGGCGATGAGGAACTGGCCGAGCTACTCGAAGAGCTTCCTGATGATGAGGGGGTGTTGTTGCTGGAGTCGCTTGACGTTGAGAGGGCTGCCGATGTGCTTGAAGAAATGGAAGCTGACGACGCGGCCGACCTTCTTGGCGAGATGCCGGTTGAAGAACGCGAAGAGGTATTGGCGGCAATGGACCCGACCGATGCCGACGTGTTGCGTCGCCTCGTTCAGTATTCGCCCGAGTCGGCGGGTGGGTTGATGAATCCGTATCCGCTGATTCTTGGGCCAACCGCAACGGTTGCTGAAGCGTTGGCCCACATCCGCGACCCCGATCTTCCTGCCGCCGAGGCGTCTCACGTGTTTGTGTGTGAGCCTCCGCTTGATACCCCGACTGGCCGATACTTGGGCCCCGTTGGGTTTCAACGTCTTCTTCGAGAGCCGCCTGCCACACCGTTGAGTCGATGTCTTGATGAGGTTCCAGAGCCCGTGGGGCCGGACCTTCCCATGGCTGAATTGGCCCGCCGATTGGCCCAGTACGACGTGGTCGCGGTTCCGGTAACCGATGTTCAGGGACGATTGTTGGGGGCGGTGTCTGTTGACGACGTGCTCGACCACCTGTTGCCTGAGGGTTGGAGGCGGAAATGATCTCCTTGCGAAAACTTCGTCGAAAGCCAGAGGTTGAGGCGCCACGACGTTTGGTGAAGGGGGCGCGTAAAGAGGGTCGAAGTGCGACCATTACTCGTGGCCGTGCCGATTTGAGTGCCCCTCGTCGCCGGGGTTTGAACCTTGGTATTCACTATGACCCCGAGGCGTTTGGCCGCTTCTCTGAGGGTATTGCACGGTTTATTGGAACCGCACGATTCCTCGTGTACCAGTCGATTTTCATTGCGTTATGGATTATTCATAACGCGTTCGCGCCAGAGCGGTTTCGGGTCGAGAAGTTTCCATTTGCGTTCCTGACGCTGATTTTGTCGTTGCAGGCTGCCTATGCGGCCCCGTTGATTTTGTTGGCGCAGAACCGCCAGGAATTGCGTGATCGCCGCCAAAATGAACGTGACCGTGGGGTTGCGTCTCGCACTCAGGCTGATGCCGAATACATCACGCGCGAATTGGCGTCGATCCGTTTGGGCCTTGCCGATGTCGCAACGGTTGAAGAGGTAGAGAAAGCTTTCGAGAAGGCACTGGCGAAAGCACTCGACAAAATCGAAAAGCAGCGTTCATAATTTCATGAAGATGCTGATCGATATCGACGAAGAGGGTCTGGCGATGGCGCAAAAACTCTTGAAAACAACAACCGCAGAAGAGACGGTGAACCGGGCGGTGCGAGCGGTGGTTGTTCAGGCGGCTCGAAACGCGGAGATTGATCGATTGGCCGTCGGGGTACCCGACCTTCTTGATCCTGTGATCATGGCTGCGGCATGGCTGAGGTAGCACTCTGGTCATGGCGATGGCGACCTCCCAAGTTTCGCAACGCGCTTAATGATCGAACTTGAGATGCTTTGGTTGATTTGAACTCATGAGAATCTGGGACATAGCGTCGATTACTCACCAGCGTTTGGAGTGGGTAGTTCCCCGAGGGTCGGTGCCGTAGGCACTCAGAGCGAAACCCGCCGGAAGGGGTTGACGGTGTGGCTCTACTTCGGTGGCATCCGCGGGTTTTATTGGTTGGCGAGATTACGTTTCTCCTTGGCGACCGAGTGGCGGTGGTCTTAGTTACCCTGCTGGCTGTTGCCTTTTCCATAGCGTTTGTTGCTGGGTTTGGTCGTGGTCCAAAACGACTTTGGCCCACGGTTGATGCGGGTAAGGACATTCGTTTGCTCGCCGAGTCATTGAAGGGAAAGATCAATGTTTCTGGCCTACCTGTTCGATGCTCGCCCACTCCGTATTCGGGATCCTCCGCGACCGGCTTTGCCTATGTGTTGGTCGTTCTCGATTCCGAGAGTCGAAGGAAAGTTGTGGCCTATACGTCGGGTCTTCCTAAGGGCGAATTTGCTTCAAAGGACCTCGGCAATCCATGGTTTGCGGAACTGGGCTCGCTATTCGTCAACGGATCGACTCTCGCAGTAGCGAGCGGTGATTGCCGATCGGCTTGATGATGGAAAGTCCTGGTGTCCCCACGCGGAGAAAGTGTTTCCCCAGGTCGACCCTTTCCCGATGGGAGCCGGATCATCGTTTGAGGGTTTGGCTCAGCCCTACAACTTCTCAGCTCTCGTGGGATTTCAATGACTCGTAAAAACGTGAAGCTTAGGGATGTGCTCGCAGCGTTGATGGTCGTTTGTGTGCCACTTGCTTTGTTCTTTTACTTTGGCTTTCGTGCGTGGGCTGAAACGGGGCGATGATAGTTTTTCGGTCTGCAGCACCAATTAGAATAGGTGACTACAATCCGCTGGGAACGGTGAAGATCTCAGGGTCCAGGGGCTTTCGCTGCTGCCGTGATAGCCCTCTTGGTTACTGTGTTCCTGTCTCGACGATGTGGGCCTCAGGCCTTGCCTCGGTTGCTTACACTTGGGTCGTTATGCAGGCACTCCGGATTGTTCCGTTCGTTTTTCTTGTCCTCGGGCTGGTTAGCTGTTCCGCATCAGATCCGTCAGAACGCGCTGTCGCAAGTCAACGGGCAGTTACACCGGTTTCCGAGTTGTTTTTCGAAGACAAGGTGCCCCTCACCAAACCGCCATGTACTGACGTGTTGTCGACCTGGAAAAAGAAGCCTGAAAACCTGTTTTTTCTTGGTTGCAGCGACGGCACAAACGCCCAAATCGACACGCTTGAGTACCGGTATTCCGTAGCCGGGGCCAACGCCAAACCGGTCGAGAAATTCCTTATTGATACATACTCGATGGCCCCACTTGCGTTCGTGTGTTGCGGTTGGGAACCGCGCCCCGTTGAAGGGTCGACTTCACGGTTGGGTGTCTTTCGCAACGAAGAGGGTTTCTATTACGAAATCGCAATGGGCTCAGGCGAGTCGGTCGAAAAAGACTGGTCGAAGATCCCAACATTCCACGTCACCGTCGAACTGTTTCTCGACCTGGTGTAGCAGTCGGTGGGCCTGCGATTCCTGCGTAAAAGTGGGGTTTTGAGCTGCGTAAAAGTAGGGTTTGAAGCTGCGTGAAATTAGGGGTAGCCTTTTGTGTGCCCGAATATCTCGACCGACTTCTAGATCCGTGGCTTGCCGAACTGGTCGCTGACGCCCCGGGGGTCATGTTGGTTGGACCGAGAGGGTGCGGAAAGACGACTTCCGCGTTACGTCTGGCAAATTCTGTGTTTCGCCTCGATCAAGACGACACCCGCGCCACCGTCTCGCAGAACCCAGATGCCGTCCTTGCTGATGCGGAACCACCGATTTTAGTCGATGAATGGCAAACCGCCCCGAACAGTCTGAGCGCCGCGAAACGCCTTATTGACGCTAACCCGTTGCCCGGCCGATTTCTTTTCACCGGTTCGGCGACCGACACTCTTTCTGGTGGCGCATGGCCAGGAACCGGACGTTTCATCAGAGTCGCCATGTGGGGTCTTACCCAACGTGAAATTAACAAGAGCATCGCAAAACGAAACGAGACCTTCTTCGATCTACTTGCAGACGAATCGTTTGATGGAAGTCTTTTGCTTCCTGAGCATTGTCCCGATGCCAATGAGTACGTCGACATGGCATTGGCGTCCGGCTTTCCAGAAGCTCGGAACCGGAAAAGTGAACGGACCCGCCTCGCGTGGATCGACTCGTACATAGACCACTTAGTTGGAAGAGACATCGAGTTGGTCGGAGCTGTTCGGAATCCGCTCACCCTTCGTCGCTACCTTGCAGCCGTGGCAGCAAACACCGCTGGCACCCCTAGCTTGCAGTCGCTCATCACCGCAGCATCAATTGATCGCGAAACCGCAAATCGATTCGACGGGTTGCTAGAACGACTTTTCATCACTGAGCAAGTCCCGGCTTGGACGTCGAACCGATTGAGTCGAGTCAGCTCCACGAAAAAACGCTACCTCTGCGACCCCGCTCTAGTTGGTTCGTTAATCGGTCTTGATCGCCGATCGATTGTACGAAGCGCCGACCTTCTTGGGCGAATAATCGATACGTTTGTTGCTTCGCAAATTCGACCTGAGTTATCGCTTGGCAAACTTCCCGTCACGATGTTCCACGTTCGACAAGACGGGCGCCGAGAAATCGATCTCATCCTTGAGCGCAAAGATGGTGCGCTTGTCGCGATCGAAGTGAAGGCGGGAACAACAGTTGACCGAAGCGATGCCAGACACCTCATCTGGCTACGTGACCAATGCGATGCGGCCACCTTCCGAGCGGGTGTCCTATTTTACACCGGCCGGTTCGTTCGGCAATTGGATGAACGAGTTTGGGCTATACCAATTTGCGCCCTCTGGGGCTAGCCGCGACAAGCGAGTCACTATTTTCCGACGCGGTGAAGGATCATTCTGAGGTCGTCGATTCCGGTGCCTTTTTCCGAACTTACCCAACACACATCGCTCATTTCGACCCCGCATTTTGCAGCAAGTTCTTCCTTGCGATGACCGATACGTGAGCCGCCAACCTTGTCGTGTTTCGTTGCAACGATTTGTATGGGAAGTTCGTAGTTGCGAGCCCATTCCAACATGCCAATATCGAGCTTTGTTGGGCCGATCTCACCATCAATCAGTATGCATACAAGTTGTAACGACTCGCGTTCAAGCAAATAGTCTTCGATCATCGCTTGCCAGGTGTCGTGTAACGCATGCGGAACCTTCGCATAGCCGTACCCGGGAAGATCAACCACGGTTGGCCCGTTTGGCTGCTCGAAAATGTTGAGTAGCTGGGTACGCCCAGGCGTATTCGACACGTGAGCCAGCTGCTTTCGGTTGGCCAAAGCGTTGATCAATGATGACTTGCCCACGTTTGATCGACCGACCATCGCAACCTCGGCCCGGCTGGGCGGAAGGTCGGTGTAGCTCGTCGCTGAGCTAACAAACTTGAGTGGCAGCGGCGGAGGCATACCCTAACGGTAGTCCTGTCTCGCAACCGCGGTGTTCGTCTGCGATGCTTAACAAATGACGACGTCGATTCGGGTTTTGCTTGCTCATGAAACCTCTGACTTTGTTCGAGCGGCAATCATCCCTGGGCGGGCCGATCTCGTTACCACCTGCTCACCGTGGTCGGTTTTTGACATCGTGCGTCATGTGGCCGCCACTGCGGAACGTTTTGTTGATATGCATCGCCGGGCCCTTGCCGGCGACCTCTCGGCCCCCTTCGATCGGGTTGAACTCGGCAGTGAAAACCTTCGAGCGGTCGCTGAGTTCTCGGGGAATGCTTTCAGCCGTGTTCGGTCACTGGTCGACACCTGGCTAGCGGAAGCCACCGATGACGAACAACTCGTTGGTCATCAATTCGGGCCGCAGCGAGTTGGCCTTCTAAATCTGTTTTTGCTACACGACGTGGTGCTGCACCATCTCGACATTGAGCAGGCCGCTGGCGGAACGTATCGCCCAAGCGAGGAAGTCGTCATGGCACTCGTGCCGATGTGGGCTGAGCTAGGTGTTGAGCTGACCGGTGACGATCTGTGGGTTGCCATGGTGCGAGCGGGTGGTCGAACCCTTCGTGACCCGGCATCGACGATCTTTCTGACGCACCGAACCCTCCCCGGTAAACGCCAAGAGGTATTTGCGTTGTGGGATCGTGTGCTGCGCCCAGCAATTGCCGAAAACGCCGACCATCTCAGTTATATGTACACATTCGATGTCGAAGACTGTGACGTCATCCGCGTCGTTCAGTGTTACCGAACCGCCCAGGCTGCCACCGACTTTTTGAAATCGGCCGAATACCAGTCGTATGCTCGTCAAGTTGAGGCACTGTTGGCTGGTCCGCCAGAACTTCACACTGCCGCCCCGGTTTGGACTAGGTCATCGTGAGCGAACCAACCCGATCTGTTCGCATAGCGCCCAGCCGATCTGTTCGCATAGCGCCAACCCGATCTGTTCGCATAGCGAACTGCAGCGGGTTCTATGGGGATCGGTTGAGTGCAGCGAAAGAAATGGTTGAGGGGGGCCCGATCGATGTACTCACCGGTGACTGGCTGGCTGAACTCACCATGCTGATCTTGGCCAAAACGCAGTCAAAGGGGGGCCCTGGCTTTGCAAGAACCTTCGTGACTCAAATGGAACAGGTGATGGGTATGTGCCTGGAACGAGGCATAAAGGTCGTCGCCAACGCCGGTGGGCTCGACCCAGCCGGGTGTGCAGATGCAGTGCAGCAAGTGGCCAGCAAACTCGGGCTTAATCCGCGAATTGCCTACGTTGCGGGCGATAACCTCTTCGATCGCTTCGGTGATATGCGCGCATCGGGTATTCCGTTCGAAAACCTAGATACCGGGATCGAACTTGGCGCACAAAAAATCGTGTCGGCCAACGCCTACCTCGGGGGCTGGGGAATAGCCGAGGCTCTTGGCGAAGGTGCCGATATTGTGATCGCTGGGCGGGTGACCGATGCTGCCGTTGTGGTTGGCCCAGCGGCCTGGTTCCACGGTTGGGCCCGTGACGACTGGGATGAGCTCGCCGGCGCCGTTGTTGCCGGTCACGTCATCGAATGCGGTTGCCAGGCCACGGGCGGTAACTACTCGTTTTTTCAAGAAATCCCGGGGCTTGAGCGGCCGGGTTTCCCAATCGCTGAAATCGCAGCCGACGGAAGTTCGATCATCACGAAACACGAAGGCACCGGAGGTGCGGTGACCGTTGGAACCGTGACAGCGCAGGTGCTCTACGAAATTGGCAGCCCACGGTATGCGAACCCTGATGTGGTTGCCCGGTTCGACACGATCCAACTTTCCCAAGAAGGCCCTGATCGAGTGTTGATCAGTGGCGTGAAAGGCGAACCGGCACCAGAGTCGCTCAAGGTCGCCATCAACTTCGATGGTGGGTTTCGAAACCGGTTCACGTTTTGTATCACCGGTCTCGACATCGAAGAAAAGGCTGCGCTCATTGAGCGGTCGTTCTGGGCGCAAATTCCGGGTGGACGTGCATCGTTTGAGCACAGCCAAGTTCGGTTAGTGCGAACCGACCATCCCGATTCTGACTCAAACGAAGCGGCCACTGCGTTATTGCGATTTACGGTGAAAGACCCCGATGAGCGAAAGGTTGGTCGAGCGTTTTCAAATGTGGCCATAGAAATGGCGCTTGCCAGCTATCCGGGGATGTTCGGGGTGGGTGGACCCTCTGTTGCCGAACCGTATGGTGTGTATTGGCCGACCTTGATACCTCGAGATGCGGTAACCGAGTTGGTGACATTTGAGGGGCGGACCTGGAATATTGAATCGCCTGGTCGACTGGTCACTCTCCCGGTGATGTCGGTCGGCGGTCGACCACTCGATTCAGGTTTCGCATCGGGCGTGACGCAACGGGCTCCGCTTGGGCGTGTTGCCGGGGCACGCTCGGGTGACAAGGGTGGAAATGCAAACGTTGGCCTTTGGGTACGTAGCAACGATGCCTACGACTGGATGGTATCTGTGCTTACGGTGTCGAAGCTGAAGGAACTTCTTCCGGAAACAGTCGACCTCGTCGTGAATCGGTACGAGCTACCCAACATGTTGGCTGTCAACTTTGTGATCGTAGGTTTACTGGAAGAAGGAGTGGCTGCATCGAGTCGATTCGACCCGCAGGCCAAGGGTTTGGGTGAGTGGCTTCGATCCCGTTTCGTTGAAGTTCCGGTTCGGCTTCTGTAAGAAACGCCTGCCGGGGAGGCTGAAGTGTCTTGGTGAGACGGTCATCACCTCCTCATTTGTTCATCACATGAGTTTTCGAAAATCAGAGCATGACCGATGCGCTCAGTTCTCAGATCGCCCACCTCTATCGCCGGGCCGGTTTCTCGGCGACTCAGGCCGAAGTGGCCGATGGTGCGGCTCGGGGATACGCAGCAACGGTCGAGCTCCTCCTTGACCCGGCGAAAACAGATGCGGTCAGCGTCCCTGACCCCGCTGTCGACTACTCAACGTATGCGGCCGTGGAAACGGTCGAAGAACGCAAAGCCCGTAACAAGATTCGTCAAGAGCAGCGCCGTAACACCATCGAATGGTGGCTTGAGAAAATGGTGGTTTCTGATCGGTCAGCCACCGAGAAGCTGACCCTGTTTTGGCATGATCACTTCGCCACGTCGATCGAAAAGGTCGACACGGCCATTTTGATGTTTGAACAAAACAAAACCCTTCGCCGTCTCGGATCTGGCCGATTCGAAGACCTTGTTCAGGCTGTCGCTAAAGACGGGGCGATGATGGTGTGGCTTGACTCGAACAAGAACACAAACCGCAAACCGAACGAGAATTTCGGTCGCGAACTTATGGAACTTTTCACCATCGGCATCGGCAACTACACCGATGCCGATGTGCGTGAGGCGGCCCGTTCGTTTGCCGGTTGGCGGTTCAGCCCGACCGGTGGCTTTGATGTCAAGCTGAAACTGGCCGATGTTGGCTCCAAAACACTTCTCGGACAAACCGGAGCGTTTACCGGCGAACAGGTCATTTCGATGCTGTCGAACTCTGCGGCGGCAGCGAAATTCATCACCACCAAGATGTGGCGCTTTTTCGCGTTTCCTGCGCCCGGCGACCATCCGGCAATTGTTGAACTCAGCGCAGGCTTTGTGCGTGATTTTGATATTGCCAAACTTCACAAGGCAATCTTTCTTCACCCGGCGTTTCAAACGACTGAAGCGCGTCAGGGGTTAGTGAAACAACCCGTCGAATGGATTGTTGGGATTTGTCGCCAACTTGGCATAAAGCCAAGTTCGCTTACTTTAATGAAACCGAACCTTGTTCAATCATGCGCGAGGCTGAATCAAGAATTGTTTGCGCCACCGAGTGTTGGGGGTTGGCCTGATAACGGCTATTGGATCTCAACTGCGACCGCCTTAGCGCGTTTGCAGATTGCCCTGGCGATCGCCGGTAACGCCGACCTTTCCTGGTTGACGGGTGCGAACGCTACACAACGACTCGACGTGATCGCGAAGAAGTTGGCCATCGACGGGTGGTCAAACTCGACAGCGAACGCCATCAAGGCGGCTTCGAACCCACGTCAACAACTTGCAGCGGCCCTGGCCAGCCCCGAATACGTCTTGAACTGAATCGAGTGAATGAAATGACTATTTCCCAACACCACGAACCCGAAGACATGATGGCCCCCGGCATTAGCCGTCGATCATTTATGCGAGCCCTTGGCCTTACTTCGGCTGCCGCTGCTTCGGTCCCCGTGATTGGTTCGGCGATCGGGGCCCCGGCCGCTGGTGCGAAAACCGCCCAACGCACGACCACGTCTGCAAGTGCGGCGACTTCGGCAAGTGCAGCAGCTTCTGCCAACGGTGACGGCATTTTGGTAATGCTCACCCTGTACGGCGGTAACGACGGATTGAACACCGTGGTTCCGTATTCAGATTCGGCCTACCTATCGGGTCGGGCTGAATTGGCGTTGCGAGACACTGACATCTTGGCGCTTGATTCGTCGTTTGCTCTGAACGGGTCGCTGAAGCGGGTGAAGGGTCTGTGGGATCAGCGCAAGGTCGCAATTGTTCAAGGTGTTGGTTACCCGAACCCGAACCGCAGCCATTTTCGTTCGATGGACATCTGGCAAACCGCTCGTCCAGAAGAATTCACGAACACGGGTTGGCTCGGGCGTTGGCACGATGCGACCGGCCCCGACCCACTACGTATGGTGAACCTCGGTACGTCGCTCCCTCGATTCATGGCCGGAACGAAGGGGTCGGGGGCGGCCTTGAATCCTGGAAAACTGACGCTGCCTGGTGGTGCGGTAGGTGAGGCAACACTTACCGAACTTGGAAGAGGTTCGGCCAACCAAACCCTCGGGCCACTCGGCGCCCGTATCGCCGCTTCGAATGCCGATCTGGTTCGAACGAAAACCACTTTCGCCCCGATTTTGAATGCGTCGCAAGCAACCGGTGGAGGCGGAAGTACGAACCTCGAAGGCGGTGGGGCTGCTGGCGGCGAGTACGTTGCCGGGCTTACCCGCGATCTACAGGAAGTATCGCTACTCATTCGTGCCGGTGCGCCAACTCGTGTGTACGGGGTTGCGCTTGGCGGGTTCGATACCCATGCAGCCGAACGAGATCAGCATGCACGCTTACTAGGTTATGTAGATCAGGCTGTCGCCACCTTCTATGACGAGGTCTCGAAACATCCGAACGGTCAAAAAGTAACGCTGGTAATCTATTCTGAGTTTGGGCGAAGGGTGATCGCGAACGGTTCAAACGGCACCGATCACGGTACCGCTGGCCCAGTCATCGTTGTTGGCCCTCAGGTGAAGGGCGGCTTTTATGGCCAACCTTCGAGCCTGACCGACCTCGATCAGGGTGACCTAAAATTCACCACCGATTTCCGTTCGGTGTATGCCACAGTATTGGGGCAGACGCTGGGCATCGACCCGGCGGCCGCTCTCGGAAAGACATATCCGGCGCTCGGCTTTCTGTAGCGATGCCCTGGCATGGGGATGCCCTGGCATGGGATGCCATGAACGGGGCTGGCGCGGGTTGGCACGGGGTTGTAGGTAGCAACAACGTGAAAAGATGGCTGCGATGTTTGACGTGGCCATTATCGGATCAGGACCAGCCGCGTGGGCTATAGCTGCCGCTTTCGCCGACACTAAACGATCGACGGTGTTGGTTGGCCCTGAACCAACGACACCCTGGTCACATACCTATGGGGGTTGGGAGGACCAACTCGATCTAAACGTGGCACATCTCGTCGGGGTGCCATGTCAAGACGTTGTCGCTCAGCGGTGGCCTACGGTTCAAGTTGTCGGCGACCGAAATGCATTGACCGGAAGAAGCTATGTGCGCTTTGATAATGGTCGGCTGATAGCTGCCTTGATGGATCGAGCCTCAGCGACCTGCGATGTGGTCGACGCAGCCGTAAAAGATCTTGAGGCCAGCGATCAGTCAACAACTCTCCGGTTGGAGAAGCGAAAGCCTGTCGTGGCAAAACTGGTGGTTGATGCAACCGGTGCGCAGTCAAGATTTATTCAGCGTGCCCCTATTCCATCGCCGGCGGTGCAGTCGGCCTATGGAATCGTTACGCGCATCGAGCACGCTTCACTTGTTCCGGGGACTGCAACTCTGATGGACTGGCGCGGACCCGATCGCCAGGCCGCCTCGTTTCTGTACGCGCTTCCGCTGGCCGACCATCGCTGGCTGCTTGAAGAGACGTCGCTCGCCCGAAGAATCCCGCTGTCAATGGACGAACTTCGAACCCGCCTGTACGCCCGGTTGAATTCGATGGGCATCACGGTTGGCGACGTTGAAACCGAAGAGCTGGTCGAATTTCGTGTCGAAGTCGGCATGCCTGATCTCACGCAACGGGTCGTGGGTTTCGGTGCTGCCGCATCGATGACTCACCCCGCCACCGGGTATACCGTCGTTCAATCTTTGCGAGCAGCGAAACGACTGGTAAGTGCACTCGATGCCACCCTTGACCGAGGTCCGCATGTCGCCGCCGCAGCCGGGTGGAAAGCTATATGGACAGAGGATCGGGTGAAGGCCCGCCGCCTCGAACAGTATGGCCTCACTCGGTTACTCGACATGAATCAGCGCGAAACCCGAGCCTTCTTTGATGCGTTCTTCTCGCTGAAAACAACTTTGTCAGCCTCCTACGTTTCGGGGGAGGCATCGTCTGCTGACGTAGCAAAAGTAATGTGGGACCTGTTCAGAAAATCACCGCGCCATCTACAGGCAAAACTTGCGTCAGGCAACCCCCTCGTGCTTGCAAAGTCATTGCTTGGAAGTTAGTCGGCTATCGAACCGTGAAGTCTTGACAGACCGGCTTTGTTGGTGATGCACTATCGGTTACGCACGCCTTATGGCGACCAGCTACCAGTGGCCAAAACTGACCGGTCGCAACACCATCGACAGTGAATATACGTTTACCCTTAACGCCAGACGCGGACAGTGGCAATTGTTGTATGTCGCGAGGTCGGGTCTCGTCGATTATGTACGTTGCATCTGCTGATGGTTCGACCAGCCGAAGTGTTATGTCGCTTTCAACACCAATTGTCTCCACACCGACCGTCTCGACAGACGTAGGTCGCTGCGTGCCCGCAAACACCGTTGCGCCCTGTCGAGACCAATCGGCGCGAACGCTTGAGCACCGCACATTTTTGCAAAACGAAATTCGGGTAAGGCCTTTGGGAATTTGACCGAGTAGCGCAGCAGCGGGGCCGTAAACGTACTCGCCGCCGCTTGCACGACCAACATCGTTGCCTGAACCAGGCGTGAGTCGATCGTGGGCTGCAATCATTGCGGACTGAAAAATTGGCCCTGCACCGCTGACGCCCGTTGCACCCTTTAGCGGGGTGCGGTCAAAGTTTCCGACCCACACACCAACCGTGAATTCCTTGGTGTATCCAATGACCCAGTTGTCGTGGAAGTCTTGCGAGGTACCAGTTTTGGCTGCGACTGGGAAGGGAAACTTCAACACGCTATTGCGGCCGAAAGAGAGCGACCGTGCTTCGTTGTCGGCCAACACGTCGGTAACCAAAAAAGCGGAAACTTCATCCACGACTTGGTTTCCCCCAGTTTGCGGAAGCGCCGGTTCGACGAACGAAGCCGCAAGTGCCCGCCCCCCACGAGCAAAACTGGCGTAGGCGCGGGTCATATCGAGTAGTGGAACCTCACCGGTGCCGAGCGCCAGTGACAAACCGTATTCGTTAGCAGGTCGGGCCAATTCGATCGACTGAGCGCTGAATTCTTTCTCCAGACTTGCGGGCCCTAACTCACGAAGAAGCTTTACTGCTGGCACATTGATTGAACTTGCCAAAGCAACACGTGCCGAAATGATTCCGTGGAACTTCTGATCGTAGTTTTGTGGCGCGAAGGTTCCGGTACCCGACGACATTCGTAGCGGTGTGTCTTCAACCAGGTCGCCGGGTGACATACCTTTGTGAAATGCCAGCGCGTATATGAATGGCTTTACGGTTGAACCGGTTTGACGTGGAACCAACGGGCCGTTAATCATCCCGCCTGTCTCGGCGGCGAAGTAGTTGCCGCTTCCTTCCCATGCCCGCACCGCTCCGGTGGCATTGTCGAGTACCACGATTGAAACATTCGCCGCATCTTTGCTGCGTAACTCTTCGCGGTTTCGATGAGCTATGCCTTCAATATCGGCTTGTAGTGATCCATCAAGGGTTGTTCGTACGGCCGTTACGTTGTCAATAGCCTGAACGTAGTTCCGTTGCCCGACCGGCAGTCTGAGGGTCGACTGCGATTCAAGAAAGTCGATGTAGTGCAACGCGAGCGGAGACGCCTGGCTTTCGACGAGTGTGATGGGCTCGCTGAGTGCTGCGTCGAATTCGGCTCGAGAAATTGTTCCACTTTCGCGCAAGCGTCGCAAAACCCAGTTTCGACGTTCGATTGCAGCACGCTTGTTTCGTAACGGATTGAACGCTGTCGGACGTTGCGGAAGGGCGGCGAGATATGCGGCCTGCGACCAAGTCAATGCGGATGTTGTCACGCCGAAGTACCGCATTGCGGCAGCTTCGGCCCCTGTAACCCTGCCGCCGTATGGGGCTTCCGCTAAGTATGCAGATAAAAGCTGATCCTTTGAAAGGCGACGGTCGATTCTGATTGCGTAGATCGCCTGGGTCGCTTTTGATGATGTCGAGGTTCCGCTCGTTGTGCGAAGTTTTACGAGTTGCTGCGTCAGAGTTGAACCCCCCTGAACAATGTCGAGCGCACGAACATCAGCGAGAAACGCTCGGCTGATGGCAATCGGGTCGATACCCGGATGACTTCGAAATCGTTGATCTTCAGCGGCAATCGTCGCTGCCGACAATCTTGAGGCGCGAGCGGCGAGGGAAGGGCCACGAGACAATCCGGCGGTCTTGACACTCTGGCGTTGAGCCGGGCGAAGGCCGTCGAGCGGCTTTCCGAGCCGATCGGTGAATACCTGAACGTTCTCAGTTTTCGGGGTCATCACCTGGTCGGGAAGGGGACCGAACCACACCCACATGCCTGCAGCAAACGTAACCACAGACAAGCCCTTGCCGAAGAGGCGTAACCGCTTACGCCACTTCGGGCTGTTGTTACCCAGTACATGCCCATCTTTCAAAAGTGTCACGGGTGTCACGGTGTGACTGTGAAGCGCATCGATGCGTTATGTCCGAAGATTTCTGAGCGGTACATATCTTCCACCTGGGTTGGGGCGACCATGAATACACCGGCAGTTGTTGCCCTGGCGATGTATCGCAGTTCGGTTGTCCCAGCAGAAAGTGTGGTTGCGAACATCAATATTCGGTCATCACGAATTTCGGTGTGGTCGATACCGTAAAGATCTTCACCGCTTGAATCACCTTGCGAGGTTGAGTCAAGCAACGTGTTCAGTGCTTCGAGGCCGGCCGGAAGTGGGTCATCAATGACGATGTTTTGTCGATATTCAGCTGTGGTGATCTTGATAATCACCTCAACTAGGTCACCCGCTGCGAATGACGTGGCTGCTGGTGCAGTGATCCGAGTGTTCGCGTCAGCTCGTAAAGGTACATAGGGATGGTAGGTGCGTTCGACACTGAAGCCCTGATCTACAGCCTTCAGTGATTCGAACGTCGGAACGTATCGAAGTCGGTTGGTGTATTGCAGGGTGCCGGTTCCTTTTGCATTCACGGTGAGCTCACCGGTGCCGGTGGGAAGCACTGATGCGAGGCGGTCCATCGGCACTGATTCCAGTGTCGAATTCAGGCTTCGGCCGTCAAATTTTTGGCTGGTCAGTTCGGTTGCGCCGAGTGCCACGACGGCCGTAAACTGCGGGTCTTTGGCCTCAGTGTTTCGAGCAACTTCAAGTAGGGCTTGCAACGCATAGCCACTTTCGAGGGTGTTGTTCCACGTGCCGTTAGTTCGCTGACGCAGCAACCAGCGAGACATCGGGGCGATGAGAGGATGCTGTGGATCGATGCGGCTAAGAAGGGCCAAGACTACCGATGTGTCGTGTACTTCGCCACCCTGTAAGTACCCATAGTCTCGCCATCCCGACCAGTCGTATCGCTCTTGCACCGATGCCTCGGTGCCATCGGTTTGAACCGAGCCAAGCACGAGTGACAGCATTGCGTTGGGCGCTTCGCCAACCAGGCCAGATTCAAGCTGAGCCCTAAGGAGGTGCACCTGTTCGAGGTATGACAGCTGAAATCGATCTTCGAAAAGTACATCCATCAAGGCTGGTTGTGGTTCACCCGCACGGGCCAACGCCCACGATATTTGCGAGCGACTTGGAGCAATCCCGGGAGTTGGGAATTCATCGTTGAGTGCAGTGACGCTTACTAAGAGAAACCCTTTGAGGTTTTCTAACAATCCTGCCGGAACCGTGTAACCGGCAGCCTTTGCGTCTTGCAGCAGCAGTAACACGCGAGGCGTGAGGAAGTAGTCAGCTGACGTACCACCTGGCCAATAGGCAAGCCCACCACTTTCGATGGCGTAGTCAGAAATCTTGTTGATCTCTGCTTGTACGACCTTTTTTATGGTTCCAGTTTTGAGGCCCGGAAGCGAATAGGTATCAGAAAGCGATGCAAGGTCAAGAAGTACTCGAATTCGGGAAGATCGCTGTTCTAAGCACCCATATGGGTACTCGGTAAGTGAAGTGATGCCCTCTTGTAGCCCAGCGAGTGCCGATGAAGACGTTGTGAGTTCGAGGCCACCGAGGCTGGGTTCGATATTCTTTGGAAGTATGAGCCCGACGCTGGCCGCTTTGCCGCCAGCCTGCACCGTGCCGGTATCGACCACGGTTTCGTAGCGACGCGTGACCGAAACTGGGACTGTTATCGCAAGTGAGTCGGTTGCTGAGGTTTCACTCAAGGTGCCCTTGAATGTGAAACGCGAGGCCCCTAGGCCAACCGCTTTCAGCCGGAACCGTACTTCGTGCGGGCCCGCAGATAGCTGTGGAACAACAATCGATGCTGGGCCGTCTATGACGACTGGTGAGTCGGTTGGCAACGAGAGTGTGATCGTTGCATCTTGCGTGGTTCCGGTGTCATTTCGAACGACGACACCAGCTTCGAACGTATCGCCAACGCTCACAAAACGGGGAAGGTTTGGCAACATGAGGAACGGCTTACGAACCGTGATATCACTCTTTCCGGTACCAAACTTTTCCGCTCCGCTCGCCGCAACTGCGATGACTCGAAAGGCTGTCAATGATTCAGGAAGCTTCATCGGTACAACAGCCTTGCCGCTGCTATCTACGCTTACTTTTCCTGACCAGGCAGCTAGCAGCCGGAAATCTGAGCGAACATCGTCACCTGTATTCGCTTCACTTCCACCCTCGTCGCCACCGCCACCCGGTTCGGGAAGTGCCTGATTGCTTGAGTCACCCTTTTCGCCTGTGGGTGTGGCTACCAGACGCATCCGGCTGTCGGCGGTGAGTACTTCAAGGTAGCGCTGAGGGTATAGGTCGGCGAGAACATCAGGGTTTTGGTAGCCGGTGAGGCGCAGTACCCCTTCGTCGACGGCGTACAACGTCACCTCGCCAGAGGCTGGCTTGCCCTGTGCGTCTTTGACCGTGATGGTCGCTGTTGCGGGTGAGCCTGGAAGGTATTCGGTTCTATTTGTCTGTACGCCTACCTTCAAGGTTTGTTGCGTTGGCGGAACCAAAAGTTCAAGGGTTCCAGTTTGAATCTGAGGCCGACCGGGGTCGGTTGGGTTCTTGGCTGATGGTGGTGCTGTTCGCCCTTTGAACAGGGTGACCGTGGCAAAGACGTTCGGTGCCAGGTCTGGGGTGATGGGTATCTCTAACGCCGAGGCCGAGTTCGAAAGCGAGAACCGCCGCGAAAGCAACACCCCATTTCGTTCGAGGGTAAGTAAACCTTCGGCCTGGGCCCACGGTGACTGCACGAGCACTCGGGCAACGTCGCCGGGGGCGTACGAAGATTTGTCGGACACCATGGTGATAATCGGATCATTGACTTGCTGATACCAAGGCACATAGTCGGCACCGAGTACGTAGATCTCGGTGTTGGCTTCAACGTAGTTTCCACGGGTGTCGACTGATGAGACGCGGGCCTCGTAATAGCCCGATTTTGTTGTGGTGAATGACATCGTGGTCGGTGTCGATGCGAGGGTTGCCGACTTCGTATCGATGACGGTTCCCCTCCATGAACCCACGAGCGACGATGTGCCGTCGTCGTTAAGACGTTTGGTAGTGATGTACTCCCAATGTGTAAGGGTGACCTCGCCAGCCAACCCTGAAATGTTTCCACCTTCGGCGGTGACCGCAGCCACGTCAACCACGATCGGGTCGGTAACATTGGTAAGAGAACCTTGCTGTCGTATGCCCACGTACACTTCGCCCGGGTGAATGATTGTGGTGTCGCGACCAGCAAAGGTTTGTCGGCTGACATCGGTAACGTTTGATTCGAACTGTAACTGCACCGGTTGGTGACGGCCCGTGATGACGGTCAGTGGTTTGCTTTCAATACTGTTTCCAACATCATTGAGTGTCGCGCTGGTTTCTGAATCAAGATTGCCACCCAACTCGCAGTCTTCGGCCTGGGGGTCGAAGCATGAGTAGGTCCACCGCATATCGCTGAGGCCAAGTTCCTCTTTTCCGGCCACCGGGTCAACGTACGTGGTCGACGAGGTGAATACTCCTGACGAGGCCGTCCCCGCCATAGGTGCACCAAACAGATACCTAGCATCGGTTGAAAACTCCACCGTTTGTCCGCGCACATAGCTTTTCTGCTTCGCTTTGACATCAACAATAAAGTCTGGTTTTCGGAATGACGTCACTAAAAACGAAGTCGATCCACCATCAATGTTGACGTAGTACCTACCTTGCGCGGCCGCGACCGGAACGGTGAAGGTGGTCTCAAACGATCCGTTATCTACCGCCACCACTTTTGAAATGACTTGCGTATCGCGAGGGTCGACTACCAGTAGCTGTGTTTGTTTGACGGCGGTTGGTAGCTCAAGGGTTTGCGGCGTTTGAATGCGAACCAAGCCCTTAAGGTGCACTTCCTCGCCAGCCCGATACACGCCACGATCGGTAAAGAGCGAAGCAAGCACCCGTTGGCCTGGCTCTAGTTCGGGCGGTGCGAGTGTTGTTGGAGGAACCGTATCAACGAGAGGGCCCTGGTCCTCAACCGGTGGTTCTTCATCAGGCGAGGCGATGTCGTCGCCCCACGCGCGCCAGTAGCTCTGCGCGTATGCGAGCATGCCCGTGCCATCAGCCGCTCCATCGACTACCGCAATTAGGTCACATATACGTGCACATAGCTTCTCTTTACTGATCGGGGCGGCGATTACCCCGTCTGCATTGGTTTTACCGGTCCAATAGGCGGCATCACCGAGGCCGTAGAGCGAAACGTTTGCGTTGGCTATTGGTTTGCCTGTTGACAGGCTCGTTACGGCGACCAGTACGTTTGCTGGCGACCGCTTGAGGGTAACTGCGGTGTCACCGCGCTGTACGAGTGCCGACGACCATCCTCCGCCAGACGGCCCGGTTGGCCCGTCACCATAGCTTTCGACGGCATCACCCAACGGGAAGCCGTTGTCACGGTATTGGCTCTTTGGCACGAAACCGGTTGGTTTGATTGCGACCAGAAACACCCCGGGTTCTGCCTTTGGCAAAGGAATCGTTTCGACCTTTGTCGTATCGGGTGGGGCGGTGATGGCTCGTGACGTTGCCTTTTCTTTCTTGAGATCTATCACGTCACTTTTCGAGCCATCGGCGTACGAGCGAACGAGAGCAACCAATTCCTTGCGACTGATGCTTCGAGACACCTGATCAATTGACGTCACATTGACGGTCTCAAATGTAAGCCCACGTACTGTTGCTTCGGTGACGAGTTCTCCGCCGGTGCTGAGCTGCGCGAGCGCGGGTTCGTGGCCAAGCGACACGCTTGTGATCGAGGTGTATTTAAGCGGTTGGCCGCTCGTCGAGAGCGCACCGGCAAGCACGGTGACTTCGTATGACCCGCCGGCTTTCAGCTTGGCCCAAGACAGTGCAATCGGGTTGTTGAATGGGTAGGGAAGATTTTCAAGATTGCTATCCGGTGGAATGGTGTACGTAGTCGTGATACCTGTTTGGGTGTCTTTGACTGAAAGGCGACCGTCTAACGATTCTGGTGTGAAGTCAACCGTTGCTTGTGTCGAAAACCCGTTCGGGTTGCAATCGATCTGACATCCGCCGTGCAAGATAAACGCTTCGCGTTTGGTTGCGATATCTCCTTCAACCACCACGTCACTTGGGTTCTGCCCCTCGCTACTTTTAATACCCGAACCGAAACGAAGCGAAGCCGACGCATCGAGGTTTACCGCACCAGTAGCTCGAAGGGTGTAGCAAATGGGAAGGACCGTAGTTTGTTCTGTCGAACATGGCTGGGTATCGGTGAGCAATACGTTCTGCGCGCTTGCTTTCCGCAACGGCGATTGCTTCAGGGTCTCGACGAGCGCTTTGGTGGCGACTGGGTCAATCGCCATCATGGCGGCAAGATCGTTTGCCGCTGGCATGGCTGGTTCGCTCTCAAATGCGAGCGGCCGGTAAATGACCGTGGTGTTTTTTGCCAGCGACGTTTCATCGATTTCTTGATCGCATGTTGCCCGGAAGAATGGTGGTTCGGCATCGACAATCGAGCAACGCGGTGTTGGTGTCGAAAACGACAACACATACGGCATGGTGAGTTTCGTGGCGTCGAGACCAGCCAAGCCTGAAAGCGTAGCGGTATAGGTAGTTGCCCCGGGCAGTTTGGTCGTAGGTGTAAAGATCAAAAGACGTGTTGACCCCCATCGAAACTTGCCGGCGATGGCTGGCTCGATGTTTACAAAAGGGCTGGGGTCGGTCTCGGTTGCAACGCTGGTGAGGTTCACAACGGGGCGGTCAAACAACCATCGAATCTCGTTAGAGCTTGTGTTGGTCGCGATCTTCCCTTTTGGCGATGCGAACTCGACCGTCAGGGTAGGCGATACTTTCCGAGCAACGACCTTGTCGTAACTTGCTTTGGTGGCAGCTGCGTTCTCGCTACCCACAGAATCCGTTCCGGTGGTCGGTCGTGTGCTTGCCTGAGTCGTTGTGTCGATCGAATTTGATGGGTTTCGCGTCGATACGAACGCGGCACCGCCAACCAGCGCAATGGCCGACACTGCTGCCAGCACCTTGAGTCGAAGCGGTTTCGAACCCAGTCGATGACCCGACATTGTGGCGTCAGATTTGGGGTCGTTTGGGGTACTGCCGTCCGACGTCGATTCCTGGTTCACATTTCCATTAGAGCAGTGCCAGACCCGGTTCCTTTCATTAAGAAGAAGAATCTTTGAAGCTCACCGAACAGGCCCGGATAGTCAATGGAAGCACGCCGCTACCAACTGACGATGCAGCCTGGTGCCCCAGGCCGGTGGAAAGAAGCGCTTTGCTTTCGCTCGCCTGCCCAACGGTTATGCAACAAGCGTTACTTAGAGATATGGAGGCAACGGTTGTGGCAAGCCTGATGAGAAGCCGCTGGACTTCTTCGTTCGAGGGGATGAGCCGCCGCGATCTTCAGTGATGCAGAAGCAGCGATTCGTCGACTGAACGCAACCGCAACTTCGCATGTCAGCCTCGAAGGGTTGGCGCGCTTCTTGCTGCGTGCCGAGGCTGTTGCCTCGAAGATCGAGGGACTGGAAGTCGGGCCACGCCGATTGCTCGAGCGAGTCCTCGCAAGTCCGACCGGTGATACCGCCACTGCCGCGCCGACCCGTCGGGTTCCACGTTTACAACATTGAAGGTGTTGATTCATCCTCGATGCCATCCTCAAAATCGTCGCCGAAACCCAAACAATCGAGCAGTCCGCACGCCCACAGCAAGTGGAAGTCAGAAAACAAAAACTGTGGGCCGTCAACAACGCCCGCAAGCTAACGTGAGCAAACGGGTTTTCCAAGGATCACCAGTCCCGTCCACGTCCACGTAGCTCAGCGGATAGAGCAACCGCCTCCTAAGCGGTAGGTCGCAGGTTCAATTCCTGCCGTGGACGCCAAATTAATTATTGGTTGAATCAGGCGAATTACTGAGGGTAAACCCTTTGAAAGTGCCCGCCAGGTGAAAGGTACAACCGGTACTGCGAACACAAGCTACTAACGTCTGGGTTTGTGAACGCGTCGACAACTGAGGGGTTAACTGTGCCCCGGGTCGCCCAGTTGTTCAGTCGGCGGCTCTCCCTCTCTGATCGGCTGTGGTGGAGTGTCGGGTCGCCAGTGCGTTTGACCAGCCTCATAGCGTTCACCGGGGTAACCGCATGGCTCGGATTGATTTCGATCGGATGGTCGGCTGTGGCATTTCTCGTCGGCCTAGTGGCATTCGTCCACATATTGCCGTTCATGTGGGCCCGCCGACTCCGGCTCGTCATTGACCATGTGGGCGTTCACGATCAACGCCGATTCCGAAGCCGGTCGTACCGGTGGGACCAAGGATGTGCCATCTGGGAAAACCAGGCGCAGCATCAGCACTTCCGAGGTTTGATCGTGACCGACAAAGCAGGCCTTTCGCAACCGGCCGTTATGTTGAGTAGCTGGTGTCGAGGCCGCGCTGAACTCACCGAATTGTGTGACCAGATTCGTGCCGCTGGCTACAACGTTCAACCCGCCGACGATTAACGACTAGCGGCACATGGGTCGTCGGACCGTCAGATGATTCCGTCAGCCCTCAATGTAGCGAGCGAAGCGTCGTTAAGGCCGAGGCGTTCGCTCAGCACCTCATCTGTATGCTCACCTAGTTTTGGGCCAACCCAACGCACAGCAGTTGGGGTTTGCGAAAACCGAGGCGCAATGTTTTGCATCGGGAATTGACCTTCAGCGTACGGCACTTCGACGATCGATTCTCTGGCCGCAAAGTGAGGGTCGGCGAGCATGTCAACTGCCCGAAAAATGTCACCACAGACCACATCGTTCGCCCGCAGACACTCAAGCAATTCGGTCGCTGGCATGGTGACTGACCACCGAGCAATGAGTTCATCCAGTTCGTCTTGGTTGACGCCGCGAGCATGATGGGTTGCATACCTCGGGTCGTCGCCCAAGACGGGTTGACCCATTGCGACCGCCAACCGCTTCCAGAGGGTGTCTTGGTTCGCAGCAATGATGATCATTCGCCCATCAGATGTTGGGTACACGTTTGACGGTGCGATCCCTGTCAACTTTGAACCGCTTCGCTCGCGTGTGTAACCAGCCAAGACAAACTCGGGAACCAAAGATTCCATGATCCCCAAAACCGACTCGTAGATTGACGAATCGACTACTTGACCACGCCCTGTACTACGTGCACTGATTATAGCGGCTAGCCCACCTAGGCAAGCAAACATTGCTGCGAGTGAGTCGCCAAGGGAAATGCCTGCTCGTGATGGCGGGGTTGACGGGTCACCCATCAGGTATCTGGCCCCACCCATTCCTTCCCCGACACTCGCATACCCTGGCCGAGATGCGTATGGTCCGGTTTGCCCGTACCCCGAAACCCTAATGACCACTAGCTTCGGGTTGAATTTCCACAGTTCTTCTGGGCTAAGACCCCATCGTTCAAGGGTTCCGGGCCGGAAGTTCTCAAGCAGCACGTCGGCACCGGCAACCAGGTCGCGAAGCAGCTGTTGACCCCGTTCAGACCGAAGGTTCGCAGTAATGCACCGCTTATTACGGCTCACGATCGGCCACCACAGCGGCTGAGCTTTCGGGTCGTCTTTGGCAAACTTATCGAGGCCCCAATCTCTCAGGGGGTCTCCTTTGCCTGGATCTTCGACCTTGATCACATCGGCCCCGTAGTCGGCCATCAACTGCCCACAAAATGGCCCAGCAATGAGTTGCCCAAGCTCAATAAGCGTCACACCATCAAGCGGCCCGCTCATACCAACACCTCACGAGGAAATGCGCCAGCGGCTGAGTACCCAGACGGAAGCTGGCGTCCAAGTTGCTGTCCGAGCCACAGCGTGGTTTCACGAAGTTTTGCCAGGTCGAGGCCAGTAGACACCCCTGAGCGTTCAAGGGCGAACACGACGTCTTCGGTCGCAACATTCCCGGTGGCATTCGGCGCAAACGGACACCCGCCTATCCCGCCGATGGAAGCCTCAAGCATGGTCACACCAACCGAAACAGCAGCCCACGCGTTGGCAACCCCGGTGTTTCGAGTGTCGTGGAAATGGCAGCCAAGCGCAACGTTGGCCTCATCAGTAAGCGCGCGTACGGCTTCGCAGCGTTCGATGACCATGCCCGGTGCAGCCGCGCCTATCGAGTCAGCCAACACCAACCGGGTTGGCAGAGCCCCTGCTGTCGAAGCTGCGTCAAGAGAGCGGGCCACGATGTCGAGTAGGCGAGCAGTTGGAACTTCGCCTTCAAATGGACACCCAAAGGCTGCGCTGATAATCACGGAAGCTGACATCTTGGCTTCAGCTGCGGCCCGCGCAATTCGCCCCCACACCGCAACCGATTCGTATGCGCTCACACCCTGGTTCTTGAACGAAAACGTATCTGACGTCATCGCCACACAATTCGCCTCATGTACTTGGGCTGCGATCGCACGCTCAAGACCTCGTTCGTTAAGTACTAAGCCTACATACGACACACCATCGGGCCTGGGAAGCGCAGCCATGAGTTCCATTGCATCGGCCATGGCCGGAACCTTTGCCGGGTTTACAAAACTTGTTACCTCAATCCGCTTCATTCCGGCCGCAACCAACCGGGTGATCAACTCAGCTTTCGTTGCCGTTTGAAGGATGACAGCATCGTTTTGTAACCCGTCGCGTGGCCCGACGTCCACAAGTTCAACCTTTGGGAGCGCTGTCAACGAGGAAGCGGCAGAATCATATGGCATACCGGTAAACCTATCGGCGACGAAGACTCGCCTTCAACACGGCTTCAACAAATGCGCCAAGATGGCTTCGACGTGGCTTCGACACCACGCTTCGTTCTATCGTTGCAGACATGGGAACCCCAATGACGATGCCTGAGGTCGGAACCACCCCCGAATCAGTGCTCAAACAACTCGAAGCGGTTCGCAAGCACGACGTCAAATGGCAAGAGGGCCGGTCATTTTCGTTGGCGTACAGCGCGGGTGATGAGGCGGTTGGCCTAGCGAAAGAGGCCTACGCGAAGTTCTCTTCAGAGAACATGCTGAACCTCGATGCCTTCCCGAGCTTGCGGCAATTGCAAACAGACGTTTTGTCCATCGTGTCTGGGCTACTCGGTGGCGACGACCAAACCGTCGGGGTGTTTACCTCAGGCGGCACCGAAAGCATTTTGACTGCGGTGCACGGGGCCAAGAACTGGGGTTTGGACAAAGGAAAAACGCAGCCGACTCTGGTGCTTCCATCAACCGCCCACGCTGCGTTTTCAAAAGCCTGCGCATACTTCGACGTGACGCCAATCAGGGTTCCGGTCGGCACTGACTACCGAGCCGATGTCCAAGCCCTCGACGCTGCAATCACCGATCAAACAATCATGGTCGTTGGCTCGGCACCCGCGTATCCGCAAGGCATCATCGACCCGATCGGTGAAATCAGCAACATCGCACTCGCCCACGGCATCCTGTTTCATGTTGACGCCTGTATGGGCTTTACGCTGCCATGGCTCGAACAACTCGGTGAGCTTGATCAGGTATGGAACTTCGCCGCACCGGGCGTCACTTCAATGAGTTGCGACCTACACAAATTTGGTTACGCAGCCAAGGGTTCGAGTGTGTTGCTGCATCGCAACAAAGCGCTCAGAAAACATCAGTTCTTCACAACCAACGACTGGCTCGGCGGCATGTACGGCTCACCCGCACTGCTCGGAACCCGCTCTGGTGGTGGTCTCGCTTCAACATGGGCCATGCTTCATCACTTTGGGGCGGAGGGCTATCGACGGATCACTGCCGATGCGCTGAGCGCCCGTCGACGCATTCAAGCCGGTATCGAATCAATAGGTGGGCTTACTATCCGGGGTGCCCCGCAAGCCACACTCGTGGCATTTGGCGCAACTGATCCAACCGCACTCGATATCTACGCCGTAGGCGACATGCTTTGGAAACGTCACGGTTGGTACGTTGATCGCCAAACCCCTCCCGATTCGTTGCACTGTACGGTCAATGCAGTGCACCGCAATACTGCGAACGAATTCGTGAGCGACCTTCGCGCAATTGTCGCTGAACTCACCAACGATGCAACCGTTGAAGGTGATCGCACGCGTGCATACGGAACTATAGAGTAAGCAACCCGTCAAGTCGTCTAGTTCGCAAGCATCTTCGCAACTGAGCCTTCGAAACTGGTCGCCCACAGTTCACCGCTGGCATCTTCCCCGAACGCAGTGATGTAGCTGAGTTTGGCCCCAAGGGTATAGGGCTGATACTTCTTCCCCGGCTTAAGCGCCATTATTTGCCCGCTGCACACATCGCTGAATACGTACCAGCCAACAAGTTTCGGGATAGCTTTGCCGCGGTATGCGAAACCGCCAACAACTGCGCATCGACCGTTGGTATGCGAATAGTCGTATACCGGGTCCACCGACTTTGGTGGCCGTGGGCCCTTAAACGTGATGCTGCCCTCACGATTTCGCCACCCGAAATTCTGGCCAGACGTACCGGCAGGAATACGGTTAATTTCTTCCTGGGTAGCCTGGCCAACATCGGGCACCCAAATGTCGCCGGTTTGGCGATCGATACTGATCCTCCATGGGTTACGCAGCCCGTACGCAAAGATTTCTGGAAGTGCCTTTGCCCGATTGCTGCCAAGGGCTCGGGTGTCTTTGGCAAACGGATTACTGGCCGGAATGCTGTACGGCAAACCGGTCTTCGTGTCGGGGTCTGGGATGATTCGAAGAACCTTCCCGAGAAGAACATCAGTACGCTGACCATTATTTTGTGGGTCTCCAGCACCGCCGCCGTCACCGATTCCGATAAGCAATGCACCACTACGATCAAACACGATGGTGCCAGCATTGTGCTCGTTAAAGGGTTTCGGAACTCTCAACAACACCCGCTCTGAGGCCGGGTCGAACGTTTTGCCATCGAACGCGAATTCACTTACCACAACCGACCCTTTCAGATCGGTGTAGTCAATGAACGCGCGCTTATCATCAGTTGGGTGGAATGCCAGACCAAGCATGCCCTGCTCGTTCTTGCTTGACGTTCGGCTCACCTGATCGAGCAATGGGGTGAGATCGAGCACCCCTTTTCGAATCGCGCGAATGCGACCTGGCTTTTCGATGACGTAGATCGTTTCGTCACCTGGCCGCTGGATTACAGCAAGCGGGTTTTCGACCTGGGCTACCAAACCGAGTTTCACCGAGAATGGTGCAGCAGCAATCTTCGCGATGTCGGTTCCGGCTTCGGGCGCCGAGCGCCCCTTACCTTCCGGAACGGTTTGAGGCACGGTCGTCGGGGCGCCTGGGTCAGGTGCCTGGGCCGAAACCCCGACCGGGAAAGCGAGGGAGGAACACACCAACGCTGAGCTGACCAGCAGGCCGATTTGGATGCGTCGCGTTGGTTTCAACTGAAGGGGGAGTGATTCGAACACGCATCGACGGTAGTCGCCGGGTGAACGCAAATGGTGCCGTGCTGCCCTAAACGGCACGCAAACCGACTGCTCGTTGGTACATCAAACGGCCGTCGACGAACCGGGCAGCCAGTGTTTCGGGGCTTTCTGCCGGGTGAATGACGTGACCCTGAATCGAAGTGCACCCAAGTCGGCGTAACGCCTGGGTTTGCTCGACCCGCTCTACGCCAACGGCCGTAGTGGTGGCTCCAAGCGACTGAGCGACCTGCATTGCCAGTTTCACGATTTCTTCGTCGACGCTTGAATCTGTTGCGCCCAGGTCAGCAACGAGCGACGAATCAAGTTTTATTTGATGCACCGGAATTCGTCGGAGGGTTCGAAGCGACGCAGCACCCGTGCCGAAACGGTCGATGGCTACCTTGGTACCCGCTCGACTTAACGCTTCAAGCTGTTGTACTTCGGCCGAAGACAAATCTGAAATCGCTGGTTCGTTCAGTTCCAACGTAAGCATGACCGGTGCGATGTCGTTAGCAGCCAACGTGTTGAGTACCGACTCGGTGAACCCAGCCCGGGCAAATCGACCAGACGCAAGGTTCATCGACAAACCAAGTCGAATGTGATGCTGTTCCGTCCACGCGGCGAGCTGGCGACAAGCTTGGGCCAACACCCAGTCATCAATGGTGTGGAGAAGATCTGCTTCGGTCGCTACATCAAGGAAGAGTTCTGCACTCAACATGCCAAGATCGTGATGATTCCATCGTACGAGAGCCTCAACACCCTCGGCTTCACCGGTTGAAAGGTCAACAATCGGGTGATAGTGCACTCGAAGGTCGCCCGCTGCGAAGGCGGCACGAAGGGTTCCGGCGGTAACCAAATCGGGAAGAAACGTCATGGCACTGCCGGTGTCTGAGCGGTCGGGTCCGGTGACGGTTCCGGCCTGCCCGTGGAATACCTGCCAACGCCCGCGCCCCGCCCGTTTTGCTTGGTACAGCGCGGTGTCGGCCTGACGAATCATTTCCTCCTGACCAACAGTGCCGTTCGTCGAAACGCTGATTCCGACGCCGGTACTAATCCGAATCTCTTGTCCGTCCGAGTCGATTGGCGTTTCGATCGCAGCAATGATTCGCTGCGCGGTAGCGGTCGCCTCGCCGATGTTTGCCAAATCAGGCATAAGCACTGCGAACTCATCGCCACCGATTCGAGCCACAACGTCTTCCCGGCGGGTCACCTTATTGAGACGTTCTGAAATCGTGACGATTGCCCGGTCTCCGGCACCGTGGCCGAGGGTGTCGTTAATGCTCTTAAACCCGGTGAGATCGAGGTACAGCACACCCATCATGCCGGGGTGACGGACAAGACGTGCCACGCTTCGTTCGGCGTATTCGCTGAAGGTGAGGCGGTTGGCAAGGTTGGTGAGCGGATCAGATCGGGCCTGATGATTCAGTTCAGCTTCAGCTCGCTTCATCGTCGTAATGTCAGTTGCCATTCCTTCAATGCCGATAATTCTGTCGCCGTCGATAATGGCGGCAATCCGAACCAGCTGCCAAACAACCGAACCATCTCGGGTAACCGTTCGAAGGGTGATCGGGGCTTTGAACGGCTCGTGGGTTTCACCGAGACCCACCATCAGGTGGCGATCCTCGGGGTGAATGATTCGTCGGGCCAGCCCGGTGTCGGCGAGAAATTCGGCCGCGGTGTAGCCAAGTACGTCAAAGACTCCGGCGCTCACGTACTCGGTGCCTGACCCGAATCGGTGCCGAAACACAATGTCGCCGGCTACCGGGGCTAGGCGGTTAAACAAGTCTTCGCTGATCGCGACCCCGGCATCACGACGAATTGGCGTCGATTGCGCGCTCGTCAATTCATCTTTCACGTCACGTGAAATGAAGGTTGATTCGATTCGTTCAGCGATGCTGTCAAGGATCGTTCGATCATCGGCGGAAAACATGGCGCGGGGCGAATCTCTGACCACCGAGATCACCGCAACGATGCGGTTGCGATGCCAGATAGGCACGACCCGGGCGAACGTACGGGCGTCGGGTGAGCGTGAGGTGGAAAAGCCACTGTCTGAAACAATTCCAACTTCTATCGGTTGGCGAACAGTCAACAGGTCAGAAAGATGCCCAGTGATTGGTATCCAGTTTGTTTCGGTCGGCAGGCCGCGTTCCCACGGTGAGGGTTGTCCTGACGGAATTCGCATTTGGGCACCGTCACGCGATATTTGCCACATGGCACAACGGTCGCCAACTCGGTCGGTCAGGGCAGTTTCGACCAGGTGAAACAGCTCACTCACCTTAACGTCGGCCGACCCGAACGCTCGAAGACCAGCGGTCAGGAATGCCAACGCTTCGAGGGTCTGCGACGATTCGAACTTGCCGTCATTGCCCTGCACTTCTGCGCCGATGACAGCTTCGGTCGAGCCGCGTGGGCGTCCGGGGACGTCGACCAGCGGCGCATTGAGCGCTTGGGGCTGATCGTCGTCGGACATAGGGCTCACTTCTCAGCGTCTCGCCAGGTCCTTTCAGTCCGACGAGCTGTCGGTGAATCCCTGTTCACAAACAGAATAGAGCCTCATCGAACAAATATCACGCACAGTGGCGGATTTTTCCGAGATTCTTTGATGTTTGTCGAATCGAATGTCGAACTGAACGTCGAAATTGGCTGTGAAAATTGAGTTTGGCTGCGAATTCGTATTCGATTGACAACCAAACTGCGAATTCGCAACCAACATTGGTTGGACAGGACTACCTCAAGCCGAGTTTGCGGGTACACGCTGGCCATTGGCCCCAACCCGACTTGGCTTGCAAACGCTTAGCCGCTTCGTCTTGAACTGCCGGGGCGGCACGATGTGGGCTACCGCTGTACCCGAGCTTTTTCCAGGTTCCTAGGGCGAATTGGTACGCGCCGTAGTAACCGTTTCCGGTGTTTATTGCGTAATTGTTGTTTGATTCGCATTTTCGCAAAGCCGCCCAGATCGCTTCCGGAAACAAATCGGGGACCGAGCCGGCTGGCATCACCGTTGTAATGGTCGCATCGAAACCGGTTGCACTTTTGCTTTCGGTCGGGGTGCTTTCAGGTGGGTTCGGCTCAGGTGGGGTTGCCCCTGCCGCCACGACACCAGTTGAAACCAACGTTGTAGGTGTCGAAGTTGATGGCTTCTTCTTGGGCTTCTTAACTTTGGTGGTGGTGACCCGGGAAGGATTCGTGTCGCCCGGCACCGAAATCTGAAGCAACGTCGTTGATGGGCCGCTGGCGGAACGAGTGGTGGTGGTCGCACCGATTTGGTCGGTGTCGACAATCGTGCCGGGCCAGGTCGAAGACACAACCGTGGTTGGCACCTGAGTTAAGGAAATGGCCTCAGCTCGCAAAGAATTTGAGGCGATGCCAACCATGAGCAAAACAGGAAGCCCGAGGGACAAAGCGACACGTGGGTATCGCATGGTTTTTGGCGAAAGAATCATGCGGAGTATGCCCTCCGGTTGGTCGCGTCATCGTCTTAAGAAGCGAACTGAAGATAAAACGTTACAGCGATCCTGTTGCCAACGAATCCGAGCGACACGAAATCGCATTGAGGGGGCCTTCACGGACAACGATGTCACTGATATGGTTCCGTCTTGCAAGGGTGGCAGACGGGCCACCTATGTAACCGTCCAGCCACACTTCGCTGTCCAACCACACAGAGGTCCTCCACATGCTTCAAGAATTCAAAGAATTTATTAACAAGGGCAATCTTGTTGACCTTGCCGTTGCTTTCGTCTTGGGTGGCGCGTTTGCCGCCCTCGTGAACTCGTTCATTAACAACATCGTCATGGGCATCATTGCCTCGATTGCTGGCAAGCCAAACTTTGACGCAGTTGCTCAATTCGGTACCGCCAAGCCCAACGCTGATGGTGTGCTCGAGAAGCCAATCCGTATCGGTTCGTTCATCACCACGCTTGTTAACTTTTTGATACTTGCTTTGGTGATCTTCCTGATCGTCAAGGCCTATAACAAGGCAAAGAAGAATGCTCCGGCTGCGGCTCCTTCGTCAACCGACGCATTGTTGATGGAAATCCGCGACGGTCTCAAGCGCTAACTCGCCGGTAATATGCGCGCCTAGAGTGCGTGCTCACGAAAGCGTTACTCAACACCCTGGCTGCGGCTGGGGTGTTGTCGCGTCTGGGCAGATATTCGGTTTTCCCGCTTGGCTTCGTACATCGCGTGATCAGCTGAACTCAATAGGGCTGACCCGCTCGTCGCACCACCTTCCCCATGCGAGAGGCCAATACTGACGTCGATAGTCAACGAGGCATAGCCCTGAGGATCTGGGATTTCGATCGAACAGATCGCCACACGAATCAGATCGCCAAGTACACGTGTAGCAACATCATCGAGAGGCACAATGACGCAAAACTCGTCGCCACCCACCCGCGCCGCAAATGCAGCGTTGGGAAGAACTTTCGAAATTGCTCGGCCAACTTCAACGAGAAGCTGGTCGCCGGCGTCGTGACCGAATTGATCGTTGACCGCTTTGAATCCGTCAAGGTCGCAGAACAAAAGTGAAACTGGTCCCGGTTGCTGCACCAAGTCAGCAAGGTGGCGCATCATTGCGGCGCGGTTTCCTAAGCCGGTGAGATCGTCAGTGAGCGCCAGGCGACGAAGGTCTTCTTGGGCCCGCCGTCGTTCGTCGATATCGCGAATCTGCGCGACGACACCACGAACGCTCGGGTCATGCAGCAGATTCATGGTCGTGGTTTCGACCCAGAGCCATCGACCATCCGCTCGCCGTAGGCGCATCTCGCACCGTACCGACGACCCCTGCACGCGAAGGCTTTCCTTCGTCGTTCCTTTCCAGATGTCGATATCTTGAGGGTGAACCAAGCCCGCTGGAGGAATTTCGGCGAACTCCTCGGCGCTGTATCCAAGCAGAGCAAGCAGGCTGGGAGACGAAAAGATCCGCTTCCCGGAGGGGTCAAAAATAGTGGTTCCATCTGACGACATTGTCTCAAGAGAACGGTAAATAAAGTCTGTTGACGCCGCCACCCGGTTAGCCATCGATGCACCGTTGCGTAGGTGTATGGCAACAACGATTCCGCCCACTGTCGGATCATCAATTCGGTTGGCACTCATGAGGTCGACAGGGCACCAGGTGCCGGTTGCATCAACCACTCTTGACTCGATGGTCCAACTGAAGCTGGTGGGGTCGCCGTCTGGTCGGGTGAGTTCGGACGCGAGCACGTGATGGTCAACCGGGTCAAGAAAGTCGAAAGCGGAGTGCCCGATGAGATCTGTCGGTCGGTATCCAAGACCCTGGTAGACGGACTGCTCAATATCCAACATGATTCCATCGGCAGAAACAACGGCGACAATATGAGGCGCCAGGGCTATCGCAGCGCGAGCACGTACGATTCGTCGGTCGCGAAACGCAACGGGAACAAACGGTGCCAAATCTGGGGGGAACGCGATTTGGGGGAGCACCCACTCATCTTCGGCGAATGTTTCTTCAACCTAAAGGGGCAGTCAACCTAAAGGGCCAGCCTTTTCTCAAGGGCCAGCCTTTTCTCAAGGGCCAGTCAATCGGAAGGGGCAGTCATGGCCCACCCGATGGTTCGGTTGAGTACCGTCACCGTTGGTCGAACCGCCAGTCGGTCGGTAACCGGAAGTATGGGGAGCCGTAAGGCCAAACGAACCCAGGCGGGCAGCGAACCAACGGCAGCGGCAAACAGCAACAAATACGGTGGGCGGGTCGCCGCCGACAACTTGACTGTCATGAGATATCGGGCCGCGTCACGAGCTTCTGGGGTCGATTTCAACGTTCCGTTGTTCCGCAGGTCCAAGATGTACTGCTTGAGCTCAGCCACCGACGTCGGAGCCGGATCTGCGCCGAGTAGGGCTGCCAAGGTCGCCTGTTCGGCCACGTAACGGTCGGCTTCCTTCGGGGAAAGTGACGTTGCCCCGAATCGTTTGAAGGCAGTGAGGAACGAATCAGTCAAAGCGACGTGAATCCACAGCAGTAGGTCGGGGTCATTGGCTGAATATGACTGTCCGTCGTTTGTGGTGCCATGAACGGGTCGGTGAGCGCGGGTGACACCCCGAATGGCACCCATCGCTTCAGCAGTTGAACCGAACGTGACGGTGCCAACGTACGAGGCGGTGCGCCAGAGCCGCCCAGTTGGATCGCTTTTGTAGGCTGAATGCTGGGCAACCCCGGCCATGGCGCGTGGGTGCATGGTTTGCAACAACAGCGCACGAACGCCACCAAGAAGCATCGACGAGTCTTGGTGGACCCGCCAGGTCACCGAGTCGGCTCCGAACAGACCCTCGTCATCGGTGCGGGGCTGCGATAAATCTCGGACCGAAACCTGATCGCCAACCAGTGTTGAGCGAATCGTGGACTGTAGACGCCGCCGAACCGCCATAACCGGATCGACAGATGAGTACGCAGCAGGTGTCACATCTAAAGGGTAGATCTGATTCCGACGTAACCCCCTGATCGAGGCGATACTTACAACATGAGTGACACGTCGATCGAAACACCTGACCTCACCTACGGTCGTTCTGTCGCTGATCAACGGCTTGACTATCGAATTGGTGAGCTTGATGTCGGCGATCTTGCCGGTGACCCATTCACACAGTTCGATCAATGGTTCGCTGAGGCGGTTTCACAGACAGCGGCACAGCAGCAACTCGACGAGCCGTCAGCGATGACTCTGGCCACTGCTTCGATCAATGCAATTCCTTCGGCGCGGACCGTTCTGCTGAAGGGTTTCGATAAGCGGGGGTTCACGTGGTTTACGAACTACGAAAGCCGAAAAGGCTGCGAACTTACCGAGAACCCATTCGCTTCGCTGTGCTTTCGGTGGTCAACCGGCGAGCGTCAAGTCGTCATTTGTGGGCCGGTCACCCAAATTGATGCGGTCGAAAGCGACGAGTACTTTTTCAGTCGCCCACCCGGAAGTCGAGTTGGTGCAGTAGTAAGTGCACAGAGTACGGTGATAGCTGACCGCAGCGGTATTGAAGGCGAAGCCGCCCGGCTTCTTGTGAGCCCTGATGATGTGTTGAGGCCAGCACACTGGGGTGGGTTTCGTCTTTCGCCCATTACCGTCGAATTTTGGCAGGGCCGGTCGAGTCGATTGCATGATCGTTTACAGTTTGTCCGACAGTCGAGCGACTCAACAGATACCGCATGGAAGGTGCAGCGACTTTCACCATGACCGATTCTGGTGAGCGACCGTTTATCGACTACCAACCTGAACGACTGTCAACCGAGGAAGCGCTTCGACGCGGCTCAGCCCTGTACTCCCGTTTAGATTCTCGTCGAAGCGTGCGGTCGTTCTCACCTGATCCGGTGCCACGTGAACTGGTTGATCTTGCCATCAAGTCAGCTGGCACTGCGCCATCCGGGGCACATCGTCAACCATGGAAATTCGTGGTTATTGGCGACCCGAACACCAAACACGAAATTCGCCAAGCAGCCGAAGCTGAAGAGCGCATCAACTACGACGGAGGCCGTATTGGACCGCAATGGCGTTCTGCGTTGGCACAATTAAAGACTGATGCGAATAAGTCATTTCTTGACGTCGTTCCGTGGATTGTCGTGCTCTTCGAAGAGCGCTTCTCTTACGGCGAAGATGGATCCGAGCAGCACAACTATTACGTCAAGGAAAGTTGCGGAATTGCGGCCGGATTGTTTGTCGCAGCACTCCATGAGATGGGGCTTGCGACGCTTACGCACACGCCATCGCCGATGGTCTTTCTTACGAAACTGCTCGAGCGTCCGAGCAATGAACGGCCGTTCGTGTTGTTCCCCGTGGGCTATCCATCAGCGCACTGCCAGGTGCCCGATCTTCGTCGTAAGTCACTCGAACAGATCAGTGCCGATTTCCCTCTCGAATGATTCACTCACTCCGGACCAATCTTTCCGGTGGCCCAGTAAACCCTTGCCGCAATTTGGTCACGCCGAAGACCTGTTGAGCGTGCGCGCGATCGAACACTGCCAACCAACGATTTTTCGCCGACGATCACAAGACTCGCCTCGGTGTTCGAGATGTTCGAAAACGATGAGAACAGTCCAATGGCAGTTTCGTCGCCTACGAACAACAACTCTGATGATTTCTTATCGCAACGCTGTACGAGAAAGTCGATGGCGTTATCGGGTTCGCTGACCCTCACCGATACAGGGTTACCAACCTGTATGTCTCGATGGAACGTCGCTCCGGGCCGATCACCGTTGGTGAAGGCGATCCATGAAATCCATGATTGACCGTCGGTCTGACCAGAACCCTTGACGGTATAGTGCCGCCATGCCCCAAATGGAGATTTCGTTGGGCCATTGATCGCTATGGCAACATGCGAGCCAATCGCGACCGGTGTTGGTGACCGGTGATTGTTGGTTTGGGTTGCAGCTCGAACCTCTACGAGGCGAGCTGATATCGAGCGGACTTCGGTGACCGAACATTGAGTCACGGTTACCTTTGACTGAATCTTGGCAATCACCCGAGCAGACGTTGCCAACTCACACCGCGTCGACGTTGTAGTGGATTGCGTACCCGTTCTCAACGCTGGCAACGATCTGAACGACGTTGAAGTAGCCGCCCCAGAACATGGTCTCGCGAAGTTCTTCGACTACCGCTTGATACGCCATTACTTCTGAGGTTTCCCACATCAGGACGTCAGTCACTTCAGCCGAGAATCCCTCACTGTCGAAGAAGCGCATTGACACCTTCGGGTGCCGAGCAAGCAGGGGGCGCATCACGTCGTCAAGAAATGCGAATCTTTCCTTCGGCGCCAGCGTTAGCCATGGGCGAGTTGTTTGGACGTGCATGAAGAAGACGTGATTGATGGTTTTGGTTTTGGTTTCGCTCATGTGTTCATTGTCAGCCTGAAACATACCTTCGTCTAGTGCACATGTTTACTGTGTACTGTTGCGTCTGATGCAACTGTTTGACCTGAATCTCTTGCCTGTCCTCCATGCACTTCTTGCTGAGGAGAACGTCACCAAAGCCGCAGCGCGAGTCAATCTCTCAGTCCCCGCGACGAGTCGTTCGCTCGATCGCGCCCGCAAGATGTTTGGTGACCCACTCCTCGTTCGCCATGGCCGAGGCGTCGTCATGACACCACGGGCCCGACTGTTGCTTCCCGAACTCAGCGCGCTACTCAGCCAAATCACAGCACTTACGCAACACCCAGAGTCGTTCAATCCGGGCCGTCTACAGCGCACCTTCGCGATCCGGGCCAACGAGGCGGTGATTTCTGCCGCCGGAGCCCGGCTCGCAAAGATCATCAGTACTGAAGCACCGAAGTCTGCCCTGCGTTTCCAGATCGAGTCAGCGGACGACATATCGGCGTTGCGCAGTGGTGATGTCGACCTTGCAATCGGGTCGTACAGCGACCTTACCAACGATCTTGAAACCGAAGATCTTCTTACCGAGCATGTTGTCTTCGTTATTCGAGCGAACCATCCGCTCGCCCCGAAACGAACGCTGAGCCTTCGTCGCTTCGCTGAATTCGACCACATCGACACTTCGAGGCATGGTCGTCGACGAACATCGATTGACACCGAACTTGGCGCAGCCGGGCTCACCAGGCGGGTGATCGCAGTCGTGCCGTCGTTCGCTACCGCGCTGGCCATGGTTGCGACATCTGATGCCGTCGCACTTGCCCCATCCCGACTGGCCTCCGTTTTGGTTAACGCCGGCGTGCTGAGCGCATACCGACCTCCGATACAGGTTGCGACCGTAACGGTGATGTCTGTCTGGCACCGTAACAACACAGCCGATTCCGCCCATCAGTGGCTTCGAGCCGCCGTCCGCCGCGCAGCACAACAGGTCGCACTCGATACAACCAACACTCTGAGGTCCCGTCAAGACAACACCGCTGAGCACCGGTAGTTGTTGTCGGTTCTACGCCTTCTGGTTAGCCGCAACGGCCTTCAAAACCGTCGTGGCGATACCGCCCGCATCGAGGCCAAGCTCAGCCAATATTTGGGCGGGTCGACCCTGGGCAATGTAACGCGTTGGGGTTCCGATAACAATCGGGGTCACGGCGGGGCGACCCTCACTGGCGGCGATGGTTTGAACCTGATCGATGATCATCGAGCCAATTCCGCCATCGCGCATACCATCTTCGACAGTGACGACGATGTGGTGACGGGCAGCGTCGTGCAGCATTTGTGGGTCGAGTGGAACCACCACTCGCGGATCCCAAACCGTAATGTTGACGCCTTGCTCAGCGAGTTGGCCTGCCGCAATCTCGGCTGCCTCAAGCATTTTGCCAACTGCGATGATGCAAATGGTGGCGTCGAGCCCACCTTCGCGAACAAGCCGTGCTGACTTAGCCGAGCCGACTTCGCCGGGCAAAACTTGGCGGGCCACGCCCTTCGGGTACCGCAACATGCTTGGGCCAGATGTGTTGGACACTGCATCGCCCAACATGACCGCAACTTCTTGGGCCGAAGACGGCGCATAAATCGTCATACCCGGAACCTTCGAAAGCAATGCCATGTCGAGTACGCCATGGTGCGACGGCCCATCGTCACCGGTAATACCGGCACGGTCAAGCGCAAACACGACGGGAAGGCAGTGCAACCCAACGTCGAGGTTGACCTGATCAAACGCCCGGGTAAGAAACGTTGAGTACAACGCAACAACAGGCGTGAGACCGCCCATCGCCATACCGGCAGCGAGGGTCACGGCATGTTGCTCGGCAATGCCAACATCGTGAAAGCGGCCTGGGTACGCCTCTTGAAACGGGAGTAGGCCGGTGGGGCCCGGCATCGCCGCCGTTATTGCATGAATCTTTGGGTTGGTCTTCGCTAGGTTGACAAGCGCTTCGCTGAACGCGGTCGTCCAATCGGTGGCTATTTGACCGGACATGACAGGTTGGGGGCCAAGTATCGGATCAAAGACTTTGACGTCGTGGAGGTTCTTTTCGTCGTCGTGCTCGGCGAACGAGTAACCCCGACCTTTTTGGGTCAACACATGAACGACAATGGCACCCTCGTATTTGGCGGCGTCTCGCAGCGTCTCTTCCAGCTGAGCAACGTCATGACCGTCGACGGGGCCTACGTAACGAACGCCGAGTGTTTCAAAAAAGGCGTGCGGTTCATCGGCCAATTCTCGAAGGCCAGCCTTAATGCCCTTGACGGTTCTGCGTCCGAGCGCGCCAACGAGCGGAAGACTTTCGATAATCGACTCGCTTCGACGCTTGCCCCTGGCGTACATCGGCTTTGTGCGTATTCGGCTGACCACCCTGGTTAGACCGGAAATGGTTGGGGCATACGACCGGCCGTTGTCGTTCAAGATAATAAGTACACGGCTATTGGTGTGGCCGAGGTTGTTGAGCGCCTCATAGGCCATTCCGCCGGTCATCGACCCATCGCCAATCACCGCAACTACGTGGCGTTGGTTTGATTCGCCCTTCGCCTTCAGCGATTCGGCGAGCCCGTGCGCATACGACAGCACGGTGGACGCATGGCTATTTTCGATGTAGTCGTGGGGGCTTTCGACCCGATTCGGGTACCCAGAAAGGCCACCCGGCTGCCGAAGACTGGTGAATTCATCCCGACGCCCGGTCACAATCTTGTGCACGTACGCCTGATGGCCCGTGTCCCACAGCAAAATATCGTTGGGCGAATCGAAGACCCGATGTAGGGCGAAGGTCAGCTCGACGACACCAAGATTCGAGCCAAGGTGACCGCCGGTTCGGGCGACTGCATTGACAATGAACTCACGAACCTCTGAAGCCAGCGTCGGTAGCTGGTCGAGGTCTAGGGCTTTGAGGTCTTTGGGAGAGTTCACGCCATCAAGCAACACGGCCGTCAGGCTATCGCCGTTATGAGGTCACCGGGGTAACCCGTTGGTCAAGATTACGTGGAGATGTTCGTCACTCTGCGTTGTGGTCGAGCCAACTTGAATGCCATGGCCAATTTGCGAGTCGTTGTGACCCGTACCCGCTCGGTAAAGACGTCATAATTTGCTTCTTCAATTTTGCCGAGAATGCCGGAGTACAGGTCTCGGGCTGCACCAATGCAGCGTTGTGAAGAAACCGGCAACATCGAAACACCAAGGTCGGCTGAACGGTAAAGGTCACGACACCGTTCAATTTCGAACTTCATGAGTGCCGTCCACTCGGGCGTAACCCGCCTCGCCCACGGATCAGCGTCGAACCGATTGAGATCTTCTTGCGGAATGTAGACGCGACCTCGGTCGAGGTCTTCGTTGACATCTCGGAAAAAGTTGGTGAGCTGGAATGCGTTCCCAAGATCGCGAGCGTGGCCGAATGCTGCAACATCGGTTGGTTCAAGGATTGGCAGCATCATTTCCCCGATAACCGCGGCTGACCCATCCATATACGTTTCGAGGTCAGCGTAGGTGGCGTAGGTCGCAACCGATAGGTCCATGGTCATGGAATCGAGAAATCGCCGAATACATTCAGGGTCAATATCGAAGGCGCGGACGGTGTGAACGACAGCCTTCAACACCGGGTGCTGTGAACGGCCGACCTTGTAGTCAGCAAAGAACTGGTCGCCGAAGTCTGCGAGGGCTTTCGCCCGCTGATCGACAGTCGCAGTTGACTCCATATCGTCGACGATGTCATCGGCGTAGCGGCAGAAGCCGTAGAGGGCGTGCACATGCGGGCGCTTTACAGGGGGAAGCAGATGGGTTGACCAGTAGTACGTGGTGCCTGACTGCTTGTTCAGAAGTCGGCAGGTCTCGAACGACTCTTCAAGCGTGGGGGTTCCCGGTGGGGTAGCAAACTGCACGGGCTTATTACAGCAGTTCAGCGACCCGTGCCGCAGCCAGCTTTCCAGAAAGCACCACCATTGGTACCCCGACACCCGGCACCGTTGAGCTACCGGTGAAAATGAGCCCCGGAACCCGCTTGTCAACGTTGTTTGGTCGGAACGGCCCCGTTTGAAGAAAACGATGCGACAAACCAAACGGGGTACCCATCGCCATACCCATACGTTCCCAGTCAACCGGATCAATGAATTTCTCAACTTCAACTTCACCGTCGAAGCCCATGCCACGGATTCGAGCCGTCAACGACTGCTTCACTCGGTCACGTTCCAGATCCCAATTGATACGCCCACTTAGGTTCGGGATTGGTTCGAGCACATACAAAATGTGTCGCCCGGGCGGTGCAAGCGATGGGTCAGTGACGGTAGGAACAGTGATGAGTATTGACGGATCACTCATGCGAGTACCGGCTTTCAACAGCTCATCGAATGACTCGTGCCACTGCTCGCCAAACGCAATGTTGTGATGGGCGGTTCCGGCTGGAGGGCTTCCCTTAACCCCTGCAACCCACAGTACGCATGAAGGCGAGAAGTGTCCTTTGCGAGCGAGTCGCGGCGCTTCAAGCTCTGGAAGTAATTCTCGGTAGCCAACGGGGAGGTCGGCGTTGACGATTACGACATCGGCTGCGATGATTTCGCCGTCGTCGAGACGAACCCCGCGCACGGCACCGTTAGTTCCGCTACTGCGTAAAATGCGTTCGGCATTTACGCCGTAGCGAATCTGTACGCCAGCAGCCGTTGCTGCATCAGCAAAGCCCTGACCGACGGCACTCATGCCGCCTTCGGGAAACGTGACACCGAGAACTGAATCCATGTAGGTGATAACGGCGTACGCACCAAGTGCCTGTTTCGGGGCAAGGCCCGCATAGAGCGCCTGAAACGAAAACATTTTGTGAAGGCGTTCATCGTCAAAGTACTTAGCGACCTGGGTATGCAGTCGGCTGAAACCACCGAGCCCAATCAGCTTGAGACCGGGGCCGAGGGGTTTTGCCAGATCGAGTACCGAGTCGAAGTTGCGGTCTATGAAGTTTGGTTGCTCTGCGTCGTAGAGCTTCTTTAACCAATCACAAAACTTGCCGAATTGCGCAGCGTCATCTGACCCGCAGACCTTGCGAATTTCTTCGGTCATTGCCTCGCGGCCCGGTCGAACGTTGAGGGTTGTTCCGTCGTGGAAAATGCCTCGATACATGGGGTCAAGGTGGCTGAGTTTGAGGTGTTCGTCGAGCGATGATCCGGCAGCAGCGAACGTATCTTCAAGGTACTCAGGCATGGTGAGAACAACCGGGCCCGGGTCGAATCGGTAGCCGTTAGTTTCCCAGATGCCAGCGCGACCACCGGGTACCAGGCCCCGGTCGACGACGGTGATTTCGTGTTTCGAACCGTGTGCGTGCTTCTTTAGTGTTCCGGTGAGGTGGCAGGCTGCGGACAGGCCGCCAAGGCCTGCGCCGATAATGACAATCTTCATGTGCTGCAGATTTCTTTAGTAGTCGCGGTGTGTAACAAAGTGAGCAAGTTCAACCAGTGCATCAATTGATTCTGGTGTCATATGCGCACTTTTAATTGCGTTCAGCGACTCGTCTCGTAACGAGTCGATCAAGGTTTCTATTTGTTTCACGGCACCGGTTGCGACGAGCACGGTTTGCATCTCGCTTATCGTTTCGTCGCTGAGATGCGGGTCGCCAATACGGCCGAGTAGTTCGCGTTGACCTTGGGTGGCGGTGGCCCGTGCCGCCGCGATGAGAGCGGTTGGTTTACCTTCGCGTAGGTCATCGCCCACCGGTTTACCAGTGAGTCGATCATCACCGATAGCCCCGAGTAAATCATCTCGTAGCTGAAACGCTTCGCCGAGGGGCATTCCGTATGCAGTCAGGGATTCTTGAACTTCGTCAAGATTGCCGGCCAAGGCAGCACCAAGATGTAACGGTCGTTCGATGGTGTACTTGCCAGATTTATACTGGCAAATGCGACGGGCACTTGCGATGCTCGGCTCGCCCCGCACGCTGCCCAGCAGATCGAGATACTGCCCGATATTCACTTCGATACGAAGCTCGTTGAAAATTCGAATTGCGTCAGGGTTCGCGCCCGTGAGTAATAGGTCTGCGTACACAAACGCCAAGTCGCCTACGAGGATCGCCACGCCTTCACCGAAACGACGATCTTCGCCCCGCCCGGAGAACGCGTGGTGGGCCTCGATGAATTGAATGTGAACAGCATCCATACCTCGACGGGTACGTGAAGCATCCATGATGTCGTCGTGAACCAAGGCGAAGGTATGGAGTAGTTCAAGCCCGGCCCCCGCATCGATGACAGCAGCATCCTCAGGGTTTCCGCCCCCGCCAACGTAACCCCAGTGGCAAAAGGCTGGCCGAAGTCGCTTTCCGCCAGCGAGAACCAGTGCCCGCAATGACGAAAGTGGTGCAATGAGGTCGACATCTACTAAGGACCATCGGGCCAACTCGGCATCCATCAACAAAGCAATCCGGTCGTCGACTCGCTGAGCGATATGGCTAAGCGATGCAGGTGCAGCGTTCACTGAGGGGTGCGTAGTTGCCTCGGTGGCCTGATTTTCGAGAGAGGCTACTGGCGCCATATGTTGCCCGGGCTCCTTTGTGAAGCGCTAGCTGGTCTGCCAGCGAGATCCCCACCGAAAGTTACCAGTACTTTGCTAACTGTCGCGAGCGGAACACGCAAGCGGTTGCGTGATGACAACGGTGTCCGGCATCTCGTTGAGTATCTCGTTGAGCAAGGCGGTGTTCTGGTCGGAGGGTTTTTGAGCCGAGCGCCATGCAATGGTTCCGACTGCGGCCAGAACAACTGCCATGCCGACAAGCTGAATGCTTTTGACTGATTCGCCGAGGAACGTCGCAGCCCAAAGTACGCCGAGCCCGGGTTGGCCGAGTTGCAACAGCGAAATGGTTCCCACCGGTATACGTTGCTGAGCCCACGCAATCAGGCCATGGCTGATCATCCCCGAGGTGATTGCCATGACGACGATAAGTACCCAGCCCTTGGTTGACAGGTTGCCGAGCTTCGCTGGGCTGCCGGCCGTGATGAGCGCAATGGGAAGCGTGGTGAGGCATGCAGCGCTCGTCATAACGGTCATGAAATGCGGTGTGCTGAGTAGGGTCCGTGCTTTTTTAGACAGCAGTAAATAGGTAATCCAAAACATATTTGCCGCCAACACCATGAGGTCACCGATATACGAAGTGCCCTTGGCATCGGCGGAACTGAGAATGAGCGTGACACCGCTCAAAGCGAACACACCACATATGACTAGGTAGCGCTGTATTGGCTCTTTGAGCCGGTACGCGGCGATCGGTACGATGATGAGCGGGGTGAGGGCACCAATGAACTCGGCGTGAGCGATTGGTGTTCGAGTCACTCCCGAGAAAAAGAACGAGAGGTTTACCCCGAAGGCAATGCCAGGAAGCGTCGCTGCTCGCCAAGCTGCTCGATCGACAACTCGACTCGTTTGGTTGCGGTGCCCTCGAACGGCGATGAACACGTGCCAAAGAACGGCACCGATCAAGAGACGCCAAAAAGCTACGACGGGACCAGGTGACCCGGTCGACTTGACCATTGTTGACCCGAGAGAAAGACCCACCACGGCGATCAGAATCGCCGCGACACCTTCCGACCTTTTGTCAGGCGACGGAGCCGACTTGCGGTCAAGCATCGAAAACATCAGCACAAGTCACTCGTAGGACAGTAGAGGTATTGACGACGAGATTCAGTCGGTGGCGTTTAGCGGGATGCAGTGGAACCATATGAATCGGGCGGTTCGTGTCAAACGTCACGTGTCAAACCTGCGTGAAAGCAAGCATGTGTCAAAGTAGGGAAATGGTGCAACCGTTCGAGACCGGATTTCGAATTGCGGTCGGGTTGGTTGGGGCAGCGCTGGTCGGGGCGACGTTCCTATCAGCGGTCAAAACGGTCGTTTTGCCCCGAGGGGTGTCTCAGCGCATCACCAGGGTGGTGTTTGTCGGAACCCGTTACATCTTTGATTTTCTTGCTCACCCAAAGCGCTCATTTGAAGACCGTGATCGAATTTTGTCGATGTGGGCCCCGCTCGCGTTGATCCTCCTTCCGTTCGTATGGTTGGGTTCTGTGATCGTTGGGTTTACCGGCGTTCAATGGGCAATCGCGACTGGCTCTCTTCGAGGGGCGTTCTTGAGATCAGGTTCGTCGATGCTCACCCTCGGCGTCAGTTTCGATGCATCGTTGCCAGCGGCCATTGCCTCGTTTGTTCAGGCGGCAATTGGAACCGTCTTGACAGCGTTGCTCATCTCGTATCTTCCGTCGATTTACTCGGCGTATCAACGACGAGAAACGTTGGTGGGTTTGCTTGAAAGCCGTGCCGGTATGCCGCCGTCACCGCACGAACTTCTCCGCCGGTACACAGCGATTGGTGCCATCGATCTGCTTGACGATGACCTGTTTGAAAAGTGGGAGCAATGGTTTGTTGAAGTGGAAGAAAGCCACTCATCGTTTGCTGCGCTTATCTTTTTTCGGTCGCCGATGGCTGAACGGTCGTGGATTACGGCTGCCGGTTGTGTGCTCGACACTGCGGCGATAACGCTGTCTTGCTTAGATCGAGCAACTCGGGGCCGCCCAGCGCTTTGCCTACGAGCCGGGTTTTTGGCGTTGCGGCGACTAGCGCTCTACATGGGTATCCCGCACGATTCTGACCCGCTATCAACTGACCCGATCAGTGTGACTCGACGAGAGTTCGACCTGATGTGTGTCGAACTGCAAGCTACCGGGTTGCCACTGAAAACTGATCGCGACCAAATGTGGGCTGATTTCAGCGGATGGAGGGTTAACTACGACTCGGTGCTTGTTGGCCTATCGAAACTGATGGTGGCACCGGAAGGTCGATGGTCTTCAGACCGCGAAGGCGAACGATGGGTTCCAACATTTGGTGTGTTTGGCCAAGGGTCGCGCAGACACCGCGGTGGGCGTCTCAAATAGTTTCGGGCGTGGTTCCGGGGGTAGTTTGGCCGAATGGCAACCAACCCTTTCGATCTCACCGGCCGTGTGGCCCTCATCACTGGCGGAAACTCGGGTATTGGTCTCGGCTTTGCCGAAGGTCTGGCTGCGGCGGGAAGCGATGTTGCGATCTGGGGAACCAATGAGGTCAAAAATGCAGCGGCCGTTGAGCAACTCTTGCAGCATGGTGTGAAGGCGGCCTCGTTTCTTTGCGATGTGGGTGAAGAAGCACAGGTTGAGGCGGCCTTTGCCGCAACGATCGAAACGATGGGCCGGGTCGATGCGTGCTTTGCGAATTCCGGTGTTGGTGGCGCAGCTAAATCATTTCTTGATATGTCCGCAGACGAATGGCATCGAGTGTTGCGGGTAAACCTCGACGGTGTCTTTTACACGTTGCGCGCGGCGGCGCGTCACATGGTGGCCCGAGGTGAGGGAGGCAGCCTGGTAGTGACGGCGTCACTTGCCGCGATTCAGGGCCAAGCCCGCGGGCAACACTATGCAGCGACGAAGGGTGGTGTCATCTCGATGATGAAGGCATGCGCGGTTGAGTTCGCCCGGTACGGAATTTCTTCCAACGCCATCCTTCCCGGATGGATTGAAACACCCATGACCACTGACCTGTTCGCCTGGGACAAGTTTGCCGACAGCGTGATGCCCCGAATGCCTGTCCGTCGATGGGGTAACCCATCAGACTTTTCTCCGATTGCGGTGTATCTTGCGTCGCCGGCGACCAAGTTCCATACTGGCGAAGTGCACCTCATCGACGGCGGTTACTCCATCTTTTGAGGTTCGTGCGGTTGAGGTTCGTGTGTTTGAGGGTCGGCTGCCGGGGCGTTTACTCGCCACCAGTCCACGATATTGATTCGAGCATTAACTCGAGCTAAGAGCAGCGCTATCTGGTATCCAAACAGTAGGCACAGCGCACCGCCAGCAGCGTCGAGTACAAAATGGTTACCGGTTACAACGATGGTGAAGGTCGTAGTCGTTGGATAGGCCAGAAGTAAAAGTTTGCGCCACAGTTTTCCGTTGAGAGCCCATGGCCAAAATGAGATGGCACACCACGTCGACCATCCGAAATGCAGGCTTGGCATTGCCGCGTATTGATTGCTGATTCGTTGCATCGCTCCCTTGTTGAACGACCACGAACCCCCGTAAACATCAAGGGTGTCCATAAACCCGAAAGATGTCGGCATTAAGCGCGGTGGCATCAAGGGGAAAAACGCGAACCCGATAAGCGCCAAACCGGTTGTCGCAAGCAGGGTGTTACGCATACGTGGGTATCGAGCAGGTAAGTGGACATAGGTCCATATGAGCGCCGAAATCGTGACGACGAAATGCCCGGTTCCGTAAAAGATGTTGAGTGAACGTACGAATTTACGGTTGCCGAGAAAGAACTGTTGGATCGACTCTTCGTAGTAAATCCTCAAGATTTTCTCGGCGTCGATGATTTTTATTGCGTTGTTGTACGCGTGTTCTGTTCCAACCCGAAGCGAACCCTGGGTGTTGCGAATGGATGTGTAGATGGAATAGAAGGTTCCGATATACAAAACTTCGAGCCACCAGCGCAGCCTGCGGGCCTTTGTTTCCGGCACCTGCGGGTCAATTTCTCCTCCAACATCGGCCAAATCAGGGTCGGGAGGTATGGGGCCGCGACGGGCGGGTCGAAGCGGTCGGAGCCAAACCATCCGGGTCAATGTACTGGCAACTTGGCTAATGCTTCATCACCCTCAGTCCGGCCACAGGTCAGGCAAAAGTCGGCCAAAGTGAGGCCAAAGTCAGGCCAAGTCATACGGAACGGGGGAATCAACCTCGATGTGGTCGCCGTGCACTCGAACAGTAATGAGCCCGAACGGGGTTGGCACCGCACCCTCGGCCCACGTGAGATGCCCGAGTCGGGGGGCGATTCGAGCCCTCGTGTAGCCCGGTTCCGCTGGCGAAACCCCGAGCACGTAGAGAGGTAGATCCCGAGTTGGGGTTGACGACCACCCATGACAGTGGGTGCCGCCGTGCCAGGTTTCTGGCCAGCTCGTTTCCCCAACTTCCACCCATGGCCACCAATCAAGGCAGGCATCAGCAATTCGGTCGGCTGCCCCGGCCATAGCGAGTGCGTCATGAATCACGTAACGAAAGAACGGTTCTGCTGCGAGCACTTGAGTGGTCCCTGCCCACGGAACGGGGTCTGGGTACGGGCGCATCAATGCACCGGGGGTTTGATCTCCGCCCATACCGTGAGAGTGACGGACACGGCGAGTTTGGTCGGTGATCAATTCAACCAGGGCCGAGTATCGATTGGTTGGCGCGAGCCCGGCAACGATTGCCAGAGCATTAGTATGCTGGCTTAGTGTTGAGAGTCCGTCAATCGGCAGTCGGTCGGTGTATGCATTGAACGTCGGCGACCAAAACTCTTCAAATCCAGCAGTTACTGAAGCTATGCGCGCCGAACACCAACTGGCTGTACCTTGCTGGCCAAGCCAATTCGCCATCTCTGCAACGTCTCGAAGGGCGCGAACCCACAGAGCATTCTCGGCTGCCGAAACCCCATCAGTTGGCAGGGTCGCCCAATCAACAAGCGTCCACCCAGAAAGATCGTGCAGTAGGCCGTCGTCTCCCTGATATGCGGCGAACCAGCGCACCACCATCTCAGCGACCGGAAGCAATTCCGCCACCAGTTCGCGGTCACCCGTCCAACGCATCAGGTTGTGGACCGATCTGACCCAATGCAGTGCCCAATCAGGAATCGAAGTCATATCTGAAGCCTCGATGTCCCCGGCGACAGCCATTGGCAACATGCCGTCGGGTCGAAGTGAGGCCGACATCACGGGGTGGTGGCGGGCCATACTCCAATCGGTAGAAGTAAGTAAGTCCACTGATTGGTGTACCACCGCATCGCCTGTCCAGGCTCGTTGTTCACGGGTGGGGCAGTCGACGTAGGCATCAAGTGAGCAGAGGGTTACGGTCCGTCGGCCGATCAGGAAGATCTCGTTAAGGCGATCGTCATCGCAGCGAAAGTAAGCGCCATTACCAACGGGGTGGGTGTCGCCATGAACCCGTACGCCGGTGATGGTGACTTCGCCGGAATTTGAAGATGAAGTTCGTGCAGACACTGTGACGTATCGTGCACCGACCGGGTCAATCGAACAAAACGTGTCGTTGCCGCCACGTGCGATGTAGCTGAATCCGTGGTGTTGCATGCCCCGCTTTGGAATGCCGGCGTCGTCGGCATGCTCGGCGACGCTGATGGAAAATAGTGTTCCGGCGGGGGCATCAACCGCCAGTTCCAAGATGCCGGTGTGCACGGAACCGAGGTCGAACACCGTTACCGAAGCAGCCTGACTGGTCCCGGTGAACTCATCTGCAGACATATCACTGTCCACCTGGGCCACGGGGTCTGAATGAAGCGGTGTTGCAGAGTCATGACGTAATTCCGTTGCCTGACCGGCAGTCTGAGAGACAACTCGTTTGTGGGTTACCTTCCCCTCCGCAACCGATCCGGTACGAAGCGGAAGCTGACTCGCCCGTAACATACCGAACGGTTCGACCGGCGGGCTGATTCGTGGCTTCGGGCCAACATGAATTGGTCGCAGCATTGTGGCGGGTGCCCACGCCAAGTTAGTTGGGGCGCTGCCGTCGTCGCCGATTGTCCATCCCTCGGGAAGTAGTCGACCATCGAGTACTTCGGCAAGTTGGCCAAGCATCGGCCGTTCGTGCTGAGGTGTCCATGCATCACTTGCGGCAGCCAACCACGAACTGTCGGTTACCAGCGGGCCGTCGAGCAAGGCAACTTCCGCCACGAAACCGCCGGCACCTAGGCCCATTACTGCCGGCGCCGGTGACCATCCAGGAAGCATTTGCCCGTAATGGCGAACAATCGCCGAAATCCAATTTTCACCAGGGATCAACCACGGTGCGATATCGAATTGGTCGTAGTACTTACGACGTGGCTGGCCACGGGCCGGGCCACGAGTCACCACGGTTCCGTTCACAAACAACACGTAGCGGCCATCTGCGAAGACTCGCATTGGTGCAACCGCAGGAACTTCATAGAGGGTGAGTGACCGTCGAAATAGAACAACCCGGTCACGAGCTTCGTCTGAAGCACCAACCCCGAGGACGCTCAGAACCTGCTTAGGTTTACCGGCCCAGATGAACGCCCCGGTCCAGCTCTTGTTCCATCGGTGGAGTGTTGAAGACAGCGGAACATCGGGCTCTACGTGATCAGTGGATGGCGAAAGTGACACATGTTGAGTGTGTCACTTTCGACAGCTTGGTGAATCGGGGCAGCTTGGTGAATCGGGTCGGTTAGCAGAGACCAGCAGGGCTACTTGTCAGGCAGCCGGGGTTTCGTGTGAACAACATTCCGGTGCCCTGGCTGGCCAGCCACACATCGGCTGAGGCTTGTCCATCACCGTTGTTGGCGAACCGATTTCCTTTCGCAACCACATTCGACGACATGAATCTCGGTGGGGGTGCCTCGTGGTCGAAAATCACCAAACCACCGGCCCCGAGGCCACCAAAGTCAGCTCGGTTATCGGCAATGTTGCCCGAGATCGTGTTCCCAATCAGTCGCACGTCGCTCGCACCGTCGATAGCCACCCCTATGCCGGTTGGGAGGGGCGCCGGGTCTTGCCGGGTGTTCCTGGTGATCTTGTTTTCTATAAGGCCGATGTCGCTAAAACCAGGATCAATATAGATACCCATATGGTTATCGTGAACGTGGTTTGCCGTCACTTTTACCTTCGATGAGGAAATGCAAAGGCCGACGATGTACCCACTCACTTCGTTCAAACGAAGGTCGCTGCCTGGAGATCCCTCAATACACATCCCGATGGCGGCAATCGTGTTTGGCCCGTTCATGACCTTGTTGCGCACGTAGCTCGTTTTCGGCGCATTCGCTGCAAGAATTCCGTATGATTCAGCTTTGGAAATCGCAACGCCCTCAATCGTCGTTTTCTCTGCCCCAGCAATGATGATTCCGGTGCCGAATCCAGAAATCGTAAGTCCACTGATTGAAACATGACTGATTCTGGTTCCATTTAACGTGGCCGGACGATGAGTGAGAACAGGATCAAAGTCACCAAAAGTCACGTCACCCACCACGCAGATACCCGCGTCGGTAGACACCCCGCCATCTGGAGGGCCAACTCTCGTGACATCGGTACATGCATTCGGAGTGAGAGTCGTGGGTGCCTCAAGCGTCGCCCCGTTCCCTACGAGGCGAAGTCCCGACATTTTGATGACGAGTTGTTCCCGGTAGACCCCGGCGCGAAGAGCAATTGTTGAGCCGGGCGCAGCGTTATCAATCGCCGACTGGATTGACTGTCCGGGCCTCACCGTTACTGCCGATGCGGGTAGGGGAATCAACATCACCAACGGGCCAGCAATCAAAAAGAGGAGCAAGAAAGAAATAGCGTCTCATCGTGAACCTTTCATTTGGGCACCGTCGGCCCATCTTTTGACGGTACCGATGGTGCAATCAAAGCGCATCGGGGAAACCCCTCGACTTTTCGATTGGGTCAGGGGTTATCGGCCAGTGCAATGGTTGCTTGGGTGATTGATGCCGCAATCCGAGCCGCTGAACGATGTCGAGTCACATGTTGATCTGTCACTTCCCTCGGGTCGCTGATGGCATTCCAGATCCAGAGGAGGTCAACGGGATCACTTTGCGTCTCGGCGGCGATCTCGCGCAGTAATGGTTCCACGATGGAACATACGAATGCCACGATTGGGTCACCGCTAGCGCGCCGTTGAAGGAATCCCGTCGATGATCGAAGGCGAGTAGCCGCAACGCCGTATTCCAAACATGCGTCGACCCATGCTCGGTTCCACTGGTTGAACCGAGCGACCGGTGTAAGGGATGTTTTGTTTTTACGTTTGAATGTCGCAGCTGCAGCTCGTGGAAGGCGAAGGATGAACTCGTCGACAACAGCGTTTGCATCGGTGAAATGGCGATACGCCGTCGCCAGACCGATTGTTGATTCCTTCGCAATATCCGCTAACCGAGTGGGAACTTCGCCAGTGCGAGAAAGGTATGTACCTACACCATCGACGAGTCGCGACCGGGATGCGAGCGCGTCGGAACGTATTCGGGAAGGCCCAGTTTGGACATCAGTCACTGACACAGTTTAAACGAGAATCAGTTCTCAGTTATGCTGACGTCGTGCACCTTGCTCAACTCAATATTGCCCGTCTTCATCATCCGCTCGACCACGTCGACGTTTGGGTCCGGCCGGAGGGGGCGTCAATCAAACAGTGAGCAGATCGATCCGTCCGAAGACCGAGACTTTGCAATCGATCGCCGCGTACTTGTCAGAGATCTGCGTTCTTGACTTTAACGAGCCCGTCTTTGGAAAGAATCTCGACTCGGATCCCATCGGGGATCGAGTCGGGCAGGCGGAGAGCGGGGTTGTCGCTGTAGAGCGTCAATTTCTGTTCAAATGCATCGAATTTGACCGCAACTTGTTGAGTCAAATACCTGCTCCGAAGCCCTTGCACGAAACTGGCTGACAGGCTCCGAGGCACATACTGAACTTCGAACGGTTCAAACACCGAACGGATGGCATCACTCGGACGATCACCGGTTACTGCAACCCACACTTTTCGAGATGGGAGAGGCTCTATCTTCATTCCACCGAACTCGTCAGCGGACTTTGTTGACGCTATTTGGTTAGCTGAACCGATCATCGAGCGGTATTTTCGGTGAGATTCGACCTCTTCGACCGACACACCAGCGATTCGGGCAATCTCTTGAGTTTGCAGGTCGTTGGCTTTCGTGTTGACCGGTCCGGCATCACCAGGGAGGGTGTTGACTGGCCTTGGCGGAGCGCTCTGGTTGTTAAAGAACTCGACGGTTGCTGCTCGTCCGATAATGCGCTGTTGGTTTTGCGTTGTTGCCACCGAAACTGAAGCAAGACCAAGCAGTCCTGCGAGGGGTACTACCAAAGCTAGTGGGCGCATTGGAAACGTCCCTTCTGGATTTGTTACGACTCTGACATGCGAAGAAGATTTTTACAAGCATTAAGCCACGCATGAATACTTGTTCAGTAAACAAGCAAGGTTCAAGACTGGTTTGAACGCCGATACCGCTCGGTTAGGTAGTTCGTACCCAGTGTGTCGACATGCCGGCCGATGTGAATTAAACAGGCGCTTGGCGCGTCCGAGTATCTGGCGAATGGCTAAATGAGAATCAGTTCTCAGTTAGGCTGACGTTGTGCACCTTGCTCAACTCAATATTGCTCGCCTTCATAAACCGCTCGACCACGTCGACAATGCTGAGTTTGTTGCGTCACTTGCTGCCATCAACCTGCTTGCTGAGGCTTCGTCAGGTTTCGTTTGGCGACTCAAAGATGATGCCGGAAACTCCGCAAGTTACGTCGTTGTTTACGACGACCCAAATCTCATCGTGAACATGTCGGTATGGACTGACATTGAATCGTTTCGCCATTTCGTTTATCGCATTGGTCATTCCGCCTATCTGCGACGAAAAAGAGAGTGGTTCGCCTCGTCTGAACTCGACCAAATCGTGTGCTGGTGGATTGAAGAGGGGACCATTCCAGACCCCCACGATGCGGCCCGTCGCCTCGAAACGCTACGAACGAGCGGGCCATCGGTTGACGGCTTCAGGCTGACCGAACCAATCCTTCCGGTTTGAGCCGATTAGTGGTGAACCTGACCGGTCATGAACGCGCCGACCACAAAGATGCACGAGACACCCCAGAGCAGTAAGGCCCCGACCGAACCCATGTGTACTTGGTTGTAGGTGGCAGGGGCAAAGGAAATTGCGAGTGAGTCAAATGTCATGGCTCCGACATTTCCCCCGATGACCGCCACCCAAAGTTGTGCCCCTTGTTTGCGCGTCACGAGCTTGATGACCCAAACAAACGGTGCGGCACTGGCTAGTCCAAGAGCAAGCAGGATTGCCATCTTGACGCTCTTTGGGGTGAACCAAGTCGTTGGAAGCTGGCGGACAACAAGCGCAAAGAGGACAGCGATGACAACCCCGAGGAGGGCTCCTTGAAGGAATGGCACCTGGAAGGTCGTGGTAGTCGTCGACGAATCAGTCGTGGTTTCTGATGACGGAGTAATTGTAGTGGTCACAACAATTACTGTATTCGTAGTGAGCGCTACAGTCAAGGGATGGTTTACCAACGACACAACCGAGACGACATCTTGGCGGCAGCGATGGAGGTCGCTTCTGAAGAGGGCATTCACCAGCTGACGTTCGGGCGACTGGCAACCCGGCTTGGGATCGCAGACCGAACCGTCGTCTATTACTTTCCGACCAAGGAACAACTCGTTACCGAGGTGATCGGAGCGTTTGCTGCTGACCTTTTGGTGGTCTTGGATAAGGCGTTTGGTGTCGAGCCACAATCGGCAGCAGAACTCATGAACCGGGCTTGGCCCAAGCTGACGACCAAGGCGGCTGATCGGGTGTTTCGGGTGTTCTTTGAACTCGTGGGTCTCGCAGCGGCACGGGTTGAACCGTACGTAACCCTTGCGCCGACCATCGTCGAGGCGTGGGTCACGTGGCTGACTCCGCGACTCGAACCGGTCGACAAATTCGGCAAGCTCGCTAAACGTGGTGCGACGATTGACGCCTCAGAGCACCGCAGTCAGGTTCTCGCCGTGATGGCAACGCTCGACGGGCTACTCCTCATTCGCCACACCTTGGGCGCACCGGCCTCAGCCAGCGCAGCGGCAGCACTAGGAATTCGGCACTAGGAATTCGGCCTGAGGAAGATCGGCGCCGAGGAAAGTAGTTGGTCCTGTGCCAGGTTCGTCGGCCGAGCAACCTGGCACAGGACCGTCGAATCTGGCACACGACACCCTTGGCCCAACCGGTTCCGGGTGGGTATCGGCTCAAGTCGCGTGATTCAGTGTCGATGCATCTGGCATGCGATTCTCGGCGTTTATCTTCGTAAGTGCCCTATCGGTAGTATGTGTTTGTACAACGTCTGCTGACGGAGCAATTCGGGCATCAAAGCAAAAGCCCAGCACGAAAACGGTTTCGAAGAAAGCGAAGAAAGTAGTCGAGGCTCGTTCGAGTCTTCCAGAGGGCTTAAACCAGCGACCTGCGGCTGGTACCCCGGCAAAGCCTTGCGACACCGTTTCGACGCCACCCTGCGCCACACAACTCTTTGGCATTCTGTATGTGACCCCGTTCGAACCAACGGTCATAGCGAAACTGACTCTGCGCGAAATCACTAACAAGTATTGGTTCGACGGTCTGGGCTGGGAGACAGAAAACGGTGTAGTCAGCGTGTCCCCTGACCGGCGGAGTGTGATCTTCACACAGGTGCGTCCGCCTTTAGGTGATCAATACATTTCGGTGCGTCGATGTAACTCGAATGGATGTGCGCCAATGTTAATTTACGTAGAAGTCGATAGGGAAGGCTGCACGATCACGGACAGCTTCGAAAAATATGGCTCATCTCAATACGTGCAATCGTCAGTAATCATTTTGGTCGGGACCAAGGGAGATGACATCATCTGCCTCGATGAGGGTTTCGCTGATGTTGTGCTTGGGCTTGGCGGAAACGATATTTTCGTGGGAAGTTCACCTAACCCGTTATTGATCGTGCCGGGCGCCGGTCATAACTTCGTCGATAGTTATGGTGCTGTTGTGGCGACGACGAACGGGCAGGATGAGACGTTTCTCGGTACGCAAATGTATCGAGGGCCGATGCCCAACTGGCTTTCAAAAAGCAGTGCAGATTGGGAAGCGCAGATCGAGTTTGTGCGCAAGCTTGATAGTGGCGAACTGCTGACGGAACAGAAACCAACGCCATAAAGCGCCCTCCCTCCCGCCTGACTGCCTGCCAGCCGCAGCTCCTTCTTGGGCGTGGCCCGAATTCGCTCACGCCAAACCCCCGCACCGCTCACACCAGACCCGATAACTAGCCGGAATTCGGGAAACGAGGTCGTGGTGTGAGCGAAACCGCCAACAGCGGTCGTTGATTTGACAAAAGAATTGCTTCAAATGTCTCAAGGGTTTATGGTTCCATAGGCGTTGTTCTTGATTGCTCAACCAAAAGGCAGGTTTTTGCCGGTTGATTGGTGCGTTTTGACAAGGATGAGGCTCTTCCCCAACCAGTGAAACAGTGACGCGGAGCTGTAACAACGGGTCTGCGACATTGACAACGCCATCTTTTGATGGCGACGGAAGAGTTTCATCAGAGGAGACCAATATGCGACGGAACCGCACCAAATGGACGAACAACGCGCTACACAGTACGCCTGGCCGGATCGTGGCCTTGGTGGTGGTGGCCGCCCTTGCACTCATTGGGGTTCCGCCGTTGATCGGACCATCACAAGCTGCGACGACGTTTATCGTCTCATCAACAGCCGACACTGCAGATGTGTTGCCTGGTGACGGGGTCTGCCTGACCAGTACGGCGGTTTGTACGCTTCGCGCCGCCATCCAGGAAGCGAATGCACTTGCGGGCGACGACACGATTCAGTTTGCCCTCCCCGGTGGTGCAGCAGCAGCCGTAATTACTCCGCTCAGTCCGCTCCCTCCGATTACGCAGCCACTCATCATCGATGGCTTCTCCCAAACCGGATCAGTTCAGAACACCGCCGCCGTCGGCAACAACGGCACTCTCGCGGTCGAACTCTCTGGCACCAATCTCGTGACCGTGGGGCTACAAATTCAGTCGACGGTCTCGTTGCATGGGCTCTCGATCGGCGCGTTTACGGTTGCCGGTGTTCAGGTTTCAGCGGGAACCGGGGCGACCTTTGGCGGCAACTACATCGGGCTCACCCGGTCTGGCGATGCAGCCAAGCCGAACGGCGTGGGTATCGAATTTACTGGAACGTCTTCTGGAGCGAGGGTTGGAGCAACGGTGATCGGAGGGGCTGCTCCGTCGGCTCGCAACGTTGTTTCCGGTAACACGAATATGGGCATCCTCATCGGCGGCAACACCACAAATCCGCGATTCACGAACAACTACATCGGAACCGACAAGACCGGTTTGTTGCCGCTTCCGAACGGAGCCGGAATTGTCGCCGATGGCGTTGGGTCCACGGTCACGGGTTTGTCGATCGGAGATGTGGCAGTCAATTTCCCTAATGTGATCTCTGGGAACAACGGTTCAGCGATCGTGCTGGGGACCAACGCTTCGGGTTCCTATGTGGCGGGGAACTACGTCGGCGTTGGTGTCAACGGAACGACGCTTGGGAACGGGGCCGGCGGCGGCCCAGCCATCGACATCTACTCGGACAACAACGTCATTGGTAGCTCGAGCAGCGCGCCCGTCAACGGCACCGGATTCGACCCCAACGGAAATATCATCGCGAACAATCCTCTGGGTGGCGTGCGGGTTTTCGGCACCGGAAACGCAGTACGGGCAAACAGTATGTACGCGAACGGTGTGTTCGGCATCTTCCAAGGGAACGGCGTCTTTGCTAACGATCTCGACGATGCCGACACCGGCCCCAACAATCAGCAGAACTGGCCGGACATCACCAACGCAAGGATCACTGGCGGGTTGCTGTCCTTCGATGTGGCGATCGGCTCTTCCGCTGCTTTCAGCGCCTATCCGATCCAGATCGAAGTGTTCGTTACATCGGCAACCGCACCGTTTCAGGGCAGAACGTTCTTCTATCGGATTGCGAAGACGGGTGGCCCGGGGTCGTTGACGATCTCGGGTGTAAACGCGAGCGCCATCGGTGCCAATATCGGTGACGACCTTGTCGCAACGGCCACTGATGCCAACGGCAACACCTCGCAGTTTTCGCCGATCGCGGGAATTACGTCTGGGGGGTTCGTTGTCAATTCGACCCTTGACCTTCCCGATGCGATTCTGAGTGATGGCCTCTGTGATGCGTCGGCTGGCACGGGCATCTGCACCCTGAGAGCAGCCATCATGCAGGCAAACAACACCGCAACAAACCCCGGGTTCGACTCGATCAACTTCAACATTGCACCGCTCGATGGAACCGTAAAGACGATCAACCTGACCTCCGCACTTCCGGATGTTACCGACAACCTGATCATTCAAGGCGAGTCGCAAAACGGCTCGTCCTGCAATTCGTGGCCGTTTGCCCTGAAGGTCGCGATCAACGGAAACAGTGTGCCCGGCACAATTCTGCGAGCAACGACGGGAAGGCTTTTGGCGAACGCCCTCATCATCAATCGCGGTGCTGGTGGGTCGACTGCGACCCTGAGACTCAGTGGTTCCAACAGTGTCTTGCAATGCATGCATATCGGTACGAATGCGGCAGGTACCGCAACGCAGGCCGGAGCGGTCGGCACCCCCAATGGGGCCAGCGTCCTCGTCGAGGGAAGCACCAATATCATCGGTGGAACCGCAGCCAACCAGCGCAACGTGATCGGCGACGAAGCCAGCATCCAGATACAGATCGCCCCAGGGGCAAACAACAACACCGTTCAGAACAACTCGATCGGTGTTAGCCCGGCCGGAGCACCCATCACCCATTCCGCAAACTGGTTCCAAGGCGTGTACGTCGCAGGGAACAACAATGCGATTGGTGGCCGTCTGACTGGTCAAGCGAACGTGATCGCGAACATGAACAACGGCGACGGGGTGTGGGTAGGTGCAGGCACGGGCAACAGCGTTGTCGCCAACAGCATCTACAACAACTCAGCGCTCGGCATCAAGATCGACGACGGTAACAACCAGGATGCAGGCGACCCCGACGCAGGCCCAAACAACAAACAAAACGTGCCGGTGATGACGGCTGCGACCATTGATGGTTCGGGAAATTTCATCGCTACCGCAACGATTGATTCAACCTCGGGGAACAGCACCGCCCCGATGAACTTCGACTTCTTCAAAACCGACGGAGTAACAAACCAGGGGAAAGCCGTTGTCGGATGGAACGTTATCGGTGCAACGCCGGGTGGCGGTCAGATCGGGTTTCTTGCGTCGGCCTCGGCAGCGGGTCTTACTGTCGGCGACAAGATCGTGGCCACAATGACCGATGCGAACGGCAATACGTCGCAGTTCTCGGCACCGATCACCATCACCGGCCCGGCGAGCGGGGCGTATGTCGTCGACTCGACGGGCGACGCGGTTGATGCAACACCGGGCGACGGAATCTGTTCGACGGGGATTCTTCTCTCAACCTGCACCTTGCGCGCTGCGCTTCAAGAGGCAAATGCTCATGCTGGGCCTGACGTCATCAACTTCAATCTTCCCGGTGGCGGAGTTCAGACCCTGAGCCCGGCAGCGCTTCCCATCATCAGCCAAACGGTGACCGTCGATGGCTACACCCAGCCCGGTGCGACGGCGAACACACTGGCACTCGGAAGCGATGCCAGTCTGAGAGTCGAGCTCAAAAGAGCCCTCCAGTTCAACGGAGCGGCTACTGCCGGTTCAATCGTCCGCGGTCTCGTCATAAATGGTGCTGGCTTGAGCTTGCAACTCTCTAACGCAACCGGCGTCACGATCTCCGGTAACTACATTGGGACCAATGCTGCTGGCACGGCGCCGGTAGGGGGCAGCAACGGCATCTTCCTGTCAAGCAGTTCCGGCAACGTTATCGGAGGGAACACCCCTGCCGACCGTAACCTCCTTTCTGGAAACGCGCGGGGGGTGTATTCGATTTCCGGCTCGAACAACAACCGCATCGTCGGCAACTACATCGGCACGAACGCTGCTGGCACGACTGCAGTTTCGAATAGCACTGGCGTGGCGTTGACCGGTGGCAACAACAACGAAGTTGGCGGTACTGGCCCTGGTGAGGGAAACCTGATTTCGGGGAACACGTACGGCATCGCGGCCGAAGGAAACCTGACCGATGCCGGCGAAAGCAACCTCAAGATTTTGGGGAACCGTATCGGCACCAACGCGGCCGGCAACGCCGCTGTCCCGAACTCCATTCCGATTTTGGCTGGTGCCCCAGTTGGAAGTCCGGGGTCGGTGACCGGGCTTCGTATCGGAGATGGAACGGTGGTTGGTCGCAACGTCATTTCCGGCAATAGCGGAAACGGCATCACGCTCGCCGAGAACGTGGTGGGCGCGCTGATTCAGGGCAACTACATCGGTGTCGCAGCCGACGGGACCACGGCGCTCGGCAACGGCGGCGACGGCGTAACGCTCGGTACCTCGGGACCCGTCAACGGAACCGTTGTCGGTTCCGGCGGCCCGTCCTACACCAACTCCGGCAGTTTCAACGTCATCGCCTACAACGGTGGGGCCGGCATCAACGTCCAAAACAACGGAACCGGAAATGCCCTCGCAGGCAACTCCTTCGCCAACAACGACGACAAGGGTATTCTGCTCGGCGTCGGACCGGCCAACGATGTCGGAGACGCTGACACTGGACCGAACAACTATCAGAACTCACCGGTGCTGACCCTTGCCCCGGGGAGCAGCCAAATTTCCTGGACGGGCGATTTCTCGAATCCGGGTGGCTTGTATGTGATTGCGTTCTACGAAGCAGACGGCGGAATCTCCGGTGAAGGGCAGCGGCTCGCCGTCGTTGATACGGGCTTCAGTACCTCGGGCATCCTTCCCAACATCCAGGGCTTTGGCCTCACGGCAGGCGACAAGATCGTGGCCACAGCGACCGACGCAGTCGGGAACACGTCTCAGTTCTCCAACATCGTCACCTACAGCCCGGTTGCAGTCCCGATTGTGGTGGATTCCACCGGTGACGCAGCAGACACCAGCCCTGGCGACGGTGTCTGTGCGACGAATGCCGCTGCCTGCACCTTACGAGCCGCAATTCAGGAGACGAATGCGCTTGCTGGCGCCGATGTCATCAACTTCGGCATCACCCCATTCGATGGTGCTGTGAAGACGATCGTCCTGTCTTCACCACTCCCACTTATAGTTGAGGCACTTACGATCGACGGCACAACGCAAAACGGCGCAAGCTGTGCCGTATGGCCACCTACATTGAGGGTAGCTATTGACGGTGGTGCGGTGGCCGGTCGCCTTATCCATGCCACAGCTGGTGCCCTTACCCTTCGAGGTGTGGCGATCAAGGGCGGAGCAAGCGGGGATTCCATCGTTGCATTGAGCGGCACCGGTAGTCAGCTGAGGTGCAACTTCATCGGCACGAATGCGGCTGGCACGTCAACAGCAACGGGTACTGCGGGTGCATCAACCGGTACAGCGGTTCTCATCACCGCAACGGGCACCTCGAACACGATCGGTGGTCCGCTACCGACCGACGCCAACCTGATTAGCGCGGAAGCCAATCGGCAGATCTCGGTTCTCGGTAACGCCAATATCATTCTCGGTAACCGGATCGGTGTGGCCGCCAACGGTGCGGCCATCACCCGGTCGGGCACGACAGCCTGGGATCAGGGCATCTTCGTGTTGGGCAATGCCAACCAAATCGGTGGAGCAACCGCCGGTCAGGGAAACCGTGTGGCGAGCTTCGCTCAAGGGATCCAAATCGACCTGGGCAATGGCAACTCGATTCGCGGAAACTCGATCTCCGGCTCAAGTATTTCTGGCATCGACCTCACCGCAAGTTCCGATGTACCTGCTCGAACCGGCATTTCGTTCAACCATGCGGTGATTCCACCGCCGGCTCTTCCGATCGTTGGCGGTAACCGCTACCAGAACTACCCGGTGCTAAACGGCGCAACATTCGACGGAACGAAGACGCGTGTCATCGGCACGCTGGTCAGCACCCCATCTCGGGCTCATCAAGTCGACCTGTTCACTAGCCCCACGTGCAACGCGTCGAGCTTCGGCGACGGGCTCATTTACTTGGGGAATGTGTCGGTAACGACCGATGCGAACGGTAACGGATCGTTCGATGTGCAATTCCCGGTTGGCCTTGCTGAGCCAGCCGGTGTCACGTCAACAGCGACTGACATGGTGAGCGGTGACACCTCTGAGTTCTCGTACTGCCGTCCGGCGTCAACGATAAACCTCACGTGGGTAGCCGCGCAGACCGTCGGAAACAGTGCGACCACACCGCAGTTCATCACCGATCGACTGCAGGAGAAATGGTTCAAGATCCCCGTGTCGCCGGGAGCCAAGGTCAAAGTTACGTTGACCAGCCCGGCCGGCTCGGCGCTCAGCCTGCACTCAGACCCGACATTGCTCTACAACGAGTCGTTGAATCCAAGTTCGGCTGCCGCCCTCAGCGCTGAAGCAGCTGATTTTGCCTTCCTGCCAAGTGGTTACCTACCGAGTGGTTACCTCCCCAGCGGCTATCTACCGAGCGGCTATCTTCCGAGCGGATATTTGCCAAGTGGATACCTCGCCGACGGGGCGCTTCCGAGTGGTTACCTACCCAGCGGGTATTTGCCGAGCGGTTACCTGCCGAGTGGGTATCTACCGAGTGGGTATCTACCGAGTGGCTATCTTCCGAGCGGGTATTTGCCGAGTGGCTATCTACCGAGCGGCTACCTCCCCGACGCTTATGCAAATGCATCCCGACGGAGCCTTCTCGGAATCTCGATGGATCCGAAAGCTACCGTTCAAACCCTCGAGCGCAACACCTTCGAACTCAGTGGTGATGTGTATGTGCGTGTTGTCGGGCCCTTCGATCCAGCCAACGCATTCACGGTCAGAGTCGACGTGAACGGTGGAGTGTGTGCCGGTCTTGCCTCAATATCGGGCTCGTTGCCAACACCATCGACGGCGAACCCGCAGACCGTCATCGTCACCGACTCGACGCGGATCGCCCCGACGGTACCCGGTGACAATTCGGTTGCTACCGCGGTGCAGTCGCTGCGTGACCTTGCCGCTCTTCCGGACGTGAACGGCGTCGTTGTCGACCTCGGTACGGGGGTTCACCCCAGGGTCGCAGCCGCCCGAACGCAGGCCGACGCAAACAAGGCGTGCCCGGCAGCACAGAATGCGCTGGCGACGGAAATCAAACGAGTCATCGACTCGTATCGTTCGCCAGCGTTGAAATATGTCGTCCTCGCTGGCGGAACCGAAGCAATTCCGTACTACCAGGTGTCAGACGTCGCTGGCCTTGCGAACGAAAAGGATTACATCCCACCGGTCGACCCGCTGTCGGCTTCAGAAGGTTCCCTTCGTTCCGGAATGGTGGCGGGGCAAGACTTCTACGGTTCGCAAACGAGGCTTGCGATCGGTGGTCGAACGATCACTGTTCCCGGCCTTGCGGTCGGACGTCTTGTCGACACTGCCAAAGACATCACTGATACCGTTGCCCAGTATCGGGCTACGGGCGGTGTGGTTGCCCCTCAGTCATCGCTCATAACGGGCTACGACTTCGTCGGCGATACCGCGCGCAAGGTCGTAAGTGAACTTACGCCAGGCGGAGGTATTGCGAATGATACGTTGATTCAAGACCCGGGCGAGGCACCAAGTTCCCCATCGGCGTGGACGGCTACCCAACTACGTACGAAGCTACTTTCCGGCAACCACGACCTCATCTACCTTTCGGGTCACTTCAGCGCAGGCAACCTGCTCGCTGCCGATTACAAGACAACCGTCGGTGCCAACGAGATCCAACAGTCAACGGTTGACCTCCGCGACACGGTGGTGGTTGCACTTGGTTGCCACAGCGGATACTCCATCACGAAGGGCGATCTCCTCAGCGCTCAATCACCTGACCCTGACTGGGCCAAAGCTTTCCTTCGAAAAGGATCTGCCGCGTACATTGCGGCCACCGGTTACGCCTATGGCGACACCGAACTTTCGGAATATGGGGAACGCCTCGTCCTTGAATTGCAACGTCAAATGCGAACCGGCACCGGGCCGATATCGATCGGCGAGGCACTCGTAAACGCTAAGCAAGCATATCTTGCCTCGCTGCCGCAACTCACCGGTATTGACGAAAAGACGCTTGCGTCGATGACGTTGTTTGGTTTGCCAATGATGAAGATTGATATGCCTGCAAACAATCGCATCACGAACGCGACCGGCTCGATCGTCAGCAGTGCACCAGATGTTCTGTCGGGCCCCGGAGTTGCGGTTGGATTGTCTGCTGCTGAGCTTCCACTGGGCTCACAACTCACCCAGAACACCAAGTCACTGGTAAACATTTCAACGAACTCGAACATCACGACGACCTATTTCTCTGGCAAGGATGGTGTGGTCGCTCGACCGTTCGAACCACTTCTGCCGAAAGAAATTAACGACGTCACCGTTGGTGGAAAAGTGCTTCGGGGTATTGCGATGACCGGTGGTAGCTACGTCGATCAAACGGTGATTCCGCTTACGTCGTCGGTCTCAATCGAAACTTCAGGTATCCACCAGTCGTACAACAGTGACGTGTTTTACCCGAACCAGACGTGGTCTGCGAATTACTTCGATGCCGTGAAGGGTGGCTCAACGCGCCTCATCACCACGCCGGCCCAGTACCGGTCAACGTCTACCGGATCCATCGACGGCACACTTCGTACCTATCCGACGATGAACTTTCGGTTGTATTACCTGCCGTCCACATGGCCCGCCGGTTCTGCGGCACAACGCGCCGCTGCGCTCAGCCCGTCCCCGCAGGTTTACGGAGCCTCCGGCGAAAAGACGGGCGGAAACTTGACGTTCAGGGTTAACGCTCGCACTGACGGCTCAGCCGGTACCCAGGCCGTCTGGGTGCTGTACACCGCTACTTCGGGTCCGCTGTTCGGAAACTGGGCGAAGCTTGACCTGGCCCGTGATGCAAACGATCCGAACAGTTGGGTGAGTACCGTTGCACTTGGAACGGGCACCCCAGCGGCCAATATTCGCTTCATGGTGCAAGCCGTCAACGGTGCTGGCGTACCGACCCTCGAAACCAACCTTGGCAGTTTCTATACGCCGATCGACACCGGCGCACCGGTTCCACCGCCTGCTGTTGCAACCCAACTTTCATTCGCCACTGTTCCCAGCTCCGTCGGCTACCTACAAAGTGGCACCTACAAAGCTGTGCTGTCGAACACGGGCACCTCAGCTGGGTTGGCGGGAAAAACAGTGATCTTCGACATCGCCGGACAACAGGTCGCGGCAACGACGAACAGTGCCGGTGAAGCCACCGTCACAGCGGCCCCGGCTATCCCGACCGGTTCCTACACGGTGTCCGCGACGTTCCGAGGCGATACGGCGTTCCTGTCGTCGACCGCCGCCACACGTTCGTTCGTCGTGGTGAAGGATTCGACGACGTTGTCCCTTACGCCACCGTCATCGACGGTCAGTATCGGCTCGCCTGCCGGGATAAAAGCAGCGTTGCGTGACTCGTCTTCCGGGCCACTCGGCGGTAAGTCTGTTGTGTTCGTTGTGCGAACTGCCTTGGGTGGTGTAAGCGCGCAGACTGTTTCCGTCATTGCTGACATCTATGGCAATGCCACACTGGGCGCATTGACCGTGGCCCCCGGTACCTACGATGTTCAGGCGTACTTCGCAAGCGGGCCACTTTCGGTGACCGATGAGAACTATGTCGGCTCGACAAGTACCGTTGTCGAACTCATCGTTGCGGTGCCGGTTGCACCGACGATCACCGCCTCCGCTCAGAATGCCGACAACTCGGCCTACGTCGCAAACACCTGGACGAAACAGAATGTGACGGTGAGCTACGTGTGCAGTGTGGCGAACTGCCCACCGAGTCAGACTGTCACTGCTGAGGGAACAACAGTTGTGGGCCCGGTAACGGTCACAGCACCGAACAGCGCCACTGCAAGTATCACGTTTGGCAATGTAAAGATTGACCGCATACCGCCGACGATCACCGTGACGACGCCGGCCGCCAACGCGACATTCTCAGTTGGCCAAGTGGTGACACCAGTATTCACGTGTGCCGATGCGCTCTCCGGTTCGGCCGTATGCGTAGTTGCTACTGCTGTCAACACGGTAACGCCCGGAGCAAAAACCTTCACCGTGAATGCCACCGACGTCGCAGGCAACACCTTTACCAGGTCGGTCAGCTACACCGTCACGGCAGTCGTAGGTTCCGCTGCACCAGTTGTTCTCGCCGACTTCGGTGTTGCCGGTCTTCAGTCGATGGGCTTCCAGTCCAATATTGTGATTCTCAGCGGATCGTTTACTGACGCAGACGGAGCACCGCCGTACACTGCAACGGTGCGGTGGACGGCAACGGGCAGTTTCAGTCCGCTCGTGCTCAACAACAATGCGAACTTCGTATCGGCGTTCGCTTACCCATCTGCGGGTCTTCGTACGGTGACCGTGAGGGTGTGCGACAAGTTCGGTAATTGCGGAACCGACGACGTTGCAATTACCGCCGGGGTTACGCAGAAGGTGACCCCTCGGGTTGTTTGTGTCGTTGATCGAGGAACCGCCACTAACCCCAGGTTCCAGGCCCGATTCGGCTACACCAATGCCGCCTCGATACCGTTGTACGTGCCGACAATTCCTCTCGTTGAGAACAGCTTCTCGGTCAACCCGTACACGCGGGGTCAACCGCAGATATTCATGCCGGGCACACAGGCCAATGTCTTCTTGGCTACGTTCCAATCGGGAAGTATTTCGTGGAGGTTGAATAACGTCTCGGCTACCGCATCGTCAGGTTCTTTACGATGTCCGCCGTAAACCCACCTCGTCTGTAAAGCCATCGTCTGTAAAATCATTATCTGTAAACGTATTATCTGTCCAGGTTTGTTGTGACTGAATCCCCGATTGCCTACATTCCGACTGACCGACGTCATGCCCTCGTGGCCGGCGTCGATCTGCCGCGTCGAACCTTCGGGGCAGCTGTGTTTGCTGACATCTCCGGTTTCACCCCGCTGACGGAAGCTCTTATCGCTGCGCTTGGTCCGCAGCGCGGGGCCGACGAACTGCCGATACAACTGAACCGAATTTACGATGCGCTCGTGGCGCAGGTCGACAACCACCGAGGTAGCGTGCTCACGTTCAGCGGCGATGCGATCACGTGCTGGTTTGACCAATCGGGTGACGGAGGTTGGTCAGCGTCATCGCTGCCCTCAGCCACTCAGCGCGCGACAATATGTGCGCTTGCTATGCAGAAAGTAATGCAGCAGTTTGCGAACGTCGACATTCCCGGTGTTGGGCTCGTTTCGCTTGCGGTGAAAGTGGCCGTGGCCACCGGGCCAGCCGTCCGTTTTCTGGTGGGCGATTCCAGCATCCAAACCGTCGATGTTCTGGCCGGGGAGACCCTGCAGCGGCTGGCGCGTGCGGAACATATGGCCGAACGCGGGGACGTGGTAGTAGACGAGTTCTCCGCTGCTGCGCTTAACGAACCCCACAACATTGTCGAGTGGCGCGTCGACCACGAAACGCACGAACGGTTCGCGGTGGTAACCAGTGTTGACGCTGCAGTAGCCCCCGACCCCTGGTCAGAACTTCCCGTCGATTGTCTTCCAGAGGAAGCGTTGCGCCCCTGGTTACTTCCGCCCGTCGCGAATCGTCTGTTCGGCGGAATGGGCGAGTTCCTCACTGAGCTTCGACCAGCGGTGTCGATGTTCGTGCGATTTGAGGGTATTGACTACGACGACGATCCCGAGGCGCACAACCACCTCGATACGTTTGTTCGAGCGATCCAACGAATCCTTGACCCCTACGAGACGTACGCCTTGCAGATTGCGATCGGCGATAAGGGGAGTTACTTCAACGCATGCTTTGGCGCGCCCATTGCGCACGGTGATGATCCACTTCGTGCCGTGCTGGCAGCACTGGAAATACGCGATCTGCGGGTGCCGGTCGTCGACGAAGTTCAAATCGGTATCGCCCGGGGTCGGTTCCGTACGGGTGCTTACGGTGGCGTGACCCGTCGAACCTACGGAGTGTTCGGCGATGAAGTAAACCTCGCAGCTCGGCTTATGCAGGCCGCTGGCAAGAATGACGTGTTTGTTGATGAGAGCGTTCAACGGCTCACGGTCGACTCGTTTGTTTGGAACCGGATGGATCCGCTGCAGGTCAAAGGTAAGTCACGTTCGATTCAGGCATACCGGTTGATCCGTTCGAGAGCGAAGGAGAGTGTCGGCCTCGGTCACCCGGAGTATGCGATCCCGATGATCGGCCGTCGGGCTGAACTCGCGACGATCCTGGATCGGCTCGACGACGCCCGATCTGGTCGTGGTCAAATAGTCGGCGTGACCGGCGAAGCAGGTCTGGGGAAGTCGAGGCTCGTTGCCGAGGTGCTCCGTGAAACCGGAAACCGAAGTGGAAATTTCGCGGATTTCGGAGGTGAGTGCCAGTCGTTTGGCGTCAACGCCAGTTATCTGGTGTGGCACGACATCGCACGGGCACTATTCAGTCTCAATCACAACGACTCGACCGCGGTCCAACTGCGTTCGGTGGCGGAACAGTTGGCGACTGTGAACCCGGCGCTTGTTGACCGTTTGCCGTTGCTCAGCGGAATTCTCAACCTTGCAATTGACGACAACGAACTCACTACATCGTTCACCTCAGCACTTCGCAAAGCATCGCTGGAATCTTTGATGGTGGAAGTCCTCCGGGCGAGGGCGGCCGAACGACCTTTGCTGTTCGTTTTCGAAGACACCCAGTGGCTCGACCCGTTGTCGCGGGATTTGCTTCAGGTGGTTTCGCGAGCGATCTCCGATCTTGCGGTGATGGTGGTGATTGTCTACCGGCCCGTCGACATGACAAGCCAAGGCGCATTGCGTTTCGTGGGAATGCCACATTTCACCGAGATTGTTCTGGCCGATCTTCCCGATGAAGACATTGTCGGTCTCGTGCAGGCCAAGCTTCAACAGCTGTACGGAGACGACACTGTCGCCGACCCAGATTTGGTCGAACAGCTGAGTGTCCGCGCCCAGGGCAACCCGTTCTACATCGAGGAACTTCTCAACTTCCTCAACGACCGTGGTCTTGATCCGCGTGAGGCGAATCCGCTAACGCAGGTTGCACTTCCCGACACGCTGTACAGCCTGATCCTCGGGCGTATCGACCATCTTTCGGAAGATCAAAAGACGGCTCTAAAAGTCGCAAGCGTCATCGGACGTCTATTCGTTGTTGCGATGCTGAATGGGGTGTACCCACCGTTTGCCGAACGTGAAGGACTCGCGACTGACCTCGCCACACTTGCGCAAATGGAACTTACCGTCCTTGAAGCACCCGACCCTGAACTTGCGTACCTGTTCAAACATGTTCTAACTCAGGAGGTTGCCTACGAGACGCTCTCGTTTGCAACCCGGGCCATGCTGCACGACCAAATCGGCCGCTACATAGAGACCCGTCACATCGACGAAGTCGACCAGCAACTCGACGTCCTTGCCCATCATTACGACCGCAGCGAAAACCTAAGCAAACGTACGGAATACCTCCGCAAAGCCGGTGAAGCTGCGCAGGCCGCCGGTGCCAATATTTCCGCCATCAACTACTACCAAAGGGTGCTTCCGCTTCTGCCTGATGACGAACGTATGGATGTGTTCTTGCAAGTTGGTCGGGTGCAGGAATTGGTGGGTGACTGGGGCTTGGCTGAGGCTGCAAACCGACAGGCACTCGAGCTGGCCAACAGCGGTATTGCGGCCCCGTTGAATCGTCGTACGCGTGCCCGGGCCCACCAAGCTCTCGGTGTGCTTGAGCGCAAACGCGGGCAGTCAGTTGTTGCTTTGGACCTGTTTGAACTCGCTCGGGAAGACTTCGAATTGTTGAACGAGACCGCGGGTGAAAGCCAAATCGCTGCGGAGATCGGGGACGTGTATCGGCTGCAGGGGCGGTTCGGCGAAGCGCATTCGTTTTACGACAAAAGCTTGCAGATTGCTGGGCAGATCAACGAGACCTCAGTGCGCCGAGCGGCATCAGCAGATGCACTGAAAGGGGCGGGAATTGTTGCTTTGGTGCAGGGGGATTACAGCGCAGCCGGTGCGTTCATCGAAGAGAGTTTGGCGATTCGTCGAGAGATGGCTGACAAACCCGGTGTGGCGGCGCTTCTCAACAACCAAGCCGTATTGGCCAGATTCCAGCATGATTTTGCCGGTGCGCGCAGGCTCAACGATGAGAGCCTGATGCTGCTGCGCGAGGTAGGTGATCAATGGGCAGTGGGGCAGTTGCTGAACAACCAGGCTTGCGTGGCCGCTGACCAGGGCGACTATCGCAGCGCTCGGGTGTTGTTGGCTGAAAGTTTGTCGATTCGGCGCCAGCTTGGTGACAGGGTCGGCCTTGCACTTTCGCTGAATACCCTTGCCGATGTGGTGATCGATGAAGGCGACTATCTGACTGCTGTTCCCCTCCTCGACGAAAGCCTCGTGCTGTACCGCGAGTTAGGCGATAACTCTGGCGTTGCCTACCTGCTGGAGGATTACGCTGCGGTTGCGGCGTTCGAGGGTCGTTCGGCTGATGCCCTTCGTCTCGCTGGTTTCGCGGCGGCGCTTCGTGAAGATGTTGGGGCCCCGCTAGCTCCAGCCGAGCAGCAACGCGTGGAACGGTTGCTGGCCCCGGCCCGGGCGGCACTCGACGTCGCTGCGACGGAGGCGAGTTGGCTGGCTGGCCAGGACCTTGCGCGAATCCTCGATTTCGACCGCCTGTTCTAAGTTGGGATCAGCCCCCGGCGCATCAGACGTAACACGAAAACCCGTTTAGGTTAATTGCTATGACTGAAAACGATCCTTCTGCTGTCGCTGTTCCTACCCCTGTTCCTACCCCTACCCAAGCCACGATCACACTGCGCGCCGACGGGCCGCTTTTGGTGCAAGGCGATGTGAAAGTGATCGGCACTGACGGCTCCGAAATCGACCGTGGTGGTCGTGTTGCGTTCTGTCGTTGCGGTTCAAGTCAGAACAAGCCGTTCTGCGACGCCTCGCACAAAGCGGTCGGGTTCAAAGCACCCTAAGGTTTTGCACCTTGCGACTTCCGTGAGGGCCGCATCAACAAAGGCCCGCGGGGTAACTAGTCGAGCAGCCGGGGTTGTTCTTGAACGACATACCCGTTCCTTTGCTCGCTAGCCAAATATCCGCTGAGCCTTCTCCGTCGCCGTTGTTAAGAAACCGGTTTCCTTTTGCGACGACCTTCGTGGCCACGAACTGAGGGGGCGGCACCTCGTGATCCATGATCACTAAACCGCCGGCTCCAAGGCCACCGAAGTCGACTCTGTTGTCAGCGATGTTGCCAGAGAGCATGTTCCCAGTGAGTTGCACGTCACTCGCCCCGTCAACCATCACGCCGATACCGGTTGGCAGGGGGGGTCGGGTCCGAGCGAGTGTTGTTGACGACTTTGTTTTCGATGAGGCCAATTCCGCTCATGCCAGGATCTACGTAAATGCCCATATGGTTGTCGTGCACGTGGTTCGCCATGACTTTGACCTTCGATGAAGAGATGCAAAGACCGACGACGTACCCGCTAACTTCGTTCAATCGAAGGTCGCTATTAGAGGGCGCCTCGACACACATGGCGATACTGGCAATCGTGCTCGGGCCGTTGACAATCTTGTTTCGCAGGTAGCTGGTCTTGGGCGCATTAGTGGCGAGGACACCGTAAGACTGAGCCTTGAATATGGAAACGCCTGCAATCGTCGTGTTGTCCGCCCCGGCAATGATGACCCCGGTGCCGAATCCAGAAATCGTGAGCCCGCTGATAGAAACCCCGCTGATTCGGTTTCCATTCATTGTGGCCGGACGATGACTGAGCACCGGGTCAAATTCACCGAATGTCACCTCACCTACGACACAGATACCTGCGTCGGTAGAAACGCCTTTATCTGGAGGGCCGATTCTCGTGACGTCGGTGCAGGCGTTCCGTATGAGTGTCGCCGGGGCTTCAAGTTTTGCCCCTGTCCCGACCAGGCGAAGACCCGACGTTTTGATGACAAGTTGCTCCCGATAGACACCGGCTCGTACAACGATGGTTGAACCAGCTTGTGCGCTGTCAATTGCCGCCTGGATCGATTGTCCGGGTTTCACCGTCACAGCAGATGCCGGATGCTGTGCCAAGACAACTAACGGTCCGGCGATAAGTAGAGAAACTGCGAGGATATGACGTCGCATCGTTGCACCTTTCGTGAGGGGCACCGTCGCCCACTTTTCGAGTGTGCGGATTTCGCACTGCCACTGCATCGGGGAAACCCCTCGAATTGCTGTTCTGCATGCACAGAATCCGCTCACACCAACCCCCATTGCCGCTCACACCAGCCCGGAAACAGCAGGCGAGTTCATTCATTGGCGATGTGAAACGGGCCGAGGTGTGAGCGAGGCAGGTAGGTGGCTGGTTCAGGTGAATTCGGCTCGAAAACCCTAACAAATCCCTAACTTCATTTACGAACATATGTTCGGGTAAAAGTGTATTGTGGGTTTATGGAATCGGGAAAATCGGCGAACGATTCACTGTCCTTTGGTGAATCGCTGGCGGCTGCCACTCAGATCATTGAAGGTGCATTGGCCGACCACAATTCCGGCCCCAAGCTCGTGACATTGGGCGATCTTGTGGTGGCTCGACGGTTGGTTGACCTCGCCGAGTTGGCCTGCACGCGAGCGCTTGATTCCATTGATGATGGTCGATCGTTCGTCGACGAAGGCTGCGCCGATCTTGGTTCGTGGCTGTCGGCGAATACCCATGCCCGACAAGCTGAAGCGTTGACTCGCCGAGGGCACAATTCGGCACTCAAACTGCTTCCATTGTTTTCTGCTGCGCTGCACGCTGGTCGCGTTGGGGTCGGTCATCTCCGAATCCTTGCGATTGCGGTCACAACCGAACGTGAACCAATTGCGGTCGATCAGGAAGCCTTTTTGGTTCAGTCAGCCTCGAAGCTTTCCGTTCTGCAATTCGGGCAATTTATGCGTCATTGGGCCGCACTATGTGACGACGCTTTGAACGACCCCAAAGCAGGCGATGAAAACCTGCTTCCCAAGCGATCGCTGACGTTCCATGAACTTTCCGATGGCATGTGGCGTCTCGCTGGAACTCTTGATCCGCTCTCGGGTGAGATCGTTCGCGCAGCCCTTGAAGCAGCGATGCCAAAACGCGCTGACGATGACGCCCGAACGGTTCCGCAGCGCCGACACGATGCCCTTGTCGACCTTTGTGACGAGTCGTTGAGAAATAGTGACCGCCCGATTCTTGGTGGTGAACGACCCAACATCACGGTACATGTCGACGCAACGAGTGGGTTAGCTCACACGCCGCAACGGTTCTTCCTGTCGAGTTTCACGCGCGACACGATTCTCTGCGATGCGACCGTCACCAGCGTCTGGCTTGATGCAACCAAGAAACCGTTCGACGTTGGCTCCCCAACCACAGACATTCCACTTCGGAACCGCAAAGCTGTGGTCGCCCGTGATCAGTGCTGTCGGTATGCGGGCTGCGGAAGGCCGAGCCGGTGGACCGAAATCCACCACATGAAACATCGAGAACACGGTGGTAATAACGCCGTCGAAAACCTCGTTGCGCTTTGCCGGTTTCACCATCGATTCACGCACAGATACGGGCTCTCATTGGAGTGGGCTGATGACGGCCTGACCCTCATCATCACGTGGCCCAACGGCAAAACTATCCATTCCCCGCCGATTCCTCAGGTAGCCAGAATCGCCTGATGAATCGACAAAGTCCGTGTCGAATGCCCCGCTTTTGCGGGGCCAGAAACGCGTGCTCTTGCCGCGGGTACGGTTGCATTGATCTGTGCGCAGATGAAGTTAGTCGGGCTGGCAGCCTCGGAGTACGAAGTCGACCAGTCTGACTAGACGCTTGTCAGACGTCGTTTGGTCATGCAACACAACTTCATAAATGATTGGTCCGACTAGCAGGCTGACAATCTCTTCCAGATCAATGGTTGATTGGAGATCCCCACGCTTAACGGCGTCACGCAAAAGGTTGCGTAGGTTTTCGCCACCTCTTTGATTGAGCTGGTGACGAATTTTTCGGAATTCTGGGTCATGAATCGCTCGTTCCATGACTGAAACCATGAGGTGTTTCAGGCCACGATCAACGAGGGCGGTTCGCAGGGCTCGTAGTTCGGCCAAGAGGTCGGTTCTCAGGTCGCCGGTCACCAGGGTGCTGACGCTCTTGATCTCAATGGAAGCGGCTTCAAGTGCCAACTCGTTGACCGTTGGCCAGTGCCGATATGCCGTCGCTCGCCCAACTCCAGCTGTCTCTGCAACGCGTGCGTGCGTGATCGCATCCCACCCTTCCGATGCAAGGAGAGATCTGGCGGCTTCCAACATTGCCGTGCGGCTTTTGATGGAACGCGGGTCAAGCGGTTCGTCTCGTGTGCTGCGTTGGTCCATGTCTCGACGTTACTCTCTTTCCTTTGTGAGACATCTTGACTCACAACACGTTGTGATACATACTGTCTCATATGTCTTCTTCTTTGACCGCAACGTTGCCCACCACGATTCACACTCAAACGGCCACGGCACGACAGCGCAAGCAGGTTCTTGCGATCATGTGCCTTGCCCTCGTCACCGTCGTCTCCAATGTGTCAATGCTCAACGTCGCACTCCGAGATCTCGGGCTAGACCTCGGCGCAACAGCGACCCAACAGCACTGGATTGTCGACTCATACGCCGTTGCGTTTGCCGCCCTCCTTTTGCCGTTCGGTGCAATGGGCGACAAGTTCGGGCGTCGAACGCTGATGTTGGTGGGCATGGTTGTGATGGGCGCAGCGTCCGGCGCTGCTGCATCACTCAACGATCCGCAGTTGTTGATCGTCGCCCGTGTCGTTGCAGGTGTTGGCGCAGCGCTCATCATGCCCGGGACTCTCTCCTCGATTACTCACGTCTTTCCGGCAGAAGAGCGCGGTAAGGCAGTTGGCACGTGGGCTGGGTTTGCTAGTTCGGGTGCAGTACTTGGGTTGCTACTCGCAGGAGCTCTGCTCGAAGTCTCTTCGTGGCCTGCCATCTTTTGGGCGAGTGGTGGCCTGGCTGCGATTTCGTTCCTCGGGACAATTGCCGTCGTGCCGAACTCCAAAGATCCTGAACATGCGAACGTCGATCCCGTCGGATCGGCCCTTTCGGTAACCGGTATCGCTGCGCTGGTATTTGGAATCATCGAAGGCCCGGTCGAAGGTTGGACAAACGCCAAAGTTGTAAGCGCGCTGGTGGTCGCGTTGGTTGGATTGATCGGATTTGTCATCTGGGAACTTCGATCAGACCATCCGGTCCTTGACGTGCGGTTGTTCCGCAACCGCGCGTTCGGGGCCGGTTCGCTTTCAATCGGTATTCAATTCTTCGCAGCATTCGGGTTCTTCTACGTTTCGATTCAGTATTTGCAGGGCTTGCTCGGATATTCTCCCCTGCGAAGCGCGGCGGGTCTTATGCCCATGGGGCTCATCATTCCGCCACTGTCGGCCGCCGCTCCGGGAATTGCTCGACGATTCGGCCTCAAACTCGTCAACGCAGCCGGTTTGGCTTCGATGTCTGCCGGTTTTCTTGTGTTTGCAACACTCGACCGAAACTCGGGGTACTTCTCGTTTCTTCCGGGTCTCATGCTGTTCGGTGCGGGAATGGCTCTTTCGACGGCGCCCGCTTCAGAATCCATCGTCAACTCGTTACCGAAATCGAAGCACGGTGTCGCTTCAGCGGTAAACGACACCACACGCGAACTCGGCGGCGCACTCGGCATCGCAGTCATAGGTTCGGCCTTCACGGCGGGATACAAATCCGGACTTGCTCCTATCCCGACGGGTATGCCCGCTCAACTTAGAGAAGCGGTGTTGTCGTCACCGATTGCTGGCGTGAAGGTCGCAGCCGAGGCAAGTCCGCGACTCGGTGAAGCAGGAGTCGGCTTTGCTTTGAACATCCAGGATTCATTCATGAACGGCTTCTCCCGCGGCATGCTCATTGGAGCCGGAGCGTTGGCCGTTGGTGTTGTGTTGGTGCTGTGGCGTTCCCCCAAATTCGTCACTCCACCAGCCAACGACCTCGCCTAAACATCAATGCGCAATCAAAACACCCCAACACTTACCGGACTACTTGCGAAAATTGTGGTTCCGTCCTACCTTGCGCCGCTTTGCGTTCTTTCGGTCGTTTCGCGTTTGATTCCGAACCGGGTCACGGGCCGCGCACTCGCTCGGGCAGCATTGGCAACCATTCCCATTCCGTCTGCGTTGGCTGCGCTCGTCGTCACACTATTCATATGGCAGTATTCGATTCAACGAGAGCGACCGCTTTTGTCAGTGTGGCGATCTGCAACCCTCGCAGCAACCGTTTGCGGAGCTGTTGCTCTCTGCGTGACTGCTGCTTTGGTTGCGACCGGCTATGCCCCAACGCGCCTTTTCTCTGACGCCATTCCTTCAGCCATCATTGGTGGAGCGATCGCCACCGTGAAGATAACGAAAGCAACTCTACGCGTAGACCTTGCGTCGAAGCGGATGGGCGAGTCTTTCTCGAATGACATGCTGTAGCTGAAAAAGTGAACCAAAGCGGCGGATTGGTTTGCCTTCGCCGATGAAGCCTGCCGCTCGCTGTTGTTCCACTGCAGCAACAAGCTGCTGATGTTCTAAGCGCGCTGCGTATACAAAAGGACTGAGATCCATTAATTCCTCCGTCGTGAGGTTGTCGTAGGTGACCTGTTAGTGGTGACCGTTTCGCCCCAGAATCGCATCGGGGGTTTCCCTACCGATCACCCTATAATCAGGGGTACCAACTACCCGTTAACGCTTCTGGACAGCCGTCACGATGTCGACTCCAACATCTTGGCGATAAGTTGGGTTCGAGATATGACGCCAAATTTTTGGTATGCGTGCGTTAAGTGCGCTTCAACGGTCTTGATCGAAATGAACAGTTGTTGACTGATCTCTCGATTCGAAGCACCTTTCGAGAGGGCGCTTACGATCTCTCGTTCTTGGGTCGTGAGTTGGCGCATTGACGACTGGCCGTTTTGATCAATGGGCTCCGATCGCATGTCGTCACAAGTCGGCAATCTGCAAGCCGCCAACGCTCTAGTCGAACGATCGGCCCACGGTATCGCCCCAAGCGCTTCGAAGGTTGTACGAGCCTGTCGCAGTAGGACCCAAGCTCGCCTGGTCATGCCGATTCGTTGAGACAGTTCGCCAGCCACCAATACAGATCGCGCCTGTTCGAATGTCGCCCCGATTCGTTCGAAGCCTCCGACAGAGTCCATCGCGTGCGCAAAGCCTTCAGTCGGGTCCTCGACCAGTGCTCGGCAACGTGCCTCGGTTGCTGACGCCCACACCGAAGGAAACGGTGAACTCAGTCGGTCAACAATGTGTCGGTCCTCGGCGACCTTTCCGACACCGACGAGCGCTTCGACTAGATCACCATCCCAAAGTCGAACTGAGGCGAGATGCCCACCACTTACATTTGGCCCTGATACAAGGGGTTGCAGAAGTGCCTCAGCCAACTCGGGGTCGCCATTACCGATTGCTGCGAATGCTTCGGCCGCATCCGCACGCCAGAGGGTTGATGAGTCGCCCCGGTCGTAGGCGTACATACGGGCAGAACTCAAATGCTGCTCGAGCGTTGTTGTTTGACCGCTTCCGGCTGCCAATCGGGCGGCGAGCACGTCGAGGTACCCCGTTGCGAACCCCTCTTTGTGGGAGATCGTGAAGGCTTCGCTTAGCATTGAGCGGCACTGAACCCATCGACCCCGCCGTAGGTCCAACTCGACTCGGCATCCGAGCGTTTGAACCTCACCGTCTGCGTGTTGCGTTTGCCTCGATGTTTGTAACAGTCGTTCGGTGATCATTGTCGCGTCGGTGTATCGATCTGCAAATGTGAGCCAATTCGGCGTTTCGAGAACGCACTTCAGCCAAAGGGGGCCGTATTGGTCCGCCGGTTTCCCGCAAGGCAATGTGAGCGTGACGGCCAGCCCGTCGAGGTCGTTGTGGACAAGACCCCGATGACCTTGGAATGCTTCGATCATCGCCAAGAGCCCTCTCGCGAACGGTTCGAGGTCATCGAATTGATTCCGACGACACAAGCCATCGGCTCGTGCAGCCTCGGTCTTCGCTTCCCTAAAGGATTCGCGGATAACCGCAAACCAGCCACTGGCGAGCGCAGCAACGGCTTCAGTGTGGGGATGCTGCGAGCTGTTGAACAGAAGCTGTGCCGCGAGTGAGTCGAACGGGGCCGAGGACGCTTGGTGTGATTCCGGATCAACCGACATGAAGGAATGGTAAGTAACGGGGCTTTCCGCTCGCTTTCCGCTCGCTTTCTGTTTACTTTCAGACCTCCGTTTTTAGGAGGATGTTTTGATTCCGGTCAGGTGCAGATAGCTTCGTGTCCAAGGAATTCCGGTTCCACCAGTTTTCGTGATCATTTAGTTTCTGTAACCATTCGTAAGGACATCTCATGGCCGTATCGCTCGCTCTCATCGATCAAGGTTTGATTCATCCCGACGTGCTGCAGCGCGTTCTGGCCGAGGCGTTGGCTTCCGGCGGTGACTTCGCGGAAGTGTTCGTTGAGGATCGAGCAAATTCGTCGGCTCTTTTTGATGACGGCCGAGTCGAAGAACTGACCAGCGGTGCCGAACGCGGTGCCGGGATCCGAGTCATATCGGGCGACACGACTGGGTTTGCCCATACCGCCGATCTGAGCGAATCGGGTTTACTGGCCGCAGCGACAGCAGCGCGAGCCGCAGCCAAGGGTGGTGGCGGGGGAGTTCGAACTATTGCTTTGACCGCACGCGCCGGAACCAAAATTCATCAGGTGATGACGCCATCGATTGAAATTCCAAAACTTCGCAAGGTTGAGTTGTTACAACGCGCCGATGCTGCGGCTCGTAGTGCAGGCGCAGCGATTCGCCAAGTAACAGCCGGGTACGGTGACTCACGCCGTCGAATTTTGGTGGCCAACTCTGACGGGTTGCTGGCTGGCGACGAACAAATTCGTACCCGTCTCATGGTGCAATGTGTTGCGCTTGGTGACACCGGTATGCAAACCGGATACGACGTGGCAGCCAAAACGGTCGGGTGGGAACTGTTCGACGAGGCCGATGTTGAAAAGATTGCCCAACAGGCGGCCCAACGTGCGCTTACTAAGTTGAATGCGCGCCCGGCACCATCAGGTGTGACGACCGTCGTGTTGAACCAGGGTGCCGGTGGAACCATGTTTCATGAAGCGTGCGGTCACGGGCTTGAGGCTGACCTTGTCCTGAAAGATACGTCGGTCTTCAAGGGTCGAGTTGGTCAACAGGTAGCAGCGAAGGGCGTCACCATCGTTGACGACGGTTCGTATGCGTGCGAATGGGGCACCTCGTCGATTGATGACGAAGGCCACCCAACGCAGCGAAACGTACTGATCGAAGATGGTGTGCTTACTGATTACATGTGGGATCTTCGCCATGCCCGCAAACATAATCATGGCCAAACCGGAAACGGTCGCCGCCAAAATTATCAGTCACTTCCAATTGTGCGAATGACCAATACGTATCTGCTGGCGGGTTCTGAGAAGCCAGACGACATCATCGCGGGCACGCCAGATGGCATTTACTGCGCAAAGCTTGGCGGCGGACAGGTAAACACGGCAACCGGTGACTTCGTGTTCGGAATGGTTGAGGCGTACCGCATCGAAAATGGCGTGATCACTGAGCCATTGCGCGATGCAAACCTGATTGGTAACGGTCCTGCTGTCTTACAAGCGATCGACGCGATCGGAAATGACTTCGCGACCGGTGTTGGCACCTGCGGCAAAGATGGTCAAGGCGTACCGGTATCAGATGGAAACCCGACGTTGCGAGTTGCATCGTGTATCACTGTCGGCGGAACGGCTAACTGAACCATGTCCCGCGATCTTTCTGAATTGGTTTCGCAGGTCATTGGCTGGGCCGACGGTAACGAGCAAGTCGAGGCGTACGCTGCGCACTCTCGCGATACCGAAGTTGACGTATTCGAAGGTGGCATCGAAACCTTGGCCACAGCCGAGTCTGACGGCGTCGGTATCCGGGTGGTGTTGCCCGGTGCCGACGGTAACCGTCAAGGGTTTGCGTACTCTGGGGCGCTCGACGAGGTGTCGCTTCGCGCCTGTTTACGCGAGGCCCGAGACAATGCGAGCTTTGCCACACCTGATCCGTTTCTCGGGCTAGCCGAACCTGACGACGAAATTCCAGTCGAGCTCGATCTGTACCGCGAGTCACTCGCGAAGCTTGCGACCGAAGACAAAATCGAAATGGCGATGGAGTTGGAACGTCTTGTTCGGGCAGGCGATTCGCGTATTCGCTCGTTGCGTTCCGCTGGCTACGGCGATGGTCTACTGGAAGTCGCTCTTGCTTCAACCACAGGTATTCAGCGCGCGTATCGTCGTACCGGGGTTTCTGTAAGTGCATATGCAATTGCCGGTGATGCCGACGATACACAAACCGGAATGGGCTATTCGGTGGGTCGTTCTGCTGACGAACTCGATATTGCGAAAGCGGCCGCGATGGCTGTTGAACGTTCGACTCGATTGTTGGGTGCGACCAAGCCGACGTCACGACGCACCACGATTGTTCTTGACCCGTACGTTACGTCGTCGCTACTCTCGATTCTTGGCGGAACCCTCAATGCCGAGTCGGTGCTGAAGGGACGCTCGCTCTTTGCGGATCGTGTTGGTCAAGAGGTGGCGATTGCTAGCTTTACTTTGGTTGACCAGCCCACAAACCCACTTGCGTTCGGGGCATCACCGATCGATGCTGAGGGTCTCGCGACTCGTGAGATCCCGCTGATCTCTGGCGGAATTCTGCAGGGTTTTGTGCACAACACGGTGACCGCTCGACGAATGGGTAACGGTTCCCGGTCAACAGGTTCCGCTGTTCGGGGTGGCTTCAAAGGCACCCCTGGGGTTGGTTGTAGAGCCCTCACGTTGGTTCCGGGAACACTGTCGGCTGCAGAAGTCATTTCCCAGGTTGGCAATGGCGTTCTCATTCAGTCGGTGAGTGGAATCCATTCGGGTGTGAACCCGGTGAGTGGCGATTTTTCGGTTGGTGCCGAGGGTTTGCTTATCGAAAACGGGCAGATCGGTGCACCAATTCGTGAGTTCACGATCGCATCAACAATTCAACGTATGCTTATGGAAATAGTGGCGATTGGTGCCGATATCGAATGGCTTCCTGGCGGGTCGGCCGGTGTCACCCTTGCGATTGACGGCATCTCACTTTCGGGCGCCTAAACCCGTGGCCGGGCCGTCAAAAGACGAACTTCGTGCCGCCTTACGGGCTCGTCGGCGAGGGCTTACCGATCAAGAGCGAATCGCTGCCGACCTTTCGATAACAACGTCTGTCGTGCAAGATGACTCGGTAGTTGCGGCTAAGTGCATCCACATATACCTCTCGACGAAGTTCGAGGTTTCTACTACCGTAATCATCCGTACGCTTATCGACCGTGGCGTGATGGTTGCGGTTCCCTGGATGGAATCTGACGGTTCGATGGGTGCAACTGCTCTGTTAGCTGAGGACATTCCAAAAATTGTCGAAGCCGGACTTCGTGGGATTCCCTCGGCACCGGTATGGCGAGAAGCCGACCTTGCGAGCGTTGACGTGGTGGTGGTTCCGCTGGTTGGCGCTGATTCGAGGGGTCACCGGCTAGGAATGGGGGCTGGTCACTATGACCGGTTCCTCGCGGCTTACCCCAACGTCACCACCATCGGTTTGGCTTTTTCGTGCCAGATCGTTGATGAGATCCCGACCGAACCGCACGACATCCCTCTGACCCGTATCATCACGGTGACTTGTTAGGGCCAAACCCCCTCAAAGTCCCCGCTGGCACTTCAACACTGGTGACTCGGGGGCTTCGATCCGTTGGTGACGGGTTGATGTCGACGTCGCTCACTGCGTTGCTTTTGTCACGGGGCCTCTCGAAATCATCGGTCGGTATCGTGAGTACTGCAACACTGCTGGGGTCAGCGACCAGTCTGATTCTTGTTACCCGTTTTGCCCACATCCTTCGCCCGCACCGGGTGCTTATTGCAATGTCGTTTCTCATGGCGCTCACCGGTTTCATGTTCGCAGCAAGCGGAAGTTTTGCCGTGCTACTTCTTGTTTCGGTCATCGGTCCGCTGAATCCGTCAACAGGAGATGTGTCGCCGTTCCTTCCCGCTGAGCAAACCATCATCGGATCAACCTTTGAGGGTGAAGCACGAACAAGAGCCTTCGCGCGTTTCGCTTTGGTTGCTTCCGGTGGGGCTGCGATTGGTGCGTTTTTGGCTGGTCCACTGTCGAGCGTAGGTCGACGGGTAGGGTTCGATTCGACAAACGGGGTCGCCTTAAACCCCCTGATCTACGGCTGTATTGGCCTACTTGTGTTGCCGATTTACGTTGTCACGATTGGTCGAAGTAGTCAATCGCCAGCGGTCACGAACCCAAGCCGTCTTGGCCCATCGAAGCGGGTCATTCGAGAACTTACCGCTGTGTTTGCGCTCGACTCGGCGGGTGGCGGAATGATGTTGTACTCGATTATTGCGTTGTGGATGCGGGGCAGGTTCAACTTCGATCTCGGCCGAATAGGTGCCGTGCTCGGGTTCATGTCGCTGGCATCGGCCGCCTCAGCTTTGCTGGCACCCAAATTATCTGCGCGCTTTGGGTTAATTGAGACAATGGTGTTCACCCATGTGATCGCTAACCTGTTGGTGGTAGCAGCGGCCTTTGCTCCAAACGCGCCGGTCGCAGTTGGCTGCCTCGTTGGGCGATCCTTACTTTCGCAGCTTGACGTTCCGCCGAGAAGCTCGTTCATTATGTCGCTCGTGACGGCACCGGAACGATCGGCTGCGGCTGCATTCACCAACCTTCCGAGAAGTATTGCAACGGCCAGTACTCCACTTTTGGCCGCGTGGATGCTGCAACACAGCACCTTCGGATGGCCCCTCGTCGTCGGGGGAATACTGAAGTTGATCTACGACCTGCTGTTGTGGATTCGATTTCGTGGCCGCAGCAGCCGCGGATAACGCCAAACCAGTTCTCAGTTGTCAGTTGTCAGTTGTCAGTTTGAGTCTCATTTGTCAGGTTCGGACGTGGCTCAACCTGACAAATGAACCCGAAGGTGACAAATGAACCTTGCCGGGTCGGGTTGGACTCCGAGCCGAGCCACCTGGCGACGTGGGTTGGGGCGTAATCTTTAGGTATGCGAATTGCTGCTGGTTCTGATCATGCCGGGGTTCACCTAAAAGACACGCTTGTCGCCCATTTACGCCATCTCGGTCACGAGGTCACCGACATCGGAACCAACGGCGACACCAATCGGGTTGATTACCCCGATTACGGTGCCGCCGTCGCTCGGGCTGTGGTCGACGGAACCCATGAACTCGGGGTGGCGTGCTGTGGATCTGGCATCGGAATCGCGATGGCAGCCAATAAGGTTCCGGGGGGTCGCGCCGCCACATGTCACGACGTGACTAGTGCCCGGCTGGCCCGAAATCACAACGATGCGAACGTGATCTGCATTGGTGAACGCCTCACCGGGGTCGATGTTGCCAAAGAAATGGTCGAAACCTTCATCATCGCTGCCTTCGATGGGGGTCGACATGTTGTTCGGGTAGAAAAGCTTGGTCTGCTCGACGTACAGGTAGGCTGACTCGACTCAGCACCCCAGGAGACTCGTCGTGAACGCACCTCAGCAAACCCGCCACGCTTACGCCCCAGACACGCAACTGTCAGGGTTGGTCAACCGAGAACTTGAGCGTCAAATGACGACGCTGCAGCTCATTGCTAGCGAAAACTTCACCTCGCAATCGGTCATGGATGCGTGCGGTTCGGTGCTCACGAACAAATACTCCGAGGGTTATCCGGGAAAGCGGTACTACGGCGGAAACGCAGTTATCGACGAGGTCGAGTCACTCGCTATCGAGCGAGTCAAGGCCATATTCGGTGCCGAACACGCAAATGTGCAACCTCATTCAGGGGCTAACGCAAACACCGCGGTGTACCTCGCCCTTATGAAACCGGGCGACACGGCGATGGGCTTGCGTCTCGATCAGGGCGGTCACATAACGCACGGTCTTCCGGTCAGTCTGAGCGGCCAGTTCTACAACTTCGTTTCTTACGGGGTCGATGAGCAAACCGAGTTGCTCGATATGGATCACGTACGCCACGTTGCGTTGCAGAACAAACCGAAACTGATCGTCGCCGGGGCGACGGCATACCCGCGGATCATCGACCCGGTAGCATTTCGCAGTATCGCCGATGAGGTCGGAGCGTTACTGATGTTCGATGCTGCTCACATTGCTGGCCTCATTGCTGGCGGCATGCATCCGAACCCAATGCCCTACGTCGACGTGATGACTTTCACCACTCACAAAACCCTTCGTGGCCCCCGTGGTGGTTGCATCCTTTCGAAAGCCGAGCACGCCGCCGCTGTCGACAAGGGTGTCTTCCCGGCAAGCCAGGGCGGCCCACTTGAACACATCATCGCGGGCAAAGCTGTTGCCTTTCATGAAGCAGCGCAACCGGCGTTCAAAACGTATGCGGCTCAAATCGTAAAGAACGCGCAGGCCCTTGCCGAGGCCATGAAACATGAAGGTTTCCGTCTCTGTTCCGGCGGAACCGACAATCACCTCATGCTGGTCGACCTACGTCCATTCGATGAAAACATGACTGGTAAGCGCGCACAGGAAGTTCTTGACGCGGCGGGTATTAGCCTCAACAAGAATCAGTTTCCTTTCGATCCGCGTTCGCCGTTCGTTACTTCTGGTCTTCGAGTCGGAACCCCTTCGGTTACTAGCCAGGGAATGACCGAAGAAGATATGCCGGTCATTGCAGCATTGATTGGTCAAGCTCTTCGTGGGGCCGATGATCCATCAGCGATTGCAGCCATTCGTGCCGAGGTTAAAACGCTGTGCGAAAAGTTTCCTCCGTACGCTGTGGCGTAATGGTCGCCTGAGTAGCAGAGTCACCAGACCAAACGATGATTGGGTACTCGATAGTTGCGGGGTTGGCTGCGCTGATTACTGCGCTGTTGATGCCCGTCTGCCGTCGGGTGGCGCTTCGCTTTGGGGTTGTTGCCCAGCCCGATGATGAACGGCGGTTACACAAAGACACCACCCCGTTACTCGGTGGTGTTGCTATGTGTGCTGCGGTGTTGGGAGCCTTACTTGCGGCCTCGTTTGTTCCGCAGTTTGATGGAATCTTTCGTTCGTCAGCCGAACCGATTGGCATTGCCATCGGTGCGGTGCTCATTACCTGTGTTGGGTTGATCGATGACATTTGGGAAATCTCTGCCCCGGCAAAACTTGCTGGGATGGTGGTTTCCGGTGCTGCCCTCTATTTCTTCGGTGTCGTCATGTACTACGTGCGCGTGCCATTTCTTGGTATTGTCTCGCTCGCCCCAGACCTCGTGCCGTTGCTGACCGTTGTTTGGGTAATCGGAATGGCTAATGCCATAAATCTGATCGACGGTCTCGATGCTTTGGCGGGCGGAACAGTCGCTATCAGCGCAGCAGCCTTCTTTGTGTATGGCGATCGGTTGTTCAAGGCTGGCCTACTTCCGGGTGACAATATCGGCCCGTTGATTGCGGCGATCACCGTCGGAATTTGCGTTGGGTTTCTGCCGTTCAACTGGTCTCCGGCCAAGATTTTTATGGGTGACGCCGGTGCGCTACTTCTCGGATTGCTGCTGGCTTCGTCGACGATGGTTGTTGGTGGTCGCGCCGATCCGTCGACCGCATTTCAGGGCCAAACATATTTCTTTGTTGCCCCGATGTTTATTCCCTTCGTCATCCTCGCCGTACCCATGTTCGACACTGCGTTCGCTATCATCCGTCGTACGGTAAGCGGCCGGGGCGCGGCCATTGCCGATCGCCAACATATCCACCACCGACTCGTTGATCTTGGTCATGGTCCGCGACGTGCCGTCATCATTTTGTTTAGTTTGACCGTCACTTTCTCGGGTTTGGCGTTAGCCCCAACGTTCATCTCGTCGCGGTGGCCGCTGATACCGCTGAGCGCAATGTTTGTTGCAACCATGCTGTTTGCGGTGTTGCACAAAGACTCAAAAATATGGAAACGGACTCACCCGGTGAGCGAAAATCACCCAGCGAGCCTGGCGACGAATGGGGTCGTTGACCTTTCGGCTCGGCGCGCTGAACGCAATGAATCGTCACTTTCCAAAGAGTCAAAAAAGGGTTAAGGTTTGACACAGCAAGCTTCGGCGTAGTTCAGCCCTCTGATTGGCCGGTGCGATCTACGCACCTCTCGGCCTTCACATTTTTGAGGTGAGATATGCCGTCATCGTCTTTGGTCTCGGGTTCGCCCGCTGATCTTCTGGCTTTTTCCGAGTCTTCATTCCGCTTGCAAATGCACCTGCTCCTTGGGGCGAAGCGGCTAACGGTTGCCAGCCTGCTTTATAGAAGTAAGTGTGAATACGGACGCTCAGCGGTCGTTGACGGTTCGGCTGTTGAGTCGCTACTTCGCGACTCAATCAAACTCGACATGTTCGTTGCCGATGTCGCCGAACAGTTTCGTAAAGCTGATTTGGGTCGATTGCTTGACGGCTGGTCTGCACTTGCGGCAGCGGCACTGTCGAGCGCGTCGAATGCGTCGGCTTCGAAGACCCTCAAGATGGTGCCCGGCGCACGATTGCTTCGACTCGACACGTCTGGCGATGGCCGCCTCGTTGAGGTAAGAGGCGATCTGCTCACAGCCAAACATGTGGTGATTTTGATTCCGGGTATGTCGAACGATCTTTCAAACGTTGACAGTGACCTTCGACCAAATAGTGATGCAATCTTCAATGAAATGAAGACGCAACTTGGTGGCGATGATGTCGCAGTGATTACTTGGCTTGGCTACGACACACCAGATATGAGCCCGGCCGGCGTGCTGCAGGTAGCTGGTTCCAAGCAGGCCGAGGTGGGCGCGAAACAGTTGCTCGCCGATGTAACCGCCCTCCGCTCCGGTGGGTTGAATGCCCACGTGACGGTCGTCGGACACAGTTATGGGTCGGTCGTGGTGGGAATCGCTATGAAAAAGGGTTTACAGGTCGACGATGTTGTTGTGGTCGGAAGCCCCGGAATGGACGCACCTTCTCGAAAGGCGCTCGGCTCACCGAACATTCAAGTCTGGGCCTCGGCAACCGGACGACCCACAACGAAAGCTGGTCGTGTCGTCGATAAGGCACGAAATGTGGCTTTTGGTATTGCGTCGCCGCTTATCGGCCCAGTTGTCGTCGTGCCCTTGGTTGAACATGCGACCGGTGGTGACGGTGTCACCAAGGCCGTCGCACACGAAGACGACCCGGCCCAGCCAGGGTTCGGTTCGACCGTGTTTGTTTCCGGCGGTTCCGGTCACAGCGCATACTTCGACCAGGGTTCGAGCGGCCTGGCCAATATCGCGAAGATCGCCACCGGGAAGAAGCCGAACATTATTCGGTGAAGTTGCGAAACTATTGATTGAAGTTCATGCGCTGAGCGTTAATGATGATCAGACCGTTCGCGGCATAAGTATTTTGGTGTTCGATTTGAATGCTGCTGGCTTTTCGCCTAGCTTGTGCACGCGTTCACAAGCTCCCGACCGCCTTGTCCGTCCTCTTCTCACCGATTGCTCACCGCCGATGCCTCCCACCGACGAAAATCAAAACCGATACCAGGGTATGGGCGACGGCTTTTCTCGGGCATTTGAGCTCGGTCTTACCCCGGCGATTTTTGGTGGAGCGGGCTTTTTGATAGATCGTTGGCTCGGGTTCACGCCAGTACTCACGATCATCATGACGGTCCTCGGCGTGGTCGGCGTATTTCTTCGCCTGTGGTACGGATACGATGCCGAGATGCGTGTTCACGAAGCGGCTCTAGTTGGTCGGTTTTCGTCGAAGCCGTCGAGGTTGACAAAGTCACCCGCAGCGAAATCACCCGCAGCGAAGTCACCCGCAACGAACGCACCTGCAGCGACGACCGAAGCCAAATGACTGCAGCCACCCCGAACTACTCGATGCCAGCTGACCTTGGCCCCGATGTTGAGCGCAGTATCGCGTTCGACATGATTCGCCGTTCACTGCCGTTCATTCCGGTTGTTTTGCTAGTGGCTTCGTTATTCGACGGTGTCGAAGGAATCGCTTCAGCTGGTTTCGCCATCGTTTTGGTGCTGGCAAACTTTGCGCTCTCCGCTCTGCTGATGTCTTATGGAGCACGTATATCGCTCGCCATGCTCGGCGCAGCGGCATTTTTCGGATTCATTATTCGACTCGGTCTCATCACGGTTGCTGTGCTTGCCGTGCGTAATCAGCCGTGGGTTCGCTGGATCCCGCTGTGTATCACTCTTATCGTCACCCACCTCGGCCTGCTGGTCTGGGAAATGCGCTTCGTCTCTGCGTCGTTTGCATATCCTGGCTTGAAGCCTCGTCCCTCGCTCGTGAAGGAGTAACCGATGTCAGTCGGTATTGTCGCCAAGAGCGGCCTTGAGTTTCCCCCGATCAGCCATTTGCTCGATTGGGAAGACCTATTCGGAACGGGCTGGTTTGCGTTCAATAAGGTGGCAGCAATCAACATTGCAGCGTTGCTGATAACGGTGATCTTGTTTGCTATCGCTGCGAGCAAGAAGTCACTTGTTCCTAAGGGTGTTCAAAACCTGGTCGAAATGGCTATCGATTTCGTCGGAACAATTGCCAAAGATGCCATTGGGCACGGGTACGAAAAGTACATGGCGCTTTTGACGGCACTGTTCTTCTTCATCTTCTTCAATAACGTGTTTGGCGTTATTCCTGGCGTTCAAATGCCAGCAACGGCTCGTATGGCCGTGCCGATGGTGCTTGCACTTATTGTTTGGTTGGTCTTCATCGGTGCCGGCATTAAGAGCCAAGGCGTCGGCCACTATTTTGCTGGCTCGCTATTTCCTCCCGGGGTTCCCAAGGCTCTTTATATCCTCGTTACCCCGATCGAACTTATCTCGACGTTCATCGTTCGGCCGTTCTCGCTGGCCGTTCGTTTGTTCGCCAATATTCTTGCTGGGCACATTTTGTTGGTGACGTTTGCCGTGCTCGCCGAGACGTTGTTTAAGTCAAGTAGCTGGGCGCTCAAGCCGGTAGGCGTGTTGCCCCTCGCAATGTTGATGATTATGACGGTCTTCGAATTCGGTGTGGCTTTCTTGCAGGCCTACGTCTTCACCTTGCTTACCGCAGTGTTCATCGGTGGCGCTGTCCACCCCGAGCACTAGGTTCCGAGCAAGTTTTTTACCAGCGTTAACTCTCGCTTTACCGCTTTACCCGTTCTTTACCCCTCTCCAACAACCCGGAAACCAAGGAGATATCACCATGAGCATCCTCGCTCAAGCACTTGACGCAGCAGGCCAGAAAGCCGCAAACGGCGCCATCAACGCAGGCACCGCCTACGGTCTCGGAGCCATCGGCCCCGGCATCGGCATCGGCTACCTCGTCGGAAACGCCGTTCAAGCAATGGCACGCCAGCCAGAAGCAGCCGGCATGGTTCGTACCACCATGTTCCTCGGTATTGCGTTCACAGAAGCTCTTGCCCTCATCGGCTTCGTTGTTTTCATTCTGCTCAAGTTCGCCTGATCAGTCACCGCCACCAAAGAGGTCTGAAAGGGAACCATGAGGTTCAATAAACTTGTTGCAGCAGCAGCATTGACGTTCGCTGTCGCTTTACCTGGCGCGGTGTTTACCCCTGCCTCGGCAGCTGTTGATGTCACTGTGCCTGCCGGGGAAGCACCAGCCGAGGGTACCGTTAACGATGGGGCCGTCACGACGGAGTCCGAAGTAAAGGCCGAAGGCAAATCGGAAATCGGCCACGCCGAAGAAGAGTGCATCGAAAAGCTTGAAAAGGGCAAACCCCTTGATAGCTGTATGGAAGCACCGAACCCGATTCTTCCTGTCAAGGGCGAATTGTTCTTCGGTACCGTTGCCTTCTTGGGTCTGCTGTTCCTTCTCTGGAAGCTGCTTCCATCGGTAACGAAGACCATGCATGCACGCACCGCCAAGATTGCTGGCGATCTGAAATCTGCCGATGATGCGAAGTCGTCTGCTGAGTCTGAACTGGCGACCTACCGTGCCCAACTTGCTGACGCTAAAAGTGAATCAGGTCGAATTATCGAGAGCGCTCGTCAAGAGGCTGAGAAAATTCGCAAAGATGCAGTTGGACGCGCTGAAGCTGAAGCTTCTGAGGCTCGTGCAAAGGCAACCGAAGATCTCAATATTCAGGCTGAGCGCTTGAAGGGTGAACTTCAGACACACGTTAAGTCGTTGTCGATTGAATTGGCTGAGAAGGTAGTTGGCCAAAATCTTGATCGTCCTACCAACGAAGCTCTTGTCGACCGCTACATCGCTGAATTGGCTCGCTGAGCCAGATCTGATTCAAGGAGAGAAGTGACGTGAGCACCGTCGAGGGTTACGCAACCGCATTGTTCGAAGTAGCCAAAGCTGAAGGCGCCCTTGGCGTTGTTGGCAATGAATTGGCTGGTTTCGCACAGGCGATGCAAACAAGTCCCGAGCTCCAGCGCAGCCTGGTTGATCAAATGATCCCTGTTGAGCGCCGTCAAACGGTGGTGGCTGAGCTTCTTGGCTCAAAAGCCCACCCCGTCACGGTCAACATGGTGAGCATGATTGTGGGTGTAAACCGGGCTCGTGATTTGCCAGCCATAGCCGATGCACTTCGTTCTCGTGCTGCGACTGACCAAGGTAAGGCAGCTGGCGAAGTTCGTGCGGCTCATCCCATGTCAGTCGACCAACAAGAACGTCTTACCGCAGCGGTATCGAAGTCGCTCGGTAAGCCGGTTGTTCTCACGTTCCTTGTCGATCCTTCAATTATCGGCGGCGTCGTAACGACAGTCGGCGACACGATCATCGACGGGTCAATCCGTCGCCGCCTCGAACTCTTGAAAGACGCTGTCTGAGCTCGGCTCGACAGTTACTTTCTCCACACACCCTGAAATTACGAACGGATCACTGAGAACCATGGCTGAGCTGACCATCAACGCAGCAGAGATCACCGCCGCCCTACGCAAAAGCCTTGACGGGTTCAACCCCGCCGTCGCCGCGCAGCAGGTGGGCCGAATCACCGAAGTAGGCGACGGTATCGCCCGTGTATCTGGCCTTCCAGGGGCCGGCGTTAACGAACTTCTTGAGTTCGAAGACGGAACCATGGGTCTTGCATTGAACCTCGACGAAGACTCGATCGGTGCAGTGGTCCTTGGTAATGCTGCGCATATCCAAGAAGGCCAAATCGTCAAAGCAACCGGAAAGATTCTTCAGGTTCCTGTTGGCGACGGTCTGCTCGGACGGGTTATTGATGCGTTGGGTAACCCAATTGACGGCAAAGGCCCGATCGCTAACCCGATCATTCGCCGGGTCGAGATTCAGGCCCCCGGCATTGTGAAGCGCAAGCCGGTAAAAGAGCCCTTGCAAACCGGTATCAAGGTTATTGATGCGATGACCCCAATCGGGCGTGGGCAACGAGAACTCATCATTGGTGACCGCAAGACCGGCAAGACCTCGGTGGCGATCGATACGATCATCAACCAAAAGGGTCTTGGTGTGAAGTGTATTTATGTGGCGATCGGCCAGAAGGGTTCGACGGTTGCTGAAACCGTGCGGGCCCTTGATGAGGCCGGGGCTCTTGAATACACCGTCATTGTTAACGCACCTGCCGCCGACCCTGCACCCTTCCAATATCTCGCCCCGTTTACCGGTGCGGCTATTGGTCAGCATTGGATGGAAAACGGCGAACACGGCGTCATTGTGTACGACGACCTTTCGAAGCAGGCAGAGGCGTATCGCCAGATGTCGCTACTTCTACGTCGTCCACCAGGCCGCGAGGCCTACCCCGGCGACGTGTTCTATCTACATAGCCGCTTGCTTGAGCGTGCTGCGAAGCTCTCAGATGCCATGGGCGGCGGTTCGTTGACTGCGCTTCCCATCATCGAGACGAAGGCTGGCGACGTGTCGGCGTACATCCCAACCAACGTGATTTCGATCACCGACGGTCAGGTGTTCCTTGACCTTGACTTGTTCAACTCGGGTATTCGCCCTGCCATGAACGTTGGTATCTCGGTTTCTCGCGTGGGTTCCTCTGCTCAAATCAAGGCAATGTCGGCGGTTGCTGGTTCGATGAAAATCGACCTCGCCCAGTTCCGTGAACTTGAAGCATTTGCTGCGTTCGGATCTGAACTCGACAAGGTGTCGCAGGCACAACTCGATCGTGGATATCGCCTCGTTGAACTGTGTAAGCAGAACAACTATGCACCGTTACGAGTTGAAGAACAGGTTGTCGTTATTTATGCGGGTACCCGCGGGCTGCTCGACAGCCTCGACGTCAAGCAGGTTCGACCCTTCGAAGCTCACCTTCTCGAAACGATGAAGAGCAGCCATTCCGACCTCATGGCCGACATTCGTACCACTGGCAAGCTTCCTGACGATGAGCGCCTTCGCGCTGCAATCAACGGGGCCAAGGAAGCGTTTCTCGCTCAGGCGTAAGCCGAACGCGAGAAGGAGCCAACATGCCCGGAGGTCAAGAACGTGTTCTGAAGCGACGCATCAAAACGATGTCGTCGACGAAGAAAATTACGCGCGCCATGGAACTGATTGCGGCAACGCGAATCGCCAAAGCCCAGCAGCGGGTGTTGGCCTCGCGTCCGTACGCTGATCAGATTACCGGTGTGATTCGCAGCCTGGCTGCGGGTGGCGCGGCCGGCGGGCAAGCGTTGTTGACCCCAAAAACCGACGTCAAAACGGTTGCCTACATTGTGATTTCTGCTGACCGGGGTCTTGCTGGTGCTTACAACTCGTCGGTCATTCGACTTACTGAGCGGGCGATACAGGCCGATGTTGCTGCTGGTCGCGAGTACGTACTTGTTACGTGCGGCAAAAAAGCTGAAGACTATTTCCGGTTCCGAAAGTATGTGATTTCGGCGTCGTTCAAAGGTTTCAGCGATTCGCCGACCTACGAGAACGCCCGCGACGTTGCCACCGAAGTCGTATCTCGATTCGAAAGCGGATCGGTTGATCAGGTTGAACTTGTGTACACGCAGTTCCTTTCTGCTGGTTCGCAACGTCCGGTGATGCGACGCTTTATGCCAATAGATCTTGGTGAGCAGTCAACTCCCTTTCCTGGTCAGGCAAAAGAGCCGAGTGCTGGATACGAGTTTGAACCGGAACCGGCCACGATTCTTGGTTCGCTACTTCCTCGTTACGTCGAGAGCCGTTTGTATGCGGCCATGTTGGAAGGTGCAGCATCAGAACATGCCGCTCGTCAACGGGCTATGAAGTCAGCGACCGAAAACGCTGGCGATCTCATCAAAAAGCTTTCCCTCGAAATGAACGCTGCACGTCAGTCAGCGATCACGACAGAAATTATGGAAATTGTCAGCGGGGCAGAAGCCCTCAATGACGCTGGTGCAGGCAGTAAAGATTTGCTTGCCGACCAATCCAGTTCAACTGACTTGTTTAAAGCCCGAACTTCCGCTTCCGCAGATCAGAACGCCTGAAAGACCCTCAAGGACCCTCTTGCCATGACGATGATTGACACACCATCAACGAGTTCCACGCCATCAACGGCCAAAGCCGACGGACGAATTGTCTCGATCGCTGGCCCCGTGATCGACGTTGAGTTTCCGGCCGGTTCGCTGCCCGAGATCAATGACGCCGTCACGTTCATCATCACCACTGACGGCATTGATGACTTGATCACCGCCGAGGTTGCTCAGCACATCGGTGAAAACCGGGTTCGTGCGATCGCCATGAAGGCGACCGACGGGCTCACTCGCGGCACAAACGTGAAGCACACGGGCGGAGGAATTACCGTGCCCGTTGGCGACATTGTGAAGGGCCACGTGTTCAACGTTCTTGGCGAGCCGCTCGATACCGGTGGCGCACCGCTTGAAGGTATTACCGAGCGATGGGCTATTCACCGTAAGGCACCGGCATTCGACACCCTTGAGCCAAAACGTGAGATGTTCGAAACCGGCGTGAAGGTGATCGACCTACTTGAGCCCTATGTGAAGGGCGGAAAAATCGGGTTGTTCGGTGGTGCCGGTGTGGGTAAAACCGTGCTTATCCTCGAAATGATCACCCGTGTGGCCAAGGAATTCGGTGGCGTGTCGGTGTTTGCTGGTGTGGGCGAACGCACCCGTGAAGGTACCGACCTGTGGCTCGAAATGAAGGAAACGTCAACCGGTGAAGAGGGCAAGTTCGTTATCGACAACGCAGCCCTCGTATATGGACAGATGGATGAGCCACCAGGGGTTCGCCTTCGGGTAGCACTCAGCGCGCTTACTATGGCCGAGTATTTCCGTGACGTGCAAAATCAAGACGTGCTGCTGTTCGTCGACAACGTATTCCGTTTCACGCAAGCCGGTTCAGAAGTATCAACTCTGCTTGGTCGTATGCCTTCAGCGGTGGGTTACCAGCCAACGTTGGCCGACGAAATGGGTCAGCTTCAAGAGCGCATCACCTCAACACGTGGTCACTCGATTACGTCGCTTCAGGCTGTGTATGTTCCGGCCGACGATTACACCGACCCGGCACCGTTCACCACGTTCCGTCACCTCGACGCCACCACCAACCTTGCCCGTGAAATTGCTGCACTTGGCATTTTCCCGGCGGTCGATCCGCTTGCTTCAACCTCAACGATTTTGTCGCCTGACGTTGTGGGCGACCGTCACTACAACGTGGCCCGTCGTGTTCAGTCAATCCTTCAGCGCTACAAAGAACTACAAGACATCATCGCAATTCTTGGTATCGACGAACTGTCTGAAGAAGACAAAGTGTTGGTACAGCGAGCCCGCAAAGTGCAAAAGTTCCTGTCGCAGCCGATGTTTGTGGCGAAAGCGTTCACGGGCATGGAAGGCGTGTTTACCCCTGTTTCCGACACCATCGAGAGTTTCGAAAAGGTCTGCAACGGTGATCTTGACCACATTCCAGAGCAGGCGTTCTTGAACGTTGGTGGCCTTGACTCGGTTCTCGAGAAGGCAGCGAAGCTCGAACGAGGCGACATTTAATATGGCAACCGGCACGACCATGCAGGTCGAGTTGGTTTCGCCCGAGAAGGTTCTCTACTCGGGTGAGGCCACCATTGTCGTGTGCCGCCCCGAGGGCGGTGACGCGGCATTCCTGCCAGGGCATGCCCCGTATCTTGGGCTTCTCGGTGTTGGCCCCGTGATGATTCGCACTGCTGAAGGCGGCGAGGTTCGTGCTGCCGTGCATGGCGGTTTCATTGAGGTACGTAACAACAAGGTCACGATTCTTTCCGACGTCGCCGAACTATCGAGCGACATCAACGTGGCTCGGGCTCAGGAAGCGAAATCGAAGGCAGAAGCCGCTACGGCATCGACCGATCAGGTTGGGGCGCTGCGTCGGGCAAGCGTTCGCCTGCAGGTTGCCTCGTAATCTTCCCCGGGCGGGGACTTTCGATGGGTTTACCCACCTGAAGTCGCTGCAGCTTGAGAGTTAGAAACGCGATAACTCCGTATGCAGACGATCATCGATGCCGTATGACTCGTAGCCTTCGGTAACGTGGACGGTTACAATTTCCGCTGTAATCATGAGAGCACCTACTACTTTTCCGTCGTGGGAAGCTTCAATGGCGAGCGTTGATTGTTCGCTTTGTTCCGCAGGAAATTGCCCGGGGCCCGGACGTTGAGACGTTCGAAATGAAAGTTCGAAGCCACCCCGACCCCTGAGTGGCGGTGTTTCGAAGGTCACGTCCGATACTCGTTCCCAAACTCGGCGTGTTGGATGTTCCCAGAGTAACCAAATTCTGTCGACCGTTACGTCGAGAGAAAAGAACTGGAAGGCTCGGAGTCCGGTGCTGATGGAATCGGGTTCGGTGTCTTCGTTGATCGTGACATGCGGAACGTAAGTGTGCGTGGGTATTCGTACAAACGGGGCGTATTGGTGGATTGCATGTTGTAAACCGTGAAGCGCCGACAACATGTGCTCACCACCATGAACGCCGAGGTAGACCACTGGGTTTGTGGGGGCAAAGGTGTCGGCTGGGCCAATAGTGAGCTCTAACGGCAAAACCCCGTACGCCGCTTGTTTGATTGCGTCCATTGCGGCATCGAGTTGGCGGTCAGCCAGGTTGATTGGCGACACCAACGTGATGTGCGGTTCGATGCGAAGGTGACCACCGAAGGCACGCCGAAGGCCTTGCATTTCCATGCAAGCATCTCGATCGAACAATAAAGCAACCCCGTAACGATGTCGTCCCATGAGATTCCAGTCTGCCCGGTTCTTGGTCTAAGCACTGTCAACGACAGCGTGGTTTCTGCAGTTGTGTCAGTTTCTGACTACGTAATTGTCGGACCCAGTGATGCAGCTGGTGTTTTCCCAAGCAAGTTTGCGGGCGGCAAGGTAAGTTCGCCGCAGGAGGGCCTCAATGTTGCTGACAGCATGGCGAGATCTACAGTTTCGACGACGCAGGGTAGCCATTGCGGTGATCGGCACGGCGTTGGTGTTAGCGCTCAGTTTGGTGATGACGGGAATCTCGGCGTCGTTCCGGAATGAGGTTCGCAATAGCCTCCGTTCATTCGAGGCGCAAAGCTGGCTTCGCCCCGCGACCGCAAACGGTGTGCTCATCGCCAGCAGTCCTTTCGAGGTCGCTAGTGCACCGACTGCCGCTCAACTGGGGGTCACACGAGCTGATCCGGTCTTGTTCCGAAATACCTCGGTCGGACGGGGTCCAAAGGATCAAATCGCCTACTTCGGTGTGGTTCGTGGCGGGCTTGGAGACCCGAAACCGTCAAGCGGCGAGCGGCTCTCGAAGGACGGCGACATCGTGCTTGACGCAAAACTGGGTCGTCAGGTCGGTGAGTCAATTTCGGTCGGTGGAAACCCATTCACCATCGTTGGGTTGGTCAAACATCGAAGCATTCTCGCCGGCGTTCCGCTTGCATACATGTCGCTTGCCGACGGTCAAAAACTTGCGTTTGGTGGGCGTCCGTTAGCGAACACGATTGCCCTCTCTGAAACACCAAGCGCAGCACCTGCTGGGTGGACGACGAACACTGAGGCCGAAGCGGAAACTGAGATGTTGCAACCGCTGCTTCAGGCGATGAAAACGATCGATCTCGTCAAAGGATTGTTATGGCTCGTCGCAGCTCTCATCCTTGGGTCAGTGATGTACTTGCAGTCGTTGGAACGATCGCGAGACTTTGCGGTCCTAAAGGCCACCGGTTCGTCGGCCGCTTCGATCGGCGGCAGTTTGGCCTTACAAGCGGTATTTCTGACACTCGTTGCTTCGGTGCTTGGCATCATCATTGGTGTCCTCCTCGCTCCGCTGTTCCCGATGAACGTTGAGATTCCCCCCGTATCCTTCGCTGCGCTGCCGCTTATTGCCCTCGTCATCGGGCTACTCGCTTCAATCACCGGTCTGCGTCGCTCTTTGAAGATCGAACCAGCCTTCGCATTCCGAGGAGCGTGACATGAACCAACCCGCGAATCAACTCACGAATCAACCCACGAATCAATCGACGACGAGCGATGATCAGGGGCTGCACGTCCGCGATCTTGTCGTCGAATACGGGCACGACTCACACCCAGTCCGACCGATTGATGGGCTGAGCTTTAGTGCTGCGCCTGGTTCGATCACCCTGCTTCTTGGCCCGTCCGGATGCGGAAAGACGAGCGTGCTGTCATGCCTCGGTGCCATGCTCAGCCCAAAATCAGGTTCGATACGTCTCGACGGATTTGATGTTGCCAGTGCCGCAGGGAAAGGTGTCACAAAGTATCGGCGCAACGATGTGGGCATTGTCTTCCAAGCGTTCAACCTTCTACCGTCGCTGACCGCAGAAGAGAACGTGAGAGTAGTGATGAGTGCTGCAGGGGTCAAGCGCCGCTCAGCGATTCAGCGATCAACGGAACTGCTCACCTCGCTTGGGCTTGGCGAGCGCCTGGATCATCGGCCCGATGACTTGTCAGGCGGGCAACAGCAGCGTGTTGCGATTGCCCGCGCCGTGGCACTCAACCCGAAGCTGTTGCTGGCCGACGAGCCGACGGCACACCTCGATCACGCTTCGGTGGCGAGCGTGCTCGACCTCTACCGACGCCTCGCTGATGAAGGTCGGATCGTGGTCGTGTCTACCCACGACGATCGGATGCTTCCCGTTGCCACCCAAGTCCTTGAGCTGGCACCACGCGCGCATACGACCAGTCAGCCCGGCGTCATTTCAGTCGTGAAAGGAGGAACACTGTTCAATCAGGGCGATCGTGGCGAGCTGGTATACGTGATCGAGTCAGGATCATTCGATTGTGTTCGCCGAGAGCCAGATGGATCCTCGGTTGTTGTCGCAACTGTTGGTGCCGGTGACCATGTGGGTGAAATGGCTCCGCTGTTCTCTCTGCCGCGTTCGGCCAGCTTGATTGCAACCAGCAATTCGGTTGTCGAGGGATTGCCGGTCGAACAGTTCCGACAACGCTTCGGTGTGCGGTCGCTGGCTGCCCGTAAGTGACAAGGGTGACCGCCGGTGATCTGAGCCGGGTCAGACTTTTTGACGGGGTGACTGAAGAAGTTCTCGTGGAAATCGCTGATGCAATGATTGCGCGGCAGCTTGATCCTGGAGCATGGATCGATCCAGATCCCCTCGATTCAAAGCGGCGGCTGGGGGTGGTGCTCGTCGGCGCTCTGAGTGTGTTCTCGAACCGTGGTGAGCCTAAGCCCATGGGGGTCGTTGAGGTCGATGGTTCCTATGGTGCTTGGACGCTTCTCGGGGGAGGAGCCCGGTCTGGGGAACTGCGCGCCACAAGCGCAGAGGGGCTGGCGATGGCTACCGTAGGCGAGTTGTCTGGTGAGCTGTTCGACGCCTTGGCGGATCGCCACCAAGGTCTGAGGGACACGGTTCTTCGCAATGCCGCCGTCGACTGGCATGAGCTCGAAGTGCACCGCGCCATTCGATCTGGTTGGGGAATCAACGATTCCGCTGCCATCACGGCCCTAACAAGGTTGGCCCATGTTCGAGAGATTGCGTCCGGTGAAGTTCTGATGCGCAAAGGCGATCCGGCAACGTCGGCCTTCCTTGTGCTCGCTGGCAGCTTCCGCGTTTCAGAGGCTGCTTCAACCTGGGATTCGTCGACCTCTTCCGTCGGAGCGGAAGCGGTTTTCCCAATGTTGGGTCCCGGACATATTGTCGGAGAACGGGCTCTTCTCGACCACGGATTGCGAAGCGCGACGCTGACTGCGATGCGTTCGTCGCGGGTCGCGGAGTTTGAATCTGGCGCCTTTCAGAACATGTGCCTTGACTACCCACAGGTTCTGTTGCGAACCGTCGACGAGTTCATACGTCGACTTGATTCGAGCGGGAAACCGACGATATCCAACGGGCACCGGATCGCTCTTGTCGGCGACGGAATCGTCGATGTTGCTGCCTTTGCCCGACGTCTCGCAGCTGTGTTCCCACAGCGGATTGCTGTAGTCGACAGCGAAGATGCCCAATCAGGGGTCGGGCTCCGCGATGACGATTCCGACACAACGGATGACCTGAACGTTGGGCGCCTCGGTGCGTGGCTTGATCGGCGGACCGAGGATTCACCCTGGTTGCTTCTTGTCGCAGATCCCCAAGATCGGCGCTGGACTGCTGCTTGTCTTTCGTACTGTGATCACTTGGTGGCTTTGACCCACAAGTCAACATCGATTCCCAATCATCCGGCTTGGCCCGACGGGGTTGCAAGGCTTCAGCGGACGACACTGGTGCTTGTTCACCCCCCGTCGACCCGGATGCCGAGTGACACGGCCCGAATTCTGAGCCACCTTCCGGCGAATGATCATCTTCATGTCCGGATCGACCGAGATGAGGATATCGCCCGCGTTGCTCGAACGCTTGCCGGGGTTCCGTATGGGCTGGTGCTTTCCGGTGGTGGGGCGCGCGGATTCGCGCATCTCGGGGTCGTTCGAGCTATGTGTGAGCTGAACATTCCTTGCGACATTGTCGGTGGGACCAGCATCGGTGCAGTGATGGCGGTCTATCAGGGTATGGACATGACGGTTGAGGAACAACTGAGGCAAACTGAGGTCGGCTTCAAGGGACTCAACGACTTCACGTTGCCGGTTGTATCGCTATTGAAGGGCCAACGTACGAGCGAGCGTATTCAACAGCATGTAGGTGAACATACGATCGAGGACCTTTGGATTCCGTACTTTTGTGTTTCAACGAACCTGTCAACAAACGACATGAAGATCCACGATGGCGGTTCGATTGCTACAGCGGTTCGGTCAAGTCTGGCGCTTCCCGGGATCTTCCCTCCGGTTCACGATGGAGAGCATTTTTTGGTGGACGGTGGTGTCCTGAATAACTTCCCGCTCGATGTAATGCGAGCCCGGAATCCGTTCGGGAAGGTCATTGCGGTTGATGTGGCAGCAAACATGCTGTTGGATGCTCTCGGAAACTTCGGTCTCCAACTTTCGGGGTGGAGGGCAGCGGCCGCAATACTCCGGCGAAAACCGCTCGCGCCGAGTATTGCTACCACTCTCGTACGTACCTCGGTCATTGGTTCAGCGCGAGACCGTGACCGTTATCTTCGGTTGCGCTACGCCGATCTGCACATGGAGTTGGCGCTGAAGGATTGTGGCCTTCTTGACTTTGGTGCCGTTAGAGAGGTTGCTGAATATGGCTACGACGCAGCATTGCCTCAGCTCACCACCTGGTGGACGTCGACCGAATAGAGGCCAACGATTACTGGGTCGCTACTCGTCGAACTGGAAGAGCATGACCTGCGTGGCCCGTGCAGCAAGTATACCGGTGCGGGGGTCCCACAAATCAACGGTTGCCGACGCGTACCCGTTATCGGCCCATACGCAGCGCGAGTGAGAAAGGGTCCATCCCGGGGTGAGATCACCAAATACGTGGATGGTCAGATCGACGCTCGGTGCGAACCAGTTTTGCTCGCTCACCTTCGACCCCACGGCGCCTGGCATCGAGTCGGCCAGAACGGCAATGGCGGCCGAATGGAGCAGTCCATTATCGGTGATCGGCTGTTCGTGAAAGCGGAACCACATTGCCTCTTCGGCGCGACTGTCAACCCATGGTTCGTGGTCCCATCGTCCGATGGCCAGCTTGCTTTCGCAGACTTCGGTCCAGTAGCGGGGCGCCGGAAACTGAAGTACAAAGTCGTCAGGTTTTGCTTCGGCCCAAGATTTACAAACCTCGACCACCGGAACGTCAGGCATGTCAACGTCGGTAAACGTAAAACCTTTTCGATCAGCCCCGAACGCTGCGATCGCGGTTAAACCCGCGGGGCTGCCCGGATTGCGCACAGTGGCGGTCAGTTGAGTGACAGATCTCCCGCGCCGCAATACGGTGACGTCAATTTCGATTGGCCCAGACCGGACGGGTCCGGCAAACATGGCGGTAACGGTTCGCAGCTTTTGGGCACTGTCACCGACCACCCTGGTCATGGCTTCAATTGCTAGGGCCACCGGAAACCCACCAATGGGAAGCGAGACAATGCTCCAGACGTCGCCTATCGAACCGCGAAACGATGTGGCGGTGTTACCCGCTTGAAGGTTGAGGTCTTCCCAAGGTGAACTCATCGATCAACATCTTCGTCGATGTGAAGGAACAAATGCCGGGTTTTCACACGTCGAGGCTAGAGACGACTCCTGCCAGCACCGGGCCGAGCATGAGTAGAAAGCCAATGAGTAGGTTCTTCTCCATACTCGCCTGAAACTGCTGAATCATTAACAAAGGGCTTTCGAGGGCGGGGTGGCTCGACCAGGTGAACGCGTCAACGAATTGCTGGGTGAATGGTCGACCTTGTTGCAATGTTGATTCGCCCGAGAGAGTTGCCAGTGTGGTGATTATAACCGCGCTTACAATACGTCCACCGTCGGTTTCTCTACTTCCGAGGCGCATCATCCAACCGGTAAGAATTCCGATGAAGATCGGAACCCACGGTAGCTCGCCACCAACACGCACTACCCCTTGAACCCATGCCCACGTTGCCAACGCGGCCACGAGCATCGCAGGAATAAGCGGAACGATAAACGGAAGTGTACGAACCGATACTTTCCCAACCGAACGTGCATCAACAACCATTGACTGCGCGTTTGCTTGGGTGATCGAAATCCCGGCCCGTTTCGCTGCTTTCTGAGCCTTGCGTTGATCGCGCTCGGTCGGCCCCATGGTGCCCGCACGATGAACCTCCGGTGGAGGAAGAACCCGCGGGTCGATCGGTGCCGGTGTTTTTGCCGGTGCATCGATCTGCATGGTTGGTCGCCGAAAGAAGCCCCGCCGGTTCGTGTTGTTCTTGGCCCGTTCTCGGCGAAGTTCTTCCCGCGGGGAAAGCGCCTTGCGCGATTTTGCGGCACCCGGAGAACTCGGGGGTACCCATGGTTGGGGCGCAATCGTTGCGGAATCGCCGTGCCTCGTCGGTGCCGGTTGGGCCACGGATGCGGGACCGCCGGGTTGAGCACTACCGGGTTGAGCACTACTGGGCTGAGGAGCTTCGACGGTCTCAAGCGTTGGTTCGGGCGTATCCCACGTTGGTCGCTTTGAGAGCATCGCCAAAACATCCACCGGAGAAGTTTGAGATGCGTTTCGTTCTGCACTGAGAATTTGTTCGATGGCTGCGAGTTGTTCCGGGTTCGCGATTCCTTCGCCAGTATGGGCAGCTTCGTGCGGTGGGTCAACCTGAACCGAAGCTGTTTCAAACAATCCTTTGCCCCTCTGGGGGACCGTTGCACTGCCAGCTTTCTTTAACCATGCTGGGGTGGAGGTTGGTTGGTCCCCTTGCTCTGACATACCTGTTTATCGGCCACCAGTCGGTGGGGCTTGAGTTCGGAAAAAAAAAGTAGAACTTCTTCGAAATTGTTCGCGACAAATTGCCTAAGGCAGCGTCGCACTATCTGAATGAAACTCGATGAGGGTGCGGCCGTCTCCGCAGAGGTAATTCTGGTCACGGGGGAAGCCATTGGCGGCGAGGCCGTTCTTCGTGCTTTGTTTCAGGCCTGTCCGTCTGTTGCCATGTTGACGCCTGAACAAGCAGCCGAAGCTGTTGCGTCGGGTGGTGTCAAGGCTGTGGTGTTGATGCCACGTAATGTTGATGCTTCGAAGGTCATCCTTGCGTTGCAGCGCCGTCGTGGTAGCCGCCTTATTATTGCGGCAGCCGGAATTTCTGCTCCACCGCCGGGAATCGACGAGATCCAGCCGTTTATGGCTGAAACCCTCGACGATGTTCTCGAGTTCATTCGCCGGCTGAACCGTCGCACGATGACTCTCGGTTTGACCGATCGCCATATCGACATTTTGCAGCGTCTCGCAATGGGCGACACGCCGACCGAAGCTGCCATAGTTTTGGGTATCACCACAAAGACGCTGAACAATCATCTGGGCGTCGTCTACAAGCGACTTGCAACCAGAAACATCACTCAAGCCGTGTTGCTTGCGGTGCGGGCCGGAATAGTCACCCTGTAGCGCTGATCCCGTAAGGCAATCAGCCCGGAGGGACCGTTGGCCCGATGGGAAGTGTCACCACCATGCGACATCCCGTTGGGTCAACTTGTTCTACCCGTATGGTTCCGCCGTGCAGTTCGACGATCCATTGAACAATTGACAAGCCGAGGCCTGATCCTCCGTCTTGGGTTCGTCTGGCGGCGTCGCTTCGTGAGAACCGCTCGAACACTCTGAGGGCATCTGTTGGGTCGATTCCGGGGCCGGCGTCTTCGACTTCGATGTGTACGGTTCGTCCGTTGACGGGTGAATGTCGTACCCGAAAAATGATGGTCGAATCGGGTGGCGCGTGACGAAGTGCGTTGTCGCCGAGGTTAGTGATCACTTGACGAAGCCGTTCTTCGTCGGCAGTGACCGTGAGCTCTTGGTCAGCATCAATATGCACTCGTACGGTGTCAGACCTCATGCGCATCGTGGCCGCGACCTCTTCGAGGAGCTCGCTAATGAGAACCTGCGATGGGCGAAGCGGAACTACGCCCGATTCAAGCCGAGACAAATCAAGCAACTGGTCAACGAGGCGTCCGAGTCGTTCCGCCTGGCTCAGCATGATGCGTAAATGCTCAGGGGTGGGTTGAGACACTTGATCAACGAGGTTTTCGGCGACCGCTCGAATCACGGTGATGGGGGTTCGAAGTTCGTGGGCAGCGTTGGCAACGAGGTCTCGTCGAAAGCGGTCGACCTCTGCAAGCTGAACTGCCATTTGATCAAACGAGCGCGCCAGTTGTCTGATTTCCGAAGCGCCGGTGTCGGTGGGAAGTCGAATGTTGTAGTTACCTGAAGCCATTGCTTGTGCGGCGTTTGCGATATCTCGTAGTGGTGCGGTGGTTCCACGCGCGAGGAATTGGATGATGGCCAGCGATGCAAGACCTGCCCCGGCCATGGCAAGCGGCCACCAAACGTTCAAAAACAATGCGACCATGACCGTCAATATGCTGGCGGCGACCCCGCTGACGATGGCCACACCGAGCCGCACTTTGATCGAAGCCGAACCGAGCGTCGAGATGACCCTCCACACCGTACGGGGAATACTGCGAACTGCAGGAACCTGGCGTTTCGGTATTCCAGCGTTCATTGGAACGAGTTCATCGGGTGTGACACCGAGTCCCGATACGTCACCGCGCCCCGAGTCCGTACCCGACGCCGTGCGCTGTTCGAATAAAGCCGCTGCCAAGCTTGCGGCGAACTGCCTGGATGTGTGAATCGACAGTTCGCTCGCCCGAACCGTCTGCATAGCCCCAGACTTTCATCAGTAACTCTTCTCGCGTGAAGATCACGTTTGGGTAGCGAAGAAACCAGACAGCCAAATCAAACTCGGTGACCGTCAGGTGCACGGTTTCGCCATCAACACATGCGAGTCGCCCCGACGGATCAATCTCGATACTTCCGTGACGATAGCGTTCTGGTGTTGCTGCACTGTCGTTTGTGGTGGCCCGTCGCAACACTGCGTGAACTCTCGCCACAAGTGCCCGGGGGCTAAAGGGTTTTGTGACGTAGTCGTCGGCACCAACACCGAGACCAAGAACCTGGTCGACCTCCGAGTCACGCGCCGTGAGCATGATGACCGGAACATGACGTTCCTTCTGGATTCGTCTGCACACTTCGAATCCATCGAACCCGGGAAGCATTACGTCGAGAATAACGAGGTCGGGTGCGATGCGGTTGACGAGATCGACGCCAGACGGACCATCTTCGGCTACCTCTACCGCGAAACCTTCTGCGCGCAGACGAGCTGCAATTGAGTCTGAGATGGCCTGCTCATCTTCGATGATCGCAATTGTTCCGATGGATACGGCTCGGCTGTCTTGGCGGTTTTCGTCAGTAGTCACCATGGATCGCTTCTTTTTAAGTTGTTACTTCTTTATGAAGTGGTGCTCGGTGTTACGCAACTTCTCCGAGCCCAGAAGGAACTGATACGCCCAGCGTATCGAATGCCGCTTCAACTGCCACAACAACTTCATCGACACGGGCTGGAAGGTGGTGGACGGGCCGAACAAGATGTCGTTCGTTTCGCACGACCGAGCGACGCCAAAGGGCCATGGTGATGGGGCCAGTCAGCAGTGGCAGCACAAATGTGACGGCCCGGAATAGGCCGATCGCGGCGAGCGCAATCGGCCGTTGTGCGCCGAGAGCAACCAAGGCAGAAAGCAGGCCGGCGTCAAGTACGCCCAACCCGCCCGGAAGCGGTGCAAATGTGGCCAGTGTGCGGGCCACTGAGAACACCGCAATGATGGTGATTGGCGCAAGTGCACGGGTAACAAGCCCGTTGGCATCGGTTGCAACGGGGCTATCGAGTGCGCCGAGACCTCGCAGGCACATAATCAAAACCAACGACAGCGTTGCTTGATTACAAAGTGCGCAGAGCACTGCGACGAGACCGCGACGGCCAAGCATTGGGATGGCTGCGGTTCGCAGGCGTTCGGCCTCTCCGAGAATGTCGATCCGGTCGAGTATCACCCTGACAGGTTTTGGGGTGAGACGTGCAATGAAACGGTGGTTTCGAACCTGAAGCATCCGCATTACCTGGCGGGCAATGAAGGCAACCATTTTTGGTGATCGCAACATCACCGACCAAAACACCAAGGGTCCGACGGAAAGCGCAAACCCAACAATCATTACTAGGTAGTGCAACTTCGTGGCGAGGCCGTTGGTCCACATCCAGATGGCACCAAGCATCGCAACGAACCACAACGTGATAGCGGGCAGTACCGAGGTAGCCGTTACGGAGGTCGCGATTTGTTCGGGTGTAACACCCCATCGTCGAAGCATTGCGACTTTTACGCCGGTGCCTACAGCGCCACCACCGACTGTTGCGTTAGAACACGCCACGTATGCCTCATTAGCGACGAGGGCCCGAGGAATAGAAAGTTCGTCGACGGTTGCAACGAGCAATGAAGCCTGTATGAACCGGTGAAGCGCAACGGTAACAACGATGAAAAATACCGCTGTAAGCGAGAGTGATCGAAGTTCCCGGGCCGCCTCCAAAACGGTTCCTCGGTGAAAAATGGCTGCGCCAACAAGGAACGTAAGCACGAGCGCGCTTCCAACCAGTGATCGCCTTCGAGTTGTTCTGGAGGCCGGCGTTGTCACAGGGGAAGTCATCGGCAGTTGTGTGGTGCAGCTAAACGGTTCATCTAGTGGTTCGTAGCAATTCGGCGTTCGTAGCAATTCGGGGGGCTTTTTTCTGAGTTTTGGAGTTGCGATACGTGAATAGTGTGGGTTCGTGAATCGTGCTGACTTTCCTACCCCCTCTATGGTGGCCTTAGGTAGTTCCTTAGCGGAAGTCCGTTTGAGCCCAAACGGACTAAACGTTGGTTACGTATCGCGGTTAGGTGACTCAACCGACCTGGTGATTCGGTCGTTGGGTGGCATCGGCGAGGTTGGGCCAGAGGTGATTCTCACGACTGCACCCCGGTTAAGCGGTCCTCATCCTGACGGTGGTGGGTCGTGGTGTTGGTCACCCGACGGTTCGTTTGTGGTGTTCGTTGGACGCGATCGGTGTTTATGGAAGGTTGCGACGGCCGGCGGCCAACCGAAGCTGGTCGTTGAACCGCACGGGTTGCGACCAGGGGTCGGGTTGTGGTCGCCGTCGGTTTCGCCCGATGGTCAATGGATTGCATACGTGCAAGACGACGATGAGCGCTCAGATGTCGCGATTGTTTCCATCGATGGCGGTTGGCCAATTCGGATGACGTCGGCGCCTCAAGCGGTCGCTGGCCAAGAAACTGGTCAAGAGGCTGGTCAAGAAGCACTGGGGACGCGGGCCGATTTTGTTATAGACCCCGATTGGGGCCCTGACGGGTACTTGGCGTGGCACGCTTGGAAGGTACCCGACATGCCCTGGGACGGTGGGTGGATCGAGGTAGCGAACATCGACGCTTCTGGTCGTACTACTTGGAAGGCGGCAATGGAGTACGGCTCGGTTGGTCAGCCGCGTTGGTCACCACGTGCTCGTGCTGCCTCAGTTGGTGGGGCGGCGTTGGCGTTTGTGAGCGATGAATCGAACGGGTGGAAGAACGTAACCGTGGTTCAAATCGGTTCGGATGAGGTCGGTGCAGATAATCAAGACCTTTCAGTCGGACGACTCTTTAGTGAACCGAACGAGCATGCGGAACCCACGTGGGGCCCGGGGCAACGGTCGTTTTGTTGGTCTCCGGACGGCTCAATGTTGGCTTTCGAACGTAACGAAGAAGGTTTTGGTCGCCTCTGTGTGGTGAGCACCCAAACTTCGAGTCGGGCCACAGAATTGGTTGGTCGCGGTGTGCATCGGTCGCTTTCCTGGTCGAGTTCGGGCGCGATCGAACGGATCGCGGCCATAAGACAAGGCGCAACGACACCAACTCAGATCGTCCTGTACGAGCGTGCAGTCCAAGTCGTGGGCGCCGAGATGACAGCCGATTGGACGAGGTCGATCATTGCGCGTGGTCCGGTTGCGGGTTGGGAAACCGCTGATCTGGTTGAACCTACGCCGCTCCGGTATGCGGCCCTCGATGGCACGCAGGTGAACGGTCGCCTCTATCGGCCAACCGGAATCGATGGGCCAACACCACTGATTGTTTCAATTCATGGGGGCCCAACGTCTCAAACGCGGGTCTCGTGGAATGCTCGGTTCTCGTTTCTGATCGCTCGGGGGTGGTCGGTGTTTGTGCCAGATCATCGCGGGTCAACAGGTTGGGGGCGGGCGTATCAGCAGGCGATGAACGGGCGGTGGGGTGAACTTGATGTGGAAGATACCGTTGCTGGTGTGCGCCACTTGGTAGCCGCTGGCCTGGTCGACGCGTCGAAGGTAGTACCGATGGGAGGCTCGGCCGGTGGATTCACTGTGCTTGGCCTCCTCGGGAAATTTCCCACAGAGTTCGCTGGAGGAATTGATTTGTACGGCGTGGCCGACCTACTGAGCCTCGACGCAACCACTCATCGTTACGAACGTCACTATCAGCAACACCTCGTTGGTCAGCGTCCTGAACATGATGACCGCTACCGTGACCGGTCGCCGGTGAACTTCGCCGATCAGATTGTCGCCCCGCTGTTGGTACTGCACGGCGATGCTGATGACAGCGTGGTGATCGAACAGTCGGTGGCTGTAGTCGAAGCTATTCGTCGAGCCGGTGGTGAGGTTGAGTTCGTCACGTATCCCGGTGAAGGGCACGGGTGGCGTCGACCCGAAACAACCATTGATGAGTTGACCAAAATCGAGGCCTTTTTAGGAAAAATTTTCGCTGGTTGATGCCACAAATTTGCAGAGTGCTGAGCGGCCACCACAATGCCGCCTACTGGTCGTTCGTTGTCGATACCACCGCCGGTGCATCTAACGTGTACGTCGATGCTGTTAGCCGAAGTCGAGATACGACACTCTCGCCCGGTAGCCCCAACTCGGCGCGTCGCCCTTGGTTTAACGGTTCTTCCCAGCGAACCAACGCCCGGATGGGGTCCGGTACTACTTGGCGGCCTTATTGCGGCCAACGCACCAAGCCTCGATACTGATGCGACGATTGACCTGTACCGCCTCGTTGACAACCTTGAAGCCGGTTACTCGGTGCCGCAACCCCAACTTCGCCACCGTTTCCAAAAAGACGTGGTCGGTCTTGATCGAAGTGTGCACACGTTGGTTGGTGAGGGCGAACAAGTTTGGTTCGATTTCGACGACCACGCGCTTCCCGAAGTCAATGTTCTTGGGGCACTTTATGCGGCGGTCACTCTTCCGGTCGAGCACCGCAAGGCAACGTTCAACATTATTCGCAAAGCCATGATGTGGGATGGCGGCGTTGATTTCGCGCTTGTTGCTCACCTACTTGGCGACGAGTCGTCGTTTGCCCGTTGGAACACCATGCCGGTAGATATGCGCTGGGCGATGCAATTGCTTGGCTACGGGCCAAACGACAAACCAACGAAACTCGATATGAAAGAGCGGTTTCGTGAACGGGTGTGGGGTGCTCACCCCGATCGTGGTGGCGATGCCGAAGAAATGGTTGGCCTTACCGCAGCTAAACGTATCCTGCTCGGGTAGGTTCGGCCTTGGGGTGGTTTCGTTCCGGGGGTCTGTCGTGGTTGGGTCGTCGCTAGTGCCAGTGTTGCTTACCCCGGGGGCTGGCTCTGATTGCAACCATGCTTCTTTGGTAGCGATCGAGGAACGGTTGCGGCCGCGCCTCGTGCACCGAATGAATTTTCCGTATCGCGATGCCGGGAAGGCGTTTCCTGACAAAGCACCTGTACTTATTGACGCGATTTGTTCGCGTGTTGACACCGTCTTTGGGGTTGGTTCTCCGGTGATACTTGGAGGCCGTTCAATGGGCGGCCGAATGTGTTCAATGGTTGCGGCCCAGGGGCGACTCAACGTAGTTGCGCTCGTATTGATTGGCTATCCGCTACATCCTCCCAAGAAGCCAGATACTTTGCGTACAGATCATTTTTCGAAGCTCAGTGTTCCTTGCCTGTTCATAAGCGGGTCGAAAGATGCGTTTGGCACCCCAACCGAACTGGCTGAGGCGACCGCACTGATTCCTGGTGTTGTAACCACACACACGATTGCGGGCGGCGATCACTCACTGCGCAAACAAGGTTCGGTCGTAGCCGACACGATCGCTGAATGGTTGGCCTAACTTCTCGTAGCTCTGCGAAGTTACCTTGGGTTGAGGTCTTCGAGTTCTCGGTGAGCGGTTTCTGGAAGAAACAGCAGCATGATCGTTACTCCAATAATAAGTGCACCTGCTAAAGCAACCATGGTTCGACCAATGGTGAACTGGTCACTGAATTGACCAACGAGTAGCAATCCAATGGCACTTCCCCCACGGTTCATTGCCGACCCGAACCCACTTGCCCGCGACCGCAGCTCGGTGGGAAATAGTTCAGTCACCATGATTGCCAGTGCAGGAAGGGCAAACGCACCGGCGAGCGATGCAACCATTGCCGAAACCCACATCACCGGGCCGTTGGTCAAAAACATGATCGAGCTCGCTATGGCGTATCCGAACAGCCCAACGCTGGCGGTGAGGCGTCGTCCGCGCCGGTCTGAAATGGCACCGCCCAGTAACACCCCGAACGTTCCCGGTAGATTTGTCAGTAGGCCAAACCGCGAAAGTTGACCGGCGCTCAGACCACGATCTTCCCGGAGATAGTCATTCAAGAACTGTCGAGCGGGCGTCGTGAACATGCCCATCAGCAAAACCCAAAGGGCAATGACGAAAAGGCGATTGCGATGCTGCAACCAACGGCTGTCGATGCGGCCAAGTGAGCGCTGCGCTTCTAAGACCTCAAACCGGCTGCTTTCAGGAATAAGTCGTCGAATGAGCAACACCGGGATCAGCCCTACGAGGGGAACTAAATACAGCTGCCTCCACGCCGTGAGCGAGGCCCCTGCGAGCGGCAACACAACCAAGGTGAGCGCTGAGCCAACCGCCGACGCTGCGACTGCGAACGAAGAACCCCAAGCCCTTGCCGCCGCCGGAAACTCCTCGACGATCATGACGCTGAGCAGAATGGCGGTCGCGGTAACAAACGATCTCGCCACGATTTGTAACCCAGTGAAAGCTGGCAGCGACGATGCAGTCGAGCACAGGGCAGTCAGGACGGGGCCAATTGCTGCGCAGGTCAGAAGGGTTCGGCGGCGCCCGATTCGGTCGGCGACACGAAGCATGATCAGCGTGAAAATAATGTCAGATCGGATGAAGGCAAGAGCCCGCCCCTGTTGTGCTTTCGATGATCCGAATTCGTCGACGATGAACGTGATCGCCTGCGTGGTGATTGAGCCCTGATACGAGGTCGTCGCCGACACGACCATCAGCGCGAAGAGCAGTTTCCACTGGGTTCGGGCAATGGCCACAGGGGGACGCAGAAATCCGGGCAATTGCACGGCCAACACTCTAGGTAGGTCTCAGTCAACTGGTCGCGGCGGCCCCCGGAGCTACCCTTTGGCCTATGACTGGTGAGGGCGGATCAAACATCAAAACATATACGTCGGTTCGTGGTGGTGTTCGGGGCTTTTTTGGTGACTCTGTTCGCCTGTACAAGGTTCGAAAGAACAATATTCAGTCAGACGTCTCGACAACGATCGAGCAGAAGCAGGTCGTCGAACAGGCTTTTGCGTCGGCGACCAAAGGTGAATTGGTAGCCAAAGACGTGCTCGTCTTGGGTGGTGGGCAAACCAGTCGCGAAGTTGTGGCCTTCGGCGTTGCGAACCGGGTAACCGCCATTGATCTTGACGTCATTCCGCAAGGTTGGAAGCCGGGCCAATACGTGCACTTACTCAAACAAAACGGTCCCGTTCGAACCGTAAAAACCATTGGACGAAAACTGCTCGGTGTTGATCGAGCGTTCTCGAAAGCGTTACATAAACAACTCGGCATCACGCAGAAAAGTGCGGCAACGCATCTGCAAATGGATGCTTCGAAGATGACATTTCCCGATGATTCGTTTGATGTGGTGTACTCGCTTTCGGTTTTTGAACACCTTCCAGACCCTGGTGCGGTGTTAGCCGAAGCGATTCGTGTGCTTCGCCCCAACGGGCTGCTCTATGTGTCGACTCATATGTATCGAGCCGACGGGGGTTGTCACGACCTCCGAATTTTTGCCGGTGATCGGGCCGCGATCCCGTTTTGGGCTCAGCTTCGACCGTCGGTGAAGCACACCGTTGTTGAGAGTTGCTACATGAACGAATGGAGTTTGCAGCAGTGGCGGGGTTTGTTTGTGCAGTATTGCCCGAACGCCATGTTGTCGATCGAAAACCATCATGAACCTTTCGGAAGTTTTCTGGTTGGTGAACTTGCTCGCCTTCGTGCTGGTGGCGAACTAGAGGAATATACCGACGAAGAACTACTTGCGGTAAACGTTCGGTGCGGCTGGCTAAAACCTGCGATCTAATGTTCCTGTGGTGTATCGGTCGAGTAACTCGTAGGTTGCTCGGGATACGCTCTTGTTCGTGCGTCGTCGAGAACCAATTGAACTGTTTGCCTTAGCAAAGGCGGGTGACCGTGGTGCGCTGGCTCGTCTGGTCTCGTTGGTTGATGAGCAAGGAATCGGGGCTGACAAGATAGCTAATCTCGTGGGTGCACGAATGACGGTTCCGGTAATCGGTGTAACGGGGCCACCGGGGGCTGGCAAAAGTACACTCGTTGATCGGTTGGTTACCACGTTCCGGGCTCGATCCAAGACCGTATGTGTGCTTGCCATTGACCCATCGTCACCTTTTAGTGGTGGGGCAATCCTCGGTGACCGAGTTCGTATGAGCACCCACATAACCGATGAAGGGGTGTTCATTCGCTCGCTTGCCACCCGAGGTGCGTTTGGTGGGCTCACCGTTTCGGTCCCAGCAACGATCCGATTGTTGAACGCCGTTGGGTTTGATCAACTTATTGTTGAAACGGTTGGCGTCGGACAAATTGAACTCGATGTCGCAACGATGGCCGACACGGTCGTCGTCGTGGTTAATCCGGGGTGGGGTGATGAAGTGCAGGCAGCGAAGGCCGGGCTGATGGAAATCGCTGACGTGTTTGTTGTGAACAAATCAGATCGTCCCGGTGCAGCCCAAACCGAGTCAGACCTACTATCGATGAGCGATTTGGCTACTCGACGTGACCTTGGTTGGACACCACCGGTGGTGCGAACCAGCGCCATGCACGGCGACGGAATTGACCAACTCAGCGACGCCATCAATGCACACCAAGCACACCTGACCAAAAGTGGTGACGGGCAACGACGTCAACTACAACGAGTCGAGCGTGAGATTCGCAGGCGGGTGGCAGCTGAACTCATCCGCCGTACTGACGCACTTGCCTCGGGCCCGGCCTGGGACGACATGGTGGCCGCGGTTTGTGCAGGCGAGCTCAGCCTTGTGAGTGCCGCAAACGCACTTCTCTTGGGCGACTGACGGCCCGAGTTTCACCTATCGTCACTGGTATGACCGCACACCTCACCGCAACCGACCGCCTCGTCTATCTCGAAAAGCACAACAACGGGGTGGTGGTCATACGGTTGAATCGGCCGAAGGTAAACGCCATTTCACCCGAGCTCTCTGACGCCCTACTTGAGTGTGTCGATCATCTGCATGCAGATCTTCCGGGTGCAGTCGTTGTATACGGTGGCGAACGGGCCTTCGCAGCCGGTGCCGATATTGCTCGATTTGGTGGGCCAGAAGAAGCCCGCGTTATCGGCGCAGGGCTTCGCCGAAGTTTCGATGCGCTGGCCGCCCTGCCCAGGGTGACCATTGCAGCAGTCACCGGCTACGCACTTGGCGGCGGATGCGAATTGAGCATGGCCTGCGACCTCCGTTTGGCAGCCGACAACGCTAAATTCGGCCAGCCCGAAATCTTGCTCGGAATCATTCCCGGGGCCGGCGGAACTCAGCGGTTGGCACGCCTCGTTGGTGTGAGCAGGGCGAAAGATATCTGTTTGTCAGGACGTCAAGTTGATGCCGAAGAAGCCATGCGAATTGGGCTTGCAGACCGGGTAGTTCCGGCGGCTGACGTGTTGAGTGCGGCAATAGCTTGGGCCGGAGAATTCGCGAATGGTCCGCTTGCCGTTCAGGGATACGCTAAGCGCGCGATCGATGGTGGCCTCGATGGTTCACTGGCTGCGGGGCTCACGCTGGAACAAGACCTGTTCGTTGCATCGTTTCGAACCGAAGACTCACAAATCGGAGTCAAATCATTTCTCGAACTTGGGCCGGGAAAGGCAGCATTCACCGGACGCTAGTAAGAAACTCTTCGCTGAGACGACAACTACCGTCGGCGAATGTGAGCCCGGTTGTTTTGGCCAGTTCGGTGTCGGGGTGGGTACCGAACCAGGCCGTAAGTACCAATCTGCGCAACATGATGAAGGTCATCAGTTCGTGTTCAACTGCCTCCTCTAGCGGGGCAACCGAACGGTAACCATTGGACCACGCGTCGATGAGGTCGGCGCGCTGCCGGTGATCTTCAATGAACGAGAGCGATGCACCGAGGTCGTATCCGAACCACGAAAAACCACTGTCATCGAAGTCGAGTACCGAGATGCCACCGTGTGAATCAACGAGAAGATTGGCAAGGCGAAGATCGGCATGTACCAGCCCGAATCGATCTGGCGCGGTGCCAAACTCAGCGAGTCGGCTGTTCACCTTTTCTGCGCAGCGGCGAAGTACTAGTCGTTCATTTTCGCCAACGCCGAGCCCGTTTTCCAAGCAACCCCAGTGCTCATGCTCACCGATCGAATGGTCAGTATCCCAGAGTCGCCGGGTAAAGCCTTTTGGTCGAACCCACGTGCGGGCATGCTGATGTAAGCGCGCAGTGATTTGACCGAGAGGTTCGAACAGATCGACGAGTCGATCCTCGGTTGGTTCAATACCGGGGAGCCGCCGGAACATCACGGCGAACCGATCAGAGTCAAACGCGCCAACTCGCGCCCGAACAACTGAGGTCCGATCAATCGTCTTCACCACTTCCGGGGTGACAACCCCGGTATCGTTTCGAACCGCTTGCAGCCAGGCAAGTTCCGAATCGATCTCTTCAGCGGATGAATATCCAGCTCGGTGGATACGGAGTACATGATCGGCGCCAATGGCAAACGTGGTGTTTTCTGAAACGTTCATCAGCACGATCTCGGCATCTGGGTCAACATTCCATTGAGGAAGTAGTGATCGAGCATGGTCGCTTAACGCGACCGACTCGTGTAACCCGTCGGGCCCTTCGCTCATTGGACGATCCCGGCCCGTTGAAAGATCCCGGCCTGTTGAAAAGTCCCGGCCCGCTGAAAAGTCCCGGCCCGCTGAAAAATCCAAGGCATAATAAGTGCACAGATTAAACTGATCCGTCGAGAAAGTGACACCGCTCGGCGAATATCACCAATTTCTGTTGCTCTGCCCTCACCGAGTAAACCTCGGTCTTCGATCACGCCGTCGTAGGTATTTGATCCACCCAACTGAACCCCAAGCGACGCAGCGAAGGCCGCCTCGATGACGCCGCCATTCGGCGAAGGGTGTTGGGGCGCATCCCTCAGCACGACACTCGCGACGTGGCGAGCCGCCCGCGGAGATACCGCGATAACGGCGAGCGCACCTAACCTGGCTGGTAGCCAATTCACGAGGTCGTCGAGCCGAGCATTGGCCCAGCCGAAGTTTTCGTATTGAGGTGTGTGATGGCCAACCATTGCGTCAAGGGTGTTAACGGCACGGTGAGCGAGAACCAGCGGAGCACCCCCGATCGATGCCCACATAAGTGATGAAATCACTGCATCGATGGTATTTTCGGCAACCGACTCAACAACGGCTCGGGCGATTTCAGACTCGTTCAAGTTGGTAGTTGAACGGCCGACGAGTGATACCACCCGTTCTTTTGCCGCCTCCAGGTTGCCACTTTCCAGCATGGATCCAACCAGAAGCGCTTCGTCGGCCAACATTTTTGTGGCGATAGCAATGGTTGTGCAGGCTGCTGTCGCAAGATGTCGACCGAAAACCCGCTTGGCAACGGATCCGACGCCAAGGCCAATCCCCACGCCAATTGCGCAGTGGGTGAGACCAGCTAGTCGATGATCAGCGTAGGTAGTTTGTTCAACTCGATTCATCAAGGCACCGAAACCGACGACCGGGTGAATCGAAACTGGCGGTTCCCCAAAGACCCGGTCGAGGCCAAAACCGATCAAAATGGCCGCAGGCATGGCCCACGTGGCGTTGCGAGATCGGGTCATGGTCGAGAGCTCTTGAGTTTGTGCTGACGGTCCAGGTTTTCAGTGACGGCTTGGTAGGTCGCTGCAGCCAACCGTTCGCCCCAATACGACAGGGGACCACCGAATATTTCCTCAGCTTTGGCTCGAGCACCTGGGTTGTTTTGCGTGTTGAAGAGGTCGGGGCAAACCAAACAAATGGCGTCGCTTGCGGTGCCGGTTCCAGCAATACCCGCGTCAAACAAGGCCTGGGTTTTTGCTTCGGTGATCGTCGAGATTGCATTCACTAATGCCGCATCGCTCAGCGTTTGACGTACACCGCAAACTAGATTTATCGTTCCAGGTGGTGCCGGTTTAGGTGGCTCTTGGTTAGGTGACCCGAGTGATGAGAGCGGTCGGGTTGCGTCATACGCCCAGATCGGCTTACTCACACCAACTGTCGCAACGACGCTCGCCCCTTCGACTGAACACATCGTACGTGTACGAACATCTACCGCGGTTAACAGCCCTACCCCGATGCCCGACAATTTGAGATCTTTGGCGACTGTGGCAACATGAATTTCAGGATCGACTCGGCTGTATTCGCTGTCGACCGTCATGTTAAGAATCCATTTGGGCCGAGTTACGCCGCCGCCAACACTGGCCGAGGTTATTGACCGCATGGGCGCACCGAAACGCCACAGCAGGAGGGGGCCTGATGCACCTTCTTGAGGGGAAATCTCGATGACGGCGTGATGCATGTTTCCTAGTTTGCCAGTGGTGCAGACGTGCAGTGTTCGTCTATTCCGAGACCACGGTTCCGCCGGGTCCGTCGATCCACGGCTTGCTCGGTGGCGCTACCGTCGTCGTGGGTTTTGGTGGTGGCGGTTGGGTCGTTGTGAGCGCGGGTTTCGGGGGGACCTTTGTCGATTCTGGGTCAATCGTTATGCTCGTCGTAGCGATGATCGGCGGAGTTGTTTCTGACGGCGGAAACGTAACTGGCGGCAACGTTTGAGGAATGGTTTCCGACGACGCGATGGTGGTTGTCACCGTTGGTTGGGGAGGCTTGGTGACCGGTGGAACGGTGGTGGTTATTGCAATCGATGTTGCGACCGATGTTGCGGCCGATGGCGGAACGGTCGTTTGACCCGGTATTGGCGAGGTCGACGTTGTTTGTGACGTGGACGTTGCTGGTGCCCCCGAAACCGGGGGCTGGTCCTTCGAAGTTACCCCGACAGTCACGGAAGTAACCGGCCCGGGTTCGCCAGTTGATGGTATTTGCACTTCCGGGGCGACGGGCTGCTGAATTACAACCTGAGATGAGTTCACGACGGCGTTCGACGCGACCGGTGAAACTGTCGTGGCAACCGGGGTCGTGCTCCCTGAAGTCGTCGGTGTGACGGCGGCCGCTTCGTCGGTAGCTAAGGCACCGCTTTCAAATGACAGCGCCGCATCGCTTCTCGTTACCTCGACTCGCGTTGACGACGCCGCTACGAACTGCCCTTCGAGAGGTGACTCGAAGGCAAGTTCCGTAGGTGCTGCCTCACTACTCGGAAGTATCCACTCGATCGGGGAAATGGCAGGGGCTATCATCCCGGCGGAAGTCATTGCGACCGCGACCGCCCCCGAACCGATCGCAGCCGGAAGGGCTGGTGCCCCAGCAATAAGTGAGCCTATAAATGGAACGTTCGCCAGTGCTGAAAGCGGCCCTGCAGCAACATTGATTCGACGGATTGACACATTGAGCATTGCCCGAACAATCGCCGGATCAAATTGGGTTCCAGCGTTTTTGGTGAGTTCTTGACGAGCCTTTACCATTGGAAGAGGTTTCTTGTACGACCTCGCCCCGGTCATCACAGCAAATGCATCGGCAACCGAAACGATACGTGCACTTAGTGCAATATCTTCACCGGCGAGACCTCGTGGGTAGCCCTTTCCATCCCAACGTTCATGGTGTTGGCCAGCCGCGTGTACGGCGTCACCCAGCCAGTCGGCGAGCGGTGCGAGTATCCGTTCGCCTTCCCCAGGATGACCGGAAAGGATGATCCATTCTTCCGGCGTTGGTTTACCTGGCTTGTTCAAAATTTCCGCTGGAACAGTGAGTTTCCCCATGTCGTGAAGCAGTGCACCCCACCTCAACCGGTCGCGAAAGTCGGCGCTACAACCGAGTTCTTCGGCAAGAACTTCAGAGAACGCTCGTACCCGTTCGGAATGTCCGCGGGTGCCACGATCATGACGATTCAGTTGGGCGACCATGGCGAGGGCGGTTTCGGCGGCCTCAGAAAGGTCAGATGGCAAACCCTTCTCGACAGCTTCGGCCGTTGTCCGACGAAGCTTCTCTACGTTGCCCGTTCGTAACGCCATCGAAAATCGAGACGGGGCTTCGTCGGGAAACACCAGGCTCATTTGCATGAGTGATCCGAGAGGAAGAATTCGCCGGATGAGGCGCTCGGTAACACGCAGCGTCACCTGAGACGTTGCGACCACCGCTGCCATCCAGGCAATCCACCAAACACCGTGTGGTCGGGGGAGTAGGCGTGCTGCTACGAGGCCGGCGAGCGAGGCAACGACGATCGGTGCACTGAGTACGATTCCGTTGGTAAGTGCCCCGAGTCGCGCCTTCGAGTGCCACCGCCCCGGCGGGGTGCTGGCATCTGTGAATACGCCCTGTGTCGGGCCAGTTGTTCGCGGGCCGGTTGCTTGGGGGCCAGTTGATTGGGGGGTCGAGCTATCTTCCACTAACGATGGTTATCGGAACGACAATTGACCACCTTGAGTGGTCGCCCAGGGTTTGTCGTTAGTCGTCATCCCCGTCGTGGTCGCCGTCTCGATGCTCATCGACGGTTGTCCCAGGAACGCTGCTGGCATTGTCGAGTGTGGTGCTGGCGAGTGTGGTGCTGGTGACTGTCGGTTTGGCGACTGTGGTTTTCGATGGCTCGATGAGCGCTGGCGCCAAGTCGGCGGGTCTGACCTGCCCAACAGGTGGCCGTTCAGCACCGCCGAGTACAAGCCATCCGCGGTTGAACGCAAACATCGTCATTGCAATGGTAAGTGCAGCTATGAGGGCGACTATCGCGCGTCGGGTTTTCACGCAGCCACCCTTGGGTAGCAAACAACCGCATCGATTCCTTGTGGGACTACCGGGTCAAGGCGAATCGTTCCGTGGTCTTCAACAACAAGTTTTCGCGCAATTGCTAAGCCGAGCCCTGATCCGCCAAGTGCGGTCGGTTGCGGGTTAGCTCGCCAAAATCGGTCGAATGCGGCAAGGCGTTGGTCGGCGCTCATCCCTCGCCCCTGATCGACGATATGGATCTCGATCTGGCTGCTATCGCCACGCACCGTTATTGAAATCGTCGATTGCTCCGCGGCGGCATCGATGGCGTTTGACATCAAATTGTCGATCACGGTGGCTACTCGGTCAGGCGTGGCGGTTGCAAAAAGAGATGGACCAACGTCAACCGTAAGTCTGAGTGAGCGCTCGTCCATGAGTGGCTCCCAAAACTCAGCTCTTGCATTGACGGTTGACCCAATGTCGAGAACAGTTTTTCCGGGTGGCTGTCGGCGGGCCAAAACGAGTAGCCCGTCAACGTTGCGTGACAGCCGATTGACTTCGTCAAGTGCTTTCAGGCGACGTTCGTCGGCTGTGCGTTCGTCGGCATATTCCATTGCCTCGAGCTGCAGACGTATGGCTGTGAGAGGCGACCTGAGTTCGTGAGACGCGTCGGCAACGAAGGCATGCTGGGTACTCATGAGGTCATCGAGCCGCTCGGCCATCGTGTTGAACTCGATGGCCAGGCTTTTGATGTCTTGGGGGCCGGCATCGGTGTTGGCCCGAACGCTGAGCTCACCGGCACCGAATCTCTGAGTGGTTGCTTGGAGTGCCGCGATTGGACGCGCAATTCGACTGGCCAGCAGCACAGCAAGGGCAGCAACAATCGCTGTTGCGAGGAGCCCCACCCCAAATAGTTGAGTTCGTTGCACTGCAATGCGTCGATTGACATCAGTAGTTGGAAAACTCACTCGCACGGCTCCGAGTAAGTTGCCAGCCGACGTGACCGGGGCTGCAACGAAGAGCGATGAATATCCAAGCGTTTCCGAACCCCTAGTGACTGACGCGAACTTTCCTTGAAGTGCGAGAACAAACTCTGGCCGGTTCGCCATGTACTTCAGTTCGGTCAATTCACCTTCTGTTGAGCCAGAAGAATCGGCCCGGACAACCCCTTGGCGATCAACAATCACGACTCGAGCACCGGTTTGTTGTGAGTACCGAGCAGCTACGGCCTGAATGGGTCGCGGGTCAATTTCAGCGTCGCTGAGTTCGTCTTCGACGGTTGCGCCAATCGTGACGGCATCGCGTAAAAGATCAAGTCGGAGGCTGTTTCGTTCATATCGTTCAACTGTTCGTAAGTACGGAAGCCCCAGCACTGCGGCAAGTACTACGACGAGCGTGATCGCTGCGAAAACCAGTCGGCGTGTCATATTGCGAACGGATCAATGAGGCGGTAGCCGACCGACCGCACGGTCTCGATCCAGCGAGGGTCGCCCAGCTTTTGTCGAAGTTGGGCGATATGCACGTCGAGCGTCTTGGTTGGACCATACCAATGCTCGTCCCATACCTGTTCTATGAGCGACATTCGAGAAACGACGGCGCCGGGGTCTACCGCTAGAACCTGGAGAACCCCATATTCTTTGGGGGTCAAATTGATTTCGACGCCATCGAGAAAGATTCGATGTGTGCGATGGTCGATACGAAGTAACCCAACCGATTGCTCGTTGGGTGCCGCATCGTTGATCGGGTTCAGGGCCGTGTTGGGCGCCATGTTGGGAGCCATGTTGGGAGCCATGTTGGTCGTCTCGTCTACCGAAGGGATTCCTGCGAGATCGATGGTTGTCGAGGTTGGTGTCGGAAGCTCGAATCTTCGGTGCACGGCCCGCACCCGCGCTATTAGTTCTCGAATTCCGAAAGGCTTGACGATGTAGTCATCAGCCCCAAGCTCGAGGCCGACGACCCGATCAACTTCATGGTCACGGGCCGTCACCATGATCACGGGAATGTTCGAAAGTTTTCGTATCTCACGGCACGCATCGAGACCGTCGATGTCTGGCAGCCCCAGGTCAAGCAGCACGAGGTCGAGTTGCTGCGTTGCCACAGCCTCGACAGCAGCTAAACCGGTTGTCACATGGGTGACCTCGAACCCGTGATGAGCCAGCCCGGCTAACAACGGCTCAGCGATGGTCGGGTCGTCTTCAACTACAAGCAGCTTCATAGATCGACCGTCATGTTGTTGACGTTACGCAATGAATCATTCGGAGTGGGCTTTGCTTTGGTAAAGGTTTGGATCCCAGGAGGATTGTCGCAAACATGGCCATTTGCTTCCTTGATCTTGGGCTGAGCCGAAGGGAGACTTCGCCAGGATGATCCCATGACAACAACCCAAACACACCAAGTCGCCCGTTCTGCTGCTGTCGTAAGCCTCGGTGGCGTGGCGCTCATTCATTTGCTTGAACTTCAAGGGAAATTAGAGGAGGTTCACTATCTCGGATTGGGTTACATCATGCTCATCGCTGCTTCGATCATGGCTGGCGCTCTTCTCGTCCACAGTCATTCGAAGTTTGGATGGTCGTTGGCCGGAGGGCTGTCATTGATGACGATCATCGGGTTTACGTTGACTCGCACCGTAGGGCTTCCCAAATCGAAAGACGATATTGGCAACTGGCTCGAGCCGATGGGTCTCGCTTCACTGTTCGTCGAAGCGATTGTGGTTCTACTCGCCGTATATGCAATCTCTTCTGATGTCGGTAGTAGCTATCAGAAGGTGTCGGCCGTCTGAATGGCGATGCTCACGGCCGCGTCGACCGCTTGATCTTTTAGGGCAAGGTCTGGGGTTTCGGACGCATTTCGTTGAGCGATGATTGCCAACACGCATGCTGTTCGAAGCCCATAGACGCCTCCCATTTTGAAGAGGGTTCCGGCCTCCATTTCGAAGTTCAAAATCCCTAGGTGTACATATTCTTCGATCATGCCCTCATGCCGACGAAGGAGGTGGGGGTTTGCTGATGAAGTGGTTCGCCCCTGCCCTTCAAAGAAGGTGTCGACGCTGGCGGTGATGCCAACGTGGTGTGACACGCCGAGGGACTTGGCGGTATTTGCGAGGGCAACCGTGAGGAATGGGTCAGCGGCTGCTGGATACTCGGTTGGGGCAATATCCTCGGCTGCACCGTGTCGACACAATGCGGCATAAGGAATGACCACGCTTCCGATGGCTACGTGAGGCTGAATCGAACCGCTGGTTCCCACTCGGATGATGGTTGTGATGCCAATCTGGGCCAGTTCATTGATGACGATTGATGCTGATGGGGCACCCATACCGCTGGTTGCGCACACCACGGGCCGCCCGGTCGGCAAGGTGGCCGCCCAACTATTCAGCCCCCGACCGTCAGACAAAAGCTGGGCGTTCGCAAGTCGATCCTTGGCGATGTGAGTTGACCGGTGCGGGTCACCAGACAAAAGGGCGATGGTCGTATCTGCGGCGAGATCAGCACGCCCAAAACCAATATGGTACGGCCGGAGGCTGGAGTCACTACTCATCTCGCAACGGTAGCCCTTCTTGTTCGTTCGTTCCGTAATGATTGAGCTGCGTGCGAACCCTGATACCCGTTCATTCCGTAATGATCGGGGCTGCACCGAAATGTCCAATCATTACGGGACGATCGAAGAGGGTTAAACGGGTCAAACGAACTGATCGGCAATCGTTACGGACGAATGAAGAGGGTGTTCCGGGGGTTGGCAAAAGGGGGTTGGCGATCGTTACGGAACGAACGAAGAGGGTGCAGAAACTGGGTTCACAGCCGGGGTGTCGTCAACGAAGGAGAGATCTGATGTGCCTGGCCATTACAAGTGAACCGGTCACCACATCGATGTTTTGGCGTGCCCGAAGTTGATTCCACGAGGCCCAGCTCGTGGCCACATGCAGCGCCGACTCGACGATATGTCGGTCAACGGGTGAAAACAGATCAAGTTCAGCCTCGAACATTTTTGAGGTGTCACTTCCCAGTGATTGGTCGGCCACTGCCATCATCGCATCGGCCATTTGGCTGCGGGCTTGTACCGCAGCCGAAGCTTTCCGTATCGGCGTGGCCCGTTCGAAGAGAGCAACCCGAGCCGCCACGAAACGGTTGACGCGATCATCGAACGACCCCGTAGCTGCCGGAACGACGAGCAGCGCTGCGATGCGTTGTAAATGCAACTCGGCAGCGTGCCGGTGAAGCGAATTGAGATCGCGAAAGTGGACGAACACTGTTCTTCGACCAACCTTCGCCCGATCGGCGACTGCCTGCGCCGTTGGTTCAACATAACCCTCTTCAACAAGGGAAAGCCAGGCATCAGCGATCAACGTTCGGGTGTTGCCAATTCGCTTGTCCTGACCTTCGATGTTGTCGCTCATGAAGACAAAACCGACGTAACGGTCAAGCGACCGTTTGAACTCCGACCTCGGCCCATGTTCCTAAGCCAGCATGTTTTGGAATGACCCGTACCGTGAACCCGTACCTACCGGCGCCCGACGGTACGAATGAGGCCTGCCAACGACCTCCAACCTGCTTCATCGCTACGACTGCCACGTGTTCAAGTTCGTCGTTGAGGCCGACCATGCCGTGAAGCAGTTGCACATTAACATCATCGACCGAGAGGCTTCCCAGCGCGACATCTGCGACCGCAGTTTGGGTTTGGCCCACATCGCTCTGTTGCTCGGTGTTAGCCGCGCTGTTCCCGGTCGGAAGCGGTACCGCAACAAGGTCAACTGAACCAATCGAAACCTGGTTCCAAGCTGCTCGAACGGTTTGTTTCCAACCGTTTAGCTCTCCGGCCATCTTGTATGTTCCTGCCGACGACATGAGGTCGGCTCGAATGGCGGCCGGTTCGTAAAAGTCAGTCGTATAGTCCTTGACCATTCGACTAGCGCTTACGTCGTGGCCAAGCGTGGCCAATGAAGTCTTCATTCGAAACACCCAACGGCGTGGCATCGAAGAGTCGGGTCGGTCGTAAAACAACGGAACTACTTCGCGTTCGATCATTTCGAAGAGCGCATTCGCTTCGATTTGGTCTCGGTGGACCGTGTCAGCAACCGATTCGGCCGACGGGATGGTCCAGCCGTTAGCGGGCTGGCCGTTTCCAGCCGGAATGTACATTTCGTCCCACCAACCGTCAGAGATTGACAGGTTGAGTGCCCCGTTAAGTGTTGCCTTTTCGCCGGAGGTTCCGCACGCTTCGAGTGGGCGAATTGGGTTGTTTAGCCAGACATCGCAACCCTGGTACATCATGCGAGCAACACCGATGTCGTAGTTTTCAATGAATGCCACCCGGTGACGAATTTCGGGGTCAAGCGACGTCTGAATGATGGTTCGCATGATTTCCTTACCAGGCGAATCGGCCGGATGGGCCTTCCCGGCAAACACAAACTGAACCGGTCGTTCAGGGTCAAGCAGAAGGCGCTTGAGACGATCACGATCGGACAGCAAAAGGTTTGCGCGCTTATATGTTGCAAAGCGACGAGCAAAACCAATGGTCAGAACATTCGGATCGAGTGCACGGTCACACCACACCACGTCGGCATCGTGTTGACCGCGAGCTTCCATTCCTTTACGTAGTCGTTCACGAGTGAACGAAACGAAGCGTGCCCGGTTGTCTTCTTTGACTTTCCATAGGGTTGAGTCTGGGCAGTCGTGGATACGAGCCCAGCGCTCTTTGCTGGCTTCGGGCCACTCGGGAAGTACGTAGCGTTCAAAGAGTTCACCGAGCGTCAATGAGGTCCAGGTTCGAGCGTGAACTCCGTTGGTAACCGATTTGATTGGTACTTCGTCAACTGGCACGCCAGGCCACAGGTTCGAGAACATTTCGCGGCTGACGTCACCGTGCAACTTCGAAACGCCGTTTGCTTGCCCGGCAAGTCGGAGGCCCATGACAGCCATATTGAATGGAGCATCGGCCCCGTCGCCTGGTTCGTGGCCGAGGTCCATGAAACGATCGAAACTGATGCCAACGTCTTCGGCCCAGCTTCCGAAGTACTTCTCCATGAGCGGACGCGGGAAGCGGTCGATTCCGGCCGGAACGGGGGTGTGAGTCGTGAACAGCGTTCCGGCGCGGCTGGCCTCGATAGCTTCGTCAAACGACAGTCCGTTGTTCTTCATGAACTGACGGATGCGTTCCAAGCCAAGGAAACCGGCGTGGCCTTCATTGGTATGGAACACCTGAAGAGGAACCCCGACAGCCTGCAGTGCTCGAACGCCGCCGATGCCAAGAATCATTTCCTGGCGAATGCGATGCTCTTCCCCGCCGCCGTACAGACGGTCAGTAATGGCGCGGCCTTCTACGCCGTTGTCCTCGATATCAGTATCGAGCATGTACAGCGCGATTCGCCCAACCATGGCCTTCCAAATGCGGGCCACAACACGTTCGCCGCCAACCATGACCTCGATGGTGGCTTGAGGCGACCCGATTGGCTCGCCGGCCCTCACCGCAGGCGAGATAGCCATGAGATGAGGGTCCAGCACCGGGTAATGCTCGATTTGTAAGCCCTCAGCATTGAATGCCTGCCGAAAGTAACCCTGGCGGTAGAACAGACCAACGCCGGTAAGGGGGGTGTTTAGCCCGCTCGCGGCCTTCAAATGGTCGCCAGCGAGGATACCGAGACCACCCGAGTACTGGGGAAGCGCCTCGGAGATGCCAAATTCTGGAGAGAAGTAAGCGACGCTCGTCAGCGGGCTTTCACCTTTGAGCTGCTGCCAACCCGGCGAATCAAGGTAACGGGTGAGGTCGTCGTGGGTTTCGTCGAGGAACGCCATGAAGTTCGGGTCGGCCAGCAACTCGGTCAGTCGAGCAGCCGGAACCGCAGCAAGCACAGCAACCGGATCGTGCCCGGTGGCGTCCCAAAGTTCGGGGTCAACCCAGCGGAACAGCCGTCGGACCCGGTCATCCCAGGCCCATCTGAGGTTCGTAGCAATCGTCTGGAGTCGGCTGAGCGATTCCGGAAGTTGCGTGCGGACGGTAAATGAGCGGTGCGCCTTCACTCCGATAGGTTACCGAATTGAAATGTAAGCGCTGTCACAACGATTGGTGAACCTCGGCCGTTCGTAGATCCTTTACCTGAGCGTGGCTCGGAACTCGTACACTGCGGGATGTGATTGCTGATCCGCGCTGGGGCGAGCTCGACCGACACCTGTTCAACGAAGGGCGCCACCATTCGCTGTGGGAGCACCTTGGTGCTCACCCGAGTGCCGTCGACGGGGTCGCAGGTACCTGGTTCGCGGTTTGGGCACCTAACGCCGATGGTGTGAGTGTCATTGGTGACTTCAACATGTTCGACCACGGCGCCAACGTCATGACACCCGTCGAGTCAACGGGTATCTGGTCGACGTTTGTTGTCGGGGCAAGTATCGGGCAGTGTTACAAGTTCGCGATTCGCAACCGCGATGGGTCAGTGAGCGAGAAGGCGGATCCCATGGCCTTCGCCACCGAGGTACCACCGCGCACGGCGAGCGTGATCACCAAAGACGAGTTCACCTGGAGCGACGATGCATGGATTGCGCAGCGTGAGAGTTCGAACCCGTGGCGTGAGCATATGTCGATATATGAGGTGCACTTAGCAAGTTGGCGCGGTGCAAAGACGTACCGTGAAATGGCCGTCGAGCTGTGCGCATACGTTAAAGACCTTGGGTTTACCCATGTGGAATTGATGCCGGTAGCGGAACATCCCTACGGACCTTCGTGGGGTTACCAGGTCACGTCATACTTTGCGCCGACTTCTCGATTCGGCTCACCTGACGATTTCCGTTGGTTTGTAGACCATATGCACACAGAGGGTATCGGGGTCGTTGTCGATTGGGTTCCGGCGCACTTCCCGAAGGATGCTTGGGCGTTGGCCCGGTTCGATGGAACCGCGCTCTACGAGCATGCTGATGCCCGGCAGGGGGAACATCCTGACTGGGGAACCCTGGTGTTCAACTACGGTCGGCACGAGATTAGAAACTTCCTGATCGCCAATGCGCTGTATTGGCTTGGTGAATTCCATGTTGATGGCCTACGCGTTGATGCCGTTGCCTCGATGCTGTACCTCGACTATTCACGTAAGGCTGGTGAGTGGATCCCGAATGAGCACGGTGGTCGGGAAAACCTCGACGCAGTGAATTTCCTACGTGAACTTAACAGCGTGGTCCATGGTGCCCATGCGGGTGTGTTGATGATCGCAGAAGAATCAACCGCATGGCCTTCCGTTTCTCGACCGGTAAATAGTGGTGGCCTTGGATTTGGTTTCAAATGGAATATGGGTTGGATGCATGACACCCTCGAATACTTTGGGCGCGATCCAATTCATCGACAGTTCCATCATCACGATCTGACGTTCGGTTTGCTCTACGCATTCACCGAAAATTTTATGTTGCCCTTGAGTCACGACGAGGTTGTCCATGGCAAAGGCAGTCTCATTTCGCGTATGCCGGGCGATCAATGGCAGCGTCGCGCCAACCTTCGCGCACTGTTCGCTTGGATGTTCGCTCACCCGGGTAAGCAGTTGCTGTTCATGGGCGCCGAGCTCGGTCAGTGGGGCGAGTGGAATTCCGAAGGACAGCTCGATTGGTGGCTGTTGAATGATCCGGCTCATGCTGGCATTAGCCACCTCATTCGTTCGATGCACCAGGTACAAAAAGACCATCCGGCTTTGTGGGAACGCGATTTTGAACCAGAGGGTTTTGGTTGGGTGGTGTCTGATGATGCGGCATCAAACGTGTTTGCCTTCGTGCGTTGGGGTGATTCGGCTTCAGCAAAACCGGTGGTGTCAATCGCCAACTTGTCGCCTTCGCCCCGCCTCGACTATGCGCTTACCCTGCCTCGTGGCGGTCAGTGGCGCGAAGTTATGAATACCGATGCGACCGAGTTCGGTGGGTCTGGTGTGGGTAATGGTGGTTGGGTTGATTCCGACAATTTGGGACGCTGCGTCGTGAACTTGCCGCCGCTCGGTGTGGTGTGGCTAACGACCGCTTGACCCCTGAATGAATTCCGGCGAAGCTCGTCGGACGCTCGCTTTCGACCTCGGACGAAATGGTGCCGGGGGTTTTGTTGATTCGTCGCAAAGCACATTCTTTTTGTTGATCGCAATTTCGGTGCTTCATGCGGGGGCTTGGGCCAAGTCACTCATTGCTGGGGGCGTCGGGCTCGGGTTTCTTTTTTCTCCGTGGGTCGTGCAAACAGTTCGAAAGAGTCAGCGACGGGTGACTTGGGCGGCATCTCGCCTACTACTCGTAGCTTCGTTGTTCTCCTTGTTCGCCGCGGTATTCCGTAACCAGGCAACGTTTATGGTCGGTACGACAGGGGGGTTGGCGGTTTACGGCACCGTGGTTCCGTTGATAACTGCTGTCTACAACCGTAACTACCCAGATGGTCGGCGCGGTCGCTATGTCTCCACAGGTATTTTCGTTCGAGTTGCGTTCACCACAGTTCTGGCGGTGGGGGTTGCTGAAGTGTTAGAGAAGTACCTCAAAGATGAAGGCAGCCAAATCTGGAGAATCATTCCTTTGGGCGTGGCGTTGGCGTATCTGATTCAGGCGTGGTTTGTGTCACGGATGACGTCTGGGCCCCTTCGACTGCGAGATGATGAACCGGCAAATGAGCGCGATGCCTGGCGCGCTCGTCGCCAACTTATGCGTACAGATCATTTGCTGAGAAATGTTTTGTGGGCTTGGATGTGGATGGGTTTCGCCAATCTGATGATGCTGCCGCTGAGGGTTGAATTCATTACGAACCCCGACTATGGGATCGCGTTGACCCCGCGAAACATCACGTTGATGACAACGATCATTCCGGCGGTTGTTCGAGTCGTGTTAACGGTTCCATTCGGATTCGCCTTCGATCGCTTACCGTTCTTTGCCATGCGAATTTTGGTGAACGTCGCGTTTGCGGTGAGCATTGTTGCGTTCTTTATCGGAACCTCGTATGCGGGCCTTGTGATCGGATCCGTCACCTTCGGAATCGCAGCCGCAGGTGGCGATGTCTTGTGGAACCTTTGGACCACAAAGTTCGCGCCGCCGGGACGGGTGGCTGACTACATGTCGCTGCACACGTTCTTTACCGGTATTCGTGGCATCTTCGCCCCGATCGTTGGGTTTACGTTGATTTCTCGGGTTTCGATTCCGGCCCTAGGTTGGATCTGCGCCGCCTTGATTGGCGTGTCGTCACTGGTGCTGTTGCCGTACATGCGCTCTGAGTTGTCGACCCGAAAAGCTCGAACGGCTCGGCCAGCGCAGTAGCCAAGATCCCCTATTCGTTCGTTCCGTAATGAATTGGACGTCATTAAGTATCTATGACCTCTCCGTTCGTTCCGTAATGAATTGGCTGAGTGCGATCGATCATTACGGGACGAATCGAGATGGGTTTGCCCGTACGCCGGAGGCGTTACCGGCCTTCATCGCAAGCCCGTACACACTGATGACGGGCTCGTATGCGATTAACTGGATCGTACGCCGTGCGCCCCGTAGGAACCCTCTAACCTAGGGTCATGTCTGCATCTGAAGCTTTCCCAGCCGGTGTTCTTGTCGGTGACGCTGTATCCGAAGTATTTGCCCTTGCCAAGGCCGGGCACTTCGCACTGCCTGCCGCAAACTGCACCGGATCCAACACGATGAATGCCGTTATGGAAACTGCAGCAAAGGTCAACTCGCCGGTCATTATCCAGTTTTCGCACAGCGGCGGCGCATTTGTGGCCGGTAAGGGTATTCGGGTCAAGGGCGACGCAGCCTCAATCGCCGGTTCACTTGCGGGTGCCCACCACGTTCACACCCTCGCCGTAGCGTATGACGCACGGGTCATTCTTCATACCGATCATTGCTCGGCCGACAAACTCGGTTGGGTCGACGGCCTACTCGACGCCGGTGAGGCCCATTTCGCCGCAACCGGCAAGCCGCTGTTTAGTTCCCACATGCTCGATCTTTCCGAAGAATCAATCGAGCACAATCTTGATACCTGTGTGAAGTACCTGCAGCGTATGTCCAAGATGGGTATGACGCTAGAAATCGAACTCGGAATTACGGGTGGCGAGGAAGACGGTGTAGACAACTCAGACGCCGATCAAGACGATCTTTATTCCAAGCCCGCTGAAGTTCTGTACGCATATGAACGTCTGATGGAAGTCAGCGACCGCTTCACTATCGCAGCCGCTTTTGGCAACGTGCATGGGGTCTATAAGCCAGGCAATGTGCACCTCAAGCCGTCAATTCTTCGCGATTCGCAGGCCCATATCAGCGAGGCAAAATCGACTGGCGTTAACCCCGTGAACTTCGTATTTCACGGTGGCTCGGGTTCGTCACCCGCCGAGATTTCTGAAGCGCTCAGCTATGGGGTCGTCAAGATGAACATCGACACCGATCTCCAGTGGGCACTCTGGGACGGCATCCGTGTGTACGAGGCTGAGAAGCACGATTTCCTACAGGGCCAGCTCGGTAATCCGTCGGGCCAAGACTCACCTAACAAGAAGTACTACGACCCACGGGTATGGCTGCGTGCAGGCGAGTCGGCGTTTGTGACCCGTCTCGAGCAGTCTTTCACCGAACTCAACAACGTCAACACCCTCGGCTAGTTCCGTAAAAGAAGCCGTCTGTGAACTTACGGGCTACGGGTCATGATTCGTAGCCCGGTAAACGGCGCAGCAAGGCGTTGAATATCCGTCGGGTCGCTGGTGATGACCAATCCGCCACCGGCCCGTATGCACACCGCAACGAGATGGGCATCGACGATATCGATAGACGATGAAGTTGATGCGTCGAGGACTGCACCAACGAGGAGTCCCAAATCGAAGTCGGCGCAAACACCGTCAAGTTCGTCAATGGCAGCTTTGGCCCACGGCTTCAACTCATCGGAAGGTTCGCCGAACTTGGCGTCGAGTTCGTCAAGCAACTCGCCCAAGGCTTCGTGACGTTCCAGACGATCAGGTATGACGCTCAACGCTTCGTTTACCGTGGACGAAAGGTTTGTCGCCTCCGAGCCGCGAGAGCGTTTCGACAACATGATCATCAACCGTAACGGTTATTTACGTTTGGCCATACGTTCATCGTACCGAATTCCACTGGCTGCCAGGGATCTCATCGCTGGATCAGCCCAACGATTGCCGCCCCGGCGACAAACAGGATTGGTCCACCGAACATTGCGAAAAAGAGGGCTCGTGCTGTCCACTTCACCCAAGAACGTCGGTCGTTCAGCGCTCCCTTGGTGTCGAGGTATGCGGTCGTTCCTTGGGCTAGCTGGCCTTCCCAGGTCAGGTTTGACCCAACCGGAGTGCTGTGCGGAACATGAACCTCGCCAAGTTCAGCGGTGATGTTTGTGAGGTTGCTCCGTCGAGTTGATGTCATGCATCGAGACTATCTTTCGATGCATTCCATGTCTAATCAATTTAGATAGTTAGTGAACTAGCGCAGCTGATAGTTGTTCGGCAGCCAATTCCGGAGGAACCACGTTGATGAGCACACCGGTTCCGAGTTCGAACCCGGCCCTCGTGGTTACCTTCGGGTAGATATGAGCGTGCCAATGGAATTGCGCCTGGGCCCGATACGGGGCTGAATGGAACACAAGGTTGTATGCCACATCGCCAAGGGTGGCTCTCAGGCAGGCTAAACCGTTTCGTAAACCTTGACCAACCGCAGTCAAATCTTGCGTCGACGCCGTATGTAAGTGCGCAGCATGAGTTCGAGGCAACGCAATCATTTCGTAGGGGGTGCCGCTCCAGAACGGGCAGAGAATGAGCACGTTGTCATCTGCATAGACCACCCGTGACCCGTCATCGAGTTCGGCCTCAACCGTGGTGCACAACAAACAGGCCCCATGGAACCGGTCAAACCCAGCCTGTTCAGCCAAAATCTCGCCTGGTACAAACGGTAACGCCAACAACTGCCCGTGGGGATGCTGCAATGAAGCACCAGCTTCTCGGCCGTAGTTAACGATTGCCTGGCTGTAACGCAATTCGGGAAGCTGGCTATGGACGTCGGTTCGAGCGGCGATTGCGGCCATTACCAGTTCGCATTGCGCATCGGAAAGGTCGGCCCACGACGCTTCGTGATCGGGGTGAACGACGAGGACTTCATGAGCACCCGAGGCATCGGCCTGTGTAAAAATCGGCCCAAGGTGCTCTACAACCATGGGCTCGCGGCCTTCGAATGCTGGATACAGGTTGGGAACCACACGAACCGCCCATGAACCATCGGGCCCTGGGGTGACCAGCATCGGGGGTTCGGCCTCGGCACGACCCGGGCAAAACGGGCATGGCCTCGTGGGGTCTGTCTCGACCGGAAGCGTACGTAGGTTGAACTCATTCGGACGTTGGCGGCGTTCGGCATTGATCGCTACCCAACGGCCGGTCAATGGATCAAGGCGAAGCTGGCTCATCGTTGTCTTGGTTGCACCCTGTCGGGGGTTGCCGAAGGCGTTCCCCGTCACTCTCATGGTAGCCCCATCTGGGAATTGACCGGGTTACCGCAGCAATATTGGGCTTTCTTCTCGTCTCGGTTGTCACGTTGGATGTCAGTTGTCACGTTCGGAACCTTCTCAACGTGACAAATGAGACCCAACCTGACAACCGACATTGGAGTTGAGACTCGACATGTACGTTTGTAGCCGTGTTGGGATACCTCGATCATGCTGCGTCTTCCCCCATGGCTGACGAGTGCGCGCACGCGATGACGCCTTGGATCGGGGCGCGGTTCGGAAATCCGTCCGGGTCCCATGCCATTGCTCGGGCGGCCCGGGCCGCGATTGAAGATGCACGTGACATCGTGGCCGAGTGTTTGGGTGCCCGGCCAGGCGAGGTGGTGTTTACTGGCGGTGGCACCGAGGCGTTGAACTTGGCGATCGCCGGTGCTCGGCATCGCAAGTTTGCGCTTCCCGATGGGGAAGGGGCTGGGTCGATCGGTGCAGGGTCACTCGGAGCGGTGATCATGACGTCGGCGATCGAACACGACGCCGTACAAAACGCAGCTGCAGCACAAACCGTGTTTGGCGAAACTCACACCACGATCCCGGTTGACGCAAACGGGGTTGTAGATCTGGGGCGGTTAGCGGAACTCCTCCAGGCGAACCGAAATATTCGTTCGGTTGCGGTCATGGCTGTAAACAACGAAATCGGAACGATTCAGCCGATTGGCCCCATCGCCGACCTGATCCGAAACCTCGCCCCGTATGCGGTGTTGGTCTGCGACTCGGTGCAAGGTGCCGTGTGGCTTGACGTGGTTGAACACTGTTCCGGCGCTGATCTTCTTGCTATCTCCGCTCACAAGTTTGGTGGCCCGCAAGGCGTCGGTGCGCTCATTGTTCGTCCGAATGTGGCCCTCACGGCCCAACAATTCGGCGGTGGTCAGGAGCAAGAACGTCGTAGCGGTACCCAAAATGTGGCCGGAATTGTGGGAATGGCTGCGGCGTTGCAAGCCACGACGCACAACCGGGCCGCAACGGGGTTGCGCGTCGCAAGCTTGCGTGATCGGTTGGTCGATGGCCTTCTCGGTGCGATTGAAGGGGCCATCGAAACCTCACCGAGGTCGGTAAAGGTGGCCGCCAATGCGCACATCTGCGTTCCCGGGGTGGAAAGCGAATCGCTTCTCGTGTTGCTCGACGATGGGGGTATCTGTGCGTCGGCCGGGTCGGCATGTGCGAGTGGCGCCATTCACACGTCACCAGTGCTGCAGGCGATGGGCGTTCCGCAGAACCTGGCTGAGGGGGCCCTTCGATTAAGCCTTGGCGCGTCAACCACAGAGGCCGATATCGACCTTGCGCTGAAAATTGTGCCGGAAGCTGTCGCTCGGCTGCGAAACTAGTGCCGTGATGTCGTCAGTTGCTCCCCGCGTCTTGGTTGCCCTCTCAGGCGGCGTTGACTCTTCCGTGGCGGCTGCGTTGCTGATCGAGCAGGGGTACCGGGTCGAGGCTGCCACGCTCAAGCTGTGGGGTGGCGACGGTGATTCCGGATGTTGTTCAGTCGCCGATGTTGACGATGCGCGCAGGGTTGCTCAGCAGCTTGGAATTCGCCATCACGTGTTCAACTTTGGGGCCGATTTCGACACTCACGTTGTTGACCCATACGTAGCAGCCCATGCCGAGGGCATCACCCCAAACCCTTGCGTGGAATGTAACCGTCACGTCAAATTCGATCGCCTATTGGTTCGTGCGCGGCAACTGGGGTTTGACTTAATCGCTACCGGGCACCATGTTCGCCGTGTTGAGGTGGCCCCAGGAAAATGGTCACTATCTCGTGCTGTCGATGCGGCAAAAGATCAGAGTTATGTCGTTCATATGCTCACAGCCGATGTTGTTGCGAGCTGTCTGTTTCCGGTTGGTGAAATGGAAAAGTCTGAGGTTCGTGCTCGGGCTACCGCACTTGGTATGCGTACTGCTGATAAGCCTGACTCGCAAGATGTGTGTTTCATTGCGAAGTCGCAGGGTGGTCGCGTGACATTTCTTGGGTCTCGAATCCCACTTCACAAGGCAACGGCTGTCGATACAGATGGTCGCGAACTCGGCACCGTCGATGCCGTTGAACTCATTACCCTCGGGCAGCGAAAGGGTCTTGGGGTCGCGGTTGGCGAGCGTCGCTACGTGGTCGATGTCGATGTTGCGGGCAGACGAGTTGTGGTTGGTGGACCTGACGATTTGTTGGCGAACGACGTTTCACTTGGTCTTATGACTTGGGTTCATGGGGCGCCGGTCGAAGGGGCATCGGTGTTTGCTCAGTGCAGCGCTCACGGCGAACCCATTCCGGCGACGGCGCATCAAGAGGGCACGTTGGTTCGGTTCGTGGAACCAGCTCGACGAGTTGCCCCGGGCCAATCGGTGGTGCTCTTCGATGGTGACCTCGTTCTTGGCGGCGGGATTGCCCGCCGGGTTTAATTTTTTCACGGTTGGGGTCTTTACCTAAACCAGGGACGGGATGGTGCCGATGACTGACACGTGACCGCCCGGTTTTGGTTGACTCATCACGTTGAAGAGCAACACGACCGATGCGCCAAAGTTGGCTCCACCCTGGTGTGTCGACGGTGCCTGTCGAGCTACCCGGCTGCGCTCACGATGATGGCGCTCTCGTTGGGTGGTATCCATTGGCCAGCGAGCTACGATCCGTTGCTGTTGTGGGGTTTGGCGTCGTTTGCGATTGTTGACTTTGTTGCCGAACATCTGGGATGGGTGAAATACAGCCCTCGCCGCCAACAAGTACTTTCAATAATTGGCGGAATTGCCTTTGGGCGAGGTCTCGGCCGCTACCTGCGTAGCCCTGGCGACCGCCTCTTCTGGAGTGTTTCAGTGACGTATTCGCTTGTCATGGTGGCAGCCGTCATGCTTGGAAGTCGCCGCGAACGCATCACAAAAGCCGGGATTCAACAGCAGGAAAGCGACGACTGGTGGGCAGAAGTTGAAGCAAAAGCTGACGCACATGCATCAGTCGGGAAGGCGACCGCTTTCGAGTAGCTCGACGAATGACTTTTCGTTGAGTACGGGCACACCACATGCTTCAGCTTTCGTGACCTTTGATTGCCCAGGTTCGGCGCCGATAACGAGCGCTGTGGTCTTTTTCGAAACGCTTCCAGGGCTCTTTCCGCCTCGAGAAGTGATGGCCTCTTCGGCCCCGTCGCGGCTGAAACCTTCGAGTGATCCGGTCACGACGATGCTCATTCCAATAAGGGTCTGAGCGAGCAATGGTGCGGCCGGCCCAACAAAATTCAGCCCCGAAATCCGTAAGCGTTCAATCAGTAGCTGATGCTCAGGGTCGCTAAACCAGTCGGCGACACTCTTCGCGATCACACCGCCAATTCCCTCGTGTGAGGCGATTTCTTCTTCGCTGGCAACCATCAGGGTGTCCATACTTCCGAATGCCTTAGCGATCACCTGACCTATCGTTGACCCGACGTGGCGAATGTTCAAGCCGAAGAGCAAATTACCAAGTGGACGTACCTTCGATCCTTCGATCGCGCCCAGCAGGTTCGTGATACTCGTTTCTCCGTAGCGATCTAATGCGCGCAGACTATCGATCTTCGACGCAAGGTCGTAGATGTCGCCGACGTCGTTGAGTAAACCCTGTTCGATGAAGAGGCCAACAGACTTTTCACCAAGCCCCTCGATATCCATTGCACCCCGAGAACCAAAATGAGCAAGCCGGGCGAATGATTGTGCCGGGCAATCAACGTTCTGACAGCGGTGGTCACTTTCGCCTTCGGGGCGAACGAGTGGCACCCTACAAACCGGGCAGTCGGTCGGAAAGATCCACTCAGGTGCGTCGGGTGGTCGAAGCGAAAGTACCGGCCCCAACACTTCAGGAATGACGTCTCCGGCTTTACGAACAATGACCGTATCGCCAGGCCGCACATCTTTAAAGCGAACCTGATCTTGGTTATGCAACGTGGCCATACCAACCGTTGAGCCGCCTACAAATACCGGCTCTAAGACGGCGAACGGGGTAGCCCGCCCCGTGCGACCAATGGACACCTGAATGTCTTTCAGCAGGGTCGTGCGTTCCTCAGGAGGAAGTTTGTAGGCGATGGCCCATCGAGGTGCCTTCGACGTTGACCCAAGCTCACTTCGAATCGCGAGGCTGTCGATCTTGATAACGATTCCGTCGATGTCATACGGAAGTGAATGCCGGTGCTCTTGCCAGTGCATGCACCGTTCAAACACTGTCTCAAGGGTGTCGTATGTGGCGATGTCTGGGTTGACCGGTAGGCCGCAGTGATCGAGAAAACTCAGCGCTTCTGAATGTGACGTGAACGCCGGACCACCGTCAACCGCACCGAGTTGGTAGCACCAGAAGCTTAAGTCGCGCCCCGCTGTGACTCGGGAATCTTTTTGTCGAAGGCTTCCGGCTGCAGAGTTGCGCGGGTTTGCGAAGAGCGGTTCGTTGGCCTCGGCCCGCCGTTCGTTCAGTGCCTCGAATGAACGACGAGGCATGTACACCTCGCCGCGGACTTCCATAACGTTTGCTGCGTCTTCGCAGATTAACTGCTTCGGAACCGCAGCAATAGTTCGAACGTTCTCGGTGACCTCTTCGCCAATTTTTCCGTCACCACGAGTTGCGGCCCGAACGAATCGGCCGTGGTCGTAGGTAAGGTTCATAGCAAGTCCATCGATCTTGAGTTCGACGACATAACGCAGCGCGGTGCCAGGTTCAAGAAGTTTTCGGTTTCGTGCATCCCACCCAACCAGTTCATCCCAACCAAACACATTGTCGAGGCTGAGCATGGGTTGCAGGTGTTCGACTGGCGAGAACAGAGTGTTGGCCGCGAAAGAAACACGCTGTGTTGGGCTGAGGGTATCGACCAGTTCGGGGTGGTTAGATTCGAGTTGCCTGAGTTCTCGTTGGAGGGCGTCGTAATCGGTGTCGGAAACCTCGGGCGCGTCGAGTTCGTAGTAGCGCTGATCGTGATGGCCGATCAGGGCTCTCAGTTGGTTCACTCGTTCGCTGGGTGACATTGCTTCGGACCATAACTCAGCCGCGGGCCCCCGTTCACGCATCGGTGCAGATTCAGTCGGGATTCAGTCGAGATTCGGTGCTTTCGGCTTCTAAGGTTCTGGGTGTGCCAGCCCATGCAACGACTGTTCGACCCTTTGATTTGGCCCGTCCGTGGCTGGTGCGTGCAATCTGGGTGATCTTGCCCTTGACCGTCGGAATCATTGGCGACCAGGCGCTACGTGGTGAGACCACGCTGCTGAAAGCATCGATCTTGGGTTTGGGCATGCTCGGATGGGGTGCCGGGTTGTTGGCCCTACTTGTTCCGCATCCGCTCGGTTTGACGGTGCTCAGGCTTCTCGCCCCTGCTCTCGTTGTCGCCGGAATTGCCATGCCCCTTTCCGAAGAAATCGCCCCATGGCAAAAGGCCGTTGTACTCGTTTCGTTGGTCCTTGCCTGTTTGGCGATTGTTTCGGCTGAGACTGCGACTTGGTGTGTCGACGGCCCGGCGTATCCAAACGAAAGTCGACATGCGTTGAGTGTGCCCCCTAAATATTTCGTATTGATGGTTACGGTCTGTGTGCTTACGACATGTTCGGTGATTGCGGCGATAGTCTTGGTGGCTTCGAAGCAGTGGATTGTTGGTGCTGTGGTTGCGGCTGTTGCGGCAATTCTCGGATGGCTTGGGCCCCGGTCGGTGCATCAGTTGAGTCGGCGGTTCGTGGTGTTTGTTCCGGCAGGTTTCGTAGTACACGATCCGATTGCGCTTCTTGACCCGGTGCTGTTTCGGCGTTCGATCGTTGAGCGGATTGGCCCGGCGTCGATGGATACCGATTCACTTGATCTCACGATGGGTTCAGTCGGTACCCCGCTTGAGGTGCTGTTGGAAGAGAAGGTCGAGTTGGCCAAACTCAGCGACGATCGCAAAACTGCCGACGTAGGTCAAACGGCCCGTTTCCTCGTGTCGCCGATGAGGCCGGGTGCGGTGTTGCGTGAAGCCGCCGCCCGAAACTACCCAGTCGGCTGAAATCCGGTCGATTAGGTGAGCCCTGAAATGTTTTACTTTCTTGGCGAAAGTGGTTTGACTCTGTTTTTTGTGGGTAATCGATCTGTGAAGCGCACTCGTCGGGACGTGCGAAACAGTTCTCGACAACCAAGGAGAAAGACCATGAGGATAGGCATCCATTGGGCGGTGCAGTTTTCATAAATCTCGACTTGGCGGAGAAGTCATTTGCTTTTTGTTGAGTGTTCGTAGGCGAAATTCAAACTCTCTAAGCTGGAAGGAGGTTGGCATGAATTTCTAATAGTGACTCAACTGAATCGGATGGCAATGGTGCTGGCGCTGTTTACCGCACTCGTGTGGGTTGGATTACCGAGTCCACCAGCATTGGCCTACTCTTTGGCTGGCTGAGGCTCAACCCCGGAGTTCCCATTGACTCTCTTGACGGAGACGGAGTATTTTCACAGAAGGAATTTATAAAGCGCTACGGCTTTGGCATCAGTACGCTCCCGGATAGACGGTCATTTTCTAAAGATCCAAATGATGCGATCCGAGAAGGTCTTGACAGCAGTGAAAAGGAACAGTATCTGCAGGCACTTAGTTGGAGCAAAGCCAGGTGAGAGGGCATCACCGGCTTCATGCCGCGGCCAACTGACTGCAGTTACGCAGAACACCAAAATCGCTGCCCTCCAGGAAAGGCTTGACAACCAGCTCGCCAAGTTAGCGCAGACGAAAGCTGTTCTAGATCTCTATGCCAGGTGGTCAAATTGCTTCCGGGTTGAGACAGGGCTGACTTTTGGGAACCCTGAGAGTGTCATTAAGTTCGTTTCTGATGCTTCCAATGATCCGGCAACGGTGCAAAGTGAACTGGCGATCGAGGAAGTTCGGTTAGCAAGAGCCTCATTTGGATGCCAAGACTCAACGCTAAAGCCACTGTCCGACCTTCGCCAAAGCACGATTGATAAGTTCCTATCGAGCAATGAGGGGTCAATCGAACACTTGACTTTGCCAGGCTCCTCAAAATGACTAATAGTTCAGTTACACGGATAGATGCAGAGCAATTGTCAGGTCCAACAACACGAAAAGCGCACTAGGGAGCTCGTATTGACTTCGCTACCGTTGCCAATTCTTCGCTCATTTGATTGTTCAAGCAACCACCGATGGTGCGCAAGAGAAAGAATACGCAACCAAAGTTGCGCGCTCGAAAAAAAATAACCCTGTCGGAAGGGGCCTTCACTTCACCGTTAGGCGAGGCTTGCTACCGCCACCGGGGTTGAGCTTGGGGCGAGCGAACCCGAGGCTGGTTCGACCGAAATGGCGATTGCATCAACATCGTTGCGAACGGTGAAGGTCGAGACCCCGGGTTGTGAGCCGAGTAGGCCCGACGAGATAGCAACACCATCTTTGATCAACCACAGTTGATAGGTCTGAGTGTCGGGTAGAGCAGTCAAGGTCGATGGTCGAATGAAGCCTTGCCCGGTCGAAGAGATCACTGCATCGGCCAACGAGACACCGGCCGCGTCGAGCAAGGGCAAGGTTCGCGAGCCAACTTGGCCCTGAGTCTGTTTCGCAATGGCTGCGAGGGTGGGTGCGGTTGACCCTCCGGCAAACGACAGGGTCGCTGGAATCGCAATCGCAGCAGCTGCGGCAGCCGAGGCAACCGCGATTCGCCACCTTGGTGCCCGCTCGGCCCGGCGTTGGCGTGCCGTATCGAGACTGATGACCGGTGCACTCGCTACGGCCGACTCAGATTCATCTGCGAACGTAGGAACATTACGACGAATCTCAGATTGGATGCGACCCCAGATTTCGCCGGATGGTTCTTCAAGTTCGGTCATTCCGTACATTGCCGATGCATCTAACAGCTGGGCGAGTTCTTCGGCGCATTCGGCGCATCCCTGGATATGGGCTTCGATGGCTCGCGAATCATCGTCATCAATGGCATGAACGGCGTAGGCCCCGAGTAATTCCTGTACTTCGCTGTGGTTGAGGAAAGCGGTCATGATGCGGGCCTGTCTGGCGAAGCGGACGAAGGGACTGTGGGTTCTGGGTCGGACAAGAGGGTGTGCAGCCGTCGAAGCGCGGAACGAATTCGTGCCTTAACGGTGCCTTCGGGAATACCCAGCACGAGTGCCACCTGGCGGTAAGTGTTTCCACCGAAGTATGCGGTTTCCAGGGCGATTCGTTCATCGATGGGAAGTTGTTTGACGGCCTCACGAATCAGTTCGGTCTCGGTGAGAGCCATCAACTCGGCGTCGATCGCAGCCTGCTCTGGGGCTGTGCTGATCATCAGTTTCGCTTCCCGCGCGCTTCGGGCGTTACGTGACCGTATGAGATCAACGCACTTCCCGTGGGTTTGGGTGAGTAACAACGTTCGCAGTTTCCCTCGGTGAGCATCGAACTTGTCGGCATGATTCCAGAGGTGCACGAATACGTCTTGGGTGACGTCTTCTGCGAGTTGGCCGTCACCAAGAATTCGTCGAGCAAGCCCCGTAACAACTGCCCCGTAACGGGCATACAGCTCAGCAAGAGCCGCTTCATTTTGAAGGGCTACTTCGTCGACGAGTTCGGCATCTTCAGATGCGGAGAGATGTTGTCGGTCCATATGCCCTTCGTTCGTCACCGTGTCAGCCATGGATGCCGGGATTTGCTGAAATGTTACAAATCAACAGTTGACCCTGACCCTAGACGCGCCAATGCGGGTGGCGCCCTCGAGGCACCACCCGCATCAGCTTGTTTTCCTCACCACCTTGTTTCCCGTGTTACCGGGCGAATCCCCCCGGATCCCTATTGGTGTTGAGAAGTGTGAACTTCGATCAGGGCATCAAGACCGAATCGATTAGGTGAACGGTTCCGTTAGCAACCTGTACGTCGGCCAAGATGGTCATAGCCTGTCCGTTGATCATCAATGTTGCGCCGTTGCCAGCTTTGATGGTGACCTTCTTGCCATTAACGGTGTCGAATGAGCCACCCTTGATGAGGTCTGCGCTCGAAAGCTTCTTCCCCGCAATGACGTGGTAGGTCAAGATGCCTGTCAACGTTGCCTTGTTCTCTGGCTTGACCAACGTGTCGACGGTACCGGCCGGAAGCTTGTCAAACGCCGAGTTGATTGGCGCAAAGATGGTGAAAGGGCCGGGGCCGTTCAAGGTGTCGACCAAGCCAGCGGCCTTCACAGCAGCGACAAGCGTCGTGAGTGCGGGGTTGTTCGAAGCAGCGGTTGCGGCCGGATCTTGGGCCATTCCCTTGAGGCTCCCCTTGCCGGTTGCCGGAACTCCGACCTTGGCAGCGTCGGCTTCTGAAGCTTCGGCAACCTTGTTAGGTGCGTCAGTGGTGGGAGCCTTTGGTGCGTCAGTCGTCGGAGCGGCTGGTGCTGGCTTCGCTGGCATCAACACGCTGTCGATGATGAAGACGGTTCCGTTAGCAACCTGTACGTCGGCCAAAACAACCTTGGTTGTGCCGTTGATGATGATGCTTTTGCCCGAAACCTTAACGCTGAGCTTTTCGCCGTTCACGGTAGGCAGCGACTTCATTTTGGCGAGGTCGAGGCTCGAAAGTTTCTTGCCCGGAACCACGTGGTACGTAAGGATCGAAGTCAGTGTTGCCTTGTTCTCTGGCTTGACCAGGGTGTCGACGGTACCGGCTGGAAGCTTGGCGAAGGCCGAGTTTGCTGGGGCGAAGATGGTGAAGGGGCCAGGGCCGTTCAGGGTGTCAACGAGGCCGGCTGCTTTGACCGCGGCGACCAGCGTGCTGAGTTGCGGGTTATTTGATGCTGCGGTTGCGGCCGGGTCTTGGGCCATTCCCTTGAGGCTTCCCTTGCCGGTTGCCGGAACGCCTGCTTTTTTAGCGTCGGCTTCTGAGGCTACGGGGGTCTTCTTTTTGGTGGCTGCGTTTGCGAAGCCTGGGGTTGCTGCTGCGCCGAAGAGGGCTGCGACGACAATTCCTGCTGCCACTGTTCGTAGGCGTGCAGATGATGCTGCGTTGGTGGTTGACATGAGTAAGTCTTTCTTGGTGGGCAGTGCGTTACTGCGAAGTGTCAGTTGTTCGGTGTCGATGAAAGGTTGGACGTTGAGTTCTTGAAAAAATGTTCGCAATCCTTACGAAACGAACACCACCACCTGATGCCAGCCGGTTGCTCCGTTCGGAAGTGGTGCCTGGCGTTCTCCGATTTGTTGTTTTCCATTGCGATCGGTTGCTCTGACGGCGATGTCGTGCTGGCCGCTCGGGGCGTCCCACTCGTATGTCCATTGACGCCACGTGTCGATTGACTGTTCGCTGGCCAACGTCGCTTCCAGCCAGTCGCCACCGTCGATTTGGATCTCTACTTTGGAAATGCCGGTCGTCTGTGCCCATGCAATTCCTGCGATCGCTGTTTTCCCTGACGGAACCGTTGACAGGCCCCGGGGCACATCGATACGCGAAGCGAGTTTGATCGGTGCTTCTTTTGAGTATCCGCGAGGTACCCAGTACGCATCGTATGCATCAAGGGTTGTCAATTCGATGCGACTCAGCCATTTCGTGGCTGATACGTACCCATACAGTCCTGGAACAACCAGCCGTGCCGGAAACCCGTGGTCGAACGGAAGCGCCTCGCCGTTCATAGCGATGGCGACGATTGCTTCGCTTCCGTTGTCGAGAACTGCGGTAGGAAACCCTGAGGTCCATCCATCGACTGAATGCCCAACGATCTGTGAGGCCTTGACCTGAACCCCGGCCTCTTCAAGCAACGTCTTGAGCGGGATTCCGAGCCATCGGGCGTTGCCCATCAACACGCCACCAACCTCGTTCGAAACGCACGTCAGCGTAATGTCGCGCTCAATCAAATCGTTGCGATTGAGGAGATCTTCGTACGAGAACTTCAGCGGCTGATCAACCATTCCGTTGATCACTAGCGACCACTTGTTGATATCGACACGCGGTACAACGAGGGCAGTATCAATCCGATAAAAGTCTTTGTTCGGGGTGATGAAGGGGTTTGCATCAAGCAATGCAGGCACCCCAACGTCGGCAGGAATTGGTGCGAGGGGCTTCTTGGCTTTCGGAAGGGTGAGGCCCGCCCGTTGTGCGACCACCCCGGCCGAGCTTTGCAATTTGCGTCCTAACAGCGCAACCGCTGCAGCCGAGGCAGCGACCCCTCCGGACAGAATCAGAAATGAACGCCGCCCTCTGCCAACCACATCGGGCGTTGTCCCTACAACTTTTGCGCCACGACGTCCAAGAGCCAGATGCATGAGCCCAACAAATACCGCCACCCCGACCACGGCAGAAACAAGCGAAGGGATAGCATCAGAAGGTGAACCGACGCGGCCCGTTACGGCTGCGAGCGCACCGACAAGTCCGAAGGTTGCGATACCGATTACGCCGATGATTCGTCGGCGTGCCCCGAGCGCCCCGACGATCATGGCGGCAATCACAAGAACTGACCCGATGCCGATGAGTAATGCCAGTTTGTCGTGTGTGCCGAAGGTCGAAATGGCGAATCGTTTCAGCGGCGGAGGAACGAGATCGATGATTCGATTTCCAACACCAATCACCGGCGATGTGAGCTCGTTGAAGAGGCCGGTAACGAGTTCACCTGAGGCCAAGCCAGCAGCGGCTGAAACGAGCCCGGCGACAACCCCATCACGGCGTCGCAGTCCGGACGGCGGTAGGACAGCGTGTGAGTCGGTTGCCTGACCGGCGGTCGGTGGTGTTGTGTTCATACCTCCGGTTCGGTGCTCTGGACGGTCTGGATGTGCCGATACTCACCAATAGGTCACTTTGTGAGGGTAAACCCTCTGTAAGTGCCCGCTGGCTGAGCGGAACCCGTCCTCCATGGCCTCTGCCCAACCTTCGAATAGTTGCCCGATCATCAATACGCCCGCGTCTGCGCAAGACTGTGGGGGTGAACCACCAAGAGATTGAACCCAACGCACTACCAAGCGGGGATCCTGATGCAACCACCGGTGTCACAAAACGGGCCCCGAAAATCGCACGGCTGGCGGTAACGCTTGCACTACTCGGATGCCTCGTAGGTATGGGCTGGGCGTTCACGCTAAACAAAGAAGAACCTCAACCTGACGGCACATCACTTGAAGAAGTTCGACCCCCAGCTGGTTCAAAGGCTGTTCCAGGGCAAACCCCCGTTTCTGTGAACCTCGCTTACGGTTTCGACGCTTTCCTTTCGATCGACGGGCTTCCGGTGGATCGGTCGTTGGTGGTCGAACGTGCCGCTGAAGGTGTGTTCACATATAACCCCAAAGAGAATTTCAAGAATGGCCTACACACAGCTGAAGTTGTCTACTGGCCGAAAACCGGTACCCGTCAGCAAGACGGTGAAATTTTCCAATGGACCTTCTACGTCGTTTAGGTCGGTCATGAACATTTCCAAACTGCCGGTTGGTGTAGATCTTGATGAATTCACCGTCATGGCCAGCAATTGGATTGTCGACCATCGTTCGATTGCACCACCTGACTATGGAGCGATTCTTCCTCCACATCTTGTTGATCGGGGGCTCGATTGGCAACGGCTTCTCTTCGCGGAAGGTTGGGCCGGGATTGATTGGCCGGTCGAGTTCGGCGGGCAGGGGCTGAGCCCGGCGCATCGTGCAGCTTGGGTTCGCGAATGTGCACTTGCGGGTGTCCCACCTTTTCTCAACATGGTTGGCATGGTGTTGGCCGGTGGCTCAACGTTGCTGTTTGGAACAGCTGAGCAAAAAGCTGCACACTTACAATCAACGTTGGCAGCCGAACATGTGTGGTGCCAACTCTTCAGCGAACCTGGCGCTGGCAGTGACCTTGCTTCGCTCACAACGAAAGCCACCCGTGACGGTGACGAATTCGTGATTTCGGGCCAAAAGGTTTGGTGCTCAGGTGGACGGTATTCCAACTGGGGCATTCTCGTTGCTCGTACCGACGGTGACCTTCCAAAACACAAGGGTCTGTCGTTCTTCCTCTTCGATATGAGCCTTCCAGGTGTCGACATTCGGCCACTCAGGCAAATGACTGGGGAGGCTGAATTTGATGAAGTGTTTTTTGATGATGTCCGAATACCGGCTTCATCGCTACTTGGGCCGCTTAACGGAGGGTGGGGCGTAGCGATGGCGACGCTCACTAACGAGCGAGGCTCGATCGGCACTACTGCGATCGGTCTCGGACGTCGCGTTGACCGCCTGATCGATGACCTTCGTGGTGCGTCCCAAGTCGAAGGGGGAATCTCACCAACTGATCGTGCTGCGTTAGTTGGGCTTGTCACCGAGGGAAGGGTGTTAGCCATGCTTGGTTCGCGTCAGGGGCCGATTGCCTCGACGAGTGCTTCGCTGCTGAAATTGGGTATCACCGAGTTGTCGTTTGCGACTGCTGAGGTTCGTACATCGCTGGCCGGAGCGAACGCGATGCTGGCCGATAACGATGCGGTTGCCTCGCTGTTGGCTGCACCCGGAGGTCGAATTGCGGGCGGTACCTCACAGATTCAACGCAACCTGATCGGCGAACGACTACTCGGCCTGCCAAGCGAACCCCGCTAAATCCCTACATGGATATGGGGTCCGCAAGTTAACCGGCGCCCGCAACTAGGTTGGGGTTGATGGCCGGTTCAGTTTCTGGAGAGTTCATCGGTCGTGTGATCGGTGGTCGTTTCCGCCTCGAGTCTTTGTTGGGCCGGGGAGCATCGGCAGAGGTTTACCTTGCTGTCGACACCCGGCTTCGACGTCGCGTCGCAGTCAAGGTGCTCCATCGATCGGTGTCAACCGACCAGCAGTTCGTGCGCCGTTTCCGAAGTGAGGCACAACTTGCGGCCCGCCTGACCCACCCGAACATCATGGTGATCCACGATTGGCATGACGGAATCTCTGAAACCGAAACCGGCGATACCGAACCAGCCCACCTCGTTACCGAGTATCTCGACGGTGGAAGCCTTCGAGAAATTCTTGATCGACACCACAAATTATCGATCTCACAGGCAACCCTCGTCGGAATTGAAGCAGCGCGAGCACTCGCCTATGCCCACAGCCAAGGCATTGTTCACCGTGACATCAAACCGGCGAACCTCCTTTTCACCTCGGATGGCGTGTTGCGAATCGCCGATTTTGGCCTGGCCCGGGCCCTTGCCGAAGCTGCCCTCACTGAACCAACGGGCGGTTTGGTTGGCACCGCTCGCTATTCGGCGCCCGAGCAAATTGGTGGAGGAGCACTCGACGGTCGAGCCGACGTGTACTCACTCATGCTCGTGATCATCGAAGCGGCAACCGGTGAAACCCCGTTCCGAGCCGATACCCCCCTCGGTGTGTTGATGGCACGGCACCAGCAACCCGTTATTCCTCCCGAATCGCTTGGTGGGTTAGGCGAAGCTTTGACGCCTGCCGGGGTGATTGACCCGAACGAACGGATCGACGCTGCGACACTGGTGCGGCGGCTCGAACGCGCCACCCGGGGCCTCGCGAGGCCTGAACGTATCCCGCTCGTTGTGCCAAGTGCAGTTCGTTCTATCGTCGACACTGATCTCACACAGCATGTGGACGTGAAGCAGCCTGTCGGCCCCGTCCGACCAATTGACCCCGCTCATGAGGATCGTGTTGGAAGCGAATCAGCACGTCCGTTGCCGAGCGAACCAGAAGCAGCTGAATATAACGAGCCAACTCAGAAACCGACAGAGGACCGGCCGTCGAAAAGCGATTCGATTGCTGATCTCGATGAAAACAAAGAGACGCCGAAAACGCCACGACGCTGGTTACGAATTCTTGTTCCGGTGCTGATTGCAGCGATTGCTGCTGGCTCAGCGGTCGGATGGCGAGCATGGTCGGGCCGCCCGCAGTGGCGCAACGTGCCAGCAGTTGTGAGCCTAAGTGCAGCCGATGCGAAGCGCTCACTCGAGGCTGTTGATCTCACCGTTAAGTCGTCAGTGACTCAAAGTGAAACGATCGAAAAGGGTGACGTCATTTCGCAGAATCCGTTAGCGGCGGAGAAGGTTGAAGCCGGAACGTTCGTTGAACTGGTGATCTCATCGGGCCCGGCCCCCCGTTTGGTGCCCGAACTTCAACGTCTCAGCGTTGAGGCAGCAACTCAACTTCTCGAAAACGTTCAACTCGTCGTGGGTACAGCCGAGGAAGTTTTTGACGAAAAGGTTTTGACCGGAATCATCGTGTCGAGTGAACCTGCGGGGTCGGTAGCGCGAGATTCGTCCGTGAACCTGGTCATTTCGAAAGGTCCCGAGCCGCGTGTTGTACCGAATATCACCGGCATGACCCCCGACGACGCACAGGCTGCACTTCCCAAGGGGCTCACTGGTGTGGTGGTGCAGCAGTCAAGTGTGACGGTTCCGGCCGGAACTGTGATTGCGGCCAACTACAAACCGGGAAGCGAATTGCCCCGCGGGTCGCAGGTCAAAATTATTGTCTCAACGGGTCCGCCGTTAGTCAAAATTCCGGCGACGAAGGGGCTCAGCGTGTCCGAGGCTACGCAACGTCTTCGTGCTGCAGGTTTGGTTGTGGCCGGGGTCGACGGACCCCCAGATCAACCCGTGACTGGTACTCAGCCTTCTGACGGAAAATCAGTTAAACCAAACTCTGAAGTTCGCATACAAACGTAAACCTACGAGTTACACGTTGTTGGCAATGTTTATAACTGCGGGGCCGATAAGCACGATGAAGAGCGTCGGCAAGATACAAAGGACCAAGGGAAACAGTACCTTAACGGGAAGTTTCATCGCTTTTTCTTCAGCACGTTGACGACGACGACGACGTTGTTCAGCAGCCTGAACCCGAAGTACCTGAGCCATCGGAATACCGTATTGCTCGGCCTGAAGAATGGCACCCACAAATTGCCGTAGTTCTGGCACCTTGTTGCGATTTGCAAGCCCGCGAAGTGCTTCGGCCCGTGACAAACCAGCTGAAACGTGTTGCAACGTTCGCATAAGTTCCTGGGCTAACGGTCCCTCTGTTGACTTAGCAGTTCGAGCCATCGCAGCATCGAAACCAAGTCCTGCTTCAACGCCAACAGTGATCTGGTCGAGAACATCGGGAAGCGATCGCAGAATGTCTGCTTGGCGCTTATCTGCCTTGTTCTTCAAGATGATATCTGGAAGGAAAAAGCCGAGACCAGGCTTGGCAACGTACAACACGTAGCCGATGAGTTTCCCACCAAACTTCAAATCCCATCGCAGGTTGAAAAGCAAGAAGAAGATGACGCAACCGATTACCTTTTGCAGCAGGATGAACTCCGTGCGAGTCTTTGAGTCGGCCAACATCAACCGCTGTTCAATAGTGTCAATCCACCCAACCGGGGTGATCTTGCGTAACGCTTGATAGATGCGGTCAAGTGCTGGCTTGATCGCACGGTCTTTGGCCGACTGTGCCATGACAGCTTCACGAAGGTCGGTGGGGCGCGATCCAACGAGGTCGTCAGCACTGAGTTTGACAGGATTGCCCTTGAGTGACCAGAACGCGACACCCGCCGCGAGTGGCAGCAACAGTGCGCCAATGAGTGTGTAGAGGTTCATGGTGATGGTTCTCCTAGAACTCGATCTTGCAAATGTTGAACAGCCAGATACTGCCGATAAGCATCAGGACCGCAGCGATACCAATGAGGTAGACACCAAAGCCGCTGAACAACACGTGGGTGTACTCAGGGTTTGACATATTGATGAAGCCACCAAGGCAAAACGGCATGCCGATCAGCACGACGGCCGAGAGGCGACCTTCTGCAGAGAGGGTTTTGACCTGTCGGCGAAGGTCGGCGCGGTCTCGAATGGTTGCACCAACCTGTTCGAGAACTTCGGCGAGGTCACCACCAATATCTCGGTTGATTTCTACGGCTGGAATGACCCATTCCATATCGATGCAACGGATACGTTCTGAAAGGGCCTTCATCGAATCGACCAGGTCGCGTCCGAGGCGGGTTTCAACAACAACTCGACGAAATTCCTCTGATGTGGGGGCTTCCGATTCACGAGAAACAGCGTCGAGCGCCTGCATGAAACCTTGGCCCGCTCGCATACTTGAACTCAATAACTGGAGGGTATCGCTGAGCTGATCACCAAACTTGTTTGATCGTTTGTTGGCCTTGCGGTTGACGAAAAACCTGGTCCCAAAGATTCCGACAGCCAGCCCGAGCGGGGTCCAGAGTTTGCCAAGAAGTACTCCAGCTCCAGCTCCGAAAGCGAGCGAAACGCAGACAGCCAAAACCAGGAATTCTCCGGAACGAAGATTGATCGCTGCTCGTTCGAGCCACGATTGCATTCCCGATGATTTGCCGCTCTTTTCCAATTTTTTGTCGGCGATGTCGCTGAGTTTGGTCGCAAGGCCCGCCATTGGTGTCTTGACGTCTTTGGCCTTTTTGTCTTTTTTGCTCGGCAATGGGATGCCGGTCAAGTTGACTTTGATTTCCCTTGGCCCAAGCAATTGCATGGCGCCGAAGAAGATGGCTCCACCCATAAGGAGGGCACCGAACATCAAGATGATGTTGCTGCTGAACAGCGATGACGAGATGCCAGACTCTGGGGCCGTCAAAGCAATCTCGTTCGGAAGCGCTGGTTTGGATCGTGCTTCGATCTGGTCGGCGAGGCTCGCAATAGCGACCTTGTCCTTGGCTGGCGCAATTGGAGATGAACCGGCTAGGCGCCTGACCACAAGTTGGCGGTCTGCCTTTGTGTCACCAGGTACCGAAGTATCAATGATAGATACGCTTACCTTATTCAGTAGCGCTGCCCGGTTGCCACTTTCGATGGATTGTGCGCTTGAACCATCTCGACCGTCGGTAACGACGACAACGGCGCGGCTTGCCTGGGAAGTGCTATCGAAGCTTTCCGCAGCGAGGCCAATACCCGAGAACAGTTGGCTGGTGCCTTCTTCTTGGCTCAGGTTCGTGATGGCTCGACGTGACGACTCGTGATCGACTGCGGTGAACTGGGTGACCTGTGGAAATGCCCCGAACGAGATCACTCCGATTCGAGCCTCAGGTGGCAACGCATCAACGAGATCAAGGGCAGCCTGCTGGGCGCCAATAAATTGAGCTTGACTCAGTTGAGACGAATTGTCGAACGCAATGAAAACGTCGAGTGTTGGGCTCGAAACCGCAGCTGATTCAGCCGATGACGGTGATGACTGCGACGCTGGTGATGATTGTGCCAGAGCAGCCTGCGTGAACGCGGTTGAAGCACCGACCGACGCGAGTAGCGCAAGCGCAACGATTGCGGCCCGATGAATGAACCGGGGTGTTCGTACGGATAACGCGTTCATTGCTACTTCCTCCCGAAGGTGGACAGGTCGACCGCACCGAACATTCCGGCTGGCAACGAAATGCCGTGGTCGAGGAGTTTCTCTGAGAACTTTGGTCGAATACCGGTTGGCTTGATCGACCCTTGATGGCGTCCGTTTGCGTCGACACCGGCGCCATAGTCGAATGCGAAGATGTCGGAAAGCGTGATGGTTTGACCTTCCATGCCTTCTACTTCTGTAATGGCAACCACACGCCGTGAACCGTCTCGGAAGCGCGAGATCTGCACGATGACGTCGACAGCCGAAGCAATCTGTTGACGAATCGCAATGGTTGGCAGATCGTAACCAGCCATAAGAACCAGCGTTTCGAGTCGTGACAACGCATCTCGTGGTGTGTTGGCGTGCAACGTCGTGAGTGATCCGTCATGGCCGGTGTTCATAGCTTGAAGCATGTCGAGTGCCTCGCCACCACGGCATTCGCCAATAACCACTCGGTCTGGGCGCATACGAAGTGAGTTCTTCACCAGGTCGCGGATGGTGACGGCACCCTTTCCTTCGATGTTTGGTGGTCGAGTTTCGAGGCGCACAACGTGTGGCTGACGAAGCTGCAACTCCACCGCATCTTCAATGGTCACAATGCGCTCATCCGGCGGAATGAAACTCGACAAGATATTGAGCATCGTGGTTTTTCCGGTGCCGGTACCGCCCGACACAATGATGTTCAATGCGCCGGCCACGCAAGCGGCAAGAAGCTGGGCGCTTTCGGCAGTAAGCGAACCTTTATTGATCAGGTCTTGAACCTGCAATGGGTCACGGCTGAACTTTCGGATGGTCAATGCAGGCCCGTCAACTGCCAATGGCGGAATGACTGCATTGACGCGAGACCCGTCAGCCAAACGAGCATCGACCATCGGTGATGACTCGTCGATTCGTCGCCCGACGTTTGACACAATGCGCTCGATAACTCGACGCAACTGGTCATTTGAGTAAAAACGATCTTTAGTTCGAACCAGTTTGCCTGAACGCTCAACGAAGATTGGGGTGGTTCCTTGAACCATAACTTCGCTTACGGCCGGGTCTTTCAGGAAGCGGTCAATAGGACCATGCCCAAGCACGTTGTCAGAAAGGTCGCTGACCAGCTGATGTCGTTCGTCGCTTGTAAGCGGCATTGACTCGGCTGCGATGAGCTGAGTAATCAGATCAACGACGGTCGCCCGAAGTTGCGAGTCGCTTTGGTTTTGATCGAACAACTTGACCCCGAGCCTCGTGATGAGTTGCTCATGAATCTTTTCTTTCATTTGAAGCAGCGGATCGTATGAACCGTGCTCGTCACCATGCGTTACTGGCTGGACAGGCCGCGAAAGTGTTGGCCTGCCTCCTTGCACTGGGGCAGCAGGCGCAGCTGCAGCCACTACCGGTGCTTGATGCCCCGGCATTACCGGAGGTGCCCATGCCTGCTGCTGAGGGGCTGCCGGAGCAGTAGCAGGGGCTGCTGGCGCAGCGACCGGCGTAGGTTCTTCCGGCTCGTTCTGAGCGCGAAGGCGTTGACCGAGCTTCATCGTGACCTCTTCCAGGGCAATCCAATGGATGATTTACTTGTGATTGGTGCAGCAACAACGTCGTCGCTGAATGCTTCGGCGATTTGTTGAAACTTTCGAGCGAGTGGAGACTTTGGGTCCGAGTATGCGACCGGGCTTCCTTGGTTCACGGTTGCCAGCACGTTCGTGGTCACCGGAATCGACGCGATAGCTGTGAGCCCGAGAGCGGTTTCAACATCTTCAACCCGAGCACCGCCAGGATTATCGGATCGGTTGATAACGAGGTGGCGACGCTGTGTGCGCATACCTAATTTATCGAAGGCGTCGAGCGTTTTGCGCAGGCTACGAACGCTGGCAACGTCAACTGAACAAACGAAGAGTAAGTCGGTTGCGACTTCGGCGACACTGAGTGTGTGCGGGTCAAGGCCGGCAGCAGTATCAATGATCACATACGGGAATGCACTTGACAGCTGGCGGGTGATGGCAACCGAAGCGTCGTAGGTGATGTCGTCGGCGAGCGCCGGGTCATCGGGTGCGCTCAACACGAAGACACCAGAGTCGTGGTTGTGCAGGAATACTTTGATGAGCGATGATTCGCCACGGCCTACGCCACGTGCAGCATCGACTGTGGTGTGCTCGGGTGCGATGTGCAGCGAAGCCGCGACGTCGCCAAACTGGAGGTCGAGGTCTACGAGGGTGACCTCGTTGCGATGCACCGCACCAAGGGCGCAGGCCAGGTTGACTGCTACAAGCGTCTTGCCAACCCCACCTTTGGGCGAGATGACAGCAATCACTCGTCGGCCAGAGTCGTCGGCATCGATTGGGGTAACTATGGGCTCAATAGGTTGAGCGAGGGTCGGTACTGGTTTACGGGCCTGTGCACTGTGAAGCCCGCGAACGAGCAGGTCGTAAATTTGTGGAATTTCCGCCGTTGGAGAAATGACGTCTCGAACGCCGGCCCGAAGCGCTTTCTCTAAGAGGCCGGGAAGCGGCTCGGCTACCAAACAAACGTAAGCACCCGGATTATCTCGGTCAACCTCTTGGGCCGTCTGAACCATGAGGTCAGGTGGTAGCTCTGGTCCGATGAGAACCACGGCGACCTGTTGGTCGTCTGGGCGTTCGGTATTGACGTTCCATCGAACCATTCGCGGTCCACGGCCACTCGAGAGCGCCCGGCGAACCCGCATTTCGAAGTCGGGTGTGCTTGCAACCACAGCGACATCACCGATGCCACGCAACAGCGTCTTTTGTCCTTGCTCCGTTGCTAGGTCGGTAGTGCTCACGGTTGCCTCTCGTTTACGTTTCGGTGGTGATCTGGGGAAGTTCGGGGAAGTGCTGGGTGGTGCGCCTGCTACTCACCAAGGAGCAGATGGCAGCAGGCTGTCAGAAAGACTGACTACTTCTTGATGGTCGTCGACGCTGCAGCGACCACGGGCTTTGTGGTCGATGGTGCAACAGCGGCTGCGGCTGCGCCAGGTGCAACCGTTGCTCCTGGTGCGACAGCGGGCCGTGGGGCAACGACAGTTGTTGCTACAGGTGCCACTGGTGCTGGAAGGGTCGTGACGGCGTTAATGGCCGGAGCGACGGTGGTCGGAATCGGTGCCGATCGTGAACCGTTAGTAGGTTCATATACGTTGTCGTACTGAACGAGCTTCGTGCCGTCTTCTTTTGCACTCAACGGTTCACGAATCAGGTTGATCGTTCCGAACTGGTTGAGGAAGATGAGGCGTTCTGCGTCAGGTGCCGAAAGGCTCACGGCGACTAGGAACAGTTGACCGGTGAAGCTGGGCGCTGGGGCAACGGTTGCTGGTGCTCCGGCGGCGACTGGCACAGGGGTTACACCCCATGGTGTCGGCTTTCCAATGATGCGAATCTTGTGCATTGCGATATGCACGACATTTTGGAACGTGTCGTTTGCACCGAACGAGCCAACTACGCCGACGGTTTCATCGGGTGTGAGCCCCACACCTGCCATACGCTCCGCGGGCAACAGGAACGAGAACGAGACCTGACCCGGTGTGATGGCTGAATCGGCTGCTGCTTCGACTGACTGAAACTTTGCTTCGATCAGTTCCTCACCGGTGAAGATTGGGACGGCAGTAATTTTTCCGGCGAGAAGATCAACGTTGAACGCATCTGCACCAACAGCTTTGATCTGCGAAACAGGTACTGATTTCTGCTCGATCAACTGAGCGGTGCGTAGGGTTTCAATAGATTGACCTTGCGGAAGGTCACCTTTCGCCACCCAAATGTTGGCCATTGCTTCGACCGGGGCGGCTGGTGCTGCGGCGGTTGAACTTGATTTACCTCGGGCAAACATCATCAATAACAGTGCACCTAGCACTGCGAGGACGGCTGAGGCCACGATTCCTGTGGTCTTTCGGCGATTCACGGGCTGCTCCTTAACAGACAGTGTCTGCGGCCTTCGCCACGGACATCTTGCGTTCAAAGCATCGGCCGGTTGGTTCTCACCCTTGAGGGCGGATTCATTCTTTTCTCAGCGATTCACCGAGAAACTGTGGTCGTCAGTTCGGAATGGTGTTCGAGTACGTCGCGAACGAGGTTCGAAGGCGTTGCGAGAAAATATAGACACTTACTATTATCGCAACCGACAACAGTCCAACCATGAGGGCGTATTCGACCGCGGTCGCGCCCTGTTCTTGGCTGCGTGAAAGTCGGGCTCGAAACCGGTTCTGAAGGTCGACGGCTCGAAAAGTGAGTATGAACCCGAGGCTGGGTCGCTGCTCAAGTTGTGGCTCTTGGTGTTTCATTTGATACCTCTTCACAACTACAACGGGTGATGTCGATCATTGTTACTGCAAGTATTTTTGTGACCATCACCTGCATTGGTGAAAGGTGTCAATCTGCCGGTGTAATGAGTCAACCGACCTACTCAAGTGATGTTGCAGTGGGCCTTCGGGTTCCGTGGAGTTTTGGTTTTGCAAGAGCAAAACAAAATCAGAGCGGTTAGCGGCTGACCGCATATTCCGAGTCGAGCCAACCGGATCGGTAGGCGAGGGCCACTGCGGCAACTACCGAATTCACGCCAAGTTTCGCGAGCACCGAACGAATTTGTGATCGCACCGTGTTGAGCGAGACGAAGCTGATGCGGGCAACTTCCTCGGGGCTGGCCCCCGTTGAAAGTTCTCGCAGAACCTGAGCTTCGCGACGGGTAAGTTGCGAAAATGCGGCTTGGCGATCGTTCATTGCTTGGCGGTGACTTCGAAGTTTGGCGAGCACCCCCTCGCGGACCGCGATACCCAGCACAATTTCATGTCGAGACAAACGAACAACGCAATCGTGAAGGTCGCTCAGCGAAGAAGAATTTGAAAGTACTCCGCTTGCGCCAGCTTCAACCCAGATACCAGCCGAAACCTGGTCGTCATCGACCATAACCACCAATACTTCTCCGCCAAGTTCGCGACAACGTGCCACCAGGTTAAGTCGGTCGGTCAGATCGATTGGTGATGAACCGTCTATCACAATGACGCCGCCGTTTGCTGCCGTTCGAAGGGCAAGGGCAAGGTCTTCGTTTCGACCTGACCGGTTCACATGGATGCCTTGGTTGGCGAGGCCCTCAACAATGAGTTCGACGACAAGTGAGCGGCCGGTAAGGACCGCAACGTTCAACGAGACTGTGCTCGGTTGAGTCGGGAAGCTTAAGTACGGATTTTGGTTCGTCGCTTCAAGCGATGCGGAAAGCAACGAGGCCGTCACTGACGATGTGGTTCCTGCTAGTCGATTGTCTGCGCTTATGTCGATCGTCATGATGTTCCTCCTCGGCTTCGAAGCCGTATACGAACATGTCATCGTCAGTAGTAATGATCACCTTGAGAAGTTTGTCGAAAGTCGATCTCTGTGGGTGAGAAAAATGTCAGGCGGTAATGGCCTTGAGTTCGTCAGCTATCGATTTGGCCATGTCAACTTTGTCGCTAGTGACCTCAGCTTGACCAAGTGATTGAAGGGCCATCAGCTTCGTGATGTCGCCATCTATTCGTATCTTGCCGGTCATGAAGGCTTGCATGGCAGCCTGAATATCTTGATCGATGAAGAGTGCTTTCGCCGTTGCGTAATCGACCGTTATCGTGACGTCGGGTGTTTCGATATGGCCGAGGTCGAGGGTAATACTGCCTGTAGTCGAATCGATATGGGCGTCGATGACCCCTTCATCAAACGGAACCTCAGTGATGACAACATTCATGCGTACCGAGACCCCCTGCGGTATCGCTGCCCCCGCAGCTTCGGCGTGTTTGTCGCGGATGTTGCGGGCTGCTTTGATCCAGCCGTCGGAAAGGAACTCATGCGTTTTCGTTGCCACCATCACAGATTAAGTGACGTGAGCGGCCTACTGGTCGATCTGCGCTCGGGCCGCTATGTTCTTGGGCCGCTGGCGGCTTATGTTCCTGGGCCGCTGGCCGCTATGGTTCGCCTATGTCAGCAGCACGGGAGGCGAGGGTTTCGAGTCGGGTACGAAACCCAAAGTGGAAGCAGCCAGCCCTTCGTATCGACATGGCAATTTGTATCAATTGTGATGCGTGCCTTCGACACTGCCCCCCGCAGTTCGGGGCGATCTTCAACTTCGGTATCGATGTGGTAATCATTCCAGAGTTGTGTTCTGGCTGTGGAAAGTGTCTGCCCCCGGTCTGCCCGGTCGACTGCATCGTGGTCGATTCGCACCCGGCTGCCACCCCGGTTGAATGGTGGTCGCTTCCGTTCAGTGACGACGATTCCTACGCCCGTCGGTAAACTCATCGCCCATGACGAACTCTCCTGCTGTTCTTGTTGGTGCCGAGCCTGGATCTTGGAAGGGAACCAACGAGTGCGGTGCACTGGTCTTGCACGGCTTCACCGGGTCGACTCAGTCAATGCGCCCGCTAGCCTCAGCCCTCGCCGCCGCCGGTTTCAGCGTTGAGATGCCTCGGCTGCCCGGACACGGAACCACAGTCGAAGACATGATGACGACGGGTTGGAACGAATGGGCGACGTGCGCGCTCGACGCCTACGACGAGTTGGCGACGCGATTCCAAAGAGTGGTCGTGGTTGGTTTGTCGATGGGAGGCACGCTTACTGCTTGGGTCGCTGCGCATCGTCCATCGGTGGTTGGCGTTGCGTTGATTAATCCGGCCGTCGAACCTCCGGCTGCGGCCACTCTCGATGGTCTGCGCGAGATGCTTGCGTCTGGGGTTGAGCAGTTACCGTCCATAGGTTCAGATATCAAAATGGAAGGCGGAACCGAGCTTGGCTATGACGCCACCCCGGTTGCTGCGCTGTTGTCACTGATGGAAGTCGGTGCCGAACTCGATGCGCTCGTTCCGGCGATTACGTGTCCATCGGTGGTGTTGACGTCGCCCGATGATCATGTGGTACCTCCGTCGGCTTCGGATCATTGGGCGGCACGAGTGGGCGGTCCGGTCGAACGAGTGACGTTGAACAACAGTTTCCATGTCGCAACCCTTGACAACGATGCACCCTTGGTCGAGTCGACCATTGTCGAGTTCGCACGCCGGGTGTGCGGCCTGGCCTGACCCTGGTCGGCTTGGTGACCCTGGTTGCGTGACCCTGGTTTAGTGAGTTGCGTAAGCCATACCTTACGCAAGTCACTATTCCACTTGCTGGTATCTCTACGATCCAGCAGCAATGGTCGGATCGAACATGACATCGATGAGTCGACGTCTGCTCGTTGCGTCGTCGTGCTGAGTCCAGCGGGTACCCGTGACGATGACCGGTTGTCTGTCGTAGGCGTCGAGTTCATCGACGAAGCCAGTTGCCAACATGACGCTGATTCGAATCTCGACGATCGCTTCAGGCTCCGGGTTGCCGGATATGACAAGACACGTTATCGGCCACGAATGTTCCACATTCGACAGGGTTGTTGGTAGCGACGAAGGCACTCTGTGAAATCGGACAAGACGAAGAATTCCGACGGCCTGTGTAGTCCGAGGGTTACTGAAGCCCATAGAGGCACCAGTGTGCCGGTGAACGTTTGATTTCGCATCAGGCAAACCCCCACAACCTCACAGGTAAGGCTGGTCTTTGCGGGTGGATGGTCTTCGTGGCGAACAATATTCTCTAAGGTAAATATCATGATGATTGCGGGCCGGGCGGAGGAGCAGCTACACCTGGCGCAGTTGCTCGTCACGCCGGGCTGGCAGGTGCTGCTCGGTTCGCCCGGAAGTGGCAAAACCACGCTGCTGAAATGGCTGACGCTCGAAGCAGCCGCTGTGGGGGTTGCAACGTTGATTGTGCGACCGGTTGAGATCGAAGCATCTATTGCGATGAGCGCCTTGTCTGACATGGTGAGTCAAACCGATCCTGCGCTGAGGGGATGCCTTTCGCCCGCACATCAAGAGGCGTTGAACGACTTAATCGTGGGAAACCCTTTTGACGATCCGGGGCTCATTCGGGCTGCGTCTACAGCACTGCTCACTGAAATGTCAGAGCAGGGGCCCATGTTGCTGGTTCTCGACGACGCTCATTGGATTGACCAGCAGTCGGCCGAGACACTCACGTTTGCTTTCCGGCGATCGTTACGGGCGCAATCCTTAGTTGCAGCGTTTCGAACAAACGAACGATCGCTATTGCTTGACGCTTTGGTTGCCGGTCAGTCAGTGCCGTTGTCGTTAGGCCGCCTTCCCGATGCGGCTGTCGCTTCGATTATTGGGTCCGAAAGTTCACTGACACCGGCGTTGCAAATTGGGTTAGCGAAATACGCCGACGGAAATGCACTTCGAGCTAGGGAGATTGGTCGAGCTGCGAGTAGGGGAGCCGAAGCCCTCTTCATGACAAATAATGTAAGCGTGCAGGGTAATCCATTGCTATCGGCTGCTCAGCTACTTTCACCCGAGCACCTCGAAGTGATGTATGTTGCCGCTCAGCTTCGCGATCCGAGCGTTGACGTGTTGCACCAATTGTTCACTGTGGATCAAGTCGGATCTGCGTTGGCGGGGTCGGCTGACGCAGGCCACAGCATCACAGTCGATCGGCAGGTGGTGTTCGAGCATCCGTTGTTTGGCGAAGCAGTCGCTTCAATACTCACCAATGAACAACGCCGTGCATTGCATAGTCGGGCTGCGCTTGTGGTTGACGATCTCGTTGAGAGGGGGCGCCACCTCAGTTTGTCATCGGCGTCTTTGGATCAGGCAACCCGTATTGAGGTGTTTGTGGCTTCCACACATGCTGCGGCCAGCGGCTCGATCACACTCGCTTTGCAACTAGCGTTTCGAGCCGTAGATGGTTTGGCGCTTCCTGACCTCAGCCTTGCGAACAGTGACACTTTCATGCACGTAAGCAGTCAACGCTGGATCGCCAATCTTGAGTTTCGCTTGGATGACCCCGCAGCGGCGCAGCGGCGTTTGAGCGCATTGGCGTTGCGCTTGCCGGATGGTGAGCATCAGGTTCGGGTGGCGCTTGATCTGGCCGCATTAATGTCGTGGAGCCAAACTCTGTCGGTTGGTATCGATACTTATAAAATGGTCTTGGCGCAATCCGATGTCGGTGATGCGGGTGTTGCTGAAGCAGGAATGCAACTAGCGATGTTGCAGATCAACGCCGGTACCGTCGATGAGGCGGTTAACGCTGCGAAAATAGGAGTGGAGGCTGGGTACCGGGCCGGTGGGCAAATTGAGGCCGAGTCGATGGCAATCGATGTGATGGCACGTTTTTTGAACGGAACCGGATTTGACGTTCAAACGTTGCAATCGGCATCGGAACGTGAAGACCTCCAACACTGGTTATCGGTTCAGTGTCCGCCTTTTAGCCTTGGCCCGTTTCTGTACGCCTGGTGCGAAGATAAGCGTGCGTTGCATCAGTTTGAGGTTCGTCGGCGGATCTTTCGAGCCCGTGGGAGTAGTACTGCGCTACTGATGGGAATCCCGTTCGAGGTGAATCTGCTGTGTTCGCGAGGTCGCATTAGTGAAGCGCGTGAACTGGTTCAATTGGGTATTTCCGTGGCCGAGTTCGATAACGAATTGAGCCGATCGCTTAGCCGTCTTGGTGAAGCGCGCTTGGCGGCACATGTTGGTGAGCTAGATCTCGCAGAATTAGCTGTGAGCGAGGCAGAGACGTCATTCGCCCGGCTCGAATTTCGATTGGGCGCGATCGAAGCGGCAAACGTTCGGATGTCGATACTGGCTGCCCGTCAAGACCGGGTGGTGCTGCTTGAAACTGGTCTGAGGTGGATGAATTCCTTTCGGGAGTGGGGGCTAAACGAGCCAGCCGTCATTCCGGGTTTACTCGATCTCATTGAAGCGTCGAGTGTGGCGGGTGCAAAGCGTCGAGATTGCGGATCACTCGTTGCCGACAAAATTTCCGAACGACTTCGCGGTTGGGGTGAAGGTATTCAAGGTATTGCTCGCACTGATGCAGCGGTTGCCAAACGTTGGGCTGCGGCGCATTTCAGTGCTGCTCGGCGCACTGATGTGAAACAAACCCGGTCGCTTTTTACGCAGGTTATTCACGAGTTTGCTGCAGAGGGTCGGGTGTTTTGGGTAGCCCGTGCTGAGTTGGCGTTTGGCCGATTTGAACGCCGTGAAGGGGCCAGGCGAAGCGCATCTGAGTTGTTTCAGTCTTCGTTCGATGGTTTCGAAGCGTGTGAAGCTTGGCGGTGGTGCGAGACCGCACGTGGCGAAGATAGGGGCTTCGGTCGACGTCAAAGCAGTGATTTGCTTACAACAATCGAGTTGGAGGTTGCTCAACTGGCATCGCTTGGCCAATCCAATAAGGAAATCTCGGCGGTGTTGTTCATTTCGGCCAAAACGGTTGAGTCTCACCTCAGTAGCGTGTACCGAAAACTAGGTATAAACCGACGTACACACCTTCACGTAGCGTTAATTGCCCAGCAGAACAGTGGCGAATCACAGCAATTGTGAAATGAAAACGTAGGGATTCGCCGGATGCGCTCCGTCGGTAGTGGTCGCACAGTGAACGTTATGAAGACATACTTGTTCCATACCGGGCGATCTTTGAATTTGCGTCGGTCTCGGTCCCGGGTTGGTTTCGGCGGACTGGCCGTGCTGGTACTCAGTGCTGTTGCGTCGACCGGTGTCAGTACGCCCGCACAGGCTGCCTCGGTGGCTGCGGGTGACTTTGTGTTGACGGCAAGCCCACGGTCTATTGCGCTCGGTGCCGGTAAAGCGAAAACCTTGCGTATTTCCGTCAAGCGAGGCAAGGGCTTTACAGCGCCGCTAACGTTTCAAGTGCAGAACTCGCTCGCCGGGGTGGTGGCATCGACGGGCAAAGCTTCGTCGAGTGGAACAAAGCTAACCCTACGCGCAGATACGACCGTGCCTGCGCAGAGCGGCCAGGTGGTCGTGACGGCGACCGGTGGCGGGAAAGCTAAAAGTGTAAGTATCTCGGTTTCTACTGCCGGTGGCGGCGTGGCTACGGCTGGCGCCACCGCACCTATCCCTGCTCCGGCGCCGACCGCAGCACCGGTTGTCACTGCTGCCCCGGTTGTCACTGCTGCCCCGGTTGTCACACCTGCGCCAACCCCGGCACCGACCGCTGCCCCGGTTACGACCGTTGCACCCACCACGAAACCTGCCCCGACGCAATTCACCTTGACGATGGACAAGCCGAGGTACATCGGCTCACCGGGGGGTGGGGTCACGGTAACCGTCAACATTGTTCCGGAGGCTGGCCGCACAGTTGACCCGATGAATATCTTGTTGCAGCTAGGTCAGATACCGGGCGGTGCAACGTTCACGCCAGCCAACGGCGGCTTCAGTAACACGTCGACAGAGTTCAAAGTTACCCTTCCCAAAGGGCTCCCGGTCGGGTCGTATGTCATTGGGGCTCGAGCCGTAAAAAATGGGGTCGATGCCCGGGTGACGTCGATTCTGGAAGTGGTCAACCTTGAAGTGACGTTGCCAAATCTTGCGTTGTCAGTCCCCCAAGGACAGACAGTTGAGTTTTCGGTCATTCCGAAGACCATCGTCGATGGCAAACTGCCGGTGCTGTTCATTGCCCCAACTGCTTGGATACCCAATGCAAACGTTAACGTCACCCAGTTCACGAACGGATTCGCAAAAGGAACCGTCGTCACAACCGGAGCAACCCCGAAGGGCGCGTACACCGTGTTGTTGATAGTGGCACTCGGTGAAGCAAGTGCAACGGTAACTTTCACGGTAACTGTCACCTGATCAGCCCGGTTCGGTGGTTATTCCATCCCGCCGAACATCTTGTTTTCCCTTGTCTTGCTAACAAAATTAGCGAGCCGTTTTTCGAAAACATCGGGTTGTTTTCGTGTCTCTTCGATGTAACTGATTCGTATGCGTTTATACAAATCAGGGAATGCTTGAAAGTTTGCCCACGTGATTGGGTTCGCTTGCAATGCTGAAAGTAGGTCTGGTGCAATGGCGAAGGACTCGACGGAAAGGTCAGGCAGCACTGCACGGCCAGCATCAGTCATTAGGCCGTCAGCGATGAGTCGACGGGCGCGTTCTTTGTTTAACTCAGTCCAATTTCCTTTGGGGCGACGAGGCGTGAAACGTTGGGCAGTCCTTGTTTCGTCTTTCCGTTTCGCAATCCCATCAATCCACCCAAAACAGAGCGCCTCGTACACCGACTCGATGTACGTCATTGTTGTTTGGCTTTTGATGGTGACGAGCCAAATTTCTGACTTCAGATTGTGATGATTGCTCAACCATGCCCGCCACTGGGCTCTATCGCTGGCCTCCAACGTTTCCGTAATTTCCACAGCCGCACCCTATTGGACTTCTGTTCATGCGTGGTGATTGCAGTTATTGGCTTGGCGCACAACCGAATGTTTGGTGCCACGCTCGGCGAAACTGCTGGTCGGAACTGAAGCCTCCGCCCGTCGCGGCTTCCGTCACCGTCGCCCCGCTTTTGAGCATGATGCGGGCCCGTTCTACCCGGACGGACTGAACAAACAATCTTGGGAGCACGCCGGTGTGTTCAACGAAAAGTCGATCGAGATGGCGGGTACTGGTTGCGGCAAGTTCCGCCAATGTTGATGCCGTCCACGCTTGTTCAGGGGCGCTCGAAACAGCATCTTGCACTCGATGAACAATCGAGCTGAGGTGATTTCGATAGCGCAGCATGGGTGACACTTCCGGGTCGTTTGGCCCACGCCGTATGTACACATTCAGTGTTACCGCTACCTTGGCCGCTATTGCCTCACCGCACTGTTGCGCCACCAGGGCAAGACCAAGATCCAAACCGGCCGCCGCCCCGGCACACGATGCCACCGGGCCATCGATGACGTAGACGCGGTTCTCAACCACCCGAGCTGTTGGGGCGTATGTACGCAAGGCACCGAGTACCTCATGATGAGTCGTGCATGCCAGCCCGTCGAACAAGCCTGCTTGAGCGGCAACCAATGCCCCCTCGCAGATCGTAACTATGCGTACGGTGCCCGATCCGATGTGTGCGGCCACATCTTGACGTAGCCATGCGAGAACGGAGTGATCGATCGGTGACAGGCCACTCAGTGAATACATTGCTGTCGGTTTACCTACTAACACCACCCAAGTCTGTTTGGTTGGATCAATGCGGGGGAGCGGTTCGAGGTCGCCAAAGGTTGACCCAATAGAGCTGACTTGTGATGTTTGTGCACTGACGAATCTCAACCGAAAACACTCCAGTTCGCCCGTGCTTCGAAGGTGGGAATTAGCAATACGGAATGCTTCGGCTGGCCCTGCCAGGTCAAGTAGCAGTGCGTTCGGCTCAACCACAAACAAGACGTCGATCGTTGTGATGACTTTCGTCATGCGAGCGGAGACGAATCCATGTCATACGAACGTTCGACCGTTGCTATGCGCGTTTGGTATGCCGTGTACCACCGCCTGCGGCCCAGCTGTTGAGCGCCAAGGTGGGTGGTGATCTGTTTCCATGCTCGGGCGTGTTCGGGTGTTGACCAATACGAAACGGTTATACCCACTCGATCGGTACCGCGAACTGACTCAACCCCAAGAAAGCCCGGCTGGGAATGGGCTAATGCGTTCATCTCAGTCGCCATGGCTGCGTATCCTTCATCGTCGACTTCGGTGCGTTGACTCGTGAAGATGACCGCTGTGTACGGAGGCGCTGGAGTAGATGCTTGCCAATCGTTCTGAGACATATCGCTGTTTTATCAGGTGTTACTAACGGGTCGCTCGGTGGATCGCTTCGTCAACCGTTACAATCGTTGCAAATCGGTCGCGCAGCACCGTTTCGGTTCTCTGCTTTATGTCGGCTGAGGTGAAGACGGAACCGTCTGCGTGACGCATTTCGAAAGTCAGCGTCGCTTCGGTCACGTAGTCAACGTCGAAATTTTCATCGGAAGCGTGTCGGGTAGTTGTCTCGCAACATTGCTCGGTTCGTATACCGCTCGTGATGATGCTGGTCACGCCGTTTGTTCGAAGCCAATGAGTGAGATCAGTGCCTACAAGAGCACTGTGGCGCTGCTTGTGGATTTCGTGCGCTGGCGTGAAGGTTGCTAGCCCATCGAGCGGGCGAACCCAACCCGAAGCCCTGTCGAACGCGTTTCCTGTGTCTGGTTCTTCGTGAAAGACACGCACAATCGGGATGTCGGCGTCAACGCATCGTTCGATCAATCGATTCTGTGCTTCTAGATACTGAGGAACATCGGCCAACTTCCAATAGTCGCGTTGTGCGAATGACTGCTGGACATCAATAACAAGGAGGGCGGATTTCATAGCTCTATCGTGCACCGGTTTGAAGATGGTGGCTAGGTCGTCGCCAGACAGACATCGATCGAATTCAGACAAACAGATACATCGTGGCTGCCCCCCGGCGCGCCGGTGCCGGCGCCCGGGTTGGGCGAGGTGGCGTGGTTGGGGTGCGTGTACTTAGTTGTTGATTGGTGGTGGTTTTGCGGAGGGTGTCGGTGGTGAGTGGATGGTGGTGCCGTTGGGCCAGGTGATGTTGAGTGTGGTGGGCTGATCACCATCCCAGGTGAGTGCGAGCCGGTGTTTGTGAGTGAGGCGGTGGTGGTACCTGCAGAGTGTGACCAAATTGTCGATGCTGTGACAACCACCGTGTTCTCGGTATGTGATGTGGTGGATTTCGGTCCACCGGTTTGGTCTTCCGCAGCCGGGGTACCTGCAGTGTTGGTCTCGTGCGATGACTGCTTTGCGGTTACGTGCGGGTATGTCACTGGTTGGGGTTCCAACATCGAATGGTTTCCCGGTCGTGTCAAGCCACACACTGGTGATGTTCGCGTCGCAGAGGACCATGTCGCGGGTGATGTTTGACAGGTAGAAGCGTTGCGGTGTGTACGCAAGGCCGGTGGAAGCATCAATATGTACAGTGACGTTTGGTCGTTCACCGCCAACAACAGGCCGGTCGCTAGTTTTGAGTGATTCGGCGCACAGATCGATAAGTGCGTCGTGTCGGCGTTGGGGAGCAGTCCGGGTGTCATCCGTGGCAGGTTTCGGCATCGCTGCTTCGAGCGCAGCGCGAACTATCTCTCCGGAGAGCGGGTCAAGGTTCCCGGTGAGCCGCCACATACCCGTAGAGAGCTCATGAATCGTGAGAGACCGTTTTGGTAGGTGTTGTTCGTCGCCGGCCGTGGGGTCGTTAAGGAGGTCGTCACATAACGCGACCCAGTGGTTCATGAACTGACCGAACTGTGACACCGACAACGTTTTCGCGGCGTCAACCAGAAAGTTCTCTTGCTCCAGAGCAGTGTCTTTTCGTTCGGTAGTCAAAGCGTTGGTGAGGAGGCGGAGGTGACCTATTCCGACATGGCCGCTGTGAAGCACAGCAGCGAACGTTGGTAACAGTCGCAGTATTTGGTCGTGGTCGCTCCGGGTTACGGCTTCGTATTGTCGGGCGTGAGTATTCGCCGCCAACCATGACCCACAATCGGCGTAGCCGTCAGCATTGAACGGATGGTCGGCCGCGAGCGAGGCAACAGCACGGGTACACACCAGTTCGGCCAGATCAACTAACCGGCGGGCGGCAATCACGGTTCCGGTATCGATCTGGGCGGTCCCGGTGTTGTATTCAACAAGCGCCGATTCGAGCACGCCAGTCGCCGTGACAAGGAACCCGTCAAACGTTGTTGCTGTCGTTCCCATAAACCAACAATGCACCCTTCATCGAACGTATGTTCGTAAATGAGGTTAGGGAATTGTTAGGGAATGTATGGCTCGGTCCCGTAGAATCGAGGCCATGTCTGATCGCCTGAGTCGTGCTTCCGTCGTCCATGTGGCGATGTTGGCTCGTTTGGCGCTAACCGACGATGAACTCGACCGTATGACAGCGGACCTCGATGGCATTCTCGACCATGCGCAAGATGTTGCATCCCTCGATACCGCCGGCGTTGCCCCAACAGCGCATCCCATTGCGTTGGTCAATGTGTTTCGCCCCGACGTTGTTCGTCCTGGTGTTGACCGAGACGAAGTGTTGGCCTGTGCTCCGGTTGCTGAAGACCGACGATTCCGTGTGCCAAACATTCTTGGCGGGGCCTCACCGACCTCCGGTCAGGCAACGGAACGGGGGTCTGCCTCATGAGTTCGACCCGAGTTTCGGTGGCTGTAAATAGACCGGCTGGTGACGAAATGACAGCCACCGCAATTTCAACCGATGTTCGAGCCGGTCGTCGTAGCGCCGTCGACATACTTGAGTCTCACCTCGAACGCATCAACGCTCACGAAGGTGCCGTACATGCCTTCAATGTGTTGACGCTCGATACCGCTCGGGCCAATGCAGAGGCGATCGATGCAATGGTCGCAGCTGGCACTGATCCGGGTCGCCTTGCTGGGGTGCCGCTTGCCCTGAAGGACAATATGTGTACACAGGGTATTCCAACAACCTGTTCATCAAAAATATTGGAAGGCTGGAAGCCGCCCTACAACGCGACGGTTGTAGACCGTCTCGCTGCTGCTGGCACCGTGATGGTAGGCAAAACCAACCTCGATGAGTTTGCGATGGGTTCATCGACCGAGAACTCGGCATTCGGACCAACCAAAAACCCTCATGATCTTGACTGTGTTCCCGGTGGCTCATCAGGGGGTTCGGCTGCTTCTGTGGCTGCAGGGTTCGCAGCTGTGGCGATCGGGTCTGACACTGGCGGTTCGATTCGTCAGCCCGCGGCCTTGTGTGGTTTGGTGGGTATTAAGCCTACATACGGAACTGTGTCGCGCTACGGGCTCATCGCATTCGCATCATCACTCGATCAAATCGGGCCGTTTTGTCATACGGTCGAAGATGCTGCGCTCATGATGGAAGTAATCGCCGGACACGACGACCGCGATTCCACCTCTCTGAGTCAATCTCTTGCCGGTCTGGTCGACGCTGCACGACTTGGTCTGGCGGAAGGTGTGACCGGTTTGCGGGTAGGCATTCCAAGGGAACTGAACGGCGAGGGTATTTCTGACGACGTTAAGCAGCGGGTGGAAGAAGCGGCAAAGCGATTGGAAGCTGCCGGTGCCATCATCGGCACGGCTTCGGTCCCGGCTGCCGTATATGGTTTGTCTGCTTACTATATTATTGCGCCTGCCGAAGCATCCTCCAATCTGGCCCGTTATGACGGGGTTCGCTACGGGTTGCGGGTAACTGAAGGAACAACCAACGTGGCCGAGATGATGATCGCTTCACGAACAGCCGGGTTTGGGCCCGAGGTAAAACGCCGGATCATGCTCGGAACCTACGCCTTAAGCGCCGGGTACTACGATGCCTACTACGGTCAGGCTCAAAAAGTACGTACACTGATCATTAGAGATTTCGCCCGGGCGTATGAGCAGTTCGATGTTCTTCTCTCGCCAACCTCGCCAACCACTGCATTCAAATTTGGTGACAAAACTGCTGACCCGATGACCATGTATTTCAATGACGTCTGCACGATCCCGTCAAACCTTTCGGGTGAACCGGCGATCAGCGTGCCATGCGGCGTTGGTCATGATGGTATGCCGGTCGGCGTGCAACTACTTGGTCCGGCGCTTTCTGAAGCAACCCTGTTCAGAGCAGCGGCCGCAATCGAAGGAGGAAACTGACATGGCAATTGCAAAGGGATGGGAACTTGTTGTGGGGCTCGAAGTTCACTGCGAACTTGCCACCAAAACCAAAATTTTCTGTTCGTGTCCCAATCAGTTTGGCGACGAGCCGAATACCAACATTTGCCCAGTGTGCTTGGGTCTTCCGGGCAGTCTTCCGGTTCTCAATTACATGGCTGTCGAACTCGCCATGAGGGTGGGCCAAGCCCTGAACTGTCGTGTTGAACCGTCGATTTTCCACCGCAAGAACTATTTTTACCCGGATATGCCGAAGGACTATCAGGTCAGCCAAAACGACCTGCCTATCAACATCGACGGGTTTTTAGATTTGCCCGATGGGTTTCGGGTGGGTATCGAACGTGCTCACCTTGAAGAAGACACCGGAAAAACCCAACATATGGGCACGAGCGGTCGTATACACGGTGCCGACTATTCGCTCGTTGATTACAACCGGGCCGGTGTTCCATTGCTAGAAATCGTTACGCGGCCCGATATTCGAACCGCCGAACAGGCCAAGGCGTACGTTGCTGAACTGCGTTCGATTTTGGTTGCAACGGGTGGCAGTGACGGCAAGATGGAGGAAGGCTCGATGCGAGTCGATGCAAACGTAAGTGTACGTAAGTCAGTCGATGATCCGTACGGAACACGGTGCGAAATTAAGAACCTGAACTCGCTTCGTTCGTTAGTACGAGCAATTGAGTACGAAGCGAATCGTCAAGTTGACATGCTTACAAACGGTGAACGCATCGTTCAAGAGACCCGTCATTGGAACGAAGAAGATGGCCGAACCTCATCGATGCGATCCAAAGAAGAAGCTATGGACTATCGGTATTTCCCTGAACCCGATCTGGTTCCTATCGCTCCTTCTTCAGAGTGGGTCACCGCAGTCAGAGAGTCGCTCGGTCTGATGCCTGCCGATCGCCGGGCCCGTTTGAGTGAAGCGACAGGCGGCAATCTTGGCACTGGTTCTGACACCATCGTTGCAATCGTCGAACAAGGTCTCGACGAATATGTGCTTGCGGCTGTTGCAGGTGGGGGAGACGCCCGAAGGGCTATCAACCGGGTGGCAAACGAGATTGTGACCCCCGAGGTGGCGGCCAAAATCGACGTAGCGATGTTTGCAAAGTTGCTGGTTCTTGAAGGCGATGCCAAACTTACGGCCACGCAGGCCAAACAAGTGCTGGCCGAAATGATCGAACAAGGCGGCGGAGACCCCGAAACAATTGTTGTAACCCGCGGCTTTGAAGCGATGGATTCTGGCGTGGTCGAGACCATCGTGGACGCGCTTATCAGTGCTCACCCTGCGGAGTTCGAACGCCTCAAAGGTGGTGACGCCAAAGTAACTGGCTTCTTCGTGGGCGCTGCGATGAAAGCGAGTGGCGGAAAGGCCGACGGGAAACTTGTTACTTCGCTACTGCGATCTCGGGCAGGGTTAGCATCCGAGCGCTAGCGCAAGTGACGCACAAGCCCCCACCATCTCCGCTTCGGAAAGGCTTCCAACTCGTTTGATCAAGTTTTGCTGAGCAATGGTGAGAACATTGTCGAAGCTGATGGCGCTCCGATGGTCAATCCCATGACGTTCGTCCACAACAACTTCGGTTGGAATGTCGCGTATCTGGGTGACGACTGGTGCCACTGTCACGTTATTCAAGCGCTGAATGAAACTCGAGCGGGTCAAAATCAAAACGGGTCTACGTTTGTCACCTGGTATCTCGGCTGCCCAGATTTCACCGCGATGGGGGGTAAGGTCGATCATTCCAGACCCAGGTCGCCGAAGGTCGCTGCGGCCGGATCATCGAGGCCCGTACCCGCCGGTAACGCCTCGTAACCCGCTTGCCAACGCAACTCAAGTTCGGCCAAAACAGATGCCGCCAAGGCGCGGTCCAGAAGTTCAGAGACACTTACGAGCCCGGTGAGTTCATGGGCCCGCTGTAAGAGCTCTCGGTCCACGGTGGCTGAAATCTTTGCTCTAGTCATCACTTTTGTCATGCTTTCTATCCTATAACAATCCTCTTAGGTGTTGGAAATGACTCGATACTGCGCAGGTTTATCCAGCAACGGAAGGACGGGTGGTCTTCGGAATCGTAAGCACACATTGATTAGGCGAATGGTCAGCTGGTGCGCCTTCGACAATGCCGGCAGGGGTGACGGTTCCTCGGTCGACCACAACGGAACCATCACCGGACACGGTGACTCGTAGCAGGTCGAGCCCACTTTCGGCTGGGCCAACCTGACGGATCTTTCGACCCTGCTCGTCAAACAGGCTCGCGCACAGCGGGCACTGGAACGTATTGGTGGCTGTGCACCACCCAACCCGCCGGTCGTCGTAAGGGCACAAACCCGAAACAGCAAGAATCGTCGCCTGGCCCGGGGCTGAGGACGCCACCAGCCATGCTTCGGACTCGCTGAGCCACAGTGGGTCACCGGATTCGCGGGTTTCACCCATGATATCGACGGGCGTTTCGGTGAGCTGCTTTCGACCGCACGCCGTCATCACTAAGCCAGCCGTTCCAGCGAAAAGATAGCCCAGGAGTGAACGACGGGTGATCACGGGCTCCAGTCTGCCTGCAGGTGGCGCGCTTTGACGACGTGGCGCGGTTCAACAACAGAGTGAGCAATGCTTGAGGCGTGGCGAACTGCACATTTCATCCCGACCGAGAAACCTTTAGATCCTGTAGCCGTTGTGAACGGCCTGCGTGTCATGACTGCCTGATCGACGCACCGGTCGGGGCCCAGTGTCGGGCGTGTGTGAAAGCGGCCAAGCCAGCACCGAGCGTTCAGATGAGGCGCAATCTCAATCAGCCTGGTCTCGTCACCAAGATGATTCTGGCTGCTATCGGTGCGGTATTTGTGCTTGACGTGGTAAACGGTGGCGGTGCGGTCGGCTTCGGCGGAGCGTCGAGTTCGGTCGCCGACAAATTTGCCGTGTCAGCAGCGGCCCTATCGAACGGCCAGTGGTACCGCCTGTTGACGGCGGGGTTTCTTCACTACGGAATCATCCATTTGGCCTTTAACAGTTGGGCTATCTGGAACCTTGGGTCGGCCCTCGAATCGTCGCTTGGGAAATGGCGGTTCGCTTGCCTGTTTCTAGTTTCAGTGCTCGCCGGTTCTGCCGGGGCAGTCCTCATCACACCGAACGGTCTCACCGCCGGTGCGTCGGGGGGTGCGTTTGGCCTCATGGCTGCGGGGTACATGGCCTCGCGTGCCAGGGGTGTCTCGTTCTCGAAATCAGGATGGGGCCCAACGTTGTTGATGAACATGTTCTTCACCCTGTCGATTCCTGGTATTTCAATTGGTGGTCACCTCGGTGGTGCCTTGGCCGGGGCGGCCTGCGGTGCGGTGCTGATGGGACGCCGCGCCATGGTGACCCCAAAAGCTCAACGCGATCAGCAAGATGCCCTCTTTTTCGTCGGAATCGCCGTGCTGTCAGTCGTGATTGCGTTTGTGGCAGTGCAGCGTTGGAAGGCTGGGCTGTGATTGACCAAACCCTTAAGCGTTCGCTTGGACAGGCGATGCATGCGGTGCAAGTTGTTGGTTCAGCCCACGATCACATAAGTCGTTTGTACACGTCGCATTGGGTGACGCAGGTCAGTTTCGAGGAACCCGTGGTCATGGTCTCGGTGTCGCCTAAGCACGATACCTTCGCGCTCATCGAAGCCTCAGGACTGTTTACGGTTTCGATGCTTGCCGGCGATCAGATCGCTGAAGGCCAGTACTTCTCGTACCCGGGTCGAAAGTTCGCATACGTTTGCCCTGAGTTTGTCCAAGACTGGAATGGGTTGCCAATCGTTCAAAACGCAATTGCGCACCTTCGCTGCCAAGTGTTTGCTCAGCAAACCATGCGCGATCACGAACTGTTTTTCGCGAACGTGGTCGATACGTTGGAAGGTCGGTTACGCGAACCGCCGTTGCTGTATTCCAGTCGCCTCGGCTGGCGAATCTCTGGTGAAAAGGCCCGTGAACCGGGGGTCAGCATTCGTGACCAGTTACTTGCTCGATTGGAAGTCACCGAACAAACACCGGTAATTCAGCCGGAAGTAACACTTTGATCGGTAACAATGGCCAATATGGGTGAAAACGAACTTGTGGTTGAGGCGCGTTCCGTCACCAAACGCTTCGGCGAGAAAACTGCCGTCAACGATCTGAACCTATTCATTCCAACGGGTGGACGTGTGGCCCTTCTCGGCCCAAACGGTGCCGGAAAAACCACGACCCTACTTATGCTGCTTGGTGCAGTAACCCCCGAACACGGAACGATCCGTTTGGCTGGGTACGACATTTCGAAGCACCGGTCTCACGCCCTGAGTCAAGTGGGGTTTGTTGCCGGTTACTTACCGCTTCCAGAAAACCTCAAGGTACGCGAAGCCCTCACCATTTTTGCCGGGTTCTACGGTTTGAAACGACCCAAAGCAGTTATCGCGCGAGCTATTGAACGCTTCGATATTGGCCATCTGGCCGACCGTCAAAGCCGAGAACTTTCGTCGGGTCAACGAACCCTTGTCTCGATCGTGAAGTCAACCCTGCATAACCCCCGCGTGTTGGTACTTGACGAACCAACCGCATCACTCGACCCCGACATTGCCAGCCGGGTTCGAGAATCGTTGCTTGACATTCACCGCGAACACGGCACGTCACTGCTCGTCACGAGTCACAATATGCGTGAGGTCGAAACCCTGTGTGAGCGGGTCGTGATTTTGGCCGATGGGCAGATCGCAGCCGACGGAACATCCACTGAAATCATCGATCGGTTTGGCGCCGACGACCTGGAAGAAGCGTTTATGACCATTGCCACTCAGTCTCGAAACAACCGCTCATGAACATCACAGCGCACGCACAACCGGCGGGCACGACAAAATCTGGGGGACCCGCCCTAAACGCCACTCGAATAGCGGCGGTCATTCACCGGCATTGGATAGTGCTTCGTCGCTCGCCGCATCGATGGTTCGAGATTTCGTTTTGGCCGTTGATGGATGTGTTGTTGTGGGGTTCACTCGGCGTGTACGCCGCAACTCAATCGACGGCGACAATCGGATCGGTACAAACTTCACAGCTGCTGGCCGGAATCACCTTGTTTTGGATTCTCACGCAGGCCCAGTTCGCTATAGCTCTGGGTGTAAACGAAGAAACCTGGACTCGAAATATTCTCAATGTACTTACGACTCCGATCAGCGAAACCGAATACGTCATTGGGATTGCTCTGTTCGGAATGCTGAAACTGGTGCTGTGCGTCGTCGCCCTAACACTCGCCACGAGTTTCTTCTTTGGGTTCAACCTCATCAGTGTCGGTTGGGCAGTGTTCCCAGTGATTGCGCTGCTGATCGTGAACGGCTGGGCGTTTGGCCTGTTCGCAGTTGGCCTCGTATTGCGGTTCGGCCAAAGCGCCGAGATCCTCATCTGGGGCATCAACTATGCGCTGCTGGCATTCTCCGGGGTGTTCTTTCCAACGGCTTCTATGCCGAAGGGAATTGGCAGTGTGGCCAGACAACTTCCCACGAGCCGGGTGTTTGCGATATTGCGTCAAGCCGTCGAAGGGGTGGCCCCGACGTGGTCAGCCATTGGGGCCGCTGCACTTGCCTCACTCGTCTTTTTGGTCATCGCCGTTATGTTTTCGACCACGTTAATGAAGGTGTTTCGAAAACGCGGTTTCGTAACGCGTTACTCGTAACGCGGTAGACGTAACGAGTCACGGTTTGATTGCAGCCAGTGCGCGTTGGGCACCCAGCACCACGTCGCATTGTGCATCGGGGCGAAGTTCTTTGATCAATGCAAACAACTCGCCAGCCTGCTGTGCTTCGAGAGCAACGCTTTGAGTGCGGCCGTCTCCGAGTAACACGCTAACGCTTCGACGATCGCCGGCTAAAGGCTTTTCTTCCATGAAGAGTGCCTCAACATCGTCGGGGGTGCTGAGGGCCGCAAGGAACGGTGACCCGGCCTTTGATTGCTGCCAGCCAAGAATGAACGGAACCATGCCAAACATCAAGGCCACTGCCCCAACGACGCGCGCCGGAACCTGCATCACTTCTGGAAGTTTCCAAGCCGCAAGAATGAGCATCGCACCGGCAGCAGAAATCATGGCTCCGTTGCGACCAATACGCATTCCCGATGAGGTCACCGATCGTTTTGCAGCACGAACCCGTGCATCGAAGTTTGGCACCGTGGTGGCAGCAGTCATAGACATGGGGTATCTATCGGCCGAACAGGGCGCTTCCTGAAGCCCGTTCTGACATTCGTCGAGCAAGAATTTGGCGCTTAGGTAGTGTTCGATCATGGCCATCGAACTTGACCCAAACAAACCCGCTGTCGACCTCGGAATATCGGTACGTGATTCGACTGCCACATTGGCGTTTTACTGCGGCCTGCTCGGGCTTGAACACGTTATGGATATGCCAATGCCGGGCACAGTCGCTGGTTCAGGAACCATGCACCGAGTTCAAGTTGGTGCAACGACATTGAAGTTTGTGTCGCTTACCGACAAGCCGACAACGAACGTGCCGGGTGGGCCGGGTGCCGCCACCGGTATCCGTTACCTCACGATCTGGGTGCGTAACCTTCACGAAACCCTTGAGGGTTGCCGGGCCGCTGGTCACGTGATTGCCCTGGAACCAACAATTGTTCGGGCCGGCATCACGATTTGTATGATCGAAGACCCCGACGGCAACTGGGTTGAGTTACTTCAGAACGATCCTGAATAGCCAGACCATTAACTAGAAAAACATGTCTTTCATGTTGACCTGATCGGGCACCGGGTCGCGACGTAGACGGTAAGCGGCAATGATCGCGCCGGGGGGCCCAGCCAGCGTCAATGCGAAAAATGGCCATGACCACTTCATGGGTTTTCGAATATCGAAAGCCATCACGGCAAACGCTGCGGCAAAGATGCCGTGAAAATAAGCGATGATGCGTAACGTTACATAGTTTGAATTCGACAGGTCATCGAGCACATATTTACGAAACATGGGTACCAACAGGGCTGTGTAACTGACAGTTTCCACCACGGCCATCCACTTCGTAACCTTGACCTTGCGAAGCAATCGGTTTCGCGGGTCGAGTTCGGTGAGGTACTCACCTACTTCGGGGGTGTCGTGAAGGGCGCTCATTTCGTACTCGTGTACATAAGGTTTCCAGTCTCGCGCCTGGTTCAGCCTACGATTTCATTATGGCTACAAATCCAGGAAAGATCCGCAGCACCGATGTGACCGAAGGCCCGAAGAAGGCCCCAGCCCGTGCCATGTTGCGGGCCGTCGGAATGACCGACGACGATTGGGATAAACCGCAGGTTGGTGTGGCCTCATCGTGGAACGAAGTAACCCCCTGCAATCTTCCCCTCAACCGGTTAGCGAAGCGAGCTAAAGAGGGTGTGCGAGCCGCGGGGGGTTTCCCGTTCGAGTTCGTAACGATTGCGGTCTCCGATGGCATCTCGATGGGTCACGAGGGAATGCGGGCGTCGCTCGTTTCTCGCGAGGTCATAGCTGACTCAGTCGAAACTGTTATGCACGCTGAACGCTTTGATGCATTGGCCACGTTTGCTGGTTGCGACAAGAGTCTTCCCGGAATGTTGATGGCTGCGGCCCGGCTTAACCTGCCGAGTATCTTTTTGTACGGTGGAACCATCCTTCCGGGGCGCGGCGCCCACGGCGAAGCACTCGATATCACGAGTGTGTTCGAAGCCGTAGGTTCGCATGCGGTCGGAAAACTCACCGATGCTGAACTCTCGCTTATTGAACACAATGCGTGTCCAACTGAGGGGTCGTGTGCTGGCATGTTTACGGCCAATACCATGGCGTCGATTTCTGAGGCGCTCGGAATGGCTCTTCCTGGCAGCGCAACACCACCAGCGGTTGACCGTCGCCGCGACGACCTCGCCTTTGATTCAGGTGTCGCTGTCATGAACTTGGTCAATAAGAACATTCGGGCCCGCCAAATTCTGACGATGGAAGCGTTTGAAAACGCGATTGCGCTCACCCTTGCGCTTGGTGGTTCAACAAACGCAGTGCTGCACCTTCTCGCCATCGCCCATGAGGCACGGGTTGATCTCACACTTGCTGACTTCAACCGAGTGGGGGCTCGGGTACCTCACATCGCCGACACCAAGCCTGGTGGCACGTACCACATGACCGATATTGATGCGATCGGCGGCATCCCTGTCGTCTTGAAGCATCTGCTCGATGCTGGCATTTTGCACGGTGATTGTATGACCGTCACCGGCAAAACAATGGGCGAAAATCTTGAAGCGATGAACCCACCAGCACCTGATGGCAAAGTTATTCATACGCTCAGCGACCCCATCCATGTCGATGCCGGAATCGTTGTTCTGCACGGTTCGTTAGCGCCGAAGGGAAGCGTGGTGAAGGTTGCGGGCCTCACCAAAGAACAGCTGCAGTTTGAAGGCCCCGCCCGGGTGTTCGAGGGTGAAGACTCGGCTATGGACGCCATCCTCGGCAACCAAATTGAACCAGGCTCGGTCGTCGTCATTCGCTATGAGGGCCCGAAGGGTGGGCCCGGTATGCGCGAAATGCTGGCCATCACCGGTGCCATGAAGGGTGCGGGCCTGGGCAGCAATTGTGCGCTCATTACCGATGGCCGGTTCTCTGGCGGAACCTGGGGTTTCTGTATCGGCCATGTTGCGCCCGAAGCCGTCGACGGCGGCCCGATTGCGTTCCTTCGTGACGGCGACCGAATCCGCGTTGATGTTCCGACTCGATCACTCGATGTTCTCGTCGACGCGGCCGAACTTGAATTGCGTCGGGCCGACTGGAAGCTACCTGAGCCCCGATACACAACCGGAGTTTTGGCTAAGTACGCGAAGTTAGTTCAGGGAGCAGAAATGGGAGCAGTGACGCTTCCCTAGCGCTTGCTTACTTCGTAGGCTTGCTTGCTATTGGCGAGCAATGGGCAGGGCATGACGCAGGGCCGCGTGCAATCGATCGGCGCTGGCCCTTCGGAGGTGTGACGCAATTCGATGAATAGCCCCATCATCAGTAAGCACGCTGAGGTCGTATGTGAATCGACTCGACTTCAGCATCGAAATATTCGTGATGCGGGCGCAGTCAATTGATTCGTCGATATGTCCGGTAGTGCTGATCGCCGACGGGCTGATTCGGACCCCAGCCATCATTCGCGTTGCGCAAAGTAGGCACCAAGCGAAGGCCCCAGCGAGTGAGAACAGCCCAAATGTTGCGTTGTTTCGTGTCAGCTGCCAGATGGCGGTGGCGAATGACGCTAAGGCGATTGCACCAAACAGCGATGCCGTAATCGGCCGAGATGCCAGATGTGCTGGTTCCGTTGTTTGACCGGCAGTCTGAAGATCCACGCCCCTACCATCGGCAGACGGGTCGCCGGGGTTTAGACGAGGGGCCAGGGATACGCGTGGTCCGACCTGGGCGCGGGAAGCTCATCGTGTTCAAGCAGGCGGTAAGCCCGTGTTTTCATGGCGTCAAGTTCGTCAGGCAGCAAAAGACCCGAGATAACCCCTAGGTCATCGGGTGTTGCTTCGGCTAGGCGTTTCAGGTCAGCTGTCAAGTGAGGCAGAAGGGTTTCACCAGCAAAATCCCAGATAACGGTTCGCAATTTTGGCTCAACATTGAAACACAATCCGTTGTCGATACCCCAGAGATGCCCTTGTGAATCAACGAGAACGTGGCCACCTTTTCGATCGGCATTATTTGCAATGACGTCGAACACTGCCATCGTTCGAAGCTGATCATGGAATGTTTCGTCTTCGAGGAACGTGAAGTAGTGCTTTGCGAAATCGGCCTCGATGAAGAGCTGAACCGAGCCAAGCCCGTAGTCGGCGTCACGCAAAATGGTCGGTGGAACCACGCTCCATCCGAGCCACAGTGACAGCTCGTAGGCTGCTGCTTCGCGACGGTACAGCCCACTCGGAAAATCCCAAAGGGGTCGCTCGCCGCGATGCGGCTTGTAGATCGCACGCACTGCGCCGGGTGGAAGCACTGGCAAACCAGATGGGCCTTCCCCCTGACTCTCGTCGTCGTCCTCATCGTTGCCGTCGTCGTCAGATTCTTCATCGAACTCGTCGAATCCCTCTTTGTCGTCAACATTTACGGCTGCGTCAGCGGCGCGATTGGCAGCGTCATCGACTGGTGCAAGGCCCTGGCCAATGGTCACCAAAAAGGTTGCGTTGGAACTCCAGGGCATGCGTCCTTCGACTCGAAAGCCAGCAGTACGCAGCATCTCGACAACGTCGAGAGCGACATCGTTTGTCTGCGAATCAGTCACTCGCGGAGGCACCCATCATCACCGAAGAAACCACGAGAAAACGATCTAGTTAAAGCACGGGCAGGTATAGCCCAGCGTGTCGATCGGAGACGAGCACAGTGAACAACTAGGACGGCCAGCTGCAACTAATTGTGCGCCATGGTCAATGAATGCGCGAGCCTGGGCCCGGGTAAGCGTGAATCGTGCCGAAGCACCGTCATCTTGGGACTGTTCTTCCAAAATCACAATGATGCGGTCTTGCGGTGCTTCGTATCCGAGAGCTATAGAACCAACGGTCCATTCGGTAGGGGCAGGGGCAAGCGTTCGAATCGACTCGGGTTCGATTACAGGCGGAAGGTCGCCTAGCATTGCAGAAAGCGCCGACGAGAGCGCCTCGACATGCTGCTTTTCGCATTTGAACGCCAGCGATGTTTGCTCGGCAACTACCTGAAGAGAAAACGTTCGGGCACCCGGAATACCAATCGCTTGCGGTGCAAAAACATCAACGCTCGTGAGTTCGAACGATGCACTCATGAGGGCCTCAACGTTCCTAAGTTTCCGGTGTCGTTCACCGTTAAGACGTTAGGGCCGGTGGCACCATACGTAATAGCGGTGACTGAGCAAGTCGAAATGGTTATCCGCTGGAAAAGGTCGAGATGGGTGCCCATGGCGTCGGCAACTGCGGCCTTAATGGGGTCGGCATGGCTAAATATCGCAATGGTTTGTCCGACATGTTTGGCCCTGATATCGCCAAGCGTTGATACAAAGCGCGCTTGCATTTCGCTGAATGATTCGCCACCGGGGAAACGAAACCCACTTGGGTAGCGCTGCACGGTGGCCCATTCAGGAAGTTTGTACAGGTCGGCAAGATTTCGGCCCGTCCATTCACCGAATTCGCATTCGAGTAAACCCCGGTCGACCTTGACGGCCATCTTGAGGTGCTTTGCCAACGGGATCGCCGTTTCACGTGCTCGTTCGAGCGGCGATGCGTAAATCACATCGATCTTCTTCAGAGACGCAAGCCGTTCAGCAACCGCTTGGGCTTCACCCTGTCCGACATCTGAGAGGTGCAAGCCCTTGGCCCGACCGGGAAGCACTTTTCCGGTAGTTGGGGTGCGACCGTGTCGTACGAGCAGCATCAAGGTGCTGCTTGGAGGGGCTGTTTTAGCTTTCGCCATACAAAATAAATTACTCCAAGTGAGCAACTACTTCGAAATGGGTGACGTCTGAGGTCTGACAGGCTGTGGCCAGTGAATTTGCTTGAAGTACTCGATGCTGAAATCGCACGGTGTGACCAATGTCCGCGCTTAGTCGCATGGCGTGAACAAGTCGCGATCGAAAAGCGAGCTGCGTACCGCAACGAGCCGTACTGGGGAAGAGGGGTACCCGGTTTTGGCGACCACCTAGCCGGGGTTTTGGTGGTCGGTCTCGCTCCAGCTGCCCACGGGGCCAATCGAACCGGTCGAGTGTTTACCGGCGACCGATCGGGCGACTGGCTGTTCCGGTCGTTGCATCGTGCAGGGTTAGCTAATCAACCAACCAGTGTGTCGATCGATGATGGCCTTGAAATGGTCGGATGTCGAGTGATTGCCGCTGTTCGATGCGCCCCGCCCGGAAACAGCCCAACCCCTGAAGAACGCTCAACCTGTTCGCCATTTCTGCTTCGAGAACTCGAAGCGCTCACTCGGCTGAGGGTCATTGTGGTGCTCGGAGGATTCGCGTATCAAGCGATCTGTCAAGAACTCGGGGTTCGTCGTCGGCCGAAGTTTGGGCATGGGGTTGAAGTTCCGGCCGAGTTGCCGAATGGGTCGGCGGTTACGTTGGTGTGCTCGTACCATCCAAGCCAGCAGAACACCTTTACGGGTGTGTTGACTGAGCCAATGCTTGATGCTGTGACCAAACGCGCTGCAGAGTTAGCCCAAGCGTGACAACAGTCTCGTCGGTCTTACTGGGTTCTTACCCGGTGCTCATCGAACTCTCACTGCTGGTGTGATGAGCTGTTCACCCTCACCCATACGGAGGTCAGTATGTCGAGCGATTTTTCTGAATCGAATTCAAGCGAACCCATTTCGGACGCACCTATTTCGGACGCACCTATTTCGGATCACGACCGGTGGCGACCCCTCGCTCAGCAGGGCGCGCCCTTGACGAATTCCATCGAGCATTTTATGGCGCCCGATCCAGTGATCAGCGTGAATCCGCTCATTGTTCCTGAACTCAAAGAAGTGGCGCAGCTCGAAGGAGTATTGATTGATCAGCCCGTGCCGGACGAGACATTCGTGCCACCGCTGCCAACGACAGATATTTTTGTCCCGCCTGCGGTAACTGTTTCCCCCACCCCTTCGTCGACGTGGGGAACCGTCGCGCCTTCGATTCCGTCGAATGCAAGTCTGGGTGCAAGTAGACCCGAACCGAAACGATCGTGGGCCAAGCCAGCTTTGGTCGGCGGTCTTATTGGGTCGTTGCTAAGTGGTGCTGTTTCAGTCGGTGCCGTATTGGCAACCCGTTCCAAAGATCCGCAAACTGTGAGCCAGACGAAGGTTCCAGCAATTGCTGCTTCCAAGAGTCTCGCCATACCGAACGCCTCGTCACCAGCGGTGTTTTCTGAAGAAACGAATTCGCTTAAAGCCGCATTCCGTGCGGTTGCGCCGTCAGTAGTGTCGATTCAAACAAGGGGTCTTGTTCCAGGCCGGTTCAGTGGGGTCGAGCCCTCCGAGGGGGCAGGTTCTGGGGTTATCTTGAGCGAAGATGGTTTGGTACTTACGAATGCGCACGTGATCGAACAAGCCACATCAATCAAGGTCACCCTTGCCGATCGAAGCGTTCGTGACGCAACTCTGGTTGGGTTCGACACCACGAACGACATTGCGTTGGTTCGAATCACCAACGCGAAGGGTCTTCCCGCGGCAACGCTTGGTCAGTCGGGAAACATTGAGGTTGGTGACCAGGTCGTCGCAATCGGAAACGCGCTCGCACTTGAGGGTGGACCAACAGTGACCACAGGAATTGTGTCGGCACTTGACCGTGACATCAGCGACGAGTCAACGACCCTACGCGGGCTTATTCAAACTGATGCCGCTATTAACCCAGGCAACTCCGGTGGGCCGCTGGTGAATATTGCGGGTGAAGTTGTTGGTATGAACACGGCGATTATCCAAAATTCGAACAGTATCGGCTTCGCCATTCCGGTTGATCGGATTCGACCCATGCTTGAAGAGTTGAAGTCGGCGAAACCCCGAACGTTTATAGGCGTCAGTACCATCACGCTTGATGAAGAAACCAGGGTTGCCTACGACATCAAAGCTACCGAGGGCGCTGTGGTTGTTGCCATCGTGAACGGCTCACCCGCCGAAAACGTTGGCTTACTTCCAGGCGATGTGATTGTTTCGTTTGATGGCAAGCCGGTAGAAGAGTCACAAACGCTCGTCGACCTTGTTCGGGCCAAAAAGCCTGATGATTCGGTCAAGATTGTTTGGAAGCGTGGGACTCTGGAAAAGACAGGAACGATCAAGCTGGGTTCAGCGCTTCGAGTCGGCAAGTAGTAGCGGGATTCGGACGGTTACCCTTGCACCTCCGAGTAACCCTCTGTCGACACAAACTGAGCCTCCTGCAGCTTCAGTAAGCTCACGTACGATCGCCAGCCCAAGGCCTGTCCCTGATAACGAACGGGTTCGGGCCCGGTCGGCGATCGCAAATCGTTCGAAAGCCTTCGGGATGAATTCGGGTGAGAAACCAGGACCGTCGTCGTCAATGGCAATGATGGCCCAGCGAGTCAGCGCATCAGTTGCGTCGGTGGTTGTGTCGATGTTTATGACGACTCGCTGTTCGGAAAACCGGGTGGCATTGTCAATCAGGTTCGTAAGTACACGTTCAGCATGATCGGCCCGCCAAGCAACGTTGCAAGGCTTACCAGTAACTTCGGTCAAGATCTTCCCCCGGGTACTCGGTTGTACCTGTGAGAGGCGACCAGCTACTCGCGTCGCCACGCTGAGCAACTCAATGCTGGCCGGAACACTTTCTTGTGGGGTTCGTGCCCTGGCAAGTACGAGAAGATCTTCGGCCATTCGACTTAATCGATCAACCTCGCGACTGAGTCGCTCAAGTAGCAGCTTGACGTGCTCTGGGTCGTTTGGTGAACGCGGGTCGGCAACTTCGGCAGCAGCGAGTTCCAGTTCGCCTCGTAACACGGTGAGTGGGGTTCTCAATTCGTGAGATGCATCGTCAACGAATTCGCGTTCGCGACGAACCGCGCTTTCGACTCGATCAAGCAGGTTGTTAAACGTTGCACCAAGGTGTGCGATCTCGTCATGGCGAGAGGGTAGTTCGAGGCGTCGCCTGAGGGTTGGGCCGGTGGTACTGGTGGCAATGGCTGCGGCTTCGTCGGTCATGCGTTGCACCGGTCGAAGTACTGCACCGGCGAGCAACCAGGCACCAACCGAACTAATAGATGCGAGCACGAGCCCACTCAAAATGAGCCCGGCGATCAGGTTATTTTTGGTTCGATCAAGTTCGGTGAGAGATGAACCGACCACCACCACTAAGTCGGTGTTGTTGACCCGTTTCGGCTCGGCCAACAGGCGAGCCCGGCCGCCCAGTGCTTCAAGCTCAACATCAACTCGTAAAGGTTGTGAGAGCGCTAAGCGCAGTTGGTTTGTGTTCAAAAGAACGGGTTCATCAAAGGCCTTTGTTCTGCTGAGTACGGACCACTTATTGTCAGCCGTGATAGCGATGACTTGAGCAAAGGGTTCCATTTTGGGAAGTGTTCCGTCGGCTGAAAGTGAGACGACGATGCGGTCTACCCTGGCTCGTTGATCTCGGTCGAGCGATGATTGCAGCTTTGACGTCAAACCGATCCGCAACGCGAAGAGTGCCGCAGTAATTGCGATGGCGGCAATAACCAACACCACCATGGTGAGGCGGGTGCGTAGGGTGGTCGGCCCTCGAGCAGCAAGTCTTGCGAGGTTACTATCGCCTGCGTCGGTGCCACCATCAGTGGCAGGCTCGTGACTGGCCACGGTTGCAACCGCTGCAACACGACCGGTGCTCATGGCGTCGTTCACGCCAGTGTTTCGGCCAAGTCGGATTTCAAGATGTAGCCAGCACCGCGAATCGTTTGCAGATTTGCCCGCCCGAACGGTCGGTCGATCTTTTCTCTGAGGTACCTCACGTACACATCAACAACGTTTGAGGTTCCGTCGTAGGCAAAGTCCCATACATGTTCGAGCAGGTGCGAACGGCTGAGTACGCGTTCAGGGTTTTTGAGAAATTCAATGAGCAATGAAAATTCAGTTGGCGACAATTCGATGGGCTGCCCGGCCCGAGAAACGGTTCGGGTCGCCGGATCAAGGGTGATGTCGTCGATGGTGAGAACGGTCGGCCGTTCAGTTGGTTCACGTCGCGTAATGGCACGAATGCGGGCAAACAACTCGACGAGCGCAAACGGTTTTGTAAGGTAATCGTCTGCCCCTGCATCGAGACCCTTGACCCGGTCATCGATGGCGTCACGTGCCGTGAGTAAAAGAATCGGGCTCCATCGGCCGCGTTCTCGTGCGGTTCGACACACTTCAAAACCGTTGGGGGCCGGGATCATCACGTCGAGAACAACGGCATCGTAATCAGTTTCGGTGATTGCCCACAGGGCGTCTTCCCCGTTAGCAGCCGAATCGACGGCATAACCCTCGCGGGTTAACGCTCGTTGCAGCAGATCGGCCATTGCTGGATCGTCTTCAACTACAAGGAGGCGCATACTTATTCAGCCTACGGCTGGCTGGATGACAGCAAAGTGAGAAAGCGCTGAACAATTTTGCAACGAGGCTTAGCTGGCGTTTATGCAACGAAGAGTGGTGGCCAGGGAGACTCGGCGGAAGTCTCCCTGGCCGGCGCTTGCGCACCCTTCCTGCCTGGGCAAGCCACAGACAGGGCGCTTGTTCTCGGCGGAAGAACAAGCTGGAGCGAATATACCATAGGAAAAATTCATGAGAACAGGTTGCGAGACAAAGTAATTATTTCTCAAGAGTTCACTCTGCGTGGTCGAGTGTTGTGGAGTGATTCACGTTCGCCAAGACCTCTCGTTAATCACCCCATCGCGTCTTGGGCCCTTTCTCGGTGAAGCCAGACGCATGATTGGGCTTTCCCTCGTTGATTTAGTCGGAGCCATCGACGGGTTACTTACTCAACACGAATTGCGGCTGCTCGAAAGCGGTCGACTTTGTCCGACCGATGAGCAGGTACGCGCGCTTGCAGTTGTGTTGCATCTTCCACTCGAGAAAGTAGTTCCGGGCCGGGTTCGACTCATCGTTGACGTTGCCCAAGGGCAAATGGTCACAAGCGGCACTGTCGTGACGTTCGTACCTCAGGCCGAGCCCGATGATGTATTGCTGAATTACCTGGCCTGTATCGCAACGTGTCGACGAACCCGTCCGGGTACCTACGTTGCCCCTCGACTTGATGATCTTGAAGTGCTTGGGGTAGCGCTCGACGAAACATCGATGTGGGTTCGCCAACGCCTTGCAGTTTTGAGCCGTGAAGAACGCGACCGAATCAGAGTCAGAGCCCGTTCCGTCACGCAACGGTCGATGCTTCCAAGTTTGGGACTATTCGTTGCCTACACCAGCGTCGGTGCCCTTTTGCTCGTTGATGCAGAGGCAAACTTGCACTAAACCGCTTCGGCCACCACTGGAGGCTTTGGTTTTGGAGGTGGAATTCCGAGGCGAGGTGAGGTGAAATTGACTGACTCGGGCCATCGTCGCCGGCTCACAATTGAAAGCTTGCGGAGTAACTCAATCGCAGCCGGGTCATCGTCGCCGGGCCGGGCTTCGATGACACCTTCTTCAAGCATCTCGATCATCATTTTGCGCCCAAGGTCTGTTCGAACAATAGTCAACGTCCAGTCGGTAAACGCCCCGATACCGCCAGTTGAAATGTCGGCGTGTTCTGCAGCAAAGTCAGGACACGTCAAACAGCCTTGGCGAGTCCACGCGTGACACTCTTTGAGATTTACCTCGTGGTAGCTACCATCTTTCATCCAGATTTGAAAGACGCCCTTGATGTTCATCTTGACCATGTCTTGCTTTTTCAACCCATACTTCGCTTCGAACAGTTCTTCGAAAATCGCATCGTCGAATGTTTTTGAGCACAGCAAGCCAATATTCAAAGCGAACTTACGAGCTGGTTTTCCGGCCTTTCGAGCGTTCATCACCGGCGGCACCGATGACATACAGCTCATGCCCACCAGAGCCAGCTTTTCGAGACCCAAACCGACCGCTTCTGCATACGCCATTGAATTGGCACTGTAGGTATACCTACTACCAGCAGCGGCAAGTACTTCTTCGCGGGTGCGAGCAACGCCGGGGATCGCTTTCCAGCTTGTTCCGTCGCCTTCGAGGTAGCTCACGAGAGCACCGTCGATGTATCCCTTTTCGAGAGCCCAAATCAGCATGGCCGAAACCACTCCGCCGTCTTGGCCCTTTTCATGCACGTACTTTTCGCTGGCCCGAGCCAAAACAATATCCTTCGAGATTCCGTCGACCTCTGCAGGTGTACGAATCCGTTTGAACATATGGGTGTCGATTTCGGTTTCCCACGCTCGAAACCGAGGGCACGCCCGGGTGCAACTGGTACAACCCCGGTCACCATGGCCGCATCCACCCGGGCCGTCTTCTGCTTCAAGATGAAACGGCTTGTACACGCCGTTTGTATCGTCGTAACCAAGAACGTCGTGCGGGCAGGCAATTACGCAGCCTGCACAACCCGTGCACAGGCCGCTTGTCACAACTTCATCCCACAGGTGTGCCCAGTGTGATTTGTCTGGTTTGACCCTTGCGGTGGTCGCTTCGACGGGGGCGGCGTCTTGTTCTACAACACTCATGTACCCGAACGTAGCGCTTCTTAGGGCGTAGGCGGAGCGGCTGGAGTTGGCGGTGGCGGAGGCGGCATATGGTCCGCGACGGTTTCAGTGACAGTTCCAGTGACCGTTTCTGAAGTTTTTGCTGCCTCTTTGGTCGCTTCTTTCGCAGAGTCGACTGCCGTCTTTGCTGCACCCGAAACTTGGGTGCTGACCTGCTTGAGTTGCGATTGAACCTGATTCATCTTTCCGCCCTTCTCGGTGAACTTGAGAAAGCCACCGGCCCCGAACGCGAGTGCGGCCAGCGTGGCAATGAACAAGCCGAATGCTCGATTGACGGAGATTCCAATCGAATTGCTATCACCCTCACCAATGAGCAGCTTCAGCGTGACCAACAAACCAACCAGCCCAGCACCGACGAGATACAGCACCGGAATTTCGTCGGGTAACTTCACGCCCGGCGCAAACAAACGGACCGCAATCCAAGCAAGTATCCCCAAAACAATCAGGAATGGCAGGCGACCCCAGAGAAAACCTACGTCCCAACCGTTGCCACCCCCAAAGTCATTTCCGATTCCCAAGGCTCCGTCAACACTGATTTTGAACCAGTTGATGAAGGTAGAGACCATGAACACGAGGCCTGAGCCCCCTAAGACTTTGTCGGCCAAGGTGAGTTTCGAGATGTCGACTTTGTTGGCTTCGCTCATTGCGTCCTCCGGTGGTTGGGCTTCCGGTGTCAGCCCGTTATGTGTCAGTCTGACAGCTACCAGCTTCACAAACCGCGATCACCGTTATCTCTCTTCCGAAAGAGCACCCAATTTGCCAGAGATGATTGAGGTCGAGTCCTACCGGCTCGCCGCCGCAAGGGTTGTGGGCCGCCGAATAGTTTCGGTTGACGCCAACGATGATTGGTATCTCAAGAAAGCGACCACACCAGGTCTGCTTACCGCCGTTCTCAGTGAAACTCTGCCGGCGTCGGTGCGTCGGATCGGAAAACTATTGCTGATGGACGTTGCCGAAACCAGCGGAGCTGATGTCAAAGCGACAATCGGAATGAGGTTTGGGATGACCGGTCGCTTGGTCGTCGACGGGGTTTGCGATCTTGGCGAATTGCTCTATTCGTCGCACCGAAACGATCCGAAGTTCACCAGGTTCGCGCTTGGTTTTGATGACGGAGGAACATTAGAAATTTCTGACCCTCGACGCTTGGGTGGGATCGAACTTGACCCCGATGTGTCAGAACTGGGCGTCGATGCACTTTGCGTTTCGCTGGAGGCGCTCACGAGTTTGCTCCGTGGAAGTAAAACAACATTGAAGGCGCGCTTACTTGATCAAGGCCGGATCGCAGGTATCGGAAATCTGATTGCTGACGAACTGCTGTGGCAGGCCCGCCTGGCCCCAAACCGGTCCGCATCGTCGCTGTCACCAAATGACGTGTCGACGTTGCATTCCGTCATGAGATCAACAATCGTTGAGTTGACATCGCGAGGTGGCTCGCACCTCGGTGATTTGATGACGTCGCGAGGACGAGGGTCGCTTTGCCCTCGCTGCGGAACCGGTTTGAGTCGCGATACCGTTGGTGGACGTACGACCTACTGGTGCCCGATAGAACAAATCTAGCGAGGCCAGCTTTGCCTATCGGCGTGCCTGGATCATCATCGAGCGCCTTTAGGGCGATTGAGCGCCGCATACACTTTACCTTGTGTCCGGGTCTCTCATTGCGCGCGACGTCACGGTGCACCGGGGGCGCCAATTGGTTCTTGATGCAGTGACACTCGCCCTCGACGCCGGGCATCGGGTAGGCCTGGTGGGGCCGAACGGGGTGGGAAAGTCGACGTTACTCAACGTGCTTGGCGGATTTGTGACGGCTGATTCAGGTCGCATCGAACGACGGCCTCGTGACGCTACGGTTGGTTTGTTGGCCCAAGAGCCCGAGCGCCAGCCGGGCGAAACGGTGCGAGACATGGTGCGTCGTCGAGCCGGAATCACCGCTGCAAACACCGACCTCGACGTTGCGACCGAGGCCCTGGCTGCTGGGGCTGAGGGTGCTGGCGAAACCTATTCCGAAGTTCTTGAACGATGGCTGGCACTTGGCGCCGATAATTTTGAAGCACGGTTGGCAACCGTGTGGAACGACCTTGGCCTTGAAGCAGATCGGCTCGACCGTGACACCGGTGTGTTGTCGGGCGGTGAAGCGGCACGAGCTTCGCTCGCGACCCTGATGCTGGCCCGCTTTGACGTGCTGCTTTTAGACGAGCCAACCAACGACCTTGACCTTGACGGTCTTGATCGGCTCGAACAATTCGTGGTGAATTCACCGCAGGCAATGTTGATTGTGAGCCACGATCGAACGTTTCTTGAGCGGGTGGTTACCGACGTTGTCGAGCTGGACGAGCAGTCGCATAAGGCCGTGTCGTTCAGCGGCGGCTGGCTTTCCTATCAAGACGAGCGGGCCGTGTCGCGTCGCCACGCAACCGAAAAGTTTGAGCAGTATGTCGAGACCAGAGACCAACTCGCAGGTCGCTCGCAACGCGAACGTGAGTGGGCCACACAGGGTGCCTCAAAAGCCAAAAAGAAACCGGCAGACAACGACAAACACGTGAAAGCGTTCAAGGTCAATCAGACAGAACAACTCGCTGGACGCGCCGCTCGAACTCAACGCCAGATTGACCGCCTCGAAGTAGTTGAAAAGCCTTGGGAGGGTTGGCGTCTGTCATTTCGAGTTGGTTCAGGGTCTCGGAGTGGCGACTTTGTTGCTTCGTTGACCAATGCCGTTGTTGACCGCGGATCGTTCACACTTGGCCCCATATCTCTGGAAGTTGGCTGGGCTGAACGCATTGCATTGGTGGGTTCCAATGGAAGTGGCAAGACAACGTTGCTTGGTGCCCTATTCGGACGCATTCCACTCGACGGTGGCACCCATCGAATAGGGCCATCGGTTCGTATCGGCGAACTTGACCAGGCTCGCCGCAGATTTGACCAGGCGATTGCCGGCCAATCTGCTGGGATGGTGACTATCGGTCGGTTGTTTATGGACGGAACAGGGATGACGGTATCTGACACACGAACTCTGTTGGCGAAGTTTGGTATTGACGCCGATCGAGTAGATCGTCCGGCATCGACGCTGTCACCCGGCGAACGAACCCGAGCAACGTTGGCCCTGCTTCAGGCGAACGAAGTGAACTGTTTCGTGCTTGACGAACCGACCAACCACCTTGATCTTCCCGCCATTGAACAGCTTGAAGCTGCCCTTGAAGATTTTCCCGGCACCGTTTTGCTTGTTTCGCACGACCGTCGGCTACTCGAACGAGTCGCTGTGACGCGCCGAATCGAACTGCGGTCAGGTCAGATTTTCGATGACCGATCTCTGGCGTGAATCGCCCGACTCAGAATCGCCCCAGTCAGAATCACCCCGCCGTGAACCTGTGGCACACGACTTCGGCGAAGGGTTGGGCGTCTTGCGGCCGGCTTCGCAAACCCGAATAGGTACTCAGGTTCGGTTGTTGCCTAACATGGGTATCACTATGTCGATGACGCTTGATTACACCGCTGAAGCCGAAGCCTTTCGGGTTGAAATTCGCGAATGGTTGGCTTCGAACCTACCTGCGGGTTGGGGCGATGACGATTTCGAACTTTCCGCCGATGCGCGGAAAGAATTCAATGAAACCTGGCCAGCCAAGCTGTACGGCGGCGGTTGGATTTGCGCAGCTTGGCCGACGGAATATGGTGGAAAGGGCCTCTCAACCATGGAAAATGTGGTGTTGGCCGAAGAGTTTGCTGCGGTGAAAGCCCCGTTGCGAGCCGACTTCTTTGGCGACACCCTTGTTGGTCCCACCATTCTTCAATACGGAACTGAAGAACAAAAGAAGCACTTCCTTCCGCAGATCTTGAAGGGTCAGGTTCGATGGTGCCAGGGTTTCTCTGAGCCGAACTCGGGTTCTGACCTTGCGAGCTTGAAAACGAGTGCCGTGCTCGATGGTGACGAATGGGTCATTAACGGTCAAAAGGTTTGGACGACCGGTGCTCAACATGCCGACTATGTGTTCTTGCTCGCTCGCACCGACCCCGATGCGCCGAAACACAAAGGAATTTCCTATCTACTCGTACCAATGCGCCAGCCAGGTGTTGAGGTGCGTCCGATCGTGCAACCAGACGGAACAGCGGAGTTCAACGAAGTCTTCTTCGATAACGCTCGATGCCCGAAAGACAACGTTGTTGGCGGTGTCAATAACGGATGGGTGGTTACGAACGCGACCCTTGCTCACGAACGCGGTATGAGCGCAACAACGAGCTACCGAAGATTCGAAGATGAATACAACCTGATGGTTGATATGGCGACCGCAAACGGCACCATCACCGACGCAAAGATTCGTCAGCGATTGATGCAGTACTTCTCAAAGATTCAGATACTTCGTATCAACGGACTTCGTTCGTTGTCGACGACCCTGGCTGGCCGCAAAGATCCGTCAATGGCCGCTCTTGGGGTGACCAACAAAATGTTTTGGTCAGAAATGCACCGCGATGCAATGGAACTCGCGCTCGATATCAACGGTGCGTCTTCGATGCTCATTGATGCCGGACACCCATCAGGTGCCTGGCCCGGTAACCAGCGCATCAAACGTCGAGACGGTTACCCGACCAGCTCAATGATGTCGTCGTTCTTCTTTTCGCGATCAGAAACTATTTGGGGAGGAGCCGCCGAGATTCAGCGAAATATTGTCGGTGAGCGAGTACTCGGGCTTCCGAAGGAACCGAAAGCCCCCGGCGAATAACCGTCAGACCGCCTGTCGGGCAATGGACTAAAAACGGAACTTGCTCTCAGATTTGGTTCGACACCGAATCGATGGTGCCGTGGGTGTGCGCCGGGGTCATCCCGAGTGCGCCGCCAATGTTCATGAGCAACCTGCGCTGTTCCTCGCTTAGGCGACCGGTGTCGCCGAATGCAATGAGGGTAAGGCGGGCAACCAGGCCCTCTGAATATCCGGGTTGCGAGTAGTCAGCCGTAGCACTGAGTAGCTGGGGAAGTGAGGCTATATCGAGTTGAGCGAGGTCGGTGAGTAGCGCCGACTCGGTATAGGTAGGAAAGTACTCGTTGACTGTAGACAGACCCTGCTCTTGGCTTTTTGCGTTGTGGCCGCCCACTCGCATGACCGAAATAACTGATGCGCGGATCGCCTCGGCCCAATTGCTTCCCTGTGCCGCAGCTGTTGGGCGGGTGAGTATCACCTCGTCGTATTGGGCGGTGCAACTGACACATTCAACAACGTTTCCGTGTTTCTTCAGCGGTATGAGTGGAACAAAGAACAGGGTAAAAAATCGTTGAGCTGAACGAAGCCGGTACGGCCGATCGGCGCCTTCTTGCGGGCAAAGAAACACCCCGGTGGAAAGCGTACGAAAGATAACGCGAAAACCCCAAATGATCATGGAGACAAGGTACCTTGCCCTGCCAAACCTGTATTCCGGGTTTGGTGCTGTTGCATCAACGAAACCGAAGGTGACGAATCTGATTCGGGCGCGTTGACGATCGTCAGGTCGGTTGTTGTTCGCTGCTTCGATGAAGTACGCGCACTTATTACTTTTAACCCGTCAAGCGACCCGCTTGCGGTGTAAGTGACTAGGTGCAAGAGGGAGGTTGCCGTGGCTGCGTTCGGAACCGGAGACGGAGAAATCGCCGAGACGGTTCGTCGATGTTTGGTCGAAGCCTTCGCTGAAAAAGTGCTCCCGATTGTCGCGTACAACTGAGCCGCTGGATTTCGACCAAGTTGATCAAACACATGCCCGACACCCGAGTCATCGATGACGATCTTGCGTGGGGCAAAGTTCCAGTCTGAAGTTGGTTCATCGGGCAGTTGTCGTGATTCAGCAAACCTCAACGTGTCATCGTGTCCGAAGGTACGGGCGTAGGTAACTGCTCGTTCGATGCCTACTTGGCCGGTGTGCGCGACGACAATTAGACCACAATCGTCTGTACCCAGTGATTTTTCGACGGCAAGAGTGGTGGCCATCGACCCACCCCAGTCTGCCAAATCCCACCAGATATGGTCGGTACTCGTGTGGCTTCCAACGAGATACCACTGACCGCCAGCGACTGCTTCAACAACGTGGCGGCCACACACATACGATTCGCTCGGCGAAATCCACAACGTGCTGCCGGCACGGTGACAGAGCGGAATTGGATGTCCACCGAGCACCTCTGGTGTTTTTACAACAATCAAGGTTGTGCCCCATGCCTCGGTTACAGGCACATGAACGACCGCAGGAAGCTGGGCGCAAGGTTCGGTTCGTTTCAGATCAGCTTTTGCCCTGATGGAGCCGTTCGGGGCTTTTGCGTTTCGTACTGATGTGATCGGTTCAGTGCTCAACACCGTGACGACGGAGGTTCCGGAGAACAGCGGCGACTCGGGGTACGAAAAGATAAACATTTACTATCGCTGCGTTGATCGCCGTTTAGTAAGACGCCTTATGGGTGCCGTAGCCTTCCAAGATCGGCTTGATCGAACTTCGCTCAGCGCAGTTTGTTCGCCCTGCAGCTGTGCCCTGAGTCGCTGGATCTGCGCCCCATCCTCGATGGCTGCTTTTCGGAATCGTTCAAGCTCTATTTCGTACTTAGCGGCCTGCTCAGCAGACTCGGTATTGAACGCTGCTTCCTGATGATGGGCAACCGAAGTCACAATCCGATCGAAGAGATTGAGCGGTAACTCAAAGTGTTGGCGTAGTTCTTGGTGCTCTTTGGCGACGAACCATCGGTTGAGCCCGTCGTAAAAGACGAATTCGTAGTTCGCTGCCAGCACCCGAGGTTGCCAGTGTTCATATGACTGCACTGTGGAATTTGGAAGGTTCGATTCGATGATCAGTAGCCACGGGCGATGGTGTTCGAGGTCGAAGCCGGCGAGCACATCATCTTCGCTGCCCTCTACATCAATTTTCACAAAGTGAACGTCCACCTCGCTGAAGTACTTCTCATAAATGCTGTTGAGCGTTCGAACGTGTACCTTGACCCGCTCAGATGTAACACCTCTGTGTTGCTCGGCTTCCGCCGCAAAGTGAGCGTGAACCGTACTCAGCCCGGTCTGTGGAATGTGATTGATAGTGGTGGTTCCAGCCTCTCGGCCCAGAGCGCACTGTAAGTTGATGTCGTTCGGCCGACGTGCCACGAGTTGGTCAAAGTATTGGGGAATCGGCTCGATATTCACCCCGGTCCAGCCACGTAACGACAGCGCTTTGGTGACCGAATCGATTTCAGGAACCCATGCACCAACATCGATCCAACGACCTGAATCAAGGTGCTGAAAACACCGATGCAAGAAAACGTCTTCATAGTTTTGTGCGTAGGTAATGAACATCTACTGCACCAGCCGCACGGTTTGAGAATTCGCGTGGGCAGGGAAACCCTCGTGCTCAGCGAGCACTATGACATTGGGCGCCATCCGGAGCATGGCGGTTTCATCAGCGCGGGCAATAGCTGTTCGTTTGAGAAACGCGTCTGCCGTGATACCACTCGATACCCGGGCAAACCCACTGGTAGGCAGAGAAGCGGGGCAACCAATCAAGAAGTTCGCGGCTGCAAATGTGGTGTGTTGGCCGAGGAGTACTTCGCCTGCGCAGTGGATCAATGCCAGCGCATCGTCAGGGTTTACCGTCGCCAATTGAAGATGTTCTGAACCGTACGCATTGGCAACATCGGCGGCCTCGGAGAGGGAACTCACAACCACACAACCTCCGTTTACCGAAAGTGATGTTCGGGCAGCTGCCTGGCGAACCTCTGGCAACAGCCCAAGTTGCTTGGCGAGTTCGAACTGCGTCGCCGCAAGTAACTCATCAGCGAGCCCGTCGGTATTAATAAGTACAAGTACTGATGAAGAGTCGGTTCCGTGTTCGGCCTCGTTCAGTAGGTCGGCAGCTAGTCGAATGGGGTCTGCTGACTCATCAGCAATAATCACTGATTCAGTGGGGCCAAGCAGCATCATGGTTGTGCAGCCGTATCGTTGCACTTCAATCTGCGCGCATACTACAGCGGGAGACCCTGGACCGACCACTTTTACTACAGCGGGAACTGACTCGGTCCCGAACGCGACTGCCGCAACACCAGCCGGGCCGTTTACTCGAAAGATATCGGTGATTCCGAGACGACGGGCCACGAGCAGGGTTGCGGCGTCAACTGGGGCGTCTGGGTTGCCCGGAACCGGTGGAGTGATGACCACGCGGGTAGGAACACCAGCAACTGTTGCGGGTCCGCCGACTTGGGCCATGACTGACGGGTAGCTGGCTTTTCCGCTCGGACAAAACAGCCCTGCCGAGTGAATTGGCGTGACCTGTTCACCAACCCACAAACCGGGCTCTGATTCGAATCGCCACGAGCCGCCAACCCTGGCCATGACCTGTTCGTTAAATCGTCGAATATGGCTCACCATGTCGTCAACGGCAGCAACAACGCCGGGTTCTAGCGAGGCAACTGCAGCGTCTATTTCGTCGATGCTTACCCGCAACCGATCTGGGGCAACGTCAACCCCATCAAAGTCGCGAAGTGCCCTACTCACGGCTTCGTCGCCGTTATAGCGAACGTCTTCGATGATCGAGGTAATCGCTTCTCTGAGTTTCGGGTCGAAAATCGCAGTGGTACCGCGCTGTAACAGCTGCAACTTCGCCTGTTCGTCCATCGTTTGCCAGGTTTGTACGCGCATCACAGGGTTCACAGTGCATTAAGGCTACGCGAACTCAGCATGCTTTGGGTCAGCCCGCTTGCCCGGCGTGCCAGGCTGGGGCGATGGATCGACTGCAACACGAGGCTGCCCGCGAAGCAATGGACCGCTCGGTTGGCCCAGCCCTTATGCGCCAACTAGCCGATCCGCTTATCTCCGACGACGATCGCAAAGAGGTTGAACATACCCTTGCCGTCATCGATGACCCCCGCTCGCTGGTGCCGCTGTATGCCCTCATAGGGGTTCCTGGTGAATTGCCAACCACCGATCAGGTTGTTCGTCGAAGTGCAATTACGGTACTCACCCAATCAGCGAATCATCCGACCGGAAACGATTTGCGTCGTTGGTGGGTGAGTGGTGACCCCGATCTCATGGTTGCAGCGCTTCCTCTGATGGATCGAACCGAATCGGACCTCGTCCAATCGGTACTCGATGATCCAACACATTCGATGTTGCCAGAAGCATTACTGGCGATGGGTTTCGGTTTTGAAGAACCATGGTGGCAGCAACAAAAAATTGAAGCTCTAGGCCATCACGATGCTGAGGTTCGTCGGGCCGCGGCCCACTGTCTGCTTTGGGATGAACCAGTGACAGCTGAACCGAAATTGTTGGCTGCAACATTCGACCCTGATGAGTCTGTTGCCCAAGAAGCTGTGGCAGCCCTTCGGTATTACCCCACCATTGCTGTGCTTCGGCGATTGGTTGACTTTGGCGATGTAATCGCAACCGCTGACGTTCTTGATTACTTTCAAATGGCAGCAGACGAGCCCGGTGAAGTTGGGGTGTTGATGAAGCGGTGGATGGTTGACGTTGCTGGCCTCATCACCGCAAGCCAAGAAAACGCGCCGCTTGCACCGATGATTCGCTCAATTGAGCGCGTAGTGATCCCGTGGACGAAGGAATTGGTTGCAGCCGTAGTTGACCCCAACATGTTGGCCGACGAGGTTCATGACCGTTTGAGGCGCGTTGATCGCCAAAGTGTTCGCCCTGATCAACGCGAGTCGGTTGCTGAACTGCTCTGTATGCATATCGATAGCAATATTCGTGAGTTGGGGGCAGGCTTCGCCGTCGAATGGGGTTTTGGCAAAATGGCCATGATGCTTCTTGAAGATCCGGTGGCTACCGTTCGAAAGTCAGCAATGTATGCCCTGCACGACCTTGACAGATCCATCGGCTCGGTGCTGTCCCTCGCCGAAACTGTCAAAGCGTTGATCGATGGTGGAACCATCTCGGGCACTCGGGCAGGCGAAGCCATTCGCACCTACGTAGCCCACGCCAGCCCCGAAACGGTGTTGGAAGATCTTCGCGCTTACGTACTGAACGACCTTCGATCGTCGGTTGTGGTGTCGTCGATCGAAGAGCTTGCTGTACTCGATGGTGGACCGGCGGTTCTTGCCGATCTTACGGAACTATTGCGGCGAGAACCGCTTGTGAACTGGTCGGCACATGGAACCCTGCTTCATGCCTGCGCCCGCCTCGCAATACCAACCGGCGATATCTCGATGCTTCGAAGTATTGACCACGTGTGGATTGCAACGGCTGTGGCTCGCGCCGACGTTGCAGGCGTCACCGTGTAGCCGTGGCTCCCCGAATTTCAGTGGCAATGCTTGTTCGAACCTCAGTGCTGGCAAACGAAGCATCGAGTGCAGCGCTCTGCATGCCAAGGAGCTCTGCTTCGCTTACGCCATGAACAGTGTGAACGAGCGCTAACTCGGTGTTCAAGTCAGTGGCAAACATGCCCGGGTCGTCGGTGTTTATGCACACTCGAATGCCCGCACTAATAAGTGCACGTACCGGATGATCTTCGATTGTTTCAACGACATGAAGCAACACATTGCTCGTAGGGCACACCTCAAGCATGACGCCAGAGTCAGCGAGCCTACGTACAAGATGGGGGTCTTCAAGGCAGCGAACGCCATGACCAATTCGCTCTGCACCAAGCACATCGAGTGCACCAATGATGCTCAGTGGACCTTCGGTCTCTCCGGCATGCGGAACCGAATGCAACCCCAGTGCACGAGCCCGTGCAAATTGAGCGGCATGAGGTTCCGGTGGAAGGCCAACCTCGTACCCGCCAAGACCGACCGCTACAAGACCATCAGGAGCATGACGAGATGCCAAAAAATCGCCGGTCGTTGTCGAGTCACCCGCCTCAAGATCACGGGGAATGTCGATAACCCACGAAAGCTCGACGCCATGTTCAATGCGGGCTCGTGTGCGACCAAGGGTCAACGCGGCACCGTAGTCCGAAGGTGACATTCCGGCCTCTAGGTGCGTGTGAACTGTCGACGTGACTTCGGCGTAGCGAACATTGTTTGAAGCGAGCTGTTCGGCTAACGCAACCACGATGGTCTCTAGGTCGGCACCGGTTTTTAACAGCTTCAAGCCAAACCAAAACTGTCGCGCGAAGTCAGGAAAACCGTCAAAGCTAAACTGCTCGGGAAGGCCGTCGGGCCAAATGTGCGACGTGTCAGCCTGGTGACGCTCGGCCAACAACGCAATGGTTGCCGGGCTCATTGAGCCCTCAAGGTGAACATGCAGTTCAACTTTGGGCATATTGCGGATGAACTGAGAGACAATCACATCAGACATATTGCGCCCTCGGCAGGAATCGAACCTGCGCCCTCGGCTCCGGAGGCCGATGCTCTATCCCCTGAGCTACGAGGGCGGATAGGCCCCTCACCTTAGTTGCTGTTGTAGAGCCTCTAGATCCTGGGGCAAACGCGAACCGGCCGCGGGGGTTGCCCGTGGCCGGTTCACAAACGAGGGTCTTTCAGCGG